>CAZUMM010000005.1:0-134325 GCA_964621795.1 uncultured Flavipsychrobacter sp.
GATGTAGTGTACACTGCTACCCAGCTCTAATTTAGCTCTCTCTTATCCCTTAATATGATTTACTCCCGCTTGCGGGAGTTTTTCTTTTTTTAGAAACCGGCGCAGGAATGACATATATGCTCCAATTCATCAGCACTACCGGCATTTTGACAAGTATGCATACGCCCTGTTCCGGGGGAAATGCCCGTTATTATTAACATGTTGAAGTTTCAGTTTCTGATTGCAGCCCCGGAACTACATTCTTTCCTGCCAGTGATATAATAAATGCGGAAAACAGGCATATAAGCGTAATAACCGGGAAAATACTTTTGGTACTTTTTGACCAGTCAATAATATATCCTAAAAGAGGCTCTCCCAGTGCTGCAAAAACATATCCGAACATATTCATAAACCCTATCCCTGTGCCTGTATACCTGCTCCCCAGCATATCGGGGCTTAACGGCCAAAAGTTGGCCTGCGGGCCATATACAAAAAAACCGGCCAATAGCATCAGGACACCGCCCTGCAATATATTGCCCGAAGGCAGAAAGTAGACTGTTAACGCAATAACAGCACTCATTAACATACCAAAACGTATGGATGCTATACGGTTCGTTTTAAAAAGAGTATCGGATATAGTACCAAACGAGAGTGCACCAACAGCCATACCGACAGGAAGCAAAAAAGTCACCCAGAGATAATGCGGATTATCTTTCCAGTTTTTACCAAGATAATGGACCGGCACCCAGAAAATAAGCCCGTAACGTGCCATGCTTTCAAAGCCAAAAGCAAAACAGGCCGTCAGGAACTTCTTATTGGCCAGCACAGCCCTGTACCGGCTAAGCCAGCTTTCTTTCTCATGGGGTGCATCTTCTATCGGATCATACCCGAGGTCTGAGGGCTTATTTCTCGCAGCAATAAGGAAAATAGTTGCCGTGACTAACAACAACAATACCGGCAGGCGAAACAGCATACGCCACCCCATGTCCTGCTGTAGCAATACAATGGAAAGAATATACGTGATGACCGAAGACAATCCGGCAGCCATAGTATAGAAACCGAAAGCTTTTCCCCGCTCCACGCTGCCCCACCAGTTACTAATCACTTTACCACCGGGCGCCCATGCCATCGACTGAAAATAACCGTTCAATGCCCATAATGCCATGATAACGGGTATAGAACTGGTATAACTAATACCAATATTGCATAGTATGGATAAATAAGCCCCTGCCGCCACCATTACCCTGGCGCTGAACCTATCTGCAAGGTTTCCGTTAACCAGTTGCCCGAATGCATACCCGATGAGCATGGAAAAACTAATCCAGCCAACAGTGCCATACGGAATATTCAGTTCTGCCGACATATCTTTTACAGCCCAGCCAAAGTTGTGACGGCCTGTATAAAAAAACAGGTAGCAAAACATGGTTAACAATAACATTTTCCACTGCTGTTTGCGGAAGTTTCGATTCATTTTTATCAATTGTTTTATTATCAAGCTATACGGATGCCCACACGAAGCGGCTTATGCTGCAATGCATATTCAAATGCCTGTTCTGCTTCCTGCAGCACAAATTCTTCACCTACTATTCTGCTGAAAGGATATTTTTTATGGCAACGTTCTATAAATGCCACTGCATACTTCAGGTCTTCATAGTTGTAGTTGTGCAGCCCTTTTATGGTGACCAGTTTCCGGACAATTTGTTCCGGGTCTACCTGTATTTTCCGGCTATGAAAAACAGCACCGACCCATACGGCAGTACCCCCAATAGAAAGAGGGTGCAGACCCGCTTCCATAGCTTCAGGGGAGCCACTCATATCAAATACAACATCTATCCCGGCTTCAGGAAAAACAGAAAAATCATTATCACCTGGTAATTCACCCGACTTGTTTAGCAGGCACAGCTTATCTGCCCCAAAGTCTGCCGCATCCCTGAGCCGTTCTGCATTTATATCTGCTGCATAAATAGTGTTGGCCCCTTCTTCCCTGCACATAGCCGCACAAACAATTCCCAGCAGGCCCATCCCTGTAATCAATATGCGCTTCCCTTGTATATTACCCGCAAGCCTTACCGCTCCTGACACTGTGGCAACAGCGCAGTTGATGATAGCCGCTACGGGCAGGGGTATTTCTTCCGGCAATTTCAATATCGTTGTATGCACTTTTAATACGCAATACTCCGCCAACCCTCCATGAAAAACATCATCTGCGGAAACCTGCGCATGACCATATTTAAAAAGACCTTCCGCTTTTTGCGGCATGCCGCGGAGTGCATACTCCGATGCAGGATTGGAAGAAAAAACGCTCCAGGTCACCAGGTCGCCTTCATGCAGCCTGCTGCCCGCACTATCATACCCGGCATGGCTTTCATGCAGCTTCACTATACGGCCCACTATTTCATGGCCGAGAACGGTAGGCAATTTTTCCTGCCGCAAACCGCAATACGTATGCAAATCGCTGCCGCAAATGGTAGTATAAAGGTTTTTTACAAGCACTTCTCCGGGAAGCAATTCCGGCAGCGGGTATGTATGAACCTGCATTTTCTTTCCCGGCCCTTCAAACGTGACTATATTTCCTGTAGCCATATATTCCTGTATTTATTCTTTGCTGATATTAAATGTTGCTGCATCAATAGTAAATGATGCCGCCTTGTATTCTTTTGCTTCCCTGCTGATGACAGTATTTGTGAAGTAATAAGTAGCCGCAAACTGTTCTTTACTAATGGTGGCGATGAAATAACCGTGGTTCTTTATGTCGGCATATACCAGGTGCGGGTTAACTTCCGGCAGGCGAAGCATCTTTTCCGTACGTTCTATTTCTTCATTCGTCAGCCTGTCTGCATTCTTTGAAGTAATGCTCGGTGTCAGCAGTTCCCATGCCAGGGGTTTCTCTGTATAAGCATGGGTGTACTTTGCATATTCTTTCTCCTGGTGCAGGGCCAGTACAAATGATTCATGATGGTCGCCCGTTAGAAAAATCACATTACCGGGATGCTCCTGCCCCAGGAAGGCAATCAATTTATTGCGTTCGTAAGGATACCCCAGCCACCAATCATTGTACTTTGGTGATTTGTACCCCTCCAAAACAGTATAGCCGGAGAACATCACCTCGTTACCTATCAGTTTCCAGGTGGCACGACTGTTCTTTAATTGTTGTTCGAGCCATTGATACTGTTCGCTGCCCAGCATGCTTCTGTCCTCATTGTTAAAGGCTTTATCGCTAACATCCAGTTGCCGGGTCCTTCCCTGCAAACGCTCATCAACCAGGAATAAATCCATGTCATTGCCAATAGATATTTTGCGTTGCATCCCCTTTACATCTGCGGCCCTCACCGGCAACCACTCCAGGTATGCCTGTACGGCTGCCGCTCTTCTGTTTGCCCATACCCCTTCTTCCGGCTGGTGATTTTTAGCCCCGTCTTTGTAGCTGTCATTCGCCATCTCATGGTCGTCCCATATCATGATAAAAGGCTTGGCTGCATGCAGTTCCTGTAAATCGGGGTCTGTACGGTATTGGGCATAACGTTGACGATAATCCTGTAAAGTGACGATTTCGTGAAGCGGACTATTTACCCTTCCTTTCACTGCAGGATTATTATATTGCCCTGCGCTATACTCATAAATGTAATCGCCCAGATGCAGTACCATATCTACCTCTTTCTTCCGGGCAAGAAAACGGAAAGCATTAAAATAACCGTCTTCCCAATTGTTGCAGCTAACTACTGCAATGGAAAATGCCCCGTCATATAATTCCTCCGGCAAAGTGCATGTTACTCCGACAGGGGAATACTGATCTTTGTAGCGAAACCTGTAATAATAAGTCCTGCCCGGTTTTAACCCCGTCACATCGATTTTTACAGTATAATCCTTACCTGCTGATAAACTGTACCTGCCGTCACCTACTATTTGCCTGAACTCGTTATCTGCCGCTACCTGCCAGGCAACCACCTTTGTAAAATATTCAGTTGCTGTTACTCTCGTCCAGATGATTACCTGATTCTGCAATGGATCGCCTGAGGCTACTCCGTGTTGAAAATATGCTTCATCGTCCTTTATAGCCGCTAACCACCTGAACGGAAACCATACTAACGATGAAGCTATAATGAATTGTCTCCTGGAATATGTGCTACAGTCTCGACCCATTGCAGTTTCAGAAATATTTTTAAACCCAGGCATTAATACTGGTATTCATATATTGTCTTAAAGGCATTGTATACAGGGTGTGCTGTTGTATATTCTTTAACTACAACGCTGGCATTTGCTTTAGAACAATGTGCATCCAGTTTTAGGTTAGTAGAACCGGTAATACTGTAATAACTTGTTACACCGCTAAATGCAAAAAGCACGTCTTTGGCATGTGTTGCTGCAGGCTCTGTGATAATACCTATATTATTAAAATTACTGAGCGGGAAAACATTTTCATATGAATTTTCCTTTATCACAAAGCGGAAATGCTTCAGGCCCGGCACACCGGAGTTATAAATATTGTATAGCTCATTGTATAGCTTCCTGCCGAAATTGTCGGTCTTAAGATGATATACATTCGCTTTAAAATAGCGGTCGCCGCTAACGGAAGCCATGCGCGAAACATATTTGGCAATTGGGTTGAAAGTAGTATCCCATGCATTGCCATTGGAGGAAGAACTGTCACCTGTTTCAGCAACGTAGGTATAATTGCCCTGCGGGCTTAAGGGTATAGGATAAAAATAGCTGCTGAAATATTCATCATCATAATTTAATGAATTGCTGGCATGTGCGCTACGTACTGCGGATTTAAAAGAAGAGTGACTTGAATAATTGTTAAATATCAGGTCAAAATACTCGTTATAGGAATCCATCAGTTCCTCATGGCCATTGATCAGGATGCCGGATTGTACCCAGTCTTTGCTTGTAGGTATGCCGTCTGTTCCGTGATCGTCTACATTGCCTGTTGTGCTGTAAACGGTATTCAGGATATTGCTTCCGTCTCCCGCATAGTGACTTACCGTCATATATTTAGCATGCATCTGCTGATGAGATTCCGTACCCCAGTTTACTTTGCGGATGCGGAGATAATCACCCACCGTTTTAGTTGCATCTGTAACGCAGGGGTCATTTAAAAAACCTGTGATGTAACTGTAAACATCTCCCGATGCATCAAACTGGTAAACAAAATCTATATGTACCTGGTTAAGGGCCGCCTTTACAATAGAGTATATCAGTTTTTCCGAATGGTCGCCCCCAAAATCGTTGCCCTTTACATAACCGTAACTGGAGTGTGACGGGTCAAAGCCTACATAGGAACCTGTCCCTATTTTGTACATGGCAAACTTGATGGAAACATCTACGCCGGGGTTGGCATTTTTGTAAGCAATGGCCCGGTTGATAAGGTCTCCGTATTTGAATATGGGGCTGTTCTTACTGTCACCCACATCACGGGAGTACACTTTTACCCTGACGTCTTTTCCCGAATAGCTAAATGTAGTTTCAGAAGACACTAGTGCATTTGCAGCCATATTTTTATACTGCGATGCCGAGATGGTGATATTCCTGTCCGCATCTTCTGTGTCCGTTACTTTCCCTACAATGTTGTTTTCTTTTTTACAGCCTGCTGCGGCTGCAAGCAGCAACAGGCCAAGAAATGTTAGTTTACGCATAGTTTATTTTTGTGTTGAAGTGAATGACTATAGATTCCAGTTAACCCCTACACGCCCTCTTATTGAATAATATTCCACCTGTTCCGGCCTGCTGCTTACGCCGTGATAGTAGCGGAGCGGCTGGTTGGTAAGGTTATTGACATCTACGAAAAGGGTAATATTCTTAGGAAATGTGTAAGACATATTCATATCCAGGTGGAAGTCTTTGTCCTGGTACCTGTCGGCGTCGCTGTTGTCCCTTACTTCTACGAGAAATGCTTCACGGTAATTTGCAGCAAGACGCAGCGCAAAACCATATTTCTCGTAAAAAAGTGTTGCATTAAAAATGTTGGGCGACTGGTTCATCAATCCTATTTTCTCCCCGGGGCGGTCTTGCAGTGTAGTTTCAGATTTGGTATATGTATAATTAAGGTTCAGGCCGAGGCCATTCAAAAAGCCGGGAAGGAAAGTAAACTTATGGTTATAGCTTAATTCCACACCATACAGGGAAGCATTTTCCGAATTTAACGGCTGAGATACTTTATACAGGTCGGTAACACCATCTACTGTCCTTGTCTCATCATGCGATTTTGTATATACCAGGTCTTGGATTTTCTTATAAAAGAACCCTCCGGATAAATAACTAGTGTTGTTGATGTAATAACTGCCTATCAGGTCATAATTCCAGGCAAACGTTGGTTTCAATCCCGCATTACCCATAACTATTGTTTGCTTGTCCGGGTTCAGTCTCGTGCTTGGGCTCAGCTCATTGAAAGCCGGGCGGGCAAAGCTCCGCGTTACAGCGGCCCTGAAATCCAGCTTATTGGAAGGCTTATAAATCAGGTGCAGCATAGGCAGCGCCGCAGGTACATTTTTCGACCCTGTTACGGGTGTTACTTCTTTAGATATATCATTGTACTGGTAACTGTTTATTTTATACGATGTGTATTCATAACGCAGTCCTCCTACGAGCGAAAGGTCATTCCTCATGTTCCATTCTGCCATAGCATAACCGGCTCCAGTTTGCTCTTTAGCGTCATAGTTGCCGGTAGCATAGGACGAGTTGGTAGCATCCTGCATATTGTAGGTAAGGTGTTGTGCGATTTCAGGATTACCAGTGGGATCGATAAAGGAACTTTCCGTAGGGTAATTAAATTTCAGGCCATCATAAGAGCTGTTTAGTTCGGGGAACCAGCTTGAGGTAGGGAATGCTTCCCTTTCCCACATATTAAGATATGCCTTCGGGGCTTTTTTATCATACGTCCATGTGGCATAGCGGTAGTCATAATTACTGGTTTTGTAACGAAACTTGCCGCCAAACTTTATTGTAAGGTTGTCCCGTACATTATACCTGAAATCAGTTGCAGCTACCTTATCTTCTTCTGTAATGTTGCGTATAGAAATCACGTATTTGTCCAGGTAGTAATTATCTGCGCTATATGGTGTAGACGGGTCAAAATGCGGTTGTATATTATCGGGCTGGTCGCCTTCATAACCTTCAGGCCCATCGCCTGCCAGGAATTTGTAAGGCTTGCCGTCTATCTTAGCCAGGTTGTCGTATTTTACAGTTTGCACCCAGTTTCCGTAGTAGTAGCCTCTGCGGTCTTTATCAACAGTTGACGGGCCTTTGTATCCTGCCCACGATTTGTACCAGGCTACCCGTGCATTCATATGCAACTTATTGCCCAGTTGTGATTGTAGCCCTGTTTCTCCGCCATAGTTTTTGAAGTAATAGTCTACTATACTCCATCTCAACACAGCATTATCTTTTGTTTTATCGAAGTAATGCATCGTCTTACGGTTACGCTCATTATCCAGCAGGTCTGTGTAGTACCCCCTCGCATATATTTTTGTTCCGGAATTTATTTTGTAATCGGCTGCCGCATTAATCCCTCTGTTGGTTCGTATACCCTGGTAGTTTCTTACATCCAGCGTACTCACATTGTGCAGTTCATTACCATATACTACTTCATAATCGTCGGTGGCATAGGTACGCCTGTTGATATTGCCCAATACAAGAAAGCCGAATTTGTCATTTAAAAGGCGATCGCCATAAAGGAGTGTACCTGCATACCCCGTCTTGTCAACTGCCCTGGAATTATAGGGCAATGCTGCCGTGGCCCGCAACGTTCTTTTTTCTACAGAAGTACGGGGAATAAAATTAATAGTCCCCCCTATGGCATCGCCCTCATATTCGGGCGTAAGCGCCTTCACTACTTCTATATACTGTATAAACTCAGACGGCAACAGATCAAGAGGAACGGTACGGTTGCCCAGCAGGTCACCGGAAGTTTTTGCCGCAGGCATCCGGTCTCCATTTACTGTTGTAGAGCTCCATTGGGAAGGCGTTCCGCGTACGGTAACGTAGCGGCCTTCTCCCTGGTCGCGGTCTATACTTACACCGGGTACCCGCTGCACTGCTTCCGCCGCATTAATATCCGGCATTTTTCCTATAGCATCGGCGCTAATCACATCCATAATAGCTGTAGCATTGCGCCTCATAGAGATAGCTTTCTTCTCACCGGAACGATACATCCCTTTTATCTCCACTTCTGTAAGTGCATTTCGCGGCTCAATTGTGACCTTTCCAATATTGGTCTGGGAGCCATCGGCTATAGACACTACCGTATCCAACCCCTTATAGCCTACAAATAAAATCTTTACCCTGTGTTCCCCCGCGGGAAGCTTAAGGGAAAAACTACCATCCTGACCGGTAACAGTGCCGGTCTTCAATTCCGGAATGCTAACATTCACTCCAGGCATAGAGCCGGATTTGTCATATATTATACCCGTAAGGGTACCCTGTGCCCAAAGCATCTGGCCCAATGGGCTTAATAACAAAGCAAAAAGCAGAACTTGTTTCATTGTTTTATTTATTTAAATTTTTTTATCCTCGTTTAGATACATTGTATGTTCAATGCCCGGTAATAAGAGCAATTCTTTCAGGTCTGTAATGAGGTGCGTATGTTCTTCCCGGCTCAACTCTTCGGATGTGTAGGCCCCTGTAGTTATACCAACTACGTAACGGCAACCTGCGGCAGTACCCTGTTGCATATCTGACGCGGTATCACCCACTTTTACTACTTCCAAAGGATCGGTTATGCCACATAGCTCCATAGCCCTGTATATCATATCAGGATAAGGCCGGCCATTATCTACCTCATCACTGGTGATACTTACATCGAAATGAACACCCTGTACCCAGCCAAGGCGTTGAAAAATGATATCGGCTATGGGCCTTGAAAAACCTGTGTCGATGGCTATTTTGATGCCATAACTGCGCAATACGCCAAATACCAGGCGCACGTGCTGCTTTTCCTTTATATGCTTGCTGCCCCTGTAAAAACTGATCATTTCATCAACAAAACGATCATGTATTTTTTGCGTTAACGCCTCCTCATTATAAGGCTGTTTATGATTGTACCCGTCAAGCAACTGCTGTATAGCTACCGGTTTTGAATAGCCCATGACACGATTAATCTCTTCTACCTGGATATCATAACCATAATAAGACAAGGCGCTTTTTAATGCTCCGGCTACATACTGATCGTCTTCTACCGTAGTGCCTGCCATATCAAACACAATGAGTTTTATTCCCATAATTATCTGTGATATTTGTTTAGATATATACAATTCGTTTTAACTTCCCTTCTATTTCGGTACAAAGATTTTAAACTGATGTTTACAAATTCTAAACACAGGGTTAAGCAATTGTTAACTTATACTAAACATAAGTATACCTTAGAAAACCAGTATTTAACTTTAAACCTTAAAGCATTTATATGGAAGGAGCTTTTTTGCTGGAAGTAAGCCGGAGAGTAAAACAACAACGGTTAGAAAAACGCCTGACGCTACAGGAGCTCGCAGATAAATCAGGAGTAAGTAAAGGGCTGATTTCCCAGATAGAAAACGGCAGAAGCATACCATCATTACCCGTTATGTTCAGCATTATACAGTCGCTGGAAATTGAAGTAAGTGAGTTTTTTAAAGACCTGAACCTGCTGGAACCTACTATAGTAGTGCAGAAAAAAGAAAATTATGAACGGTTTGAGAAAGAAGATGCAAAGGGCTTTAGCTACCAACGTATGCTTACTAAAAACCTGGCGGCAAGTACAATAGACTTTGTATTACTGGAACTGGCCCCTGATGCACACAGGGAAGAGGTGTGCACCGAAGCCTATGAGTATAAATACATACTGAAAGGTGAGGCTGAATACCTTATTAATGGTCAGACGTATGTATTGCAGGAAGGTGACTCTCTTTTTTTTGATGGCCGTCTTCCCCATGTGCCTAAAAACAAAACGAAACAACCTTGTATCATGCTAATCGTATATTTCTTTGACCAGAAATAACAACGAATAATGATTCATACGGAGCCTGAAATTTCTGCATTGCTTACACAGCCCTGTTATTTGTTATAGATAAACAATCCCGGCCCGTCAAAACCCTGCTGCTTCTAAAAATGCAGGTACCGAATAATCAGTTCCCGGAAGTTGCTCCCATGAAGGATCGCCGGGTTGGGTCAATGCCATATCTGCCCAATGAGCCACCAGGTACGTTACTCCTGACGACATCTGCATTTCAAAAACCCACCGGCCATCTTTTTTCATCATTTTCCCCCATCCCTGTATAGCCTGTGCCGCGCCTATCTCGCTAATCGACATAAATGTAATCAACACCTGCCCTTCAGGTGTGATAGTGCCAACCAGTTTCTTTCCTTCGGGAGGATTAGCGGGGGTAGTACCCTTTTCATAAATCAAAGCTGCGCAGTTTCCCCAGAAATACCCGTCGCGGTAACCGGTAATTTGCCAAACGGTCTGATCAATCATGAAGGTGGGCTCTGTATCTTCCGCATTCATTTGCAGTGCGGGTAAATAAGGCACGGGAACAAACCAGTAACTGTTTTCAAGGTGTTGCCATTTTTGGTCCATAAGAATAAATTTCATACAAAATAGTATAAAAATTCATTCTCAACAGTGCAGTTTCATCAGCTTCAATTCACACACGATGTAAAAAGAAAAGCTGAATTGCGCAATAATGCCCTGCTAGTTGCGCTATAACCCATTCACATTTTCTCTTATATTCAACATAGTCTTTCTGAATAAGGAAACTGCGCTATATATTTATAGTCAGAAAGGCCAGGGATAGATATATGCACAACAAGGGTTTTCTTTACACGCTTGCTTTTTTTATTCTGCTATTAAACGCACCGCGGCAGCTTACCGCCCAGCCGGCACAATCAATGGTCGATTCTTTGCTGGAGGTACTGCCTGTTGCCAAAGAAGATACCAATAAGGTTATGTTGTTGTGCGAAATTTCCCGGGCTTACTTTCAAATTGCGCCGGATAAAGGGGTGACCTACGGGCAACACGCACTGAACCTTGCCAGTAAGCTAGACTATGAATACGGCGTTATGAAAGCGAATTTTGCCATCGGGCGGTGTTATGCCGTGCAGCAGCAATTGCCGGAAGCCCTGAAACACTTCACAGATGCCCTGGCTGCGGCAAGAAATATAGATAGCAAGGAAGATATAGGCAATGCGCACATAAGTATCAGCAATGTTTACGGCGACAGAAAAGAATACGGGAAAGCGCTATACAGCCTTACAGAAGCAGAAAAAGCCTATGATGCTGCCGGTATTAAAAACCAGTATTTCATAGCCAATGCCAAAGGAAATATATATCTAAAACAGAATAATTACAGGAAAGCTGCCAATGCCTTTTCCGATGCCATAAAAATGGAGGAGGCCGGCAGCAACAATCCGGGGAAGCTCGCCACAGCCTATCAAAATGTGGGGAGCGCTTATTCCTACTTAAAGAAAAACGACAGTGCTTTGCTATACCTGTTTAAGGCGCTGAATACCGCTGAAGAAATTGGCAACAAAAGGACTTATTTGTTTGCCTTGAGTAACATAGGGGCTGTATATATGAATATAGCAGACGCGCCATCTCGATCTTTACCCGACAGTTTACAAGACAGAAAGAGTAATTACTTAAAGTCTATAAGTTTTGGCAAGCAGGCGATAGCCATGAGCTATGAGCTCGGTATGCCACTGATTAGAGTAAATACTTTTCACAACATAGGGCATGCCTATTTCCAGCTGGGGCAATATAAGGAAGCATACAGGTACGTTGACCTTAATGCTGCTGAAAAGGACAGCCTTAAATCTATAGACATGCAGGTAGCTTTTGCAAAAGCGGAGGCAGAGTACCAGGCCCGGAGAACTACCGACTCATTAAAATATGAGAACCGCCTCAAAGACCAGGAACTGTCAAAACGCCACAGCGACAGGAACAAACTGATTGCCATCATATGCCTTGTTGGTATATCCGGCTTATTGCTGATTAACAGGGAGAAGCTGAAACAGCAGCAGAAAGCTAAAGTAGCGGAAACTGAAAAGAAGCGCGCCGAAGAGTTTGCAGCCAAACAGCTAGCTGATTTTACACGGCACATGCAGGAAAAAAATGACCTGATTGCCGCAATTTCTGCGGAAATGGAGAAGCTAAAGGAGCGGGGAGGCACACCAGGCCCGATAGATGAAAAACTACTGAGCGAACTGCAACAATCAATATTGCTCACCGATGAGCAATGGACAGAGTTTAAAACAACTTTTGATAAAGTACATCCCGGATTTCTTACCCGTCTCAGAGAACAATTACCGGACCTGACCCCTGCCGAAATCAGGTTTGTCGTATTAAGTAAATTAAAATTATCGGCCCGCGAGATGGCGGGTATGCTGGGTATAACCCCTCCGGCAGTAAGAGCCAGTAAATACAGGCTGATGAAAAAGCTCGGATTTGATGACCATACCCAGCTCGATGAGCTGATTGACCGCATTTAGGCAGTTACCTCCTCCCATAACTTACTGATTTTCAATTCTATTATTGTAGCGCATTTGTAGCTACGCCTATAGCCTATTTGTAGCTACCCAAAGCTTGCTTTCCCGTCTCATGCATCGCATTTTTGGCTATACAAATGCTACCATGGATAAATTTTCTGTATGGATGGTGGTGATAGTATTAATCACAATAGGTGCTATCATCTCCGTGTATTTAACTTTTTCTCAATAGACGAACCCGCTTTATTGAAATTATTTTATATGTATCAAACCAAGTTGTATGAATAACTATTCAACTAACTACGCAGGCCAAACAAGGTGCAACATTCAGACAAATGCTCAACGTCTAAACCGGTTGATGATGTGGCTGGTGGCATTCCTGCTGGTATGTTCACAGGCAAACGCTCAAATAACCTGGTACCAGGATGCCGACGGTGATGGCTGGGGTAACCCTTCTGTTTCGCAGAGTGCTACATCCAAACCTACAGGTTATGTACAGAATAGTCTTGACTGTAACGACAGTCATGTCGATGGTCTCTCATGGTTCTATGAAGGCCCTACTTATATTTCTTCCGGAAAGGGGGCCAATACTAATATTGCGATAGCCCGCAACGGGACTATTTATGTGGCGTACGTGGACAAGAATGCCGGCAGCAAAGTAACAGTAATGAAAAAAAGCGGCAGTAGCTGGGTATTGGTAGGCAGTGCAGGGTTTACCCCAACAGCAGCCAGTGAGTTGAGCCTGGCAATAGATAATAACAATACCCTCTACATAGCGTATAACAATAGCAACCGTCAGAATGTAACGGTTATGCAGTACAACGGCAGCAGTTGGGTGAATGTGGGTGCTGCTGTCACCTCATCATACGGGTATTCTCCCGACCTGGCAATAGATACCGGCAACACACCGTATATAGTTTACGGGTACAGTGACCCTGTAGTGAAAAAATATAATGGCAGCAGTTGGGTGGCTGTGGGTACACCGGCAAATACAGGCAATTTTAACCGTATAACACGCATTGCAATAGACGGTACCGGTACACCATATATAATATATGATGAAGACTATCCCAATGCGGCATTATATGCAAAGAAATACAATGGTAGCAATTGGGTGGCTGTGGGCAGCGCTATTGCATTACCGAATTATTATGTTCGCTATGCAGATATAGTTATAGATGGTAATGATACCCCTTATGTGATTCATTCTGACGTTGGCTCTTCGTTTTTCAATCCATCATACGTTAAAAAATACAATGGCAGTAGTTGGGTACTGCTGGGCAGCAATTTTGGTGTATCTGATTATGGCGCCCTGGCGATAGACGGCAGCGGCACACCTTATGTTTTTTATTCAGACGCCAGCTATAACGGAAATGGCACAGTGAAAAAATACAACGGAAGTGGTTGGCCTATAGTTGGCGCCGGTATCATAACCTCTACCAGCTATGCAGAATATACAGCCATTGCTATAGATAGTACCGGCATTCCACATGTGGCGTTTGTTGATGACCAGTTAGGTTTAGACAGCGTTTCGGTGATGAGTATAGAACCTTTAACCATTGCGACTACCCCAACACTTGCAGGAACTACAAACATATATTGCGGCAACAGTACTACACTATCCGTTAGTGGTGGGAACCTGAATGCCGCGGCAAAATGGAAATGGTACACCGGTAGTTGCGGTGGTACGCCGGTAGATTCAGGTACATCCGTTACTGTATCTCCCGCAGCTACCACCACGTACTATGTGCGCGGTGAAGGTGGCTGTGCTGCTGCTCCCGGGGCCTGTGGCAGCATTACCGTAACCGTTTCTAAATATCATTGGTACGCAGATGCAGATGGTGATGGCTTTGGTAACAGTTCAGTTGATAGTATGTCTTGTGCAGCACCAACAGGTTATGTAGGCAACAGCCTGGATTGTAATGATGGCCAGGCGAACCCTGCTTCATGGACCGATGTGGGTAGCAGTTTCTCTACGGGTACAGCATACTACCTCCATTCAGCAATTGATGGTAATGGCACACCATATGCTGTTTTCCAGGATGGTGCTAACAACAATAAAGCCACAGTTAAAAAATATAATGGCAGCAACTGGGTAACAGTTGGTAATGCAGCTTTTACTCCGGGAGAGGTAAGGGGGACTACGATTGCCATAGATGCAGGTGGTACTCCATACATAGCATACAGAGACTTTGCGAACGGTGAAAAAGCATCGGTGATGAAATTCAATGGCACATCATGGGTACAGGTTGGTAATGCAGGTTTTACATCTGCGAAGGCTTATGAAAATACGATTGCAATAGACAGAAACAATGTACCGTATATTATTTATACCGATGGGAATACCGGTAAAGCTAACGTGATGAAATATAATGGCAGCAGTTGGGTATTTGTTGGTGGTTCGGGTATCTCTGCCGGGGATGCATATTATTTCGATATAGCTTTTGATGGTGCTAATACTCCTTATGTAGCATATAAAGATGTCGCCAATAATTACAAAACATCTGTCATGAAATACAATGGCAGCAATTGGGTATTTGTTGGGAACCCGGGATTTTCTACCGGGCAAACAAACGGTACATCTTTGGTAATAGACGACAATGGCACTCCGTATGTAGCATTCCCGGATAATCAAAACAATTATAAAGGCACAGTAATGAAGTACAATGGTACCAGTTGGGTATCTTTAGGTACTGCCGGGGATATTATAGCTATGCCTTCATTAGCTATCTATAACAATACATTGTATTTCGCATATCGCGATGGCGGCCAGAACGATAAAGCTGCTGTATCAAAATATGATGGCACCTCATGGTCATCAATAGGTACTGCTGTCTCTCCAAAAGGGCATGCTAATGAGGTTTCAATGGTTATTGATGGCCCTGGTAAAGTATATGTACTCTATACAGACAGCAGCACTTTCATAGCACGAGCTTCAACAATGATACCTGCTGCCCTGGGCAATGCTAATACTCCACAACTGGCGGCTGCAAAAGACAGCATCTATTGCGGTAACAATACTATTTTGTCTATAGACACTGGCAAACTGAACGATGCAGCACAATGGAAATGGTACACAGGTAGCTGTGGCGGCACATTGATAGACTCAGGGAACCATATCACGGTATCGCCATCTGTCACTACCACCTACTACGCGCGTGGCGAAGGTGGTTGTAGCAATGCGCCCGGCAGTTGCGGCTCTGTAACCGTAACAGTAACTAACCGTACATGGTATGCAGATGCCGACAACGACGGCTGGGGCAACCCGGCTGTAGATAGCATGTCTTGCGCACAACCCGCAGGCTATGTAGCCAACAACTACGATTGTAATGATAACGCAGTGAACCCTCGGGGATGGAAACATCTTGGCAACCCGGGCTTCTCGGCAGGAGCTGCCCAGTATCTCACAACGGCAAAAGATGCTGCCGGTACCCTATATATTGCATATTCAGACCAGGCCTATAGCTCTAAAGCCACTGTAATGAAATACGACGGTAGCAACTGGGTAACGGTAGGTAATGCCGGTTTTTCAGCAGGCAGTGTATCAGGTATACAGATTGCAGTTGATGCCGGTGGTGTACCTTATGTAGGATATACCGACGGTGGAAATAGTGGCAAGGGTACGGTAATGAAATATAATGGTGTTAGCTGGGTGAACGTAGGCAATGCCGGTTTTACCCCCGGCGGCGCATATTATACTGCTATGAACGTAGATGGGAACGGAACCCCTTATTTACTTTTCGCCGACAATGCCAATGGCCAAAAAGCATCGGTAATGAAATACAACGGCAACAATTGGGTGTATGTGGGCACCCCGGCGTTCTCAATTGGCAAAGTGTGGTTTACGACAATGGAATTTGATGCCAGCAATATCCCGTATGTAGGATTCAGGGATGATGGCACCGGCGGTAAGGCATCTGTCATGAAATTCGACGGCAGCAACTGGGCACTTGTTGGTTCATCTGGTTTCACACTTGGGGCTATATACAGCAGCGCTATGAAACTGGATGCTTCGGGCACACCCTATTTCGCATATCGCGAGGATGGTAATGGTAGTAAAGGTACCGTGATGAAGTATAATGGCAGTAATTGGGCTGTGGTAGGTACAGCAGGCTTTACAGGAGGCTTTACCAATATGATTGATTTGGCGATAGATGGCACTACGCTTTATTATTCCTATACAGATACAGCTCAGAAGGCTACGATGATGAAATATGATGGCAGTTCATGGGTTTACCTGGGTCGCGCTTCTGCCTCATACATAAATTATACCTCGATACAGATACTCGACCATATACCGTATTTAATGTACAGTGATTATACTTATGGTTGGAAAGTTACAGCTTCTATACCGGGGCCTGTCTCTTTAGGTACGCCGTCTACACCGGTACTGGCCACCTCCGATACGATACTCTGTGGCGGCACTACTGCTACACTCAGCATACAGTCAGGCAACCTGAACGATGCCAGTCAATGGCATTGGTATAGCAGTAGTTGCGGCGGCACTCCGGTTGGCACAGGCAGCACTATACAGGTAACGCCGCTGTCAACAACTACCTACTATGCACGCGGTGAGGGCTCATGCCTTTCTTCACCCGGCGTATGCGATTCAATAGTAATCAAATCCTTTGCAGACCCTGTAGTTACTACAGACCCTGCAGACTCTGCAATATGTAATAACGGTTCAGCTACGTTCAAAATCATAGCTACCGCCGGTAACAGCCTGGCGTATCAATGGCAGGTGAATACCGGTGCAGGCTATACAGACATCACCAATGGCGGTATCTACAGTGGCGCTACCGCTACCACAGGCACCTTACAACTCACAGGGGTCACTACTGCTATGGACGGTTACAAATACCGTTGCATAGTAACGAACGGCTGCGCCCGGAAAGACACTTCCGGTGAAGCTATACTTACGGTACACCCGGTACCTGCAGTAAATGCCGTAACCGATAAGGTTGTATGTAACAGTGCAGCAACGGCAATCAGTTTCAGTGGCCCGGTAAGTGGCACTACGTACAGCTGGGCCAATAATACAACATCTATAGGCCTTGCCGCAAGCGGTAACGGTAACATTGCTTCATTTGCAGCAGCAAACACTACCAATGCACCTGTTATAGCAACAGTTATAGTCACACCATCCGCCAATGGATGTACAGGCACTAAAGACACATTCACAATACAAGTAAACCCAACGCCCAATGTTATAGCGACCAATGACCAGGCATTATGTAACGGGGCTGCTACTGCGGCGGTTAATTTCAGCGGTGCTGTGCCAGGTACATCTTATAGCTGGACAAACAATACAACATCAACAGGTCTTACCGCAAGTGGTACGGGTAATATCGCCTCATTCGCAGCAGCAAACAATACCAATGCACCTGTTACAGTAACTATAATTGTTACACCATCAGCAAATAGTTGTACAGGCGCCAAAGATACCTTCGCAATAAAAGTAAACCCAACACCGAATGTAGTATCAATAAGCGACCAGGCAGTTTGTAATGGTGCGCCCGCTGCCGCTGTCAATTTCAATGGCACAGTATCAGGCACTGCTTATAGCTGGGTCAACAATACAACATCAACAGGTTTGGCCGCAAACGGTAACGGTAATATCGCTTCATTCACAGCAACCAATACTACCAATGCACCTGTAACATCAACTATAATTGTTACACCGTCGGCAAATAGCTGCACCGGCCCCAACGACACGTTCACCATCACAGTGAACCCAATACCGAATGTCGTAGCAACCACAGACCAGGTATTATGTAATGGCGCACCTGTTACTGCCATCAATTTCAGTGGTTCGGTAAGCAATACTTCTTACAACTGGATAAACAGCGATGCTTCAATAGGTCTTGCTACCAATTCAACAGGCAACATTGCTTCATTCACAGCTACCAACAATATAAATACGCTTGTAATGGCCACTGTTATCGTAACGCCATCGGCTAATGGTTGTACCGGTACTAAAGACACCTTTGCAATAAAGGTGAACCCTACCCCAAATGTAGTAGCAATAAGCGACCAGGCAGTTTGTAATGGTGCGCCCACTGCCGCTGTCAATTTCAATGGCACGGTATCAGGCACTGCTTATAGCTGGGCCAACAATACAACTTCCATTGGCCTGGCAGCAAGCGGCAATGGCAATATCGCCCCATCCGTCACAACCAATAACACCAATGCACCTGTAACCGCTACGGTTACGGTGACCCCGTCTGCAAACGGTTGTACAGGTACTAAAGATACCTTCGCTATAACGGTGAACCCCACACCCAATGTGGCGGCAACCGGTGACCAGATTTTGTGTAATGGCACCGCTACCACAGCAGTTAATTTCAGTGGTACCGTGTCCGGAACTGCCTATAGCTGGATAAACAATGCAGCGTCTATAGGCTTAAGCGCAAGCGGCAACGGCAACATTGCTTCATTTGCAACCACCAACAGTACCAGTGCACCTGTAACAGCGATGGTGATGGTAACACCATTGGCAAACGGCTGCACAGGTACCAAAGACACCTTTACCATAACCGTGAACCCAACGCCGGATGTAGCGAATATCTCCAACCAGGCATTATGTAACAGTGCAGCCACTACTGCCATTAACTTCAGTGGCTCAGTTACAGGTAGTACTTATAACTGGACGAATAATACAACATCTATAGGCTTAGCCGCAAATGGTACGGGCAATATCCCGTCATTTAATGCAGCTAACAGTTCAAACACATTGGTCACTGCAACAATAACCGTGACACCTTCCGCAAACGGTTGTTTAGGTACAGCCAAAATGTTTAACATCAACGTTAATCCTACACCTACAGTAGCGGCTGTTTCCAGTCAGTCATTATGCCACGGCATTATGGTTAATCCCATAACCTTCTCAGGAACAGTGAGCGGCACTGTATATAATTGGACGAATAGCGCTACCTCCATTGGCCTCGCTGCCAGCGGCATGGGTGATATTGCCGCCTTTGCCGTTTCAAATACCGGCCCGGCACCAGTAGTAGCCACAATAACAGTAACGCCTGTGGCCAACAACTGTGCAGGGCAGGCAGGCAACTTTAGCATAACGGCAAACCCCATACCCAATGTTGCTGCGGTGCCGGACCAAACGGTATGTAATAATGCCCCGACTACAACGGTTAACTATAGTGGCAATGTAACCGGCACGCTATATAGCTGGACGAATAACAACACCTCGATAGGACTGGCAGCAAATGGCACAGGTGATATTACATCGTTTACGGCGGGCAATACAGCTACGGCCCCGGTAGCGGCTACAATTACTGTTACACCGTCAGCAAACGGTTGTACCGGCAACGCTGAAACCTTCGGCATCAAAGTGAATCCGACACCGAAGCTCAGCAGTACGCTCACGCCATCTGCAATATGCGCCCACACTACTTTTGAATACACGCCGCAGAGCCTGACAACAGGTACATTCTTTACGTGGACACGCGCAGCACTAGCCGGCATTACCCCTGCAACAGCCAGCGGCACAGGCGGCATATATGAGACATTATCCAGCAGCCTGCTGACGCAGACCGATGTCAAGTACCTTTATACACTTACGGCAAATGGTTGCGCGAATACAGAAACAGTTACATTGCCTGTACAGCCCGTACCGGTCATTCCAACTATCGAAACCAAATCGCTGGGCAGTGTATGTAATAATACCCTGTTCCAGAATTTCAGCGCCGAACACCCGCAACCGGCAGGTGTGGAATATACTTGGACGGCAAATAATGCGGAGATATGGTCTACAGGAGGCAACAAACAGTTTAGCCTTATCAACTTTATCCATGCAGGAAAGGTGGTCATTAAACTGACAGCGAACGTAACCGGTTTTACCTGTACCTCCAGCGACTCGTTTGAAGTTGAAGTAAGCAATAACAATACTGCAGTGATACCAACGGTAGTATACTACAACCAACACTTCGTATGCCTCGACAATTCAATGGAAGGGTACCAGTGGGGGTACGATGATGCCGCTACGCTCGATTCAGTAGTTCTTTACGGTGAAAAGAACCAGGATTACCTGAACGAAAAACCCGATTTCACACATAAATACTATTGGGTAATTACAAAAGACGGGGACTGCTCGCAAAAGACCTACTACAACGCACCTACCGGTGTGCGCGGGCCGGTGCAGCCGTCAACTGCTTTTGTAAAAGTGTACCCCAATCCTGCTACGGATTATGCAGACATCGAGATAGGAGGCATCGGGGCTAATAACCTGCGTGTAGAACTGCTGGATATGACCGGAAAATCTATCAGGACAACCGAACCCGTTAATTCAAAGACCAGGGTATATGTGGGCGATATAGCTGCGGGCATGTATTCGGTTATTTGTTACCAGAACGGGGTGCGGATAGCAGTAGGTAAACTTGTTAAAAACTAAATTTTCTTAAATCAAAATTTATGAAAAAGACTTTTCTTACGTTGGCTGCATCACTCCTGGTTTTGTCGTCAATGGCAACAGATAAAAAAGACTACAGCAGCAAGTTTCCTGCCTGGTTCATTGAAGTGAACATGAATACCGGTGCCTTAGACCAGCGGTATACCATGTACGATTTTGCCCAACATTACCCAACCCCGGTTAATAACGAGGTGGGTAATGTGACCTTTTCAAATGGTAAAACATTTGGGGTGAACGGGCAGGTGGGCTACTTCTTCGGGCAGAAACGTCATTTCGGTATCGGTGCGGGGCTCATGTACTTTTCCCGTTCAGGCCATACCCGGTTGAGTTCATTTCATACAGAGTATAAGGCTACAGACTTTAAGAATGATGTGTTCCGGCAGCTCATCACAGCGAAACAGCCCATTATAGAAAAATTGGATTTTACCAGTTTGAGTATTCCGCTTGTGATTAAGTTTCAGCACAGGGTGGCAAAAAAATGGGTTGTTACAACCGATGCCGGCATAGTGTATAATGTACAGAACAAATATACTTATAACACTACTGCTACATTTGACTATGAGGCCATCTATAAATTCGTACAGTCGGGCAATAGTGTGACTGCCGTATATGACGCATCTCCTGTGCCGGGAAAAGAAAACTGGCTGATTACAAAGGCAGCGTTTAATGATAAAAACCCCGATGGGGATGTGAATGCATATTTTGAAGCACAGGCAGCAACAGGATATAGTGTAGGCCTTAATAAAAGCACATCACAAACAGGAAATTTTTCCTACAAAACGGGAGCTTTGGGGTTCATAGTCCAACCTGCTGTAAGCTTTATGGCAACTGATAAGCTGGCACTGGACCTGGGTGTATACTACATGTCGCAGACATTTTCCAACGATGAGGACAAAAACTATCAACTGGCAGACAACAAAGGAACATTAAACACGATACTGGGGGCCGTTAAAACCAACACCACAACCTCCTATGGCTGCACCTTCGGTTTGCGTCTCTATTTCGGGAAATAAAAAGCTGTACATTAAACAACCTTGCATAAGAGGCTGTCTCAATTGGTTTTGAGACGGCCTCTTTGTTTTGATGTGAACCTCTTTGGACGTTTATCGAACCTGTTTGTTGAAGATTTGAGGGTTTTAACTGTTTAGCTACTTTTGAATGTTATGAAATACATTCGTAACCCCACTATTTTTAAGTACATTGACGCAATGCGTCATATTAGAAAACCCTGAAATGAACAAAATAATAAAAATGATTTGCCTAATTCTCTTATTGACCCTGAACTTTTCTTGCGTTGAAAAGAAATCAACAGAAAATGAAACTAACAAGCCTGAATTGGTAATAACTTCAAAAACCGACACCTTAAAATTTACTTCAGGAATTAGCTCTATCTTTCAAGACAGCAGAGGAAATTATTGGTTTGGAAGTCTTCGGGAAGGCGTTGCTGTTTATAACGGTAAAACATTCATTTATTTCAGCAGTAATGAAGGGCTGACTGATAACCAAATCCATTCAATTCAAGAAGACAAAGAAGGTGTTATTTGGTTTAATACGCAAATGGGAGTGAGCAGTTATGATGGCACAAGGATAGCTAATCACACTAATGCAAATACAAAAACATTACAAAACAATTTCCAAATTCAAAGTAAAGAACCTTTACAGGGTCAATGGATGAAATCAGATAACGACCTTTGGTTTGAAGCAGGAGTTAAAGACGGGGTTTATAGATTTGATGGGCAAAAATTAAATTACTTAGCTTTCCCTCACCATAAAATTCTTAATCCTGTTGATAATTTATTTGCTGTAACCGATATTTCAAAAGGCAAAAATAATATGATTTGGTTTGCAACTTATGCAGGTGTCTTTGGGTATAATGGAAGTGATTTTACAATCATTAATGATGAAACATTAGGATTTGACAGAAAAATTGAGCCTTTGCACATACGAAGTATTTTGGAGGATTCTAAAGGCAGGCTTTGGATCGGAAATAATGGAATTGGTGTATTACTAAAAGATGGTGATTCAATATTTAATTTCTCATATAAGAACAATTTGATTCACCCCAATAGTAAACGAAATGCAGATAAATCGCCTCAAGGAACATTGGAACACGTTTTTACAATCGCTGAAGATAACAAAGGAAATATTTGGTTTGGAGACCGAGATGCGGGTGTATGGAAATTTGATGGAACAGTCATGAAAAATTACACCAGGACAAACGGACTGACGAGTGATTTTGCTCTCTCAATTTACGGAGATAAAAATGGTGAACTATGGTTTGGGATGACAGACGGAAGCATATATAAATTAAACGGAGAGAGGTTTGAAAAGCAATTTTAAAAAATACAAACGCACAACATAGGTTTGGCAAGGATTCGAACCAAACCCTTTAAATAAATCGCAGAAATTACAACATTTTTCACCTCCTGCAATCTTCTACAACGAATTGTTTTTAATTTGTTTTTAATCAACTAATGTATATACATTATTCATAATAATATAGCATTATTTGCCACACAATTGTCATAGATACACCACAAATTCGTTAATTGGCGCTTTTTTACATTTAGATTTAATATTTTACAAACTTCATTTTCCGATAACATTTAAGTAAATATGAGAAACTCTTTGTTGACCTTAGGTCTCCTGGCTTTGGGTATGCAGGCAGTGGCGCAAAACTATAGCCACTCGTACAACCGGACTGTGTTTAATGATGCTGCTACACAAAGTCCGATTGAAGCAGGATTGATTGAAAGTACCCGTGCGCAGGTCACACGCAACTTCCCGGGCTGGCACATCAGCCTCGATAAGGTAAGCGGCACATTCAACGACATTTTCGGTAATGCTTTCAGCGTACCCGGAGGTAGTAACGAGGTAAAGGCTTTGTATGTAATGGACAACTACCTGAAAGACCTGGGCATCAACAGTGCAGAATGGCATAAGGTACGCGATATGACTGCACCAAAGGCCGCTTATGTAGACTTTGAACAGTCTTTTAATAACCACCCTGTGGTATTTGCCCGCCTCAGCTTCCGTTTTACCAAAGACGGCAGGCTGGTACGTATAAAAAACACCTCTTACGGTACACCCGGCAATGTTTCTGCGAAACTGGGCGCACAGGATGTGTTGCAGGCCAACGCGATTATGGACGGCATAAACAGTGTAAATGTTACCAATACGACTATTGCCACAGACTGGGTATGGTTCCCTATACCTACAGGCGCACATTATGAGCTGCACCCCGCCTGGAAGGTGTCCGTATCGGGCAACGAAACGGAAAGCAACCAGCCGGTAGAACTGGAAGGTTATATAGATGCTACCAACGGCGAACTGCTGTACCGCACCAACAAAGTGGAAGAGGCGGCAGATGTAACCGTAAAAGGCATGGTATACGCTACCAATACAATTACACCCGCTACGCTTGAGCCGCTTGCAAACTTACAGGTAGTAGTAAATAATGGCGTACCTGTAAATGTAGATGCCAGCGGTTTTATAGCTGACGGCTCCCCTAACATTACTGTCGATTTTGCACTGCAGGGCCTGTGGTCAAAAGTAGTAGTGGCCGGCGGTGTAGGTACTCCTGCTTTTTCGGCAGTGCCTTTTACCGGTACAGGCAATGTGTACACATTCCCCAATACCGGTTCTTCCAGCGACAGGGCGGTAAATGCATACTACCACACTACCCGTGTACATGATTTCATGAAACCGTACTTCCCCGGTTTTACCGACCTGGATTTCCCGCTTACTACCAATGTAGACGTTACAAGCGGCACGTGTAATGCATTCTTCAGCGGTACTTCTATCAACTTTTATGCTGCCGGCGGCGGTTGTAAATCATTTGCCGAAATCGGCGATATCATTTACCATGAATATGGCCACGGCATCAATTCATACTTCTATGGCTCTCAAAATGCCAACTTCCGCAACGGCGCACTGGGTGAGGGTACTGCCGACGTATGGGGCATGAGCATCAGCAGGGACTCTGTACTGGGCCGCAATACCAGCACACCTACCAGCTATATACGCAGGTACGATATCAATCCGAAAGTTTACCCGATGGATATAAAAGGCGAAGTACATGCCGACGGGGAAATCATAGCAGGCGCATGGTACGACTTTGCAAAAAATGTAGATAGCTTCCCTCTGATGACCGATTTGTTTACATCTACTTACTACGACCTGCCCAACGGGCCTAACGGGGCCGAAGGGGAGATCTATCATGACGTACTGATATCGGCCCTGCTGAATGACGATGACGATGCCGACTTCAGCAATGGCACCCCGCATTTTGCAGCCATCACATCCGCTTTTGCAAAACACGGCATTTACCTGCTGGCCGATGCGGTACTGAACCATACGGAACTGGCACACCAGCCCGCCAATACGCCTATTGATGTTACGGCTACACTTACACTGGTAAACCCCGAGTTTTTCCAGTCGTTGAAACTGATATATAAAAAGAGGAATACCTCTGCATGGGATACGCTGACAATGACCAATAACAACGGCACATTCTCTGCCACCATACCGGGACAGGCTTCAGGCAGCATTATCGATTACTACTTCCACGTGTACGATGTACTGTCTATCCCTTCTGCAACCTTCCCAAACAGCTATTTTTCAGACCCCTCCGAGGCTTATCGTTCCAACCTGCCTTACCAGTTTGGCGTAGGCATACATGTAACGCAAAAGACCACGTTTGACGACGGCACGGGCGAAGACTGGACAGCAGGCGGTGTTTCAGGCGATAATGCCACATCGGGCAAATGGATACTGATAAAGCCGACAGGAACTTATACCAATGGTACTCCGGTGCAAACAAGCGCCGACCACACTACCGGCAACGGCAAGTGTGTGGTAACCGGCAACAGCACTGGTTCTTCTATCAACTCGGGCGATGTAGACGGCGGCAAGACTACTTTAATGACCCCGCCACTCGACCTGTCGGGCTATGTGTACCCGATGATTGAGTATTACCGCTGGTTCTCCAATGATAAAAACAGCGGCTACAATGCTGCCCGCAAAATGGACCCCTGGCAGGTGCAGATAAGAAGCAACAACAGTATTATATGGTACAATGTGGAAAACACATTACAGTCTGACAACAGCTGGCGCCGCAGGATATTCGCGCTTGATGAATATTTGCCGGTAAGAACCGATATTACCATGCGCTTTGTTGCATCAGACAAAGTAACGACAAATGAGCAAACGGTAGAAGCGGCTGTAGACGATTTCTTTTTATACGATGGGGTTCCCCTGTCTGTAAACGATGTAGCGCCCGCCAAAGCCAGCATATACCCCAACCCTGCCGACGACAGGGTACAGATAGTAATGCCTGCCCCGGTAAAAGGCACTATGACCCTGTACGATGCATTGGGCCGCAGTGTGTCTGCCTACCAACTGGATGGCGCCAATACGCACTTCGTCATCAGTACGGCAGGTTATACACCGGGCAATTATACCTTGCTGATACAAACCGATAATAAAACGATACAGAGCAGCAAGGTGGTCATCAGCCACCGGTAATCATAATGTACCATACAAAAGAAGCCGCCTCAACATTCCTGAGGCGGCTTCTTCGTTATAAAAACAATGATAAATTATACCGGTACTTCTTCCTTTACAGATAATGGCAGTTGAATATAAAAAGTTGAGCCTTCGCCCGGCACGCTTTCAAACCATAACCTGCCCGCCTGTTTTTCGATAAACTCCTTGCACAAAGCGAGGCCCAGGCCAACCCCTTTTTCATTGCCTGTGCCGTAGGTAGATGTTTTCAGGGAGAATATATCTTTCTGCTTGTCATTGGGGATACCTTGCCCGTTATCTTCAACCATAAGCTGGCAATACTTTTCGCCCTGCACTGCTTTTACATGTATAGCCCCTCCCTGCGGTGTAAATTTCACTGCGTTGTTAACAAGGTTGCGCATTACCAGTTGCAGCATATCATGATCGGCAATTACATATATCCCAGGGTCTATATAGTGCGACAGCGATATGTCTTTTTTCTTTGCGAGCCTTTCCTGTACCTCCAGCGTAGCTTCCAGTGTTTCGGCTGCATTCAGCCTGCGCAGGTCTACCTTACCACCTTCCATCTGCGCTTTCGACCATGATAGCAAATTCACCAGCATATCAGATGTGCTACCCGTAAGCGATAAGAGTTCGCCCTTTATATGTGTCTTTTCAGTCTCGTCCAATTCTTGCTCCGTCATTAGTTCCAGGTAGCCTTTTATGGTATCGAGCGGGCTTTTCAAATCGTGGCTGATGATAGAAAACAACTTATTTTTCTCGTAATTCAGCCGTTCCAGCTGCTCGTTCTGCACGGCAATGCGCCAGTTCTGCTCTGCAATGGCAGTGGCCTTATCTTCCGCTTCTATACGGCGCAGGTTATAATTGTTGCGGACGTAAACGGATATCATGAAAATAAAAGAAAGGATTACTACGTAGGTCATCCATATATCCAGTATGCGCTGCGGCTCAGATACGTATGTCTTTACCACCATTGCAGGATACAAATATTCAGTGACCATCAACCCTGCTACAATAGCTATATGCAGCAAAAACCATAACCCGTATTGCTTTTGAGGCTTGGTAGCCACTATAAACTGAAACGACATGAAAAAGGCCAGTATGGTAGGCCCCTGTATCCCATCGTTATAAAAATAATTGGCAGCGATAGTGGAGAGGCATGTGATGGCATATACGGTCGTACCCGTTTTATACCTGTGGTGTACCCTGCTGTTGTAATAGAGATAACACAAAATCCCGAATGCCGCAATAAAAACTACGGAAATCAGGAATGCCCCCAGCATTACAATGTTGAGAAAAGTGAAAACGGCCAGTACCAGCATCGATATAACACAAACGGCATTGAATACCCTGTTCTCCAGTGAAAAGACCGGGTCTTCACCAATCAGTTTCTCCAGGTAATTATTTCGCCGCATGTTTCCCCTGCTCTCTTTCATAATTTGAACCTGAAAAATAGTATAAAAACATGAATATCACTTCAAACCCCGTATTAATACCCCCGTTTAAACCAAATCATATAAATGATGCCACACATTTAACCTCTTTATT
The DNA here is from genome assembly GCA_964621795.1 of uncultured Flavipsychrobacter sp. Classification (GTDB taxonomy): domain Bacteria; phylum Bacteroidota; class Bacteroidia; order Chitinophagales; family Chitinophagaceae; genus Polluticoccus. Next base: position 27,929 of record CAZUMM010000005.1, read on the forward strand.
ATATTGACTCTATACAGACTGAAAAAATCTTACCACACTATGGTTATGCATTTATTTCCTCAATAAGGGACACACTTTTTCACAACCCGGCTTTTGTTGTGTATAAAAGCCCCTGCAGCGCTTGGGCGTTTTGTCTATTTTTGCCAGCATGATTTATCATTTTGTAGTAGGCGACCTTGCCGCCGCGCCACTTAGTGAAGCTATACTTACCGAACCGTCTATGGCAGGCGAAGTGGTGGTACTGAAAGATATATTGCACGTAGGCCCCCTTCAAAGGGCGGAAGGCCAGGGCTTTAGTGAAATGCGTACACAGTTTTGGCAACAGGTAGTGCCGCAGGATAAGGAGTTGAAAGCAGACGATATGGAGCGCATGCTGGAAGTATCGGCTGCTATGTACAAAGATGAAACAGCACAGGTATGGTTCTGGATGGCGCCTGCCGCAGCCGATGTATGTGCCTATTATTGGCTGCTGCCTTATATGGGCAAACACATGGGGCGCTTTTTCCTGCTCAATATTGCCAATCTTCCTTTTCTGGATGCCAATGGCAAGGTTTTCTACCCGAAGAATATAAGTGAAGTATTACCGAAAGAACTGGTAAAAGCCCGCAGGCTGGCACGCGCCGTTACCCCTGCCGAGCTGGAAGTGGATGGCGATGAATGGCAGAAGCTGGTAAATGAAAATGCAGGTATACGCACCCATGGCGGCGGCAAAAAAATTGCCTCGCAGCCCGAAACTTATTATGATGAACAACTGGTAAGCTTCTGTTCGCACCAATTCCAGAAAGCATCGCGCATTGTGTCGCAGGCTATTAATAAAACGAGCATCCCTACGGGCGACCTGTACCTGGGCTGGCGCCTGCGCGAACTGGCAGCCGCCGACAGGCTGCGCCTGCAGGGTAATGTAATGAAAGAACTGAAAGATTTTGAAGTGAAGCTGCCCAGCGGCGAAATATTTGGCGATGCAACCGCACAGGCGGAAACAGCCACAACAGAAACAGGCACAGCACAATGACCATAACACCCATACCCCACAACAGCGACGACCGCGGCTTCACTGCCGAATATGAACATGCCCGCAGCGGCAGGCAACTCATACTGTATCGCAAAGCGGGCACAGTAAGCGGCAGGCATTACCATAAAGGGGCATCGGCTACCAAGAACCCGGAAATTTTATTGGTGCTGCATGGCCGCTGCACGGTCAACTGGAAGCATATAGATGATGCAGAAATACAAACAGCAGTTGTAAACGGCCCTGCAAGGCTGGAGGTACCCCCTTATATATGGCACGAGGTAGTAGCCGTTACCGATTGCGTAATGAGCGAACTCAATTCGATAGAAGAGCATAAGGCAGATACGTTTTACCTGTAATAGCTTTCAACGTTTTCCCACAAGTCCACTGAATGAAAAACGTTTGGCGAACTTTTTTTATCCTGTTATGTATTAAAGATATAGCGGTGGTATTATTTATGTAGCATTGAACGCATGGGGCACGGACACCATACACACCAGCCCGCCAACTACGGCAAAGCCTTTGCCATAGGCATAGGGCTGAATATCCTGTTTGTAGCGGTGGAAGTAGTATACGGGTTTTCAGCAAATTCATCGGCACTGCTGGCCGATGCGGGGCACAATGCCAGCGACGTACTGAGCCTTATGTTTGCATGGGGGGCTATGTGGCTCGCCAAAAGGAAGCCGACGAATAAATATACCTACGGACTAAGGCGCACCACTATACTGGTGTCTATACTCAACGCACTGCTGATATTCGGTGCAGTAGTGGCCATTGGCTGGGAAGCAGTGGGCAAACTGGGCCACCCTGAAGCAGTGGCCGGCAATACCATTATGATAGTAGCTGCAATTGGCATCGGTATCAATACAGCCACTGCACTACTGTTTATGAAAGGGCAAAAAGGCGACCTGAACATACGGGGCGCTTTCCTGCACATGGCAGCAGATGCAGGGGTTTCGGCAGGGGTGGTAATAGCAGGGCTGCTGATAAAACTGACAGGGGCCAACTGGATAGACCCTGCTATTAGTTTTCTTATCATTATCGTTATAATATGGAGTGCATGGCGGTTGTTCATTGATTCTATCAACCTTGCACTGGATGCTGTGCCCAAAGATATTGACCTGGAAAAAGTAAAAAATTTCCTGCTAAGCATGCAGGGTGTGAAGGAAGTACACGACCTGCATGTATGGGCCATGAGCACTACCGAAATTGCTTTAACTACACACCTGGTGATGCCGGCCGGCCATACAGATGAATTTATTTTCAGCCTGAGAAGGCAATTGCATGATACATTTGGAATAGAGCATACTACTGTACAAATAGAAAAAACTTTTGAAGATAACCAGTGCAGGGATAGTTGTATACCATAAGGGCCTTCACAAAAAACCTCAAAATTTTTTCTTTGTACCTTTGCAGCCATCAGGCAAGGCAGATTACTACACGCAGCCACACATACTGAACCACAGGGGGGAACTCCCTATTGTTACAACAGGTGCGCCGCACCATATACTAAAGAGGCAACAATTTATGAATAATATGATGGACAAGGTCTATTTTGGCAACACAGTACAGAGTTATCTTATCGCCCTCGGCATTATCGTTTGCTCCTTTATCGTTATCCGCATCGTCCGCTCCGTGGTCTTAAGCAGGCTCAGGAAATGGTCGGAAAAGACAGAAACCACCATTGATGATTTCCTGATAAACGGTATTGAAAAATCAGGTATCCCCCTGCTCTATTTCGGGGCCATTTACATGGCTATAACATACCTTGTCCTCCCGGCAAGAGTTGAGAAAATAATATTTGCGGCCATGCTGTTCGTGCTCACATTTTATGTGCTGCGCATCATTACTACCAGCCTCAAATATTTCATATTCAACTTCCTGAAGAGACAGGAAGACAGTGAAACAAAAGAGAAACAGGCGCGCGGCCTTATCATAATAATCAATGTAGTGCTGTGGATGCTCGGCGTAGTATTTCTGCTCGACAATCTTGGCTACGATGTATCGGCCATCATTGCCGGCCTCGGTATTGGCGGTATCGCTATCGCCCTTGCTGCCCAAACCATACTGGGCGACCTGTTCAGCTATTTTGTTATTTTCTTCGACCGGCCTTTCGAACTGGGCGATTTTATTGTAGTGGATGATAAAATGGGGGTGGTAGAATATATCGGCATCAAAACAACCCGCCTGCGTACACTGGGCGGCGAGCAGCTTATATGCTCCAATACCGACCTCACTAATGCGCGCGTGCATAACTATAAGCGTATGCAGCAAAGGCGTGTCGTATTCAGCCTTGGTATCATTTACCAGTCGACTTACGATATGGTAAAACGTGTGCCGGGAATAGTGAAGGACATTATCGAAGCTCAAACCGACGTAAAATTTGACCGGGGAAATTTTTCAGGCTACGGGGCCTCCAGCCTCAACTTTGAATTCGTGTATTACATATTGAGTGCCGACTATAATTTCTACATGGATAAACAGGAGGCTATATACCTTGAAATATTCAAGGCATTTGAAAAAGAAGGCATTGACTTTGCATATCCTACACAAACGCTGTTTATCGAAAAGCTGGGTAAAAATGAACCGGCAGATAAAAGCAATAATAGTATAAACAAATAATCCAATAAATAACCTCATGTAAGCCTTGCTACTTTCAGGTGTAGCAGGGCTTATTTTTTCTTAAGCCATGGCAAACCTGCGGCAAACTGTTTACTGGTACTCCAAAAGAAATGTTATATAAATCCATATACACATACACATAATTATCGGTCAGATGCAGGCATTAGCTTAACTTTGCACCTTATGACTTTTGAACTGATGCTGCCGGAGGAAAGGGTGAAACCGCACCAGGTGACCGCCCTCCACTTAATGGCTGCTTTGGCTATGATTGGTACGGGGGCAGTAATACGCCTGTTTTATCCTGTTGCTACCTGGAGCCTTGTATTGGCAGGCGCAGGTGTACTGGTGTTAATATTATCGCTATTCCGCAATAAGTGGATAACGGCTGTCCGGGTAAATTTTGCATTCCGCATAGCAGAGCTTTCGATTATGGGCGGGCTGGCTATATTTTTTGCCATCAAACACTGGACACCGCCCGCAGTTATGTTTGGCGTACTGGCGGCAGCTATACTTTTTTCCATATTCTGGGAGCGCAGCAGCAGCCAGGTGCAAATTATACGCATAGATGAGCAGGGCATTAAATTGCCCATCACCTCGCGCAAACGCAGCCTGAATTGGCCGGAGGTGGAACGGGTAATACTGCGCTTCGGTACGCTGACTATAGATTGCGAAGACAACCGCTTATACCAGTGGAATATCACAAATGCGGATATAGACAACGAAATATTTGAAGCGTTTTGCTTTGCCCATATTGAAGCAGGCAGAAAGAAACGTATTGCCGATTGGTAGTTGGTTGATTGGAATTTGGATTTTGTAATTAGGAATTGGGAATTTGTTGTTTGGGTAATTAGTTGCTTCGTTGATTGGTTGATTGAGTTAAATAAGTTAATTGGGTTAATTCAGTCATTAAATAACAGCTTTATACTTTCTACTAACGACTAACGACTATCAACTAACGACTTTAATTTTTGACTTTTAACTTTTGAATTTTACATTAAATGCTGAACAGTTCGCCATATTTGCTGTACTCTGACGGGAAGGGAAATATTTTTGAAGATACGACACTGTACGCCTGTGGCCGCTCGGGTTGGGATGCCTTGCCCATACCTGAAGAGGACTGGATAGAACTGCCCGACGGCGGTTCGCTTTATGAACTGCCCGACCGCAGGGGCATTGGTATAGATGTGGAAACAGGCGAAATGCGCCTGTGCGAAAAAGGATGGGCTGTTGCCGCTTTCATACCGCCTGCACATACCGGTTTTTACCTGGCGGCCTTCGAGGCCATCCCCGATGCGCAGACCCTGCCCCTGTTTTGCTATACGGCAGCAGGCTGGCACGATGATAAGTTTTATGTGCCCGCCACCCGTATAGAGCAGGATATAAGGCAGGAATGCAGCGGCTACAACGATACAAAAATAAAGGAAGGGGTACAGCACATGCTGGAAGCCTACCCGCACAACAGGCTGGTGCAGCACCTTGCCGATAACTGCGCCCTTACTTACCACTGCCCTGCCGCGCGCAATTATTTTATGGGCCGCTGGGAGTGCCCCATACCTTCATCGCCCGCGTGCAATGCCAACTGCATAGGCTGTATATCATTCCAGCCCGAAACGGAAATCATTACTTCCTCTCAGGACAGGCTGATGTTTAAACCCACGGCTGCAGAGATTGTAGAGTTTACCGTTCCACACCTGGAAACGGCCCCTTACCCCATTGTAAGCTTTGGACAGGGTTGCGAAGGTGAGCCACTGCTGATGTGGGAGACCATACGCGAATCTATTATAGAGATGCGCAAGCATACGCAAAAAGGCAGCATCAACATCAATACCAACGGCAGCAAGCCCGATGCGGTGGAGAAATTGATGCAGGCGGGGCTGGACAGCATACGCGTGAGCCTGAACTCAGTACGTAAAGAAGTATATACCCGGTACTACCTGCCCAACAATTATAAATTTGAAGACATCATAGAAAGCCTGCGTATTGTGCGTAAATATGATGGATGGGCTTCCATCAATTACTTTACCTTTCCCGGCATGACCGATAGCGTGGAAGAGTATGAAGCCCTGCGCGAGGTGATAAAATATACGAACCTGAGCATGATACAGTGGCGCAATTTCAATATAGACCCCGACTGGTACCTGGGTAAAATAGGCATTACGGATACGGGCGAGTATTTAGGCATCAGGCAAATGATGGATTTGATACACGAGGAATTTCCACAGGTCAAATTTGGCTACTACAACCCGCCGATTGAGCGGATGCGCAATTATGACACGGATTTTGCACATTAACGTATTTCTTGCATTTGATTGTTTATTTTAGTACTACATGAGCAACGCTGAACAACCCATTAATAAAAAGGCCGCAATATGGACTGCCGGTGTACACATTGTACTCCTGCTGTTGCTGTTATTGCTGGGCTATACCTTACCTGCCACCGAGCAGCAGGAAGATTTGGGTATGGAGGTAAACCTGGGCACCAGCGAAGATGGCAGCGGCATATCGCAGCCTATGGCCGCAGACGACCCTGCCGCCGCCAATGCATCGGTAGCCTACAACCCCAGTGCGGCAGATAAAAGCGAAGCTGCCGATATGATGCGCACCGACGACCCCGAAGCCCCGGAAGTAACAGCAACGAAAACGAATACAACCGTCAACCGCAACCGTACGGAAAATGAAAGCAGGCGCAAGCGCCCGGCTAACCAACAGCAAACAGAAAATAACAGTGATACCCGCCCCCAACAGCCACGCTATGTATATGGAGGCAGCAACGGGCGCGGCGGCAACAGCGCCGGCATCAACCACCCGGGCACAGGCGAAGGCAATACAACCGGCAATGGCGACCGCGGCGTACCCGGCGGCACTCCTGGTGCAAATAACTACAGCGGCATACCCGGCAGTGGCAATGGCATCAGCCACAACCTGGCGCACAGGAGCATTATTGCCTTTCCACCGCCTGAGGCCGATTTTCGCGAAGGCGGAAAGGTAGTGATACGCATTACGGTAAACAGGGACGGCCTCATAGTGAATAAACAAATAGTTTCGGCCAGCAATGCCGAGCTACGCTCTATAGCATTGAAAAAACTGGATAAAGTCCGCTTTAATAAAAGTAACGAAGCACCGCAGGAGCAGTTTGGAAATATTACTTTTGTATTCAAAACACGCTCTTAATCCATCTGTATGGATATCAACGCCGATTATCAGCAAACAGTAGACTACCTGTATGAACAGCTTCCCATGTTTTCGAGACAGGGGGCGGCAGCTATTAAAAAAGACCTGACCAACACGCTGGCTTTTTGCAGCAAACTGGGCGACCCCCATAATAAATTCAAATCGATACATATAGCCGGTACCAACGGCAAGGGCAGTACCAGCCACATGATAGCGGCGGTATTGCAGGATGCCGGTTATAAAGTGGGCTTATATACCTCCCCGCACCTGGTTGACTTCCGTGAGCGTATCCGCATCAACGGCGAACAGGTAAGTAAGCAATGGGTGGTTAATTTTGTAGCCCGCAATAAAGCGGCCATAGAGGAGATACAACCTTCTTTCTTTGAAATAACCGTGGTAATGGCTTTTGTAGCTTTTGCAGAGGCAGAGGTAGATTTTTCGGTAGTAGAAACCGGGTTGGGTGGCAGGCTGGACAGTACGAATGTTATCACGCCGATGCTATCGGTCATTACCAATATCAGCTACGACCATATGGATATGCTGGGCAATACCCTGCCTGAAATTGCTGCCGAAAAAGCAGGCATCATTAAGCAGGGTGTGCCCGTTATTATAGGCCAGCAGAACATTGCAACCGAGCGCGTATTTTTTGAGCAGGCAGTGCAAAAGCAAAGTACTATGTATTATGCCGATGCGATGTGGGACCTTGTGCGCATCAAGCAAGACCATCTTTACCAATACTTTAAAGCAGTACACCGCGCCCGCCGCGAGATGTACGACCTGCACAGCGACCTGGCAGGCAGCTACCAGCAACATAACATAAAAACAGCACTGGCAGCTATCGATGTGCTGGTATCTACCCAAAGACTGCCCATATCTTTTGAAACGACCCTGCATGCCCTCTCCAGGGTGAAGAGCCTGACCGGTATGCGTGGCCGCTGGGATATTTTGCAGCAACGCCCCCTCATTATTACCGATGTGGCGCATAACCCCGCAGGCATAAAAGAGGTGATGCAGCAATGGGAAAAGATACCGGCAAAAACCAAACATATAGTAACCGGCTTTGTGCGCGATAAAGACATTAACGAGGCTTTATCCCTTTTCCCGAAAGATGCTAAATATTACTTCTGCAGTGCACAGATACCCCGTGCCATGCCTGCCAGCGAGCTAAAAAAGATAGCGGATACACATGGCCTGAACGGTGAAATATATGTGACGGTAGACGATGCGGTAAGAACGGCAAGGGAAAACCTGGGCAATGATGATGCTTTGCTGATAACGGGTAGTTTCTTTATTGCGGGAGAGGCTATCGGCTACCTGAACGTAAATAACGGCATGTTATTTCCCACGACCCTGGAATAATACATTCAGGGTGTACAGCATAATTTTCAAATCGAGCGCAAGGGAGCAGTTCTCAATATACAGCAGGTCGTATTTCATGCGCTCGCGCATTTCATCCACATTTTCGGCATAGCCATATTGCACCATGCCCCAGGAGGTAAGGCCTGGCTTTACTTTGTGCAGGTAGCGGTAATGCGGGTGCGTAGTACTGATGATATCGATAAAATGCTGGCGTTCGGGCCTCGGGCCTACCAGCGACATATCCCCTCTTAATATATTAATAAACTGCGGCAGCTCGTCTATGCGCCATTTACGCATAAACCTGCCCCAGGGGGTAATGCGCGGGTCTTCAGCGCTGGACAAAGCCGGACCGTTTTCCTCGGCATTCATATACATAGAACGGAACTTCAGTATGTTGAACGGTTTACCATACATACCTATGCGCTTCTGCTTGTAAATGACGGGGCCATGCGACGAAAGCTTTACCTTGATAGCGGCAAAGAGGTACAGCGGCGACAGGATAATAAGTGCAACAAGTGAAGCAACTATATCGATAGCGCGCTTACACACCTTTTGCCAGTCGGGCATCAGGTCGGGGTGTATATGTATCAACACTGCATCATACACATTGCTCGTTTTTACCGAACCGCTGATGATGTCGTACATATCGGGGAGTACCCTGATAACTACGGGACGATAGCTAAGGCGGGTGAGTATGTTCTCCAGCAGGTGGTGTTCCGATGAGTCAACTGCAACAACCACTTCTTCAATCTGGAACTTGTCAATGATATCTTCCAGTTCGGATATATGGCCCAGTTGCGGCAGGTATTTGCTCATGCCATTCGTAGCCTCAAGACTGGAATATATAAACCCTTTAAAGATATTGCCCAGCACTTTAGGGCTGTCCTTTACCTGCTTGTATACATTAATGGCTTTTTCATTGCCGCCAATTACCAGCGTATTGAATCCCACCTTTCCTTTTACCAGGTTCTTCTTCACACGGTTTAGTATCAGCAGCCTCAGAAACAAAGTAAAGCCGGTATGTATCAGCAGGTACCGGCCCGTCATTTTAATGAAATAGGAATAATCGGGGGCATCATTGGCAAAAATGAACAGTGATATAAAAATACTGCCCAGTATGCAGGAAATAAGGGTACGGTTTATCTCGTTCAGCCTCGATTTGCGGTATAGGTCGAAATAGGTACCCGAGAGCAGGTATAAGAGCAGCCAGCCCGCAGGTATTATAAGCAGGCCCAGGAGATAATCGCGCGTCTGTAACCCTGCATTTTCCTTACCTGCTGCTTCCAGCAGGCGGTGGCGGTACACCCAAAAAGCTATCCACGATATGGCTGCGGCAAGATAGTCGAGCAATACCAGCCAGCGGATGGCTCTCTTTTTAGAAGGTGCCAGGTTCATATCTCTTTACTAAAAAGAAATAATTTTTAAATTATCAATTAGTACATAACCGTTTGAAAGTCCTTCATCCAGGCCAGATTTTATCATCAGCCGGAAACTTGAACCCTGGTAAACAGAAGTAAACTGGGATAGGTCTACATACACTTTGTTCCAGGTGTCCCTGGCCTTCAGGCCAATAATGTATTCGTACTGTATAGCACCGCCAACAGTAGTTTGCAGCCCTACCTGGAAGGAGGTGTTACACTTATAGTTTATTTCGAGGAAAGACCTGCCCTGTGATATAGGGAATGAAGAGTTAGTGATATTCTCAGATTCATAATGGGTGCCATCCATATAAATGTAACCCGAAGCTGCACCTTCATACACCTTGTCATTATCCGTAACCCTTGTAACGGTTGAGTCGGTGGTCAGTTCGCTGTTTACAGGTATAAACGTATTCCCTGTTTCAAAATCTTCTTTCCACTGGAAAACCGCGTCGGTTAAATAGCTGGTTTTAGGCGTATAGTTGATAACACCTCCGGGATTATTGGTAATATCTACGGTAGCCGGTTTAAAAAAAGCATACTGGGTGTTATAATCTTTGATGCCGGAAATGGTAACGCCGGGTATCAGTTCTACCTGGCCGGGGCCATCTGCAAGAATGGGAATGTTAGCAGGTAAATCGAACACACCTATCGCCTGGTTGTCGAAATACACCCAGGCACAGTTTATCTGCTGGCGGGCCGAGCCCTCTTTTGCAGCATTATTTATAGCAAAGTCGAATGAATCGACATGTACATACGTAGGTACTTTTTCCGCAGGATTAATGATGTTGCAACCTGCACCCAGTATACCGGCAACTGATAAAAACAGTAAAAAATTATATTTCATCTGCAGATACTAAAAGAGACACTTTAACGTTATAACGCAAAAACGGGCTAAACATTGTGCAGCTCGTTGTGAAGACTCATTTTTTTCAAAATCTGGTGCGCCACATCCATTGCCTGGTAACCGTCGTATACCGATACACGCACCGGTTTATCGTTTACAATAGCATCTGCAAATTCAGCCAGTTCCATTCTTATGGCATTCGAAGGCAATACCTCAGGCAGCTGTACCGATATTATCTTACGCTCGCCCCCGGGCATATCCAGCGGTATGTCCATCATGCTTTTGGCTGCGCCTTCATCCTTCAGCCTTATCACCTCGGTCTTTTTTTCCAGGAAATCGATACCGATATAGGCATCGCGCTGAAAGAGCCGCATTTTACGCATCTTCTTTAACGATATGCGGCTTGAAGTAAGATTGGCCACACAACCGTTATCAAATTCTATGCGGGCATTGGCTATATCTGCCGTCTCGCTCAATACCGCCACCCCACTTGCCGAAATGCGTTTTACGGGTGATTTTACCAGATGCATCACAATGTCAATATCGTGAATCATCAGGTCAAGTATCACCGATACGTCTGTACCCCGGGGATTGAATTGCGCCAGCCTGTGCGCCTCAATGAACATGGGCTGCAGGGTTTCCTCGCCCAATGCAAGGTAAGCGGGGTTATACCGCTCTACATGGCCTACCTGGCATTTTACATTGGCTTCCTTTACCATGGTCACCAGTTCATGGCCTTCTTCCAGCGTGTTGGCAAGCGGCTTTTCTATAAATATATGTTTACCTGCCTGCAGGCAACGCTTAGCCACTTCGTAGTGTGTGATGGTGGTAGATACGATGTCCAGGGCATCTGCCATTGCTATAAGCGCATCGATATCTTCATACCTCGGCACCTGGTATTGCGCTATGGCAGAAGCTGCCTGTTCATCATCAGGATCGTAAAAGCCGATTAATTCCACACCTTCTACCTCCTGCCACTGCTGAATATGTATTTTGCCTAGATGGCCTGCGCCAAATACTCCAATCTTTAGCATGTTGCTTACCGCCAATAAATAGAGATGATTTTTAATACAAAATATTCCGAACCGTTGCAAGATAGGAAATAAGCAGGATTAAATCAGCCCCTCGTCAGACATGCTGATATAATTATTTCCTGCAACTATCACATGGTCGAGCAGGCGCATGTCCATCCATTCCGCGGCTTCGCGCAGCTTTTGGGTTAGTTCTTTATCTGCCTGGCTGGGCTCAATGTTTCCCGATGGGTGATTATGTGCTATAATTAACTTATTGGCATTGAAGAGCAGTGCATTTTTCAAAATGATGCGTACATCTGCCACGGTGCCGGTCATACCGCCGGTACTTACTATTTCATGTTTTATCAACCGGTTGGCCTGGTTCAGGTACAGCACGCAAAATACTTCGTGGTTCAGGTCCTTCATCAGGGGTATCACTATATCGGCTGCATCAGAGCTTTTGGATAGTACCTGCCGTTGCAGGCCCTCTGCCGCCTGCCTGCGCCGGCCAAGTTCCAGCGCGGCGGCTATGGTAATGGCCCTAGCCTCACCTATACCTTTTGTTTTTTGTAACTCCATTATTCCCAACCTGCCAAGCTCCTGCAAATTGCCACCGGCCATAGCCAGTATTTCGCGGGCAAGGTCAAGGGCAGATTTTTCTTTAGTGCCGCTTGCAATCAGTATGGCTAATAATTCAGCATCAGATAATGTCGCAGGCCCCTTAGTAATTAACTTCTCTCTTGGACGGTCATCTTCAGCCCAGTTTTTAATACTATTCGATTCGGTCATTATTCTGAATTACAGGGCCAAGATACAGTTTGATTGGTTTTAAACACATTAAAATGTTATTCAAAAAGGTACAATATTGTCATATTTTATATAAATAATTTCAGTATTAGTTTATTATCTTCATAGGCAACAAGACCGTCACCGCACAACCCGCATTTTTAACCTTTAATTTTTTTAATCATGAAACGTCTATTTCTCTTGCTCACCGTGTTTATAGCCTGGAGCCAGTCAGCTATAGCCCAAACTCCGACTTACATGATCGATGTATTACCTCATGTTTGCAGCAATGTAACCATTACGCTTTTGGCTGAAGATGCCGGCACCTGTACTATCATAGGAAAAACCGTACCTATGACCTTTTCACCGGGCAGCAGCACCAACCTGGCACCTTATCCCCCATCTATATGGGCTATCGATCCTGCAGTTACCTGCCCCACCTGTACCTGGAATTTTATTGCAGCAAAGGTTGAAACCGTTTGTCCCGGTACACCGTCAGGAACACCCACCTGTTCCAACTGGGATAGCTTCTGGATAGGTATGCCAACTTGTGGTTATGTACAGGACGACTGTTTTGACTATTCTACATCTTGCGGCACCTGCTCGGCAGGCGACATCCGCCACGGGCATTTTGACATAGCCAACATGTTCGTAGATTAATACTGATTAAAGGTCTTGTTATCTTTCTACAGGCAGTTGCAAACGCACTGCCTGTACTCGTTTATATTGTGTTTACTTATCGTACTATAATGTAAGTATGGGTTATGGGCTTTAACTTCGTTGCTCAAAACCATTACCAGTGGATGTAAGCTGTACCTACGTTCCTTACAATGAAACAGGCTATTTTTCGCGCCTGGTAACTGACTATACCAGTCATAACAAAGCCCTTAAACCTTTTTATGAATTCACCCCGGACAGCGCCGGACTGGAAAAGGCCATACAGGCAAGACAAAATTATCCTGTTGACAGGGCAGTACTCACCGGCATATTACAAAGGCAATATGCACACCTGCCGGAACTGGAAGCGGTAAATAAAAACATCGAACTGCTTAAAAAAGAGAATTGCTTTACCGTTTGCACAGCACACCAGCCCAACCTGATGACGGGCTACTTGTATTTTATCTATAAAATTGCACACGCCATTAAGCTGGCTGACACCCTGGATGAGCAGTATCCCAATAAACATTTTGTACCGGTTTACTACATGGGCAGCGAGGATAACGACCTGGAAGAACTGGGCACATTCCGCTACGGAGATAAAAAATTCGTTTGGGACGGCGGCGGGCAAACCGGCGCTGTAGGCCGTATGGCTACCAAAAGCCTGGAGCCTGTCCTTAAAGATTTATTCAAAATACTGGGCCCGCCGGGAGAGAAGCTGGATGAGCTGAAACAACTCATCACCGAAGCATACATGGAACATAAAACCATAGCTGAGGCAACGCAGTACCTGGTGCATAGCTTGTTTGGGCAGTATGGCTTACTGGTGATTAATGCCGATGAGGCGGAGTTTAAAAAAGCGATACTCCCCATCATAAAAGATGACCTGTTAAACCACACTGCTGAAAAAATCGTTTCCCGGCAGGTAGAAAAATTATCTGATTATAAAGTACAGGCACATCCCCGCCCTATTAACCTTTTCTACCTGGATGCGCAGCTGCGGGAAAGGATAGAACGGCATGGCAGCAGGTGGGAGGTACTGAATACCGAAATATCGCTCACAGAACAGGAACTGCTGCAATTGCTGGACAAGCACCCTGAGCGCTTCAGCCCCAACGTAATACTCCGCGGCATTTTGCAGGAGAAAATACTGCCCGATGTGGCATTTATAGGCGGCGGTGCAGAAGTAGCCTACTGGCTGCAACTCAAAACATTGTTTAATCATTATCAAACGTTTTATCCCGTCATACTGCTGCGGCAGTCAGCCTTATGGGTACCTGCCAGGCAGGCCGAGTTGCGCAGGAAAACAGGGCTTACTATACAGGATTTATTTATGCCCTTGCCGGAACTTGAAAAAAAGTATTTATCAGCCGCAGGAAATAATAGCTGGCAAACCGGGGAAGAGACGAAAGCTTTTGAAATACTGATGGAAAAGCTGAAAACAAAAGCCACTTCGCTCGATGCTACGCTGGCAGCATCTGCCGGGGCCGCACTGGCTAAAATAAAACACCAGCTACAGGTAATGGAAAAGAAAATGCTGCGGGCTGAAAAAAGGAACAGGCAGGTGGAACTGGACAGGATATCGCGGTTAAAGGAACAGTTGTTTCCTAACCACAGCCTGCAGGAGCGTACAGAAAATGCCATAGGCTATATTGCCCAATATGGCAGCGATTGGCTGGATACTGTTTTGGCTGCTATACAACCGCTACAGTCACAGTTTGTTATTATGGAAGCCGGTGAATAAGGCATGCTTTTTGAGAGGCCTTTAATACATTTGTAATACGATTCATCAAAAACCAAACTATGTTTTTAAAAAAATTATTTTTCATGATGGCCATAGCTGCCCTGCCTGCTATGGCGCAGGCACAGGTGGGCGCTACCGTCAATTCCGTATCGCCGGTAAAAATAGGACTGGGTATAAAGGCAGGCGCAAATTTTCAGAAACTGCAGGGTGAAACATGGGGAGATGCTACTCGTACCGGCTATTTTGGCGGGCTTTTCCTGAATGCAACTTTTAAGAAATATGGCGTTTCCGGCGAGGTACTTTTCAGCCAGACGAGCTTTACTACTACCGGCACTAAACTTTACAATGCAAAAAAAGACGGTTTGGCTACAAAATTTACATTAATCGACTCTTCAGCCAAAGAAGGCGCTTTTGCCGTTACTACTGTAAGTGTGCCCATATTGTTTGACCTGAAAATTGTCAACAACCTTTGGTTGCAGGTAGGCCCCCAGTATAGTGCCATTATCAGCGTAAAAGATAAAGACGGCCTGGTAAAAGACGCTGATAACCTGTTTAAAAGCGGCGATATATCAGGCGTATTGGGCCTTCACCTGAACCTGCCGCTGAACCTGAGCGTAGGCGCCCGTTATATACTTGGATTTTCAGACGTAAATGGCACAGACAACAGTGCCTCAGAAGCCTGGAGAACCCGCAGCGCGCAATTGTATGTTGGGTATTCCTTCCTGTAAGCAATTCATTATTAATGCAAAAGGAGCGGCATTGCCGCTCCTTTTGCATTAATGGAAGTTAGGCACGGTTTTTTACAATATGTCTGAAAAATAACATGAAAAAGAATAGTTTATTAATAATGATAATGATGCTGGCAGTATGTACGCTTTTTTCATGTAAGAAAGATGATGATACAACAAATACCAGCAACAATGCTACTACCGCCAAAGTAAGCATGCATCTTAAAGACGACCCGTCTCATTACGATGCAATTTATATTGATATCCAGTCTGTAGAACTGACTATGGCAGGTAACAGCCCTCTTGCATTAACACCCATCAGGGCGGGGATATACGACATACTTCGTCTGCGCAACGGCCTTGATACTTTATTGCTCACCACCAATGTACCCGCAGGGAAAATTGAGCAAATAAGGCTGATACTGGGAAACAACAACTCAATAGTGGTAGATGGCAACAGCTACGACCTGGGCACACCTTCAGCACAGCAGAGCGGCGTAAAACTGAACCTGCACCAGACGCTGGAAGCAGGCGCAGCCTATGATATCTGGCTCGATTTTGATGCAGGCAAATCTATTGTGCATACAGGCAATGACAAGTACAAACTAAAACCTGTTATCAGGGCGTATTCAGCACTTACCGATGGCCGTATAAAGGGTTATATTCTGCCATTCGCGGCTTACACTACCGTATACGCCTACGGCTCTGTTGATACATTTGCTGCCATACCCAATGTTATAGATGGTTTCTATTCTTTCAGCGGCCTGCCGGCAGGTAGCTACACAGTATTTTTTGATGCAGCGGCTATTCCCTATCTCGATACTTCCGTTAACGTACAGGTAAACTATGGTACAGAAGTAAACCTGGGCACCATAACATTACATCCATAACCAAAACAGTTACGAATCCAATATAATTAAAGGCAGCCATTGAGCTGCCTTTAATTATATGTACACCAAAAAGATACAGGATATTACTAACATCCCCTTACAGTTAATTAATAACAACTAGCGAATGAAAGTGGTAGCCTGCAATTTATTAGGGCACCCGTATTTTTTAGATGAGTTAGAGCAAGATGCTATAAGAAACATTGCTACAATAGCTGCAATGGGCAGAACAATGCGAAGAGTAGATTTTTTTTGCATAATCAATTTACTTGTAATAAAATAGTTAAGGAAACCTCGATTACATTTGTACGAAGTTACTAAGTTACTAAAAAATATTCATGAAATATATACACTTTATCGCTGTAGGCGGAGCAATTATGCACCAGCTTGCAATCGCATTAAAAAAACAAGGATATGTAATATCCGGCAGCGATGACGAAATAAACGACCCGGCCAAAAGTAATCTTGCCGCCGAAGGCATATTGCCGGAGGAAAACGGCTGGTTCCCGGAAAAAATAACCGGCAATCTCGATGCCATTGTACTGGGTATGCATGCACGGGCAGATAACCCTGAGCTGTTGGCGGCAAAAAAGCTCGGCATACCTATTTATTCATTTCCGCAATATATATATGAGGTAAGCAAGGATAAAAAACGTGTAGTCATAGCAGGAAGCCATGGCAAAACAACGATTACCTCTATGGTAATGCACATACTGAAAGAAAACGGTGTAGATTTCGACTATATGGTAGGCGCCAGGGTACCAGGCTTTAAGCAGTCGGTAAAGCTGGGCGATGCCCCTGTCATTGTCCTGGAAGGCGATGAATACCCAGCCTCGGTGGAAGAGAAAAGACCGAAGATATTTTTTTACCACCCTGATATTACCGTCATCAGCGGCATAGCGTGGGACCATATAAATGTTTTTCCTACATACGATATTTACCGTAGCCAGTTTGAACAATACCTCGGTAGTATGGGGGATGGCAAACCAGTCATATATAATAACGAGGACATAGAAGTACAGCAGGTGATAAAAGCTGCTGCCGGTCATCTTGAATGCATCCCGTATAATATGCCCGCCTATCATTATGAACATGGCGAAGCAGTGCTGGATACATCATCAGGGCCGGTACCCGTATCTATCTTTGGCAGTCACAATCTGCTGAATATACAAGCCGCCATAAACGTGTGCCTGCAATTGGGTGTAAGCCTTGAAAACTGCTACAAGGCCATCGGCAGTTTCACAGGTGCCGCCAAAAGGCTTGAAAAACTACTTAAAACAGAAAAACTTGTAGTATATCGCGACTTCGCACATGCGCCTTCAAAACTGAAAGCCACTCTCGACGCAGTAAAGGAAGCGTACCACAACCAGCGACTGATAGCCATATTTGAGCTGCATACATACAGCAGTCTGAATGAACATTTTTTGCAGGAGTATGCAGGCAGTATGAATGCTGCTGATGTGGCCATTGTTTACTTCAGCCACCATGCCCTGGAACTGAAAGGCCTGCCGGGTCTGGATACTCAAACTGTAAAAAAATACTTCGGCCGCGACAACCTGGAAGTAATCGACAACCGCGGTAAGCTGGAACAAAGGGCTGGTGAATTACTCAACCAATTGGAAGAACCTACCTGTCTTTTACTCATGAGTTCAGGTACATTCGACGGAATTGACTGGAATAGCGTAAGTTCGCACCAGAAATAGCAAATAAGAGCATAATGGCGCAGTTAGAGTTAAAAAGACCTATCATATTCTTTGACCTTGAAACCACCGGCACAGACCATGCGCGCGACCGTATTATCGAAATGGCACTGGTTAAAATCAAGCCTGACGGTAGCCGCGATACGTTTGTGAAACGGGTAAACCCCGGTATACCTATCCCCCCGTCTTCAACGGAAATACATGGCATCAGGGATGAAGATGTGAAAGACTGCCCTGAATTCAAACATGTAGCGCACCAGCTTTATGAATGGATGAAAAACTGCGACCTGGGCGGCTACAATTCCAATAAGTTTGATATACCAGTGCTGGCAGAAGAATTTTTAAGGGTTGGTATTAATATAGACTTTACCGAGCGGCACATGATAGATGTGCAGCAGATATTTTTTAAAATGGAAGCCCGTACACTGGCGGCTGCTTATAGCTTCTATTGCAACAAGGAACTGAACAACGCACACAGTGCTGAGGCAGATATACTGGCAACCATAGAAGTGCTGGAAGCGCAACTGGACAGGTATGCCGAACTGGTAAAAGAAGTAAAGGGGCTGCACGACTTCACCAGCGGGGGCGACCTCGTGGATTATGCACGACGCATGATTATGAAAGAAGGCCACCCGGTATTTAATTTCGGCAAACATAAAGGCCGCAAGGTAGAAGATGTGTTTACCGAAGAACCGCAGTATTACGACTGGATGATGCAGGCTGATTTCGCCCTGCATACCAAGCAAAAAATATCGGAAATACTAAACCGCATGAAGCTGCGCAAGGCAGGGTTAAAAATGTAGTTTGCTTTTTTTTAACAATACGTTCCGCATAATTGCTTATTTTGGATTTTTTAATTTTTGCCCGTTTTGGACAAACTTGTTATTATACCTACATACAACGAGAAGGAAAACATCGAACGTATTATCCTGAAGGTACTATCGCTTGCAGGCAATTATCATATTTTGATTGTAGATGATGGCTCTCCCGACGGAACCGCTGACATTGTCAAATCGTTGCAGCAGAAACATACGGGCCGGATACACCTTATAGAACGTAAGGGCAAACTCGGCCTCGGCACCGCTTACATCGCAGGCTTTAAATGGGCGCTGCAGCACGGTTATGAATATATTTTTGAAATGGATGCCGATTTTTCGCACAACCCTGACGACCTGCTGCGCCTGCACCAGGCTTGTGTGGCCGGGGCAGATGTGGCTATCGGCTCGCGCTATATACGCGGTGGCAGGGTTGTAAACTGGCCCTGGGACCGTATATTCATTTCAAAAGGTGGTGCTATGTATACCCGCTTCATCACATGGATGCCTGTGAGTGACCCGACTGCGGGCTTTGTATGCTACCGGCGCTCTGTATTGGAACGTATCCCGCTCGACAAGGTGCAATTCATTGGCTATGCCTTCCAGATAGAAATGAAATATCGTGCATGGAAGCTGGGCTTTAAAATAAAAGAAGTACCGATAACCTTTATCGACCGTACAGAGGGCACTTCAAAAATGACCAAGGGCATTGTGCATGAGGCTATCTATGGCGTATGGAAGATGCGTAAATTTGATAGGGAGCACGGTTAAATGCTGTTCCATGCATCAATAATTGCAGCGTTATTTTTCAGCCATTGCAAGGCATAAGGCCCTTCGCTAAATAGCAGGTCGAGTATACTGAGATTAGGTATAAATCCATTCCGTTCATTGAACAACTGGTAATACGGTTCGCTTTCTTTTACAGGCAGCTTTTCTGCCCCGGGCTTTAAATTGCGCAGGTCAGCCACATCGTTTTCATATTCTTTCCGGTACACATCAGTGGTCTTAATCTCCACATCTGCTTTCAGTTGATTAATCAGCCACACCACGCTTGCAAGATTGAACTCGTAAAGTAATTCAAACTTCTTTTCGAACAATTGTTGTAATGAAGGCTCATAATGCTGAAAATAAGGTGACCTGTTATAAACAGACACCAGGGTACGCCAATGCTGCACCTGCCAGTTTTCTGCAAAGCTGATACCCACTTCTGCCATACGTTTACGCTGTTCCCTGCCCTGCTGCAAGGGAATGCTTAATGGTATCAGCCCGTTGGCGCCTGTTATATAATACCGGTTGCGGTACGACATTTTCTGAAAGTACTCTGCTTTATCAAAGCAAACCCGGCCTGTTGTGATTACCACATGCCACCAGTATATATTAGGAAAAGAAATAAACGGACTTATAACATCTTGCATATAAAAGAGCAATAAAGCTAATTACAGTAATTTGCGGCAAAATAAATAAAAATGAAACGTTGGGCAGGTCTTTGTCTTATCAGTATGCTGACAGCTATAAATGCACACGCGATAGAAGCAGCAGTAGCCTATACCCCTTTTTACTTACCCGGCGACGGCCAGCCATTTATTGAAATCAACTGGCAGGTAAACCCCGCAAGCCTGCGTTTTATGCAGGAGGCCAACACCTTCGTTTCAAAAATCAGAACAGACATCACGGTAAAGAACGACAGTGCACTGCTGGCAGAAGACCATTTTATACTGCAAACCATACCCACCGCAACACTGGAAGCAGCCAAGCAACAAAACATTACCGACCTGCACAGGTATATGGCCGCTTTCGGTACAATAACGGTACAAATAAAACTAACCGACCTCCGCGATACCACGAATACATTTAACTGGAAACAACAAATAGACATTAACGGCCCTTTTAACAAACAACCTTTCTACAGCGGCATACAACTGCTGGATACGTTTTATAACACAACGGAAAAAAGTGTCTTTTTTAAAAACGACAAGTTCCAGTTGCCGCTCAGTGCCAATTTTTTAGATGATTACCGCCACAGCCTGAAGTTTTATGCAGAGCTATACCAATCAAACTTAGTATCAAAAGACGAATACCCGCTGGTGCAGTGGGTATACGTATCTAAAAGGCCGCATGAAGGGTCTGTGTATGGCTTGCAGCAGGAAGATACCGTTCACCCCGGCGCAGTATTACCCTATATAGGCTCATTCAATATAGATGCATTGCCTTCCGGCAATTATTACCTGAATATAGACCTGCGGAATAATCTGAAAAAGACTATTGCTTCTTCTAATGTCTTTTTCCAGAGAAGTAACCCCGACCCGGTTGTAGCCACCGATACCGGCACCACATCAAAAGACAGTGTGGAGAAAGTAAATATTTTTGACCTGAGCAAGACCTTTGTCAGTAAATATAACATAGCCCAGCTAAAGGCGATACTAAAAATGATAACCCCGATAAGTACGCCTGTAGAAGCTGAAAATATCCACGTATTCCAAAAGCGCCCCGACCTGATGTACATGCAATATTTCGTGTACAACTTCTGGAGCAGCCGAAATAAAAAAGACCCTAAAAAGGCATGGGACGAGTATGCGGATAAAGTGCGGGAAGTAAACAAACTTTTTGGCCGCCACGGGTATGAAACCGACCGTGGGTATGTG
Organism: uncultured Flavipsychrobacter sp.; assembly: GCA_964621795.1. Classification (GTDB taxonomy): domain Bacteria; phylum Bacteroidota; class Bacteroidia; order Chitinophagales; family Chitinophagaceae; genus Polluticoccus. The sequence goes on from CAZUMM010000005.1 coordinate 49,327, forward strand.
TACCTGAAATACGGGAAGCCTACTGAACGGATAATCGTACAAAACGAGCAGGGTTCATTGCCTTACGAGGTATGGCAATACAATACCACTGAAAAAATGAGTAATGCCCTTTTCCTCTTTTATATGCCGCAAAATATGGTCAGCGATATGCTTTTGCTGCATAGTAATGTACCCGGAGAATTGAGAAACACAAGCTGGAGGTTGCAGCTTTACGGTGCAAATACTAATTCAGGTCACGAAAGCTCCCGTGCAGAACAATATTTTTACAGGTAACTTTGCAGCAACATGAATATCCGTTTCAGTAAATACCACGGCACGGGCAACGATTTTATTTTAATTGATAATCGTAATGACAAAATCGAACTGACCAAAGACCAGGTAGCACACCTATGCCACCGCAGGTTTGGGATTGGTGCCGACGGGCTGATGCTGCTGGAAAATGAAACTGGTTACGATTTCCGCATGGTGTACTATAATGCCGACGGAGGGGAAAGTACTATGTGCGGTAACGGCGGGCGCTGCATTGTTGCCTTTGCAAAAAGGCTGAATATCATACAGGACAATGCCCGGTTTGTAGCCATAGACGGCCCCCACGAAGCTGTAATACACCCCGGCGGGGATGTCAGCCTGCACATGCAGGATGTACAGGGAATTACTCGTTATGCCGACCACGCCACACTCAATACCGGCTCTCCGCATTATGTATTATGGACAGATGACCTGGAGCATGCCGATGTATTCACTACCGGGAGAAACATCAGGAACAGGGAAGCATTTCAGCCGGGAGGCATCAACGTAAACTTTGTGAAGAAGCTGGACAATGGGCTTGCAGTGCGTACCTATGAACGCGGCGTAGAAGATGAAACATGGAGCTGCGGCACCGGTGTAACTGCCGCTGCCATTGCCGCCAGCAACGATGATACAGGGCATTTTACTACACCCATAAAAACCCCCGGCGGCCATCTTGAAGTATCATTTACCAAAGATACCGCCGATACTGCCCGGGAAGTTATACTAAAAGGCCCGGCAGTGTATGTGTTTGAAGGGGAGGTGGTATTGTAAGTAAGGCAGCTAGGTTAACTCTTAGACTGTATGCTTACATAATTTTCTATAGGCAGGCGCTTGGCAATAGAGCGTGCCAGGGTCATTTCATCGGCATATTCCAGTTCTCCACCAAAGGCAATTCCTCTTGCTATGGTTGTAATGCGTACAGGTAAGTCTTTCACTTGTTTAGCTATGTAGTAAACAGTAGTATCTCCCTCAATGGTGGGGCTCAGCGCCATTATCAGCTCTTCTACCCCGTCATTTTTTACTCTTTCGCTAAGTGTGGCAATATTCAACTGGTCGGGGCCAATACCATCAAGCGGAGAAAGTATACCTCCCAGCAGGTGATATAATCCATTATACTGCTGGGTACTTTCTATAGCGATTACATCCCTTATATTCTCTACTACACATACCTGCGCACGATTGCGCCCCTTACTGCTGCATATAGCACAACGCGGGCCGTCAGATACATTGTGACAGGTGACACAAAACTGTATCTCGTGCCGCATACGCGATATGGCACTTGTAAATTCATCCACGGCCTCCCTGTCTGTTTTCAACAACTGCAAAACCATACGCAGGGCTGTTTTCTTACCTATACCCGGCAGCTTTGAAAACTGCTGCACCGCATCCTCTATCAGCTTCGATGAAAATACCATTTTAAGTTCCAACCTTTATTTAACATTGTAAAATTACAACAACAAGGCTTACTTACTGTAAAAGACGTAATTTTATCGCAAATCATTTAAATGAAATATTATTTAGCACCCCTGGCTTTTATTTTCTGTATATCCTGTGCTGAACAAGCTGCTGTGACTACTTCCCCGGCAAGAGGCAACAGCAGTTATTCGGGTTCTATGAGCTCCACAAATATATCTCAAAGTACTAGTTCCCTATCAAAAGACAACAATGCCAATACAACTCATAATACAAATGATAATCATGTGCTCAAAAACACCAATCATGAAATAAGTGAAATAAAATAATTTATCACAATAGAAAAGGCGGATACATAGTATCCGCCTTTCTTTATTTAGTTAATACTTTTTTATTGAACAGTAATTTTGCCTACTACTTTAACATCATTAACTGACAGTTCTACAAGATACAAACCTGAAACGAGGTTAGATATATCAACCGGGAATTGTTTAATGCCGGATAATTTATCGCCCAGATTTTTGCTGTAAACTGTTTTACCGGTCAAATCCCTGATTGCAAGTGAAGCAGTTGAATTTCCTGCAAAATTATAGGCAACAGTGATGTTTGTTGTAGCAGGATTAGGATAGATACCCATTGTGTTAGCATTAGATACGAGATCCTCTACAGAAGCCGGGTCTTGCATAAATTTAATGCTAAGACACTCTTTGTTATTAGCAATATTGGGATCTGCAACTACCGCACCACCTTGTGCTACTGCCCATAAACTATCACACCAGTTGAACGGATTGGATGTAGGTGCAGATGTAAACCACACTGTATCGGTAAACGATACCGAATCGCCTACAGGGATACCCGGAACCTGTGCATTAAAATGTAAACTCCATACACCATTAAATTGTGAAGAAGTATAAGGTACTTTCAGTTTAATAGTGTCACTCATAGTAATAGGATTAGGTCCAAGATTTTTAAAACGCCACCTGATAATACGGCCGGTTATTGATGGGTTGTGGTACAGGATCGTATCTCCATTTTTCAAATTAGGATGGATTAATACTAAATCGGATTGGGCAAATGCATTATCAGCACCAATAAGCAGAATTGTTAATAACAGTAAGTAAATACGCTTCATACACTTGAGGTTTAGATTGTAAAAAATGTTTGTGCTGCTAAAGATATAAAAGTTTTAACAAAAAACAACACCATCCATTTGTCATTACTCTAGAACAATTGCTGACAAAACCTGTATTTAAACTACCAGTTAAATTATGCGTGACATAATCAGATAATCTTATCATTTTTACTATGCCTGTCTTTATCTCTTCCTGTTTTTTTTTCAAAATTCTTTTGCAGCGCGGTTGTTAAATCTATCCCGGTCTGGTTGGCAAGACATAGCAATACCCACAAGACGTCCGCCATTTCATCTGCAAGCTCTTTGTTTTTATCGCTTTCTTTAAACGATTGTTCCCCGTATGTACGCACCATCAGCCTTGCCAGTTCCCCGGTTTCTTCCATCAAAATACCCAGGTTGGTCAGTTCATTAAAGTAACGTACCCCAATTGTCCTTATCCATTCGTCCACCTGCTGTTGTGCTTCACGTATTGTTAAATCCATTGCGGCGTATTTGTTTGTTTACACAAAATAATAGAACTTACTCACTTAATTCAAAAGGCAAAATTCTAAAGTCAAAAACTGTGTGAGCAGAAGGATGGAGTGTAAAATGTAAAAGGTAAAATTTAAAAGCATCATCCTGTTCTGAATTAACTCATTTGACTGAATTAACCCAATTAACCTAATCAACTAACCAACAAGGCAACCATCAACCAACATGCAATACGCAACAGATATAGAAGCCGCCAAAGCCCTGAAAGAGAAATTTGAAGCCATCCGTAAAGCCATCAGCCAGGTAATAGTAGGACAGGAAGATGTAGTGAATAAACTCATCACGTCTATACTCTGTAATGGCCATAGCCTGCTGGTGGGTGTACCGGGGCTTGCCAAAACCCTGCTGATAAAAACAGTGGCCGATGTACTCGACCTCTCATTCAAACGCATACAGTTTACCCCCGACCTGATGCCCAGTGATATAGTGGGCGCTGAAATACTGGACGAACAACGGGCATTCCGCTTTGTAAAAGGGCCTGTATTTGCCAACATCATACTGGCCGATGAAATAAACCGTACCCCGCCCAAAACACAGGCGGCCCTGCTGGAAGCTATGCAGGAAAAGAATGTGACGGCAGGAGGCGTAGAGTACAAGTTACCCTCGCCCTTCTTTGTACTGGCTACCCAAAACCCCATTGAGCAGGAGGGAACATATCCCCTGCCGGAGGCACAGCTCGACAGGTTCATGTTCATGATAACACTGGATTATCCCAGCTTTCAGGAAGAAGTAACTATTGTACGCAATACCACCGGCGCACAAGATGTAAACCTGACCAAAGTATTGAATGCACAGGATATTCTCGATTTCCAGTCGCTGATACGCCGTGTGCCCGTGCCCGATAATGTATTGGAATACGCGGTAAGCCTTGTGCATAAAACACGCCCCGGCACCGATACTGCCCCCAATGCCACCAAACAATATGTAGCTTATGGCGCCGGCCCGCGTGCATCCCAGTATCTGATATTGGGTGCTAAATGCCATGCGCTGCTGAACGGGAAATATTCGCCTGATATTGAAGATGTACAGGCAATGGCATTACCCGTGCTGCGCCACCGTGTAGTGCGCAACTATAAGGCAGAAGCGGAGGGCATAACCCAGGAAGCTTTGTTGCAACAACTCCTTTAGCATGTATGATTTGAGATTTATGATTGATGATTGCATACATTTTGAAAATCATAAAATCTCATATCATCAATAATAATCAGAAAATATTTTATGGAAAATATTAACGAAAAAGCCCGGTTCCTGAAAGAAGAACTGGTAAATAAATACCGTAGCATCAGCCCTGCAACTGCACCACTGTGGGGCAAAATGAACCCGCAACAAGCTATAGAGCACATGAGCTATTCTTTCAGGCAGGCAAACGGAAAAGATGACTGTACCTGTATTACTGCCGAAGAACACCTGCCCCGGATGCAGGCCTTCCTGATGAGCGATAAACCCTTCAGGGAAAATACGCCCAATCAACTGCTGCCCGATACCCCGCCGCCACCTGTTCGCACTACGATTGGAGATTCCCTGGCAGAACTGCAGCAGGAAATTGATGATTTCTTTAGCCTGTTCGAAGAAGAACCCACTCTTGTGTTAACCAATCCTTTCTTTGGCGATTTGACTTATGAAATGTGGGTACAACTGCTGCACAAACATTCATGGCACCATTTACGGCAGTTCGGGGTAAACGGGTAATCTCTATTTTGTAAAGATGTACGCATTTACCGTACTTGTTTCATACTGCTCCTTCAGATGCAGGTAGTGCTGTATGCCTGATAGCCTCATCCTTCGCTCTTCATTCGTGGCATTGGTAAATATGAATGCGAAAGTTTTGGCCTTCCATACATAACGCATCTGCCATGCCAGTGAATCATATAAGGTGCTCCACTGCAAAATGTCAGCGTTTTTATACTCCTGCCACCTTGCCTTTTTCGGGTGTATGGTAGTATAATATTTCAATGCAGGCCCGGAGGAGTGGTATACATACAGGTAATCGCCCGCCAGTTTTTCTTTTTTCAGAAAGTCCAATCCTTCGGTAAGCTGTTCATACTTCCAGTTTTTAGTCATGGTATCGGCAATACTGCTGCCCATGCCATAGAGCAATATCACTGCCATGGCCACGCGCCAGACGCTTTCACCCGCCTTTATGCTTACGTCTGTACCGCAGGCAATAAGCAACAATAACAACGGCATAGAGAATAAGGCCACTCTTGGTAAAAGTGAAAATTGATTGAGCGCAGCCGCAATCAACAGGCCACCAACCGGCACAAGCAGCAATAAGCCCCTTGTAGTATTCCGCCTCAACAGGGTTATTGCACCTACCACCATAAACACAGTATTAAACGTCAGCACCGTGGGCCATTGCCCTTCAAACTGTTTGAGCAACGCGCTGAAGACTTCCCAGTTATGCATCCACTCACCTGCATTATCAGGGGTGGCAAACAGGAAATTGTTTTGGTGAAAGCGCTGCAGGTAGTCCGAATTGGCCTGCGGTTTCAGTATTAGCAGGTAATACACGGCAAACTGGGCTATCCACAATGCAGCTATACCGCAAATACGTAAAACGCCCTTATAATCTTTCTCCCGGAGGGTTTGCCAGCCATAGTAACAACCAATGCCCGCCAGCACAAACACACTAGGCATACAAGCCCATATAGCCAGTGAACCGGCCAGGAACCAAATGAAGGCAAACCTTGCCGGTTTCACGGTCTTTATATCTATCGACAATGCCAGCCACAAAAGCGAAAGCACGATAAACACATCGGGCATATATTGCTTTACCTCTGATGAGTAGCGGATAAAAATATGCGTGGTAGCCAGCAGGAACAAGGGGTAAATAACAGACCAGCCATTTGTTACCAGCTTCTTTAGCAAACCATACATAACAAACAAAGCTGCTATACCCGCCGCAAGGGGGTAAAACCGCAGCACCTTTTCACCGTAACCAAACAGTACAGCCAACGCCTTTTCTATCCATAAAAATACAGGGGGTGCATACTGCTCATAGCTGAGCGGTTTCACCAGGCCGGCAAAGCCCCGCTCAAACAGGTTGCGCGCTATATTCGCTTCATCCAGTATCAAATTACGGTTTTGCCAATAGATGGTCACACGCCATACGATGCCTGCCAGTATGATGCACAGGGCTAATACCTTGTATATAGATGTTTTGTCCTTTTTTAACATTGCTTGTGTAGGGCTAAGAACTTAAAATCCTTGTAAATATTATAAATTGCAGCCTATCCCGAAAAGGTTTTCCTTTTTATTTCCAATTTATTACAAAAAAACAAAGATTAAATAAAGGCAATATGGCTGTAACACAATTGAAAAATTATGCGGAAGGCAAGTGGGTAACTTCAAAAAGTGAAGGGGATGCCCTGCACAATGCCGTTACAGGCGAGGTGATATATACTGCCAGCAGCGAAGGACTGGATTTTGGAGCAATGATGGATTATGCCCGCAAGGTAGGCGGCCCTGCCCTGCGCAAGCTTACCTTTCACCAGCGGGGGCGTATGCTGAAAGCATTGGCTATGTACCTGATGGAGCGCAAAGACTATTTTTATAAAATAAGCAGTTATACGGGTGCTACCAAAGCAGATTCGTGGGTAGATATTGAGGGGGGTATCGGCAACCTGTTTGCCAACGCCAGCCTGCGCCGCCAGTTTCCCGACGAGCGTTTTTATGTAGACGGCGAAGCTGCCAAACTTTCTAAAAACGGCACATTTATAGGCCACCACATCATGGTGCCGCGCGAGGGTGTGGCCATCCACATCAATGCTTTCAACTTTCCTGTGTGGGGCATGCTGGAAAAAATAGCCGTTAACCTGCTGGCAGGTGTGCCTGCTATCGTAAAACCCGCTACCCTTACTTCGTATCTTACTGAAGTAGTATTTGAAGAAATCATCAAATCGAACATACTGCCCGAGGGCTCTTTGCAACTGATATGCGGTTCGGCACGCGGCATACTCGATACCATCGAGACACAGGATGTGGTGACTTTCACAGGCTCTGCCGAAACAGGGCGCAAACTGAAATCGCACCCGCGCATCGTATCGGAAGGTGTTCCTTTCAACCTGGAGGCCGATTCGCTGAACTGCTGCGTATTAGGACCGGACGTAAAAACAGGCACTCCTGAGTTCGATATATTCATTAAAGAAGTAACCCGCGAGATAACCACCAAAGCTGGGCAAAAATGTACGGCTATCCGCCGTGTTATGGTACCGGCCAATATGGTAGAAGATGTGCAGATAGCACTGGGCAAACGCCTGCAGGGCACTACCATTGGCGACCCATCGGTAGAAGGTGTGCGTATGGGTCCACTTGCGGGGCTTGCACAACGTAACGAAGTAAAGGAGCGGGTACAGCAACTTGCCAAAAGCCAGCAAATCATAATTGGCGACCTGGAAAAATTTGAGGTTACAGGCGCAGATAAAGACAAAGGAGCTTTCCTGTCTCCGATTGTGTTCTTCAATAGTGCCCCCTTTAAAAATACCGATTGCCACAATATAGAAGCCTTCGGCCCGGTATCTACCATTATGCCCTATAGCGATATTGACGAAGCCATTCAACTGGCTAAAATGGGTAAAGGCTCACTGGTATGCTCTATAGTAACGGGCGATGATGAAGTAGCCAAAGAATTTGTGCTGGGTGCCGCCAGTATGCACGGCCGCATACTGGTGCTGAATACCGACTGTGCCAAAGAAAGCACCGGACACGGTTCGCCCATGCCATTATTGGTACACGGAGGCCCGGGCCGTGCAGGTGGCGGTGAGGAAATGGGCGGTAAACGTGGTGTACTCCACTACCTGCAGCGCACAGCTATACAAGGTTCTCCCACTACCATCACCCGCATCACGAATGTGTACCAGCAGGGCGGCAAACAAAACGAAACAGAAGTACACCCGTTCCGCAAACATTTTGAAGACCTCACCGTAGGTGATACGGTTATTACCCACAAGCACACGGTAACAGAGGCAGATATTACCAATTTTGCCAACGTGAGTGGCGATAACTTCTATGCACACATGGATGCCACCTCGCTGGAAGGCACCATATTCGAAGGCCGGGTAGCACATGGGTATTTTGTACTGTCAAAAGCGGCAGGCTTGTTTGTAGACCCGAAAAAAGGGCCCGTACTGCTGAACTACGGTATCGATGAGGCACGCTTCACAAAACCGGTTTATCCCGGCATGACCATTGGCGTAAAACTGACGGTAAAAGAAAAAGTAGACCAGGAGAAACGCAGTGAAGACGATATAGCCAAAGGCATTGTAAAATGGCTGGTAGATGTGTATGATGAAACAGGTGAAACCGTAGCCATTGCCACTATTCTTACGATGGTGAAAAAAAGAAACCAGGATTAATATTAATTTTGCATTAAAACCACACATTCATGCAACATCCGGAAGGCTACGTTCGTAGCGTAATAGAAGAAGGAATAGCAACTATCGAGTTTTTTCACCCCGCCAGCAATTCGCTGCCGGGCGCAATACTGAACGACCTTGCAAAAACGATTAACGACATTGGCATTGACGACCGCGTAAAAGTCATTATCCTGCGTAGCGCAGGCGACAGGGCTTTTTGTGCCGGCGCTTCTTTTGACGAGCTGGTAGCCATCAGCAACGATGCTGATGGAAAAAAATTCTTCAGCGGCTTTGCCAATGTCATTAATGCCATGCGCAAATGCCATAAGCTAATCATAGGCCGTATACAAGGCAAAGCCGTAGGCGGTGGCGTTGGCCTGGCAGCAGCCGTTGATTATGCCATTGCTACTGAAGATGCTTCTGTAAAACTCAGCGAGCTGGCCATAGGCATAGGCCCCTTCGTTGTAGGCCCTGCTGTGGAACGTAAAGTTGGTGTCTCTTCGTTCTCTCAACTGGCTATAGACGCAACGGAATGGCGCAGTGCGGAATGGGCCAAAAAACATGGCCTGTATGCCGAGCTACACAGCAATATAGCCGAGCTGGACGACGCAGTGAACAGTCTGGCCCACCGGCTTGCCAACAGCAGCCCCGATGCCATGGCACACCTGAAAAAAATATTCTGGCACGGTACAGAACATTGGGATATACTACTGGCAGAGCGTGCTGCTATTAGTGGCCGCCTTGTACTGAGCGACTTTACGAGGAATGCCATTAGCAAGTTCAAAGCTAAAAGTGTAAAATAGTAAGATAAAAAACGCCGGTGTGACCGGCGTTTTTCCATTATTCCATTCCTTTATTTACCGAAGAGAGCAGGACGGCTTCATACAACTCTACTATACGCGGCCAGTTATATTGCTGCCGTATTTTCTCAACGTTATTTTCTATGAAAGTGCGGTAATCATTTTTATTCGTCACCGTTTGCACAATAACAGCCAATCCCTCATCTGTAGCAAAGTAAAAAGCATCTTCGCCCAAAACGGCGCGGTTAAAAACATTATCATTAGCTGCTATCAGCGCGCTGGTACCCATCGCTTCCAGCAAAGACGGATTAGTACCGCCTACCGAGTGGCCATGAAAATACAGGAGTGAATAATACCTGAGATTGTCTATAATACCGGTATCATAAATGCCGCCCAGGAAACGAATGTTCGGGTGATGCCCGTAGGTATTAACGAGATAAGTACCAAAAGCGTTACTTGTCTTTCCAATCACCAGCAAAGGCTTTTGTTCACCTGAAAGGATATACCCTTTTAATATCATCTCAATATTATTCTCAGGCTCCATGCGCGCCATCAGCATACTATAGCCATACGGTTGCAGTTCGTATTGCTGTAATATTTGCTCATCAGGTTTTTCAAATATATTGGCTCCGTATGCTATAAAATGCGAGGGCTTTTCGTAGGTCTCTTCAAGATACTGCTGTATGCCTATGGAATCGGCAATGAGTGTATCGGCATGCAGGGCAGCCCAGCGCTCTGCTTTCTTCAGGAATCTTTGTGCATTGCGGCTGTACTTGCTGCGCTTCCATTCCAGCCCGTCCATGTTCACCACATTTTTACAATACTTCGGCCAACGCCAGTACCAAATACTGTTGCTGGTATAGCCCAGTTGCAGCAGTACATCATAGTTGCGCCTGCGGGCATCGTTGATGCAGTTCAGGTCGTATATAAACTGCCCGGGGGTACCTAATTTATGTTCAGGGTCGTAACAATGGATGATGTTGACACCATTCCATTCCTCATCCTGGTATTCATGGTTATGGGAATTATATACCCACACCCTGTGCCCTTTTTCCACTAGTCCTTTGGCCAGGTATTCGGCACATTGCTCAAACCCGCCATAGCGGTTGGGTATCCCCCTCGTTCCTAATATTCCTATTTTCAATGAAAGGCTCATGTAGAATGCAAAGGAAAGCTAAACTTTTAATACCTGATTGTATGCTGCTAAAGTTTCTTCGGCAGCGCGTTGCCATGTGAATTTTTTTAATATCCGTTCACGAAAAGCTTCATTATAGGGCGCATTAAAAGCTGCATCTACTGCTTCCCGTATCGAGTCATCATTGTCGGGGTCGCAATACCATGCATCGTCACCAAAATAATCGCGGGTATCGCCCTTATCCGTCACTACTATATTGCAGCCCATAAATGCCGCCTCCAGCGATGAAAGGCCCGTAGTTTCAAAATAGCTGGGCAGCACATGCACCTTAGCGCTGGCATACACCCTGTACAAGTCATCGCCCTGTAGAAAATTCCGGATATGCACATTCACCGCAGCAGCATTTTTACATTCCTCGTAGTATGCTTTATGGTTGGGCGCGGGCTTGCCGTGCAGGTACACATCGTAAAATGTATTGTTCAGTGCACGTATCATGGCTATCTGATTTTTAAGCGGCTCAAAACGCGCCAGGCAGATAATGGCATTTTTATATTCAGGTATTTGCTCAAACTTTTTACCGACCAGTGCCGGGTCTATACCGTTGGGCACTACCCTGTATGGTGCTTTTACCTGGTAGCGTTCGCTAAACCTGCGCATTTCACTTTCTGAATTGGGCAGCAAGCAGTCTGCGCGGTTTACAATCCATTTTATAGAACGTCTGTGCCCCATCAGCAAATACCGTTTGCTGATGATTTTTTCATTGTTTAGTATGGAACGGGCTATTATTTTCAGGTAAGACAATCCGTCAGGCGAAAACATCTGGCTCAATAACTGAAAAGCCAAACCTTTCTTTTCCTCATTTATACGGTTATGTTCTACAAATATGGTAGACAGCAGGAATGGCTTTTTTGCCTTTGCTGCATGGTGCATAATATCCGTAGGGCGGGTAATATTGAAAAAATGCAGCAGGTCGTATCTGTTATAATCTATCTTATCGCTTGACAGGTGTATATCCACTTCTACACCCAATTCCCTCAGGTAATGGGCAGTCATTTCCATTTGCCGGGTATCTCCCCCCGGTGCAGTAAAAATGGTAGAACGTGAAATAAAGGCAACCCGCATTCCTGCTAACTTTTCTTTTTGTTGTAAATGGCTTTGATTGTTTTTTCAGGAAAGAACGATAGGATATACAATAAATATGGCTCCAGCTTATAAGGCATAATACCTATTGCTTTTGCCAGGTTACTTCTTGCTTTTGAAGGGTCATAACGGTTCCAAAGATATTTTTTGCCCATCATGCCATAGTATGCGGCATCTTTAAACTTTTTCAGGTCTTGTTTTTTCAGCAATTCTTTCAATTGTGCAGCATCTTCAGCAGTCGTGTATCCCTGGCGGATGGAACGGTATTTTATTTCTTTGAACAATGGGCCCCTCCATTTTTCATCAACGGTTACAGACTGTGGATTGTACCGGTGCTTTATCAGCGGTTCTCTCAGATTGCAAAGTTTTCCTTTCTTAAAAAACAGCGTCCAGTAAACATGGTCTTCAAAATGTATAGCCCCCGAGGGGTATCCTCCCAGTTCTTTTGCTACATCGGTACGGTACATGATGGTAGGATGGTCAAAAGGGGAAACTTCATAAATGACCTGCTGCAATGCCTCGTGTTCGTATGCCGGAGGTTGCCATTCAAATAAAAAGTTGCCCTCCATATCAATAAAATCTGCTGCACTGCCCACCAAAACATATTCCGGGTGCTCCTCCATAAATTTATATTGCACTTCCAGGCGTTGCGGGTAACACACATCATCTGCATCAAAACGTGCTACGTACTTACCATTTGCCAGGTCAAGCCCTTTATTCAATGCACCTATAACACCGGCATTCGCCTGGGTATATAACTGTATCCGTTTGTCGGTATAAGACTTAATGATATTTTCCGTATTGTCTGTAGAGCCATCATTTATAATGATAAACTCAAAATCTGTAAATGTCTGGGACAATACACTGTCTATAGCTTCCCTGATATAGTCCTGCGCATTATAAGCCGGCATTAAAACTGTAACGGGCACACTGGTATAACTAGGCATTTAGTTTCGATTTTTCAAAGTGTTCCCGTATATCAGCCTCTACCAACAATTCAAAAAATGGGGCTACACATAAAGTTTCAAAAATATAGTTAAGATGCGCAAACGGCAGAAAAATGCACAGCAACCAAAATGAATAAGACCAATACTTCATTCGCCTGGCATAAAAACCTAAATAGTATATAAAAAACACGAGTGCCCCTAATACTCCATATTCACCAAATAATTGGTTATATAAACTATCCGGCCAATTAGCACTGGAGAGTAAAGCATCGTCACCTGCTGTTTCTCTGCCATCTATCAGAAGATAGTGGTTTTCTGCATATAGCTTAGATTTATAGTGAGGCAATACGTTCATAAATAAACGACTTGAATCGTAACCTGACATTTTTTGTGCAGTAAGTGACGAAAAGCGAGTCGTTCCGGCACCGAATAAAAAAGCTGTAGGGGAACTTTTAAGATACTCCACAGTTTCTATTACAGACAGATTTTTCCCTTGCAAACGCCTGATATACCCATTAGTCAATGCTACTTTTGCCGATGCGATACTTTCAGGAGAACTTAATTTTTCATTTTCGAGTATGTTCCCTGCTCTTTGCAAGGAGTCTTCCATTTGATCAAAATATGTTGAAAAGGGGTCAAATGCCTGCGGTTTGGGTTTTTGGTCGGTAAGCAAATTCGCATAATTATTTTTTTCGCTAGATCTGATTATCCGAACAGTATCTTTAAATTTCAATACTATATAGTCATAATTCTTAGGCGAGAGCGTAATGTAAAAGACAAAAGCCATTCCAATCATCAACGGAATATATAAAAAGTACCAGCCAGGAAGAGAAACCTTTTGCAGCCACCGTGTAAAATCGGTTTGTGCCCCAACCCTTAATATTGCTACCAATAAACCCAGGCAGAACAAAGCTGTAAGTATGCCTACGTATAACATCGTACCAAAATTACCAAACACCAATATCAGGCATATGCTCGCTATTACAGAGAAAACAACATCTCTTTTAAACAGGAAATAGACAGCAAGCAGAGAGCTTACCATCACATTATAATATGAGTTTTGCATAAAGCTACCGAAGATGTTATCGCCGGTTGACATGCCATACGGGAAAGCCAGATTTTCATTATACGGGTTTATTGTTCCGGTAATAGTCATTATATTGACTAATTGTCCTAAGCAGAACATAAGGTTTACTACAGTAAATACCTTTAGCGTTCTATATACTCCTTCGTATCCATATTTTTCAAGACTTAATTTTACCTGGTGCGAACTTAAAAATGAAAATATCCAAAAAAGATTACCAACTATAAACGCAACCGTATATGGATAGGTAAACTCCCTGATAAAGAATAAATAGTTTATACAGGCCAAAACAAGTATCAAGATAAAAAACTTGGGCAGTCGCCTGTTTTTCAAATCAAATTTCCAGTTCCACCTTGCCAGGTAAATAAATGCTATTCCTAATACCTTTAAACTAAAAATTGCCTGATTAGTCAATAACCAGAGAAAAACCAATAACAACCAGTCTATTTTACCTGTTTTCTTTTCTGTCATAATAAATGCCACATGGTTTATAAGCCGGTACTATTTATGTTTTATATAAATATTATAATAAGAAGCCATCTTCCTCGCACATGTAGAAATATTGAATTCTTCCTCTACTTTCTTTCGTCCCCGCTCCGCATAAAGGTTACAAATATCAACATTTTGCAATAGATAAATAATAGCGTTCGCCAGTTCATTAACATCCTCAGGATTTGCCAGCAACCCGTTTACTTTATCATCAATAATTTCGGGTCCGGATGTTTTTGTGGTAAACACAACAGCGGTACTACATACCATTGCTTCAATCGCAGCCAAACCAAATGTTTCCGCAAAAGATGGAAATACCGCAAGATTGGCTTCAGCTAATGATTGTAGCAGTTCCTGGCGTGATACATGCCCCATAAACTTTACTTTCTCAATTGCATGAGATTCCAATAAACTTTGTATCTTCTTTATCGGTCCTTTACCATAGATGTACAGTTCAGCCAATGGAATAACAGACACTACTCTATTCCATGCTTTAACCAGCTGATATATTCCTTTCTTCTCAATCAAAGTACCTGAGAATACAACTTTATTTTTTATTTTATGCTTAGCTAAAGCGTATTTACCAATTTCAATACCATTATATATTACCTGTATCTGTTGGGAATAATTAAAATATTCCACAGTTCGTGCTGCCGTATACTTGCTAACGCTACATACCGCCGTGGCCTGCTCCAGCAAAGCTTTGTCTGTTCGATAAATATACTCCGGCACTTCATTACCGGCTTCTTTCGCAAAGTATGTAAGCGAACCGTGCAACCGTACAACTACAGGCACAGGTAAAACCGGGAAAGGAAGATATGATTTACAAAAGCGGAGATAATCGATATAATCCGGCACTTCAGCTATATCTATATGATATTTCTGTACCAGTCCCCGCAGAAAATGTTCATATTTTTTCAGGCTGGTTTTTATATCCCATTCAAAAAGTCCACTAACTGTCAATAGTTTATATACTATTCTTACGGGGAGGCTTCTTAAATCTCCCAGAAATTTTGCAGATAATTTGCGCCTGAACCTATACACCTTCACCCCTTCATCCTCAAACTCATCTTCCCCGCCATAGCCCCAGTCGTAAAAACCGGCTACTACAACAGTATGCCCCTGCCGCACCATCTCGCGGGCCAGCGTTTGCACTGCCGTACCTATGCCGCCATGCCTGCCGGGAGGGTATTCGTCGCAGAGATATAGAATATTCACTTTTTCAGGTATGCTTTTAACGTTATCAAATGGTGTAGGCTGATTTGCTTTAACATAACAGACAATATAATATAAATACCTATTGCCAATATAAGCTGTAGGATGAAATGCACCGGCAGTATAACGCTTATATAGTAAGCAACTGCACCTAGTACTATAAAGGCGACAAACGACTTTACAGGCAGGTGCATCACCTTTTTCCGAACGAAGTTATAGTACAATCCCGCCTGCAAAATGGTAGTAGCAAGGAATACACCCGCAGCCCCTGTGCCACCATACAGGGGTATAAATACCAGGTTTAACAGCAGGTTCGTCACCGCAGTGGCAATAGTAATGCTGCTTACAATTTTATAACGCTTATTGGTAAATGCCAGTGTCCATAATATATTAATGGCAAACTGGAACGGTATGCAGACGGAAAGCACCAGGAACTGGATACTATTCGAACTACCGTATTTCCCTTTCGATACAAAATCCATCACAGGTACCCATAATATATTTAGCACCAGCGGCAACAGTGTGGCAAGAAATATCTCAACCGAAAACAAAGTAGCCACTTCAGCCCTTTTTTCATCGCTCACTTTGCCCGAACCACCGAACATACGTGCAAATTTTGCCATAACGATAGGGGCAATGATAACTATAGGCAGCCTGGATAGCTCGAAAGCACGGTAGGCAAAACCATAATCGGCCGTAAGGGCATTTGTAGTAATAAAGCCCATCAGTATAACATCGATGCGGGAAAGACTGGAATCAAAAATTACTACCAGATACTGCGGCAAAGCTTCCTTTACCAGCTTAACGTATGCTTTCTTCCTGAACTTCAGCATTAAGCCTGTTTTTGTAAAAACATACCACGTTAAACCCGCCAGTTCAATAAGCGCACATATTATTAATATGGTAAAAACCGTCTTTACCGACAGCAGGTGCATGTATACAAAAAGAAAAGCGAGGCTGATTTTAATAATGTTGCTAACCAGGGCTATGATACCATAAGGGATAAACTGCTGTTTTGCATTCAAAAATTGCTTCAGCGGGGTAGCTATATATATAATGGCCTGTGCTACAAAAAACCCGGGTAGAAACCTGAGTGAGGCATCGCCATGGGCAAGCGTGACGATAATCCATATACATAAAAAGCCTAATATCGAACCTGCAAAGGCATGAAATAAATAAGCCACAGCTGCCCAGTCAGATGTTTTGGATGCGGCAATTCTTCTCACAACCACCTGTTCCAATCCAAAGCTCAGCAAAGTAGCAATCATCATTACCAGTGAATTCAGCTTGCTGATAATGCCGAAATCGTCTTTAGAGAGGTAAAAAGAAATGACGAAAAAAAACGCAACCCCTATAATTTGTACTGCTATGGCCTGGAGGCCCGAAGAAAATATACTTTTTAAGAGGTTATTTTT
Organism: uncultured Flavipsychrobacter sp.; assembly: GCA_964621795.1. Taxonomy (GTDB): domain Bacteria; phylum Bacteroidota; class Bacteroidia; order Chitinophagales; family Chitinophagaceae; genus Polluticoccus. Next base: position 66,273 of record CAZUMM010000005.1, read on the forward strand.
CACAAATGTGGTTAAATGTGGACAGAGGCAGCAAAATTAGCATTTATCGTCTACTTTTGCATTCATGCTAAAGGCAAGGTGGACGCATTTATTCTGGCAATATGCCGTATGTATCCTCGCATTTGCGATACCCCTCCCTTTCCGCTTCGGTTCCATCGCTATTATTATACTCGCATTTTCATGGTTATTACAGCTCAATGCCCGGGATGCCTGGCAGAACCTGAAAACAAGAAAAGCGCTCTGGCCCTGGCTCCTGTATTTTGTACTGCATGCCGCCAGTTATTTTTACAGCCAGGATAAAGCCCAATCTTCTTTTGACCTTGAGTCAAAACTCAGCTTTATACTTTTACCACTGTTTATAGGCACTGTGAACACGGTGAATTCCCGCCAGGTTGAACGAATATTCATTTTTTTCATATCAGGAGTTACATCTGTCGCTTTTTATTGCCTGGCAAAGCATATTTATATCTCAAGCGTTACGCATGATGTCCAGGCATTATTTTACAATAAACTGGTAGAAGGCCTGGATGCCAATGCAGTAACCTACGCATGGTATGTAATTTTTTCCCTAAGCATGTTGCTGTTCATGCCATGGGAAAATTATTTTACAGGTGGCTATTATTACCTGAAAATTGCATTGGTTATACTTCAAACTATTTTCTTCATACTGTTATCAGCCCGTATGCTGATGGGCTTATTTTTCATATTTATTATACCTTATTACCTCCTGCAATCCATAAAACGCCTTTCTAAATTCAGGATAGCGTTTATTGCCACCATTGTTACCGCTCTTGCCGCGGTCCTTGTGTTTACTGAAAACCCGGTAAAAAAGCGGTATGAAGACATATTCAAAATAAACCTGCATCAATCTTTCCTCAATGATTATTCGCATGTTGCCGAGGGCGACTTCAGCAACCTGACCTTACGAGTGTTTCTGTGGCGCCTTGGTTTTGAGAATATGAATGAGCACCATCTTTGGCTTACCGGGGCAGGTAATGGCGATGTGTCGAAGCTGCAAAACGACAAAATGCACCAGTATGGAATGAATATATATCCGCCTGTAGAGGCCTGGCGCTCTCCTTTCTATAATGCCAACCTCCATAATATGTATTTACAATCTTTGTTAATGCTGGGCATAGGGGGTATGATTATCTTTATATTAATTTCTTTCAGCCCTTTCAGAAAGTTAACCAAAATAAAATACGACAGGGTTTTCACCGTTTTTAATGTCATAGCCATATTTGTTATGATGCAGGAGGCAGCCTTGCAATCGCAGGGTGGTATTATATATTATACATTTTTCATACAGTTATTTTGGCTGATATATTACACCGAACACATAGTAAAAAATAAAAATACATACCCTTAAATTGGTAATTTTTATAAAAAAATTGCCGTTTTTGAAAAATTGACACGATTTTTGTGGTAGGAAAGGCAAAGTAATCTAAGCCCCCTCTTAATCAACTAAATGGAACAACCGTTTGTAATAAAATTACCAGTTACCCAGCCCTCCCGGCAGGCCGCCCCGCAGTCTGACGTAGCGGAAATCCGTGAAATGTTTCGCGAGATAAACAACCGCTATATGGTTTACCAACCCTCAGCTTATTACACTGCGGTAAAAAGAGTAATGGATATAACTGTAGCCATGATATTTATAACTGCGGTAATGTCCTGGTTATACCCTATTGTTGCCCTGCTGATTAAACTGACTTCGCGCGGGCCGGTATTCTTTATTCAAAAACGTACAGGTTACAAAGGAATGGAGTTTGACTGTTTTAAATTCCGCACCATGTATGTAAATGCCGAAGCAGACACCAAGCAGGCCACTACCAATGATAAACGCATTACACTGGTAGGCAAGTTCCTGCGCATGACGCACCTGGATGAAACACCTCAGTTTTTCAACGTACTGCTGGGCGATATGAGTATTGTAGGCCCCCGCCCACACATGCTTTACCATACACGCTACTATTCACAATTCATTCCATATTATAACCTTCGCCACGAAGCAGTGCCCGGCATGACCGGTATGGCACAGGTAAAAGGTTACATAGGCGAAATTACCGCTGAACGCGAACTGCGTAAACGTGTACAATGGGATATATACTACCTGAAAAACCGTAGTATCTGGATGGACATTTCCCTGGTCTTCACCACTTTCGGACAAGTGATTGCCAAAGGGGTACAAGGCATTTTCAAAAAGAAATAATTCCCGGTTTACGATTAATTAACCCGGAAAAACTTTTTAGTTCCCTGTTTTTAGGCTAATTTTTCGGTGCTTAAACACAAGGATATGTCTCTTATTGTTACCGCTACCGACTTTTCTGATGTTGCTGCCAATGCCGTACATTATGCATGCAGGCTGGCACAGGATACCCAATCTTCCGTTGATGTAATGCATGCTTTTATATTGCCGGTCACCTTCAACGATGTACCCATGCCGGTAGTACCCATAGATGAAGCGCGACAAACGGCGGAAGAGAGCATTGCATCGCTCGTAACAGAGCTGCAGGAGGCGTATCCCGGCCTGAGCATCACTGGGAAAGTGAGCTATGGCGACATCACCGATTGCCTGAAAGAATATGCTGCAGATGTACAACCAAGAGTAGTGGTAATAGGCAATAGCAGCGAAGAAGGAATGAGCTTTTGGTGGGGAAGCAACTTGCTGAATGCACTGAAGAGCCTGCCCTGCCCTGTTATAGCCGTACCATTGGCCAGCAAATTCGCACCCATAAAAAATATCTGCTTTGCCTGCGATTATAAAGATATTTCCGAACGGCTACCAACCGGACAGTTAACAGATATGGTCAAACTGACTGGAGCCCAGCTGCATATTTTGAATGTGAGCCATCTAAACAAAGGCTTTACACCCGATACGCCTTTAGAATCCAGCTTGTTGCATGAAGAGCTTGCCCCCCTGGCCCCGGTTTATCACTATTCCGATGATGAGCATACGGATATGGGGATTCAAAAATTTGTAGATAGTAACCAAATGGACTGGCTGATGATAATGCCGCACAAACATTCGTTTTTTGCCAGCCTTTTTCATAAAAGCCATACCGCTTCTATGGCACATTTAAGCCATGTACCCCTTGTATCCATACATGAAAAGTCTTAGCAGTCTTTAGCCTTGTGCTGTTTGCTGCGGATAAAGCGCAGAGCGGTTTTATAGCCGATTTCTATCAGCTTCCATTTTGCATATCCGCCCAGTACCTCTTTGGCTAGCGGTTTTAATATGCCTTTGCCTGCTTTACGGCCCAACAGGGATAATAAAGGGTCGGCCAGCGATAAAGCCACATCTGCAACACCTTTTGAAGTGAGCAGATCAGTAACAATGACGAGCAGGTCATTGCTGTCTTTTTTATCTTCTTTCTTGTCGGCTTTTTCTTTTACCCGGCTTTCCCCAAAAGTATTTATGGGATCGGTTTCTGCTATTGCAACCCGCAGTTTATAGCGTTCCCGCTTCAATTCTCTGAGACTATGCAGCTTCCTGGGGTATAATTTCATAGCTTATTCATTGCCGGGGTTATCGTTATCATCGTCATCATCATGATTTTCAGTCAGCATGGCTATAAAAACACCTGAAAACTTATCTGCAATCGTTTTCCTGAAGGCAAAAAGAATCAAAAGCAGCAACAGGTATATACCGGTGGTTATAAAATAACCGCCTGCCCTGGAGTTAATGAGTGCTGCAAAAAGCTCGCTCAGGCCCATGCCTAAAAAAATCAGGAATGCCAGTAAGAAAAACAGGGCAATAAAGCTAAAAAGGAAATAGCTCAATATGCCCGATATGCTTTGCACAAGGTTGAGTTTTATCAACTGCAAACGCATTTCGATATAATGAGCTATTTTATCTATCCACTTAGTGATAAAGCTTATCATCATATAGCTTTAACCGTTGTAGATTTCCTGTTCCAGGTCTTCGGTTTTTTTCCTGAATTTGTTTTTCAGGTCAGAGATACGGTCTTTAAGCATATCCATATCTTCCTGGCGTTTGTCCTGGTCTGTAGCCAGTACATAACCTACCGCTGCACCAATAGCAGCGCCTATCAGCAGCGTTGCGATTGTTTTTCCTGTGTTTGCCATAGTCTTGGTCAGTTTTTATTTCTTAAAACGATTGTATTTCAATACAAAATTAATAAAATATCGTGCCAAGATTTGATGATATAGAACAGCTTTTGAACAATTAACGGAAGTATAGGATAAAGGCGATAAAAAACGACAGCAAAAAAATAAACCGGTACGGTCTAATGCCTGTAATAGCCATTCTCATCTATATATTGCCATACCCTTTCAGGCACAAGATACCTTATCGATTTGCCTGCTTTTACCTGTTTGCGGATAAATGTGGAAGATATTTCCAGCAACGGGGCTTCCAGCAGCTGCACCCGTGCACCGTGCGTATCGGCTACTTCAAAGCCGGGGCGCTTATATACCAGCAAATCGTATTTAGCCAGTAGTTGTTCATAGTTTTTCCAGCGCTGTATGTTCTGGAAACTGTCTGAACCCATAATAACCGAAAACTGCTCCAGCGGAAAACGCTCTGAAAGATAGGTGAGCGTATCAATTGTATAAGAAGGCTTGGGCAGGCTGAACTCCACATTGCTGGCCCTGAACTTGGCATTGTCTTCTATGGCCAGTTGCACCAGGTGCAGGCGGTCGTATTCATTCAGTAGAGAGTGGGAATCTTTCAGCGGGTTGTGCGGCGATACCACGAACCATATTTTATCAATATCGCTGTTCTCAACTATATGGTTCGCTACAATTAAGTGGCCGGTATGAATAGGATTAAAGCTGCCGAAATACAACCCGATATGCATGGCGCAAAAGTAATTAAATAGCCTTTACTTCCCGGCCCTGTCCATAAGTTTAATAAAACATAATATGCGAATTATTAAATGGCCGCGCCTTCCTGTACTGTTGTCACCCATATCCGCTCAGCGTCCTGCTTGCGGATGCTCAGGTAATAACCGGCTATTTGTATAGCCATCGGATCGCCCATGGGGGCTATCATTTCTATCCACACGGGCTCGCCTGGTATGCAGCCCATCTCCATAAGCGTAAGACGGAAATCGCTCTCTTCGTGGTCTTTTATGACCGCCCTCTGCCCTGCACGTAGCTGTGAAAGGCGTAAAATCTGCTCTTGCAACACGTTCATCGGGTACAAAAGTACGATAATTACAGCATGTTTACGACATTTGCGGATTAACCGATAAAAAATGCCTGCCAGGTTTTACGAAAATGAAGTCCGCTCAAAGCTCCGCGATAAACGAAAGTTATCCGCTTTCCTGGATGATTTGACCTATAAGCATTTCAAAAAGCTAAAAAAATGCAGCCTCACTTATATTTTTTGCAGCGACGATTACCTGCTGGGGATTAATAAGCAGTTTCTGAACCATAATACCCTGACCGATATTGTCACTTTCGACATGAGCGAAAAGCCACAGGAACTGCACGGAGAAATATACATCAGCATAGACCGCGTGGCTGAAAATGCAGCAAAATTCGGGGTAGATTATAATAATGAACTGCACCGGGTAATATTTCACGGAGCATTGCACCTTTGCGGTTTTAAGGATAAAACGACTGCCGATAAAGAGGAAATGCGTAAACAGGAGGATAAATGCCTGCGCCAATATTTTAAAGACTGAACATGCAAATAGATATACTGTACGAAGACGATGACATGATTGTAGCCGGCAAACCCTCGGGCTTGCTGGTCATTCCTGACAGGTTTGACTCTAACCAGCTATCGCTCAACAAATGGCTGGAGGCCAAAACCGGCCAGCGTATATGGGTAGTACACCGTCTCGACCGTGATACCAGTGGCGTTATCTGTTTTGCTAAAAACGAGGAAACGCACAAATACCTGTCACAGCTTTTCCAGGAGCATACGGTGGGTAAGTATTATTACGGGCTGGTAAATGGTCGCGTAATACCTGAAGAAGGCAGGATAGAGAAACCGATAGCCGAACACGCAACGATAAAAGGCAAAATGACTGTGGCCAAACGCGGCAAGCCTTCCATAACCGATTATAAGGTTGAGGAGCAGTGGCCGTTATATTCACTGGTACAGTTTCAGATACATACCGGACGTACCCACCAGATACGGGTCCACATGCAATCTATAGGGCACTCCATAGTTTGCGATGAGCTATATGGCGATGGTAAACCTTTTTACCTGTCGGCCATCAAGAAAAAATACCGGCTTTCTGAACATGAAGAAGCTGAACGGCCATTGCTGAGCCGCCTGGCCCTTCATGCTTCCAGGCTTGAACTGGTAAAACCAGACGGAACTGAGCTAAGAATAGAAGCCCCATTACCAAAAGATATGGCGGCAACCGTAAAACAACTGAATAAATGGGCAAAAGTATAAGCTTCCTGCTTATGCCCGATTTATCACTATTTTTGGTCTTTGAATGTTCACTTTTGATTTATAAATAAATGAAATCGACTATTAATATCCAGGTAGAACTGGATGAGGACAAAATGCCCGAGGTGATTGAATGGAACGCCCCCGACGGTGGTGTAGAAGGGCTGCAAAAGGCCAAAGCCATATTACTGGGCCTGTGGGACGGCGAAGAAAAATCAGCACTGCGCATAGACTTATGGACCAACAAAATGATGGTAGATGAAATGAACGATTTCTTTTACCAAACTTTTTTTGGCATGGCCGATACGTACCTGCGCGCTACTAAAAATGCAGAACTGGCAGCAGAGCTGAAAACTTTTGCCAAAACATTTCATAAAAAAGCAAGTGAGGCGCTGGAAAAGGAGAATAACGAACAGGCCTCTTCATAATTTCCGTACACAAACAAACTTTACTATATGTCACTGGAACAAAAAGTAATGGAGCAAATGAAGGATGCCATGCGCAGCAAAAACGAAGCTGCACTGCGTACCCTTCGCGCTATCAAGGCAGCCATATTGCTGGAAAAGACCTCTGCAGGCGGCGGGGATACCATGAGCGAGGCAGATGAACTGAAGATGTTGCAGAAGATGGCCAAGCAGCGCCGCGACTCACTGGATATATTTGAAAAGCAGAACCGCGAAGACCTGGCACAGAAGGAACGCGAGGAACTGGAAATAATCGACGGCTTCCTGCCTAAGCAAATAAGCGCAGAAGAACTGCAGGCAGAGCTGAAAACTATTATAGCCCAGGTAGGCGCCACATCGCCTGCCGATATGGGCAAAGTAATGGGCGTGGCTACCAAACAGCTTGCCGGCAAAGCCGATGGCAAAGCCATATCTGAAACCGTAAAACAACTGCTGGCGCAGGGCGCATAGGCTTATGGCTCTCGATATCATTGCCTTGGTACTGGTAATACTATTTTTCATTCGCGGCTACATGAAAGGCTTCATCGTAGCCGCGTTTTCTGTACTGGGCATTATAGCAGGGCTTATTTGTTCGCTTACTTTATCTGAAAAACTGGCAAGCTGGCTGCTGCACAAGGAGTATATCACTTCGGGCTGGGCACAAATAGTCAGCTTCACTGTACTTTTTATCGGCGTTATACTACTGGTATGGCTGATAGCCAAGGCTATTGAAACCGGGGTAAAAGCTATGATGATGGGCTGGTTCAACAGCCTGATGGGGGCTTTGCTGTATACGTTTATGGCGCTGTTTATCTGGAGCGCCGTGCTGTGGCTCTGCAACCAGATGCACCTTTTACCGCCCGAAACTATAGCCTACTCAAAAACCTATCGCTTTATTGTGCCCATAGCGCCCTGGATATGCGAAAAGACCGGCGCATTCTGGCCCATGGCTAAAGAGGTATTTGCCAACCTGCAACATTATTTCTCAAACATCAACCAGCTGCTGCCGGGCAATGTGGATACTCCTTGACAACTACGATTCATTCACATGGATACTGCACCACTACCTGTTGCTGACGGGTAATGAATGTACGGTGCTACGCAATGATGAAGTAACGGTTGAGGAACTTGAAGCCATGCGCCCCGAACGGCTTATCATCTCCCCCGGCCCGGAAACACCTTTGCAGGCAGGCATTTGCATGGAAGCCATTGCCTGTTTTCATGACCGCATCCCTGTACTTGGCGTATGCCTTGGTCACCAGGCACTGGGTATGTATTTCGGGGCGAAACTGGTGCATGCCCCCTATCCTATGCATGGCAAAGTGAGCGAAGTAACCCACGATGGCAGCTCACTATTCAACGATATACCATCTCCTTTCAATGTGATGCGCTACCATTCTTTAGTATTGGAAAATCTTGAAAATACCGGGTTGACAGCAACCGCGCGCACTACAGACGACAGCACCATTGCCGCCATTCAACACAAAATATACCCCTGCACCGGCATACAGTTCCATCCCGAATCTGTAGGCACAGAATACGGGCAGCAACTATTGAATAACTGGGCGAAGCTCTATAAGTAGTCCTCCCTTTTACCTTTTACATTTTACATTTATGTTACTCCTGCTCCACTCCATAATGCCAATGTTGCCTAACACCAACAGCATACCATAGAATATATCTTCAAAAGGAATGGTGTACAATCTCAGTCCAAGGTTTTCTGTATCGTTATATATCACTACGGGAATAGCAGTAAGCAAACCGTTTACAACAAAAAAGGGAACAATACTTACCAGATACGCCAGTAAAAAAACATCGGCACGGAAAGAATTAATTTTATTGCGTAGCAGGTACAACATAAAAATAGTTATTCCGCAAAAAACAAAAGTATAAAAAGTATATGCCCTTTCGCTGAACATCAGCCCTGCAATCAATAATCCTGCTACCAGGAAGAGCATTACATTCCAACCTTTATCCGGTTTTCGCCTGAAAGGAAAATAACACAGCAGGCATTCGTAAATAAAGGTACAGGCATAGGGCACGGTTACGAAAAACAGCCACTCTTCTAAAGGTAAGCCTGCTATTTTTACCCCTGTTATATAATCATCATTAAACCGCCACACACCGTTGCGGGTAAACAATATATCCCATACGATAAAGAAAGTCCCTGTCAGCAACATACCCTTCCATAAATGCCGCCACAGTTTATAGAAAGCTACTTTTTTATCGAAACTCAGCAGCAAAGGAAAGAGAATAGTAGCCGCATCTATCAGCAGGTAGGTGTAGTACTTATCCATGCGCCTGTTGTGTGGTGTTGCTTTGCATTTGGGCTGCGCGTGCTTCGTCCTGTTTCACTTTGTTCCAATACTTTGCCGCCACTATCAGCATACCAAACGATTCACCATTATACTTTGAGCGGTGCTTATGATGCATCTTATGCGCCCAGCGTATCACCTTTATATAACGGTTGCTGCTGCGGGTGAATAATTTGAACCGTTGGTGAATGATGATATCATGTACAATGAAATAACAGATACCGTACAGCAGGATGCCGAAACCAATAGATGCTACCCAGTACAACTGGTTCATCAGCCCCAGCATAATGCATAACCAGCTGGGTATGGCAAATATCAGGAAGAAGGAATCGTTTTTCTGGAAAGGGTGATAACCTCCGTCATGATGGTCTTCGTGCAAAAACCACAGGAAACCGTGCATTACATATTTGTGCATGAACCAGGCCATAAACTCCATAAAGAAGAATGCAGCAACCACCCAGGATATATACACCAGCCAAATCATAATATTATACGCAGTATGATAAAAAATACCAGTTGTATGATAAACAAAGTTATACCAAATTTGTTCGGACGGACGGAAACGAGCGGCCACCATGCAGCCAGCAGGTAGCTAACCGCCCACCACGATGCATAGTTATACAGGGGCACAATACCGTCCTGCCATTGCCAGTAGCCTAGTTGTATTGCTACAGGCTCCAGTACCCAGTCATATAAAGTAGCAATAGTAGCCGCCAGTGCAGCAGTAACCCATACATTCCTTTTCAGCAACAGCGCCAGCGATATAGCCCCAGTCATTACCACTACCCAGTTACACCCGATCAGCAGGGGTATGCCCTCCAGTTGTAATCCTAAAACATTCGTGTACATATAGCTGCCAAATAGCCATCCTTTGTGTACGCCTGCCCACTCGGCCATGAAACCCAGGGCAAATGCAGGTATCCACCAGGTTGCATATTGCTGCCATTGTTCTCTGTAAGACAATACCAACAATACAAACATCAATAGCAGGTGGTACGGCGTTGCAGACAATATGCCTGCATGATGCAGCAGGCCGATACCAACCAGCCCCACCATATGAAACAGGATAGCAACAGCCGTTAAGGTTATATATAATGTGCGTTGCAAATCAATCTGTATTGCAAATTTTCACAAGTGCCTCTACCGCGGCTTTTGAACCCAGCTTGCGTGCCTCGTTCAGGTCGCCACAGGGGTCTTTGCCCATATTATACTTTACAATGCCGCGCCAGTACCATGCTTCTGTGTAGTTATTTTTCAGCGATATGGCCCTGCTGAAGTCGACAAGTGCTTCCCCATACTGTTCCCGCCTGGTGTATATTACCCCCCTGCTTACATAAAACAGCGGCTCTGTTTCCTGGTAGGCTATTGCTTTTGTATAGTTTTCCAGTGCGCCTTCGGTGTTACCCAGTTGTTCCATGCAGCTACCTTTTATATAATAGGCCCTTGCATTCCCCGGCTCCTGCTCCAGTACACGCTCTATGTCATTCAGCGCACGTTGCGGTTCGCCCGTTTGCTGAAACAGCAAAGCACGTGAGAACAATGCCCGGACATAAGGCGTAATAGCAATCACACGGTTAAAGGCATCCAGCGCTTTCGCGGCTTCGCCCCTGCGCAGGTGTACTGCACCTTTATTATACCATGCTTTATAATTATGTTCATCCACCTGCACAGCCTCATCAATATGCCGGAGCGCTTCGGGGTAATCTCCCATTTTCATATATACACCGCCTATGCTGTTTTGCGCCACCGACGAGTTGGGAAATGTACGTACAATGGCTTCCCAGAAATTCAATTCTGAAAGCCAGATATCGTTACGCATATATGTAAGCACTGCCAGCAATAAAACTATAACCGGGATAACAATTAAACGCACTGATTGTTGCAGCCAGGTACTTATATAATATACCAATGGCACCCACACGCCTATAGATGCTATGTACAGGTAACGGTCGGCCATCAGCACCTCGCCAAACTGTACAAACTGTAAAACAATAGCAATATTTATTGTAAAGAATACAATACCGCCGCTGAGCACATACCATTGTTTGCGGTAGCCCCACCAGGCCATCAATATAACGCCCAATGCAACAGCAGTATATAAAAAGTGAATGGCAGAAAGCGCTCCGGGATAGGGGTACAACACCGATAAGCGGACCGGAACCAACAGGTGAATGATATAAGATGTGTATGCATATCCTGCATATACGATTGTTTCACCCAAGCCATATTCCGGGTGCAAACCAAGGAACGCACCTGCTTTCTGTGCGTTTATAGCAATAATGCCTGTAACGACGGCAATTGCCAGCAACGGCAGTTTCTCCAGCCATACCCTGCGGTTGTCCAGGGGGCGTTGCAGCCATATATCTATAGCGAAGAAGGTAAGCGGTAAAGTAACCGCTGCTGCTTTCGAGAGCATTGCCGCTACGCCGGCCAGCATCACGCCAATCAATTTCCTGTTACTATCTTCTGCGGTGTAGCCTGCATAGTACCACAATGAAAGCAGGAAGAAAAAACCATAAAGCACATTTTTTCGCTCGGCTACCCAGGCCACGCTTTCTGTTTGTGCCGGGTGCAGGGCAAACAGCAATGCTATAGTAATGGCAATTTCTTTTTTACCGAACAGGCGCACTGCCAACAGGTATAGCAGTACCGCGTTTGCAGCATGCAAAAGGATATTGGTAAAATGATAAATAAACGGGTTGTTGCCGCCTATGGAATAATCTATTGCATACGTAAGTACGGTAAGCGGATGATAATTGCCGATATAAAAAGCAGTAAACCAGGCACCTATATTACTCCAACCCTGTATATCTTTGTTTTGCAGTGTATAAGCGGCATCATCCCACGACATGAAACCTGCACTGAACACATTGCCATAAACAAGCATAACAGCCACTATAAGCACTACTATATGTACCCAGCTATTTTGTTTCCAGCCGCCTGTTTTTACCATCCGGTTTTTTTATTTGCCCCAGTTCCAGTTTACCATACCGTGCGTATATGCGGTATGGCTTTCATCCTGTAAGGTTACCAGCAATTGCCCCTGCGGGGATACGCCTTCTATTAGCGCCAGCCATTCACCTGTATCATCCGTAAAGCTTTGCCAGTGGTTTCTGCGATACAAATATTCATTATATAAACTCATTACGGAAGTTTCCGGCGCTCCGGCACATACATTTAACAATATTTTTTCACGTATCGCATTTCTTATTTCTTCCATATTAAACTGTTTCCCCGCCGCCAAGGCCAGTGATGTGGCGTTGGGAAGCTCATTACTAATAACCTGCTGGTTTACATTCAACCCGAAACCAATAATGGCGTAGGCCCACTGCTGCCCCCTTAACACATTTTCTATCAATACCCCTCCTGCCTTTTTGTCATTAACAATAATATCATTGGGCCATTTAATGCGTACATCCCAGTGCTCGTATATTTTTTGCAATGCTTCAACAATTGCTGTGGCTACAGCAGCATTAAAGCCAAACTGGCGGTCTGTAGTATGCCTGGGGCGTACTATAATGCTCATTAACAGGCTTTCCCCGGGACTGTCCGACCAATTACGGCCCCGCTGTCCCTTGCCCGCGGTCTGCTCGCGTGTTACTATTGTCAGGCCAGGCAGTGCCGTATCGGCATCTATCAGCCGCATGGCATAGTTATTGGTGCTATCAATAGTATCAATTTCAATAATTGGAGCATCTAAAACGGCTTGTAAGTTTACTGGCAAAGTTTCTTTAATTTTGGAATGTCTGTACAGATATTACCAACAAAAATAGACATATAGTAATTTGGAGAAAATAATAACTTCATTACAGGGAAGAAAGAAGTCGCCCACCCGCCTTACGCGAAACAGCAAATTATTCAAAACAATCCTAAAGGCAATACAGGAGAAAAAAGGAGAAGCAATTGTATCGCTCGACCTGAAAAAGATTGATGAGGCAGTTGCAGATTTCTTTATATTGTGCGAAGCAGGGTCTAATATTCAGATCAAAGCCATCGCCGACTTTATAGAAGAAAAAGTAAAGGAAGAATGCGATGAAGCACCTTACCATGTAGAACGCGGCGCTGAATGGACATTGGTTGACTATGTGAACGTTGTAGTACATATTTTCCGCCACGACTACCGGAAGTTTTACGACCTGGAAGGGCTTTGGGAAGACGCAGAAAAAGAAGAACATAATAGCTAGTATTGTGTTATAGAATCAATAAGTTTTTATAGGAACAATGGAAGATAACAAACAACGCCCCGGTGGAAGCCCGGGGAACGACAACAAAAATTCACGAAAAGGCCCTCGTTTTAACATATACTGGGTGTACGGGATTATTCTCCTTCTACTCATCAGCCTGCAGTTTTTCAGCGGCAGCATGGGCAGCAATGGCAGGGAAATGAGTTTCCTTGACTTTAAAAGAGAATACCTGGACAAAGGGGTTGTAGAAAAGCTCGTGGTTGTAAACAACAGCGAAGTAGAGGTATATACCAAACAAAAAGCCCAGCAGCCCGACAGCAAAATCCCTTTTGCCAAAAGCAGTTCAGGGCCCGCAACTACGTTTCGTATAGGGTCTGTAGAAACATTTGAAGACAACCTGAAAGATGCACAGCAGGACCTGCCCGAAAACGAGCGGGTACGCGTGATATATGAGCCCCGCGGCAGTTTCCTGAATGACATCCTAAGTTCATTCCTGCTGCCGGCCATATTGCTGCTGGCCATGTGGTTTTTCATTATGCGCAAGATGGGTGGCGGCGCCGGCAGCGGCGGCGGTGCCGGTGGTATATTCAACATCGGCAAATCCAAAGCACAGCTTTTTGAGAAAGGCACACGCGTAAATATCACTTTTAACGATGTAGCAGGGCTGGACGAAGCCAAGGTGGAGGTAATGGAAATAGTAGATTTCCTGAAAAACCCTAAAAAATATACAGCCCTTGGTGGTAAAATACCCAAAGGGGCTTTGCTGGTAGGCCCTCCGGGTACTGGTAAAACCCTCCTGGCGAAAGCAGTAGCAGGCGAGGCGCAGGTACCCTTCTTTTCTATGTCCGGCTCCGACTTTGTGGAGCTGTTCGTAGGTGTGGGCGCCAGTCGTGTACGCGACCTGTTTAAACAGGCACGTGAGAAAGCACCTTGTATCGTTTTCATTGATGAAATTGACGCTATTGGCCGTGCACGTGGGAAAAACGTGGTAATGAGCAACGACGAACGCGAGAATACGTTAAACCAGCTACTGGTGGAAATGGACGGATTCAGCGGCGATACGGGTATTATTGTACTGGCGGCAACTAACCGCCCTGATGTACTGGATACCGCACTGCTGCGCCCGGGCCGTTTCGACAGGCAGATTTCTATAGACATACCGGACGTAAAAGGCCGTGAGAAAATATTTGAGGTACACCTGAAACCTATCAAAAAGTCAAAAGACCTGGATATAAAGAAACTGGCCACACAAACCCCGGGTTTTGCCGGTGCCGACATAGCCAATATTTGCAATGAAGCCGCCCTGATAGCTGCCCGTAAAGGTAAAACAGAGGTGGACATGGGCGATTTCAACGATGCAATTGACCGCGTAATAGGCGGCCTTGAAAAGAAAAACAAAATCATTTCGCCCGAAGAGAAAAAAGTTATTGCCTACCACGAAGCAGGTCACGCTATCTGCGGATGGTTCCTGGAGCATGCCCACCCGCTTATTAAAGTATCTATTGTGCCACGCGGCGTTGCTGCACTGGGTTATGCACAATACCTGCCTAAGGAGCAGTACCTGTATACTACGGCACAAATGAACGACCAGATGGTAGCACTGTTCGGTGGCCGTGCTGCTGAAGAACTAGTTTTCGGACAGATATCTACAGGTGCACAAAACGACTTGGAACGCATCACCAAAATGGCTTACTCCATGATCAGCATCTACGGTATGAACAATAAAGTCGGCAATATATCCTACTATGATGGCCAACAGGAATATGCCACTACCAAACCGTACTCTGAAGAGACTGCCAAGATTATAGATGAAGAAGTACGAAACCTGATACTGGCACAATATAACCGCACTAAAGACCTGTTGAGCAAGTATATGGACCAGTTGAAAGCATTGGCTGAAGAACTGCTGAAGAAAGAAGTATTATTTAAAGATGACCTGGAACGCCTGATAGGCAAACGCCCCTACGACGATATGACCCCCAACGAGGGCATACCACCCGTAGGCGACAATGTGGGTGCTGAAATGCAGGCATCATAAAAGATTTGTAAATACATAAAAAAAGCGATGATTTACCTCATCGCTTTTTTATTTTTGACCCGGCAAATAAAAAGTGAGTAATGCAGACGTTCAAAACATCCAAATCGAGAGAAAATATACTGGCCAGGATAAGAAAGGCTTTGGGAGAAACATCCGTCCCCATGCCATTTCCTGAAGTAGAAAAAGAAGCAACACATACAGCTTTCGCACCTTATGGCCTTTCTCCCGAGGAGACGTTTGCCCAAAATTTCATACAACTCGGCGGCAAGTTTATCTTTTGCGATAATGAGCAGCAATTGCTCGAAAACATATTTTCTCTTTACGAAAACCGGGGCTGGCAGCAACTATTATGTGCTGACCCCCGCCTGCAGCAAACGTTTGAGAATAATAAACTGAATATGGTACGCCCCGCCGACCCGGGCATAGAAAGTGCTGATGCCTGTATAACAGGCTGTGAGTTACTGGTAGCACGTACGGGCTCGGTATTTATCAGCAGCAAACAACATTATGGACGCACAACCCCGGTATTCTATCCTGTACACATTATTGTAGCTTATGCAGACCAGGTAGTGGGCGATATAGCAGAAGGTATAAAAGCACTAAAAGAAAAGTATGGAACCAACCTGCCATCAATGATTAATCTCAATACAGGCCCCAGCCGCACTGCCGATATTGAAAAAACGCTGGTAGTGGGTGTACATGGGCCGGGTGAGGTATTCTGCTTCTTTGTTAACGCCTGATTCTTTCTGTAAATGATGATGCTGAAATACGATTCGGGGATAGAAGTAACCCAAACCGGATTTCAGCAGTTGGTCTATAAGCTTGTAAATGGGCGCATCAATGAAGGGCGCATAAGGGCTAACGGGCGCGATAAATAGTTGCTTATCAATCTGTTAAAACAGACAAACAACTGCTCTAAAGTAGCAATTATCCTTCATCCCCTAGCCTTGTAAGTAATGAAAAGCCATTTTCATTCAACGAAAGGTCGTTTTCATTCAACGAAAGAAGCGGCTATTCCGCATCATTGTCTTTAAATTTTGCACCTGCTATGCGGCTCAGTTTATTAAAGACATTCAAAAATTCAGCCCTTATGTTTTTAGATACAGGTATCTGCATATTATCATCCATAATAAGCAGGCCAACAGATTCATACCGTTTTATCTTTTGCAGGTTAACAATGTAGGACCTGTGTACCTGGAAGAATGTTTCGTCTACTATCTTCTTAAACTCACCAAGATTATACGAGCTCATTACGCTGTGGTCTTTGGTAACTACTTTGGTATATTTATTTACACTTTCGAAGTAGAGTATATCGTCGATATTCAAATAGTCTATCCCCCTTACATTAGGTACCCCTATTTTTGTAGGTCCTGTATTTAAGCTGTAGGTCGTAGCGTTCTGGGAATCGTGGTTACTGCTTTCTTCCCCTCTTCTTATTTTTTCAATTACTTTATTTACCGCAAACGACAGCTCAAAATCATCAACAGGCTTTAACACATAGCCAATAGCAGATAACTTTATAGCCTGCATGGCATATTCGCTATATGCTGTTACAAATATTACCTCGAAAGTTTTATCGGGAATAAGCTTTAGAAAATCAATACCGGTTTTTTCAGGCATTGAAATATCTATAAAAAGCAGATCAGTTTTTGTCGTTCTTAAGGCTTCCAGCCCTTTCTTCCAGTCATAGTATTCCCCTGTTATCTTAATATTAGGATAGAGAATACTTAATCTTTCCTTTAGCAGTGATACTGCTTTGGGCTCATCATCAATTATGATACAGGTGAGGTCAGGCGACATACTTTACGTTTCCAATTGTCAGTTTTACAATAGTTCCTGTTTCCGGTGCGGGTTTGTCAACGTACTCCAAATATATATCCATCTTCTCGTATTCTTTGAATATATCAATCAGTTTTTTCGTCAGGGTGGTGCCATACGATTTGTCTTTCTCTATCGTACTGTCTTTCTTCAGTGTCTTTGACCGCTCCCTGCCTACCCCGTTGTCTTCTATATAACATACCAATTCTTCACTGTTCCTCCCTTGTTCAAATCTTATCTCCAGCATCCCTTTACTGCCTTCCGGCAGGTGAAACAACCCATGGTTAATGGCGTTCTCCACCAATGGCTGCAGCAGTAAGGAGGGCACCTGCATGCTGTCTTTGGCTATCTTGTTGTCTACTTCTATCCTGTAGTCAAATTTCTGCTCAAACCTGATTTGCTGCAGTTCTATATAGTCTTTCAAAAGGGATATTTCTTCTCCAAGGTTTACGTAACGGCTGCTGGAGGCTTTCAGGTAGGCGCGCAGCAGTCTTGCAAATTTGTTGACGTGGTTGTAGGCTTCGTCCATCTTTTTGCGGTTGATGAAGAACTGGGCGGTGCCTAAGGTGTTGAATATGAAGTGCGGGTTTATCTGGGCATATAAGGCGCGCAGTTCCATATCGGTCAGGGCTTGCTTTTTTTCACTTTTCCGGCGAACATAATAACGGGTGACAAGGGCTGTTATTATTCCCAGCCCTATCAGCAGCAATATGCCCCCTGCCCAAAAGATGCGTTTCCAGGTGGTGGTCTGCCACCAATACGGAGCCTGTATGATGTAAAAGGTGTATCTCCGGCTTTTCCACAGGTCATCAGCCGCCACACATTGTACTCTATAATATTTTCCTGGCTCCCAATTGTACAAAAACTCTCCTGATGAAGTAGTCTGCCAGTTATCGTGCCCTATACGGTATGTATACGAAGGTTTTCCCTTACCATAAAAGTTAATCAGATCAAATGTTATCCTCGACTCATCCTGGTTTATGATAATTGTATCCTTGTCCCCACTATAAATTTTATCTCTGGAATGAACTATTAAGTTCATAAAATCCATCTTTCTCTCATTATAGTATTTCTTTGAGGTGATGAGTTGATATACATCTGAAACATAGATTCCCTTGTCTGTATGCAAGATAACTTTACCTTTCGTGTTAATAGCGAAATCGTAAATATGCTTATAATAAAGAGAGGACGGATTAGAAAAAAGTTTGAATATGGGAAGTTGTCCGTTTTTTACAGCGGCATAGGCTACACCAAAACGGCCAGCAAGAAAAATTGTATTGCCGTAAACTTCCATACGCACATCTTCCAGATTCATATGTAGCCGTATGTATTTTATGGTTGGGCCCAGTTCATTAAAAACTATTAGCCCGTTACTGGTCAAAAGATAAACGTTACCAAACGAATCTTCTTTTATAGAAGATAGATGTGTAATACCAATGCTCTTTAATATGTCAGCACTTAAAAGAATGTGTTTTGAAATCTTAGGGTTCACCAAAAAAATGGACCCATCATTATAAAACCAGTCATACCCGGTATTCTTATCAAAAAAGTAGCTATTATATTTATCTATTGTAACCCTGTTCAATTTTATGTGGCTACCTTCCATTTCCACTTCATACAACCCGGTTGTCCCTGCCATTAGTAGCGTGTTGCTATCATATTGGTGTACTATCTCCATGTTAGCCAGTATAAAGCTCAATTCATATCCTGAATGATTAACAAGCCATTTTTTGTGGCTTTCATACTGTCCGAATTCCCATACGGTGAAATGTTTACCTGACAACTCATCTATCAGCATCTTATTTTTATACTGCAACTTGTATACATGATATGCAAGAGTGATATTTGCCTGCTTACTATTATCATCAGAAACAGTAAACACTTCATCCGGCATTTCCTTCTTATAAAATATATTCATATCACTATCTGCTATACAGAGTTTACTATTCAAATTATCCCACCAGTAAGTATAGCCATTATAAGTATGGCCCACATACCTTGCATCTTTCAATTCCTCTGAAACTAATGGTTTGTTTTGAAAAAAGAATGTTCGCGGCGTATAAAAAACACCGGAATTGCTTGTTGAAATCCACTTGCTTTTGAAACTATCTACAAATAAATATGAAACCTTTATTTTTTCATTCGAAATTTGGGAATATGGTAAAAAGCTAACTATTCTAAATTTCTTATCCAGTGTATACATATTTTTATCTGTAAAAACGTAAAAGCCTTTATTGCCTCTCACATCATTTCGTTCACAAACCATTGTCAGCTTTTCATTTTTCTTAAATGCCACCTTATAAGATTTACAATTTTTATGATTAAAAATGTAAAGACAGTTTCCCGGCATGGTGCCTATTCCTATTTCCTTATTATCGCTTGTGACCCTGCTTGTTCCATACAAGTTTTTTATAGTTGTTACGTCTATCTTGCAATATCCATTTTCTTTTGAAGTAAGTTTTTTTAAATCGTAAACCTTAGAATAGCTGGTATAATCCGTTGCAACCAATGTTGTATCTTCCCCTAACCTGTAAACTACGGCCCCCGCATCTTTAAGCCTCAATCTAAACACAACATCATTGCTATCAACTATATCCATATCTATCCCATCTGTATATATTATCAGGTTATTTATTTCAAGAATACTCAACTGTTTAAATTTTATCTTTCCCGATATCACAGGCACATACTTGTCATTTTTAATATAGCCGAAGGTATATGCATATGTAAACACCCATATCCTTCCCTTCGTATCTTCATACAGCCGCCATACATCATTTTTCGGCAGGCCATCCTTTATGGTTAATATTTTAAAAGAGTACCCGTTATATTTTACCACACCATTGTCTGTGACCATCCATATATACCCGTTGTGGTCTTGTATGCAGCTATATACATTATTGGTCGGCAATCCATTGTCGATATCAAAATGGACTGACTTCAGGAGGCTGTCTGTTGCTGCGCCTGCCTCAGTGCTACACACAGCACAATGCAGAAGCACTATTAACAAAACGATATATGGTTTTAGGTAGGAGATCATGAGTACTATACAGTGTATTTTATATTTCCGATTGTCAGTTTTACAATAGTCCCTGTTTCCGGTGCGGGTTTGTCTATATATTCTATATAAATATTCATCTTCTCGTATTCTTTGAATATATCAATCAGTTTTTTCGTCAGGGTGGTGCCGTACGATTTGTCTTTCTCTATCGTACTGTCTTTCTTCAGTGTCTTTGACCGCTCCCTGCCTACCCCGTTGTCTTCTATATAACATACCAATTCTTCACTGTTCCTCCCTTGTTCAAATCTTATCTCCAGCATCCCTTTACTGCCTTCCGGCAGGTGAAACAACCCATGGTTAATGGCGTTCTCCACCAATGGCTGCAGCAGTAAGGAGGGCACCTGCATGCTGTCTTTGGCTATCTTGTTGTCTACTTCTATCCTGTAGTCAAATTTCTGCTCAAACCTGATTTGCTGCAGTTCTATATAGTCTTTCAAAAGGGATATTTCTTCTCCAAGGTTTACGTAACGGCTGCTGGAGGCTTTCAGGTAGGCGCGCAGCAGTCTTGCAAATTTGTTGACGTGGTTGTAGGCTTCGTCCATCTTTTTGCGGTTGATGAAGAACTGGGCGGTGCCTAAGGTGTTGAATATGAAGTGCGGGTTTATCTGGGCATATAAGGCGCGCAGTTCCATATCGGTCAGGGCTTGCTTTTTTTCACTTTTCCGGCGAACATAATAACGGGTGACAAGGGCTGTTATTATTCCCAGCCCTATCAGCAGCAATATGCCCCCTGCCCAAAAGATGCGTTTCCAGGTGGTGGTCTGCCACCAGTAGGGTGCCTGCATTACATAAAAGGTATATTTACGGCTATTCCATAAGGCATCACTTGCTACACACTCTACACGGTAGTACTGGCCGGGGTCCCAGTTATACAGCACTTCTCCCGATGGAGTAGCCTCCCAGTCTCCCCTGTTTATTCTGTACTTATACGATACATCACCTGTACTTCGAAAATTAATCATATCAAGAGAAAAGCGAACATTTTTTGCCGAAAGGATTATTGTGTCGTTACCATATAAAGTAGTTATGGAATTATCTGATTTAATCACCATGCGTGTAAACTCATGTCCATCAGCATATTCGGCATTACTGTTTTGCAACTCCCTGGAAGAAAATGTATACGTATCTTTATCTGTCTCCAGAAAAAAGCCTCCCCTTCCATCCGCATAAACGCCTTTTACATCATTGAACCTTTCTCTGGGCTTAAGAAATATTCTGAATGCTGAAACACGCTCTTGTTTATCAATTGCTGCAGTCAATATGCCAAAAGTTCCTGCAATTGCTAACGTGTTATTAAACACGGCAATCTTTGCAAAAGAAACATCATAATTCAACGATATGGCCTGCAACAATAGCTTTTTAAAATTAAAGACATACAGCTTATTTCCGGATAAGATGTAAAAATGCCCTTTGTTATCATGGCCAATATCACTAATAAAATTAACCCCAGCTTGTTTCAATACATTATGCGGCACAACAATTTCTTTGTCAGACCCGGGATACAATAAATATATCTTTCCATTATTATAACAGCATAAAAAACCGCAACTGCTATCGTAAAACATACCTGCAAACCGGTCAAGTGTCATTTCTTGGACATAATTCACACTATCACTCACTGTTAACTTGCTGATACCTGTATTCGTTTTCCAATACATAACATCTTTACTATGCTGGTAAATGCTGCGGATATTCTTTGTATATACATGCTTAAACGAATCCATTATACGGCTACTCGAAAAATGTGACCTTTCATTACCAATGGTAAACCCGCTTGACACAACAGGCCGGTCATAAAAAAACGGGATAGTTGTTTTCATAGACAGGTTATACCGTATTATACTCATGCGGTCAGCTATATCAATAATCGAATCATTCACCTGCGATACACACAATACCTGGTCCGCTATTTTTTTCTTAAAAATGATATGATAACTGGTATCCAATCCATAGAGAACTTTGTTTTTTTCACTATACCAGAAGGAATTTCCATTTGGTAGAACGCATTTAAAAGAGCAACCTTTTAGTATAGGTATTTGCCCGCGTTTTGTAAATAATAATGGCACGTCATATTTAAACCACACCCCATTATTGTTGGTGCTATACCAACTGTTTCGAAAACTATCCGTAAAACAAAAATTCACTTCATTTTCACCGGGTAAAATATCCGTTATTCTGTTCCTGCTTTTTAACTTTAAACTATTGTCAAGTTCATAAATAGCTTTTTGCGTAAAAATATTATATCCGTTAGTATCATTGAAAGTTGTGACAAGGAAAACTATTTCATTAGCTTCGCCCCCAAAATCTTTAATGGAATATACCTGCAATTTATTTGTACGAAAATTATGTACAAGTATTCCGTTACTATTAGTTTGGTAGCTTATCTCCAAAAAATTATTAGGTAACACAAATTGTGTCTGTGCCAATAGTTCATCAGGCCCGGGCCCGTTCAATGCATGTGTAACAACATGGTCTTTTTTCCATTCCTGTATATAAACTTTGTTTTCTATTACATGGCGGTATACCCTGCCATCGAAGCCTATAAATAAAAACTCCCATTTATGTGTTTGGGGAAATTTAATTATCCGGTCTTTTTTATCTATAGCTAAAAGGTATCCATTGAGACAAATGATGGCAGCTCCATCTTTACAAGAAACTCCCTGAAAGGCAACAATTTCATTCTCATGAAGAACAGCCTTATAGATGTCATTTTTTATATACCCTAATTCGTAAGAGTGATTGAATATCCATAACCTTCCATAAGGATCTTCAAAAACCCTCCATATATCATTTACAGGGAGCCCGTCAGCAGTGGTAAATATCTTAAAATCATAACCATTGTACTTCACCAGCCCTTTCTCTGTGGCCATCCATATATATCCGTTATGGTCCTGTATACAACTATATACAAGATCTGTAGGTAAACCATTCTTTTTATTAAAATGACGGAGATCAGACCAGGTGCTATCCATTTGCGCCATAGCCGGAAAAGGTGAAACAACACCCGAAACAGACAGCAGAAGAAGAAACAGGAGATATAGGTTTCTGGCAATCATAGCACAATATACTCCAATCTGCTTTTTCTATATACCCCCCTGTTCCTACTTTATTAACTTTGCCGAAAACAGTGATGAATGGACGATATCCAGACAAAGGGAGATTTAGAACTATTAGTCAATACCTTTTATGACAGGGTTAAACAAGATGATACCATTGGATACATCTTTCACGAAATAATCGGCGAAGACTGGTCGCACCACCTTCCGATCATGTACGCTTTTTGGGAAACGGTTATTTTCCAAAAAGCAGGCTATACCGGTAATCCCGTAAAAAAACATATCGACATCGACAAGCGCATACCTCTAAATGAAGCGCATTATACCCGCTGGGTAGAACTATGGACAAAAACCGTAGACGAGCTTTTTGAAGGGCCTAATGCCGATGAAATAAAAAACCGCGCAGCCCTGATGATGAACCTCATCAGTATAAAAGTACAAATGGCACGGCAGGGAAAAACAATTATGTAAATTTGGTATATGCACGCGTATACTATTTCTGGTCAGCTAATCGACCTGTTTCAAGACCGTATTCATCCTGCCGATGTTACTATTGAAAACGGCATCATCAGCAATATCACTGAAACTGCCAAAGCCTCGTCGCATTACATATTGCCCGGCTTTGTAGATGCACACGTACACATCGAAAGTTCCATGCTGGTGCCATCAGCGTTTGCGCGGCTGGCAGTACTACATGGCACAGTAGCTACCGTTTCAGACCCGCACGAGATAGCCAACGTATGCGGCATACCCGGTATACAGTACATGATTGACGATAGCAGAAAAACAAATTTCAAGTTCTTTTTTGGTGCGCCCTCCTGCGTACCTGCTACTTTTTTCGAAACAGCAGGGGCCCATATAGATGCAAAAGACACCAGGCAGTTGCTGCAAAACCCCGATATCTGGTACCTCTCCGAAATGATGAATTATCCCGGCGTATTGTTTAAAGACGCTGAGGTTATGGAGAAGATAAATGCCGCACATAAAATGGGTAAGCCGGTTGACGGGCATGCACCCGGGCTGCGTGGCGAACAGGCCTCCGCTTATGCCGCAGCAGGCATTACTACTGACCATGAATGCTTTACACTGGAAGAAGCATTGGATAAAATAAAAACAGGTATGCACATCCTGATACGGGAAGGCAGCGCTGCCAAAAACTTTGATGCCTTACACCCGCTACTGAAAACGCACCCGCAGCAGGTAATGTTTTGCAGCGATGATAAGCACCCCGACGACCTTGTACTGCACCACATCAACCAGCACGTAAAACGTAGCCTGAAGATCGGTTACGATTTGTTTGACGTACTGCGTGCGGCTTCCGTCAACCCGGTACAACATTATAAAATACCGGTCGGCCTGCTGCGTATAGGTGATCCTGCCGATTTCATTATTGTCAATAACCTGGAACAGTTCGATGTATTAAAAACATACATCAACGGGAAGCCTGTAGCTGAAAATGGGAAAGCCTTACTTCCGGTAGTACAGACACAGCACATCAACAATTTCAACACAAACCATAAACAACCTGGGAATTTTGCAGTTACAGCGAAAGGCCATATTATCCGCGTAATTGAAGCCATAGAAGGGCAGCTTGTGACCAATGAGCTGCAACTACCTGGCAAAACTGAAAACGGGAAGCTGGTGAGTGATATAGAGAACGATATATTAAAAATCGCTGTTGTAAACCGTTATAGCCCCGACGCAACAATAGCCCTCGCTTTTATAAAAAACTTCGGGTTGAAGAAAGGCGCACTGGCATCTACCGTCGCGCACGATTGCCATAACATCATAGCCGTAGGTACAGACGATGAATCCATTTGTGCGGCAGTAAATGCCCTCATTGATAGTAAAGGTGGTATTGCCGTAGCTGAAGATGCAACAAATGTACAGGTGATGCCGCTACCCGTAGCAGGGTTAATGACTGATACCGATGGCTATGAAGTGGCCGCTCAATATGCAGCCCTCGATGCAAAAGCAAAAGAGCTGGGCACTACTTTACATGCTCCTTTTATGACACTTTCATTCATGGCCCTGCTCGTTATCCCTTCGCTCAAGCTGAGCGATAAAGGCTTATTCAACGGCAGTAGTTTTGAATTTACACCACTGGTAGTTTCCTGAAAAATAAACCCGCCGTTAAGGCGGGCTCTCTTTATAAAAATTTCCGTTAGCTGTTATATTGCTTCAGGGCTTCCTGCAGGTTGTATAGTTTCAAAGCCTCCTGCAGGCAATCCATGGCGGCATTTATCTCGTCTTTGTTCAGCACATAGGCAAGGCGCACCTCACTTCTGCCCCTGCCGGGCGTAGCATAAAAGCCTGCTGCGGGCGCCATCATAATGGTAGCACCGTTGTATGAAAACTCTTCAAGCAGCCACTGGCAGAATTTTTCACTGTCATCCACCGGCAATTCGGCCATTGCATAGAAAGCACCGCCGGGCATCGGGCATTTTACCCCTTCCATATCCTGCAGGCGTTCTACCAGCAAGTTCCTGCGGCTGGTGTACTCGGCATGTACCCCGTCGAAATAATCTGCGGGCAGGTCTACTGCCGCCTCTCCCAGTATTTGCGCAAACGAGGGGGGGCTGAGACGGGCCTGTGCAAATTTCATGGCCGCATCCAGCACCTGCTGGTTGCGGGTAATGAAGGCACCTATACGGCCGCCACATGCACTATATCTTTTCGATATAGTATCCATCATAATGGCGTGCTGTTCCAACCCTTCCAGGGTAAGGGCGGATATTTGCTTGCGGCCATCGTAGCAAAACTCACGGTATGCCTCATCGCTAAACAGGAATAAATCATGTTTCAGGCATATCTCTTTCAGTATCTCCAGCTCTTCGCGGCTATACAGGTACCCCGTCGGATTGTTGGGGTTGCATATCATAATGGCTTTTGTACGCGGCGTCACCGCTTTTTCAAAAGCATCTATCGAAGGTAAGGCAAAACCGTCCTCAATACCGGAAGGAATAGGGACTATCTTTACGCCGGCGCTGGTTGAAAAACCATTGTAATTGGCATAAAACGGCTCAGGTATAATAATCTCATCCTCGGGGTCAAGGCAGGCCATAATAGCGAAAGCTATCGCTTCCGAACCACCTGTGGTTACGATTATCTGATCGGCAGTAAGGCGTATGTTGTTGCGCTCGTAATAAGTCACCAACTTTTGACGGTAACTTTCAAAACCGGCACTGTGACTGTACTCCAGCACCTTCATATCCGTGTGCCTAACAGCATCCAGTATGGCCGGCGGTGTTTCTATATCAGGTTGCCCGATATTAAGGTGGTACACTTTGGTGCCTCTTTTCTTTGCAGCTTCTGCATAGGGCACTAATTTACGTATGGGCGATGGTGGCATCAGTGAGCCACGGTGCGATATTACCGGCATGGCGCAAAATTATGAAAAGGAACTACTTAAAGATATTTTTCTATAAAAAATGGCCGGTAAAAATTACCGGCCATCCTATTTAAAGTCAGAAATAACTTAGTTGTTAGGTTTTGCATTCGCAGCATTTGCAGCTTTTGCAGGGTCTTGCGCAGCTACTACAGTACCTTTGATGTGCAGTTCGTAACGCTCTTTACCTTCGGGCATTTTAGCATTTGAAACGATGTACACATCTTTGTTGAAAGGCGCTACACGTCCCTGGGTGTGGTATATCACGGTGATTTTACCTTTTTTGCCGGGCAGGATGGGTTCCTTAGGCCAGTCAGGTGTAGTACAACCGCAAGATGCTGATGCATTTTGAATAATCAGGGGCTCGTTACCTACATTTTTAAATTCGAAAACGTGTGAAATATCCGGCCCTTCTTTTACAGTTCCGAAATCATGCGTTTCTTCTTTAAATTTAAATTCGGCGCCACCTTTTTTGTCTTGTGCCTGTACACTGAGTACGCTTGCAGTTACCAGGGCAATTGTGAGGAATAACTGTTTCATACAGATTTTTTTTGCTTATTGTTTAGTTGGTTTTTATCATTGATGCGCTCTGCGGAACGGAACTTTCAGGGGCCTTTTCTACGCTACCCTTGATTGTTAAGGTTTTTACACCTACGTTCGACATTACAGTAATGGTTTTGGTAAACGCATTCGGACGGCCTTGTGTGCTGTACGAAGCTTTTACTTTACCTGTTTTACCCGGCAGTACAGGGTCTTTTGAATAAGACGGCGTAGTACAGCCACACGATGCGTGTACCTGCTGTATTACTATCGGTTCTTTACCCGTGTTTTTGAACTCGAATTCGTATTCGGCGTTCGGCCCTTCAGGTACAACGCCGAAGTCGTGCGTCTCGGTAGTGAATACCATATCTTCCGGATGCATGGCGGTGGTTTTGCCGTCAGGTGCAGGGGCCGGTGTTGCTGCTACAGCTTTTAACGGCGCATCTGCATGCCCGCCTTGTGCCTGTGCAGCAAAAGCACCTATGCATACTATACCTAACGAAAGGATTACTTTTTTCATATAACAGTCTTTTTTATTAACAGAGGATATCTACAAATTTAAAACAATAGACAATAAGAAACGCCAATAAAGTTTGTTAATCAGTTGCCAAAATTAGACTTTTGTGCCAGTTTTAATCTTAAAACTGCATGAAATATGCATGATTTCGAAGTTGATATTTCAAATTGTGTTAATACTATAAGAAATAGGGGCATTATCCTCTATCCTACTGATACTGTATGGGGCCTTGGGTGCGATGCTACACAAGCCTTTGCAGTTGATAAGATATTTGCATTGAAACAACGGCCGAAAGAAAAAAGCCTGGTAGTACTACTGGCTGAGGCCCGCGATATATTACAGTATGTAGCGGCCCCTCCTCCTGACATTATTGATATGGTGGAGCAATTTGACACACCTACTACAGTGATTTTTGACGGGGCACTCGGATTTGCCGAAAATGTAATTCACGATAACGGAAGTATTGCCATACGCGTTACAACCGACCCGTTTTGCAAAGCGCTTATAAAAAGATTGAAAAAACCGCTTGTATCCACATCTGCCAACCTGAGCGGTGAACCTTCTCCCGCTATTTTCAGCGAGATAAACAAAATAATAATTGAAGGGGTAGATTATTGTGTGCACTACCGGCGCAACGATAATACCCCAGCCAAACCCTCACGCATAGTACGGGTAAATGATGAAGGTGAACTGGAAATAATAAGGCCTTAATAATTGATTAGATTTGCCCCGTATGGACATCCGTTGCAACAACGAAGAACAGGATTTATTCAGCAGGATATCAACAGCTGCAGCCTCGCTCGGCATGAAATGCTATCTTATAGGTGGCTTTGTGCGTGATAAACTGCTGGGACGCGATACCAAAGATGCGGATATTGTATGTGACGGGGATGGCATTGCACTGGCGCATGCCATAGCCAAAGGCCTGCCGCATAAGCCCGCAGTGCATTTCTTCAAAAATTTCGGTACAGCCCATTTTAAGCACCACGGGTTTGATGTGGAGTTTGTAGGTGCCCGTAAAGAATCATACAACCTGCATTCGCGGAAGCCTGACGTAGAAAAAGGCACATTGGAAGACGACCAGAAGCGCAGGGATTTTACCATCAATGCTCTTGCAATCAGCCTGAATAAAGAAGATTATGGCAAGCTGGCAGACCCGTTCAACGGTCTGCAGCATCTGGAAGAGAAAATACTGCAAACACCGCTCGACCCGGATATTACCTTTTCAGACGACCCCCTGCGCATGATGCGCTGCATCCGTTTTGCCACGCAGCTCAATTTTTCCATAAAACCGGAAACATACGAAGCAATAGCACGTAACAAAAAACGCATCGATATAGTTTCGAAAGAGCGGATTACCGATGAACTGAATAAAATAATGCTGGCGCCTAAGCCTTCCGTAGGTTTTGACTTATTGTTCCGCACAGGGCTGCTGCATGAATTTTTCCCGCAACTTACAGACCTGGCAGGCGTTGAATTTGTTGAAGGCAAGGGGCATAAAGACAACTTCTATCATACCTTGCAGGTACTTGATAATGTAGCTTTTCGCAGCAACAACCTTTGGCTGCGCTGGGCAGCCCTGCTACACGATATAGGCAAGCCTGCCACCAAACGCTTTGAAAAGGGACATGGCTGGACATTTCATGGCCACGATGCAGTGGGTGAGAAAATGACCCCGCGCATCTTTAAACAACTGCGCCTGCCGCTGAATGAGCACATGAAATATGTGGCCAAACTCGTAGCATTGCACCTGCGCCCCATCAGCCTTACCAAGGAAGACATCACAGATTCTGCCATGCGCAGACTCCTGTATGATGCAGGCGACGACCTGGAAGACCTGATGATACTTTGCGAAAGCGACATTACCTCCAAAAACAGACAAAAGGTAAAACGCTATCTCGAAAACTTTGAACTGGTAAAACAGCGCCTGAAAGAAGTAGAGGAAAAAGACAAGATACGTAACTGGCAGCCACCTGTCAGCGGAGAAGAGATTATGCAGCTATTCAACCTGCCGCCTTCGCGAGAAGTGGGTAATATCAAAACCGCCGTGCGCGAAGCCATACTCGACGGCATCATACCTAATACCTATGAAGCTGCTTATGAATACATGCTGCAAAAGGCTGCAGAAATGGGTATCCGGAAAGCGTAGTGTTACTTCTTTTATAAATGCTTAGGGCCGGGGTGTATACCCCGGCCCTTATATATTTAGCATTTGAAAATTACCTCTGAAAACTTCTGTAAGTGTTTATAAGGAAAATAATTATTAATAATTGTTAGTTTCAGCAGAGAAAGTAGTCCAACCTGACAACCAGTTGTCAGAAGTATTGAACGCACCGCGGTAAGCTACTGACTGGAAGCCAGAGAAACCGTTAAAGTCGGCACCAGATGCAGCGGGAGAACCAGCTTGCAGCAGGTAGTTAGGCATACCGGCAGGTGTTTGCAGTGCACCTGAGAATTTGTAAGGATCTACGAGCATTGCATCTGTAACATCAGTCAGAACAGTATTCTTGGTCTTAATTGCATTGAAGTAAGTAGAGTCAGCAGTTGCAGCCGCATCGCTCTTCCAGGGAGTAGCACAACCAGCAATGATGTTGTTCAGGAATTTCAGCGAACCGTTCTTAACGTTCTCAATAGTTTTTACACCTTTTGTACCATCGATGTACAGACCTACAGGCCAGCCGATGAATACAGAATTAATAACATTCTCAGCAGAGTTACGGCGTATTTGCGCACCGTGCTGGAAGTTAGCATTGATACCTGATGTAGAATGGCCTGATGTGATAGGGCCAACCAGTGTCATGTTAGAAAAGATAGCTTTTGTTTGAGGTAAGTTTGCAGAACCGCTACCGTCGTTATCTGACTCAAAACCGTTAGAACCTGAAACGTCAGCAACAGCTTTTGCACGCTGAGAAACACCAAACTGTACATGACCGGAGAAACCGAAGTCAGTATCGAAGTCATCATCCCAGCCATAAGTTGCTACCAGGTGATCACAATTTACAGTACCGCCAAACCACTCGTAAGAGTCGTCACCCGAACGGTAAACCTGAACGTAGCTGATAGTAGTACCTGAACCTACACCGCCAAATGTAAGACCATTGATCTCATTATCGGGAGAATAAGCGATACCTGCGAACTCGATACGTACATATTTCAGGGTACCCGAGTTATCATTTGCATCTGTACCACCGAAGTAGATGTATTTTTTCTCATCGCCACCTGCTGTAGGCGTCAAGCCACCTTCGATCATCGCTTCACCACCACTTGGGTTAACCGGTGCTTTACCCAACAGGATGATTCCACCCCAGTCGCCCTGGAAACGTGCGCCTGAAGGCTGTGCAGAAGTGAAAATAACTGGCTTTGATGCTGTACCTTCTGCATCTACTTTACTACCACGTGTTACAATCAGTGTACCTTTTGTGGCCTTGTCACCCATGATTACAGTTCCGGGTTCAATTTTCAGTGTAGCACCATCGGTTACATACACGAAACCCTTCAGCAAATATTTCTTATCTGCCGTCAGTGTCTGGTCTTTACTGATATCACCACTCAACTCTACAACACCGCCCGTGTTATTATTGTTGTTGTTGTTATCAGTGTTGTTATTGTCTTTTTTGCAAGATGCAAAGATGATTGCTAACGATAAGCTTGCTAATAGAATTCGTTTCATATTCTGTGGTTAAATTTTGTGCGAAAGTATCTCGTGTTTATAATGAGAATGTTAAGCCGTGATTATCTAAATGTTAACTCCTTTATTTTAAAAATTATATATGTACGTCAATGTAAATGTTGAACCCGGGCGGAATTCGCTGTATATCCAATCTTTGTTGGGATCAATGTTACCCGAGCTAATATCCTGCCTTTCAAACTTCCCGTTGTTATCCTGGTCGAAGTATAGCCTTACAGGATTGTTCAGTATATCTTTAGCAGTAAATTTCAATTCACTGTGGTCAGACAATTTATAGCTGGCCTGGAAGTCGAGCAGGTTGCGTGCATTCTCATATACATTACCAAAGCGGCCTTGCCCTACCAGGAATATACGTTCACCAATCCTGTTATACAGTACGCTCACGTTCAGTTTTTCCTGGAATGCGCTGTAAGACAGGGAGGTATTAATAACATACGGCGATTGTCCTGACAGTTGGCGTTTATCGTACGCATGACCATTTATATAGCTGGCAGTATCCAGTTTCACCTGCGAATTGATGTACGCCAGGTTAGCATAGAAGCTCATATTTTTCAGGAAACTATTTTTACTGATGAACCCGAGATTTTTTCTGATTTCTACTTCCCAACCTAAGTTTGTGGCCGAAGGATAGTTAATAGGGCTGATCTGGTAGCCACTGTTCTGCCCGTTCACGTTGTTCTCAATCGTATTGTCAAAGTGCTTGTAGAACATTGATGCAGAGATAATCTCCCCGGGGTTTGTAAATATCTCGTAGCGCAGGTCAATGTTATCGATGCGGCTGCGTTCCATTGCAGGGTTACCCTGTATAGTAGCATTCAGTTCATAATCATAGTAGCTGAGCGGCGCCACTTCCCTCAGTTCAGGACGGGCCACACTTCTGAAATAAGAAGCGCGCAGGTTTGATTTGCTGTTCAGGCTGTAGCTAAAGTTGGCCGATGGCATCAGGTCATTCCAGGTAGGGTTTGTCTTTGTACCGTCACCAGCTTCCAGGTCAAGGTTGTATGATTCAAATCTTGCACCCCACACAAGTCGTAATTTTTCACTGAATTTATTATCCAGCATTACATAGCCTGCACTGGTAATAGCTGTAGCGTTGTATTCATCACCCGGAATGGTAATCTCTTCCATCCTGTACACATTCTGTTGTATCAACTGCGGATCGTACAAAGTACCAACCGGCCTTTCACGTATATCTGCTTCACCTTGTGTGCCCAGGTTCATCACAGCGCCTAAATACCTGTTATGGAAATCGCGGTAGCGGTATTGCCCAAAGGCGCCTATTTTCACACTGCTTTTCTGGTTGAACAGGTTGAAAGGCATACTATAATAAACACTGCCGTTTTGTATATTCTCATTCAGGTCGCCGAAAAGACGGTTATTGGCTTTCCCAAGAGTAGTATTATCTGAGAGATAACCATTGGTACCAAACTGGCTGTAAGAAACTTTACGCTGGTCGGGGCGATTGTTGGTAATCATGTTTGAAGACAAAAGCCATCCGAGCTTGCTTTGCCCTGTTCCTATCCTGTGTTCTCCTTCCAGCGAGGTTTTCAACAATGACTTCTGTACCAGGTCAAACGCATAATAGCGGATATTTGAAGAGCTGCTGTTGTTAAAACCTTCCCTGTACAGGAAGTTATCGTCAAACGACCTGTTGTACAGAGATTTGAAAACTATTTTGCTACCACCTGTATAATAACCAACGTTGAGTAACCCACCCAGGTTAGTTGAATAGTTGTATACGTTATCTACATAGTTATAGCCGTCATACTGGCGCAACAGGTCGTTTTTCTTATTTTCAGAATGAGAATAGGTTACCGCACCGGTCAGGCCCAGCCTGTTACCTTTTTTATATTTATATACACGTCCCAATGCACCCTGGAAATTAACGCCGGGACGCGCGCTGTGTGTACGTACACCAAAATCATTATTCAGTGTGCTCAATGCATCTGTGCTTTGTTGCTGATTGAAGCCTGACTGAACTTTTTTGCTGGAGGGGAAACCTGCAGGCAGTTGCCTTGAGCCGTCATCAAAACCCAGGAAATCGGTAGGTGTCCTGTAGCCAGATTGAAAATCTTTACCGGTAGAAGCTGTGTTGTAAGAGCCCCCTATATTAATGGTATTAAAATTGTGGCTGGGCGTTTCTTTAGTCAGTATATTAATGGTACCACCCGAAAAATCGCCCGGGAGATCGGGCGTTCCGGCCTTTGTAATAATGATGTTATCTATCATTGCCGCAGGGATAATATCAAAAGAGAACGCTTTCCTGTTAGGCTCTGTACTTGGCAGCACAGCGTTATCTACCAGTGCATTATTGTAACGGTCGCTCAGGCCGCGTATGATAACGAATTTGTTGTCCTGTATGGTAGTTCCGCTCACACGTTTCAATACCTCGCCGGTGCTGCGGTCCGGAGACTTCTTAATAACATCAGCCGAAATACCGTCAGAAATAGAGGCACTGTTCTTTTGCAGGATATACAATGCGTTTATGGACTCTTTTTTCAGCGAAGCAGTAATTACTACCTCCGCCATTTTCGTCTTGTCGTTTTCCGATATAGTTGCATCTACCGTAGTTACCTCTCCTTTCTTTACAACTACATTTTGTATTTCTTTAGGCTGGTAACCTATATATTTTATCTCCACATTATATTGCCCTTCTGCAATACTGAGTAAGTACCTGCCATCTACGTCAGTAACGGTACCTGCAGATGTACCTTTTACAATTACAGTAGCGCCAATAATAGATTCACCGGTCTTTTCATCTAAAACTTTACCGGCAATTTTTCCTTGTGCAAAAGCATTGGTTACTGTCCCCAATGTCATCAACATCAATAAAATAGAAATTATACGCATTCAATCTAATTTGATGCAAAAGTCGATATGCCATGTTACCATAGCTTTACGGGAATGTTAGGTCAATATCAACAGAATGTTACCGTAATATTAAATCTGCAAATTCAAGTGCTTTTTATTACTTTTTTATTATTAAATCATTAAAGAGTGTATTATTTTAAGCCGATTCTGATAGATGTATATAATTTTACTGCATATATTTACATTTAAGGGATTCTTCCGCTTCAAATTATCAATATCATTATTTATTCATATCCCTTTCAAAAAAAGCTGAACAAATGTGCCATACGGCAGGCTAAGTTTTTTATTACCCCTTCATTTATACACTTGCTTAAAAGCGCACATACTGTATCTTCGTACTCTGACGTTTAATTTAAAAAGCTCCTCATGCGTTCAAGGCACCTGCTGATACTGCTTCTGATTTTGGGAATAACCAATACTGCCCTTGCCCAGCGCCGCATCCTCAATATGCCTGAACACGATGAGAAAGCTTATTATTTCGGTATCACTTTCGGCCTCAACTATTCTACCTACCGTTTAAAATACTCACAATCGTTTACTGAAACGGATACTTTTAAAACTATAACACCCGGTTTTAGTCCCGGCTTTAACCTCGGCCTGATGGGCAACCTCCGCCTCAACCAACGTTTCGACCTGCGTTTTGTACCCTCACTGGCATTTGCTGAGAAAAAACTGTCGTTGCTGATGACCACTCCCAATGGCGACAGCGCTTACACCGGCTCCATTGAATCGATATATATGCATATGCCGCTACAGGTCAAATTTAAAAGCGACCGTATTTATAATTTCCGGTTTTATGTTATTGCAGGCGGTAAGCTTGATATAGATCTTGCGGCCAACGCACGCTCACGCCGTGCTGATGAATTCATTAAGGTGAAACCTATTGACGTAGGCTATGAAATGGGGTTCGGTTTCGAATTTTACAATCCTAACTTCATTTTCTCCCCGGAAATAAAAATCAGCCAGGGGCTGATGAACCAGCAATATAAAGACGCACGCATACCGCTCAGCAATGCCATTGAGCACCTTAGCACCCGTATGATCGTTATTTCCATTCACCTGGAGGGTTAACGGTATTTTTCCTGTATATAAAAATTGATTTCCTGTTTTAGAAACCCTGCGCCCCGGGCAGCCAATAATTTTGTCATGAAATTGTAAACTCATGAACAAACATTTTGTAGCCGTCAATTATATCCACTGCACGCCCGAATACCGGGAAAGATTTGAAGAACTATTCGGTACAAGGGCCAAAGCTATAGATACCATGCCCGGTTTTATAGAGATGCATGTACTAAAGCCGGGGAATGAAGGTGATGCATACCTCATCGTCAGCTATTGGGAAAATGAAACATGCTTTAAAGACTGGACAAAATCTCCTGCCTTCCTGGAAGGGCATAAGCGGGGATTTGCAGATATTACACAAGCTAAAGCCGAAGGCCGCCCCGCACCTATGACCAGTGATTTTAAAACCTACAGCATTATAGCCAATTAATATGGAAATGCTAAAACATAACAAAGCTATCCGCTGGATTAAACGCATAGGCTTCTGGGGGTTCCTGTTCTTTCTTGCCAAAGGCATCTTATGGCTTCTGCTCGGCTACTTTGTTTTCAGGTAGAAAAAATAACAGCCCGCAATAGCAGCGGGCTGTGTTTCATATAGTAGGGGTAATAAGGGGCTTGTTAAAAGCTGTCAACCAGCCATCTTCTTTGTGCGGGGAGGGCGCAAAAATGTTGCAGGAATGGGATATTGCTTACCTCTTCATGGTTCAGTGCTTCATATAATGTGTTATCGTCTGAAATAAGGCGTTGTGCCATGGCCGCTATCCAGAAAGGGGCCGTATTTTCTTTTCCTGCAGTGCTGTTGTCGCCATGCCCGAACGAGAACTGCGGGAAAAGCGCATTTACGGCATGTATACATTGGTGCATTAGCGTATTGCACAGGCTTTCTACACTACGGTTCAGGTTCCATTTATTCAGATGTATAATGGTAGGATCGGCGGTATCGTCGTAAGTGACAGCTTTGCTGAACGGCAAAAGCGAATAATACAGGTCTATCGTCATTCGCATGTCCGATATGCGCATCAGACCTGCCAGTTGCCTCGGGGTAACATTGCACATATCAAAACTGTCGTGCCGCATAATACCCTGGTAAAAATATTCCTGTTGCAGCAGGTTGTTTACATTATTTATTGCCAGCCTCAGGTTGCGGTGATAACCGTTGTACACTATTTTAATCATCTCAGTTCATTTTAAGGTTAGGTTATTATCTCGTTATCCCGGCATAAAAAATAGGATAGGGTTTAGTTTCAAGGTAACGGGTGTTATGGGGCATTCTCCAACCACATCTTTGTTTTGTCCGCTTTTACAAATGTCTTTGATACTGGGCAGGACAAAAAGGTGAATAAGTGCAAGAACGAGGGGGTATTTTTCACGGGTTGACAGGGTTGCACCTTTTTAGGCATATCACTACCTTTCGGTCTCTAAATCTCTCTATTATGCCAATAAAAATTGACAATTCAGGAAGCCCTGCCTCGTTCTCCGTTACCGCAACAGAGGTATATGAAGGCATGGCTAATTTTAATGAACACTACACAGTAGTAACAGGGCCCGAGTATAGTGGGCGGGATTACACCGTGACCTGGGAACAGTTCAGCCAGTGTATAACTGACTATAAGGCACAGTTCCCTGAAGTGCCGGATGATGCTATTGCAGTTCGATTCATACACTGTTATGAAATGGGCGATACAACACTGTATATGCGCATGTTGATTTGCCAGATGGAATTGACCACTATTACTGAGTACTCATCACAAGTTTATCAACTACTCGATAATAACTGCCAGTTATGGTATGAGGTAAAACAAAGCAGCATCACTCCATGTGCCGACCAGATGTTATTTAATGAACAATACCTCAACTCTTTTATGTACAAAGCAAACTCAGCGGCTGACGTGGGAGAAATACTGTCAGAAGACGGCGGCTTCCGCTTTGTGAGGACACTTACCTATCCATGGCAAAATGAGCTATTGGCCTTATATGTTGACAATGGTTCTCCCACCCCAACTGATACCAACCTCCATTTTGCCGCAGCATCATACACCGAAGCAGAACCCGGCGCTTCGTCAGTATTATGGCCACATGGTCTGGTAATGTATCTTGATGTAAACGGCACAGTACTACTTGATGATAATAATTATGTATCGCTATTCCATTATAAAGGGGCAGACCTCGGAACCACATGTCCACCGAGATGCGGAGCATATTATACACCTCCGGTGGTTATGGCAATTCGGTCTCTACAAGGATAATAGTACCTGTAAATTGCATAAGCTTTTATACTTTCGCATGAACGTGTTAAGCTTATGCAATTAGTTTTTGTTGCGATTGCAATCAAAATCATAGCACTTTTAATAGGTATTTTGTATTTAAAGAGATTTCCACTACCATTCAGGCTGTTAGTATTGCAAGTACTATTAGCGTTGGTTGTAGAATCGTATGGGTTTTACCTGGGATATATAAAGCTGCAGAACAATATCTGGATTTTTAATTATTACCTGTTATTCGAAGCATTGCTTTTAAGTATTATCAGTCTTTCCTTTATCGATAACAAGCTCATTAAAAAGTTAACACCTCCGGTATTAACGGCAATCTCAGGAATATGGTTTTATGAAATACTTACTGAAAGTATTCATATTCTGGCCAATAAGTTTTTCATTGCATATGGCATATTGCTCATTATTCTAAATATTTCCATTTTATTCAACAAGACCTTTAGCCAGGAATCCATATTTAAAAGTCCGGTATTTTGGATTGCTGTCTCTACAATCATATATTTTAGCTGCGTTATTCCTTATAAAGGAATGGAAAACTACCTGATATCGAAATTCTTCAAATTGGCTGATAGATTATTCGATATACTCCAGATTGCAAACATTATTCGTTATTTATTTATTGCCCTTAGCTTCTATCTATTCGGCACACAGCACAAAACCAAAATGGGGGTGTCAACCGGCTCAACTTTCCCGGAGCATGACTGATAAATGAATAAATGCCATTAACATCCAGGCAAGCAATCCAATAACCAACCCCACTAATCAACCAGTCAACTAATCAACTATCTTAGCAGTGCCTCTATATGTCAAGCCTGGAATCAGCAGCAATAGTAAAGCTACCTGTATTTGTAGTAGCCATATTGTATGCGCGGTATCTTTCTGCGCCATACCGGCTGATACTTTGCCAGGCAATATTGGCACTGATAATAGAAGCAATTGGCTGGTACATTGCTGTAAAGCTGCACAGGTATAATATATGGCTGTTCAACATTTTTGGGCTCATTGATTTCTGGCTGGTGGGAACAGCAGGCTACCTCCTGATAAAAAACAGGATACAGCGCAGCGTGATACCTTATGCAATGACGGGGGCAAGCCTGCTTTGGGCAGGCATAATATGGCAACAGGGATTGAAAGTATACCCCACCTGGGCACTTTCTTTTATCGGGATAGTGGTCGTATACATTTACCTTGGGGTATTAGCCGGCACTATATTCCGCAGCAACAAACTATGGTTGCAACCCGACTTCTGGCTCAGCATATCCATTATCCTGTTTTATAGCTGCACCATACCCCTGTATACTATTTTCAATTATCTCATTCGCTACAACCTGCTACTACTGGAAAAACTATTTAACATTGTGATGGTACTCAACATAATACGTTATCCACTTGTTGCATTGAGTTTATATCTTTACGGCAGGTACAGGCAAAAAACCTTAAAAGCAGGAAACAATGTTTTCTAACGATATCGCATTTACCATCATTGTCACTACCCTGCTCATACTCCTGTTGATAACAGGGGTTATCATTACCATTTTTCTTGCCAACCGGCGCCATGTGCAGCAGGAGATAAAGATGGCACAAATGCAGACCAGCTATGAAAAAGAGCTGCGTACTGTAGAAAACGAGGTACAGGAGCATACGCTTAACAATATAAGCCGTGAACTGCACGACAACATAGGCCAGTTGCTTACCCTGATGCGTATACAACTGGAACAGGAAAAACTGGACCATCCCGACATAGCTGCTACACTCGCCCCGCTTGATAATACACTGAGTGATACCGTGCAGCAACTGCGCCTGCTTAGCCATAGCCTGAACAGTGATGTGCTGCTACAGAACGGGCTGCTGAATATGATAGAACAGGAAGCCCGGCGGCTGCGGCAATTCAAAGCCATTTCCATCAACTGGCAAAACGACGGTACAGAGCCTGACCTGAATAAAGACCAGCGTATCATGGTGTTCCGCATCTTCCAGGAGGTGCTGAACAATATTTTAAAACATGCTGCTGCCAGGAATATTGAAGTTACGCTCAGGGCGCAAAACAATTTCAGCCTTACCATTCGTGACGACGGACAGGGCTTTGACCTGCAGCAAACTATGCGCGACGGCCGGGGTGCAGGCATAAAAAACATGACCAAACGCGCAGCGCTTGCAAATCTTCATTTTCATATTGATACAGCAATGGGGAAAGGTACTACCTTTGTAATCGCTGAAAGCAAACTTTAATTATGTCAAAACCTGTTTCTATATTTCTTGTTGACGATCATGCGGTAGTGCGCAATGGCCTCAAAGCGCTCATAGAGCGTATGGGAAACTATATAGTTAAAGAACAGTTTGATAACGGCAGGCAGCTTATCGACAGCCTGCCCTTTGATGAAAAGCCCGATGTGATTATCATGGACCTGACCATGCCCATAATGGACGGCAGCCAGACCGTAAAGGAATTAAAGAACAGGCATGTTAATATCCCGATATTAATCCTGACGCTGGAAACAACAGAAAAGACCATTATTGAATTGTTCCGGTTCGGCATCCGTGGTTACCTGCCCAAAAGCTGCACTGCCGATGTACTGAAAAAAGCTATTGACGATGTGATACATAGCGGTTATTACCACAATGAAATGCTCACAAAAGCCCTGATGAACAATGAAGAGGAACATACCGGGAACCCTGTTCAGCACCTCACCGACAGGGAAAACACTTTTTTACAGCTGGTATGCGATGAGAATGAGCTGACTTATGAACAAATAGCCGACAAGATGGGCGTGAGCCGCCGTACGGTAGATGGCTACAGGGAATCTATCTTTGAGAAATTCAACATAAAATCAAAAACAGGCCTGGTACTTTTTGCTATAAAGTATGGCCTTATAAAAGTTGAAAGCTGATCAGGCATATTTTATTATAACTGACTCTATAGAGTTAATAACATTGCTGCACTTCTCCAGGAGGCCCTGAAAAGAATCATACAATTCCATTTTCTTTACCAGTTCCAGCGCGTTATGTTCACTTTCAAAAAGGGTAGAAACAACCGTATCTATATTATTATCGCAGTTATACACCAGCTTTTTAATTTCCATACAGGCAGGGACCAGGCTATTTAGGTCTGTTCTCCGCTTCAGCCTTTTCACTGCGTCCGACAGCATTTTTACAATATTGACCGCCTGCTCCGATACGATTTGCATACTTCTTTCCGGCCTGCCCATACAAAACGTCTCCATCTTCCTGCCTATGCTGTACATAAAGTCTATTACATCATCCAGCGAGGTTGCCAGGTCGTGTATATCCTCGCGGTCAAAAGGGGTAATGAAATTCTTGCCCAGTTCCACAAACAGGTGGTGTGTTACCTCATCATTGGCATGTTCAATACGCCCCAACTGCACAAGGTGTGTCTCCAGCATGTGTTCGTTATCATACATTACCTGCAAAAAGGCAGAACTCATGTCTTTCATGTTATCTGCCACATTATCAAACAGCTTGTAAAATTTTTGTCCGCTAAATGTAAATACCCTCCTTAGAGATGACATAGATGAAATGCGATTTCAACAAATGTAACGGTGGGATGTTACCACGCTTAGTGTTTTACACACAGTTAAGGATAAGATAATATTTTGCTAATATAGCCGGACACCCCGGCATACAATCTCCACACAAGCAAACAGGCTGCCATGCAGACTATTTCAATTTTTCTTCTTCTTTCTTATGCTCTGTATCCGGCTCTTCAGTTTTACCGTCTTTTGCATCCCTGAACTCTTTCATGCCCCTCCCTAAGCCTCTTGCCAGGCCTGGGATTTTATTTGCGCCAAAAAGCAGCAACACTATTATAAGTATGATTATCCATTCGCCCACACCAGGCATAGAAATAAGAAACAGGTACTGCACATCAAACATCAGCATACCCTAAAGTTTTAGTGTTGTATAAAGGTACTGCTTCATGCAGGAATATCAATACAGGCTGAAAAGCATAAGGGCGCTCATCAATACCATCA
The DNA here is from genome assembly GCA_964621795.1 of uncultured Flavipsychrobacter sp. Taxonomy (GTDB): domain Bacteria; phylum Bacteroidota; class Bacteroidia; order Chitinophagales; family Chitinophagaceae; genus Polluticoccus. The sequence continues at coordinate 107,886 of CAZUMM010000005.1, forward strand.
GTAAATCTTCAAACAAAGTAACCTTGCTCAATGGCAACCGGATAACGGTACCCAGGCAGGCACATTGAAACGGTGTTTTCTTCAACAGGCTCTGCACAACTCCTATAGTGCTGACACCCATTACAACCAGTGCGGTGGCATTGGTCACTGCCGGGTTAAAGTTTATAAGATAGGCAATACCCAGCGCCAGTTCAATAAAGGGATACAGGTAGCCATAACCGTTTACTTTTTTTGCAATCACATCGTAGGTAGCATACCCTTCTGCAAAGGCGCTTAGCTTCATCAGCTTAAAAAAGGAGAATACGAGAAAAAAACCGGCCATGAAGTGGCGCATCCACTCCCATGCATTAAACGTAGTGGCCGCAAGCTGCACTATAAGCGATATCCCGGCTATATAGCCAAATATCAGGAATATAGGAAAATATGAGTTCCCGGTTTCTTCCGTAACTGTGGCCTGCACAGCATGCATGCCCCCGTCAGCTTCGGCTATTCTATACTTTTCACCTGCTTTGCTAACTGCCTCCTGCAACCGGGCAACGGGAATATGCTTTTGCATGGATATGGTAGCCTGCGGGGCGCCCAGCTGCACATCGGCACCCGTTACATCTCCCATTTTCAGCAGTTCGCTTTTTACTTTGGCCACACAGCCGCTGCATGTCATCCCCGTTATGTTATATTCATGTGTCATTTCAGCTTCATTTTTACAACACAAAATTACCACGGTATACATGTGTGGTTGTTATATAAAGCTGTGTATGATTTACATAATTATGTGCAGTTGTCAGGTACCTGCTTTGTCAATCGGATTGCGGTTGCGGATGCTTTTGTTTTTGTAAAAACTGGGAGTAAGGCCCGTCACTTTCTTGAACTGGGCAGAAAGGTGCGCTACACTGCTGTAGCCAAGCCTGAAAGCAATTTCACTCAGCGAGAGCTCATCGTACACCAGCAGTTCTTTTACTTTTTCTATCTTCTGCGCTATAATGTATTGTTCGATGGTAATGCCTTCCACTTCTGAAAACAACTTACTCAGGTAGGTGTATTCATAGTTGAGTTGCTGCGAAATGTATTCACTGTGTTTCAGCCGCACCAGCTCATCGCTGTGATGCACCATCTCTACAATCACATTTTTTATCTTTTCTATGATGCGGCTCTTCCTGTCATCTATCAGTTCAAACCCGACAGCCTCGAGCTCTTCCAGTAATTTTTTCAATGTACTGCTGTCCAGGCTTTCCTCTGCCAGCTCCACTTCGCCCAACCCTATATGCAAGGGGTGTAACCCGAGTTTTTCCAGCCCGGATTTTACGACCATTTTACAGCGGGCGCAAACCATATTTTTTATATACAGGTACATTTTCTATCCGATAATTTTAAACCTCGTTTTCGTAAACCCGTTTTACACGTTGCGATATGCCGGTCATCAGTTCGTAAGGTATCGTTCCCGCCCATGCTGCCAGTTGTGTCAGTGGCAATTCCGGGCTGAACACAATCACCTCATCACCTTCTTTTGCTTCCGGTATACCCGTCACATCTACCATGCACATATCCATACATACAACACCTACAACCGGTGCTTTCTTACCGTGTATCAATACATACCCTTTCCCGTTACCGAGGCTTCTGGGGTACCCGTCTGCATAGCCGATGCAGATGGTCGCAATTTTCAGTTCATGCTTTGCCTGTCCCTTCCTGCCATACCCAACCGTTTCACCGGGGGGAATGCATTTTATCTGTGCTATGGTAGTTTTCAGGGTACTTATCTGTTTCAGCTCTCCCTGCATGGCATTGCTGCTGTCTATACCGTACAATCCCAAGCCAAGCCGTACCATATCGTAGTGCAGGGGGGGATGCCTTGCTATCGCTGCCGAATTGCACAGGTGACGTAATGGTTTAACCTGTAACTTCTCCATCAGCCGGCGGCTCATATCTTCAAATACAGAGGCCTGAAGACCGGTAAATGCATCTTCCGCCACATCTTCGCTGGCTGCAAGATGACTGAATATAGTAGCTACGGATACATAGGTATTTTGAGACAGGTTCTCTGCCAGTTCATCTATCTCTGCAGGCAAAAAGCCTAAACGGTGCATACCCGTATCCAGTTTTATATGAACCGGGTAACCTTCTACCTTTAATGTACGAGCCATATCTGTAAACGCTTCCAGCGATTGCCTGCTGAAAATCTCAGGCTCGAGCTTCCAGGCTATCATCCTGTCGAACGATATAGCATCGGGGCTCATGACCATAATGGGCATGGTAATACCGGCTTTACGCAGGGTGATACCTTCGTCTGTATAGGCTACCGATAAGTACTCGACACCTGCATACTGCAGCAGGTGCGCTATTTCGTAACTGCCGCTGCCGTAGGAGAAAGCTTTGACCATAGCCATCATCTTTACACGCGGGCCCAGCTTTGAGCGGAATACCTGCAGGTTGTGCAGCAGCGATGAAAGATTGATAGATAATACGGTCTGGTGTACCTTTTGCTCCAGCAGCATGCTTATCTTCTCGAAAGTAAACGCACGGGCCCCTTTCAGCAGTATCGCTTCTTTATCGAAGGTAATCAGGTGAAACTTCTGCAGAAACTCATCGGTAGATTTAAAGAAAATGCTGCGCAGCTTTTTATGTTTTCGAAACAGGGTTTTGTTTTTATACAAAGACGGGCCAATACCTATGAAGCGTTGAATGTTCCGCCTGCTTACCTGCTCTGCCACCTCTTCATACAATTCTGCATCTGGTTTTGCTATCTGCAGCATATCGGAAAGGATGACCGTATGGTGCGGATGCTGTTTCTGCTGGTCGAAGTAATTTAGCGCTATGAGAAACGAGGTGAGGTCTGAGTTGTACGTATCATTGATAATGGTACAGTCGTTAATCCCCTGCCGTTGCTCCAGCCGCATGGAAACGGGATGCAAAAAACGCATCCGTTCCGCTATCACATCGTTATCAATACCCTGCAACAACAATACGCACCAACAGTTAACCGCATTCTCTACAGAGGCATCATCGGTAAATGGTATAACAATGCTTATTTCCTGCTCTTTATATAAAGCCGTAATGGCTGCCTTGTTATTTTCTTTCTGCACCCCTGTTATTTTCAGGTCTGCATCCTGCCTGGCCGACCATGTAAACAGTTTTAACGATTGCCCGTTATCACTGCCCTTGGTATGGTTCAGGTATTGTACCACACACTGGTTTACCTCGTGTTGGTCTTTACAGTAAACAAGGTATTCCGCATGACGGAATAAGACGAGCTTCTCATTTATCTTTTGCCTGATGGTGAGGAACCCTTCACTGTGCGCTTCGCCGATATTGGTAAATATACCGATGGTGGGATGTATTATTTTTTCCAGCTTCTCCATTTCGCCCGGCTGCGAAATTCCAGCTTCAAAAATGGCCATTTCATGCCGTCCGCTCATTAGCCATACAGACAATGGCACACCTATCTGGGAGTTGTAGCTTTTAGGGCTGCGAACGGTTCCGTAGCTGCTACTCAGTAGCTGGTACAGCCATTCTTTTACAACGGTTTTCCCGTTGCTGCCCGTTATACCAATGACCGGTATGTTAAAAAGCCTGCGCTTGGCCGCTGCTATCTGCTGCAATGCGGCGAGTGTATCCTTTACCAGTATAAAAATGGCATCAGGAAAAGCAGTCATCTCAAAACCTTCCCAGCTGATAAGAAAATTCCTGATACCTTTTTCATACGCATCGCGGATGAAGGCATGCCCGTCCCTGTGGCTACCCGGCAATGCAATAAATAAAGCATGGGCCGGCTGGGCTATTTTGCGGGTGTCTATTACTAATTCTTCAATAATGGCATCTGTACCCTGTCCCAGTAACTTGCCCTGGCACCAACTGGCCAGGAGGCTGATACGCTGAACCGATTCTGTAATTAACATCTGTGCTCACTATCCTTTTTCAATAAGGGATGTTCAAAGTTATCAAAATATTGCCCATGCATCAGTTAAAACCTTTACAGCCGCCTAACAGGTAACACACTGTCGATTAACACATTATAACCGCGACTATTCCAGCTTAAAAAAATAACCTGTAATACAGCTTTTTAGTCTTAACTTTTCATAAGAGAGAGAACCCGTTCGACTATACTATTCGTGTATAGCCAGACGATAAAATAAGGGATATGAAAACATTACAACCACTCACATCGGCTGAGGCAGCATTGTTATGTAGTCAATTCAGCTCATTAAAAGGCAAAACCCTGGTGTGCGAGCCTACTGATTTTTTCCTCATCGAACATGTGGTGCAGGCTCCTTTCAGTGAAACCGACAAAAACTTATTTGCAATGCGGTTTATTGAAAATCAAAACTCTTCCGAATCTGCTTCTTTTTACGAGGGCGCGGAGTTTGATGTACTGGTTTTTGCACGCAATGTGGCCGATAAAAGCACGGTGCTGTATGAATCGCTGCAGGATTACCTGCAACATGAGCATATAGACCTTACTGCAGACGAAATACCTTCTTACATTATTTAGCAGGGGGCAATATTACATTGTGCCTGCGTAGGGTATCGTCCTGCGTTATTATAGGCTCGTCCTGGTCGGGGCTATAAAACTCATAGCCTTTCCTGAAGAATTTGTTGAAGGTATAACGCTGTATTACCAGCGTATCCTTATAGTTGTTCGTTACCGCATAGTACCTGTCTGCATCATAATTATCGGGCACATCAGGGTCATGCACATCGAGGTTTTTACTGCGTTTGCCCACCGGCATCCAGTATATATCCACGTGGTGTTTTTCGCCCTGTTTGGTTTCAATATCGATGCTGCATCTTTTAGGTGCATAGGCAATAATAGAATCCAGGTGAAGCGCCCCGTTCAGGTAACCTTCGCTATACGTCTTTTCAAAAAAGCCGGCATACACTTCAGCCCTGCGCTTGTTGAAGGGGTTCTTCATCAGTTCAGGACTCGTCTGTACAGAAAAGTTACCGTCTCCCTCCTGCGTCAGTGTAAAACTGTTCAGTGGTTCCGAAGCATAGTTCACCGTTACTGATTTAAGGTTTTCTTTGGGCACATCAAATACCGTACGGTCGCGCCAGTCTTTTATATCTACACTGTAGCGTGGTGTCAGGTAGCCTTCAAAACCGGGCACCTGTACTACATAAGGCCTTTTTGCACCTTCTATCAGCATGTGCGTGCCCGATATGGTGCCGGCCTGCCCGCCTACATAGAACACTTTCATTTTATCCCCGCCTTTATCGTACAGCTCCACCTTAATGCCTTTGGTAGCCAGTATTTTAACTACCATGTTGTGGTTTCGTTCTGCTACGGGGTACATAGCCTGCTGCTGGTACATGGTCTTCAGCAGTTCGTTTACCGTGGGTTGAATGGCCGGTATACTGTCATTAATAACCCAGCCTTTTTCTTTTCGTTCCAGCTTAACGGCATTGCCGTTTTTATCGGCCATGAATATTCCATACACTGCCCCCGTATCCTTTACCGTAAAGCCTGCCTCGTCAACACCGAAAACATTCTTATCGGTAAACAGGAAGTAATACACGGCAAAGCCCACAGCAGCCAGAAGTAAAATATATAGAATCGTCTTACGCATCCTCAGGTCTCTGTTTAAAAAATAAATTTGTTACGCCCTTTTCTCATATCTCCGTTTTCTAAAGAACAGGTAACAGGAACCGAATATCAGTACCAGCAATATAGGCAGCCCGATATTCAATGCCTGCCAGGTGGCTTTTTCCTTCTTCACGCGTGCAGTGTCCAGCAGGCGCAGCTTCAGGTCTTTTGAGCGTGCTTCCAGCAGCCCTGCATCATCCGTCAGGTATTCCAGGCAGTTCAGCACAAACGCTTTATTGGCAAAGCGGTCTTTGGTGTACTGCCAATATCCCATTTCCATTGGCCCCATGGTCTGGCTGAAATCATTTTCCAGCATATCCCCGTCCGATATAACAATCATAGCACCGGCGCTATCGGCAACAGGTTTAAACGCCATCTTCAGCGAATCGCGCAGCAGGTGCAGGAAGTATGGGTGCAACCTGTTTTCAAATACTGATTTGAACCTGCCTTCCAGCAATACGGCCACAGGCTTGTAGGGGTTATTGAACATTTCCGGGTTGGGCGGGTACTTCAACATACTCAGGCTTACACGCGCCGGCGATGTAGTAGTACGGCTGTATTTTGAAGACTCAAGCAATATGGTCTTCTTAATTTCCGGGTTGGCCACTGTATCAATACTGTTCGCAAACATGCCCATTACGGCATCCATATTCTTTACTATGGGATGAGATGATGAGGGGATAAACAAGGGGAAGTATATCCATGGGCGCAACTGCATCTGCGGCTTGCCGGTACCGGCATCTACCATTATAGGCAGGGGCAGGCATTGCTGCACATCTTCTATAAGGTCAGGGTTTACACGTACCCCGTATTTAAACAACTGGTCATCCAGGTTCAGCCCGTAGTCTGTTGTAACAAACTGCTGCGATATACGCAGGCTGTCCATGGGTGTATACAGCATATCGAGCGCCCACAGCACCTTTCCGCCATGCATTACATACTGGTCTATCTTAAATTTTTCTTTGTCATCAAACGCCTGTGTAGGTTTATTGATGATAATAGCCTTATAATAACGTGGTATATATAAGCTGTTTACCAGGTCAAGCGTATCCAGCATATACTGCGCAGGCAATGTTGATAGCAGGTCGTAGGTGTTAATGCCCAGCGACTCGCCGTTACCCATTATATAGGCTATCTGCGGTTTTTCCGGCAAGGTGAGCTTATTGATTGCATTGGCAAATTTATACTCCAGCAGGGCCTCCGAATAGTTCAGGTTATCCCACGACGACATGGTGGCGTTGTTCTCCAACAGGCGTACCGGCATTGCCTTACCATTATATTGTACCAGAGCCCATGGCAGTACATATCGTTCTGAATAATCCTCTTCATCACCTTTTACCTGCAGGTTAATCGGCGTCATGCCCTGCTCTGCCATCTGTTGATAGATGGCAATCTTTTCATCCTGGTTCTTGCCTTCTACCGGGTCGATAAAGCGAAAGACAATCTTTGTACCGGCATATTCCCTGAACGATTGCAGGCGCTCCCGTGCAGCTTCTTTCAGCCGTTGAAAACCTGCGGGAAAGTTTTTCCCTTCCAGGTACACGTCTATTACCGCTACGTCTTTCATATTGCGTAGCAGCTTTTTGGTAGCCGGCGATAAAGTGAAACGTTTTTCCTTCGTAAGGTCTAACCCGTAATGAAACCGCGATGCCAGCATATTGACACAAACCAATATGGCCAGCATAAGCACCAGGCGCAGGATGGCCTGCCTTTGTTGTGATTTTCTTTTTTGTGCTGTATTAGTTGCCATATACCCGTATCAGTCTTGCGTTGCCGTATCCCATGTACGGCGGTTAAGAGACAAGCGTGTCAATGAAATAAATAATATCACTACCGAAAGGAAATAGATAACATCGCGGGTATCTACCAATCCACGGCTGATGGAATTGTAATGGAAAGACATGCCCACCATACCCAGGTAATAGTCGATACCGCCTGTAAACGACGGAACTTTGCTTAGCGCTTCAAAACCGCTAAACAACAGGTAACAGGCAAAAAGGGCTACCAGGAACCCTACAATCTGATTATTGGTAAGCGATGAGCAGAAAATACCGACAGCCGTAAACCCTGCGGCAAGAAAAAACAACCCGATGTACGAACCTGCAATGCCTCCCGTATCCAGGTTATGCTCTATAAGCGAAAGACTATTAATTGTATAAACATAGATGAGTGTAGGCAGTAAGGCAAAAACCACCAGCGCCAGCGAGGCAAAATATTTACCCAGTATAATATCGGTATCGCGCAGCGGTTTGGTAGAAAGCCACTCTATGGTGCCTGCGCGAAACTCATCGGCAAAGGAGCGCATGGTTACCGCAGGTATCAGCAGCATCAGCAACCAGGGGGCTGTCTCAAAAAAACGGTCAAGATTGGCATAGCCGTAGCTAAGTATACTGGAATCGGGTATCACCCATAAGAACAGGCCACACGCTACCAGGAATACCAGCACCGCTACATAGCCCACTATGGAACTAAAAAAAGAGTTAATCTCTTTTATAAAAATACTGCGCATGTATAAGGACTGCTATATTTTGATTGAAGTGGGCAAATATAGCAAAATGGCATCGGTTTATACGTCATACAATTGTGTTAAAGATTGCTGTCACCTATGATATAATTTTTCAATAAAAATTTGGTTTATTTTATAAACTACTTTACATTTGAGAATAAATAAAACGGCTCATGAAATATTACAGGTTATACAGGCTCATATTCTGGCTGATGGTCCTGGATATTTTATCCCGTATATGAATCAATAAAATAAAACATACAATATTTTTTATTATGGAGAACCAACAGGAACAAAACATGGCAATTATATCTGAGATGATTGCCACAGCCCGTAAAGAATTTAATCACAACGGCACTATATACCTGCTTTGGGGCTGGCTTGTTTTTATTGCCGCTATTTCCCAATATATATTACTGCAAATGGATAGCGAATATAACGGCCTGCCCTGGCTGCTGATGCCCATAGGCGCTGTTATACAAATAATAATGGCGGTAGCCGGTAATAAAAAAGAGCGTGTAAAAACGCACGTAGGACGTGTAATAGGCCATGCATGGGGCGCATTCGGCATTTCGCTTTTCATTGTGCTGGTAATGGGAAATAAACTAGGGATAAATACAATGCCCATAGTAATGATATTATATGCTATCGGCATATTTATATCCGGTGCGGCATTGCGCGTAAGGCTTATGTTGTGGTGCGCGGCTATATGCTGGGGCATAGCCACACTCTCATTCTTTGCGGCTTATCCGGAACAGTTATTACTTTTGGCGGCAGCCGTACTCATAGCTTATATTATACCCGGATTTGTACTGAACAGGAAGAATAAAAGGATATTGACTGCTTAATTATGTTTAAAGACCTTGACCCGATATTGCATTCACAGTTACGACTTGCTGTAGTTTCCCTGCTTATATCGCTGGAAGAGGCCGATTTTACTTATATCAGGGAAAAAACGGGGGCAACTTCCGGCAACCTGAGCGCGCAACTTGATAAACTGAAACAGGCCGGTTATATCGAAATAAAAAAATCGTTTCGCAATAACTACCCGCTTACAACCTGTACTATTACTGCCAGGGGCATATCTGCTTTCGAAGCCTATGTAAAGGCTCTGCAAGGTTATATTAGCCCCAAATAACATCTATATAGATTTTTTACTACTTTAGCAAAAAATAAATTATATGAAAAACCTTAACCTTATCATGGCACTTATTTTGTGCAGTTTCTTAGATGCAAGTGCCCAGTCTACAAACGGCCTTATAGCGCACTGGAATTTTAACGGCAATACTAATGATGTGTACGGCACACACAACGGGACTCCTCATGGACTATCGCCTGCAACAGGGAAAGCCGGACTATCCAATACCGCGTACTACTTTTCTGACACCATAAGCTATATTGATGTACCTTACCAGGCAGATCTGAATATACCTGACTATAGCATTAGTGCTATAGTAAAGCCTACAGGGTACTATGCAGGCATCTGTCATGATAATGTAGTGTTAGTGCGCGGAACCTTTTATCAAAACGGCAACTACGGGCTAAGCTTTACAGAGAATGCCTACGATGTTGACTGCCAGCACGTAGATACATCAAAGTATGTTTTTGCAGGCTATGTAGGTACACAATGGTATATCAACCCTCATGTATCTCAGCAATATAGCCCTAATATTATATCTAATACGTGGTATTGTGTAACTATTACATATACGCCTTCAGTTACGAAGGTATATGTAAATGGTGCACTAAAATCTACCTCCGCTTTATTATCGGGAACATTGGGCAGTTCTATGGAGGGTATTACAATAGGACGGTATCTGATTGATCCCAGCTATCCTTACCAGTTTAACGGCTATATAGATGATATCATGCTGTACAACCGTGTACTGTCTGACTCTGAAATTAACAATTACTGCACCAGTTTTAGTGGCGATAACCCTATAGATACCAATGACCATAATGATACGGGGCTTCATGTGCAAACAGTTACCCACCCGCAAATAAACCTTTTCCCTAATCCCAATAATGGGAACTTCAAAATAGCTGGCTTTGTAAATACAAATACAGAAGGCCATATTTTCATTATGAATACAATTGGGCAAACGGTGTATAAAGAAGCTGTTATACCTGTCAATAATTATTTTGAAAAGGAAATCAATTTACCGGGAGACTTGCCACGAGGTGTTTATATTATCAGTTATACGTCCGGAAACTATACATGGAACAGGAAAATGCTAATCAGGGAATAATACAAAACAGCTTTTCGGGTGCTGAAACGGTAATAGTATAGCAATATTTCAGTAATGCCTATTTAAACCGTCCTCTTTACCCCCTGCGAGAGCAGCAACAGGCCTCCTTATGCGGAGGCTTCGTTGTTTTATTACAACTATAGTTTGCATGATGTGCAATAATCCTTTTTGTTAAAGGGTTCTTATAAAAAGTATACATGCCTGCTGCATCTGTAGCGAAAAAGCTATTTTTGCGCGCAGTCTACACTTTTGAGAAAGGTTAAAAAATATTACTACAATGCCAATACGCACCGTTTTGAAAAATTGGTCGTATCGTGGCGTGTAAAGCTGTTGCGGGTATCAGGATTTTTGTCTGCTGCTGTCGTAACAGCACTTATTATTGTAGCTATTGCTTTCCGTTTTCTTGATTCACCTAAAGAAAAACAAATGCGGCTCGAAGTACAGCAGCTACGCAGTGCCTACCTCGACCTGCAAAAACAAATGAATGAAAGCGACAGGTCTTTAGCGCAACTGGAACAAAGAGATAACAATATTTACAGGGCGATATTTGAATCTGCCCCCCTGCCCGATAGTATAAGACTAGGCAAAAAATATAGCAAGATAGACCCTAAACAGTTTGCCTATACACGCACAGAAGAACTGGTAGAGCAAGTGTATGACCGTTTACAGGTTTTACAGAACAGGATTAAGTCGCAAGGATCTTCTTACGACACACTGGAGCAAATGGTAAAGGCAAAAGAAAAAATGCTTTCCTGCATACCGGCTATACAGCCTGTATCGAACAAAACCCTGGAAAGGCTGGCATCTGGCTTCGGCTATCGTATAGACCCGATTTATAAAACACCCAAAATGCATACCGGCCTTGACTTTACAGCGGCACAGGGCACACCCATATATGCAACAGCCGATGGTATAGTAAGCGAAGCAGGCTTTGACGATGGGGGTTACGGTAACCACATCATCATCAACCACGGGTATGGGTATGAAACATTGTACGGCCACATGGTGAAAATGAAAGCCCGCCGCGGCGAACGTGTACAACGCGGGCAGGTGATTGGCTGGGTGGGCAATACGGGTAAAAGTACCGGCCCGCATTGTCACTATGAGGTAATAAAGAATGGTAACAAGATTAACCCCATTCACTTTTTCTACAACGACCTTTCTGCTACCGACTATGAGCGGCTGGTACGCATCGCGGCAGCCAACAACCAGTCTTTCGACTAAATCTCGTCTGCAAGTTCATCAATACTTTTCTCTTCCGACAGGTCCAGTTTTTTGCGCAGGCGGTGCTTGCTCATTCTTACAGCATCAGGCGAAACGCCCAGCATTCCGGCCATTTCTTTATTGGAAAGTTTAAGCTTGCTCAGCGCCATAATGCGTGTTTCTGCCGGGCTGAGGCCGGGTAGCTTCATTTTAAGCCTTTGAAGGTAACCTGCATGTACCTTCTCAAACATATCCCGAAACGACTCCCACTGCTCGTCGGTAAGGATAATGGATTGCTGCAGTTGGGTAAGTGTTTCCGTATAATTTTCTGGCACACCTCCATTATACTTGTTCCGCAGTTTGTCGAGTTCAGCGGTAAACTTTTCAATCAGTTCATTTTTCTCATGCACACTATGCATAAAACCATCGAGCATCGTTTTTGCATTTGCCAGTTCTGTTTCTATTTTCTGTTTTTCAGCTTCAGCATTTTCAGAGCGGCGCCGGTGAACGATACGCTGCCTGTTAATAAACAATATTACCAGCCCGGCAAAAAGTACTAATACTACTATAAAGCCGGTCATTCTCGTCTTTTGCAGTTCTGCTGCATTACGCATCCTCGTCAACATTTCACGGCGGTTTTCCAGCTCAACCTTACGTTCTGCACCCGCCAGTATCAATGTGCCGTACCGTTTATAGAATCGTTCCTTTCTTATTTGTGCCGAATCAAGAAAAGCATAGGCCTTGTCTTTCTGGCCCAATGAGAAATATGTTTTTGCCTCTATTGCATATACCGATTGTAGCCGTTCATATAAATCCCACTGGTTTTCTGCTGCTATCAGGTCGTTTGCTTTTTGCAGGAGTGCGATAGCTGTATCCTTCTGTCCCTTGTGCAGGTATGCATCGGCCAGTATTACCATCGATTTGGGCACATTCTCCAAAGCCCTCCTGTTTTCAGTACATATATGTATATCTTCCTTTAGCAGGGGGATGGCTTCAGTATACCTGCCCTAGTAATAATAAGTAATACCGATGTTACCGCTGAGTATACCCATCCATGCCGTTTTGTGCATACTGTCCGCTCCATAATATGCTTCTTTAAAACAAGCAACGGCACTGTCATATATGCCCATATTCCGATAGCACATCCCCATCAGGTTGAGCACATTAAAAAAATCAGGGATTACATACCGTGGTATACTTTTCGCTTCCATACACAACCTTTTTGCCTGCTCATAGTCCTGGAAACGGTAATAGATACCAGCCAGCCTATACAGGCAAAAATATTTCTGCGGGAATTCAGATGCAGGTATGTTCTTATAAATGTTATATGCTTTTAGCATATACCCAAAGCCTGTACCTGTCTCCTGCAATTCAAAGGTGTAATAATCTGACAATTCTTGCAGGACATCTGCTTTTAATAATAAGTTTCCGCTTTTATCAATCTCGTCCAGGAAATAAGTAATGCTGTCTTCAAGATGAGGGACAGGCATGTGATGAATAAAATAGGCACGATACCTCATTAACCTGAATTGCATTGCCAGCTCTATATCATGCTTTTGCTTTGCGCAATGCTCCAGCCCGAACAATGTTGATTTCATTACATGTGCAGGCGTATCACATATTTTCTCGAAAAAGTGAAGAAGCGGTACCGAACGCTGCGCAAAAGTTTTACCTGCAAGGCTATCGCAGAGGCTTTGTTGCCCGTATGCACAAAAGCTGAAGAAAAAGCCACACAGGAACAACCAGTAATATTTCTTAACAACAAAGGCCATTATTACCTATAACAACACAATATAGTAGATGATGCTGCATAAATGCAAACAAATGCATAATAGGTTCCGGCATTCATAAACAAATGCAAACCAATGTTAAAGCCGCCTGTTTACAATTGTTACGTTTTTGATACGCTTCAAATTTCTTCCTTTAACCGGTTGTAAAAATATTTGCAGGTATTTTCTGCAAAAACAATATCGTTAATCATATAAAAAGTCACATGAATACAATGTTAGACAGAGAAATTAATTACTACAGAAAAAACAGGGACAAGTTCAGCAAAATGTATTCGGATAAATACCTGGTCATAAAAGGCAACGAAGTTATCGGTATTTATGAAACCCATGACCTGGCTTATCATGAAGCAAGAAAAAATCATGAGGTCGGAACATTCATTATAAAATATATAGCAGCAGCCTGAACTGCTAAAACAGTTCAGGCTGAATATTCTTTTGGTTGCCGGGGCGGTAATGCTCCTGCACCTTATCTGTACCCATAATGTGCAGCACCTGCCACCCTCCTGCTTTCAGGTAATCGCTTACCATTGAGCGGTGGCATTGCCACCACAATACTTCAGCACACATGTAAACTGTTTTCCTGCTACGGGCTATTTGTTCCAGCTGGCGTATCGCCACACCAAACGCTTCGGTCTCCATATAAGCTACATATCCGCCAAAAGGCCTTTTTGCAGCACCTTCAGGCATAGGGCGTTTGCCGCCAAGGTCAGGAAAATGCAGGTATTGTATGCCGGCATCCCTCAGACTGGCTGCAAGTGCCACCTTGTTATACTGCGGAAACTTTTTAGACCCGGGGAAACTGCGTATATCAGCCAGCACTTCTATCTTAAAACTGCGCAACATGGCTATAAATATTTCTATAGTATAGGTTGAATGGCCTATCGTATAAATTACTGGTTGCGGTGCAGGCTTATCCATCACCATACGAAACTATGGATTTCTGCTGTACAATATGCAATACACGATACCCATCCGCTATATATACACCAACCGGGAAAACTGTTCTACATGCAAAAGCCGGCACTAAGGTACCGGCTTGCATTATGCATCACTATATCCACCTGTAAAAAACTATTGTTTTACGATACGTTTAATAAAACCGGTACTATTATCAGGTGCTGCCACCTGGATGAAGTACATGCCGTAAGGCACCTGCTCCATATCTACAGCCGTACTGCTGTTTACCAGTTTTGTTTCCAGCACCTTCCCATACATATCGTACAGGGTTACCCGGTAGCTCTTATTTTCTTTGAGCCGGATATTTAATTTGCTGGTCACCGGTATGGGAAATAAACTGATGTTCGATTCTATGAGCGCTACATCATCTACCGATGTATACTGTGTGGCATCTGCAGGTATGGTGAATTTGCCCCCATTAGGCCCTGTGTTGGACATGCTGAACACACCATAAAATGTGGGGCCGATAAAGTACGGGTAGTACGGCTTATAATTTTCATCTACGGTTGTGAAATAAGCATAGGTACCGTTGGGGTACTCAGGCGTCACACAAAAGCGCCCGTTATGTTCATCAAGGTCGCCGAAACCCGAAACGTATTCCCAGTCTTCTATAAAACAACCATCAGGATATTGTTGATTGACAGCCGGGCCATTTGTACGTGTGGTGGCACCTTTGGTATGGTAGCCCGAAACCATTCTTTTTGTACCGCCCGTACCATCCGTATTCTTGTACCCGAAAGGGCCGTAAACAGGGTAACCGTCCCACGCATATGCTACTATGGGCGAGTGTTTCGTGCTGTCAAAATCGTGCATTTTCAGGTTATCAAAGTGGTGGTGGTACATATTGGTGGGCGTGCTGTGGCCATTGCTCGGGTCCATATCAACATTCTCGAAATAATAGGCCAGCCTGTTCCACACCCCCGCATTGTTGTACGATTGTGCATCGCCCGGGTGAAAGAACACTGAGCCATCCATCATCAGGCCTATCTGCCCACCCTGTACAAAGCCGGGATTGGTCGACTTTTGGGGGTTACGGGGTATCTGCCACGTAGCCTGCAGGTCTTTACCATCATTATGCGTTACCCCATCCTGGTAGTAGTTGGGTATGCCGCTGGCCTTTACATATACATACTGCGTATTGTAGTACACGGCTTCCACATCGGTGAGTATGCCTTTATATTTATTACCCGTCGTATTGAACCACCAGTTGGTCATCATCGGGTCATTAACCTGCGCAGGGGCTACATAAGCCAGTGCCAGCAGGGCAGTTATCAGCAGGTTGTTTTTGTTCATAAATAATGGTTTGCAGTTGTTGTAGAACTATTTTTTGAAACGCATGTACTGTTATTGACGCTGTACTTTTATTTTTCCTTCGCTCGAACAGAAAATTCTTTTTTCGGGTAGCCGAAATCAGGATTATGCAGGAAAGTTGTATCCGTTAATGTTTGCAGAAAGGCAATCATTTCCATTTTCTGTACATTGGTAAAATAGACCCCCCTTTCCAACAGCGGACTCAACGTGGGGGTATGCTCTATACCCATCATGTAGTTGTTGAGCACCATACTTAGTGTCTTAAACCGCCCGTCGTGCATGTAGGGGTACGACAATATTATATTGCGTAAAGTGGGCACTTTAAACTTCAGGGAATCCTGCGGCCTGCCGGTCACTTTCATCCTGCCTATATCGTTTAATGTTTCATCTACCATCAGGCCGTTGTTCTCAAAATCGTTGTTAGTAAAAAGCGGTGCTGTATGACAGCTGTTACAGTGCTTCTGAAACATGGCATACCCGTTCGCCTCGGTTACAGTGAAGGTATCTTCCCCGCGCATTACTTTATCGTACTTCGAATTATTACTGACGAAAGTAAGCATGAACTGCCCCAGTGATTTTAAGATATATTCTTTCTTCACCACAGAATCGCCAAAGGCGGCATAAAACACCCCGCGATACAGGCCCGAATATTGCAACTTGCCGGCAACGTGCTCCATAGTTTCACCCATCTCCATAGGGTGTGTGATAGGCTTCTCGGCCTGCGCATCAATGCTGCTTACTGCACCGTCCCACATGAAACTTTTTTCCCAGGCCATATTTACCAGTACAGGGGAATTACGTGTACCGATGTGGCCTTCTATACCATGGCTCAGGCTGTGGTCTACATGTGTAAAAGCAGTATACTGCAGGTGGCAACTGGCACAGGAAATAGTACTGTCGCGTGAAAGGATAGGGTCGTAAAACAACATCCTGCCTAACAGTATTTTATTTTTGTCCAGCGGATTTTTTTTGAAATCATATACAGGAGCGGGCCAGCCTTCAGGTACAGGAAAGGGCGCAGGTACTTTATGCCTGAAAGCAGTTGCTAACAGGCAAACTGTCAATAACAATATGATATGCTGCTTTTTCATTTTACCGTACCCGAAAATGACTTCGCCATTTTGTGCGCTAATACAACCGCCTGCCTGCCGGGTATCATCACTTCATTCTCTTTTTGCAGGTCGATATTTTGAAGGAACTTATCCAATTCAATGTGTATATCGGCAAGATCTCCTGTTGCGGGAATACTGATGTTTTGCAATGCATATCCAGGTGCCAAATACCCCCCAAGATGAAAACTAAACTCATGGTTACGGGTGGCACATACATTACTGCGCCCTTCCAGCTTCAGGTTGATGTAGCCGCTCTGCCATGCCCAGTACATTCCCTTCGCGGGATCAAGATCTCCCCCCATAGCACCGGAAGTACTGGTAGCGCTATCTATACCTAAATGAAAATCCATACGGTCGAATTGCAGACCTTGCGGTACGTTTAATTCGATACTGTTTTTCCCATCACTAACATTCAACAGGTGGTAACTTGCCATTTCTTTGTAAACTGGCTTATCTCCTTTATACAGTACTATGTCAGAAATGTAAAACTTCAATACATCAAAAGCCACACTGTCACCGCTTGCTAAAGGATAATATTTTTCTTCAAATACTACCTGTTGACCGTTATACTGCGGAATAAACTGCAAGGTAACGGCACCTGCACTCATACGCAGCAACAGGCAACCCAGTAAGAATAAAATCTTGTACATCTGTAAGGGGGTATTCTGTATCAGACGTTATAAAGATATGTTTCCTTCGGTGTTTAATTTTTAATAAAAAAATAAATCATCCCGTTATCTGTTTTCCAAATATCATACAGGCCACCCTTGGCCGTTTCGGAATTACGGGCAACAAACTTGTTACCAAGTATAAGAATGAGGGCGTACTCATCCATTTCATTCCATAATTTTATGGCTTTCTGCTTACTGCTGCCATCTCCTGCAAACATGATCGCCTCTTTCATAACTGATAACCGCCACCGGTAATAATTAACTTCTTCGGTATGCCCTGTTTTCTCAAGGCTTATAACCATATATATCAACACCTCGAGGTTTGCAGCATCCTTCTCAAGTAATTCCTTCCCCACACGAACCGCTTTTTCATACTTCTCCTTCCTGAAGTATTTCGTAAACTCTTCGTCCAGTCTTTTGATTTGAAAATCAGTCATCACCTCCTTACCATAATACAGGCAGGTGGCATCTTGTATGGTTAGCGCTTCCGGATTCTCCGTCATCTTGTAATACAACTTAGGATAGTAATACACAGAAAGAGAATCCGTAGTTTTATTTCTGACCATATTAAAAAACGAGACAGGGTCTGTATTATTTTGTTGCTGGGCTATTGTGTTTCGTACGCAAAAAAACGATACAAAAAACACGAACAGGTAACGGATATTCATTGCATCAAAATAATAATTTACAGATTAATCATACCATAGGTGTACATATTTCCACCAGGAAACCGTCAAGATCGCGCACATAGGCTACAGTCTGGCCATGCGGTTTTACCGCTGCTTCTTTTTCGGGTGTAGCGCCCGCCTCTATGGCACGGGCATACACTTCCTCAACATTATCAGTAGTAAACCCTATCTCTATGCCGAATGGCTTTGAGGTAAGCGAGCTTTCCGTAAAGCCTTCTTTCAGGTTCGATGCGGCCAACCCATGTTCTGCAAAAGAAAGGGTGGTACTCCCCGTTATTAATTCCCCGTATACATTGCCGGGTGCAATAAATTTCCGCTGCAAACCAAAAGCTTTTTCATAGAAATGCATAGCGGCTTCTACGTCTTTTACGTACAGTATGGTGTAGGCAAATTGGATCATAACAGTTTTTTACAATAGTAATTATTTAACTGCTAAGTACCGATACTATGAAAAAATATTACAAACGCCTGTAGGTACACTAACGGCTCAGCCATTGCCTCCCTGCTATTTACAAATGCCACAAAAACAAATACGCAAAAAACCGTTTTTTCACCCTGTTTCATTACAAATACATCCCATAGTTTTGCGGTAATAATCGACCTTACCCGGTAGATAAAAACCCAAAGACGTTTTTATAACCACCAAAAAAAATGAAACACCATGAACAAATTCCAAAAGCTTTCTACGAAAGCAACACTTCTTTGCATGCTTGGTACTGCAGCGTTTATTCCCTCTTCCCGTGCGCAGGTTTACCTGCAGGATTATACTACGCTGCACATAGACAACAACGAAAAACAATGGGTAGTACAGGATGCCATTTACAGGGATGATGACCAGAAAGTATATTACGTAGCCCAGCAGCTACGCCCCAAAGACACCAAAGAATCCTTCCTGGGTATTACCATGTGCGATGCAGACATGAAACCTATAGTAACATGGGAATATTACAACGATCCCAAGCAAATGAACGTGAAGACAGAGACCATAGATGAAATGTATGGTTACAATGCGCTGATACTTGTTGGCCATTACGATGACCGCAACGGCACCTCGGAGCCTTTTGTAATGTCTGTCGACAAAACATCGGGCGCCCTCAACTGGTTCCGTCTTTTCCCCGGCCTTGAGCTTACTTCGCTTGAAGCTGAAAAAGACTATGTACTGGTGACAGGTAGCCGCGCCCTGCCAAACGGCGGGGGCATCTATACCTTCTCAGCTTCAACAGCGCTGCTGATGCGCCTTGACAACAACGGCAGCCTGGTTTGGGAGCGCGAATTTGAAGGGGCCAAATATGCATCAAGCAGCTACGGGCCTAAATACACGTACAATATACTGAACGATGTAAAACGGCTCGATGACAAATACTTTGTGGCCGTAGGTACTACTAACGACTGGGTGTATAAGAATAACCCCAACAACTTGTGGGATGCAGACGGCCTGGTAGTAATGACTGATGCCGACGGTAATATTAAATATAGTGTATTCCTTGGCAATGTGCTGCCGATGTCTTCTAACGGCCAGCAAGCCATACAATATGAATTGATGGACCACCTGACTGTTGACAAGGACGACAAGACTGTAGTAATAGTGGGCGAAAGGCTCGACCACCCTCAAAAACTGGTATCGAGCCAAAGCCCGGTGCCTGCACAGTGGGGACTATGGGCAACAAAATTTGACCCGTACAATGTATCGAATGTATGGACATACCGCTACCAGTATAAAGACCAGTTCTACCGCGTTTCTGACCCTGAAGTGGAATACGATACCAAAGAACAGCATGGCATCTCGTACAACTTCGACAAGTACAACACCATAGCCATGAAACTAAAGAATGATGGCTCGGTAAACTACCACCGTTACCATTATGTCAGTGGTTTCAATAATGATGAAAAAGTATTGAACGATATCGTAAAAGCCTTCGAGTATAATAATATGACTATCGTTGGGGCTGTTAATCCCGACATTGACCGTTACAATGCATCATATGGCTGGAATATACAAGCCTTTGACAACATACTTGAAAAATGCGAAATGGAAGATTTCAACATCGACCCGAAAGAAGTAAAATACGATATAAAAGATGTAGAGTACAGGGATAATGAAGTGGACGAAAAAGAACTGGACCTGAACCAGACCGAAATAGAACTGTACAACAAAATCATTTGCGAAAAGAAACTTGTAGCGCTGAAGTCTACACCTGTTGACAACGGCATCGTTTCTACCGTCACACAAGACTTCAATAACAATGTAACCATACAAGTAACAGAAAACACACTGGCACATGCACGCGCCACTGCAAACTACAAGGCAGTATTGTACAATGCACTGGGTCAGAAAATGCTGGAAACCGCAGCTTTCGAACACAGCTATAAGCTGAATGTGGGACAATTGGCTGCCGGCATTTACTACCTCCACATATCGGGCAATGGCTTTAAACAGGCACATACCGTACTTGTAAGATAAGCCATTATACTACCGGGTAAGGAGTATGCAAAGCCGGCCTGTTGGCCGGCTTTGCTGTTTATCAATTGTCTCCCCAGCAAACATTTATTCATGCTACCTTTAGACATGTTATGGATAACGAGAAAAATAAATATATCATTTCAGGTGGACAGGAAGGTAAAGACCGGTTGAACCTGCTCTCTGAAGTAATGCATCCATACACCCACGCACTGTTGCAGGCACAAGGGTTGACAACCGGCATGCTCTTCCTGGATACAGGCTGCGGTGGCGGTAATGTATCGCGTATGGCGGCACAAATGGTAGGCATGGGCGGCAGCGTTACAGCTGTTGATTTTGATACAACGATGATTAACCTTAATAAACAGGAAGCTACAAAGACCAGCACTTCAAATATTGCGTACTATGTAGCCAGTGTTTACGATATTGATTATGATAGCATATTCGATATGGCGTATGCACGTTTCCTGTTGTCACACCTTACCAACCCTCTGCATGCTTTGCAAAATATATTGCGGGCTGTAAAGCCCGGCGGTAAAGTAATAGTAGAAGATATCCACTTCAGCGGTCATTTCTGCCATCCGCCTTCTTCAGCATTCCGCAAGTATATAGACTACTTCACAATAGCCGCAGCCAATAACGGGCACAATGCAGAAATAGGGCCGGAGCTTTTCCATCTTTTTCAACAGGCAGGATTTAATAATATTGATTTTGATGTCATACAACCTGCGTTTAATACAGGTAGGGGCAAATGGATGGCACATATTACACTGGACAGGATAAAACATACACTTACCACGCGGCAAATAGCCACCCACCAGGCTATTGACAATATACTGCATGAACTTGAAGCATTTACCCGCGATGACAATACCATCATAAGCCTCCCCCGCATATTCCGCGTATGGGGCCAAAAAGCCAGGTAGCTGGCATTGTATTTATATGCATTAGACATGGAACTTGTCAACGAAGTGCGCGACCTATTCCTGTTGTCACTCCCCATTGCCTGCATTGCATGGACGGTGACGCATGAAGAAGTGTTTCGTGAACCAAGAGAGTTCTGTATACAAAAGTCGAAAAACTGCCGGTATATATGGCAACGTAAATTCTTCTATTTATTCACGTGCGAGTATTGTTTCAGCCACTACATCACTATCCTGTTTCTCTTTATTTCACATTATCACCTGCTTTTCCCCGACTGGCGGGGCTACCTGATAGGCGGCTTTGCACTGGTATGGATAGCCAACGTATATATGAGCCTTTTCGGTTTCATACGGCTGGGCATGAAAAAAGAACGCCTGGAGGCCAATATCGATGAAATACTCTGGAAGAAAGAAAAAGAAGAGGAGGAAGCGGGCAAATAACTATTCCGTCTCCAGCGCTTTTCGTACAGCCGGCACTACTTTATTGCCAAACAGTTCTATGGAATACAACAGTTTTTCGTGCGGGAGGTCTTCACCTATAATTGTTTGCGCCAGGAAACGGGTATTTTTAAACAAGCCGTACTGGTACACCAGTTTTTCTGCAACCTCTGCTGCGCTGCCTACCATCAACGGGCCTTTAGGCCCGCGTATATGTTCGTAATAGCTGCGGGTAATAGCGCCCCAGCCACGCTCTTTGCCTATTTTATTCATCAGCTTTTCGTATACCGGCCAAAACTCATCGGCAGCCTGTTGTGAAGTTTCGGCAATATATACATGTTCGTTTATGGCCAGTTGGAGCTTATCTATCTCATGGCCCGCTTCTTCCGCTACTTTCCTGTACAGGTCAGTAAGCTGTGCAAACTGTTCGGGTGCGCCGCCCAGTATGGCTATCACCAGTGGCAGGTTCAGCTTCGCCGCACGTATTACGGATGCGGGTGTACCCCCAACTGCTATCCACACAGGCAATTGCTCCTGCAACGGCCTCGGGTACACACCCAGCCCGTTTACAGCTGCGCGGTGCTGCCCTTTCCATGTTACTGTTTCATTCCGGTTAATGGCGAGCAGCATATCCAGTTTTTCCGTAAACAGCGTATCATAATCTTCAAGACTGTACCCAAACAACGGAAATGATTCTATGAAAGAGCCACGCCCTGCCATTATCTCTGCCCTTCCTCCCGAAAGGAGGTCGAGTGTAGCAAAGTTCTGGAACGTACGCACCGGGTCGGCACTGCTCAGCACTGTAACGGCACTTGATAACCTGATGTTTTTGGTAACTGTGGCTATACCGGCCAGTGCTACCTCGGGGGCAGATACTACATAATCCTTCCTGTGGTGCTCGCCCAATGCAAACACGTCGAGCCCAATATCATCTGCCAGCCGGGCTTCTTCTACCAACCCGTGCATGCGCTTTGCTGCATTTTTTGCCCCACCGGCTACATTATCTGCCACTATCTCCCCGAACGTACTGATGCCAAATTCCATAATTTACCTTTGAGGGCATAAAGTTATGCATACAGGGGTTACTGCACTGTTTCTAATATCTATCCCCTTATAAAGGTGAAAAATATAAAGCGGGTATACATTCCTATTAAAAAAACTTTGAGTCGACATAGGGGTATAATGTAACCAGACCGTCTTTATAGTATAGCACACCAATTCATGAAAAAGATATTTTATACAGCCATATTGTGTTTTACTGTCGTAAGCAGCTTTGCATTCGACTTCAGGCTTGTAACCAGCGAACCGCTCCGAAGCAGCCAACAAGAGCTGAAGGTAAAAGGCCGGCAGGGCATTCTCATTAAGCAAAAACTCAGTTTTGGCGATTATCACACTACGGGTGTAAAGCGTTCCGCTATCAAAAAATGGACGATGAGTACCGGTATAAAGAACTTTATTTGGGGTGAGCATGTGGAAGGCAAACAGTCCATCCGTTTCAACCTTACCGATAATATGCACAACAGTGAGGTGTACTGCCTCAGCAATATAGAAAGTGATGATTTGCTCATAGGGCATGAGCCGGGGCAGTGTGCCGGGCAGGTGACTTCGATACTACGCATCGGGACAGGTGATAATGAGAACAATTATTCAGTAGCCATTTATATGGATAATGATACTATCCCCTGGGAGCTGTTCCTGAGCAACAACGAAGCCCAGTACAGCAGGGAAAATTACATCGGTTATGTAAGCAGGGGAAAGGAATACTACACCATAACACCTGTATGGAAAATACAAAAGAAGAATGGCAGGGAAGCTACCCTGCCGTTTGGCAGTGCAGGCTTTGAGATACGCAACAGCGATGGAATAGCCAAAGCGGCCGTTTCGCTGATAGATAACGGTGTAGTATACATGGGCCAACTGCCTGGTGATGAAAAATTCCTGATGGCCAATATATGCGCAGCCCTGCTGCTTCAAAGCGATATCAGTCAATAACGATTTTAGATGGGTGGCGTAAACGATAGGCGTGCCGGGCATGTTCCCGGCTACGCTTATCTATCCTGTGCAGGCATTGTAAAGGAATTGTAAAGAAAAAGCTAAAGTCAGCACTGCTACACAATAATTGAATAGCTGGCACGGTTTTTTGAGTATACCTAATCAGAAAAACGAATTATTATGAAAAGGAGAACCATAGCATACTTCAAACAAGTGAAAGCAAGAAAAGTATTTCAAAACCCATTGAAAGCAGACCTTACGAGCTTTCTGGCCGCTACTATGAGCTTGTGTAAAAACAACGTGGTAAAACATCACATACAGGAATCGCTGCAACAACTGCAACGCCCCGACTGGTATAAACTTTCTGCATAGCACTTTACGCTGCCATCATTAATATGCCCGTAAGCATATAATGTAAGGCACTCGATATATATCATAAATAATCCGCGATCCCCGCAAGGGTTGCGGATTATTATTTACCCATCCCGTTTTCTTTTTCCTGCCAGTAACGAAGGTAATTATCAAAATATAACGGGTTTACCTGGTAAGGATATTTCTCGTAGATAGCATTATCCTCATTAAAGGTCCTGCCTTCCTGTATATTTGTTTTACCCTCTGCCATCACAGCAATAGCTTCTTGCGTTTTTCCCATCCTGTACAGGCATACAGCTTTATAAAATTGCGCATCTGCAAAATTCTTATACAAGGATAAGCTGCTGTCAAAACAACGTACAGCCTTCATGTCATCTTCCTTTTCATACCAGGCTATGCCTTCGTAAAACCAGTCGAGCGGGTGCACCCACGCCGCACCGGTGGTTTTGGTCTTATACTCTATACATTTATTCATGTAGAAAACACAGGAATCGAACATGTTCAACTGCAGGTAACAAAGCCCAACATAAAAGTCGTAGGGATGGTCCATTACCCCGGCATTTCCGTTTAAAAGGCGCGCAGCTTCAAAATCATTTATAGCATCCCGATAGCTTTTTTGAAAAATACATTTCATGAATGCCCGATAGTCGGTGTATTTGCGTGGATTATATTTCACAGCGCTATCCAGGTAGGGCAATCCCAGCTCGTATTTTTGCATTTTGAACAAAGGCATCGCTTTTTGCTGCCACAGGTACGCATTTTGAGGCACAACAGACAAGGCGCTGTCGAGAAAACGTTGATGACCTACTGAATAAACGGCGGTATGGCGAATGCTATCTATAAAAGTCTCCAATCTCAATGAGTCGGCAACTGAAAGAGGAGCCTTTTGAGCCAATCCTGTTTGCGGTATTATAAGCGGCAACAGCAGTGCTACCCAAAGTAATTGTATTATCGAAACCGGGCTTTTTAAAGTCATATATACAGGTAACTTAACCTTATTTCACCAGTTTGTACACATATTTCTCAAAATCCCGAAAATCGTCCCGTTGATGGTCATATTGTGGCCCGTCTTTTACCATGCGGCAGGCTACCAGGTTCTTCTCAGGATATATAACGACATATTGCCCCAGCCACCCTTCTGCTTTATAACCGATATACTCGTCACTGTACCCCCATTTTGCACGTGACGGGAAGTAGGGGTACAACTCTTTGTCCAATACACTTTTCCATTCTTTACCAAATACAGCTACCAGTTTATCATCAGGAATATTTACATTATCATATTCCCCTTTCAATGCCTTGAATTTTGACAGGAACGCTTCCGATACACCCGACTGTTTCATACGCTCCAGCAGGTCGTCATCCACAACATATAATATACGCTCAGGAATACGCCACCACAGCAGGCCGCAGTTGGGTACAAAGGGTTGTGCCTGTGCCAAGGATTCATCGAGCCATTTTTCTGAAACCAGCCGTTGCCCGTTCCACTTCCCCTTGTTCAATACTAACTGTCCGAATTTGACAAGCTCAGCAGGGGTAATATCAAGATTGACAGGTGTACCTTTTTTATCATATTCCCATTTATAGCTGGTAATGGCCATAGGCTGAAAGAAAGAAGCTGCTATATATTCATCCATTCGCTGCCCGCTTACCTGTTGTATGATGCCCCTCAGCAAATTAACGGCCTTATCGTTGTACAGGAAATAATGACCGGGCGTATCAATGATATCGGCACATAGTGCATATTGGATAACATCTGCCGGCTCCCATTCATCAGGATCATTTTCATTAACTTCTATTGCAGATGTATGATTGAGCAAATGACGAATAGTAACCGTCTTTTTAAGACCCTGTTTCCATTCGGGGAAATAATGGCAAACAGGCGTATCGATAGACGGTAAGCGGCCATCCATGAGCAGTCTGCCGATAGCCAGGCTAATAATAGATTTTTGGGCAGAAAAGGTGGGCGTACGGGCATCACCATTGTTGAAAGTATAATCGCCGTATGGTTTACCATCTACCCATACAGATAAGCCTGAAGAATGTGTGTCTTTACAGGCTTGTACCAGTACCTGCAAGGCCTGTGCATCCACACTATGTTGTGCTTTTGATGGCAGTATCGTTGTTAATGCTACTAAGGCCTGTGCATCCACACTATGTTGTGCTTTTGATGGCAGTATCGTTGTTAATG
>CAZUMM010000005.1:134425-206323 GCA_964621795.1 uncultured Flavipsychrobacter sp.
CTACTGTGAACAAGACCAGAAATTTATACATCATTCTTCTCTTTATCCTCAACAAGTTAATGGAACGTAATAGCACAACATATACTATATGCTTATTTTTCATAAAGTTTAACAGATATACCATATCTTTAATATTCCATGTTATCCTAAAAACCACTTTTATGAACACGTCATCTTTTTCGAGGTACATTATCATCTTATTTATTGCCATACTCGCATACACCCCTGCACATGCACAGCACCAACAGGAACTGCAAACCATCAGCGACCAGATGTATGCCAATGGTGATATTCATTTTATACTGGTACAGGCTTACCATGATAAGGTATTGTATGAGGGCCAGGCATATAAACTGGAATACGCCAATGGAAAGGTAACAATAAACGGGGCTGCCCCGGAAGAACCGTATAGCACATTATACAACCGAAAGCTCGCAGATTTCACCAAAAGCGGAAAAGACGTGTCGTACAGGCTTACAGGGGATGGGCTGGCATTAAAAGATATACTGAACCCTGGTTCTGATTTCAGGAAGCAACACAGCCGTGAACAGGAAAACCTTAAGAGGTCTGGCGGAGCAAACATGCAAAAGATACTGGCAGAAATGGTACAGGATAAACTGATAGATACCAGTGCCGGTTATACATTGAGCTACAATACAAGGGGACTATGGATAAATAACAACAAACTGGAAGGAGCACTGTTCAGCAAATATGCCGGTTTATTCCGTTCAGAAAACGGGTTTGTACCTGTAAAAGATAATGACGGTTTCTCTATAAGCGCAAGAGGTAAAAAGCAGTAGCAACAACAGGCCTTTTTACGGGAAAAACATCCGTGTAGCAGAAATCCGGGGAATATTATTATTTTGCGCAACCAACGCTTATCAACTGATTTATAATCAATAACACATGTTTTCTACCTATCGGAACCCTAAAAGTATATTCCTGTGCCTGGCAGTGCTGCTTTCCCTGTTAATGCCCCGGCATGCCTTTTCTCAAATAAAAACGCTGTATAAGTACGGGCACCTTTCTCATATCTACTACCAGCAAAAGAAAGATTCCATTAATGAAAACTGGCTTTGCCCTGACCTGTATAAAGACAAGGCAACACAGAAGCAATACCGCGAAATATGGAATAATAGAAAGGATCGCTTTTCCGCTGAAATTGAACACCGCTGTTTTGTGTACGAAAAAGTTGTGTATAACTACCTTGACGGTATTATCGCCCAGTTAGTGCAGGCCAATCCTAAATTAATCCCGGTAAAGCCTTTGGTACTTATAGACAGAAGCTCTGCTGTCAATGCCAATTCTATGGGAGGCAATATCCTGATAGTAAACCTGGGGCTTATCACTTTTGCGCGTACAAGGGAAGATATAGCATTTGTGCTGGCACACGAACTTTCGCACAACATATTGAACCATGCCGATAATTCGCTAAAACAAAAAGCCGAATGGCTGGCTTCAGACGAGTACAAGCAATCACTAAAATCTGTTCTTGATTCCAAATACGGCAGGTATTCCCGGTTAGTGAAGGTATTTGAAGGTTATTCTTTCAGCAGGAGCAGGCATAGCCGCTATCATGAAAGTGATGCAGACTCGCTGGCCATTGTATTGCTGAAAGCAAGTAAAATCCCTTATGACCCTACCTTTTTCTTACGTCTTGACAGCGCCGATATACAATACAGGAAGCCATTAAAGCAACCCATAAAAAATTATTTTACCGCTCTTAATATACCTTTTGATGACTGGTGGATAAAAAAGAAAAGTTCCGGTCTTTCTACCCGTGGCTATAATTTTAAAGACACCACCGGCATAGAAGATTCGCTGAAAACACACCCCGACTGTAAACAACGCTATGCTGCCACACAACACCTTGCCGATAATACCACACAGACACCTATACCCGCCGCCGTATATGAGCGGGCTACAAGAATGCTCATCTGGAACCTGTACGATGACAACATGCTCACCACCTGCCTGTACCGTATACTGATGGAAAAAGACAATGGCAACACGGATGTGTGGTACGACTTTATGATACACAACGTATTTGCCGGCCTGGTATATGCCGATAACCAGCTGAAACGGTTTAATGCCGTAGGCGTGTTGCCGAAAGAATATATATCTGAAAGCTATTACGCACTGCAGAATATGCTGGAGCAAATGCCCCGCGAAAATGTCAAACAGTATTACGAAGCAATGCGCAACAGCAGCTTCTGGACACAAATGGACAAGGATGCTACAGACTTTAAGGAACTGGAGTACACCCTGGCAACCGAAACCGACAGCAAACAGGCACTGAAGGCTATGCGCGACTTCTCTGACAACCATCCTGCCAGCATGTATAACGAGCTGACAGACCATTTCATAAAAAAATAAACACACAATAAAACACCTGTAATGAAAAAACTCCTGATGGGGGCGCTATGCAGCCTGCTCCTGCTGAATGTGGCCAAAGCCCAGAATAAGGTTTTCAAAGAAGTAGGCGATGATATGTCTTCTACTATGGAAGCTATCATACATGACGACCAACTTGTAGGCTACCTGCGTTTTATACAACTGGAAAAGGCCAGCAAAGATTCGTTCAACTACCGCATAGACATTATGGATGAAAACCTGAATGATATGGGCAGTGTAAAATTCCGCGACGAACAACTGAACCTGCAGTCGGTAGCTTTTGAGCAGGATGTGCTTTGCCTGGCTTACCTGAAAAGCAACATTATCGGTACAGAATTCAAAAACCGCCATTCCTATAAAAATTCGCTGAGCGGTGCAAAAAATGCCGTGGTGATGCAATTCATTACTCTGGATGGAAAGATACTCAATACCCATGCATACAATGTAAACATCGCACTCAGGAAAGATGCTTTCAGTACGCAGTATTATGGCAACTATCAGCTTGTTTTCACACAATTCATAGGCTATGGCGACCTGAAGCACCCCCTGCAGGTGACGAACATACCCCAACAGGGATTTGCTTGTTTTTATGGCGATGCAATCAGCAACCATTTACTGCGCTTTAACGTGGAAGGCAAGGAACACTGGCAGAAGACTATACCTATGGCTGCCAAAGGTTTTACCCTGCATGCCTCGGGCGACAATATATACCTGCTGGCCAAGCGTGAAAGTGATTACGATGAAGGTGGCTTTGAAATGCTGGCTTTTAGCAGCACAGGTAATGAATATAAAAAGGTAGAGATGAAGGATAAGAAAGGTAATGCGCTCAAAGTATTATCACTGGGTAATGACCCGGTTTCGGGCAAGCCCTTCCTTTCGGGGTATATCATTGATCCTGAAAGAGGCAACAAACATACCAATACCAAAGACCTGGCGAGGGGCCCCTATATAGGTGTATTTTCAATGAACTTAAATGACCCCGCAAAAGGGGAAGTAGAAGAAGTTTACTCTTACTGGAACGATGGTTCGCAAATGCCTGTGCTATCTAAAAAAGGGTACAACTATAAAACAGAATGCTATACGCTTTTTTCAAAGGCCTTCCACGATAATAATGGCAATACCTATTTCGTAGGTTCTGCATTCGACAAGAAAACACGCTGGGGAACGATTACAACTTCTGTTATCCTGTCGCCGCTGGTATTCGTTTCACCCTACCTGTTGTATGCATTCGGCACACAAAAATCGACCCTGAAAGATATTACCGTACTGCGCCAAAGCCCCGATGGTAAATTAACTTTTGAAAGGCCGTTATCGGGTAATAATGTGATGTACTTCCCGGCCAAAGTACCAATGAACTTTTATAACAACCGAAGGTTTTACCATGCAACAAATACCAATACACACAGCAATTACCTGGTGGTAAACGATGTGAAAGATGTAATCATATACAATGTAGAGCAGAAAAAAATAGCACGTACCATTCCGCACAGAAAGGGCAGTATTTACTATAATGTATTGCCTGCCAAGGAAGGACATGTGTTGGTAACGCAGTATAATGCAAAGGAAAGAAGTACCAACTATTCTATAGAGGCGCTTTAGACCTTCATACCTTTATATGTAAACAGCCGTACCGTACAGGTATGGCTGTTTTGTTTTTTATTGTAATTTGTCACAAACTCTTTACGTTTCCAGATTAAACCATGGAATCACAATTCTAATCATGCATATAATTAAGCACCTGCTCTTAATGACATTAACCCTATCATGCGGTATATTATCCGCACGAACAGACACCCTGAAGTACCATTTAGATTTTAACGGTGAAATATGCAGACCTGCAGCATCATACTATAGCAGAACAGCATGGAATGAAGGTAACCTGTGGCATATAAAAGATTATTACACACAAGAACAGGCCCTTCAAATGGACGGTCTTTTCAGGGATAGCCTGGCTAAGGTTGGAGAAGGGCAAATCATCTATTATCATACAAATGGCCAACCATCGCAATACGAAACATACAGGAATGGCAAAAAAAACGGTCTCATTACACGTTTTAACAAAAATGGCGTTATGACTGATTCCATGATGTACAAAAACGATGTGGGAACTGGAACTTGTAAAAGCTGGTATGATAATAGGCAATTAAAGTTTGTAGGTATTTACGACACGACCAGCCAGTGTATCGGCGAACAATTGGCATACTATAAAAATGGAATTTTATCTGAGCATTCTTATACACATGGGTATAACTACAAAGAAGGTTTCGTTTTATTAGACAGTACATGTACTTTTTTTGACACCTCCGGCAGGTGTACCTGTAAAGCAAATTATAAATCGGGGAAACTGCAAAGTATGACCTGTTATAATAGTAATGGTGCCATTCAAAAGAAATGTAAGGAATATGTAGATAACAAACCCCGGCACCTTCATCGCCTGTTAAAACCATTTAAACATCAAATAAAAGACTCTCTATTGTATTACTGCCCTGAACTAAAAGGTAATAAACTGGATGGCTCTTTAGTGATGAAAGTAATTATGGATATAGATGGCAGTAGAAATGTATCAGTAATCCGGAGCCTAAACCCTTGCATCGACCAAATTCTTGTTAATATCTTCGCTACCATCCTTAAAGTAACGCAATTACCCGTTCTGCATAACAGGCCAGTAAACATGGAATGCTATATAAGTATAGATTTTCCCAGTAAGGAAATATTCATTAAGCCGATATAACTATAAATCATCCATCAAATGCGCTATAAGCTTTTATTTGTTTTTCTGCTACTTCCTCATATACTATCAGCCAACCCGGATACACTTGTTCGTCATTATGATTATAACTACAATTACTGTGCTCCGGAATTTTCTTTCTATGTTGAAAAAGCATGGAAAGAAGATAGTTTGTGGCATGCTAAAGATTTTTATACAAAGAATAATGCACTGGCATTTGACGGCTATTTTATTGATGATAGCCTTACAATAGGTGAGGGGCAATTTTTATACTATTATCCCAATGGCGATATAAAAACGAAAGAACATTTTGGCCATGGAAAATACAATGGGCTACGCACACGCTACAGCGAAAACGGGTTACTGATGGATTCTACAAATTACAGGCAAGATGTAATTGTAGGAGAAAGTTATAAATATAATGAGCAGGGGAAAATTGTGTACCGGGGTAATTTTGATACAAATGGTTCGGGCAAAGGAGAAGAATGGCATTACTATTATGACGAAGGCACCTTATTTAAACACTGCAAAACATCTGGTTATGATACAACAAAGGGAAAATATATCCGCGATAGTATCTGGACGTACTATTACCCTGATGGTCTGTTGGCTTGTAAAGAGCATTATCGATACGGTAGTCTTATACTGCGATCCTGTTATAATAAAAAAGGTAAACTTTGTGTATGCAAAAACCAGGAAGCAAAAATTAAACATTTCATATTTACATCCTTCTTTATAGGTATAAAAATTGCCAGACAATACCGCTCCAGCTACAAATTATGTAAAAACCAATTGGATGACACCATCAAAGGAACTTTAGTGGTAAAAATAAGTATCGACATCGATGGTAAATTAAATGGGAAGCTAATACAAGGTATTTCTCCATGCTTAGATGAACTGGTACTGGATATCGTTAATAACTTAACCATAAAAGCTACACCGAGAATCGTAAATAATTGTCCGCAAAAGGTAGAGAGAACAATGTCTATTAACATCAGAAACAAGAAAGACCTTTAGCTACTCAAGCTCAACCATTAAACCATTTGCTTCTCTTTATCATTTTGCCTTTTCTAAGTTGTATGGCATGGTAAAAGGTAGGCACATCATTGGTCCATTGACGAAGCACAATCAGGATAGCTATAATTTCCATTCTTGTAACAACGCCAATATAGAAACAGGCATTGAACCAAAACACAGATGAACCCGTAAGGGCAACCTGTACCAGTGTCGCAAACAAGGTAAGCGTCCATATTTTCGAGGCGATGGCATGTGTCGCTACTTCCTTACGAAACCGGGCAAAGCTAATAGCATAAGTAAGCCCTTCAGCAATAGCAAGCAATATGATTTTTAAAAGATTCCCGGCAAAAAAAGCAGGATAAACAATAATAAGGGAAGCTATCACCATGAGCCAGAATACCTGGTCGATGGAAGAATCGAGCCGGCGAAGTTTTTCTGTCGATACACCCACCCTCCTTGCTATGATGCCATCCAGTATATCAGACAATAATCCGAAGACAACCAGGATAGTTGTAACAACCCCGAAAGCAGGTATTTTCAGAAGACCGGCGAGCAATATAATAATGCCAGCTACCAGCCGCGACCAAACCAATATAAACGGCAATTGTTTCATCATATAGTAAGATACGTAGCAATGGGTTTGTATCTTGCCTCCGGTAACGTTATTAGGAAAACATTAGCAGTTAGCGGTGAACGGTAATTGCTTTTACTTAATACAGACTGGCCTGGTTTTTAAATAGCTGTATACGATGCAGATAAACCTGATAAAAGCATATCAATTACTGAAGGACTCCATTCGTGAACTATCGGTGAACGATCCGCTCCGTATGGCAGGGGCTACCGCTTTTTTTACCAGCTTTGCATTGCCGCCTATACTTATCATTATCGTACGCACATTCGGTTTGTTCTTCGACAAAAAGTTGATAGGCCAACAGCTCCTGCGCAACCTGCAAAGCGTCATAGGCGAAGAAGGCAGGAAGCAGGTGTTTTTTGTAATCAAAAGTGTTATCGGTTTCCAGTTCAACTGGCTGGCAACAGCGCTTATTTTCCTGTTCTTGTTATTTGTCGCTACTACCCTGTTTAAGGTCATCAGGGATTCCATCAACCAGATATGGAATATAAAAATAGCCTACAAACGCAGCTTCGGCACTTTACTGAAAGCCCGCCTGAAATCGCTGGGCATTATCCTGTTTACAGGCATATTGTTCCTGCTATTAATAGGTACGGATATGATACAGGCCTATTTCAGCCCGTACCTGCACACTATTTCACCTCAACTGGAAAATTATGTGCATAGTGCATTGAGCCATATATTGTCTTTAATAGTTGTCATCGCCTGGTTTTTTGTCCTGTTCCGCTTTCTGCCCGATGCACGGACGGGCAAGGGTATCACATTTACAGGAGCAATAGTTACCGGCATCCTGTTCAGCATAGGAAAGTATGTATTACGCTGGATGCTTTCAGGCAACCTGCAGCATCTGTATGGTGCATCGGGGGCATTGGTGCTTATCCTGCTTTTTGTCTTTTATTCTGCATTGATACTGTATTTCGGAGCTGCCTTTACTAAGGTGTGGGCAACATACCGGGAAAGCAATATAGAGCCGCTACGACATGCCTCAAAATATCATATATCGCTGGAAAGAACAACCTGATCACAGCTAGAGCCTTCCCCTACGGGGCAGGTATAATTCTGGTTCCATTGTTTTTTCTACAAAGCGGTTGTCCCTACCGGACGTT
The DNA here is from genome assembly GCA_964621795.1 of uncultured Flavipsychrobacter sp. GTDB lineage: Bacteria > Bacteroidota > Bacteroidia > Chitinophagales > Chitinophagaceae > Polluticoccus. Next base: position 142,302 of record CAZUMM010000005.1, read on the forward strand.
TAAAGGCATATCTATGGTAACAGTCTTGATAGCAAATGGCTTGTTGGGTCTAAGATAAATCTTAGACCAGTTGCGGTAGTCCCTACGGGACGTATTGAATACGTTCATAGCTATTGGTATGCCTCGTAGAGGCTACAGCTTTGTAGAAAAAAAACGAGAACAATATACATGCCCCGTAGGGGCTACCCTTTTATGGCAATGCTTTGCAAGCAAATGCTTGTCGATGTTGATCTAAGACAAACTTTAGACCAGTTCAGTGGCCGTAGCTTTATACGAAAACCGTTGATGACAACACCAATCAAAGGGAAATACCACATATCGGGAAAAGGCGAATTGAAAATCACAGATAGGGGCCTTCCCCTACGGGGCAGGTGTGTTTGTCTGCAATTTTTCTACATAGCGGTAGCCCCTACGGGACATAGGGGCGTACCCATCTACGTTATTTACTCATATTCTATAAAGCAGTAGCCCCTATGGGACATGAAAAACGCCTCCTGCACTATATATGCCTCGTAGAGGTAATAGCTTTGTAGAAAAAAGAATGATATACATGCCCTGTAGGGGCTGCCCGTTTATGGCATGGGTTGCAAGCAAATGCTTGCCGTTGTTGGTCTAAGATAAATCTTAGACGAGTTAAGCAGTGGCCCCTACGGAACGTGTTGAATCCATCAATCGCTATTGGTATGCCTCGTAGAGGCAACAGCTTTGTAGAAAAAACGAGAACAATATACATGCCCCCGTAGGGGCTACCCTTCAGTAAAAGATATACCCCTTCACATACAAAAACAGCCCCGCCAATTGGCGGGGCTGTTCCTATTATATACTCTTGAAAAATTACAGTGCTAAGTCAGCATCGTTGGCATCGTTGGCGGGGCTATTACCTTCATTGCTTTGCTGAGGCTGCTCTTTGTGGGCTTCCGTACCATTGTTGTTATCGTTACGTTGCGGACGTTCGCGGCGCTCACCACGGTCGCCACCTTCACGGCGGTCACCGCGTGGACGGTCGCTCCTGTCACCACGGTCACGGCGGTCGCTACCACCACGGCGGTCACCACGATCTCCCCTGTCGCCGCGGCTTTCGCGAGGTTCGGGTTCTACGTAGCCCTCAGGTTTCGGCATGAGCACTTTGCGGCTCAGGCGCAGTTTGCCCGATTTCGGGTCGGTGCCTACCAGCTTTATTTTCACTGTATCGCCTTCCTTCAACACACCTTCCAGTGAGTCGAGGCGTTTCCAGCTTACTTCTGATATATGCAGCAAGCCTTGCTTACCGGGCAGGAATTCGATGAACGCACCGAACGGCATAATGCTCTTTACAGTTCCTTCATACACTTCGCCTACTTCAGGCACAGCTACTATGCCCTTTATCCATGCAAGGGCTTTATCAATGCTCTCTTTATTCGAAGAGAATATCTTCACTTCACCGCGGTCGTTCACTTCCTCAATATTGATGGTAGTGCCGGTTTCGCGCTGAATTTCCTGTATAATTTTACCACCGGGGCCTATTACTGCACCGATAAACTCGCGATCGATGTTGATTTGCTCAATACGTGGTGCATGAGGCTTCAGCTCGGCACGGGCAGCAGGTATGGTTTCGTACATGGCATCCAGTATGTGCAGGCGGCCTTTGCGTGCCTGCTCCAGTGCCTGCATCATCACGTCCATGCTCAGGCCGTCTACTTTAATATCCATCTGGATACCGCAGATACCATCGCGTGTACCGGTTACTTTAAAATCCATATCCCCAAGGTGGTCTTCGTCGCCGAGGATGTCTGTAAGGATAGCAAACTTATTGTTCTCGGTAATCAGTCCCATTGCCACACCGCCTACGTGTTTGGGCAGGGGTACACCGGCATCCATCAGCGCCAGCGAGCCGGCACAAACGGTAGCCATAGATGAAGAACCGTTTGACTCAAGAATATCGGATACTACACGTACTGTATAAGGGTAATCGTTTTTAGGCATCATCTGCTTCAGCGAGCGCATGGCAAGATTACCATGTCCTACTTCGCGGCGGCCGGGGCCGCGCATAGGTTTCACTTCACCAGTTGAGAACGGCGGGAAATTATAATGCAGGATGAATTTTACATAATCGGAAGTAGCGGCGCTTTCTACCAGCAGTTCATCTTCGGTAGTACCCAGCGTTACGGTAGTAAGCGATTGGGTTTCGCCGCGGGTAAACAGTGCAGAGCCATGCGGTGAAGGCAGGAAATCTGTTTCCATCGTCAACGGGCGCACTTTGTCGAGCGTGCGGCCATCGAGGCGGATACGTTCGTCCAGTATCATGTTACGCACTACTTTCTTTTCAACATCGTGGAAGTAGCGACTGATAAGTGCGAGGTCTTTTTCTTCCAGTTCGCCTTCTTTCAATCCCTCTTCAAATTCTTTATGTACCTGGTGCATGGCATCGTGGCGCTCATGCTTGCCTAGGGCCGATTTAGCTATTTGCAGGAAACGTTCTGCAGCAAATGCTTCGATACGTGCTTCCAGTTCGGGGTTGGTGTACGGCTTTTCGTATTCACGTTTTCCGCTCACGCCTTTCTTATCACGCAGTTCTTCCTGCGCCTTTATCTGTGCACGGACGGCATTATGTGCTATCTCAATGGCTTTTACAACATCGGCTTCCTGGCATTCTTTCGATTCGCCTTCCACCATCATGATGTTCTTTTCGGTAGCGGCGATGATGAAATCCATATCGGCTTCTTTCAGCTCGGTACGGTTAGGGTTCACTTTATATTCACCATTGATGCGGGCAACGCGTACTTCGGAAATGATTTCCTGTATAGGCACGTCTGAAACTGCGAGGGCGGCAGATGCGGCCAAACAAGCCAATGCATCAGGCATCACCTCGGGGTCAGAAGATATAAGGGTAACCAGTACCTGTACATCGCATAAATAATCATCGGGGAACAAGGGGCGCAGCGCGCGGTCAATCAGGCGCGAAATCAGTATTTCAGAATCGCTCAGCCGGCCTTCACGTTTGAAAAATGAACCGGGTATACGGCCTGCAGAGGCAAATTTCTCCTGGTAGTCAACTGTCAGCGGGAAGAAAGATTGCCCGGGTTTGGGTTCAGAGTTGGCTACAACGGTAGCCAGCAGCATACAATTTCCGAGACGCACCACAGCGGCGCCATCGGCCTGGCGGGCAAGCCTGCCCGTCTCTATGCTTACTTCTCGTCCGTCGTCCAATTTAAAGGAAACGGAAACGGGATTAGGAATCATAAAATTAAATTAAATATGTTCAAAAAAGACTATTCCCAACACTAACGGTTGGGAATAGCTAATAATTTGCATCCTTATTTACGGATACCCAGCTTTTCGATCAGCGCACGGTAACCGTTGATATCGGTACGCGTGAGGTATTGCAGGAGGCGTTTGCGGCGACCTACCATCGCCATAAGGCCACGCTGGCTGGAGAAATCTTTTTTATTTGTTTTCAAATGTTGCGAAATGTGGTTGATACGCTCTGTAAGCATGGCAACCTGGGCCTCGATAGACCCGGTATTGGTTTCGTTTCCACCAAATGTTTTGAAAATATTCGCTTTCTTTTCAGCAGTTAAATGAGACATTTTTCAGCAAAATTTTTATATTCTACACTTTTTCAGCTTGCAAAGATAGGAAAAAGTATTTATTAATGAAGATTTTTTTATGGGTACACGAAGGATTACGCAGGAGACGATGCAAGGTACAGAATTAATATATACCTGTTCCCGGTGCGGGTGTACGGCACCTTACATGCATTACTGATATTATAATCCCGTATCCAATACTTATTTTTGCCGCATGATGCTCGTTTCTCAAATAAAATGTGCTGCCGAAGATGCACTGAAACACCTTTTCCCCGACGCGGCCATACCGCCGCATTCCGTAACCGTGAACCAGACAAAACCTGAATTTACAGGCGACTACACTGTTGTATTATTCCCTTTTGTGAAACTGCTGCGCCAAAAACCCGACGAGCTGGGCAGGCAGATAGGCGAATACCTGCTGAAAAAGACAGAACTGTTTACTTCATATACCATCGTCAGCGGCTTTTTGAACCTGACGGTGAAAGACAATTACTGGTCGCTGTTCCTGCTAAACCATTTTAACGACCAGCACTATGGCGAAAGGCCCAAGCTGGATAAGCGGGTGATGGTGGAATATTCATCGCCCAACACCAACAAGCCGCTGCACTTTGGCCACCTGCGCAATATATTCCTGGGATATGCTATGGCCAATGTATTGAAGGCCAATGGCTACCAGGTGGTAAAGGCCAACCTGATAAATGATCGTGGCATACACATCTGCAAATCGATGATAGCCTGGCAGAAATTTGGCAACGGCGCCACACCCGAAAGCACGGGCATCAAAGGCGACCACCTGGTGGGGGATTATTATGTAAAATTCAACGATGCGTACAAAGCAGAAGTAAAAGAGCTAACAGCGCAGGGCATGGACGAGGCTACGGCTGAGAAAGAAGCGCCCATCATGAAAGAAACACAGGAAATGCTGCGTAAGTGGGAAGCGGGCGATAAGGAAGTCCGCGAACTCTGGGAAATGATGAACAGCTGGGTGTATAAAGGCTTTGATGAAAGCTATAAGCGCCTGGGGGTTGATTTTGACAAGATGTACTATGAAAGCAATACCTACCTGCTGGGCAAGGCTATTGTAGAAGAGGGCCTGCAGAAAGGCGTATTATTTAAAAAGGAAGATGGCTCTGTATGGGTGAACCTGGAAGATGAAGGACTGGACCAAAAATTATTGCTGCGCGGCGACGGCACTTCCGTATATATCACGCAAGACTTAGGCACTGCCAAACTAAAGTATAACGATTTTAAGCTGGACCAGAGCGTGTATGTGATAGCGGATGAGCAAAACTATCACATGCAGGTGCTGAAACTGATATTAAAAAAACTGGGCGAGCCTTGCGCCGATGGCATTTACCATCTTTCCTACGGCATGGTGGAACTGCCAACCGGGCGCATGAAAAGCCGTGAGGGCACTGTAGTGGATGCCGATGATATGATGGACGAGATGGTAACCCTCTCGCAAAAGCAAACGGAGGAAGCAGGAAAAACGGAAGGGTTCAGCATGGAAGAACTGGACAAGCTATACAACACGATAGGAATGGGCGCGCTGAAGTTTTACCTGCTGCGTGTTGACCCGAAGAAGAAAATGATATTCGACCCGAAAGAGTCGATAGACCTGCATGGCTTTACCGCCACTTTCATACAATATGCACATGCCCGTATCTGCTCTATATTACGCAAGGAAGGCATGCCTATGCTGCCTGATAATACGAGGTTCCAAACCTTCAGATTAACTCAGGAGATATTGCCCGCAGAGAAAAAACTGGCACTGATGCTGGAACAATACCCTGCGATACTGGAAAATGCGGCAATGGAGTATAACCCTTCGCTGCTGTGCAATTACTCTTTCCAACTGGCGCAACAGTTCAATTCGTTTTACGATGAGCATAGTATATCGAAAGCAGAGAATGAAGAGAAAAAGCAATTGAGACTGATGCTCATTATTATGACGGCACAAATCATGCGTCATGCCATGAAGCTGCTGGGTATCAGGTTGCCGGAGAAAATGTAAACCTGTTTTAATGAATATTACCAAAGGGCTGTAGCAAAACTACAGCCCTTATCCGTGTTATCACGTACATTTTGCAGGTGATAATACATAGGTGCGTTTGTGTTTTTACGTTGTAATAGCTGCACCGCCTGCACCACCTTTGTACTGTTGGTTTGACAACAAACCTGCACCACTTTCCGGAAAAGTGAAACAATGGAGTAGGCAGAAAATCCATGACAGAGTAAGCACCGTATGCCGAAAAGGTAATAGAGTAGGCAAAAATCACACTTAATATTTTCACTATGTCAAACATTTTAATGGCATGGGGTGGCACAGACCCCGCACAATCTATCCAGTATTGCACTTTTAATGGCAATGTATGGTCGGCCCCCATTTGCCCCAACAACATGGGCACCAGCGCTATGCCTGCACTTGCAGTATACAACGGCACTGTATATATGGCGTGGAAAGGCATGACCCGCCCTAGTGGCGATGACATCAAAATTTACTATTCCTCTTTCGACGGGAACAGTTGGGCACCACAACAAATTGTACCCGGCGTAGGTACAAGTGGCGGACTTTCACTAACTGTTTTTAATGATTTGCTTTGTCTTAGCTGGAAAGGGCAGGGAGACGACACCCGTATTTTCTTCTCTACATTCGATGGCAGCACCTGGGCACCTCAACAACTTGTCAACGATGCGCTTACGCTGGCAGGGCCGGGTATTGTAGCATATTAAACAATATGCGGTTAGGTAATAAAAGCAAGCAGTGATGCTTGCTTTTATTCACCAATATCCTCATTCCAGAGCTGGGGTTTGTTGCGGATAAAATCTTCCATTATATCAATGCAGGTCGGGTCGTTTACAACCGTTACCTCTACGCCTTTGCTGCGCAGCAGGTCTTCCGCGCCCATGAAGTTTTTATTTTCACCGATTACCACTTTGGGTATACCATACAGCAATATAGCGCCTGTGCACATGGGGCATGGCGACAATGTAGTGTACAATGTACAGTCACGATATACAGATGCGGGTTGGCGGCCTGCATTTTCCAGCGCGTCCATTTCACCATGCAGTACTACGCTGCCCTGCTGTACCCTTCTGTTGTGGCCGCGGCCCAGTATCTCGCCATTGTGCACAATAACGGAGCCAATGGGTATACCACCCTCTTTCAATCCTTGTTTTGCTTCGGCTATAGCTGCTTCGAGGTATTTGTCCATACTCTATTTATTTGGGTTATGAAGTTAGCTCAAATGCTGGTTTACCTGTGTAGCGGCAATACCATCTGGTCTTCGTCAAAATATTTTTCCTTCCATTTTATAGCACGTTCTTCGTGCGAAAAGGTTTTAAAACCCAGTTTTTCATACAAGTTTTTGGCATGGGCATTATTGGCAATTACGGTCAGGTTTACCTGCTCGATGCCGGGAACAGCCTGCGCCCTTTCCATCACTTTTTCCATCAGCAGCCTTGCCATACCCTGCCCGCGATGCTCTGCCGATACATACATGCGAAACAGTATGCCTTTATGTCTTAACTTTTCACGGTTGATTCCCTCGCGCTCAAAACTGACTACGCCTGCAAGCCTGTTGCCGATATAGGCACCGAGTGTGAAGCTGTCTTCACTATCGCGCGTGGGAAACGGGCTGCCTGAATCATCGGCAGGAGTAATGCGAAAGCTTTCTTCATCATGAATAAGGCCGTGGTTTAGAAATTCCCGGTAAGCCTGCAGTTCGCCCGACCTTATTTCCTTTATTGCTACGGGTGCTGTTCCTTTCATAAGCCATAAAGTTATGGCTATTCGTACTACAACCTTTCATCGAGCCGGTACCATGTAGTAGGTTGCCCCACCACCCAAAAAGGCGAGCCATCGTAGGAAAATATTTCTACCAGCCGGAAGCCGAGCTTTTCGAGTATGCGGCGGGAGCCTGCATTGTTTACATCGGTCATGGCGTAGATGTTTTTTATACCCAGCACATCTATACCATAATCGAGCGCGGCTTGGGCAGCTTCGTAAGCATAACCTTTGCGCCAGTGCTTACGGGTATGGCGGTAACCAAAATCGTAATGGCCAACATGGCCGTTTACTTTTTCTGTCATTAGCTTAAAGCCTGTCCAGCCAACAAACTCCCCTGTATCTTTTAGTGTGACCGCCCAGCGGCCTATACCGTTATCTATATATTGCTGACGAACAAAATCAATATTCTCCCTGCTTTGTGCAATATCGGTATAAGGCCTGTTGCCGAGGTACGTATGTACTTCCGGGTCGCTATCCATCTCGTACATACCCTGTTCATCCTCGGGTAGCAACTCACGGATAATGAGACGCGGGGTTTCTATGCGGAGGTTCATGGAATGAAATTAGCTATTGTGGCGACAAACTTCCTATATAAAATTTAAGGGGGTAATTACCCCCTTAAATTTTATGGTTACTTACACTGTTAGTAAGCATAAGCCTGTAGTGAGCTTTGGTATGCTACGGTAAAATGGCAACGGAAACTGGTTGGTTTAAACACATACATATACCATCCGCAATCTTCTTCCTGTACACACATATACACGTCATGGCAGTATTGGTTGGCCAGGTCAGTCATTTCCTGTGCCAACTCAGGTGTCATTCCTTCAGCATCGGGACAGGGAGGGTCATATACAGGAGGCCAAGGGGCCACCCCACCACCGGGACCATTACTGATATACTGTACAGATGTGATTTGTTTAACCGGAATCACCCCGTATGAGTACAATGCTTTAAAATCCTGTTGTGAAATACTGACTGTTACAGATTTGTACTGCGCATGTGCCTGGGATGCAAAACACATCAATGCAATCACCGCCAAAGCAGCAATGCCGCTTTGCAAAGACTTGAACAATTTCATGGTTAAAAAAATTTACAGTTATACCTGAACTTATTAGGCATCAGGCTTCTCCTTTACCATAAAGTTATCATATCACTTTGTAATAAATCACCGTGAAAACACCCTAAATATTTAGCTAGACCAAATTAATTACTCCGCAACTGCACATGGCTGTATTTAGCCTTTAGGGCAGGGTACCAGGAGGCGAGGACGCCAATGGCGAGTACGGTAAAAATAATGAGTGGGAAGTCGGTCCATTCCAGCTTTACGGGATAGGCATCAATGATGAAAGAGCCCTGCATTTTTATCCATTTATAATGCTGCTGCCCCAGGCATATCAACAAACCGGTTACCAGTCCCGACACTACACCCGTCAGCGACCAGAGCAAGCCTTCGGTTATAAAAATATTCCGCACATCGGCAGGCTGCGCTCCCATGGTTTTGAGTATGGACATATCTTTCTGCTTTTCCAGCACCAGCAGGGAGAGCGCCCCCACCATATTAAAAGAAGCAATGACCAGCACCAGCACAAGGATGGCATATACCGCCCATTTTTCGCTGCGCATCACCAGGTACATGGTACGGTTCTGCTCAAAGCGGGTAGCTATATGAAAATTGTTTCCCAGCAGGGTCTGCAACTCTCCGCGCACCTTATCGGCATCGGCACCGGGTGCCAGCTTTAGCTCTACCGAAGAATATTTTCCTTCGGCTTTAAACAGGTACTGCACCGCTTCGAGCGGCGCAAGGATGTATTTGCTGTCAAACTCATCCTGTATGCGGAATACGCCGTCGGGCTTCAGTTGCAGCGACTGGAATGCCTGCTCGGGGGCAAGCGCCAGGTTTTGCGATTCGGCATTAGGATAAAAAAGGATTAAACGGGAAAATGCATTATTAATGTCGGCCCCCATCTCGTTCATCACCTGTACGCCCACAATGGCCGTAGGTGCAGGATAAGTGCGCACACTATCGCTGCCATCAATGATGTACGGCTTTATATTATTCACGGTAAAGAAGCGCTTGTCAATACCCTTTACAGTGGCCACGCGTTGCTCATCATTGGCATTCAGCAGCACATTGTCTTCTATACTGCGGGTAAGGGATGCCACCCCCCGCACAGCAGCCACTTTCTGCAACTGCGCATCGCCAAAAGGAAAAAATTTCCCCCGCTCTGCGGTAATTTTTATTTCGGGGTAAAACGCCTTATACAGGTCTTTCACCAGTACGGAAAAACCATTGAACACGGAAAGCAGCAAGAGCATGGCTGCCGCGGTAATGGCAATAGAGAAGATACTGATACGCGACAGGATAGGCACTGCATTGCCTGCACGTTTGCCACGCAGGTACCTGAGAGCCAGTTGCCATACCAGTATCCTGTTCATTTATGCTTCTTCGTCTTTTTTGCCCCTTTGCGAATCTTCTTCTTTTATTTTTTTGAAGAGCTCTTCCATTTTGAAAACATAATCGAGCGTATCATCGTTAAAGAAATGCAGTTCGGGCACCCGGCGTAGCTGGTTACGCACGCGCTGTCCCAACAGGTTACGCCATTCGCCGGTACGTTCTTTTATTTCATGCATCAACTGTTCCGGATTGTTCACCTGGAAGATGCTGAGGTATACACGCGCCTCCAGCAGGTCGGGCGTCAACATTACTTTCGATATGGACACCAGCCCCCCTTCTACCACGTTCATACCTTCGCGGCGGAAAATATCGCTCAACTCCTCCATTACCAGTTTACCTACCTGTTTCTGCCTTTTACTTTCTTCCATCTTGTATTTTCATTTTTCAACCCCGTAAAGTTAAACGAAAGCGGCCGATTATTCCCGTATTCGCGAAATGACAGGCACAATTCATTAATCTTGTATAAATTCGTATCCCAAATTATTTATCTGAAATGAGAAAATTACTGATAGCTGCCGCGGCGGGTGCATTGTTTACACTGGGGTCGTGCAAAGAAAAAGGGCCTGTAATCGATTTTGGCACAGCCAGCGGGGCTGACAGCACTTTTGTGGGGCCTGTGCCGGCAGCACAGCAACGCGTAGTAGTAGCAGAGGAGTTTACAGGTGGTAAATGTGCGAACTGCCCCGCCGCAAGGGAACTGCTGCAAAGTATTGCCGACAATAACCCGGGCAGGGTTATACCTATGGAAATGCATATCCTTCACTTTATTCAAAGTAATCCGGCTACGGAAGAAGGTGCGAAATACGACCTGCGCACACAAGACGGCACCGACATTGGCAACCAGTTTTACGTTAATGTAAACCAGATGCCTTCGGCAGGCATTAACCGTACCGGCAACGATAATGACCGCCTGCTGCTGGTAGCAAAATGGGCCAATACCGTTAATAACCAACTGACCGTAGCACCACCGGTAAACCTGGAAGTAAAAAGCGCTTATAACAATGGTAAAGCCATCATCAAAGTAACTGCAACTTATACACAAGCCGTAACCCGCGCACAGTATATGACGGTAGCCATACTGGAAGACAACATAGTGGACGTACAGGAATTTCCGGACAGCTTTGACCACCACTACACCTTTATGCATACCTTACGCGACCTGGTAACACCGGTAGCCGGACAGCCTTTCCTGGAAGATGTACCCACTAAGGAGGCAGGCCGCGTTTACCAGCGTACGTTTGAGTATGATGTAAACCCCGACTGGAAGCCTGAAAATTGCAGGGTGGTTGCATTCATCCACAATAATGATGCGGACAGCAAAGAAATATTACAGGGTGCCGAAACCAACATGAAAGAGTAAAACCGTTTAAAAATAGTATTGTTTAACTGCCCCTCTCCCAAGGGGCAGTTCTTTTTTCCGGCTTCCGGCATTATAGTATTTTAACATACCGCCACCCTGCGTTTTAGTATATTTACCCGTCATTATGTTTAGCATGAAAATTATTATCACATCTGTACTCAGCCTGGCCATAGCAGTAACTGCATGGGGACAAACCAGCGAACCGGATAAAAAAATAGCCCTGAAAACTGCCGCTGATCGTATGAACCACGGGCTGGTCAATAAAGATTATGATGCCGTTATATCCACCACCTACCCCAAAGCCATTGAAATGGCACGCGGAGGCAGGGAACGCATGCTGGAGGTTTTGCAAACACAGATGAATGCCCTTGAGAAACAAGGCAATAAGATAGTAGCTGCCTGGATTGAAGACCCTACCCCTTTTATTGATACAGCGGGCGAGTTGCAATGTACTGTACCGCAAAAAATGAAATTGCAGATGGAGGAGGGCAAGCTGACTACGCAAACCACGCTTGTAGCCATTTCTCCCGACAAGGGCGCTACCTGGTATTTTGTAGATGCTTCCGACAGGGATATTCATGCGATGCGTACCGTCTTTCCCAACCTGAGCAGCGAACTGGATATACCAAAAAGCCCCCTGCCCACTTTTGAACCGGATAAAAAACCGGCAGCCAAACCGGCAACCCATTAAAACAAGCTTTCATATACTTCCATTACCCGGGCGGCGCAGGCCTGCGTGGTAAACGAATGTGCATGAAGGATACCTTTTTCAATCATATCCTTTCGCAAACCGGCATCTTCCGTCACCTGCTGCATAACCGCAGCTATAGCTTCGGGGCTATGCGGGTCGATGTATATGGCCGCATCCCCACCCGTTTCGGGCAGGCAGGAAATATTGGAGGTAATAACAGGTATGCGGCTCCATAGTGCTTCCAGCACGGGCAAGCCGAAGCCTTCAAAAACAGAAGGGTATATCATGGCCAGGGCCGACTGGTAAATAGCGGGGAAATCTGCTGCCGACCGGAACGCATCATCATTTTTTGCTACCAGGTTATCTGCAAGAAATATCACGCTATCCTGCAGGTCATTAGCCTGCACATATTGCCTTACACTGCGGTAATACAGGTCTTTTTCGCTGCCGCTGCCTATCACTACCAGGGGGATGCCCGGTTTCCCGTCTGCCAACCGCATGGCTTTGCAAATATTCAGCAGGTTCTTCCGTTCGATGATGGTGCCTACGTATAAAAAATAGGTTTCGGGGAGATTATATTTTTTTCTTACTGCCTGCTTTTCTTCATCGGTATGCAGGCGGCTGAATATCGGATTGCAGGCCTGGTAGCAGACAGTTATTTTTTCGGCAGGGGTTTTATAAAATTCGATAAGGTCTTGCTTGGTCTGTTGACTGATGGCTATAACCTGGTCGGCATGTGCGCAGGCGTACCGGAATTTCTTCCTGTATATAGCTACGTCTACCGGCTTATACTGTTGCGGATACCGTTCAAATATCAGGTCGTGCATGGTGACCACGGTTTTGATACCCGTGAGCTGAATGCCTACCGGTATTTCATGGCTCAGGCCATGATACAGGTCAATGCCCAGTTGTTTCAAATCATTTTTCACCCAGTTGCTGCGCCACAGCGAGCGGAATGTTTTTGCCAGGCCGGATGTGGGTGTAACGATGTGCACATCACCGGCAGGCGGTGTGTACATGCCCGTTTTTTTAGGTGCAGCCAGGTAATAGCTATGCTGGGGGAACCCTTGTATAAGTGATGTAATAAGCGTACGGCTGTAATGCCCAAGGCCGGTATTGTTCTGGAACGCCCTTTTTGCATCGAAAGCTATACGCATATCAGTTCAGTTCTTTTTGCCGCAACAGGTATTTGCCCAATACATCAAATTCTATATTCACCTCTGTTCCGGTTTCTATGGTATTGAAGTTAGTATGTTCGTAAGTATAGGGAATAATGGTCACCGTCAGCTCATCGTCCTGTACGTTAAACGCTGTCAGGCTTACACCATTGAGGCATACTGAGCCCTTTTCTATCACCAATGCTGCAAACTGCTTTGGAAAACGGAAACGGAAGAGCCAGCTACCGTCTAGGGTTTCTTTGGAGATACATGTGGCAACTGCATCTACATGCCCTTGTACAAAATGCCCGTCGAGGCGGTCACCCACCTTCAGGCAACGCTCCATGTTAACCGTATCGCCCTGCTGCCAGTTGTTCAAACTGGTTTTGGCAAGGGTTTCCGCAACTGCGGTTACCCGGTAGGCGTTTTCTTTTATTTCCACCACGGTAAGGCACACACCATTGTGCGCTACCGACTGGTCTATTTTCAGCTCGGGGGTAATGCCTGCCGTTATCCAAAAATCTGTATTGGAGCCGGACCGGATGATTTCCTTAACCGTTCCCGTTGTTTCTATAATGCCTGTGAACATGAAAAAAATTATTGCCTGATTGCCCTGCCTGTATGATATACGATACCTGTATCTGTCAGCACGGTAAAGTTGATACGCAGGATACCACTGTCGCGGTTGATGACGGCCATGTACCCGGATAAGGTATCCGGCGGGTTGCATACCAGCTGGCCCGGCAGCTTGGTCGAGTCTCCCGTTTTCTCTGTAGAATCGGCAAAAGCCTTCAGGTATTTATCTGATGTAAAGCTGATATCGGTACCGCAAAAACCCGAAAGTAGCAGTTTGCGCTTATCGTTCCCGTTCCTGCGAATGTTAAATGTGTAGGCCAGTGTCTGGCCATACAGGTATTCATTGGAGTAGTAGGTAGAATCGCTGAAGCTGTAGGTACCCACAAAAAACTCATACGGGTAATAGCATACCGTACTATCGGGCGTGCCCGGGAAGTCGTCATTGTAATTGGCCGCCTCGGGGTCGTTACAATAGGGGCGGTTGAGCCGGTCATCTCCGCTGCCTGCCTTATCTTCCCATTTTTTGCAGGAAGCGGCAGCCACCATCATCAATATAAATAACAAATATATCTTACGCATATTACAACCTGATAAAGGTAGGTAATGTTTTAGAACGCAATACTAAAGCCAAAATTATTTGTTTGCCGTTTTTTCATGTAAAAGTTTGTTCAAATAATAATATTCCTTACCTTTGCGCTCCTGATTTTACCAAAAAGGGGGTATATAAAATTATGCTGATAATAGATTCAAAAGATTGCGAAAACATAGACAAGGCGCTGAAGAAGTACAAAAAAAAGTACGAAAAAGCACGTATTCTCAATCAATTGCGTGACCGCCAGTCGTTCACAAAACCTTCTGTACGTCGCCGTACTGAAGTGCTGAAAGCTATCTACAAACAACAGATGGTTTCAGGCAAATTCGAAGATTAGTCGATTTAACATTTCAGACTGAAAATACTCTTGCGCCTGGTACTGTAAATTAGTATATTTACAGTACCAGGTTTTTTTGTGCTTATGTTGGAAGAACGCATGACCGATTTTCTACAGTATCTAAGGTTTGAGAAACGCTTCTCCCGGCATACATTAACGGCTTACAGCAAAGACCTTTCCCAGTTTACAATTTATATTAACCAGCAGTTCAACATCTCTGATGTTCACGAGATAGGGCATTTTCATGTGCGTAGCTGGCTGGCGTCCCTGAAAGATGGACAAATCACGCCCCGCTCCATCAACCGGAAAATATCTTCCCTGAACAGTTTTTATAAGTATATGATGCGGCAGGGCATCGTTGCTAAAAACCCTGTAAAACAGCTGCACGCGCTGAAAACAGAAGAGCGGCTGCCCTCTTATCTCAAAGAAGAAGAAACCCAATTTTTACTGGAAGAATTACAGTTTGAAGCAGGCTTCAGCGGCTTTACCGACCGTATGATATGCGAGCTGCTGTACCAGACCGGTATGCGCCGGCAGGAGCTGCTGCAACTGAAAGAAAAAGATATAGAATGGAGCCTCAGGCAGGTACGCATATTGGGCAAAGGGAATAAGGAGCGCCTGGTACCCATCAGCCCGGCCCTGGCGTTGCTGGTGAGGGACTATATTAATGAAAAGCAAAAACTGGATGTGTATGACGAAAGTCATTTGCTGGTACTGGAAAATGGACAACCTTTATACGCGATGTATGTATACCGCGTAGTAAAAAAATACCTGGGCATTACGACTACCCTTCGTAAGAAGAGCCCGCATGTGCTCAGGCATAGTTTTGCTACCCACCTGCTGAACAACGGCGCCAATATACAGGCCATAAAAGACCTGCTGGGCCATAGCAGCCTGGCTGCTACGCAGGTGTACACGCACAATAATATTGAACAATTAAAAGATATACATAAACGCAATCACCCGAGAGGGTAATTTTTAACACTAAAACGTTGAATTATGAATGTACAAATTCAAACGGTGCATTTCGATGCTGACACTAAGTTGATCGAACACGTAAACAAAAAAATTGAGAAACTGAGGACGTTTCATGACCACATTATCGGTGTAGATGTTTACCTGAAGCTCGATAACGTAGTGCATAATATAAAAGACAAAATAGCGGAAATTAAGGTTTATGTGCCGAAACATTCTTTTTTTGTAAAACACCAGACAAAAACTTTTGAAGAATCTTTTGACCTTGCTTTCGACTCGATGGTTACCCGTATAAAGCGCCAAAAGGAAAAAATGCTGGCATAGCGCCTGCCATATCATAAAAAGACAAATCCGGCCTTTGTAAAAAAAGGCCGGATTTATTTTTAAAGGTGTATTGCAATAAAAGACTAAAAGGACTATTTTGCATTACTTTATAATATAATTTTCGCAACATGCTGCAACGTTGGATGAAATCTATGGCCGTCTTTGCCGCCGCTACTGTATTCTTTAGCGCGTGCAAAAAAGGAGAATACAGCAAGGACGAACCATTGCCTGAAGAATTTAAACCCTCCCTGTTTATCAGCAGCCAGAATGAGTTTTTATACGCTCTGGAGCCTAAAACCGGGGATAAAATATGGGAATATTATATTGGCGAGAATGTACAGGCTACCCCTGTCATTATCGGAGACTTTTTGTTTCTGCCTACAGAAGATACCCTGATAAAACTTGATGCAAAACGCGGGAAAGTTGTAAAGAAATATAACCTGCTACCTGCCAATGACCTGTTCGGGTTCACTTCTTCACCCACTTCCGGCCCCGGCGGTATGCTGTATATCGGCTCGCTCAACGATACTATGTACGCGCTGAATGCAAACGAAGACCGGGTAACCTGGAAATTCAATGCCAGTGCCCCGATAACGTCTTCTCCCGTTCTTACAGGCAATCAGCTGATTTTTGCCGCCGGCGGTACTTTATATTGCCTGGATGCATCGAACGGTAGCACTATGTGGAGCTTTACGGGCGGCGCCTTTGTTTCTTCACCTACGGTAAGCGGCGACAATGTCTTTATAGGCTCTGACGACGGCAACCTGTATGCTATTGGCCTGCATACCGGCTCGCAAAAATGGGCGTATGCAACAGGCGGCTTTGTACAGAGTTCTCCTATAGCCGTGGGTGGTAATGTTATCTTCGGCAGCAACGACCAGTACCTGTACTGCGTGGATACCGCTGCTAAAAAAGAACGCTGGAAATTCAAAACCAACGACCGCATTATATCTTCACCGCTGGTATACGGGCAGAATGTATATTTCGGCAGTTACGATTATTACTTCTATGCGCTCAATATCATAGACGGTTCGCTGAAATGGAAGTATAAAGCCCAGAAACTCATAAAATCTTCACCGGTAAGTTACGATGGCGCTATTTACTTCGGCGGCTACGATAAAACCATGTATGCGCTGGATACTAGCGGTTACCTGCTGTGGTCGCGCAATATTGACGGCCTGATACAAAGCAGCCCGGTTATATGGGATTTGAATAAGGCTACGTATCCGTCCATAAGCGGACTGTCGGCAAACTAGTACAATATTAAGTATAAAGTAATGAAGCCTGCAAACAGTTGCAGGCTTCATTACTTTATGGCAGTATTTGTATTATATAGTCCCTTATTACGATAGTCTGTTACAAAGCAGCAACCATGTAAAGGCATAAAAAAGCCCCTGCAATACTATCATGCAGGGGCCTATAAAAACAACAAAAAATTTACTTGCTTAGTTCCTTGATTTTAGCGAAAACCTCGTTTTCACTGCCTTCCTCGTAGCCTGCGTGCATGTAAGCTACTTTACCATCTTTATCTACAATAACGGTAAACGGAACACTCTGGAAATTCAGGGAACGTTTCAGGTCAGAGTTAGGGTCGATATAGTACGGAAAATCCCAGCCCTGCGATTTGGCATAGCTACGCACCAGGCCCTCGGCACGCGATTCGTCGATAGAAACAGTCATATAGTTAAAATCGGCTTCTTTTTTCCAGTCGGCCAGTTTGGAGCGTACATTTTTTATTTCTTTCTTACAAGGTACACACCATGTAGCCCAAAAATTAATAAGTGTTACTTTCCCTTTCTCTACGGTCTGGTTAAAAGCAACTTTCTTGCTGGTATTTACGTCTTTTACCTGTGTATCGGGCAATTCGGTAACCTGTGCATGCAGGGTTGAGGCCACAAAAAGTGACATTCCCAGTGCCATCCATTTTTTCATATTGTAACTTGTTTGAAATAAATAATCTAAATCCTTGCCAAAGTTTGGCAAAGGTTCTAAATTTCGGAATTTTTAGGATAATACCAACATTTGATGAAAAAATTAATAGCAGCCCTTGCATTTGCACTGGCATCTGTACAGGGTTTTGCACAAGGTACCCTTTCGGGCGACCTGATGCTGAACGCCAACTTCTTTCAGCGCGATTCTGCTATCAACGCAGCCAATAACCCGCTGTATGACAACTACCTGAGCGGCGGAGAAGCATGGCTCGGCTTACGATATAATTATAAAGGCTTTACGGCTACCCTGCGGGCCGATGCCTTTCATAATTCAAATCTTTATAACCCTACACAAGCGCTTGACGGCTTCGGCATAGGTGCCTGGAGCCTGAGTAAGGATATAAACGACCTCTCAGTTACCGTAGGCTATATATATGACCAGATAGGCAGCGGCATCCTGTTTCGTGCTTATGAAGACCGCGGGCTGTTGATAGATAATGCATTAGTAGGTGTGCGCCTGAAGTATAAACTGACCGATAATATTATGCTGAAAGGCTTTACAGGTCAGCAGAAATTCATCTTCGAGCGTTACCAGCCAATCATCAAAGGTTTTAATGCGGAGGGAGACTTCAGCCTGGGCGATAAAGTACACATCATTCCCGGTATAGGTGTACTGAACAGGACACTGGACAAAACGTCTATGGACCTGATTGTATCCACCATCAACAGCCAGGATACAGGTACGCGCTTCGTACCGAAATACAATATGTACGGGTTTACAGCCTATAATACCCTGACTGCCGGTGACTTCACCTGGTACGTGGAAGGTTCCTATAAAACACACGAGGCTATTGTAAAAAACAACAGGCTGCAGGATCTTGAAGGAAACGTCCTGTACTCTACCCTGGGCTATGCACGTAAAGGCCTTGCAGTGAACCTGAGCGGTAAACGCACGGAGAATTTTGAAATGCGCACTTCGCCAAACGAAGTACTGATACGCGGTATGCTGAACTGGCAGCCAATTGTAGCCCGCCTGCGCCCACAGCGCCTGATGGCGAGGTACACCCCCGCATCCCAAAACCTTTCGGAACTGGCCCTGGGCGGCGATGTGCTGATAGTACCCAATGAAAACCTGAGCATTACGCTGAACTATACGCACATTAATACGCTGGAAGATGTGAAACTATACCGCGAAGCATATTTTGATGCGGAATACCGCGGCTGGGACGACTGGATATTGATGGTAGGTACACAGTATATGCAATATAACCAGGAGCTGTACCAGGTAAAAGCGGGTGTACCTATTGTTGAGTCGGTAATACCTTTCTTTGAGCTTACCTACCGTATCAATGATAAACAGTCGATACGTACGGAATGGGAATACCAGCAAACCGAGCAGGACTATGGCTCATGGATATTCGGCCTGCTGGAGTATAATGTAGCCCCGCACTGGTCGCTTTCTGTTTCGGATATGTACAATACCGCCCCCGGCCCATCGGCCCTTACAGGCAGCCACCACTATTACAACGTGTTTACAGCCTACACCAAAGGGCCCAACCGTTTTACCCTTTCTTATGTAAAACAGGTAGAAGGTATCAACTGTACCGGAGGTGTTTGCCGTTACGAACCTGCCTTCAGTGGTGTGCGTTTCGGCATGACATCAAGCTTCTAAGCTATCTAACATAAAACCACTTAATTTTACAAAGAGGTTCCGTTTATGGAGCCTCTTTTTTATACCCGTATATCGATTATGAACATGCTCCGTACCGATTTCCTCGTCATAGGCTCAGGCATTGCAGGACTGACGTTTGCCGTAAAAACGGCCAAACGTTTCCCGGGCAAAACCATCACTATACTCACAAAAGCCAATACAGATGAAACCAATACAAAATATGCACAAGGCGGCATTGCCGTAGTAAACGACCTGGAACGCGATAGCTTTGAAAAACACATAGACGATACACTGGTGGCGGGAGACGGGATGTGCAACACAGACATCGTAAACATGGTAGTGAAAGAAGGCCCGCAGCGTGTAAACGAAATCATAGAATGGGGGGCGCAGTTTGATAAAGATGCCGGGGGGGAATATATGCGTGGCAAAGAAGGCGGTCACTCCGAATACCGCATACTGCACCACAAGGATATTACAGGCTATGAAATAGAACGCGCGCTGGTAGCCGAAGCAAAAAAGTATGATAACATCCACATCCACAACCACTGGTTTGTGCTCGATATCATTACCCAGCATCACCTGGGCCATCTCGTCACCAAATCGACACCGGATATTGAATGCTACGGCATATATGCACTCAACCTGCAGAACTATAAGATAGAAAAAATTGTTTCCCGTGTTATACTCATGGCATCGGGTGGTGCGGGCCAGGCCTACCGTACCACTACCAATCCTAAAATTGCCACCGGCGACGGCGTTGCAATGGCTTACCGTGCCAAAGCAAGGATTGAAAACATGGAATTCATACAGTTTCACCCCACTGCTTTATACGAAACAGGAGTAAGCCCTTCATTTCTCATTACCGAAGCCGTGCGTGGCGATGGCGGCATATTGCGCAACAAAGCAGGCGAAGCTTTTATGGAAAGGTACGACCCGCGTGCCGACCTTGCCCCGCGCGATATAGTGGCCCGTGCCATTGACAATGAAATGAAACGTGCAGGTACCGAACATGTGTACCTCGACTGCCGGCACATGGACAAAGAAAAGTTTACAACGCATTTCCCTAATATTTATGCAAAATGCAACAGCATAGGCATTGATGTTTTTGAGAAAATGATACCGGTGGCCCCGGCAGCACATTATACCTGCGGCGGCATTAAAACCGATGCCAATGGCCATACTTCCATAAAAAACCTGTATGCATGCGGCGAATGTGCCAGCACAGGCTTGCATGGGGCTAACCGCCTTGCATCCAATTCGCTGCTCGAAGCACTGGTGTTTGCCCACCGCTGCGCAGAGGATGTAGCCGGCAGGATAGATGCCATTCCCATCCGTGAAGACATTCCCGACTGGAACGCATCCGGCACCAGTGAGCCGCGTGAAATGATATTGATTACACAAAGCCTGAAAGAGCTGCAACAGGTAATGAGCGACTATGTAGGTATTGTGCGCAACGACGTGCGCCTGCACCGCGCCATGAGCCGTATAGACCTGCTGCACGAGGAAACGGAGGAACTGTATAAAACGGCTACGGTATCGCCACAACTATGCGAACTGCGGAACCTCATTACTACAGGCTACCTCATTATCAAAAGCGCCTCGTTCCGTAAGGAAAGCCGCGGGCTGCACTACAATACCGATTACCCGGAGAAAAGCCCTTTACTTCAAAACATTGTGCTTTAGCGGCATACCATGCAGCGCACGGGTGTCTTTACGCTCCCCTATCTGCTGGCGCCACATAGCATAGTACAGGCCTTTTTCCTCCAGCAGGTTTACATGTGTGCCGGTCTCCACAATATGGCCTTTTTCCAGCACATAAATGCGGTCAGCATGCATAATGGTTGAAAGCCTGTGCGCAATCATAATGGTAATGTGCTGCCTC
Source organism: uncultured Flavipsychrobacter sp. (assembly GCA_964621795.1). Classification (GTDB taxonomy): domain Bacteria; phylum Bacteroidota; class Bacteroidia; order Chitinophagales; family Chitinophagaceae; genus Polluticoccus. The sequence goes on from CAZUMM010000005.1 coordinate 163,610, forward strand.
TGGCTCGTTATTTCGCGTATGGTATAAGATATCTCTTCTTCCGTCAGCGAGTCGAGCGCAGATGTTGCTTCATCAAATATCATAAGCCGAGGGTGGCGCAGCAGTGCGCGCGCTATAGAAAGGCGCTGGCGCTCCCCGCCCGATAGCTTCAGGCCGCCCTCTCCTATCATTGTATTAATGCCATTCTCCGCACGGGCCAGTAACGTCTGGCAGGCTGCCTTTTGCAGTACATCATTAATTTCTTCGTCGGTAGCGCCGGGATTTACAAACAACAGGTTTTCTTTTATGGTTCCGGAAAATAGTTGTGTATCCTGGGTTACAAAGCCTATCTGCTTACGCAGTTCGTCAAAATCGATGCTGTTGCCATCATAATTATTATAATCGATGGTACCTGTTCCCGGTTTATACAAGCCTACCAGCAGCTTTACCAGTGTAGTCTTTCCCGAACCGGAAGGACCAACGAAAGCTATAGTCTCACCTGTTTTCACTTCAAAAGAGATATGCTCCAGCGCAGGGCGCATAGCCGTATTATGCTGAAAATTCACATCATGAAAACGCAGGTTTTCTATGGCATTAATTTCCTGTGGGTGCTGCGGTTTAGCTTCGACCGGTTTGCTGAACAGATCTTTCAGGTTATTGAGCGATGCTTCGGCCTCGCGGTACGACAGGATGATATTGCCCAGTTCCTGCAGCGGGCCAAAGATGAAGAATATGTAAAAACTCATCGTCCACATATTACCGAGGGTCAGCTTGCCGCGAAATACCAGGAACAATAATGCAAACATGATACACTGGCGCAGGAAGTTGACCACTGTACCCTGCACAAACGATATCATACGCAGGCTTTTTACCTTATTCAGTTCCAGCCCCAGTATTTTGATGGTAGTCGCATTCAGGCGGCGTATCTCCTGCTGGGTCAGGCCAAGGCTTTTTACCAGCTCTATATTGCGCAGCGATTCGGTAGTAGAACCCGCCAGCGCCGTTGTTTCCTTTACAATGCGTTTTTGTATCACTTTTATCTTCTTGCTGAGCAGGTTGGTCAGTATACCCAGTACCAGTGAGCCACCTAGGTATATATACACCAGCGAAACATCCAGCGTTATGGCAAAAAAGACCACGAAGACGATACCTACCATTGTGGGAAACAATACGTTCACAAAAGAGGTAATGAACTTTTCACAGTCGGTACGTACCTTCTGTAGCACAGCCAGCGTTTCCCCGCTTCGCTGGTCTTCAAAATCCTGGTAAGGCAGGCGCAATGCATGGCGCAGGCCATCGGTATAGATACTGGCCCCAAACTTCTGGATAACCACATTTACCGTATAGTCCTGGAAAGCCTTGGCAATACGCGATACCATCGCCGTGCCTACCAGCAGCGATAAGCCGAAAATGATACCGTTAATAAATTCTTTCTGCGTCCATTTTTCCGGGTGGGCGGCATAAGGGTCAATAAGGAACTTACCGCTTATCCATGGGTCGAGCAAAGAAAAAACCTGGTTGATAGCAGCCAGGAAAAGGGCCAGTACAATGAGTAGCTTATACCGGCTAAGGTATTGGAGTAATAGTTTCATATAAGAAAAAGGAAATACAAATGTAGCGGGTAATTTTTTACCCTCATCAATATGCCGTTAAACGTTTTCTATATTAATTATCAGAAGTCCTGTCGTTGAAAAGCAGTTGCAGCATATCGCCCACCTTCCTGTCTATAGGCAGGGTAAACGTTTCGCCTGATACTTCAACGAGCGGCATCCAGTAGGTACGTTCATTTTCTACCAGGTTCACCACTCTTTCAGGCGGGTTTACCGCCATCACGAAATAGTAAATGCTGATAACCTGTGAATCGTCAAAAGCGGAATGTTGAAAAAAATCGGTGGTGTAAAAATGATCAAGCACTTCAATATCGAGGCCCAGTTCTTCTTTCCACTCTCTTTTCAGGCAGTCAATCACCCCCTCGCCCAGGTCCAGCCCTCCGCCGGGAAACTTTACCACCTGCTGTCCTCTTATCAGTTCTTCATTTACCAGTATATGCCTGTCCCTTATCCATATACCGTACACCCTTATATTGAACCTGCCGGGAACGGGCATCAGAACCAGCGTTTTTTATTGAAGTAAAAACCTATAATCACCGATACCAGTATAGAAAGGATAATGGGAAGGTAAAAACCGTAATGCCCGTGCGAATAAGGAATATCAACGTTCATACCGAAGAAGCTGGCAATCAGAGTTGGCAGCGAAATAACAATCGTGATGCTGGTCAGCCGTTTCATCACCAGGTTCATATTGTTGTTGATGATACTGGCAAAGGCATCCATCGTACTGCTGAGGATGTTGGTATACGTATCGGCCATTTCAAGGGCCTGTGAGAATTCTACGATAAGGTCACTTAAAAACTCGCGCTCTTCTTCGTCACAATTCAGAAAATTGGTACGCTCCATTTTCATCAGCAACCGCTCATTGCTGCGCAGGGCGGTCACAAAATACACCAGGCTTTTCTGCACCCGCATCAGGTACAGCAGCTCCTCGTTACGGTTTGAGTCGTATAGCTTTTGCTCCAGTATGTTGCGGCGGTGGTTTATTTCTTTCAGCACTTCTATGAAGTCCATGACCACCTTCTCAAATATTTTCAGCACCATCATATTGGGCCTTTCGGGATGGCGCTTGGCAAACGTGGTCAGGAAACGGCGTATGGCTACATTCTCAAAAGAATTGACAGTAATTACCTGGTTGCGCTCGGTGATGATGATGGATATCGGTATGGTCACATAATCGGCATCACTTTCGTTCAGCGATTTATTTTCAACAGGAGTTTTCAGGATAATCAGTTTTACCCCGTCTTCAATCTCATAACGTGCACGCTCCTCTATATCCAGTGTATCGGTCAGCAGGTCGCGCGGTATATTGAGGGTTGTAGAAAGGTTATCAATCTCATTCTCCTGGAAAGGTGGTGTTACATTAATCCAGTTAGCTCCTTCGGGCTGTTGAATTTCCAGAGTTTGGCGGTTGATATTTTTGAAATATTGTACCATAGGCCCGCGGGGTTAAAAAAAGCAGTGCAAAGGTAGCAGCTATCGGTTATAATATATACCCCATAATATTTTTATTTTTCTCCCGCACACCGGTAGCTAACCTTTAAAACAATATAGCTAAAATAACCGATAAATGGCCTATAAAGCAAGGCTTTATCAGTGCCGTTCATTACTTTTGCATTAAGTTTCAGAAAAAATATAATACATGAATCCCCGACGTAAATTAATGACCCTGGACGAGTTTACCATCCAGGAAACCAGGCAGTTTCCGCAGGCTACCGGCGAATTATCAGCACTTTTGCGCGATATAGGCCTTGCCTGCAAAATCATCAACAAACAGGTATTGAAGGCCGGACTGGTAGATATACTGGGGAAACACGGCGCTACCAATGTGCAGGGCGAAGAGCAAATGAAGCTGGATGTATATGCCAATGATATGCTCATCAGCGTACTTCAAAACAGCGCCGACTGTGCGGGTGTTGCTTCTGAAGAAAATGACGAATTCGTATGTTTTAACGACGGTTTTTCCGCTAACTCTAAATACGTAGTCCTGTTCGACCCGCTGGACGGTTCTTCCAATATTGACGTAAATGCCCCTATCGGTACCATCTTCTCTATATACCGCCGCGTGAGCGAACTAGGCAAACCCTGTACCGAAGCAGACTTCCTGCAGCCGGGCAATAAACTGATGGCCGCGGGATATGTCATATACGGTAGTAGTACCATGATGGTATATGCCACCAAAGTAAGCGCCAATGGCTTTACGCTGGAACCTTCCATCGGTGAATTCTGCCTGTCTCACCCCAATATCAAATGCCCCGAGACCGGCAAAATATATTCCATTAACCAGGGTAATAGCTGCAAGTACGATAACGGTGTGAGTTCTTACCTGAATTACTGCATGGAAAGCAATAAAGAGGAAGGGCGCCCATACTCACAACGCTACATAGGCTCTATGGTAGCCGATATGCACCGCACGCTGATAAAAGGCGGCATATTCATGTACCCTGCCGATAAAAGCTCGCCCAAAGGTAAGCTGCGCCTGCAATACGAGTGCAACCCGATGGCCTTCCTGATAGAGGCTGCAGGCGGTATGGCCAGCCATGGCACGGGCAGCATACTGGATATTGTACCTACCGAACTGCACCAGCGTACCCCTATTTTCATAGGTTCTAAAAAGATGGTAGAAAAAGCCATTGAAATAGTGAATGAGCAGGTATCCGTTTCCTAACCAGCAATATTAATTTTTTATAAGCTCCCGTTTTGGGAGCTTTTTTATTTGCATATCTCAAATAGTATTTAGATATTTGTCTAAATAACTAATTTTATGAATAAGATTCTTCTATTTCTCATGCTATTCCTATCGCTATCTGTGGAGGCGCAATCACCATTTGCCGGTAACTGGGAGGGCAAATTAAATGTCGGCCCCGGCTTACGCATAATATTTCATGTTACTGAGGATGCAGCGGGTAACTATACTACTACTATGGATAGCCCCGACCAGGGCGCTACAGGGCTGGCAGTGGAAAAAACAGAAGTAAAGGGCGACAGCCTGTTTCTCAATATAGCCGTAGTAGGCGGCAAGTATGCCGGAAAGCTAAGCGATGGAAAAACCTTAAGCGGGGAGTTGCACCAGGGCCAGCATGCTATGGCATTGAACCTGGTAAAAACAGAAAATACATCTGCCTACAACCGTCCGCAAACACCTAAAGGGCCCTTTAGCTATAAAAGTGAAGAGGTAACTTATACGAATGCTGATAACTCCATCAGCTATGGTGCTACCATTACCATACCGCAGGGCAACGGCCCTTTCCCGGCTATACTTCTGATAACAGGCTCCGGGCCGCAAAACAGGGACGAAGAGATTTTTGAGCACAAACCTTTTGCGGTACTGGCCGATGCACTGACCAATGACGGCTTTGTGGTACTGCGGGTAGACGACCGTGGAACGGGTAAAACCACGGGCAGTTTTATGACTGCTACTACAGAAGATTTTGTACAGGATGCCCGTACCAGCCTCCAATACTTACAAAACCGCAAGGAAGTAAACACTAAGAAGGCAGGATTGCTGGGGCACAGTGAAGGCGGCCTGATTGCCGAAATCATTGCAGCATCCAATAAGAATATCGATTTTATAGTGCTGACTGGTGCGCCAGGTATACCTATACCACAATTGATGGCTGAGCAAAACGAACAGGTATTGCTAAAAGCAGGCATGAGCAAAGAACTGACTACAAAATACCTGGGCCTGTACAAGGATATTTGCCATGCAGTAACAACAACAAGCGACAGGGAACAGGCAAAGAAAATGATTGCAGAGACCGTAAAAACATGGCGCAGCCATACAGACTCTCTTACCGTAATGGCAACAACGGGTATTCATGATGAAGCCTCGGAACAAAAATTAATTGACAGGATGACCGCAGAATTTACACGACCCTGGACGCGGCAATTCCTGTCTTATGACCCACAAAGCTACATCCGAAAAATATCCTGCAAGGTATTGGCCATAGGTGGCGAAAAAGATATACAGGTTGTCTCTGCCGGTAATCTTGCAGGTATAAAAGCGGCACTGGAAAAAAGTAAATCAAAATCGTACGAGGTAAAAGAATTGCCGGAGCTAAACCACCTGATGCAGACTTGTATAACCTGCACCATTGATGAATATAAACAACTGGAAGAAACAATATCTCCACTTGCTATCAACACCATAAAAGACTGGCTGGATAAAGAAGTAAAGTAACAGTTACAAAGCCTTTTCTTTCTGCTTTTCCACAGCAGTGTACAGCTTATGATATTCACCCTGCGCGGCAATCAGTTCATTATGGTTGCCGCGTTCTATGATACGGCCTTTATCCATTACAATGATTTCATTGGCCTTGCGGATGGTAGACAGGCGGTGGGCTATCACAATAGAAGTACGTCCTTTTATCAGTGTATCTATTGCGTGTTGTATTAGTTGTTCGCTTTCGCTGTCAACTGAAGAGGTAGCCTCATCCAATATCAGTATGGAAGGGTTATACAATAAAGCCCTTGCAAAAGAGAGCAATTGCCTTTGCCCCTGCGAAAGCGTATTACCGCGTTCCATCACGTCAAAATCATAACCACCCGGCAGACGCATGATAAAATCGTGTATGCCCAGCATACGGCATACTTCCTGTACGCGCTCAATGGGAATATCCTTATTGCGCAAGGTAATGTTATCGGCAATGGTACCTGAAAACAGGAATACATCCTGCAATACAATACCGATATGCCCGCGCAGTGCATATATATCATAATCGCGAAGCTCCACACCATCAATCAGTATACGCCCGCTTTCTATTTCGTACAGCCTGTTCAATATGCTGATGATAGACGTTTTACCTGCTCCTGTATGGCCTACAACGGCCATTGTCTTGCCCGGCTGTATATCGAAAGAGATGCCCCTTAAAACAGGTATGCCCTTTTTATAGCTGAAATGCACATTATCAAAAACGATATGCCCCTGTATCTTTTCAGGCCTTGCCGTGCCATTATTATGCAGAGTCTCATCACTATCCAGTACGCCCAATACGCGCTCGCCTGCCACCATGCCCATCTGCAGCACGTTAAACTTATCGGCCAGCATACGCAGCGGGCGAAACAGCAGGTTCAGGTACATTACGAAGGCAATCACGATACCCGCTGTCACTTCATAATGTATCATGCGCACAGCGCCCCACCATACCAGCAGCCCCATTGAGGTAGCCAGTATTATTTCAACAACCGGGAAGAATACGGAATAGGCAAATATGGCCCTGATGTTAGCATTGCGGTGCTCTTTGTTGATAGTCTTGAATTTATTGATTTCGCGCTCTTCAGCCGCAAACGCCTGCACGATGTACATACCCGTGATGTGCTCCTGCACAAAAGCATTGAGCTGCGCAACCGCATTTCGCACACGCTGGAAAGATTTATTGACGCTCTCCTTAAAAAAGTACGTAGCTACTATCAGGAAGGGGAATGTGGAAAGGCATATCAGCGTCAGTTTCCAGTCGGTTATCAGCATAATGGTGATAATGGCAATAATCGTCAGCACATCCGCCACTATTGAAATTATGCCTTCTGAAAACACGTCGTTGACCGCTTCAATATCGTTGATGGTGCGTGTAGTGAGCGTACCGATGGCCGTCTTATCGTAATAAGACAGGTTTTGGTAGAGCACCTTACGGAATACCTCTTTGCGCATATCATTTACTACCGATTGCCCCAGCCAGTTGATACGGTACAGGAACCAGAAACGTATCAGGCTTTCGCACAGTAGTACCCCAAGCTGGATGACACTAATCCATATCAGCCCTTCCAGGAAGCGGTTGTTGATATACTTGTCAACCGACACCTGTATCAGGTATGGCCTGAGTGGTGCCACTGCCGCCAGTATCACAGACAACGCAATGGAAAAATACAGGCTTCGCTTATATGGCTTCGCAAACGAGAATATGCGACGCAGCAATTGCGTGTCAAATATCTTTTTTATGTTGTTTTCGGCTGCCAAAATATTAATCCTGTTCCTCCTTTACGCTCATCAGGTATGCTTTAATAAAATCGTCTATCTCACCGTCCATCACAGGCTGCACATTGCCTACCTCGTAGTCGGTACGATGGTCCTTAATCATCTTATACGGGTGAAATACATAAGAGCGTATCTGCGAGCCCCATTCTATTTTTTTCTTGGATGAATTGGTGGCATTTTTCAGTTCTTCACGCTTGCGCAATTCTTCTTCGTACAGGCGGCTTTTCAGCATCGTCAGCGCCTTCTCCCGGTTCTCGCCCTGTGTACGTGCCTGCTGGCACTCTACTATAATGCCTGTAGGTATGTGTTTCAACCTTACCGCCGTTTCTACCTTGTTCACGTTCTGGCCGCCTTTACCGCCCGAGCGATAAAATTCCCATTCCAGGTCGGCAGGGCTTACCTCTATTTCTATACTGTCGTCAATCAGCGGGTACACGAAAACCGATGCAAAAGAAGTATGTCTGCGGGCATTGCTATCGAACGGCGATATACGTACCAGCCGGTGCACCCCGCTCTCTGCTTTCAGCAGGCCGTAGGCAAATTCACCGTCAAACTCAAGCGTAGCCTGTTTGATGCCTGCGCCATCGCCATACTGCACATCTATTTCTGATACTTTCCAGCCCTGTTTCTCGCCGTACATGCGGTACATACGCAGCAGCATTTCTGCCCAGTCCTGGCTTTCGGTACCTCCGGCACCGGAGTTAATCACTACAACGGCAGGCATTTCATCCTCCGGCTCGTTCAGGGTCGACTTGAATTCCAGTTCGTCCACCACTTTCAGGGCATTGTCGTACGCCGCCTTTACCTCTTCCTCCTCTGCTTCGCCCTCTTTCCAGAAATCGAACAGGATGGCAAAATCCTCAACGGCAGTATTGGCCTGTTCATACAGGTCTATCCAGTATTTATTGATTTTTATTTCTTTCAATATGCCGGTAGCACGGGCATTATCGTCCCAGAAGCCAGGCGACAGGGTCAGTTGCCTGTCCGATTCATTTTTATCAAGACGGTCATCAATACGAAGAAAACGGCGCAGGTGCTGTACACGCTCGCGCATTTCTTTCAGGTTCTCCTGGGTCATAACGGATGCAAAGGTACGGACTGGAACGGTTTAATTATTCGCTACTGCTTCCTTTACCTTAAAGGTGAAGTTGCGCTGCGAAATATAACTGAACACGGCCACGATGGCAGTGGTCAGTGCCTTGGACGGCGTAGGATAAAAGCCACACCATTCTACAAATATCTTCAGGAAGATATAATTGAGCAGGATACACATGCCCACCAGCAACGCATAGCGGAAAAGCTGCACGCGCCCCTTCAGGTTAGAATGGGAGAATACAATGTATTTGGATAAAATAAACCCTAAAGGAAAGCTGATGCTGAATGACATGATAAATGCCATAATGTGCGGAGTGATGGTCAGGAACCCAAAATGTACCGGGTTTTTATCAAGGATATAATTATAACTGATAAAGTAAATAAGAATATCCAATACTGTATTCGACCCGCCGCAGGCCAGGTAGCGAAAATTCTGCACACTTATCCAACGGGAAAATGGGGTATGAAAGAAATCTATAATACCTATTATGATATTTCTCGCAGAGGTAAACATGAAAAAAACCGGAAAATCAGGCGCAAAGATAGGTTTTTATTATCCATAAAATGTTAACAGGTTCGTATTAAAATCCGCTATACCGATAACACCCGTATCATTTCCAGCATATCACTGCTCATGGCGTCATTCTTCTTTACCGCGCTGCTGAAGGGGGTGAACGCCACTTCATTATCAATTATACCCACCATTTCCTGCGTGCGCCCTTCACGCAGGGCCATTACAGCAGCATAGCCCAACCGGCTGGCCAGTATCCTGTCGGCACAGGTGGGTGAGCCCCCACGCTGTATATGCCCCAGTATGCAGCTACGCACATCCAGCAAGGGGAAGCGTTCCTGCACCTTTTTATGCACCTCTTTGGCGCCGCCAAAATCATCGCCCTCTGCTACTACCAGTATATGCACCGTCTTTTTACGACGCTCGTCCTGGTCTATGCGGTCCAGCACCTCGTCTATATGCGTTACCGTTTCGGGCAGCAATATATCTTCTGCGCCGCAGGCAAGGCCGCTGTTCAGGGCTATATAGCCCGCATCGCGCCCCATCACTTCTACAATAAACAACCGGTCGTGCGCCTCGGCAGTGTCCCTTATCTTATCTATAGCCTCCACAGCCGTATTTACCGCAGTATCAAAGCCGATGGTATAATCCGTTCCCGCAAGGTCTTTATCAATAGTGCCCGGCAGGCCTATAGCCGGAATCGTGTATTTATGAAAAAAATCGACCGCTCCCCGAAAGGTACCATCGCCACCTATCAGCACCAGTGCTTCTATACCATGCTTCTGCAACTGGTCATAGGCTTTCTGCATCCCTGCCTTCGTCATAAACTCTTTACTGCGTGCCGTTTTCAGTATGGTGCCTCCCCGCTGTATGATATTGGCCACATCCGTGGTTTGCATATGGTAGATATCGCCGTCTATCATGCCCTGGTAACCGCGACGTATGCCATATACCTCTATACCGTAGTACACGGCAGTACGTACCACCGCCCTGATAGCGGCATTCATGCCCGGGCTGTCGCCGCCCGAGGTCATTATCCCTATTTTCTGAATGATATTGTCCATAATTAAAGCAGAAAGTTACAGAAATAGCCTGCTGCATGCAAAGCAGTATATGTTAAATAATAAATACAATGCCATTCGCATAAAAAAATACGGGTTGCAGGAATGCAACCCGTTTACCAACTTCATCACAATAAGCACTCATCACATTACTAAGCGACTTTCGCAGCTTTTTTCCGCTCCGGTATATTTACTACTGCTTCATCTTCAAAAAAAGTAACGCGACCAGTAGTCACATCATACATCGCCGGCACAATGCCTACTTTCCCCTGCTCTACCAGTTCTTTTATGACTACGCTTTTTTCCATTATCTGCTCTACTGAATGTTTGATATTCAGCAGGGATACTGCATTTACAAATTCCGGATTATCTCCGTGGCGTTCTTCCGTTATGGTATGTTCCCTGGTTATGGCAGGGCGTATACGGTCTATCAGCGAGGTAAGATTGCCCATTTTCACATCGTCGCAGGCACCTTTTATAGCGCCGCATTTGGTGTGGCCCAGTACTACTATCAGCCTTGAACCTGCTACTGCCGTAGCGTATTCCAGTGAGCCCAGTATGCCTTCCGTTATCACATTGCCCGCTATGCGTATGCTGAATATATCGCCAAGCCCGAGGTCAAAAATCAACTCTGCCGATGTACGCGAATCCATACAGCTCAGTATGGCTGCAAACGGCCACTGCCCGTCCTGCGTATCGTTCACCTGCTCCAGCAGATCGCGGTTTAGTTTCAGGTTATTGATAAAACGGAAATTTCCTTTTTTCAACAGGTGTAAAGCTTCCATCGGCTTTATATCCTGTGGTACTATTTCATGATTATGTATAGCCATAAATTGTTCTTTTGTAGTTTTTTAAAATTTTTATGATAGTTGTTTTAACAGCTTTTTATAGCTGCCTGCGGAGCGTTTCGGCATTTCCGCTTTATCCATCAGGCCCGATACGACTTCTGCCTCATCTGCCGCTTCCGGTACTTTATATACATTCTTAAAGCCTACCAACGACATCCTGATATTCTTACTCTTTGACTGGTTTTCGTAGAAATCGCGTATCAGGTCCAGCACATCAAAATCTATATATTCCGTATTGCTTGCATCTATGATAATGTTGCTGTTGGGAGGCAGTTTATCAAGCGTCTGTTTTATACTTGCCTTGTTCAGGAAAGAAACTTCCTGCGCCAGTGTCAGTTTTACCAGTTCACTGTCGCTGAAACTGCTGCGCTGGTAGTAATAAGGTATGCGCATGTTCTCGCGCAGTATATAGAATATACTGATAAGGATACCGATACCTACGCCTTTTAGCAGGTCGAGCGACACAACGGCGAGTGTTGTTACCACAAAAGGCACAAAACGGGTCATCCCCCCTTCTTTCCACATGTGTACGAAAACCGAAGGCTTGCACAGGCGATAACCGGTAAAAATAAGTATCGCCGCCAGCGATGCTTTGGGTATCATATTCAGCACCATTGGTATACTGGCTACGCAAATCAGCAATAATGTGCCGTGTATGATGGTTGACAGCTTGGTACGCGCCCCTGCGTTAATATTGGCAGAGGAACGCACAATTACCGAAGTGACCGGTAAGCCGCCAATCAGCCCGCTTATCATATTGCCAATGCCTTGTGCTTTCAGTTCGCGATTGGTAGGTGTGTACCTTTTCAGCGGGTCCAGCTTATCGGTAGCTTCTATGCACAGCAATGTTTCAATGGAGGCTACAACGGCAATTACCACGCCCGTTTGCCACACTTTGGGGTTGGTAAAACCCGTTATATCAGGCAGGGCAAACTGCGCAAAAAAACCTTCAACGCTATCTGCCACGTGGAGGTTTACCAGGTGCGAACCATCGAGATAAAGCGAGGAGCCCTGCAGCAGTTGATTTATGAGGATGCCCAATATAACGACAATTAGTCCGCTGGGCAGTAATTGCAGTTTTTTAAATGGTTTCGTCTGCCATAGTATGAGGAGCAGCATGCCTGCTACCGATATGATAACTGCTGCGGGCTGTATATGCTGCAGCGATTCGGTTATCGTTCTCATGGTAAAACCATCATCGGCATCTACCATGCGCGACTGGGCTGTTTTGGCATAACCCACTGCATCAGGTATTTGCTTGATAATAATGGTGAGGCCGATACCGGCCAGCATCCCTTCTATTACACTGTTAGGAAAATAATTAGCGATAGAACCTGCCTTCAGGAAGCCTAAGATCATCTGCACGGCCCCGGCTACTATTACCGAGCAAAGAAATATATCGAAAGCACCCAACTCGCCTATGGCCACCAGCACTATTGCTGTAAGGCCGGCTGCCGGGCCTACTACGCTCAACTGTGAGCCGCTGAGCCAACCGATAACGATACCCCCCACGATACCCGAAACGATACCTGAAAACAGGGGGGCGCCCGATGCCTGCGCAATGCCCAGGCAAAGCGGCAAGGCTATGAGGAAGACGATTATGCCCGCTATGAAATCTTTTTTAAAGTGTTTGAAAATGGATATTTTTTGCGACATATAGCATTATGGTTTTGGGAAGCGCATGCAACCGCACAGCGGTACATGTACACTTACAGCAGGTAACTCCTGCTAAGGTTTTAAATGGAATTCTCCGGCCTGGAATGGCCGTCTGCTTGCTATTATGCGCAGTTGGGGGGAGGCGTGAGTATATCGGGCACGTATTGCCTTGGCAGGCGTTCAGCAAGCGTAATGGCCAGCGTCACACGATTATTGATATATTGAACCAGTGCGGCCTGGCCCGTCTCTACCGGGTGCAGTCTGAACGGGTCTGTCCCCTTTTTTATTTTAGCGGCAAAGCTATCGGCAGTATCCGCTTCATGCACTTCTTCCGTGACCTGGCCTTTGAACAAGATCTTCCCTATCTCCTTCACAGGCAATATCTGGAAGGAGAAAATGGTGATAAAAATATATGCCAGCCACTGCCTCACTTCTGCAAATTAACGATATTTAATTCATATTGGTTTTCAGCAAGCTGTTTAATAATATGTTAAACCGCCTTAAAAGGGTCTGATATGACAGAAACTCCTTTCACCCGGTATTTATATAAAGTCATTACACTATTTTTACGCCTGTTTATGCGTACTACTACCAGCATCTTGTTTTTTCTTGCCCTGCTTGCCGTGCAGTTGCCGGTATACAGCCAAACCGTATGGCCTTCGCCGGAAGTGGAGCAGATGTATAATGAAGCCCGCGAGCAAAATGCAAGGGGCAACCTGCGGGGGGCTATCACCCTGTACCAGCAGGCTATACATATTGCTCCCGGTGTTATGGTCTTATACAGGGAGCTGGGCAAAGCCTATTCTATGGCAGGCGCCAACGAAGAAGCACAAAAAACACTGGAACCCATCATAAAAAGCGGGGATGCCGATGAGCAGACCTTCCAGGCCCTGGGCACCAGCTATGCAGCCTCCGGCAGTATTAAAAAAGCGAAAAATACATTTGAGGCAGGTATTGAACGCTTCCCGCATTCAGGCATTATATACAATGCATGGGGTAAAATGCTGGAAGAAGAAGACAAGAATCCCGAAGAAGCCCTTAAAATATGGATAAAAGGCATAGAGGCCGACCCCGCCTACCATATTAATTACTATGATGCGGCGCGTACCTATATGAATACCAATAAACCGGTATGGGCTATTTTATACGGTGAAATGTTCATCAACATAGAACAGCAAACCGTACGCTCCAACGAAACAAGGGCTATGCTCATCCGTGCCTACAAACGCCTATTCAATGCCATAGCCCGGGAAGATTTGCCGGAGTATGGCAAAAAAAATACAAATACTGCTCATTCAAACGGCTTTGAGGAGGCGGTGTATAATACCTATATCAAGTTATCGCCCGTGGTGGCCGATGGCATGACCACCGAAAACCTGATTATGCTGCGCACGCGCTTCATTATGGACTGGTACCTCACTTATGCCCGCAAGTATCCGTTCACTTTATTTCAACGGCACGATGAGCTCATTCGCAACGGCTATTTCGACATTTACAACCAATGGCTGTTTGGCAAGGCCGAAAATGCCGCGCAATACGAAGCATGGAACAAGTTTCACCCCAATGCGATGGGCGAACTGGAAGAATGGCTGAAAGAAAACAAATTCAACCCTACGGCGGCCGATGCTTACAATACAGGTGAAGTGGACGGTATATTCCTGAAAAAGGATAATAAACGTTAAAAATCACTACCCTTACCCTGCTTCCTTATTTAAATACATTAGTTTTGCCCACATTATATCATTTTCGTTATCCAGTCATGACATACGTTCACAGGAAAACTCTTTTCCCGGTATTCTTTTTTACACTGCTGCTGTCGCTGGCCGCCGGCAGCGGGTTTGCCCAGCAACAAACAGCCGATAAAATCCTGGCCGTAGTGGGCAAGGGCAGCATCATACTCCAGTCGGAAGTGGAGAGCGAAATGCAGCGTATGAAGCAGGAAGACCCGGATAATTATAACGATTCGCTACGGTGTCCCATGCTCAGCCAGATGATTTTGAGAAAGGTACTGGTAGAACAGGCGCAGCGCGACAGCGTGCTGGTGTCGGACGAAGAAGTAGAGGGAACGCTTGAAAACCGCATACGCTACTTCATCAATATGTACGGTTCGAAAGAAAACCTGGAAAAGTTATCGGGTAAAACGATTTACCAGATGAAAGAATTCTACCGCGAAAGCATCAGGGAAGGTATGATAGCCGAGCGGATGCAGGGCAATATTTTACAGCATGTAAAAGTAACCCCTGCCGAAGTACAGGCTTTTTATAAAAACATACCTGCCGATAGCCTGCCGTTTTTCCCCGCTACGGTAGAAATGGGGCAAATAGTAATAGACCCGGAAGTAAACCCCGAACTGGACCAGTATGCCCGCAAAAGGCTGGAAGAGATACGCAACGATATAGTTAAGAATGGGAAAAGCTTTGAAACACAGGCTACCTTGTATAGCGAAGACCCCGGTAGCCGCGACAACGGCGGCGACCTTGGCGTAGTAGGCCGTAAAGATGTAGTGGCGGAATTTGCTGCTGCTGCCTTTAAGCTTCAAAATGGTGAAGTATCGCCTGTTGTAAAAACCAAGTACGGTTACCATATTATACAAATGGTGCGCCGCCAGGGCGAGCAGGCACACCTGCGCCATATCCTTATTAAACCCCAGTTTACCAGTGCCGATTACCAAAAGGCGCTAGATAAGCTTGATACCGTAAGGTCGTTGCTGGTGACCGGTAAAATTACCTTCCAGGAAGCGGTAGGAAAATATGCTACGGACGAAATGTCGTCGCGCACGGGCGGTATGATTACCGACCCGCAAACGGGCTCCAGCCTGCTGGAAGTAGATAAACTAGACCCTGTACTGGCGCTGATGGTTGACTCTATGAAACCGGGCGCGTTTTCAAAACCGCAAATCTTTACCCGCGGTCCCGAAGATAAGTCT
The DNA here is from genome assembly GCA_964621795.1 of uncultured Flavipsychrobacter sp. Lineage (GTDB taxonomy): Bacteria > Bacteroidota > Bacteroidia > Chitinophagales > Chitinophagaceae > Polluticoccus. Next base: position 179,267 of record CAZUMM010000005.1, read on the forward strand.
ACCCGCATCGTGTACATGAAGAGTAAAATAGACCCGCATAAGGCTAACCTTACCGACGATTACAGCCGCATACAGGACGCTGCCCTGCAGCAAAAGAAAAGCCAGAAAATGGAAAGCTGGCTGGCTGAAAAGGCCCCTACATATTATGTAAAGATTGCCCCGGAATACCAATCATGCCCCCAGTTGGAGGTATGGTCGGAACAGAAAAACACGGCAGGCAAGTAAATAATGATACACCGATATAAGGTCAAAGCCCCGCAGTGATGTTGCGGGGCTTATTTTTTTAGCTTAGCAGGTACGCTATATCTTCTTTGGTCAGCCGTTTCAGGAAGGCATTATCATCCGATACCAGTTCATTGGCAAGGGCCCGTTTACGTTCCTGCAGCATCAGCATTTTTTCTTCAATGGTATCCTTGCATATCATACGGTAAGCAAAGATGTTTTTGGTTTGCCCTATACGGTGCGTCCGGTCTATGGCCTGCTGCTCTACCGCGGGGTTCCACCAGGGGTCTACTATATACACATAGTCTGCAGCCGTCAGGTTCAAACCAATCCCCCCCGCTTTCAGCGATATCAGGAATACCCGGCATTCTTCATTGTTCTGGAATTCATGTATCGCCCTTTCGCGCTCAGCAGCAGATGAACTGCCGTCGAAATACACGTAAGGTATACCCTGGCGCTCCAGTTCTTTGCGTACCAGCGCCAGCATACCCAGGAACTGTGAAAACACGAGGGCTTTATGGTTGCCCACGTTTTCATTTATTTCCCTTGCCAGTTCGTCCAGCTTAATGGAGTAATTATGGTACCGCTCGGCTTCATTCAATATAGCCGGGGAATCGCATATCTGGCGCAGGCGGGTAAGCCCCTGCAATATGTGCATGGTGGAACGCTCTACACCGCGCTCTTCTATCATGCCCATTATCTGCTCACGATACACATTCCGGTAAGAATCGTAAATCTTACGCTGGTCTTTACCCATTTCGCAGTACAGGATGGTTTCTGTTTTTTCGGGCAGGTCTTTGGCCACCTGCTCTTTGGTACGGCGCAGCATGAAAGGGTAAGTCAGTTTGCGCAGTTGCTGCTTTACCTCATCTTCCTGGAACTTATCAATAGGCGTGGCAAATTCGTTCATAAAGAACTCCCGGCTGCCCAGCATACCCGGGTTCAGGAAATTCATCTGGGCATACAGGTCAAAAGTATTGTTTTGTACCGGCGTACCACTCAGCGCCAGCCTGTTCTTACAGTTCAGCAAGAGCGATGCCTTGGCCACCTGCGACTGCGGGTTTTTGATAGACTGCGACTCATCCAGCACTACATAATCAAACTCCATTTCCTTCAGCACCTTTATATCGCTGCGCATGGTGCCGTAAGTAGTAATAATAATATCGTGCGGCTCAAACGATTTCAGGTGGACACTTCTTTTCGGCCCGTGATGTATATGGCTGGTAAAATCGGGGGTAAACTTACGTATTTCACTCTCCCAGTTATACATCAGGGTAGTAGGGCATACGACCAGGAATTTAGCCTCCGGGTGATGATTTTTATAATGGCGGAAAAATGCCAGTGCCTGTACGGTTTTACCCAGACCCATGTCATCGGCCAGTATACCGCCCCACCCTGCCTCGTTGAGGAATACCAGCCACTGGAAACCTGTAAGCTGATATGGCCGCAGTTCCGCATTCAACTGTGTGGGCGGCGCTATGCTGCTAAAATCGCTGGATATGATGTTATCCAGCTTTGCTTTTTTCTCTTCCAGTTCGCGCTGCAGGCTTTCTTCATCCACCTCGGCCAACAGCTCATCCAGCACACTGAAATGGTATTTCTTCAGGCGCAGCTTGTTGCCTTTATTCTCGCCTACCTTTATCAGCAGTGCATATTTTTTCAGCCACTCTTCGGGCAATAAGCCTATGGAGCCATCGCCCAGTTTCACAAAATTCTGCTTCTGTGCCAGTGCCCGTTTTACGTCTACTATAGATACTGCCTGGTCGCCATACACTATCTCTACCGATGCATCGAACCAATCGATACCGCTGCTGATGTGCACACGCGTTTCCGGCTTGTGCACATTGATGCGCAGGTTCTTCAATCCTTCAAAGCCATACAGGGTCACATTCCATTCCTTCATCAGCTCTGTAAAACGGAAGAACCAGTTATTGGCCAGCACAGCCGTAGCAGGCAGGTAAAAGAAGTGTTCTTTTTTGTTTTGCTGTATATCGCTGTGCAGCGTGGCAAACATCTGTATAAAACCAGCCTCGGCCTCTTCATTACGCTGCACTATTTTTACTACACCATCGTGCGGTTCAATCACATCGCCAAAAAATCCCCAGTTTATCTCTACACCATTGTATGAGAAAGCAGGGCGCAGCATCAGCACCTGTTCACGCTCCTGCATATACAGGTGGTATTCAGGCATCACTTTGTCAACATGCTCTACCAGTTCCGCATCAAAGTTCACATGCACCTGCTTGCTCCACTGCATTACCGTTTCCTCCAGGAACTTCGGCCAGTCTGTTGCCGGTATCTGCATCCTGCCATCCGGCAAAAACTGCTCTACCAGTTGCACATCGGCAAGGTTCGATACCGCATGTATTTCATACTCGTGCAGCAGTAAGCCTGCATTCAGTTGCTTTGCATCTTCAAACGGCACATAAGCATCGGCAATATTCCAGTCGAGCGAAATAATGCAACCGTCTTCTCCCTTTCTTACCGATAGCTGTGGCTTAGCCTTCCTTTCAGAAAAGGCTACCGGCTCCAGGTTGTTTGATGATAACGCCTTACCGGGCTTATGCAGGAAGCATAATGTATGGCCGCTGTACCGCTCCAGCAGGCGGTGGTATTTGGGCAAAAGGTATTCCCATACCTGTGTGCGTACCTCTTCTGCCGGGTCTTCTTTCAGCACCTCCCGGTAGTCATCCAGGAAATCGCCGAACGGCAGGTTTTTCTTTAAGTATTTCAGTGTTTCCTCAGGGGTGAATTTCCGTACCACAGGCAACAGCTCACGGTCATCTACCTTAAAACGCAAAGGGTTGACATACTGCGCCAGCTCCAGCTTCTCTACCCCGTTCAGAAACTTTTTATGTTCTTCATCTGTTTCCCCGGCCACCAGCAATATGTTTACAAAGGGGTACCAGTTTACCTGCGTATCTATCACCACACCCAACCGTTTCATCTCTTCTATTGCAGGCGCTTCAGCCGTTGCCGTTGCCGGCTTTGAAGACACGGTTGCATATACCGGCTTAGGCTTTTCAACCGGGGCTATTTTTTTGATGGTCGGGTCCAGCACGCGCAAAAAGGGTTTACCATTCTCGTATGTGAAGGTAAACTTGCCGGTCAGGTCATCATTCAGGCTGTAGCCATACAGGCCCAGTAATTTATTCTTTTGTATATCCCAGTCGCGCATCGACTGGAAGTATTGCGGGCCGAAGCTTTTCAGCAGTTGTAAAAATAAAGTGGCTTTGTGTACACACAGGGGGAACGCCTTTTCATCGCACCCGCACGAGGTATCGAAATACCGTTCTTCGTTCTGGCGTATCACTACTTTGTAAGTAGCATCGCCGTCGGGCACTTCGGCTTCCACTTTGTCGTTGGCGTTCGATGTGATAATGGCCTTCTGGTTATTGGCCCACATCTCTGCCCGTTCCATTACTTCAGCGTTTGAGAATACGCGCAGCATTTGTATACTTACCTGCCGCATACGCACTATGGTATGCTTCTGGTCGTATGTAACATCTGTATTCTCAAAAAAACCACTCTGCACTATATCGTTGAGCTGAAAGAGCGCAGCTACTTCGTGGCGGCATATCTCGCCCAGGTTGTACGGGCACTGGCAGCGAACCGAGAGGTTTTTCGGGTCTAAATACTTCTGGATGGTGACTGTATAATAGTTCTGGTACAGGTCGTTGCGCACACGAAAGCGCACCTGTTCAATCAGGTGGTCAACATCCAGCATCTGTACCCCGGCGGTATGAAAAATCTTTTTCCCCCGGCGTATCACCTCTTCGGTGCCATGGTTATAGACGTGTTTTAACAGCGGCGGTAATGACATTCAAATATACGCAGTTCAAAAAAGGCAATCTTCAAAGGTAGCGAAAAACCTGCGTATAAACCGCCGTAAGCGGTTAAAAATCTGTTAAGTGCCCGGTGCTATCAGGTGGTAAATGAAATAGATAACTGCTGCCAGCAGGCCGCTCACAGGTATGGTCAGTATCCATGCCCACAGCAGGTTGATGGTAACGCCCCACCTTACGGCAGAAAGGCGTTTGGTAGCACCCACACCAATTATAGAGCCGGCAATGGTATGCGTACTGCTCACAGGTATTTTCAGGCTTTCTGTCATAAACAGGGTAACGGCACCGGCGGTCTCTGCTGCCACACCTTCAAACGGCGTCACTTTCGTGATGCGTGTACCCATCGTTTTAATGATTTTCCAGCCACCGCTCATAGTACCCGCTGCTATAGCCGTATAGCAGGCCAGCGGCACCCATACAGGCATTTGCTCAAACGACTGGATATGGCCTGTAGAGATAAGCGCAACGGTGATGATACCCATTACTTTTTGCGCATCGTTACCACCATGGCCTATGCTGAATGCCGCCGATGACACCAGTTGGGAACGTTTCAGCCATACGGTAGCTTTTGCCACATTCAGGCTGCTGAGGAACAGGGTGAAAATACTCATGACCACGAGTATAGTACCCATTAGTATCCATTTAAAATTGTGGGTATAAAATACTACCCTCAGGAAATAAGAATCAAAGTGCGTTTTCAGGTTGGCGGGGTCAAGCTCCAGGATATTAGACAGCAACGCAACTACAAGAATAATCACCCCTATAGATACCAGCTTGGGCCAGATGCTTTTGCGGAACGAGTTGATAAACCAGAGCGAAATAACAAATGCGATGACCATACCCACCAGCGGCGCAAGAAATATAAAAGCTACCGTTTTAATAACGGGTTCGGGGTTTACAGATGCAAAGCCTGCGTGCGCTATGGCAGCGCCGGCAAAACCTCCTATCAGGGTATGTGAAGAACTGGAAGGGATACCGAACCACCAGGTCAGCAGGTTCCAGCCGATAGACGCCAGCAAACCCGCTAAGATTACGGGCATGGTTATGTATTCTTCCTTTACGGTTTTGGCTATCGTGTTGGCAACACCGTGGTCTTTGAAGATAAAAAAGGCCGCGAAGTTGAACAATGCAGCCCAGACTACTGCCTGGAACGGGGTCAGTACTTTGGTGGAAACAACGGTAGCTATCGAGTTGGCCGCATCGTGAAAACCATTGATGAAGTCGAAGATAAGGGCCAGCGCAATTACAAAAATGAGGAAGAAAGTCATGATACTAACAGCTCTTCTATGCGTATTTAATAATAATCGATTCTATAACGTTTGCTGCGTCTTCACATTTATCTGTTACCACTTCCAGCATTTGGAACAGGTCTTTTTTCTTAATGATTTCTACCGGGTTCATATTGGATGAGAACAGGAAAGCCATGCTTTTATCCAGCAGGTCGTCACCTTCATTTTCCAGGCTGTTGATGGTAACACAAGCCTCGGTAATGGAGCGCAGGTCTTTCATATCGCGTAGCTGGTACACGCCTTTGTTCAGCGCTGTTACCGACTTACCTATGATTTCTGCAAAGCCTTTGGTAGCATCGTCCACATCGGTAATATAGTAGTTCAGCATACGTTTTGCCGAGCCCCAGATGTAATCGGCAATATCATCGAGCGAGGTAGCCAGGTAATGTATATCTTCCCTGTCGAAAGGCGTAATGAAATTACTGCCCAGCTCTACGAATATTTTATGGGTTACTTCGTCGTTCTTATGCTCCCACTCTTCCAGGCTTTTCAACAATTGTTCCCTTCGTGAAAAATCCGCTTCGTTTACAGCGTTATGAAATATTTCCGCCATTTGTGTCAGGTTGGTACTCACCTGCTCAAACAAACTATAAAATACCCGGTCTTTGGGAGTGAAGATTTTAAGAAAAGAACCAAAACCCATATTGTGTCTTTTAGAGATAATTTCGGCGCAAATCTATTCCTATTTTCGAGGGCATCGGCGGTGGGCAGCAAAACTTAATGATTTCTTAACTTTGAAGTAACAATTAAATATTATTCAGGTAGGCAGCCTTTTACAAATAGAATAAAACGAGCATACATAAGCCTATTCCAGCTTCACCCTCGGGTCTAGTTTTACATACAATACATCGGTGAGCAGGTTAATAACGATGAATAAAAATGCGGTAAGCAAGACCGAACCCATTACCAGCGGAAAGTCGAATTTATCCAGTGCTTCCACGGTTATCCTGCCCACTCCCTTCCAACCGAAAATATACTCCACGAAAAAAGAACCTGCCAAAAGCTCTGCCAGCCATCCCGATATAGCTGTTACTACCGGGTTCAGGGCATTGGGCAGCGCGTGGCGAAAGACCACTTTAAATGAAGAAAGCCCCTTAGCGTAAGCGGTGCGGATATAATCCTGCGACAATGCATCAAGCAAGGCGCTGCGGGTAAGCTGGGTAATAATGGCCATAGGGCGTACACCAAGCGCTATGGCCGGGAGGACAAGGTTTTTTATTGCCAGGTACCTGCCGGTGAAAGGGTCGTACTCCCAAAGGCTGCCTGTCATGTTCAGCCCGGTGAGGCTATGCAGCAGGTAGCCAAATACGTAGGCAATAATAAGCCCCGCAAAAAACGAAGGCATAGAAATACCGGCCACACTGGCTGCAATGGCCGAAGTATCCATCCAGGTATGCTTTTTCAGCGCAGCCAGCGTACCCAGCAGTATGCCGAATATAGTGGCAATGGTCATAGCTGCAAGTGCAAGTATAATGGTATTGGGCAGGGTTTCGGCCAATATGGTATTTACCTCTTTCTTGGTACGGTAAGAGCGCCCAAGGTAGGGCCATTTCAGGCCTATGGTGTGATTGCCCAGCGGTATGAGTGTGATATAACTGTATTTCTCTTTATCGGCCCGTGCGTGGTAGCCAATGGGTGAAATATCGTTGAGGTATAGCAGGTAGCGTGTGGCCATCGGTTTATCGAGGTTCATCTCCCGCCTGATATTCTCAACGGAAGCAAGGTCGCTACGTTGCCCCATCATCAGCCGTGCGGGGTCGCCCGGCAATACATTGAAGAGAAAAAACACGATTGTAACCACGCCGAAAAGCACCAGCAGGCTATACCTGATACGCCGTGCCAGGTAGCGCAGCATTATTGTTTGCTTTTGCCGGTTGCTGCCGATATGGTTTCAGGATAGTCGCGGAAGCTCCATTTGTTTTTTACTACTCCCTGCTCCAGCAGCATCAGGCCCGGGTTGCTGCGCATAGCCGTTTTGCTCACCGTCATATCCAGTATGTAAAACGGCGCATTCAGGCCCCATTCTTTGCGGTATTTTTCAGACACTTCAGCACTTGCCGACGACAATACATAGAAGGGTATATTTTTACTGTTGGCCTCGGCTATGAGCTGGCGCAGTTTGTCCATATTATCAGTACGTGCGTGCTCCAGGTCCCTTACAAACAACAGGAAGGTATAGCCCGGCGTGGTCAATATCTGCTCTGTATAGTCGTTACCGTCTGCATCGGTTATCACAAAATCTTTCACTTTAGGCTCTGCATTTCCTTTTTGTACCAGTTTATCCTTGCGGTCAACGAATTTCCAGGTCGTATCCTGCCAGGGATAGTTATCCATGGTAAACTCCTTTTGCACCCCGTCTTTTTCGTATATCATTATCGACTCATACTTATCAGGTATGGCACCGGGGGGTATCTTGCGGTCTACTTCAAGATTGGCACCTACTTTAAAGGGCAGGCAATCGTGAAAAGGAAGATGTTCCAGAGCATACCATTGCATGCCGAATGCGAAAAATATCGTAAGTATAAGAATGGCTATGCTGGGGTATGGCCTGAATATAGGTTTCACCCTGTTGCGGAAGATGAACAGGATTATAATCATCACCAGCAGTGCTACATCTTTCCAGAAGGTTTCTGTATTGGTGATTTTAATACAATCGCCAAAGCAGCCGCATTCTTTTATTTTGCCCGAGAATAAAACATAGGCGGTAAGGAAAGTAAAGAAAGTAATCAGCAGCAACAGCAGGAAAGAAAACACACGGTAGGCATAGCCTAACAGTACCGCCACACCTGCTATTATCTCGAAGCCAATCATGATAATAGACAAAACAAGCGAATACGGCATCATCCATGCCATGTGCCATACCTCGAAAAATTCGTTCATCTTATAGCTCAGCCCCAGCGGGTCGTTGGCTTTCACTACTCCTGAGAATATAAAAAGGACACCTACTACTATTCTGAGAAACCAGATTACGTATTTCATAATTTCGAGTGTTGCTTTATGGTTGACAGTTTAAATTTATAACCCCGTTAGGGTATAAAATGTTAAAAGATTATTCACCCATCTTTATCAGTGCGAATATGGCATAATTCACTATATCGCAAAAGTTGGCATCTATACCTTCCGATACGATGGTTTGGCCGTCATTGGCCAGTATTTGTTTAATGCGCAGCAGCTTTACCAGTATCAAATCTACAAACGACTCCTGCGACATATCTCTCCACGCCTCGCCATAGTCATGGTTTTTTTGCAGCATCAGGTCTTCTATCTCCTGCGCTTTGGTTTCATACCATTTTTGTGCATCAGCAGCGCTCATTTCCGTTTCTGCATTGGCAGGCAGTGCCGCCTGTATCAGCGCAATGATGCCATAGTTGACAATGCCAACAAATTCACTGTCTATACTGTCGCCTATCTTCTGCGTGCCCAGTTCCTGTATCTGGCGTATGCGCCATGCTTTTATATATATTTGGTCTACAATGGATATAGGCCGCAGCACCCGCCACGATGTACCGTAGTCTTTTGCTTTTTTTATATATAACTCTTTGCAACGGGAAACCACTGCACGGTATTGCTGTAAGGTATGCGCCATTTGTGCCGTTGTGTTGGTACTTATACTATCCTGCATTTTCTTTGTATAGCCAATGAGTTTCAAAAATACATTTTTACCCGTACAAACCACGCTGCAAAGCCGCGGAAGGTTGCTCGACCTTTCAAAGCCTGTAATCATGGGCATTCTCAATGCCACGCCCGACAGCTTTTATAATAAAGGCCGCGACAGCGATGTGGCGGCACTGGTGCAAAAAGCAGGACAAATGCTGGAGGAAGGTGCCACCATCCTCGACATTGGCGGAGCCACCACCAAACCCGGCGCTGCACTGATAGGTGCAGATGAAGAACTGGAACGGGTAATACCTGTAATAGAAACCATCCTGAAGCAGTACCCCCGCACATGGCTGTCGGTAGATACCTATAACAGCCGCACGGCCAAAGAAGCTGTTGCCGCAGGGGCTTCCATCATCAACGATGTAAGCAGCGGCGATATAGACGGTGAAATGGTAGCAACAGTGGCCACACTGGGCGTACCTTATATAGCCATGCACATGCAGGGCACACCACAAACCATGCAGAAAAACCCGCAATACAGCGATGTGGTAACCGAGGTACGCAACTACCTGCGCCATATATGCAATACAGCCTATAATGCGGGTATTACAGATATCATCATCGACCCCGGTTTTGGCTTTGGCAAAACGGTGGAACACAACTTCGAACTGCTGCGCAACCTGCATACCTTCCGCATGTTGGGCAAACCCATACTGGCTGGCCTCTCCCGGAAATCGATGGTATGCCGTACCCTGAACGTAACACCCGAACACGCCCTCAACGGCACCACTGCCCTGCACATGGCAGCCCTGCAGCAGGGGGCAAATATTCTGAGGGTACATGATGTGAAGGAAGCTAAGGAGACCATTACTTTATTTCAATACTTAAATGGCTCGATAGCTTAAGATAATGTCCGTCATTGCGAGCGATAGCGAAGCAATCTCGCGATACAACTTATTTCGCGGGATTGCTTCGTCGCAAAGCCTCCTCGCAATGACGGCTGAAATAATCTATAGACAACTAAAACGTCAAAATCGGGTGGCGCTTAAACTCCTTCGCCCTGTCGAATAAATAGCGGTAAGTGCATAGCTTTTTGAGGGTGCATGATGTGAAGGAAGCTAAGGAGACCATTACTTTATTTCAATGGCTCAACGGCCAAATGCCCAGTAGTAAATCCCGTCATTGCGAGGAATGAACGATAGTGAATGACGAAGCAATCCCGCAATAATGTTTTCACTCATTTTGCGTGATTGCTTCGCTATCGCTCGCAATGACAGGCTAAAAAGACAATTAACTATTCAACAAATCAACCCATCAACTAAAACGTCAAAACCGGGTGCCGTTTAAACTCCTTCGTCCTGTCGAATAGATAGCGGTAGGTGCACAACTTGCGGCTGCGGTAAGTGCCCAGGCTTTCGGCAATGTTTATCATCTTAGGGTTCCAGTCGCCAATCCATTGCAATTCATAATCTTCATATTCGGCCAGAGGCTGTATCACGTTTGCCCCTTCAACTATCATATACGAATCTACCCCCCTGCCATGAAACTCAGGTATTACCCCGAACGCAATACCCAGGAAACGGTTGCATTTGTAAAAGCGTTTCATGTACAGGAACCGCAGTTTCTCCCACAGGCCAAATTTGCCGTTCAGGTGTTTGAAATACTGGTTCAGGTCGGGCAGGTTCATCCAGAAAGCAATAGGCTCGTCTTTATAATACGTAAACCACACTATATCCTCATCTATCACCGGCTTCATCGTATTGAACATTTTCAGCACTGCACTTTCTTCCAGCGATTTTCCGCCGCCATGCAATGCCCATGCCTTATTGTAGATGTACGTAAAGTCTTTTGCAAAACGCGCCAGTTCGTTTTTCTTAATATGCTCCGAACGAAAATTAGGGTCCTTTGCTATAGCATCGTGCCGTTTATAAAATTTATCATCCAGCCGCTGGTCTACCTTCATGGCAAAGCATACCTGGTCGAAGTACACCCGGAAGCCGTAGCTTTCAAACAGTTCTTTATAATAAGGCGGGTTATAGTTCATGCAATAAGTAGGAGGCTGAAACCCTTCAACCTGTAGCCCCCACCAGCGCTCACGCTCACCAAAGTTTATAGGGCCATCCATCGCCTCCATACCGCGCTCCTGCAACCACTGTTTACAATGGTCGAACATAAAATTAGCAGCCTGCTGGTCGTTAATACATTCAAAAAAACCAACACCACCCGTGGGCTGTTCATTTTTGTACGACTTGTTGACAAATGCCGCTATGCGCCCTATCGGCTTGCCGCTATCATTCTTCAATATCCACCGCGTACATTCACCACGTTTAAAAAATTTATTTTTATTCGGATCGAATACTTCTTCAATATCTTTATCCAGTGGACGTATCCAGTTGGGGTCATCCTTGTATAGTTCTGCGGGCAATTCCAGGAATGTGCGGACGTCAGCACTCGTTCTCACTTCATGCATCTGCATAGTATGTGCAAAATTTTCAAGCTGCCAAGATACTGTAAATCTTTCGCAGGGGCAATTACAACAGTCATTACACGAAATCCTAATGAATTACTAATAATATTTTACACCCTTCACACCTACCAACATTTTTCTTTAGTTTGCGCATTGCATGCAACTGTTCTACTGGATTCTCGCCGTATTGCTGTCGGGCGCGGCAGGCTACTGGGTATACCGCGCCGATGTGAAACGCGCTGTACCCTATCCCTGGCTTACTTCCCTGCTCAGGACACTGGTGGTATTCCTCACCCTCGTATTGCTGCTCATACCCTCTGTCTCCATCACAAAAAACGAAACGGAGAAACCAACCGTCATACTGCTGCAGGACGAATCCCGTTCCATAGCCACTGCGCTGGGTAAAGATTCCCTCACTTATAAAAAGAATACCAATGCGCTGGCCGAACGGCTGGCTGAAAAATACAATGTGGTACGCAAAGGCTTTGGTGCCGTTACACAACAAGACAGCCTGTTTACTTACCGCCAGCAGGCTACCGACATATCGGCTGCACTGGCCGATGTGCAGGAGTACTACGGCTCGCAAAACCTCGGAGCCGTCATACTGGCTACCGATGGCCGTTTCAACCGCGGCAGCAACCCCGTTTACCAGCAGCTATCGCTCAGCTGCCCTGTATATGTGGCAGGTATAGGCGATAGCAGCGCGCAAAAAGACCTGCGCATCACAAGGGTATATGCCAATAAAACCGCAACGCTCAACAGCCGTTTCGAGATACGTGCCGACGCAGTAGCCGACCGCTGCAATGGCTACACCGGCAGCGCCCTGCTTACGGAAAACGGCATACGCATTGGCGAAGTGCCGCTGGGCATCAGCACCAGCCGTTTCGACCGTTCGCTATCCTTCAGCCTCGAAGCCGCCAAACCGGGGATGCACCACTATGTGATTTCCCTGCCCGTGGCCGAAGGCGAAACAAACACTGCCAATAACCACCGGGATGTTTTTGTAGAAGTGATAGACGAAAAGAAAAAGATATTACTGGCTGCCGTTGCCCCCCACCCCGATATACATGCTATAAAGGAGGCGCTTGACGGTATGGAAAACTACCAGCTGACCATCCGTATGCTGGGCGACCTTCCTGCCACCTTCACCGGTTACGATATCATCATACTGCACGAGCTGCCCTCGGTATATGGCCGTGTACGCCAGCTCGACGGCATACAAAAACCCGTATGGTTCATACTGGGGGCACAAACCAATGGCGCGCTCGCCAACAACCAGGGCGCACCTGCCATCCTCAACATCAGCTCGCAAAACCTGCGCAATATATTCCCTGTGGTCAACCCTTCGTTCAACCTCTTTACCCTGCCGCAAAACATACGTGCCATTACCGACAAACTGCCGCCATTAGCTGTACCTGTAGGGGAAGTGAGGCCGATGCCTAATACCATCAACCTGTTTGAACAGAAAGACGACCCCGGCAAAACACCTCTATGGACGTTTAAACAAGGGAACGTTCCTACAGTTCTTACCACCGGCGAAGGGCTGTGGCGCTGGCGGCTATACGAATACAAGAACTTTGGCACGCACGAAACAATTGATGAATGCATACGCCAGACGATAGCTTTTCTATCGGCAAACAACAATGAAAAACCCTTCCGGGTAGAGATGCCCAAGTATGTGTGGAGCGACCAGGAGGGCATAACCCTCAACGCATGGCTGCTGAATGCCAATAACGAGCAGGTAAACACACCGGATGTTACGCTGAACATTACTGACAGTGCAGGAAACAAACAGCCTTATACATTCGAGCGTTCGGGCAATGCCTACCGTCTTAATATTGGCGTGTGGGCCGGTGGCACGTACAGCTATACGGCATCTGCCAGCTACAACAGCAAGACCTACACTGCCACAGGCAGCTTTGTAGTAGAAAGTCTGCCGCTGGAAATGCTGGAAAGCGGCGCCGACTACCCTATGATGTATAGCCTTGCCAACAAATACAACGGCAGCTTCGTACCGGTTGCCAATATCGCCTCGTTATATGACAGCGTAACAAAAAACACCAACATCAAACCTGTTATACAAACCAACACAGAAACTGTTCCGCTGGTTGACTGGAAGTGGTTCTTCTTCCTGATATTATTGTTTGCGGTAGCTGAATGGCTGCTGAGAAAATACTGGCTGGCACAGTAAAAGTTATGCGCGGCAAAAATGCATTTGCATTAATATTTCTGTGTTTACAGTTATCTATTTCTATAAGACACCTTTTCTTTTACTGGCAAACATATTGCCTGCTCTCCTCTCCACTAGTACCATCTGCTTATCTGGATGGCATCGCCTATCCACATCTTTTATTTGGCATCAGCACTTTATTGGCGTCACTCCTGTTATTTTTTCTCTATAGAAAACGCATATATACCCGTAATTATTACCGGGGTGCTCACCATAATATTGGAATACATAATCTTTAATTAACTATAACTTACAGATTTAGCACAATAATTGATCCCTACCATGTCATTTAGCCATCGAAAACATTATAATGGGTGAAACGGTAGCTACGATATTTGGCGGGCTGATGGCTACTTGCAATCAGGCGTTAACGACTCTGCCGGTAAGAAAATGGCGACACAAAGACTTCTGCCCAGCCTGAAACGTATCATCTATTCTTCTTCATCTCCTTCAATAAATCTTTCAGCAGTTCCGTCTGTTCCATAATGCGCACCTTCAGGTCGTGAAGGGAAATATTCACATCGGCAGAAGGTGGCGGTACGGCAACATTATATTTCTGCTCCAGTTCCTGCACTATTCGCAGCGTGTCTTTGCCGGGCTGCCCTGCATCATAACCCGTATTTTTTGTCTTTGGGTTATACATACTTCCTTTGCCCGTAATAATCCAAAGGGCATTCAGGTCGGGGTAATACCTGAGGATAATCTCCAGTTTATCGGCACCCAACACCTTCACATTATTCAAATAACCATTCGACAGGCCCGTAGCGCTATAAAACGCACTGGGACTGACACCCTTCGCTTCAAGATATTGCTTTAATCTTTGTACCGATGTTTCCATGCGAGATTTTTCTCAAAATTTATTTGAGTATACTCTTGCTTATTTAGTGAGTAAACTCTAATTTTATTCCGTCAACGAAAATACAAATAAAACAATCTAAAAACACCATAAAAATGCCCATCCGTAAAACTATCCGCACGCAGGCAACAACTTCATCCGCTGCTTTCGCCACCTTTCTTGAGTATACGCCGCCTGCACGCCTCAGCCGCAACCTGCGCAAAATGCTCATGGCATGGCTCATCACCGGGCAGGATAGCATACCCGCTTACTATGAAGATTTACTGCACGATTTAAATAATCTGTTTGATTTGCTGGATGCTATGGAAGACATACACAAATAACCTGCATATGCAGATAACTATATTGCAATTCCCGCATCTCACAGCTTGGTGCTACGCTGCATAGAAACCTATATTGAATCGCGTAAAGGGACATAACATATAAACCCACCCTGCTCCGCATAAACTCACCGCACGCTCCTCCCGGGAGGGGGAATAAGGGTGCAAGGATGTAGAAATACCACACAGGTACATCACTCAACCTTACACAACCACTGCTCCAGTGTAAAGTCCCCGCTGGCTGTTTCATATACTTCTTCGTCCACCAGTTCTACTTCCTGGAAACGTACCCGGATATTTGTAGCACCGGGATATAATAGTGCATACTCCTCCCTGATATACTGCGCTACCTGCAACGGCTTATAATCTTTTGCGTGCCTGGCACCAAACACAACATTGCCCGTAGTGCCCTCAATCGACGAACGTTCATCTATAATTACATGGTAGGTAATAACATAATGATTCATACCGCATCAATTTGAATACAAAATAAGGATAGCAAAAACTACCAGACAAGCGTGAAATAACGGTGGAAAGACCGTGATTTAACGGGGTAAAAACACGGTACGAACTTAACAGGGTAACAAAAATTTGTATTTTTGCCATTATAAATAATAGCCAAAATACTCATAATTCATGTATGGGCACAGAAAAATACGCCATTAAAGAACCCGGTGTTTTAACCTCAAAAAAATCAGGAGGTAATGCCGCTGCGCGTAGCGTTTCCTTCGGGGAGGGGGATGGAACCGAAGGCCACGCACTTTTCAGGGTAGGTAGCCGCATGTTTTAAAATAAGATTACGAATGTAATCGTTATCCTGGTAAGGCTCCAGCTTTTCCTGCAGCAGTTCAAGATCTTTCAGCGGTTGTTCGTCCGTTATATAGCCCATGCCGTAAAAGTTACCCTTCTTCACCAGTATGCAGCTTTGCTCATCTTCACTGATACCCTTATCTATAAAAGCAAATGTAGGCAGGTGCTTCTGCATCCACTCGATAGCATTGTCTACACGGCGGTTGTAGCGTTTATAGCCCAGAGCATCAGGGCACTGGCCGCTGCAATCTTCAGCATGTACATTATCGGCACAGGGTGCTACTTTAGCAAGATTACACAGCCGCACGCAGAGGCCAAACTCATCAATCAACCGGCGCAGCCATTGATGCCCTTCTACCAGTGTGTTGAAGGTGTACAGGGGCTTGAATGCCCTGCGTGTTTTCTCTATACCAAAGCGTTTAAACCCGTTACGGTCTTCATACACATACAGGCCAAACTGCGGCAGGTAACCCCGCTGGCTGCGGTTGTACACCGGCCATATACGGCGTATCTCGGTACTTTCCAGTATATGCGCCATCAGCTCGGTAGCACACTCGCGGTAGCTGATGCGGTGTATCTCGCGCAGGAAATCCTGCTTCTGCTTCCCGGTTTTATTATTGCTGAAATGGCTCTTTACACGCTTGGCTATGTTTATGGCCTTACCTACATATATTACTTTCCCCGTACCATTGTAGAAGTAATATACCCCCGGCTTTTGCGGCAGGTTATCTATCTGCTCTACAGGCAGGTGGGGCGGCAGGTATTGTTCCCGGTTCCGGCCCTTCAGCATGGCCATCAGTACATCCTCCTTATCATTGGCCACCAGCATGGTAAAGAGTTCGGCAGTAGCCCTTGTATCGCCGCCTGCCCGGTGGTGGTTGCTAATGCCAATACCCAGTTGATGGCACAGCTTTCCCAGGCTATAGCTTTTATATCCCGGGAGTATCTTACGCGCCAGCCGCACGGTACACAGCTTGCGCGCCTCGTACGTGTAGCCTGCCTCCTGCAGGTTATGCTTCACAAAAGAGTAATCGAAATTTACATTATGCGCTACGAATACCTTATCCTGCAACAGGTCATGTATATGTGCCGCCACCTCGTTAAAAGAAGGGGCCTTCCTTACCATAGCGTCAGTAATCCCCGTCAGCGACTGTATGAAGTAAGGTATGGGGCGGTGGGGGTTCACCAGTGTTTCGTAGAAATCGACCACACGCGTGCCGTCATGTATAGCAATGGCTATCTCGGTTATGCCATTACCGAGGGCATAACTACCGGTGGTCTCAATATCTACTATCGCATACAGCATTTATGTAAACGGGAAATGTATAATAAAGGTAAAGAACTAAGGCTAAAGTTCAGGGTCAAAAATACCCACATTAAACTAAACCATTATACTACAACAATACACACTGCCCAGAGCCGGTATTTTTCCAGTTTTCTTTAAACAAACTGACATAGGGTTGACAGTGGGGCATGTTTACCTTTGCAAAAAATAAGCATGGAAAAAAGTTATAAAAACTGCCAGAGCTGCGGAATGCCGCTCTCCAAATCTCCCAATGGAGGCGGAACCAATAAAGACGGAACTATTAATAGGATGTATTGTGCTTACTGTTATGAAAACGGGGAATTTAAACACCCCGGTTGTACGGCAGAAGAAATGCAGGCAGTCGTAAAGGGTAAAATGAAAGAAATGGGCTTCCCCGGGTTTCTGGCCGGATTTTTTACAAAAGGTATTCCTAAATTGGAGCGCTGGAAAAATAAATTATAACATTATGGATATTGAAGGTTTATTAAAAGACAAGGCTATTAAGCCAAAAGAAAAAACGGAAACAATCAGCAATTGGCTACTGGACAATACATTGAGCACTAAAAATCTCATTGAATTTGCCACAAAAGAGAAAGACCCGGCAAAAGCTACTTGCATTGAAGCCCTGGAATTTGCTACAAAGCAAAAACCGGACATTGCAGATGAAAATGTGCTCGCATTTGTAACACAAACCCTGGCAGGAAAAGCACCAAGGGTAAAATGGGAATCGGCCAAGGTAGTCGGGAATATTGCACATCTTTTCCCTGCAAAGCTCGACAGTGCTATTTCCAACCTTCTTGCCAATACAGAACATACTGGTACCGTTGTGCGCTGGAGTGCCGCTTATGCATTGGGAGAAATTTTAAAACTGAACACAAAACATAACAAAGACCTGTTGCCGGCCATAGAAACGATTGCAGACAGGGAAGAAAAAAATAGCATCCGGAAAATCTATTTAGCCGCTATGAAGGCCGTTAAAAAATA
This sequence comes from uncultured Flavipsychrobacter sp., assembly GCA_964621795.1. Classification (GTDB taxonomy): domain Bacteria; phylum Bacteroidota; class Bacteroidia; order Chitinophagales; family Chitinophagaceae; genus Polluticoccus. Next base: position 197,196 of record CAZUMM010000005.1, read on the forward strand.
GGCTGTTTTTACCCTGTAACGTATAATGAAAGCAGGCTGGTATATGGATTATTTCACCATTGCAGCCTTTCTTCACCTGTAATTTGTAGCAGTACCTCCATTCCCCTCATTTAGGCTACGTAAACCCTTAATATGGTTACGTACAGGGGTATGTAGTGCAGGACCTTTGCTGTATACCAAAAATTATTTCAAAAAATTATGGAACAGCAGCAAAACAGCCAGGCAAAAACAAGTGAAACACAGGGTACAAAAGTATGGTTCATTACCGGCACATCGCGTGGCTTTGGACGCGTATGGACGGAGGCTGCATTACAACGCGGCGATAAAGTGGCAGCCACTGCACGCAACCTGGCAAGCATAGCAGACTACAAGGAAAAATATGGTGAAAATGTATTGACACTGGAGTTGGACGTGACCAGGGCTGAACAGGTTGAAGCCACCATATTGCAGGCATTTGAACATTTCGGGAGGCTCGATATCGTATTTAACAATGCCGGCTATTCACTGGTGGGGACCATTGAAGAAGCCAGTACAGATGACGTTCGTGCAGAATATGAAACTAATATCTTCGGTCCGCTTACGGTCATCAAAGCAGCCCTGCCCCTGCTGCGGCAGCAAGGTAGCGGGCATATATTAGGCACATCAAGCGGCCTTGGACATACTACCCTACCCGTGATCGGTTACTACTGCTCTTCGAAATGGGCTTTTGAAGCAATACACGAGAGCCTGGCAGCAGAAGTAAAAGCTTTTGGCATTAAGGTGACCATTATAGAGCCGGGCGCTTATGCAACTGAGTTCGGAAGCCCTGAATCTTTAAAGTTTGCAGCAGGTATGGATATCTATTCGGATTTTAAGGCACAATTCTTCGGAATTTTGCAGAATATGGAAAAAGGCGCCCCCAAAGCAACGCCGGATGCTATCTTCAAAGTAGTTGATGCCGACCAGCCTCCTTTGCGGCTTTTCCTGGGCAGCCACAACTTGCCTATGGTACGTGCGGCCTATGCTGAACGGCTGGCCACCTGGGAGGCATGGGAAGCCGTTTCGAATGCAGCACAGGGGCATGCCGGCTAAGGCGCGGGAATACTCTGTTACGAATAAGGTTTACAATGGGTATATTTAAAATACCATTCAGTATGAAAAAGGAAAAAATAAGTCGTTATAAATTCACATCCATTTCAGAAGCGCACCGGGCGTATGGTTTACCCGAACCGTGTCACCCGCTCATCAGCCTGCTTGGTGGCCCAGGTACGGAACAGGGGGGCATTCGCAGCCTGCCGCATGCCCATGTGCTCAACTTTTATAAGATATCATACAAACCTGCGCTTTCAGGAAGGTTGAGGTATGGCCAGCATTACTACGATTTTGATGCAGGCGGACTAATGTTTGCAGCACCTAACCAGGTCATCGGCCAGGTTGTTAATGCCGAAGCGGACCCTTGCGCGTATTCACAATACACCTTGCTGGTACACCCGGATTTTTTTCTTGGTTACCCACTGGCGCAGAAGGTTAAGGAGTATGGATTCTTTTCTTATGCCGCTAATGAAGCGCTATATCTTTCAGATGCCGAGAAAAAAACAATATTCTCGATTTTCAATATAATGGAAGAGGAACTGAATAACAGGATAGACGACCTGAGTCAGGATGTGCTTATTTCACAAATCGATTTACTGCTCAACTATTCACAAAGATTTTACAAGCGCCAGTTTATTACGCGTAAGACTGCAAATAATGATGTATTGCAAAAAATGGAGGCACTCCTGAATGAATATTTTGATAATGAGCGGTCGTTAAACGAAGGGTTGCCTACGGTCCAGCATCTTGCCGAAAGCCTGCATGTATCTCCCAGCTACCTGAGCGATATGTTGCGCGCACTTACCGGTCAAAATGCACAGCAGCATATCCATCAAAAGCTGATAGACAAGGCTAAGGAAAAACTATCAACCACCAGCCTGTCGGTTAGTGAAGTAGCTTATTCTCTTGGCTTCGAACATCCGCAATCTTTTAGCAAATTGTTTAAGGCTAAGACAAACTTCTCACCACTGGCATTCAGGCGGTCTTTCAATTAAACCCGGCACTTCGAAGCCGCCTCCAATGTTTTACAGGCGGCTTCGTTGCTTAAAATATTTGTATCTTTGCATTTAAATTTTTAAGCGTCACATCGAAATGTAAAAAATAATTTCTTTCAAACAGTACAGGTAAAGCTAGCCACACGTCGTGGTTTCTATTGTTTTCATTAAGAAAGAAATTATGATACGCTTACAAAACATTTCCTATACGCATCCTGATAAGGATGTACTCTTTACCAATATCAACCTCTCTGTAAAAGAGTACGACAAGATTGCATTGATCGGGAAGAATGGCTCGGGCAAGTCCACATTGTTAAAAATCATTGCCAATGAGCTTCAATACACAGAAGGGCAGCTGTCTGTAGATGCCCCGCCTTACTATATCCCCCAGCTTTTTCAGCAATATGACCATTTTACAATTTCACAGGCCTGGGGTGTTGACCATAAGCTGAAAGCATTGGAGCATATATTAAACGGCAATGCTTCTGAAAAAAATTTTGAAATACTTGCCGATGACTGGACCATACAAGAAAGATGCACAGAAGCTTTGCGCTACTGGGAACTGGGGGAATTAAACCCGGACAGGCGGCTGGCATCTTTAAGCGGTGGCCAGAAGATGCTGGTATTTTTGGCCGGCATCATCATTCACCAGCCTCCCCTGGTGTTAATGGATGAGCCTAGTAACCACCTGGATGCATCTGCCCGGCAATTGCTTTATCAGTTCATAGTATCGGCCAGGTGCACTTTGGTTGTAGTAACCCACGACCGCAAACTTTTAGATTTATTGCCGAAGATGTGCGAGTTAACCGCAGACGGCATTAAGGTATATGGCGGCAACTACAGTTTTTACTCCGAACAAAAAGAGATGGAGAAAAATGCACTGGACCACGATGTATTGAATAAAGAAAAAGCCTTGCGGAAAGCCAAAGAAAAGGAACGTGAAACTGCCGAACGACGGCAGAAACTGGACGCACGGGGCAAGGGCAAACAGGAAAAAGCCGGCGTTGCCAAAATCATGATGAATACGCTTCGGAACAGTGCTGAAAACAGCACGGCTAAATTGAAGAATGCTCATACGGAAAAAATAGAGGCCCTTAACAAAGACCTGCAGCACCTTAGGGCATCCGTAGCCGATATTGATAAAATAAAATTTGGTTTCGATAACTCCCGTTTGCACACAGGCAAGGTTTTGTTTTCTGCAAAAGAGATAAATTTTTGTTATGGCTCGCGCAGTATTTGGAAAGAAGACCTTAGCTTCCAGGTTACAAGCGGTGAGCGTATTGCCCTGAAGGGAAATAACGGCAGCGGAAAAACAACACTGATAAAAATAATACTGGGTGAACTGGAGGTGGCAACAGGCAGCACCTCCAGGGCCAACAATAAAACCGTGTATATAGACCAGGGCTATTCACTGATTGATGGCACACAAAAGGTATATGAACAAGCAGAACTATTCAATAATTCGGGATTGCAGGAACATGAAATAAAAATAAGGCTCAACCGGTTTCTTTTTGCCAAAGATTACTGGGACAAACCCTGCAGCACGCTAAGCGGCGGTGAAAGAATGCGCTTGCTGCTCTGCTGTCTGACTATCAATATAGATGCACCTGATATCATTATTTTAGATGAGCCTACCAACAACCTGGATATTCAAAACATTGAAATACTGACTATGGCCATTAATGAATACAGAGGCACGCTGATAGTGGTTGCCCATGACGATGTATTCCTCGAACAAATCAATACCAATAGAACTATTTCCTTATAAAACCACAAAGGCTTATACCCGGTTGAAACCCGGAATTGATATTGATCATATTTTATGATGATGCATGTCACTCTTTCTCAATTTGCCCTGTGCGAATTTTATTTACAAAAATGCTGCAAATGGACCCAATGGAGATATTTCAAAAGGAAGCCCCGCAGGTGGCTGAAGCTTTCAACGGGCTTATTCAGTCCCTTATTGCCAGCCGGGGGCTGGATGAAAAAACAAAGCAATTAATTTATATAGCTTTGAAAGCTGCGCAAGGCGATGAAACAGCTGTTAAATTTCATGTACCTATGGCCAGGAAGCTTGGTGCTACCAAAGCTGAAGTTGTAGACGCCATATTAATAACTTTGACAATTTCGGGGATCAGGGGAGTAGCGGCGTGTTTGCCGGGCGCAGTAAAAGAATTTGAATAAATTGGCCACTGCCGATGTACTTTTGATGAGCAATTTACCAGCACACCAACAAAAAAATGACAGAAGAAAATAAACTAGCCGAACAAACTGGTGCAATGCAATCCCGCGAACCGGCAAATACAGCGCAATTGTACCCACACGTGATTTTAAAGGTCATTGAAACGAATTATATTACACATGACGTAAAACGTTTTGTTCTTGAAAAACCACCGGGATATACATTTATACCCGGGCAGTCTGTAAATATCTCCATCAATGTACCCGGCTGGGATAAGACGTTGCGGCCGTTTACGTTTACCAACCTGCCCGACGAGGAGTATCTGGAGTTCATGATAAAGATATACCGCGAACATAACGGCTTCACTAAAAAGCTTGAAAGCATTAATAAGGGAGATGAACTGATCCTTCACGACATTTTCGGGACCATCCAATATAAAGGAAACGGTGTATTTATTGCCGCGGGGTCTGGCATAACTCCATTTTTGTCCATCCTCCGCTACCTGGAGCGGTATAAGCGTATTTCTAAAAACCTGCTGATATATTCAAACAAAACAAGGGAGGATGTAATAATGGGGGAAGAGTTATATGCTATGCTAAAGGATAATTTTATTCCTGTTTTTACGCGTGAAAATGTGGTCGGGTTTATTGAAAGACGGATAGACCGTAAATTCCTTATTGAACATATAGAAGATTTCGACCAGCCGTTTTACATCTGCGGGCCGGAAAAATTTGTTACCGACCTGAAGGAAATTCTTCTAAGCCTCGGCGCTACAATAGATCATATCATTATTGAAGAGTAACAAGCATTAGATCTGTATAGTTAACGTTTAAATCAAACAAAAAATGCAAGCGCTACGCTTGCATTTTTTGAAGTGAACCGGATTGGAACTTTTATCGAACTGGATTATTGAAGATTTGAAAACTATAGTTAGCTAATTCAACGGAAGGCTTATTTTCCCATAGCCTGAAAAATCTCACAGGCCTCGAGTACCAATTTATAGTATAATTGATCCCACTGGCCTAAGTGGGACACTTAGACCCAATCAATACTGCACTAATGTTCCATTTTTTTTACCCTTAACAACAGCCCAGTTGAAAAAGATAAGACTTAATGGGAATAAAGCTAATCCCATGACAGTCAAGATAGAAATTTCATGATAAAGCATTCCTACAGAAAAATTCTTCAATATAGACAATCTTAAGGCTTCTAAAGTATAGGTTACAGGAACTAATATTGACAAATATTGCATCCATTGAGGCAAGATGTCAATAGGGAAATATGCCCCTCCTATCAATGCACTAATACTGCCAAAGATCCAACCAAATGGTTCACCTTTTTTAAACATTATCGTTCCGGCGGCTGAAAAAATACCCAAGCTTACAAATACTAAAAGCGAAAGAATAAAAACAATTATCGTTGATACAATATTAATGTTAGAATAATTAAAATGAAAAAAAACAATACCTACTGCAAATATTACCGCTAACTGTATTAAAGCTGAAATAAAACTGTATACGGATGACATTAATACTACTTCTGAAGAAGTTGTCTGCGAACTTAAAATTGCCTCCAGGCAACCTGCCATTTGAGATCTTCTCATAGTGCTTGAAAAAGTACCAACAGCAACTGTAAAATAAGATGTAAATGCAATTCCTATTAATGCAAAGGAAAAATAATCACCCCCATATTTTTCCAATGAGGCACTATTGGCTTTTATTATCTTACTTAAAAAAAAATAAGACAATACGGGAAAAAGGGCATTGACTAATGATACGGCAAATGCAACTTTATAGCTCGACTCAATAATAAAATCTTTTATAACAAAAGCTCTTATTTTTTTAAAATTCATAGTGGAGTATTATTGGTGTGTATAGACTCATAATATTTGTATAGACTTTCCGTTTTTTGTTTTATGTCTTTCAACTCTTCGTCAACTATCACGTAACCCTTTTTCATGATACAAATTCTGTTGCATAATGTATCTGCTTCCTCTAAATTGTGGGTTGCAATAAGCAATATTCTGTCATCTTCTGAGTATATTTTATTCAGTAGTTGCTTAATTTCTTCTGCTGCTATAGGGTCTAAAGTCCTGGTAGGTTCATCCAGTACTAATATTTTGGGGTCAGAAAGTAGCCCGCGGGCAATTGCAAGCCTTTGCTTCATACCTGATGAATAAGTACCAACAAGGCTATCAGCCGCGCTTTCCAGGCCAACTACAGAAATAAGGTTGTCAACTTTAGACTTTAATTGTTTACCATAAATATTATCAAGTGTTCCAAAAAATGCCAGGTTCTGCTTTCCTGTCAATCGCCAATAGAAACTTCGTTCCTCATTAAGAATAAAACCCACTGATTTACGGGCTTCCAAGTTATGTAAAGCAGTATCGTAATTATTGATCAGTATATTTCCCTTAGTAGGCAGTAATAATCCTCCTATTAATTTTAAAAGGGATGTTTTCCCAGCCCCATTTGCTCCGAGAAATGCAATTCTATCGCCCAACTGAACATTCATATTTATATTGTTCAGCGCGTGCTTAAAATTATTTTTAAACGGCTGTGTAATTATTTCTTTATACCTCTTAGCAACGGGGTATATCATGTGTACGCCTTTAACCTCGAGCATACTTTTTATTTTGTATAAATAAATTTATGAATTTTAATAAACTCGCTAAAGTCATTATTGACATTGAAGTTTTCAAGCATTTTCTGACCTATAGTTTCTCTATAACTATTATCTTCCAATAACATATTAAGAATCCTAACGCCAGAAGAATAATCGTTTTTATCAAATAACAGTTGATTGGTCCTAAGCGCCTCAAAGTCGTTATTGCCCGGAATATTTGTTGCTACAATTGGAATGCCGTATGCCATAGCTTCAAGTATTACATAAGAGCAGGACTCCCACAGAGACGTATTTAATACAACATCTGAAATTCTGTATATCTCGTGCATATTTTCTACGTTTCCGGTAAATACTACATTGGAATTAATTTCATACTTATTTACTGCCTGCATTAACTTCCGATAGTCTTCACCATCACCAACTATCATAAAAACTACATTTTTTTTTGTTTTTAAAACCATGTGCGCCATTCTCAAAAATGTTCCCCATCCCTTTTGCTGGGTTAGTCGGCCAATTCCTGCTACTATAAGCGCCCCGTCGCTTATGTTATACCGTCCCCTGACAGGATCTTTTTGCAATCTGTTTTTTTTGCTGTAACCGGGAGGCAGCGCATTTGTGGTGCAAACTATTTTTTCAGGTTTTGTAATATTTTCTTTTAAAGTCAATGCTTTTTCTCCTTCACTTAAGGTGATAACTGTATTTGTATTAATAGCAGCAAATTGTTCCAACTTTTTAAAAAAAAATCTCTTAAAACCTGTTTGTCCCTGAAAATAATAGCAATGAGGTGTATAAATTATACGTGCAGGAGCATGCAGCAAACAAGCACATCTTCCTAAAAAACCTGCTTTTGAACTATGGAAATGAACAATATCATAGTGTTCTTTTCTCATGTGTTTATACAGCATACTAAATGCTTTGAGATCGCTTAGCAATGACACAGATCTCTTCATAGGGATATATATACATTTCACATTCCATTCATTCAGCAGGAACGGTGGTATTTGTGGCTGACCTCTAAGCGGTGATAGCACCAGCGATACATCAAATATTTCCTTAGGCAAATATTCAGCCCAAAGCAATAAATGCTTATATGCCCCACCGACTGTGGCTTCTGAGACCAGCAGTACCTTCTTCTTCATTGCATCTCTTCTTTAAAAAGTCTATACAACTGGTTTAGACAAGTATTAATGTTGAAATGATCTTCCACTGTCTTTCTTCCATTAGTAGTAACTAAATTCATTCTTTCGGGTGATAACCTTAATTCATTAATAGCATTTGCTAAACTCTCTGCATCCTTTTCTATAACAAATATTCCGTTTTCTCTATCAGTTATTAATTCCGGTATAGCAGAAACAGTTGTTGTAATCACGGGTATTCCGGTAGCTAACGCTTCTACCAGTACGTTAGGCAACCCGTCCTTGTCTCCATTGTTAGCTACAATACATGGCAGCACAAAAATGTCGTACTGATAATACAGCTGAAAAAGCTCTTTTTGCAGAACTTCTCCCGCAAAACTTACTTTATTTGTAAGGCCGGAACAGAAAACATAATCCTTTAACATTCCTTCTTCTCTTCCAGCACCAACAATTAAACACTCAAAATCCATTTTAGACGACAAAAGGCTGAGCGCTTTTAGTAAAAAAATTATTCCTTTTTTTTCCTCTAATCTTGCAACAGTCAGTATTTTAACTTTCTGAAGTGGCTTTTCAAAAGGTATGCGTTTATAATGCCACTTGTCAATATCAATTCCGTGATAAATATGGAACACCCTACTCTTAGTTATACAATCAATATACTCTTTGTTTGCAGCCGTACAGGTAACTACAAACTTTGCGTTATTCATTTTTTCAATAAACAGTTCATCTTTAACATAGATATCATTCGCATGAGCACTTATACTATAGGAAATGTTTGCGATTTTTGATACCAAATAGGCTATTGTTGCAGGAGTACTCGCAAAGTGTGCATGAATATGCTTTATCTTTTGACGTTTTTGGATTAAAACAAAAAAACTGGCATAATGTAACTGCAGAAACATTTTCAATGCTACTACAAACGAAGAGGGAATTTTTTTGATAATTTTCCTCAATTCGGAGGCATACCCTACAGGGTACAGGGCAATACATGCTACGTGTGCAGCTATTGCACTTAGCGAAAAACGCTTATAGTATTTAATTAAACACAAAGACTCTTTATCAATATGCGGAACGGCATTACTCCAATTCTTTTTAAAGGCAAGAATTCTAACATCAACT
>CAZUMM010000006.1:0-205251 GCA_964621795.1 uncultured Flavipsychrobacter sp.
CCATAGACGTGAGCAAATTTGCCAACGGGCACTACATACTGAGAGCAACAGGCGGAGACGGCCAGATGCTGACCAAACCATTTGATGTGGTGAGATAAGTATAAGTAGCCCTGATAAACAGGAAATAAATAAAAAGCAATACCGGGAGCATGCTCCCGGTATTGCTTTTTAAGTCGCAAATAAAAATTATACTCCTTATTTAAATATTGGGCTAAAAAAATTTTATTAATTATGATTAAAATTTGTTAAATTGTATTAAATCAATATTACAATCATTAGGACAAAGAAATGACAAGTTTACGTGAATCGGATTTAAGGCTCCCCCTGTTGGCCTTTGTGTTTGCTTATTATGTACTGACAATTATATGGGCTGAAATACGAAGATACCATCCGCAGGTAGTTGGAGTGACCAATGGGTTAAATAAGGATGACGACAGGCTGGTAAAAGGAAGATTGTACAGGTCCCTGATAATGATTTTTACAACGATAACTTGTTGTTTTGCGCTTTATCCTTCGGTATACAAAGTTTTCATTCCTATTGTTTTTTTTGATACCACGTGGATGAATATGGCGGGGATATTGCTTCTGTTTTTATCTCTTATCTGGATTGTTGTTGCCCAATCTGATTTTGATAAGGAACTATTTTCAAATGAAATGGTTTCCAGAAAAATGAGTGATACCGAACTGGGGGCGCACAGCCGGAAAATCCTTACGGGCTACCTGCTGATGTTTGCAGGGCTTACCATTGTGCTGGCAAACATGCTGAATCTTATTTTATTCTTATTCGCCTGCATCGTATTCGGATATAAAAAGAACTGATTATTTTAGGGGCTGTGTATTAAGTGCATTATTTACACGCCAATAAAATGACCTTAGCCCATAAAAAGTACCAATCATCGCTTGCAGGTATAGACCTGTTGCGTTTTCTATTGTCGCTGGCAGTTGTCGTGTTTCATTACAGAATGTTTCTGAGGCCATTCAGCGGCAGAGAAAAAGTAGCTACTACAATACTACCATTCAGCAATATTTTACAGTTTATATATAACCATGGTGGGTATGCAGTGGAGATATTTTGGTTAATATCCGGGTTTATTTTTTACTGTATATATGCAGATACCATTGCCGCGCATAAGGTGAATATTAAAACGTTTTCCTTATTAAGGTTCAGCAGACTTTACCCTTTACATTTTGCCACACTTATTGTAGTGGCTGTATTACAGTACAGCTACCATTCAATACACGGTAGTTTTTTTGCATATCATTCCAATGATATTGCATCATTTATACGCCACTTATTTTTTGTTAGTCAATGGGGGAATTATGGCAATTCTTTCAATGGCCCGGTCTGGAGCGTGTCGGTTGAAATATTTGTTTATTTTCTTTTTTTCTTTGTTAGTGCAGCAGGGCTGCTTAGTGGCCGGAGGATATTTATTATTGCAGGTATAGTATCGTTGGGTTACTTATTAAAAGTCCCAGCCCAGTTTTATGAATGTATTTATTACTTTTTTACCGGATGCCTGCTTTGTTTTTTCTATAACAGGAATATAAAGCCTTTATACCTGTTCACGGCCCTGGCAGGTGTTTGTACCCTATTGGCAATCCCGGTAAGCCTGGGAATAGTAAAAGACTGGATTTACGATTGGTTTCGGACTTCAGCCGGTATTGCGGGTTCTTCATTGCTGTTAATGCTATTTATTTACGGCTTCGCCGGATTAAAACATGAAAGAATACTATTTTTTGTAAAGTCGTTAGGCGATATTACCTATAGTACGTATATGCTGCATTTTCCCATACAGCTTGCTTTAATGCTTATAATAAATCCGGACAGTGATAACATATTCAGGTCAACTGCTATGCTGGCTTTTTTTATCGCAATAGTAATTGTTACAGCGGTTATTGTGTATGCTGTATATGAACGGCCTGTACAAAACTATTTAAGGAAAAGATGGTTGCTTTAACCCTTACAGGTATTGTGAACGCAGTTAAACGGTTATTGCATGGCTTTACTTACCGGCAGAGTCCTTTTGAGCGCCATGATATACCCCGTATGCAAGCCTTCGTGATAAGGTAAAAAATTAATTGCCTCATCTATATTGTTGATAGATACACCATACCTTGTCTGAAAGCCCTCGTAGGCTTTGAATTTCCCATTTTTATAATCGATTTCCATTTGGTCTAATGTTGTAACTAATAGCGTCTTTATGGATGCTATTTCTGTCTCGTTGATAAAATGCCCGGGTTTGGAACCAGGTTTATACTGAGCGTAAAAGTTGTCATCTATTAACAGAGGCAACCCCGAACGCAGGTAACATACCCCTTGCAAAGCAGCTACAAGGTGCCCCATATTCCATGCAATATTGTTGTTGAAGCCAGTAGGTATATAATTTAGTTCGTCTAATGTAAGCGGCTCCGTTATGTCTAAAACAAACTGCCTGGTATTGCGTGTAGTGTTAATAATGTGTTGCATGGTCCAAAATTAACAGAACTGTGCCTGTATAATTATAAGCAGGGATAACTTTTCTACCTTTATTACTATTTTAGCGGCTGATTTAACGCATAGTTATTTATGAAATTGCTTGAAAATAAAACCGCGCTGATAACTGGGGCCAGCAGGGGCATCGGTGAAGCTATAGCATTAAAATTTGCTGAGCAGGGTGCCAATATTGCCTTTACCTACCTTTCCTCGGAAGAGCGTGCAAAAGCGCTGGAAGACAAACTGGCTGCTATGGGCGTAAAAGCCAAGGGCTATAAATCGGACGCGGGTGATTATGCCGCTGCCGAACAACTGGCCAGTGATGTAACCAAAGATTTTGGTGCCATAGATATATGTGTAAACAATGCAGGTATATCGCGCGATAACCTTTTGCTGCGGATGACGCCTGAGCAGTGGGATGAAGTAATGCAGGCTAACCTGAAATCAGTATTCAACCTGACAAAACAGGTGATCAGGCCAATGATGAAAGCCCGTGCGGGCAGCATCATTAACCTAAGCTCAGTGGTTGGTGTTAAAGGCAACGCCGGTCAAAGCAGCTATGCTGCCTCTAAAGCAGGTATCATCGGCTTTACCAAATCGGTAGCACTGGAATTGGGGAGCCGCAATATCCGCTGCAATGCCATAGCTCCCGGCTTCATTGAAACCGATATGACGCATTACCTGAAAGAGGGTGGGGCGGAAAAGTGGTTTGAGCAAATACCGCTGCAACGTTTTGGCAAGCCGGAGGAAATAGCCAATGTCGCATTATTCCTTGCATCGGATATGAGCAGCTATGTTACAGGACAAGTAATCAGCGCCTGTGGCGGTATGAGTACATAATGATTTGCAGGTATGTATAAATACTTTAATACTACCAGAGCGTAGAAACACTTAATTTTGCTTTTTCTTAAACATTGATAGATGCAGAAAATACATGCTGCGATCACGGCAGTAGGCGGTTATGTTCCTGATTATGTGCTGACGAATGCGGAACTGGAGACGATGGTAGATACTACTGATGAGTGGATACAAACCCGTACAGGAATTAAAGAACGTCGTATACTAAAAGGAGAAGGCAAAGGTACTTCTGATATGGCGGTGGAGGCAATAAAGGTTTTGCTGGAGAAACGCGGAATTGGGCCGGAAGAAATTGACCTCATTATTTGTGCCACTACTACCCCCGATTTTACTTTCCCGGCTACGGCCAATGTGATTTCCGATAAAGCCGGTCTTGTGAATGCATTTGGATATGATGTAAGCGCTGCGTGCAGTGGTTTCATATTTGCACTGAATACGGGTGCGCAGTTTATAGAAACGGGCAGGTATAAAAAAGTAATAGTGGTTGGGGCTGACAAAATGAGCTCTATACTGAATTACGAAGACCGTGCTACCTGTATCATCTTCGGTGATGGGGGCGGAGCTGTTTTGCTGGAACCCAATACGGAAGGCTATGGTGTAATAGATGCTGTGCTGAAAAGCGACGGCAGTGGCCGTGTGCACTTGCACCAGAAGGCAGGAGGCTCTGTAAAGCCACCTACCATAGAAACAGTAATGAACAAGGAGCATTTTGTGTACCAGGAAGGGCAGACGGTTTTCAAATTTGCAGTAAAGAATATGGCTGATGTGGCTGCTGAAATCATGCAGCGCAATAATCTTACCGCCGATAATATAGCATGGCTGGTACCCCACCAGGCCAACCTGCGCATCATCTCTGCCACCGGTGAACGTATGGGCCTGCCTGAAGAAAAGGTAATGGTGAATATTCAACGCTACGGGAATACTACCAACGGTACTCTGCCGCTATGCCTGTGGGAATGGGAAAAAAAGCTGCACAAAGGTGATAACATAGTGCTTGCAGCTTTTGGTGGCGGCTTTACATGGGGGGCTACTTATATTAAGTGGGCTTATGATAGTGAATAGCTAAAGAATACTTTATAAAAAAAACGCCCGCAGGACTGTGGGCGTTTTTTTATGGTTAATAATATTTATTGCTTTACTAGCTTTAGCTTATTGCTTTTGCCATTTACTGAAAGATTGAGGATATACATACCTGCCGGTAAGGTATTAATAGTAATTTGCTGATTTTGGGGTACGTTTCCCGAAAGCAATATTTTCCCGCTCATATCAGCTATCTGGTATTGCCCTGTGTTGATACCGCTTATAGTTACTTTATCAGTAGCAGGATTTGGGTATATGGCCACAGATATATTTTGCTCCTGCCCTTTCACAGATGTACTTCCTTCTTTAAACTGCATAGAGTTGCTGTATTTATAACGTATATCTGCACCATTCCACCATGCCATTAAAAGCCCATTCCCTGTATTGCTGATGCTGCTGGTAGCAATTGGTTCACTGCCGCTACCCATAGGGTCAGTATTAATAATAGAATAATATGGCCCAGATGAAGGTGGATTTGTTGTAGCAAGGTCAAACTCCATTGCAAACATATCATTGCCGTAGAGCTGGCAAGCTGCACCTACATATTGTATATTGCCAACGCCGGTAGTACTGGTAGCTGGTCCCACTCCTGCAGCTACGACAGGGCGGTAACAATCACGCAATTGTCCAATACTTGTAAAAAAATTAGCACCACTGGTATTAACATCAGAGTAAGCCCATACTTCTCTGTAAGTGCTGCCTTGTTGCTCAACTACAGTCATCCATTTTGCTCCTAAAAATGAACTGTATGTATTCATTGCCTCAATTCTTGGTAATACGGGAGTGGATAATACTACTGGCGTGATAACTGCGCTAATAGACGTTCCTATCCATTCTTCTACATGTAAATCTGTAGCGCCACCTACAAACGTTATTTCTGCTGTTTGCAAAGGTGAACCGGATATATCCAGTAGAGCTGCCACATCTGGGTATAATCCTCCAGCATAAATTAATGTAGGTATAGGAGCACTTGTTATGGTACGAATATTATCCTGTATGCCATATATGTCATTTACGCCTGTTTCGTGCCATACCATTACAAAGTCATAAAATTCCATAGATGCATCAGGGAACAGGTCTATGTGTGGGTAACCACCAACTGCAATAGGAATAGAATTGATAAAACTGTACGTAAGTGCACCACCTGACACATATACCAGGTACGTTTCCAGGTACACGCTGCCCCCTAAAGTATATACAACCGCTACAATATTATTGGAGGCAGTAACGTCATTGCCGATAACAACATCCGGCTCAGATGAACCAAAAGGTAGTGTAATGGTTGTAGTTGAGCTGCCGTTATCCAAGTAAACATAGGAAGTATATGTACTGGTGCCGGAGTCAAATTCATCCCAGGCAATGGTAGCAAGGTCATACCCCGCGACGTGATTGTTGAGCATGTCACAATTGATATTGCTTACAGGGTATGTATTGGCTTTGGCAATCATGTCCGGCGAAAGCGGAGGACGATGATTGGTAGCAGAAGCCGAGAAGAACAATAGTAAAAGTGGAAGTAAAAAGGAGCAGGATAAATACCTAAAAGATGAAATGGGGATGGGGGTCTGTTTCATGTTATTCAGTTTAAAGGTTAGGAAAAGATTTATTAAAGGTAGCAATATTTTAAATTATATTTTATCATTATCCTTGGTTTTAGTAAATTGAAGTTAGAATGCTTTATCCTATGTACCGGAAACTACTCTTTATTATCACCATCTTTTTTGCTCCTTACATTCTTTATGGGCAAACTTATTATGAAGTAACCGGCCTTGGTTCACAAATGGTGGGTGGGAATACAATTACAGTGACACCTAATAATACAGGCGGAATAGGTAATATTTGCCAGGCAATGATAACATATGGCATTGGGGGCGTTAATGGTATTCCTAATAGCGTAAGCTTTGCATTTGCTAACCCAGTTACCCGTTTGAAGTTTCTGATAGCCCATACACACCATACAGAGATAATTAGCTTAAAGATTAATAATGTACTTTATAGTATCAATTCCTCGCAAATAACACATTATGCCGGTAGCTGTAATATGGATGCTTACATTACTGTAGTGAATGGGAAGTTGGAAGCTGCTTCGGCTCCTTATTATGCATGGGGGTCAGGTGCCCAGATGGATATTATTACCGGCGGCCCGATTACCAATGTGGAATTGATACATAATTCTATAGGTACAGGCAGCACTTTTCGCTTATTTTTTTCAGATTATGACACACTCGTGCATATCAATTCCCCAGTTCAAAGTCATTTTTGTGTAGGCGATACCTTCAGTCTGCATTATGACGTGACCTTTCCGTTTAATACCGGTAATAGTTTTACTGCGCAGCTATCAGATGCCACGGGCAGCTTTGCCAGTCCTGTAAATATTGGTGCAAGCAGTAGTACTGCCGCAGGCAGTATATTTTGTACCCTTCCTGCCAATACCCCCCAGGGCAGCGGTTACAGGGTAAGAATAGTGCCCACATCCCCTGCACACATATCCCTCGACAATGGTAGCGACATCACCATTGACCCATATCCCACCCAACCCATAGCCGGTGCCAACACACCGCTATGCGAAGGCAGTAACTTAAATCTTACCTGTACCAATGGAGGAACGGGCACCAGCTATAACTGGACCGGTCCATCCTTCACCTCTACCCAACAGAACCCCGTCAGGACCTCCGCCACCACCGGTATGTCCGGCGACTATATAGTGACCGCCGATATAGGCGGGTGCGCCCTTAAAGATACCGTAACCGCCGACGTAAGAATAGTACCTGCAATGCCCACCGTTCCCAATAATATAACCGTATGCCCTGGTACAGACCTGCACCTGTCAGCAAGCAGCGCCACCCAGGGAGCCGCATATAACTGGGCTGGTCCCTCCTTTGCCTCTACACAGCAAAACCCCATAATTAGTCCGGCGACAACAGCCAATGCCGGTAACTACTACGTGACTGCCAGCCTGAACGGGTGCACCTCGGCAGCAGCAGCAATAAACGTGGCTGTGACCATTACCACCCCGACCCCCGCCGCATCAAGCAACAGCCCTGTATGCACAGGAGGCATACTGCAGCTTGCAGCCAGCACCATATCCGGCGCTACCTACAACTGGACAGGCCCCAATAATTTCAATTCCACCCAGCAGAATCCTACGGTAAACCCTGTGCCCGCAACAGGGGCAGGTACCTATGATGTAACCGCCACTATAAATGGTTGTATATCGCTGCCGGGTAGCACAAATGTCATAGTTAATACCGTCACTTACCTGGGCATATATGCCAGCCCGGACGATACAATATGCGCAGGCAACCCAGTGACCGTAGTAACCGTACCTGTAAACGGAGGTACCAGCCCCGCCTTCCAGTGGTATAAAAACAATACACAAATACCAGGGGCCAATAAACTGACGTATAAAACTATTACCCCTGCTACCGGTGACAGTTTTTTTTGCAGGATGATAGCCAATAATATCTGCAACACCCCGATTACCCTGTATAGCGATACTATTGGTATCACCGTGCTGCAAAAGACACCTATACCATGGGTGAGCATCAGCAGCAACCCCGCTCAGCCTATCCCCGGCAACCCCGTAATATTTACTGCCACCCCCACTAATGGCGGCAATCATCCTGAATACCAGTGGCAGCGCAACGGCACAGACATAGCCGGGGCTACATCAAACACATGGAGCAGCAATGGGCTGAACCCTTACGATAAAATACGGGTACGGCTGACCGTAGCAGAGCCCTGTCCCGATGGACCCAACCCCGTGTACAGTGACAGCATAGAAGTGAACTTCCCCCAAGGTATAGGAAGCACAGGTCCCAATACACCGCTATACCTGTACCCGAACCCCAATAATGGGGAATTTGTATTGGAAGGACAGTCGCCCGCCAATGATAAATTAACAATAGAAATCATCAACTACCTTGGGCAGACAGTATATACAGAACAACTACAGCCGGGGCATAACACCATGTACAAGGCTCTACATTTGCACAGGCAGTTAGCGCCCGGAGCCTACCTGTTGAAAGTACAGAACAGGGCAGTACGGTTTGTAGTGTATTAGACGGTAGGCTTATCTACATTGGCCAGTTGCCCGCAGGCGGCATCTATATCTTTACCGCGGCTGCGGCGCAGGCGTGCATTTACCTTTTTTGATTCCAGGTAAGCCATGAACCGGTCTGTTACCTCTTCATCGGGTTTGGAGAAGTCTGCCTGTTCTATCGGGTTGTATTCGATAATATTTACAAGGTCGGCAGGAACACGGCGGTATAACTTTACAAGCTCATCGGCATCGCTGGCCCCATCATTAAAGTTTCGGAAAAGGATGTACTCGAAGGTTATTTCGTTTTTAGTCTTCTTATAGAAGTAATTCAATGCATCTACCAGTTCATCTATATTGTTGCTGTCGTTGATGGGCATTATTTCATGGCGTTTTACATCGTTGGCGGCATGCAGCGAAAGGGCCAGTTTGAAGCGTACCTGGTCATCGCCCAATTGGCGTATCATTTTGGCAATGCCTGCGGTTGATACGGTTATGCGTCGGGGGCTCATGCCAAGACTGTCGGGAGAACTGATTTTATCGATGGCTTTAAGTACATTTTTATAGTTGAGCAGGGGCTCTCCCATACCCATGAATACGATATTGGTCAAACCTTTACCATAATGCTTCAGGGCTTGCTCATTAGCTAAAACCACTTCATCCACTATTTCATCAAAATCCATATTGCGTTTACGGGGGAGGAACCCTGTAGCGCAAAATTTACAGGAAAGAGAGCAGCCCACTTGTGACGAAACGCAAACAGTCATACGTTTTTCTGTAGGGATGAGCACACTCTCCACATAATAACCGTCATGCAGTTCAAGGCGGTTTTTAATGGTACCGTCACTGCTATACTGGCTATGATGTACTTTTACTTTCGGTATGTAGTATTTGGCTGACAATTTTTCGCGGAGCGGCTTGGACAGGTTGGTCATTTCGGAAATATCGCCCGCAAACTTTTTCCATACCCATTCATATACCTGTTTGGCCCTAAAGGCAGGTTCTCCCCATTCTTTCATCTGCAATTCAATTTCCTGCAGGCTTAGGTGCCTTAAATTTTTCATAGCTGCAAAGGTACGATAAGCAGATATGTGAGCGTATATTAATTGGATGAAAGGATATATTTTAAAATTATTTTATAAATTAGTGTCAAAATCACGTATATGAAAAAATTTTTCCGCTTTTTAGGCATTTTAGTGCTCATCATTGCCCTTGTGGTAGTGATAATGGGATTAATAGCCCCGAAAGATGTAACTATTGAGAGAAGTGTTACCATCAAAGGGAATAAATCGGTGGTAAGAGACCAGATGTTTATGTATAAAAACTTTCATAACTGGAACCCTTTCGATGACGAAGACCCGAATATGAAAAGCGAAGTAATAGGTGACGAAGGTGCAGTGGGTACTAAATACACATGGTCGGGTAATAATAAGGTAGGCTCGGGGGAAATGACGACTACCGCTATATCTGCCAATGAGAAGAAATATGATATGCATTTCATAGAGCCTTTTGAAAGCAATGCTGATGGATACTACAGGATAGAAGATATGGGCAATGGCGAAACAAAAGCAACCTGGGGATTCAATACCCACCAAAAGTTCCCAATGAATGGTATTTCTATGCTGATGGGTATGAAAAAAATGTTAACTAACTATTTCGACAAAGGGCTGGATAGCCTGAAAGCTTATGTAGAAAGCGGCAAGGCAGGCACAGGTAATGACTTTATGATACAGGAAGCACAGTTTCCCGGCGGTACATACGCTACGCTTCGCAAAACAATAGGATGGAATGATATGAGTAAATTTTTTGGTGATACCTATGATATGGTGGGTAAAGCTGCAGGCCAGCGTATATCAGGACCTCCGGCAGCTATTTTTTATGCCTGGGATGACCAAAACATGCGTGCAGATGTTGCGGCAGGTTTCCCCGTATCGGGCACAGACCCA
The DNA here is from genome assembly GCA_964621795.1 of uncultured Flavipsychrobacter sp. Classification (GTDB taxonomy): domain Bacteria; phylum Bacteroidota; class Bacteroidia; order Chitinophagales; family Chitinophagaceae; genus Polluticoccus. The sequence continues at coordinate 10,394 of CAZUMM010000006.1, forward strand.
GTGAAAGGGGCTACTATGGTAACTGTTCCGCCTACAAATGCTTATATGATTGCTTATACCGGCGGGTATTATGGTTCAGGTAAGGCGCACGAGGCATTGGGGGCACATGTGAAAGATATGGGTAAAGAATCGAGCATGGTAATTGAAGAATACATAAAAGGCCCCGGTGAAGAAAAGGACACGAATAAATATGTAACAAATATCTATTACTTACTTAAGTAAGGAAATTGTCATTTTATAAAAAGCTGCATGTACAATGTATGTGCAGCTTTTTCGTTATTAAAACTGCTGCGCTTATATTCGCAATCCGTATTTGCTTTAGGCCTGTTAATGAAAGTTTCAGTAATTATTGTCAATTATAATGTAAAGTACTTCCTGGAAGTATGCCTCGATTCGGTATTGAGGGCAGGGAAAAATATGCCTGTAGAGATTATAGTTGTTGACAATAATTCAAAAGACGGAAGCTGTGCTATGGTGCGGGAAAAGTTCCCGGGTGTTATTTTAATAGAAAATAAAGACAATAAAGGTTTTTCCAGGGCAAACAACCAGGGAGTAGCAATTGCAAAAGGGGAATATATCCTTTTTCTGAACCCTGATACGGTAATGCCTGAAAGCTTTTTTGAAAAGATGGTATCCTATATGGATGCCCATCCTGAAGCAGGCGCCATAGGCCCGAGGCTGATTGACGGGAAAGGGCAGTTTGCACCTGACGGGAAAAAATCTTTTCCTTCCTTATCTGTAGCTATATTCAAAACAACGGGTATTAATAAGATATTCCCGAAATCGGCATATTTCAATAAATACTACGCAGTTGATGTAGGGGAGTACCAGACTGCAGCAGTAGATGTATTGTCGGGGTGCTGTATGATGGCCAGGCATAGTGTGGTAAAGGAGGTTGGGGGCGCTTTTGATGAGGATTATTTTATGTATTGCGAGGATGTGGATTTATCGTACCGGATACAGAAAGGAGGTTATAAAAATATCTATTACCCCGAAGTAAACCTGGTACACTACAAAGGCGAGAGTACGCGAAAGGCTACACTATCCTACGTACGGATATTCAATGAGGCACTATCGACCTTTGTAAAAAAACACTATAGCAAAAAGAATGCAGCGTTATTCATCCTGTTTATTAACATAGGTATTGTTTTGCGTGCTATTCTTGGCGCTTTCAAGCAGGTGTTGAAGGTTTTGCGCATGCCGCTCTTCGATGCGCTGATACTGTTGGGTACTTTATGGTTTATTGAGGAGTTTTGGGTGGAGCACGTGAAAAATATATTCCCTATACCGTTCAGTTCGTTACTGGTTACTTTCCCGGTGTATATCCTGCTATGGGTACTGAGCCTATACATTAATGGTGCGTATGACCAGCCTTATAAGTCGTTGCGGGTAGTAAGGGGAATGGTAATAGGTACTGTGGCAATATTGGCATACTACGGCTTGTTACAGTCAGAACTAAGGTACTCCAGGGCCATTATCATTTTTAGCGGTTTTATTGGTACTGTGCTGATACTGGGCCTGCACGAGTTGCTATACCGGTTGGGCATTTTTAAGTTAATACCCTATGACAACCTGCCCCGTAAGGCGCTGATTGTGGCCGATGCCCCCTCGTATATACAAACAAGGGAGGTGCTTCAAAAGGTACATTATGCCCCCGAGGTATTGGGCCGCGTTAATACCAGCAGTGATAAGCAGGGCGCCTTAGCAGGCTTAGGCAGTATGAAGGACCTGGCATATACGGCGGGGGTTGATGAAATTATATTTTGTGTAAATGGCCTAGGGTACAGCGAGATACTGGCGCAGATGGAACACTGCGGGGCAGGGTATGACTATAAAATACACCTACCGGGCAGCCAGAGTTTTGTAGGTAGCAATTCGAGCCATACCGCTGGCGATTTGTATACGCTTGACAGCAAGTATAACCTGGCGGCTTTTTCTCATCAAAGAAATAAGCGGCTGGTAGATATCGCGGTTTCGTTGTTGTTGCTGGTATTAGCCCCAGTCATGATTTTTGTGGTAAAACAGCCGGGCGGTTTGTTGGGCAACATATTCAATGTACTTACGGGCCGGAAAACATGGGTAGGTTATGACGGGGAGGCAGCAAAGCACCTGCCTGTAGTAAAAAAGGGGGTTTTGCCGCCATATAATATTCTAAAAGGCTTTACCCCCGGTGAAGATTTACAGGTGCAACTGAATGAGGCGTATGCTCTGCGTTATACGGCAGGTACAGATATAAACCTGATGCTTAATAATTTAAAATATTTGGGAAGAGGTTAGAAAAAAATTTTGATAAAATTATTCAGTTATTATCTTTGCAACCCAATCAAATTCCTCCTTAGCTCAGCTGGTTAGAGCACCTGACTGTTAATCAGGGGGTCTCAGGTTCAAGTCCTGAAGGGGGAGCAAGACCACAAAGGGTTTCAGACGAAAAATCTGAAACCCTTTTTTAATTTGCACGACATTTGCACGAAATCGCACCAACATTTAGTATTAGAAACACTAATTGCGATAAAAGACCATATTAGATCAAATCAATTGCTAAATAACTTACTTAGTATAAATACCCACAGAAATAACAAAAGCAGCCTTTGGGCTGCTTTTGTTATTTAGCACATTAAGATCATTTACTTCACAATCATCACCTTTCCTACATCAATAGTTCTATTACCGTCCATAAGCTTATATATATACAGCCCAGGTGCAAACTGTCTGGTATCCAGATGCGCGGAACCGGATTTCTGCATCAGCCTTATATCCTGTACTAGCTTACCAGTACCGTCCGTCAGGGTGATGTGCAGTGTACCCATTGGTTTTGCGACCATATAGGCAAAGGTCAGTTTGTCGCTGGCAGGGTTGGGGTAAGCCTGTACGCGATCAGATATTCCCAGCCTTTGGCTGTTCTTTTGTTTGTCAGATGGCTGTTGTGTAGTACCTGGTTTGCCTTCGCTGGCAATAAGGAAATACGGACAGATAGTTTTAAATACCGGGCCAGGGGCTTCAGTTATTCCTTTAGTGTTATAGATTATCTGCTTTGCATTGATTAGAACAGCATCATCCTGTATGGCCACTAAATCTGCTATTTCTTCTTCGTTTATTTCTAAAATACTTCTGCCATCACCACGGATGTTTTTCAGGACATTGTAAAACCGATCATACAGAGCCAGCTCATTCTGTTCCTGCGTGGTCAGTGTAAACTTGGTTCCCATTTGAACAATGGCCTGCTCTGCGGCTGTGAAATTGCCTTTCCCAATATAAAAGGCGATTTTCTCGTATTCTGCTTTGACTGTGTTAATGCGGTTATACCATACGGGAATACTGTCCGCTTCTGTACATAAAGTATCAACCAGAAGATGACTCAACATGGCATTAGATAAATATTCCATTTCCGAACCCTGGTTGGATATTTCTGCTTCCATATCCGAACGGGCGGTGGTTGTTCCCATAGCGGCTTCCAAATCAGTCAGGTCTTCATCAGCACTTATTGGATAAGGTGTACCGCCTGAAGGCCCCAACAACGCGATAAGATCATAGTCAATCATTTCAGGATTAGCTATTGTCACATCTTTCATCATATGAGCCGGCATCACTCCCGCATTGGCAGTATAGGTGATTATCTCTCTCGAAAGCCAAGGGGATAATGCAATTAAGGTATCATGAACCGTTACGGAATCTTCGAGTATTTTGGTGTCTATATAATCCCGCAGCATCGTAAAATCACCGCCATCGACCAATGCCGCATAATCGCTTTCAAGTGTCTGTTTTGCCGCAACAGCAGTAAAATAGTCCGCACGTATGCCACCACGACCAATACTTGTGTTTGGATATCCGCCGCCGCCATAACGAGAAGGACAGCTATTGGTATTACTGGTCGGATTCACTGCAATCACGCTCACGTTTTTTAATGGCGCACTCGGGAAATTTTGTAGTGTTGATGGATAACTATTGCTTGCGTAGTCATAGTAGTAATCAATTGACCTTGCAAAGTTGGAAATATGCTTGGGTGAGGTCGAGGATGACAGGAAATGGTTTCCGGCAGATAGGCTGGGACTGCCCTGAAATGTCGCCATACCGAAATATAAAGGCGGAGCCTGGTCTATATCGGGCTGGTCAGTCGAGGCCTGAATATCCCGCAGGTTGTTTTGGAACGTGTTACAAATCACTCTTAAGCCGGGTGCTGCTCCTCGATCCTGACCGTTATTGTTCCTGTTGATGGCTAATACGCCATATTCAAGTCCCGTCATTGTGTTGCGATAAACTTGCTTGTCATTACCACCAGAATTATCTATGACGATCCCCATTCTTTCAAAGCCGGATGGTGGACTGGAAATAGATACGCCTGTCATTGTGTTTTCCTCAACAATGGCATTAGGGCAGGCGGTTAGGAAAATACCGATATTTTTATAGCATTCCGTCATGGATATTTCAGTGTATGCGCCCCTGCCAACAGAAAAGCTGTTATTGGTCGTAACGATATTTTGATCATTTAATCCACGAATACCAATGCCACAGGAGTCGAATATAGCACCGTCAACATAGGTTTTGTACATGGGTATGCTGGCAGCCTCAGAGAATATCCCGAATTTGAAGCCAACAAATTTGTTATGGGTCGGAGAGCTGGCCGTTGGGTCATAATTATACACTTCACCGCCACCACCAACGATATGAATTGCGATGCCTAACCCATTTTGGGCGTTATTAAGGCGGTTATAAAATTCACAGCCATAGAATTTTACGCCGTTGACATTATATAGGGCGGCCTGTTCCTCGAAAGGCGAATTGGCATCGCCTTTATAGCCATCGCCGATAATGAATTTACACTGACGATAAAAGCTTACATTTTTTGCTACGCCATTATAATATTCGTTGAAAGCCACTGAACGACGGCAGTTTATAAATTCCGTGTTGACGGCTTGGATAATGCCGCCGGTTTTCGCACCGCCACCCCCGCTGTAGGCTGGCCAGTTCATGGTTGCGTTACGGGCATATTCGATTCTTGCATTAGTAAGTGTAACTTTTCCTTGGTTAGAACCAGATTGTGAAAGGCTAGAATTACCTACCGCTTCGATACCCAGCCACATACAATTCTCGCAGCTATTCGTAATTGTAGCATCTGTTACAATGAGATGTGCGCCCGGTTCAACGGTAATTGTACCATGCCTCGGCATTCTTATAATAGTGTTTGTGCCTGAGATCGTTAATGTATTTCCCGAAGTTACTTTTATACTTCCAGTCAAAAATCTTGATGATGACCAGGTCGTATTACTCGTAATGGCATTTGAAAATCCAGCGGCATCACCATAGCCTATTAAATCAGTTTCCCATACGCCTCTGCCAAATGTTGATGCATATAATTTACCTGTACAATATGATATTTCAAGGTCTGTAATAAGTGTAATGGGCATATTCTTATCATAGCAGTCCCATGCCGTCATTGATGCTGAACGATAATAAATGCTATTGCCAAGGCTTAAGTATAGTATATCATTAGAACCGTGCTGATATACGATGTCCTTAGTGCTTCCCAATGGCAAGCCATTAGAATAGTTTGTCCAGGAACTACCTCCATCTGTCGTAATATAAACATTTTGATTGCCACCGCTCGCAGTTGCATAACCCCCATACGTGATCCAAGCCCGATCAGGGTTATTAGGATCAACCGCAATAGAAGATATATTTCCTGAATGCCCGACATGATGTGGGGATATATCCGACCAGGTAAGTCCGCCATCGGTACTTTTAAATAGTGTGTAGACACCATAGCCATTTTGATCACTATAATCCACGTTGTTATCTGGTGTGATATGACCATATGAATCTCTAAATTGGCCGGTAGTAGATAAATAAATAACATCTGGATTATTATAGCAATAATCAAAAGTTGAGGCTGTATTTCCACTCCACCATGTGGATGATAAAGTTCCTAAACAATCCTTTAATTCGTCTCCGGTTACCGCAACGCCATTTGTAACCCTGTACATTCGATCTGTAGCAAGTAACAAAGTATTGGGTTCGTTATTCAAAAACTTATACGGGCTAAATCCGTTTCCATTTGTAATACTTAGGGAAGACGTAACAACATTATTGTTTATATCCCTATTTTTATACGTAATGCCTCCTGCATATTGTAAATCATTATATGCATATAATTCAGGATCGTTAGAATTTATAGGACAAGACTTGCTACCATCACCAGATCCCAACGATTGCCAAATCCCATCATTTCCAAGCCTCATATTATAATTATCCTGAGCTCCTGCAACAATTGTATTATCAGTTTGCGAAACCCCTAAACCATAAAACTGATTAATCATTAATCCATCATTTAGAGGAACAAAGTTGTCTCCATAATCATCACTACGCCAAAGTCCTCCATCCGTGCATATATATAGAACGCCAGCATTGCTACCAGTATATATAGGGACAGCTACATCTTGATTATCTGCGTGAATGCCAGAGCCATATGCCTTATTTGTGGCAAATGTTTGACCACCGTTTTGTGAACGTTGAAATATTTGCCCGGCAATGTACAGAACATCAGGATCATGAGTCATTGTTACGCTACCATGAAATGGTGTTGGCCATTGAACTCGATCCTTATGCGTAGATGACATGATTGATGATAAACTTGATGAAAGTGCATCTGTGCTGTGATAAAGTAGAAAATTTGCATCATAGTGCAATCCACTTGAGCGAGTAGAAGCATCAAGCCCTGGCTGGACAAATACGACTACATCATTTCCATCTGTTATTGAACAACCAGCGTTAGGTACAGTTAAAAAAATTTGATACGTGTACCATACCCCTTGGTTTGAAGGTTTTGAAGGTAAGCCATTAAGTAACGTTGTAATATCGTTCCAGGTTGATCCTCCATTTGTTGATTTATATAATCTATGGCCGCTTAAGTAAATTACGTCTGGGTTAGCAGGATTAAATTCAACGTCCATAAAGAAGCGATTCGTAAATGTGGCATCATCAATTTCGTTCCATGTCGCACCTTTATCAATACTTTTATAAACTCCCCCAAAACTTTTTTCATCACTATCAAATATCGTATGTATATTAAAAACCGTCATATACATGATATTGGGATTGTTGGGATGAACAGTTATTTTAGAGACCCATTGCAAGTAGTCGGGATTAAATCCAAACGGGTCTTTATTATTTTTATCTGCAACTGTTGCTTTTGACCACGAAGTACCTTCATTATCAGTATAGTAAACACCTGTGCAGCTATATTCCCATTGGTTCCATCCAACTGGCACATGTTTCCTGCCTGTTGACACAACAACTCGATTGGAGGCAACCGCGACGCAACCAACACCAGTATGTAATGATATTTTATCGGTATTCATTGACACTGCCGTACTAGTTGGTACTGAGCCAGAGGTGTTAACCGTTACCTTCCATAAGCCGCCACCACCTCCAGATCCCACATACAAAACATCTGAATTGTTTGGATTGATTGCAATACAATCTAACCGCCCCATTTTGCCTAAAAGAGAACTATTTGCAGCAACTCCCCAAGGTCCTACTGGTTTCCAATTACCATTACTACAACTTGGAGAGCTTAGTAATCGCAATGCGATAATACTATCTGATTTTCTTGCGTCTTCAAAATTACCAAATGGGAAGAACTTTCCTCTTTGGTTAAATAAATCGTAGAATTCTTTACTCTCTTCACTTTCAGGTTCAGGAAAAGGTCCGATGCTTGGAGAGTATGCTCCCATAGTGCTATCTAATAGGTGCATTTCATCAACAAATTCTTGCTGAAAAAATTGAGGGAAATTTGAAGGAGCTTGGGCCTTAGCATTGAATATGTTGATTGCAAATAACATTGCAAGAAACACATTACCGCACCGTAGGGTTGGATTTTTCATGTAGGTGTGTATTAGTATTTATTATTGTAAAAAAATGCTCTGCTTATAAATATCTTTGTTGGCCGCAGACCGAATGAAGAAAAAATAAAGACCTGGAGTTAGAGTATACGGCTTAAGATCTATTGATATGCCTGAAAGCATTTTCCCGGATAGAACCTGTCGTCCCCAAATATCAAAAGCGGTAATCGTCAATTCCTTATCAGGATATTCATAACTATTTAGCTTTAATGATCCATTACAATTAACAGGGTTTGGAAACAAAAGAGGTTTAGAATCATTAGCATTTGAAATATCTTCAATTTTTACTGGTAAAACATTTTTAACTGACAAGGTGTCGCAATCAGCATTCCACTTGTTATTTATGTGATAAAGCCAGTTGCCTTTTACTCCAAAACATAAAATTTTCCAGGTATACCCTACTGGCGTTTGATATCCTGAAAGTGGATTATCTAGAAAATTAGTAACATAACCCATCCCTTCGATCTGTATGGCCTCTGCAATTTGGTTTCCGTTGCCATATTTACATTTTATACTCCACCTATACCTCCATGTACCATCAGCCCAGTAAACACTATCTACTTTATCCACCCAAGCTTTGTATGGGCTTAGTTGTTGGGGACTAAAATATGAGCTATTTAAATCATTAATTGTGTCTCCTTTCTTTAAAGAAAAATCGTATAAAAGTTCTTCGTTGAATGGCGGAGATACAGTTCTCAGATAATACACCTTTTTATTGACAGTATCTTGCCTTATCCAATGCCCATCAATCGCGGGAAATTTTGATATTATTGGAAGTTGTGCTGGCAAAAATTCGCCAACATAACTATAGTATTTTTTACCGTTTACAATGGTATCAACACCTTGCATTAAACCAACTGTATAAAGAAAATTATGTGGTAGAGGAGGCCAACTACCTTCATTCCAAACTTCTTCTTCTGTTATCCATACTGCTGAATCTACTGGAATAGGGATATAATTGTGTTGTGCATATGTTTTATTGAAAAAGAAAATAAACGCGACTATAAACTTTAAGTACTTGCCCATATCTATATTCATTTAAAATTTTTTATATAAAATAGTGTTTACTATTGCGGACAGAATTGTTGTGCAGCGGAAGATGTTGGAGTAATTTTTCATGAGGGTACAGATTAAATTCACATGTAATTTAATGTTTTTCTTTCATACAGAAAATCTTATTATTAAACATTACAAAAGCGGAAAGGCTGTATGTTAAGTTGTGAGTGCACATTAAAGGGTTAATCGTATTTGGCACAAATTCTTCTGCATATGCTAGATTCAGAGTTGACATCATAGTTATTCAACTCACATTATTACTAACATGAATTCCACATAGGTAATTTTTTCATTTCTACATCATTTATTTCTGTTTTCTAGTTGTAACAAAATCACTTCCACAAAGGCTGTTATATCAAACGGCATGAAGCATCAATTCTGCGGCTAAGGTAGCCTTGAAAACGCCGTGAAATGAACACGCAAGGATTTGCCCCTGCGGGTTCCTCCTTGCGTGCGGCGTTTCTCTTCGGCCTTTTCCTTGCCTGGAATTGAGCTTATTCCGTTGATTATTAACCGCCAGCCTGTGTCGCGCGTGGCCTGCAACATACAGGCTGGCACAAAAAGAAAAATGATGAATACAAATCTGAAAAAAGACCAAAAGAATGGAATTACTAAAATGACGGCTATGCCCAATGTTCAGGCTCCTGCAACAAAACCTCAAACTGAAAAAGCAGCCGAAGCGGTGAAGCCTTCGCTCGATGAGCGCATCCAAAGGATTGAGGAATTACGAGCCCTGACGACTAAGCGTCAAAATACGCTGAACACGCTCCATAACCTGCGTGGTTTCACTTTTGCAAGTGATGAAAACTGCAAACTGTCGCTGCTGGATAGCCAGGGTAACAGGTTTGAAACCAATAATACCAACCTGATTACTTTGCTAACTTCTTACTTCACATCAGTGCTGGGTGATAAAGTATCGGCTTTGGATGATGAGATCATGAATTTCAAGCTATAGTTAGCTTGGAATAATATTAAACTCCGTAGAGTAAGCTCTACGGAGTTTTTTTTATACGCGATGCAAATAACTGAATGAGATATTTGTCATGTGGTAAGGATCGTTTTTTCGGATAGTTTCTGTACCCTTTTTTGCTTTATCCACAATTAACTGTGTCGCCGCATTAACTGCATCGCGCACGGGATCACCCGATAATCTTGCGTAAATGGCAGTAGATACCTGGCTCTTATGATTGAGGGCCTTGCCTATAATGGGCAAGCTGGTATTATTAATGGCCATATAGCTTGCAAGCGTTCGGCGCAAGTCATGTATCCGTATATCATCTATGCCCATGCGTTTTTTAATACGGTCAAACGACTTTTTGGGGTCCTTTAAATACCCATCAGCACCACTGCCGGGAAATACGAACATGGAAGGAATGATCGCGACTTTATTAGCATCATGCCGCTTTTTCAGGATGTCCAGTGCGCTGTCCGAAAGCTGATAAATGTTTACATCGGCATTCTTTGTTTCACTTTCTGACAACCGCCAACGCTTCAATTCAAAATCAATATCGCACCATTTCATAGAGAGCATATTTGTTTTGCGAGAGCCAGTATAGAGCAGGAGCATAAAGAAGTCTTGGTAAAGCTCATCTTCCGTTTCCAATGCTTTAAAGAATGACTTGAGTTCATCGGTAGATAAAAACCTGTCCCGGCTTTTTATTTTAAAACGTCGGATGCCTATGCAAGGATTTGGGCCGGGAAATAATTCTTCATTAATCCCAAAGTTAAAGACCGCACTTGCAAGATTCAGGACGCGGTTGGCTTGCTGTTCGCCCCTTTCTTCACCTTGTTTCAGGTGAATTTCTCTCATTTTTGATTTGTGTATGTCACTTAATCGAACATTGCCGATTTTAGGAAAAAGATGAAATTCTATTGTGGCTTTATTATCCTTTGGTCTTTTGTTCCTTACAAGAGCATGGCCTTCATAGTATTTTTCAAAAAGCTGCTTGAATGTGAGTTCTTTTCTTTTGCCGCGGAGTATTTCATTCGGATTAACACCTGATATAATCTGACTATTTAAGGAAATTGCTTTCTTCCGTGCATTCTCAATACTGATGTCATGCAGATAGCCAATTTTTACACGCAATAATTTGCAGCTCACCCGACGGAAAAACATGAATGTCTTTTTGCCGCCGGGATTAACACGGACTATCAATCCAGGGGTTTTGCTGTCTTTAACTTCATACTGAAAGTCGGTGATGGGTAGGTTCTCTAAAGCCTGTTTAGTGAAGTTGATGGTATTGGTCATAACGTCCTCCTAGGTAACTTATAGGTAACTCCCGGCGTATAAATCCGCATATGACGGTGAGAATCGACGTTACTAAAAGGTCATTTTAGTTGCTGAAAAAATTGACTTTATATATGTGGGTGATTGAGGGTACAAATTGCCGGGGCAAATTGGTAATGGAGAGGTCGGCAGTTCAATCCTGCCCAGCAGCACCATTTTTCAATCACTTAATTAGTCTCAATTTTCCCTTTGGCCTGATAGGTAACTTTTAGGTAACTCACAGCGCATATAGGCATCAACGCCAGTATAACTATTTTAGACTACATACGAATCAAGAGCAATTCCTTTTAGCCCTTGTTACTTGTCAATAGCATTTCGACCATTTCCCTAATATCATCCCTGATATCAAACTGTAACAGGCGTCTGTATAAATCATTGCCTTGTTCGAAACGGCCCGTCGATTTTAGAAAATTCCCATAATTCAAATAGGTGTCTGCCAGGTTAGGATCAGATTCCAGGGCAATTTTGTAATGCTCTTCAGCTTTTATCCTGTCTTGCGCTGTATGACGATAATAATTCCCAATATTACTATGAGCTTTGGCATTTAATGGATCATAGGTTAAAATATACTGGTATTCTTTAAATGCCTTCTCTTGCTCATTATTTCTTCCATACGTGACTCCAAGATTTAATCGGCTAATGGTAAACTTCTCTTCAATTGCAAGAACTTTCTTGAAACAATCTTCCGCAGCAGGATAATCCCTAAAATGTTCAAGATAAAGCATTCCTAGATTGTTAAGTGCCGCAATGCTATCGGGAGCTAATTCAATAGATTTCAGATAGTATTCTTTAGCTAAGATGAAACGCTGCGACATTTTTGCTGTGGCAGCCATTATACTCCAGTAGAAGCTGTTAATAGGATATTTTGCTGCATACTCCGTAAGAGCTAATTCTCTTTCTTCAACATCAGTCAAGTATGAAATTTTTAGCAAGTCAAACGCATAAGTAAGATTCTCAACGCCGATTTTTTTGTGTAATTCCTCATAGCCACTTTTTTTCAAGTCCCCTAAATAAATATTTTTTGTCTTTACTATTGCGCTTAGAAAGCTATCAATCATCATTGAAATTTCTGCAACTAATTTAACATCACTGTGTAATGACAAGCTTTTATAGGGTGGCAAACTGGCAATTTCTTCTTGTAAATTTGCAAGCTCTTCTTCCCAATACTTAATATACGTAGCCCTGTCCTTGGGTCTGAATATTGTCGTGCCTTCTATTAGTATCGGTAGAATTTTATCCCATGCATCTTTTTCTTTGAACAAATGCACCATCTCATTCATACAATTCTGGGATTTTAGAAAATCATCGCTTATTAGAACAAGCGCGAAGCTACTATCCCGAATTGACTGCATATAGTCATGAATGCTGTCTTTATAATCTAATTCATGATCATCCTTTTTAATTGTTATTCCTGTACTCGATAGATCTTTAAAAATATCGTTGGCGTCATCTCTTTGTTTCCAACAATAAGAAAGAAAAATTGTTATCGACGGATCACTGGCGATTATTCTACTTTTTGCTTCAACATTAGGCATCAGTTTTTGAAATCCCCCGCCCCTAAGAAACTCATCTGCAAATATTGATTTCCCCAAATATCTTTCACCGTACACTTTTACGTACTTTGTTTTTGCCAATACCTGAAATAATTCCTTAGCTTCTAACAACGAGACTGAATTATTAAGAATTGTCTTTTGAATAGTGTAAGCATTAATATTGATGCGTTCGGGGTTATCGATTAAAAACTTTAGGATTTCATCCAAAACTTTTCCAACGTTCATGAATCAAATTTAAATGATTATAGGCATTCTTGATATATTCTGATTCGCCAATAGCCGTCAAAATACTGTACCAAGCGTAAACCTGCATCCGTAAAAATACCTACAGGCCTGATTGCGATGGTGTGCTTTGACTTATACCTTCCCGTATCATGACCTATTTTTCATTTTTTCTTTGACATTGTGTATTCATTTCGCATATCAACACCCCGGTTTTTACTGATGAATATATCGACAGCAATGTCGAAAATAAGGAGGTGTTTATTTTGAGTACGCAAGACTACGATCCGATACTGAACCGGAAAGAAGCGGCGGCCTATATTAACTACAGTTATAACACGCTTGCTGTTTGGGATAGTACCAAACGCTATGACTTGCAGCCTATTCGCATAGGCAGAAGCGTGCGCTACCGCAAATCATCGCTGGATGCATTTTTAACGAAGCATCGTTTAAGCGCGGTCTGACCAATACCACATCTTATCAAGGAGAGCAGTACAATGGATATTGTACAGGCTAAAGCCATACCCCTGCGCCAAATTTTTGCGGTATGGGGTTTATCCCCCACTCCGACAATGAACGGATTGCAGCTTTACCGATCCCCATTCAACGCTGAACAAAAATCCATGCTTGTTATCAACCCAGAGGCCAATACCTGGCTTGATCCGGTAACGGATGAGACAGGCGACCCTGTACAGCTTGTCTGCCGCTATCTTGAAAGCCAGCATCTGCAACATAGCACAATGGATGCCTTGCGCTGGCTGCGCAATATGGTAGTCCGTAAACAGGACACGCTCCAATTGCCTGCGGGTCTGGTTGATTATCAGCAGGCGGACAGGAAGTTCCGGTTAAAGGAACAAACCTATCTCTCTGACCATTTGCTAATGGCCTATGTCGAAGAAGAACGGGGCATTCCGTTTCATATCGCAAGGGATTATTTCCAACAGGTTGCCATTCTCAATACCGCCAATGGCAAAAGTTTTGTTGCCCTGGGCGTTAAAAATGAGGATGGCGGCTATGCAATCCGTAACCCTTTACTGAAAGCCCATATCGGTAAACGTGCAATTACTTTTATCCGGGGCAGGAAACACAAGCCATCGAATGTCCATGTATTCAAGGATATGTTTGATTACCTGTCCATCGTTTTGCTGCGCAATGGCAAACGCTTTGACGGCGACAGCATTATTCTGAACAGCTATGACTGTTTGCAGGATATGGCCGCCTATATCCGCAACTATGGCTATCGCCATTTGCATAGCTGGTTGTCCAATGATGAAACGGGTGCAAAAGTCACTGGTGTTATCGGGGATTTTTGTCTTGCAGAACAATTGCAGCACCATGACAGACGGGATCAGAACCAGGGCCTTTATGACCTCAATGCCCGTCTTGTGGCGGAAATAAATTCCGATAACAAACCTTATCGCCATTAATAGCTGAGGAGTATTTCATTTGAAACACGGAAGCCTGTTTTCCGGTGGCGGGGGCTTTGACCTTGCTGCCGAAAAAATGGGATGGGAAAACGTTTTCCATTGCGAAAAAGATGCGTTTTGCCAAACCATCCTTAAACATTACTGGCCCCATGCCGAAACTTTCACCGACATCAAGGAGTTCAATTCAGGAAAATTCAAAGGTGCTATTGACATTATTACGGGAGGATTCCCGTGCCAGCCGTTTAGTGCTGCCGGGAAGCGACAAGGCACGGCAGATGACCACTACCTCTGGCCGGACATGCTCCGGGTTATTAAAACAATCCGGCCGCGTTGGGTCGTTTGCGAAAACGTTTACGGCCTTATTAACTGGAACGGGGGACTGGTCTTCGACACGGTGCAATCTGATCTGGAAGCTCAAGGCTACGAAATCGCAGCGTTTGTTCTGCCAGCTGCAGGTGTCAACGCTCCGCACCAACGCTATCGCGTCTGGGTTGTCGGACACCTTTCTCAACATACCACCAAAAGGAAAGCGAAAGCTGATCCCGACACCAACGGCATTCGACGGGACAAGCTCGGATTATGCGGCAAAACTGCGGCCAAAGGAAAGCCCGGAAACAGCAGGGACTTTGACATCCTATGTCCTGCACAATCATCACAAATTATTGCCGACCCCGGTTGCCAGCGATTGCAATACAAAACGGGCATCGGAAAACTGGCGCGGGGACGACCTGTCGTTAAAAATACAGGTGATCGTTGGCAGGACTGGCCGACTCAATCCCCGCTTTGTGGCGGAAATGATGGGCTTCCCGACCGACTGGACAATATTACCTTTCCTAAATGGTGCGCCCAATCCATAAAGTTGTTCGGTAATGCCATCGTGCCGGATGTCGCCGTGCAATTATTTCGTTCGATTGAACGGTATGAGCAGTTGCATAGATGAGGCTTTCTGCACGTAGGGAAATGGTTTCGATACAGGTGATTAACCGAAGCCGTTCCCGCCGCCAACTATAATTTTCCTCTCGCTGCGCGATTCACCCGCCCATCCAAAATTACAGCCGGCTTGGTCACTAAGCCTTCGGTTGTGCCATCCCCTGTAACCATTTCACCTACAGAAAGGACTTCATCATGAGCAATACCACTTATTCAACCCCTGAAACCGAAAACAAGCCGCGCGTGGACTTGTACCAGAAAGTAACGGATACCATTATCCAGCATCTTGAATCGGGCACTACGCCCTGGCAAAAGCCCTGGGTTGGCAATGAGCCTAATCCGTTCCGTATGCCTAAAAACTGTATCTCTAACAGGTCTTATAATGGCATTAATGTCCTGCTGCTCTGGTGTTCCTCTTTCGCACAGGATTTTACGTCCAATGAATGGGCCAGTTTCCGTCAATGGAACCAGCAAAAGGAAAGCATCCGCAAGGGCGAAAAGGGGACAATGGTGGTCTATTACGATATGATCGAAAAGGAAGTGGACGGCGAGCTTAAAAAGCTGCCTTTCATGAAATCCTATGTCGTCTTTAACCGTTGCCAGTTGCAAAGCTGGCAACCAGGCGAAGAAACTGCCCTACCGTCGCAGCCATTAGCGCAGCGGCTGGTACAGGCAGAAAGCTACATTGCCAATACCAAGGCTGTGATTAAGCACAAAGGCAAGAAAGCATGTTTCGTCATATCAAAAGATGAAATCAATATGCCTAAGCCGGAAGCGTTTATTGATACGGAACACAGCACGGCTACTGAAAACTATTACAGTACGTTATTGCATGAGCTGGTACATTGGTCCGGTCATTCCAGCCGCCTTGACCGTTCTTTTGGCAAACGCTTCGGCGATTATGCTTATGCTGCTGAAGAACTGGTGGCCGAACTCGGTGCGGCTTTCCTTTGCTCCGAGTTGGAAATCACCCGTGAACCGCGTAAGGATCATGCAAACTATATCGCCAACTGGCTTACGGCGTTGAAGAACAACAAATACCTGGTTACCACTGCGGCCAACACGGCATCCAAAGCTGTTGATTATCTCCGGGACTTGCAGCCGAAACCAGTTCAATAGATTGTCCAGTCAAAAGAGCGTAAGTACATCCGTACCTGCGCTCTTTTTCCATGCCGTTTTTGCAGTTGGTATCGCTGTCTGCCCCACGCTGCTTTCATGCCTGTCCCCTTCATAACGGTGGTGTGATGGTAGCTTACAAGTGTTAACGCAGGGCACTCATTTCACTAAGCAGTATTTTCGCTCTGGCTGCGCCATTCACCCGCCCATCCAAATACAGCTTGTTCATTCGCTTTTCCCTGCGTTGGTTCACACTTGTAACCATCAACCACCATGAAAGGAACAGATCATGAACCTCTTTACAGACGAGCAATACCAGCAACTGCTGAAAAACGGCTCTGAACCCGATAAAAATTATCCGCCCGTAGCACATCTCTATATGCCCTGGGGCAATGGCGAATGGCTTGTTTCGGAAATTGACCCGAAGTTTCCACAAATCGCTTTTGGACTTTGTGACTTAGGGACGGGTCACCCGGAATTGCGCTATATTGATCTTGTAGAGTTACAGTCTGTTGAAATCGGGCCATTTCAAATCTCTGTTCACAATAACAGCTTATTTGAGGGCAAATACCCTATGTCTGTTTACGCTTCGGCTTCTAAAGTCTGCGGCAGAATCAGCCGTAACGAACCTTTATTAAGAAAGCTGCATGCGATGGAGCGGACAAAATGCCGTTAGCATTTAGTCATACCCCGCATTGACAGGGTATGACTAAATATATTATTTACAATAGTATAATTGGCCTTATTAATCGATTCTAAGGGTAAATATCTCTATAACAATAATGTTGAAAAATGTAATATTATAAATATAATAACCATTGAAAGAACACTATTTGCACTTGAGGTGTATGATGACGCAGAGGCAAGATAACCCCTATAAGGATTTACAACTGTGCCTATTTATTAGTGCTCTTGCTGCGATATCCCTTGGACCTATTAAACAGCTCTGTAAAGAATATACTCAAAAGTGGCAATGCGAAGCTGATATGATTAAAGCCAATGGATATGATGTTACGGCTAAACCATCATCAGTTAGTACCTGTGATAGCTTGGTTCAATTCTCCCAATACTCTATGCATTAACGAAAAAGTTAAATATTTTCTTTTCAAATGAATTATACTTTTCGTACTCCTTTTTGAAAGCATCAGGAATATATATTTCGATTGTAACCCATCGTTGAGATTTCCCCACTACTTTAGTCACATCACTCCTAAGATTGAACCGAGTATTTATGGATCCAAATTGTACGTATAAAATTTTATATGCTTCATAAGCACGGAGCCTGGCATAATCTTCGTTCCTTAATACTGTCCTATTTGAAACATATGACGCATAATAATATTGGTCAGTTGCCAAGCTAAAACAATTGAATCGGGGTATGTCGGATGTTCCACGATAAATGGAATTTTTTGTACATCTAATACCATCGGCCTGACCAGTTATTTGAACTGTTATTATAGCTCCCGAATCTATAATAGGCAGTACACAAGCTGTAAATTTAGAAGCGAATTGCTCAATTTCCTTCATGCATTTCGATTCAACAGGAATACTGTATTGACCTACCTTATAATCTGAAAATTTCAGCATATAGTCGGCATCAGTAAGTAGTTCTGTTTTAATTTTCACGCCTCCGCTATCTACATTAATACTTGTAGAGATTCCGGCTCCTGTAGGCACACCGCCGCGCTTAATATTTTTTAAATACTCGTTTGCCTGAATTGCCTTATATATTACAGGCAAACATTGGCCCTGAAATGTCACAAAAGTTATAATAAAGCATATTGCTTTAATTGATGGGGTCTCAACCCATCCCCCATTTGGTAATGCAAGCTTTTGGGCATGTTTTCTTTGATCTGCAATTAACCATTTTCCGACGAGGAGATTAACAACTAATACGATTAAGATAAATGTAAGCATAGCCAAGGGATTTAATTTCCTCTAATTTCCTAAAAAATCTAATACGATTAATTATTATTCAGAAAAATAATAATTATTATTATTTTTAGTTTTATAATAATTATTATTTTTAGATATAAACGCTAAAAAGATGGTAAAATCACCGTTAGCACAAGCATTCGGTTTAGCCCTTTACGGATGCCGTAAAAAGCTAAAGTTGACAACAGATAGTATTGCCAATGCAATAGAAACTACACCAACATATTATAAAGCTGTTGAATCAGGAGCTCATAACCTACATGTCAGCAAGGCATATTTGTTGTGCAAAGCATTTACCGCAAACGGGAAGGATTCAATATTAAGTTTGCCCAGCGTCCTTCATATTCTAGGATTTATATCAATGTTGGAACTTGCATGCAATAAAAGCGACCCAAAAGATCAGAATGAGTTCGCTTCAATGTACTATCAGAACTTTATCGATTTTACATCGGGACAAAATGATCTGCGAATGAAGTATATACGGGAGCAGTTTGAAATAGCAGGAATATTTGAGATGCTGAAAACATATACCTCAAAAGAAATAAACAAAATAATAGCTGAGCGAAAATTAGATATCGAGGTGTTGACCTTTATTGATAGACCTGGGTCTAAAGCAGAAACAGCAAACCCCAACCTGTATGACTACTTCGCTAGTGAATTTTTTGAGAAATTCCCTACTTTTTATATCGGGCATCTATTAGATGTAAAAAATAGCTTGAAAAAATTACCGATCAAGTATGATTACAGGTCATCCTGGCTTTGGGAAAAAGATCACACACACAAAATTGTAAAAGTCTTCGGAATATGCACCAGTAAAGAATTTTTAGTGCAGCGGCTTAGTCTGAGAAAATACGATTACTCATATTTTAGCGGTGACCTTTTCAAGGAAATGAAATTCATTATTCTAGATGATAGAACTTCGGCCGATAATATAAAGATCGAATTAGAAGAAGAACTATTAATCTGTTTAGAACAGCAGCTAAAAACAGTCACAGTAAGAAGGCAATTGGAAAATGCTGTACACTATGATGCAGAAATTCAAACCCTCTCACAACGGGTGAACAACATAAAAAATGAACTATATAAAGTACGATTCAAGGTCTCCGGTGATCATCTCATTAATATTGAAGACCTACTGACGAAGCCTATTCATAAAATGAAATTCAATACTTTCTGGGTTTTTGAATTGGATGGAGGATACTATATGGGGATTAAGGCATTTATTCTTAAAAGGCAATGGAGGCTCCAAGATGCAGAATATTTGACCTTTGGAGAAACGAAAAGGCTGGTACAATATTTTGAAACATGCTGGAATAATATATAATAATGAATATTTACGACCATTGGCACTTTTAAACTCTATCTATGCAAATCTTATATTTCTTTTCAAAAAATATTATTTACTCACCACAATTATATGGCTGATAACGGCTTTATTCCCATCGTCCAGTTGTTGATACCGTCTGTCATGGCAACGGATGATTTTGTTGGTTTGCGTCATTAGTTCATAAAACAGGGCTTCCAGTTTTGTGCCTTTCAATTCCACATGGTGGGTGCTGAATTCAATCTTGATAGACCCGCCGTCTTTATCATAGGTACAGGTCAGCATATAGCTGTAATTGAAAAACTGCATCCTGCCATCCGGCCAGACAAAAGCCAGGTTGCGGACATGGCCGCCCGCAGGGTAATAATCAGGATTCACCTCATTACCCGGATTAGCGGTCGGGTTATTGTCCCTGTATTCACCAAATTTCAAATCAAATTGGCTCATAGTCCTCGTATGGTTGGTTAATGTCTATGGTCTTGTCCCGTATCTTATCATGTTCAATCTGCGGCACGGTTTCGGCTAATTTTTCCAGTTCCTGTATTTTCATGTATTCAAGATGCTTTTCCGAAACAGATTTTATCAGCTCCATCGCTCCGGCGCGGTCGCCCGTTTCGCTTGCGCGTAACAACAGTTCTTCACGGTCGTCAGTATAGATATGCACTTTCTCCCTTGCACGGGAAACGGACACATAAAACTGTTTGGCATTGGTCGCGGGGAAGGTAGCTGCCGGTTGCCCGATAAAAACTTCATCCACCGTTTTGCCTTGCGATACATGCGAGGTGACACAATGGGCGTGCGCAATATTGCCGTGATCCAAACCGATACGGTAGATCATCCTGCTTTGCCTGTTTTGCAGGATAAGGCCGTTCCTTTTGCTGGCGGAAACTACGTCCAGTACCAGGCCGTTATCCATCCGCTTGCGCTCCTTGTCAAAGCCGTTGCGGGTGATGCGTATCTTATCGCCTTTGGCAACGGGGATGGCGGTACGTTCGTACACCTCGAACAATTCAGGTTTTGATAAATCCAGTTGTGTTTCCTTGCCGCTGCTATCCTTGATAGTAACATGTTGTTCGTTGATTTCTCCTATCTCCCATTTGCTGCCGCGCTTAATGCCTTTACCGTTCTGGTTGAATTGCACGACAAAACCTTTTTCAAAATTCCGTCCGTCCGTTTTTTGTGCTTCGGTCAGCCTCAGGCTTTTCAATCTTTCGGCTGTAGCTTCCCGCTTGCCGATATAGCCCGCAGCCTTCAGGCACTCCCGCATTTCATGGGTGATCCGTTCGCCCTGCTCATGGGTAGGAGCAATGACAAGGGTAGTTTTCCCGGCCTTGACCGCTGCCATATAATCTTCCAGGAACGGTTTGAACCCTTCACCGGAGGACAGCTCTTTAATAGCCCCGATCGCATCCAGCTTTTTAAAGCCGTCGGGGACATTGCCTTTGGACAGATCGGCTACCGCGCTGCGGTAGGCTGCATCTTTCTGGCGGTAGATTTTATCCACTTCTGCAACATCAATACCCGCGATGGTATTGAGGATGCGCAAGGCATCCCCACGTACCACGCTGGCGTGCTGGCGGGTATCACCGCCCAAGACTAGTCTTGCGTTTTGCTTTGTGGTTATTTCCAGCAAGGCGGCCATATCCTTTGTGCCCAGCATCCCGGCTTCATCCACCCATAATACCTGTCCTTTGATTTCCTGCTGCATGGCGGGGTTGTTGATAAAGGCCGCCACGGTTTCCGCTTTGGCAAAACCTTCATCCCGCAATACGCCACGCGAGGCCATTGCCGTTGGCGCAACAACGGTGACCCTTTTACCTGATTGGCCGATCAGTTTTACAGCTTCGGTCATGAGCGTGGTCTTGCCAGCCCCAGCCGCACCGCGCACGATAGACACCATATCAGACGTTTGCAGCACATGGCGGATAGCCTGGCCCTGCTGGCCTGTTGCTTTGATCTCCGGCAGTTTTTCATACAACGGGGCAAAGCTGTTTTTACCTGCACGGGCAAGGCTGACCATCTTTTGTTCTTCGCGCAGGACTTCTTTGGTCGTACACATCATTTGGCCGCTATCTTCCACCTGTATCAAATCAGGAAGGGCTTGCAACCCTTGGGTCACATCGGCAATCGAAACAGGTTTGCCAATGCTATGTTTTAAAGCGGTTGCTGCCAGCGTATTGAAAGGGACAACTGATGCCCGTTCAAAATGATGCAGCATAGTATATTTCAAACAGGCTTGCAGGGATGTTTCTTTGTCGGGGTGTTCTTTGATATACTGTGGGGAGAAACGTACAGGCGGGTTGTCAACCGCCTGTCGGCCCTGTTCCAGTTGCGCGATCTGGTTTTTCCATTCGGCCTTGAGTTCTTCCATGCTCAGGCCCTGTTGTTTTTTCGCGCGGGTACGTGCGCCGAGTTCCCGCAACTCTTTTTCATCGGTAATGCCTCTTTCTTTCGCTACCCTGCCGATGGCATCGGTCCTTTTGGAGAACAGGGCGATAATTTCCGGCGGGATGCCTTCGACCTCGAATGCTTTTGTCGTTGGCCGTACCTGGTAACCCAGCTCAACCAGTTTATCGGCCAGTCGCTTATGAAACCTTGCCTTGTAATAGGGTATCTCATTATTGATCTCGCGGAATTTTCCGGCCTTTAGCCTTTGTTCTGTTTCGTCCCAGGCAAGATTGAAAACAAAGCAATGGGCGTGCAAATGTGGATCGGGCGCAAAGCCCTCGACGGGCCTTGCTGTCTGGTGAATAAAATCCGCCCAGATCAGCTCGCCGGAATCCCTGTCAACGGATACGCCCCCCTTGCGTACCCGCACCTTGGCCTGCGCTTCCATCTCCTGCATCGTTGCCGCTACGCAATCGCGGAAAGCATCAATGATATGGTTGTCCTTGGCAAGCGCGTTCAGGATAGATACGGATTTGGGTACATGGAAATTGATGTCGTAACCGATCTTCCTGTCCTTTTTGGTGCGCGGGGTGAGGGGCTGCAAGGTTGCCGGATGGCGGTTTTCGCACAAGGCAAAAAACGCTTCACGCGTGACCGCGCCCGTGATGCCCAGACGATTTGACAGGCGGCCCTGGAACGTCCCGTTCAGTTCCTGCCCGTCGATATAATAGTCCGATTTTGCCAGGGCTTCTGTGTAATATGTTTTGGCATGTCCCGAAGACATGCTTTGTATCATCCTGATCATGTAGCTGTTTATTACCTGTTAAAAGCGGCAACCAATCGCCTGTTGCTGATTCGTTGCCGCTTAGTAAATCACACATGGGCTGTGCTAGGTCGGCTTTTCTGATTTCATATATGAATATATAACAATGTGTATCAGACGTTTCCCCTAAGCACAGCTTAGGGGGTTTAATTGACCTCTTCGTAGTCGATATCTTCGACAGTAGCGTCGCTCATATAGTCCTCGAAAAGGCGTTTGGCGGACTCTCTGTCTTTGGGCCTTTTACCGTGGAATTCAAAGCCGTGTTCCGGTTCTTTGCCCAGGACGAATATGCGGTACAGTTCCCGGTTACATCGCATCTGGTCAATTTTCTTCATCATAAACTGGGCGGTTATGTAATAAGAAGCCATGTAACTAATCGAATAGGTCAGGCCGCAAAAGATGAATAGATAACCGATGGGCTGCTTCATGAATGCCAGAATGACACCGCCGATAAAGAACAAGCCCGGCTCCAATACGATGCTGATGTACTTGGCATTGACCTCATTGTTTTTAGTCCCGGCTTTGATGAAAAAATCCATCGGCTTGCCTTCAGATAGGCTGAACCGTTTAAAATCCCAAACCGAGGGAAGGGTCAGGATTTCCCGGTAACGCAGGTAAACGCAATAGAGATAATAGGCGGTATAGGCATACCAGGTCCCGAATGTGCCGAGCATGGTTCCCCAGCGATGACCTGTCCATCGTCCCGCCCCATAATAGGGAACAGCCAGCAGGACAATGCCGATTGCGACAGATAGGACGATGTTGAAATACCGTTCACCGAAATTGCGACGGGTGATGACTTCGACGGGGATACGGAATACATAGGAAAGGCCAAGGAATGTGCCCAGTATGAATTCTTTCAATACGGCGGGCCTTGCATAATAATGATGGTAATACGAATCGTTTCTTTTCATTTTGTTTATTTTTTAAAAAGTGAATAATGCTGGTTGAAACTTATTTTTTTGAAATGGACATCCTTTCCGAGTTGCTTGCCCTGCACATGGATCACGCCTTCGACCAGGTAGTTGTTTTCCGGGCCGCCTGTTTTCAGTCCCACGAATTCTTCGGGCCGCATGATGCTTTCCAGCTCCCATGAAAAGCCTTTACTCGATGAGAAGTCACCGGAAACGGTGCTGGAGTAATTGTCTTTTTTGAAATAGCCCCGGCCGATCAGCGCGGAGGCGTAGTTATTGGTTTCCCCCATGTCGGCATTGGCATGGAAGATTTTTGTGCCGAGTGTACCGAGGAAACTTTTAACGCGGTATTCGCCATCTTTGCCGCCAAGCGTGGCAAAGTAGTTGGGCAGGTTCTGCGTGATATAAACGGTGGCGATACGGCTGGAACGGGCTGTTGCCTGGTAAACGGCATCGTGTTCATGGAGAAAGGTCTGGCTTTCGTCTGCCCATAAAAACACGGGCCGCCCGTTCTCTGCAATACGCCTGCGCTCCATTGCCCTTTGCCAGATATATTTGAACATGACTTGTGCGTCCCTGCCGGTATGGTGGTAGTCTTTGACGGGAATGTTAATCAGGATGATTTTTCCGTCGAGGCAATCTTCAGGAGTGAAGTTGGAGCCGTAGCGGCAGAACAGGGAATAAACGGGGTCACGGAGCAGGTTGTTCAAAAAGCCGAGCAGGTTAAAGTCTATGATGGAGCGGGTCTTTTCGGCAATGTTTCTATAGGCATCGGTAAAGAAGTTGTTGATAAAGCCCATCGTGCGGACATCGGGCAGGGCTTCGGAGGCGAGGCGGGTAAATTCATGGCTGCTTTGTATGTTGTTCAGTTCTGTGGCGGTCAGTTTTGCTTTCCATGCCTGTACCTGTGCATCGACTTTTTCCATTGCGCGGTCATAGGCTGTCCGGAAGGGGTCGTTTTGTTTGTCGGCTTCCGTTTGTGGTTGCGCAGGGTTTCTTTTGGGTGCGGCCTGTGCGATTTCATACAAATGCTGCACGGTTACTTTGCCGTAGGCCAGTAAGCACAGGTCAATCGTGTTGGCCAGCAGCATATCCATAGCACCCTGCCAGAAGCTGTCATCGGATTGTGTGCCTGATTTATCCTGCCCGGCGTTGATGACGGTTTTCAGTACCTGCACGATATTCATGGTAATGGATTTTCCGTTGCCGGAGGCGGTGGACTCGTATTCCAGGAAGTTGAAATGATATTTGCCGCCGGGTTCGACGATGATCAAATCGTCTGTCCTTCCGGCTAAACGGCAGTATTCTTCCCAGAGTTCTTTTTCATCGTGTTTGGCGGTCAGTACCAGCCCGCCAAAGCCCTGTGCGAGGTATTTAAGGGCAAGTGTTCTTCCTGAACCGGAGGTTTTGCCCGAACCGATGCCGCCGAATATCTGCACGCCTTCGACGGCATTGCGCATGGTCCAGGTGGCGCGGTGGCCTTTGGAGGAAAAATCCATCAGCACGGTATCGAGGTTGTATTGCTGTTTTGCCATGTGTTGTATGGTTTAGTCTTTGTCTATTTCAGGTTCTTCGGGTTCAGGTGTGATTTCGGATTTATCAGGTGAGTCCATCATTTTGAAATTCAGTTGCAGGGAATATTCGTTGGGCTGCTGCGTTTCTTTGGCGGGTATGTTTGCCGCTTCTTTCTGTGCTTTGTAATCTTGTAGCCAGGTAACATTCAGCTCCTGAGATTTATCCAAATCATGGTTGGCTTTTTCCAGTCCTGCGGCCTGTTGCTGTGGTGTGCCAACGTCTTTGAAGTTCAGGCGGAATTTGTCTTTCAGGTTGTCTTTGCCGTCCAATTCATAGGTTTCTTCTTTCCCCTGCTGCTGTTTTCCTTCGAGGTGGTCGCTGATCTCGGACATCACCATGCTTTCATACATCTGCATTTGTTCAGCAGGTGTAGGAATGGTTTTCTGTTCTTTGAATTTCAGATTGCCTTCGACCAGGTTGGCGAACTGCTGCGGGTAGTTCAGCTCGTAGTTATCGTTGGCTGTTACCAACTCGCTCCATTTGTTTTGGATGTCCCTGATGGTATCGGGGTTATCAATCCTCGACAGGAGTTCTTCCATTTTTTGCGGCATCTGTCTGGGCATAGCTTCTCTGTTAGGCGTTTTTGACTTTCCTTTACTCAGCGATTAAATATGTGTTTATGGGGCTACGGGCCGGGAATTAGGTTCCCGGTTCAGGCTCGTCTATATCTTTGTCCCGTTCTTTTTCAGGAACAAGCTCATCGTAATGGTCGGGCAGTTTGTTCCAGCTTATATAGAATACCTGCTCTTTTTCTTTGCCGAATTCCAGGTGGCCCGCAACGATGCCTTGGGCATGGTCGTCTTTTGTATGTTCCAACACTTTGGCCATTTGCGCGGACACGTCAGGAAAGTGTTTGTGCAGGGCGTAGCCCTGGTTAAAGCCCCTTATAAAGTCCAGTGTCGGTGTATGTTCGATGTTTTCCATTATTAAAAGGTGTTTTGGGCGTGTTTTTCCAAATATGCTTCTATTGATAGCCTGTCATACAGGATGACTTTTTTCTGTGGCTGTGAATACCGAATCTTGCCGTTATCGCGGAGTTGCTGGAGGGTGGTTTTGCTTTTGATGTTCAGCATCGCCATCGCTTCTTCCGGCGGTATCCAGCGGTTCTTATCCGCTGCGTTCTCAGGGAGCAGCCGCGCACATACGGTTTCGATGAGTGCATAGAAGGCTGGCTCTTCAAGGCATATTACTTGCATAGCATTTTTTTAAAATGGTTTAATGCTCGTCAGGGAATTCACAACGGTTGTCCCATTGGCGAAGTCGTGAAACTTTATAAGGGTCATTTTCTCTGATGAATTTCTCAACATCTTGTTGAACTTTAACGTAGTTATTCCGTGCATACTCGTAAAGATTCCAGGCCATTTCCAGTTTAAGAAAAACGTCGTCATGTTGTTCAACATCATTTGATGAATCGGAAGTATTCAATATGTGTGACTGCTTTCGAGTGTCTTGATCCATAAATAAATTTTTTATTAGAACAAATGTATCGGCGCATTTTGGTCACTTTTCTGGCATAAAATCAATTATCTATTTTTCTTCAGTTTGGCAGTTGAAATATTTTCGAAAATTCATTCTAACTTTTAATGGCTAAAGTAAATCTGTATTTTGGTCATTAGTTTGACAGAAATCCGTATAATATGAGAGGTCGTCCCAGAACCGTTTCACCACGAAATCCATTTACGATAATGCTCCTCAGGCTATTTTTTGAATCGGAGGCTATAATGACCTTCGGCTCCGGCAAGGCTGCTCAGGAAGCATATTTAGCAATTCCTCGAGGTGAACAACGAATTGTTGCCGACGTGACGTCGTTCAAACATAAAGATGTCAATGAATATATGGCTGGAATTATTTGGGCTCGTAATACTATTGAACGGGTAATTGACCACGTCTCAGATTTTAGTTTCTCAGATGAAATGCTGAACAGAATAGTGAAACGACTTACTTTTTACTGTCGTTTTGATGACTTTAATGAATTTGATGCTGCTTATAAAAGGCATTGTCCCATCCTTCCGATTATTGAACGTGATAAGAAAGATGAATATACAACACAGCTTGATTTTGAATCACGTAAGAACATTACCAAGGCTGTAGAGTTATTTTTTCGTTCTGAAGATATTTTTTTGCAGCAAAATGGAACATTATGGTTGGGTATTCCTTGGCCAAACATATGTAGACTAGAAAGTGACCACATAATATTAATTTATACAAATTATTTCGGAGATTATATAATAAAGCCTATTAACGAAAGTGAAGATGTGCCATATCGTTTCATAACTTTAAGCTCATTTTTTTCAAATAAAGCAGCCATACGTAAAAATGTATTTGGCTGCTACTGTATTATTAATGAACATCTAGAAATTGTTGGAGAAATTGATCTGCGTGTAATAGGATACGCTGACTTAGTTAATAAAACAGGGTCTATAACTACACTTTTATATGATGGTGGCGCATTTAATGTTTATGGAAATGGTGTTTTGATAAAATGTATTAATGCGGTGAACTTAAAGATTGCCTATACATTGTTAATAAATATTTTTAACATTGTTAATAGTTCGGTTGTAGAGATTGTATTGATACCTGCCGAAAAAAATCAATTTCATTTAGGATTTAATGCGGGATTTAAAGTCGCTAATTCAAAAATTTTAAGTAAGATTAAAACTCCAGAAAAAAAAGTAGCACGTATTTACCCTTTTGTCCTTGGAGAGAATGAGAAGATATATTATACTACTTTCAATGATTTAGTATTATTTTATGGTGTTGATTCTTTAGGACTGCATTTATATTGACAAAATGGTCATAAATATTGTACATAAGCCAAAGCCTAGGAGAAAAGAATTGCTTACTGATGACCAAAAAGCAGTTTTAACTGCAAATGGCATTACACATTATGCGGACCACGACTCGATTCCGTGTGTTTACCTTCTTGGAAAACATAGAAGTTATCTATTGTCTGAAATTAATCCTGAAAACTCATCTCTAGTTTTTGGAATTATGGATGCTAATGATGGTAATATCGTTTCTGCGTATCATGACATTAATGATATTTATGATTACCATGACAACAAAGATTTCCTCTTTAATGACTTGACATTTAATACCAATCATAAGCTATCTGTTTTTGAACGCGTAGCTCAAGAATGTGGACAATTAGTTGTTCGAGAAACTCTTTTTCAAAATGAGTTTGCAAAATACTCGAATGAATAGCGTTCTTGTAATAATCAATTCAATAAAACATAGCATTTAAATTCATAGTTCGTAGAAAACGGGCCGCAAGTGCAGCCCGTCTCTATTTCCCCATCACCATAAAACCTTTTATTATTTTCTTTTGAAAGTTATCGTTACTTCCGAAGGTTCTCCCTCATATTCCAGCATCTTTAGGGTTGCTTCGTCCAATTGCGTGATTTTGGCGTTCGTGCCTTCGGTGTTCGGATCGTTCAGCTTGAAGTATATCGCCGGGTAACTATCCATTGTCCAGTTGCCATCGGTGGATTGTGGTGAGGCCGGATTACATTTAACCGCGCCCTGGTCTATCACGTATGTGCCATCGGTCTTTATGGTCATGGTATTATCTTTCGCACAATCGTCTATGGGTTGTTCCCCGCCGTTTTTATAGACCTGTGCATTGATAACCCATGTGCCGATCAATAGCTCTTTTGGCGTTTTGGGCGTGGTATTGTTGTTGTTATTATTGCCGTTATTGTTCGGCTGCGTGTCGTCTTTCTTGCAGGAGGCGATCAGCAGCAGCCCGGCAAGTACGCATAAATAAAGCTGTTTCATTGTTCTTGATTGAAGTGGTTAAATTATTTGTGTTTGAAGATGAATGTGCTGGTAATGTCGCCCTCTTTGGTATAACCCGCAGTGGTATAATGGCCGTAATCCCCGCCGGGGCAGGAAATTTTAAGCGTGGCCTTATCCAGTTGCAGGACATTGAAGTTCATACCATCGAGTGTCAGGGTATTGCTTTGCAATATCCATGTGCCGTTATCGTTCCCGCTGCTGCAATTGTCGAAGACCAGCATATTGCCCGTTGACGTGCTGCTGCCTTTTTCTATGGTCATGGTGCTGCCCTGGGCGCAGGAACCCGTATAATCGGAAAGCAGGGCGGGGGTCTGTTCACGGTACACCTCAGCCCCGGAAGGCTTGTCGGAGGTCATGGATTGAAAAGCCCATGTGCCGAGGATGGGCGCATCGTTGTTATTGCTGCCGGGGTCGGTATCATCCTTTTTGGAGCAGGAGGTGAGCAGGAACGTGGCAGCGATTATCGTTGCTGCAAGGCGGATTGGTGTCATTGTCTGGTTTTTAAGTGATGATTGATATTTGTTATTACGTTTCTTTAATAATCAGTAGCCGCCTGATCAGCCGGTGTACCGTGGTACGATGCCATTGGCCGCCTTTGGAACTCGGTATATTCCGCCTGTTCAACTCTCTCATGATTTTTCGCGTGGACATTATGCCGTCCTGCCGCAATTCCTCAATGACAGGTTTCATTGTCCGGGCGAAGTCATCTGCTTCCAGCCTGTTTTTTATGGACAGGACGTGGCGGCCGTGTTTGCCCAGCACTACCCCTTTTTCTTTCGCCACGGCCAGGGCGGCTATCGTCCGAAGGCTTATATCCTTACGCTCTTTCTGTGCAAATGCTGCACGGATATGGATTTCAAATTCTTCTGCCGTCGGGCTTTCCGCAAGGACAAATGACACACCGGATTCCATGATCCGTATAATGACACCTATATCGCGGCTTAACCTGTCCAGCTTTGCAATGATGAGCTTTGCATTTTGTCGCCTGCAATCCGATAAGGCTGTATCAAGGTTATGCTTATGGTTCCTGGAGCCTGAAACCGCCTCGGTATATTCTTTGATCAGGATGTATTCATAGTTTTTTGCAAATTCATTGATCATTTTTCTTTGTGCTTCCAGGCCAAGACCGCTTTGGCTCTGTCGTACTGTCGATACTCTTAAGTATGCTATCGCTTTTTGCATGATGCTCTCTTTTCAATCATGCAGACCGGGCTTTCGTACACAGGTAAACCAAGGTTTATCTTTGGACAGAAAATCGTTGGCCGCATCGTTACTTGTAAAAAAGAATGGTAACGTAAGCCTATGAAAAAGGAAAGAATAAACAAGGCTAAAAAGAGGAATATGTAGGAATGGGCACACGTAAAATGTCCACAAACATACCTTGGTATGCTTGTGGACAAATTTTCTAAGAATTAAATTTTGAGCAGCGTCAATCAGGAGGTTAGCAGTAGGATTGTCGCTGAGATATATAAAGATGAAATAACCAATAATATACTTCGCAGCGGCCCTGTTATTATTTAAGCTTTCTGAATGCTGGCTCGAAATACCACTCCATTATTTGCTTGTCAGAAAGTTCTTCTGCTAAAAACCTCTCCCAACTGCCGATGATACCCAAAGCCTGGTCTTTATTATCACGCCACTGTGCAATCGCAGCATCATCCGGTCCTGTTGGTTCGCCGGATTCCTTGTTAAGATTTCGCATCGTAATTAACCTGTTTAAGATTGTCTGCCAGTCTTCTTCTGTCCTATGGCCCGTAAAAGAAAAATCAATCAGCTTAATAGCCAGTATGGTGCGCGATACGATTTGTTTGTCGTTCAGATCGGACGAGTCAAGCCAGCCAAGAAATGTTGCTATACGTTGATCTTCTTTGCAGTTGAAATATGTATCATCAACATGAAAAAGAAGTGCAAATTTGGCTATGCTCTCTTGCGTCTGAAGCGGCAAGGACGTAAACCAGAATTCAATTTGGTCAAGTGGGTTGGTGCGTATTTCCTTCATCATGCTAAAGATACTGATAGATTGCAAAGGGGAGTAGCAAACTCTTATATTTACTGATTATATTGCTCCACTTATGAGCCTTAACAATGAGCGTATCACTCACTTGATAAAATTCGGGGACGAGGAACACATGCGGGCCCTTTATGAGAAGGGCACGGTATATATGAACACCATAGAATATTTCAGGGTTTTGGAAGAAGAGGGGTTCAACCGGGGCGATAGCTATGAGGCGACAAATCTGATTGTCAACATAACAGATGCAGAAGTTTTCATACTTGATGATAATGATAAGGAGCAGTTATTAGGGACTGCAAGCCACATGCACTTTCGGAAATTCAGAGAGCAGGTTAAGGGAAATCTATATTGTATGTATGCCGTACACCCCGGAATAATGGAGAACGGCACATTTAGCGTCAATAAAGATATTATCAGCTTTGGCAGTCATTGCGTTGTGATTAATAAGGGTTGCCATGAGGAATTTTGCAAAAGGGTTTTCGACGCATTGCTTGATGCCGGGTTCAATTCGTCTTCGGCCCGATTGGTAACATATTACGACCACGAAAAGGGCCTTCTTACTTCTATTGACATGTTTATGAAACGAATTGGCTATCGTTTTCAGAATGAATTCAGGATATACGTTAATAATGATAACGATTCCCCGATAACGCTGCAAATCGGCAGCTTACATGATATAGCGTCTATACATGAAACCAAATCAATCATAGATATGACGTTTAGTGAATGAACACTGCATCATTCAGGCGAAGCACTTACGAGATTTCCCTCGATTAGTTGCAAGTTATAATCATCCAGCGTACTGCTGGGCAAGGAGTCAAGGTAAATCTGTGTAGTCTTTATACTTGTGTGGCCCAGCATTTCGCTAATGGCTTCAACGGGTATCTTATGCAGTTTTGCATGAGTGGCAAATGAATGGCGGCTGACATAGCTTGTAAGGTTTGTTTGAATGCCGCAAAGCTTTGCCAAGTCTTTCAGACGGTCATTAAACAACCGCCTTGCATTCCTGATATCCTTATCCATTAATTCAGGATCACTACGTTTAATGACATCAAAAATGGACTTACGTTCCGGCCTGATATAAATATCAAGCAATGTTTGCAGGGCAGGGGTAATCTTTACATTAAATGGCGCACTGGTTTTATTGCGTTGGTATTGAATTCTGCCGTCATTTATATTTGATTTTTCCAACAGGGACATATCATAAAAATTCATCCCGTACATCATATAGCTGATAAGAAACTTATTCCGTGCATCATAACAAGGGTGGGTCGGCTGTAATTCTAATGACATGATTTTTTGAAGAAGATCGGAACTGATAGCCCGCTTTTGTGTCCTTTCGGTTTTTATGCTGTAATTCCTGAATGGGTAATATTTCTGGTCAACCACATCCGATTTGATTGCCAGGTTATAGATAGTCCGAATACCGCGCATATAGGCAGCCAGACCATTCGCTTTATTGCCATTGGAAAAATGCGCCGTTTCCATTCGTTTTAAAAAATCGAAATTTATCTGTTTAAAAGAAAGGTTTCTGTTGCCGTGGAAATTCTCTAAGGCCTGAACGGCGGAACTATAAGCGTTCATAGTACCTATCCGTTGCGCTTTTTTCAGGTTCAATAAAACCTGATCGGCAAACGTAAAGAAGTTATCTGCTTTGTTTTCATTGGAGAGCTTTTCTACAATTTCGGTTATAGAGAAGCTGTCAAGAGTTCCAGTTTCTTCAATGGAAAGTAGTTTATCATTTACTGCTTTCAACTCATCACCAAGCATCTTGTTAAATCGTGATACGGAGCTAACGCCGTCATAGGTGTTTTTAACCTTGCGTTTTTTTTCATCCCAGAACTCCACAGGGATTTTATATCGGGTCGGGATGTCACGGGTTTGTTTTCCTCTGCTTACGCGGATGACAATAGCGGCAGTTTTATCTTTTCGTACATAGCTTGCAATAGCCAGCATTGCATTTGTATTCATTGACTGAAGTTACAAAAAATTTGCACGAAATTTGCACGAATATAATGGTTTTTTATCGTTCCATATTGAACCATATAGTCACAAAAACAGCTACTGTAGAGGATTTCAGATTTTGACAAATTCACGAAAGACCAAAAACCACTAACTGTTAATCAGGGGGTCGTTGGTTCAAGTCCAACAGGGGGAGCTTCAATTAAGCGTTACATTTATTTGTAACGCTTTTCTTTTTGCCGAAGGTGAATTTGCGGCAAGGCTCTTTCCAGAGCCTATGTTTCTTAATCTGCACAGGACATTGTCGTTTCTTAAGAAAATTTCATTTAACACGGAGATGTGGCAGTATAAAAAATGTTTTTAATTGTTATGTAATAGTGTCCCTTATGTAGATATCCTAATTGGCCGTGCTTATTATAGAATGCAAATTGATTGCATGACTTATTGATTCCTTTGTAATCAAATTTATCATTAATCCTATAATCTATTTAAACATGGCCACTTATAACATCATCGGATATGTTCGTTCGCTATTGGCTGACAGATCTGTCACAGATCTCACTATCAATTTATATAAACCCGGAGGCGGAACACTTCTTGCAACAACAACGACAAAGCCATACGGTCAGTTTCAGTTTGTACTTGACGATGTTTTTTTTGAAACTAATTTTTCTGTAGGTGAAGAGGCGGAATTAGTGTTTGAAGTAATTAATGATACCGGAGATGTACTATTAGATACAGCACAAAGCGTGATCTGGACACAGGCTGTAGAAAAGGATATAACATTATACATTGATACTGACGAATTACCATCAGCGCTTCTTTATAGCGTTTCAGGAAACATCTTACACAATAATGACGTACCTGCAGAAGGGTTGGTAGTTAAAGCGTATCAACAGCTATTTACTGAAACTATATTATTAGGGACAAGTACTGTAACCGATACTGGTATTTATACTATTTCATATAGCCGCAATTTATTTAACGGTGTAGATTTAAACAGGGTAGCAATTATCGTTGAAGTATATGATCACGCAGGTTCAGTTTTGTTAGCTACTTCTGATACACATGAATTTCAGGAACAACTCACTATTAATATCACATTAGATGTAAACGAAGATACTCCATTTGTTTTCGATAATATATCTAATAGAATAAACGCCCGTATCGGAGCAACTGCACTGGAAGATATTTCTGATGATGAAATAAAACAATTGTCGATTAGCACAGGTATCAGTACTCAAAATGTAACAAGAATAGTAAGGACACACCAGTTAAGTAATGATATTGGAGCTACTACCGATGATGAAAGGAAGTATATGTATGCTTTGTTTGATAAGTATACATTAACTGACAACAGTTTTTTTGAAGTGAATGTAGCTGATGTAGCCGGTATTATCAATGATTCGATTGAGCAAAAAATTATTGATGTTAATACCCCGGACGTTACATCATTTACCGATAAAATAAAAAGCGCACAGGTTATGGCTTTGAAAGCTATTCCTGTAAATAATGAGTCGTTTACCTGGAATGAGGTATTACTTTCCATTTTTGGAACAGATGAAAATGTAACTACGTTTTTACAAGGTTATAATGATGTTCGTTATGATTCGGAGGGGGCAATCGATTTTTGGAGTACAGCAGATGCTAATACGAAAAAAGGATTCAAGTTAATTGCACTATCAGGCATTCAGCCGCAAATGATAAGTGAAATGTTGGCAGAGGTTGCTGCAGATGATGGCATACATGCACTGGCTGAAAAAGATGCTGCCGACTGGCTCGCATTTATTGAGAATGTTTGTACTACTACAGGAGAATTATGTATACCGACGGTAATCAAGAATGAATATAATTTGGAGGACCCTGGTGACGTTGCGTTGGCCAAAGAGCGTTATGCAAATGCGCTGAATGATGCTTTCCAGGAAACATACCCGCTTGTAACCGTAAGAAAGGTTTTATCGGGAACAGGTGGAGAAACTGTTATTGCCGATACTGATGCAAGAGCACAGGTAGTAACATTTCTACAAAATAACCTTGACTTTGACCTAAGAAGTACCAAGGTTGACGATATAGATGCAGAAGTACATGATTTAACTGGTATAACAAATGTAGATTCACTGAAAGAGGAGTTATTACCTTTTCAACGTGTATTCAATGTTACAGCAGGTAAGCCTGAGGCTGTTTTAGCATTTATATCTGATGGTTTGTCGTCTGCAAATGCGATTGCTTCTCTTAACGGGGATGATTTTGTTGCATCTTATACAGACACAATCGGTAGCGCAGAGTTAGCCGAGGAGTATTATCAAAAAGCCGCTAATATTTCGCTCATTACGGAACATGCTGCTATGGGCATCATCGACATTTTAGGACCTGGTATTGATATGCCGGTTATACCCATAGCTGCAACTCAAAGCCTGCAAGGGGATATTGCCAATAACAACCCGGACCTGGTGACACTTTTTGGTAATATGAATTATTGCCCCTGCCAGCATTGTATATCTCTGTATAGCCCGGCTGCATACCTTACCGATTTATTAAGATTTCTTAAGACCAATGCAAGTACAATATATACTGAAATAGCCAACAGAAGGCCTGATATCAGGTATATAGACCTTTCATGTAAAAATACGAATACAGAAGTCCCTTACATTGATTTGGTAAATGAGGTTTTAGAGAATTATATTCTTAAAACTAACAACATTGTAATGTACCCCACGGCGTATCAAACAATGGGAAATGCAGCAGAGTTAAAAGCCTATCCTGAACACGTATTTTTCTTTGAGACTGACCCGGTAACCGGTGAAAGAAAGTACAAGGATAGTACAGCATATTATTATGTGTACGATACTGCACTAAGTGCGGCAAGATATCCTGAAGGATTGCCCTTCAGCCTGGCATTAGAAGAAACCAGAACATATAGTAAAAACCTTGGAATATCAAGGCTTGAGCTTATGAATTTGTTCAAGTCTGTTGCCGGTTCGAATGATATAGATGGTTTTACTACAGCGGCTGAATATTTCGGTATCTCCAATAATGCAGCAAAAATAATCACCTCTCAATCGCCATATGACACTAACATCTGGAACTTTTACGGGTTCAAGGTAGAATCTTCCGTATCTCCTGATAATGGTATCATTGACCCATCAAATGTAACGGGTACTCCGATATATGGGGAATGGAAAAACCGGCTTTGTTCGAGGCTGGATATATTCGTTCAACAGACACGTCTATCTTATGGTAAATTGCTTGAAATGCTGGAGACTGATTTTCTTAATAAAGAAAAAAATATAACTATATCATTGAATGATGATGTAGCCACTGCCCCATATGATGTAACCGAAGATACCTGTGACCTGCGCTACCTGAAATTGAACTTTACTTCACCGGCTACGCCGTTAAAATTTCTTGAAAAATTATACCGTTTTACCAGGTTGTGGAAGTCGACAAACTTATCCATATACGAGCTTGATACGATTTTATCGAGGGGGTTAGCGATTGTGGATTTAGATGCTGACGATTTTGAACTGTTAGGCCGTGTATTAATGCTGGCTGATAAAATCAACATGAAGCCTAATGAACTTACAATGTTCTGGGGCAACATTGATACGCACAGGTACATCAATTATAAAAGCTCTGATTTAACACCATTAAAATCGGTTTACGACAGTATTTATGCTAATAAGGCTGTAATCAATGCACCTATTGACCAATTTGCAGACCCGGAAAATTTACCATCGGCATATACAGACCAGATAAGTTTGATTGCGGCGTTTTCGAGAATAAAAGAAAGCGAAGTATTAAGCATACTCTCCTACCTGGGCGTCAACACTGGCAGCGCGGTTACACTGCCCATATTAAGCCGGGTATATTTCTTTAGTGCGTTCTCAAAAACAATGGGTGTTTCTATAGATGTTTTGCTTGAAATTTTCAAAGTTTACACTTCTGAAACAGGGACTGATATCGCAGCGTATAACGGGCTGACCGGAAACAATGATGAGCTCTTATACTTAGAAAGCATAATAGAAAACATATCACTTATAAAAAGCTGTGGATTCTCTTTTGAAGAATTGCAATTCCTGTTGCAGGACAAGGGTACCAGGGAAAAATTCGGAATCAACAATAAGACCATCCAGGCTTTTTATGAAGGACTACGGAGGGGTATCCAAAAGTTTACCCTGGCAGATAACGGGGAGTATACAGAGGATACCCTTGCATTGGTCAAAAATTCTATCCTGCAATATTTCGAGAAGCATTTTGGCCTTTCTTTGGCTGCCACCAGCCTTATTCTTGACAATGTTGAGATTGACAAAGTAAGTTCGGGTACCGTAAATATAATAGAGGCCTTGTCTGACCCGTTATTTGTACAAGGAAATTATACCATACAAGAAGAGGGGCAAGATCCGGTTGTCCTTTCGGATGCCCTTTCGTGGGAAAATATTTTAGTTCTTGAAGATAACAGGGCCACTATTAATACGCCGCCACTTCCTGACTTTAACCTTACGGAGATATACTATCAATATTACCGGGTATCGAAAGCTGCTTTTGCTATAAAACGCCTGGCGTTGAGTGAAACTGTTTTGGAATATTTACTGGCTAACCCTGCAGTTATCGGGTTTGATATGTTGGGTATGCCGTTTGACGGTGAGTTGACAGCCTCGACCACTTCTTTGTATAACGGGCTGCTGTTAACTACCCAATGGCTGAAAACACAAAAGTCTTTGAATCTATCGGACGATGATTTTATTGATTTCCTGAGTGTATCTGTTGCCACACCGGGCGGCAGCATAACGGCTAATGACCTGAAACAACAATGGCTTGACATTCTTAGCGGTAATGAAAAGATTGAAAAGGTATTAACAGGCCTGGTGGGGGATAGCAGTGTGCTTGCACCTGCTCTTGACACAAATATACTTGCTGTTACGTTTAATGCTGACGTACTACCATCAAGCCTGAATACTATAAAGTTACTTTCCAACATCAGGCTTATAGCTAACTGGGCGCATTACACCGATTTATCAGTACAGAAGATGTATAATGTACTGGTGCCCGGCTTAAAGCTGGAAGATGCCCACTATATACTACTGGCTGCAAAGGCAAAATATAATAATGATACATGGCTGAAGGTAGCTAAGCCACTGCGCGATGAGCTAAGGAAAAAACAAAGGGATGCAATGGTACAGTATGCGATTGGCAACCCTGTTCTGGAGCCGGCCAGTACAGATGTCAAGAGAATATGGCGTAATGAGAATGAACTGTATGCCTACTTCCTGATTGATGTAGAAATGGACCCCTGTATGATGACCAGCCGCATACGCCAGGCTTTGAATTCAGTACAGTTGATGGTGGACAGGGTATTATTAGGCATCGAGTATAAAGATTATGATGCAAGCGATGTGAATAACCGCCTGGAACTAAAGGGCATGGCCCTGAAACAATGGGAGCAATGGCGCAAATGGTACCGTGTATGGGAAGCCAACCGTAAGGTGTTTTTATACCCTGAAAACTGGATAGAGCCTGACCTGCGTATTGGCAAATCGGAGTTTTTTGAAGAGCTGGAGGCAGATTTGAAGAAGGACGATTTTACGGATGAATTGGCGGAAGATGCATACAGGAATTATTTGAATAAACTAAACGAGGTAGCCCGTCTTGAGCCTGTAGGTGCGTTTAGGGAATACCTTGACGGTAATGATGTATCCAATTTAGAATTAAATGGTAAACCCCGCGCTTACACTTTGCATACGATTGCACGTACCTATTCAAATCCACATACCTATTACTATAGAAAATATAATGAAGGGGAATGGTTGCCCTGGCAAAAAATTGATTTAGATATTCAGAGCGACCACCTGATGCCTTATATGTATAATGGCAAGTTATATCTCTTTTGGTTGACCTTCCAAAAGAAAAAGAGTTGGGTGAAAAAGGATGCAGTTCAATACAGCCCTAGTAAGCTTTTCCTGAATAATGTTAGTGATACAGCAGCTTTGCCTGAAGACGCCAGTTCTTCTGCTTCGTATGCTTCTCAATATGTAATGGAAATTACCTTAAACTGGAGCGAATATAAAAACGGCACATGGTTACAATACAAATCAGGAAAAGATACGATGAAAATAAAACTACATCCTGAGTTTGAAACGTACGAGTTTAATGAAAACATGAGGAGAATAACCGGTAAAAATGGTGAAGTGACTGCCTTTGATATTATTAAAGCGCAAATGCACATGTCCGGGTCTATTTACAAGCCATTCAATCATTTAGCTATTGATATAACTTTCCCCGATGTTCCGGCAAATAATATTAAAGACTGGGAACCATACGATAGAATGCGCTATTTGCATGCATTTGTTTTTACCGATAGCCATAGTGACCCAAAGGTGTTGAGAAATGACGGCCATAAGTCCAACTTCTTGTCACCATCATATACAACTACTGTTAACAACAAGTATGTAGCTTACAATGATGCTCCATTTTCTAAAATTTTATCTTTTCATTATACGGAAAACAAAAAAAAGGAGGATTTTTATTCATATGTACAAAATAATATATGGAAAAATCAAAGTTTCCTTAGAAATAATTTGGAGTGGTGGGTAATTTTAGATGCCATTCCTAATGGTGCGTTTAAGATTACAAGTATTTCCAATTTCATGAATGATGTTTACTGGGGAGGGAATAGCTCGGGACATACACGTGGTTTTCTTAGGTCATATAATGAATTTAATGTTTTCTCAGTGAATAATCCGTTGGGATGGGATTTCTTCTATGAGGATGATAAATCTACTTTTTTTGTTTCCAATATTCCCATTATAGTAGACGAATATAATCAGAGTCTTCATGCAGGTTCATATGTAGCTTATCCTTACTATACTTTTAAAACAGGGTACCATCCGTATGCTAAAGATTTCGTTCAAAAACTAAACCAATCAGGCATTCCCGGATTTTTGAATCTGTCTACACAAATGGTTAAAGAAGAATATTTCCAATGGGCATATAAACCATATTCATGGATGGTTGCAACACCACATCCTGTCAATGATGTAGATTTTGAGTATGATGGTACATATTCGTGCTATAACTGGGAACTCTTTTTCCATACCCCTTTATTAATAGCACAACGTCTTTCTGACAATCAAAAGTTTGCCGAAGCCCGCAAATGGTATCATTACATCTTTGACCCCACGTCTACAGTTGGTGCTGATGGTAAGCCTACTGATTCCAGGCAACGTTTCTGGAAGTTCAAACCTTTTTACAATGAAGCCAATAGCATCACCACTCTCACAGATTTATTAAAAGCCATAAATAATTCTGTTACATCCGCACAACAGCAGGTAACAAAATGGGAAAACAATGCTTTTGACCCACATGCAATAGGCCGGGTAAGAAAGGTGGCATACATGAAAAATGTAGTAATGAAGTACCTGGACAACCTGATTGCCTGGGGGGACCAATTATTTAAACAAGACACGACGGAGTCTATCAACGAAGCAACCCAATTGTACATCCTTGCGGCCAATATTCTTGGAAAAAGACCTGAGGAAATCCCTTCAAGGATAAAGGTAGGTAACAGGGCTTTTGCAGAAATAGAAGGAAGTCTTGACTACTTCTCGAATGCGAAGGTTTCTATTGAAAAGTTTGTCGGGCCTAACGTACCTAAGAATGCTAACGCGCAACCGCCTTCTGCGTTTTATTTTTGCCTGCCCAATAACGATAAACTTATTACCTACTGGGATACTGTTGCTGACCGGTTATATAAAATCAGGCATTGCATGAATATCAGTGGCGAGGTACGTAATTTGTCCTTATTCGGCTCTCCCATTGACCCTGCATTGCTGGTGAAGGCCGCTGCTGCCGGTATCGATACGGCTACTTTCCTGGATAGTCTCAATACCCCGGCCTCTTACTACAGGTTTACCTACATACTTCAAAAGGCAAATGAGCTATGTGCCGATGTTAAAGCGCTGGGAAGTGCTATGCTCAGTGCATTGGAGAAAAAAGATGCAGAAACACTTGCTTTACTGCGTTCAACACACGAAATAGCTGTTTTAGAAAAAGTAAAGGAAGTAAAAGAACTGCAAATACAGGAGGCAGATGCCAATATTGAAGCGCTTGTAAAGTCAAAAGATACGATACGGGTAAGACAGCAGTATTATTTGTCAAGAGTGTTTATGAATGCGGAAGAAATGAAGGCTATGGCTTTAAATCAAAAAGCAATTACTCTACAAGTTGTTGCAGCCAATATATCTGCATTAGGGTCTGCGCTTGCCAACATTCCGCAATTCAATATACAGGCCTGGGCGGCAATTGGGCCTTCATTTGGAGGGCAACAGTTAAGTGCTTCTCTTCAAGGGGTTAGTAATAAAATTGCTTCAACCGCAGCCATTGCAAACGCCAAAGCAGCAATGGCAAATACCAAGGCTGGTTACATACGCAGGAATGAAGACTGGCAATTCCAGGCTGAGCTTGCCGGTAAAGAATTGGAGCAAATTGACAAACAGGTAATAGCGCTGGAAATACGTAAATCGATTGCAGAAAAAGAATTGGATAACCATAAGCTGCAAATGGGAAACGCAACTGCTGTAGATGAATATATGCGCAGCAAGTTTACCAATGAAGAGTTGTATAGCTGGATGATATCCCAGATATCGACTACTTACTTCCAATCGTACCAGTTGGCGTATAATATGGCCAAAACTGCTGAGCGCTGCTTTGACTATGAATTGCCTTTTGCGCCCAAAGCAAAAGCAGGGTATATACAGTATGGCTATTGGGATAGCCTGAAAAAGGGATTGCAGGCCGGGGAGAAACTGCAATACGACCTCCGCAAACTTGAAGGGGCTTATATTGAGGGTAATACCCGTGACAGGGAAATAACCAAGCATGTTTCGCTGGTGCTGACAGACCCTACTCAATTAATAGCCCTCAGGAACACGGGTAGTTGTACCTTTAATATTCCTGAATGGTTATATGACCTTGATTATCCGGGCCATTACCACAGGCGTATCAAATCGGTAAGTATTACCATACCCTGCGTTGCCGGTCCATACACCAGTATTTCCTGTGAACTTTCCTTAACAAGCCATACGTCTTACGACAAAAACGGGAAGGCTGTTACACTGCCCAGTGCACCTTTTACGGAAATCGCAACCAGCTCGGCGCAGAACGACAATGGTATGTTTGAGCTGAATTTTAAAGATGAACGTTATATACCGTTTGAAGGTTGTGGTGCCGAAGGTATCTGGTCCATATCATTAATGGATGTTGAGGAGTTGAGGCAGTTTGATTTTAACACTATTTCCGATGTTATTCTACATATAAAATATACGGCCCAGACCGACGGTGCGTTTAGCAGCTCTCCAACTTCAAAAGCCGGAACAACAAAAACTAACCTCCAGGACATACTGAAAGGAACATCAGGAATAAGTTTACCGCGCTATTTCAGTTTAAGGCACGAGTTCTCACGCGAGTTACATACGGGCTTCACACAACTGTCGGACATTGTTTTTGGCGGAGACCCGGTTGCCGGTATTGCACGCCCCTTTACCCTCAATATCAAACACGACCATTTTGCTTATTTCTGTAAAGGGAAGAATATTAATATATCAGAAATCACTTTCTATATTAAAACAAGTACCGGGGTAGCGAAGTTCGGCGTTTATATTCCTGCTATTGACGGAGTACCGGCATTTGACAGTGAAACGGCGCTTGATCCGAATACAGGATGTCAATTTGTGTCCTATTCTACAGGCACAGGGTTGGTTATATCTCCGAATAGCTCCAAACAAATACCCATAAATATTTTCCAAATCGTTGCAACGGAAGCTACGGCAATAAACGAGGCTGATGTAGATGATATTTTTATGGTGTTTGAGTATAGTGCAGTAACACCAGTAACACCCTAATATTTGTATTCACGGTTTAATCTTATATAAACATGGATAACCCAAAACCTATAAATTTGACGCAGGGAAAACAAAATATCCCTGCGTCAACAGAAAGCACGAAAACACATTTGCTGGACAGGTATACTGTCCAGCAAAAAAACGGGGAAGAGCAGAACTCCCCCTATTATAAATCACCGGCGCCGGTAATTGAACTGCCCAAAGGGGGCGGCGCATTGAAAGGAATTGATGAGAAATTTTCAGTGAATGCTGTAAATGGCACAGCAGCGTTAGAAGTGGGATTGCCTGTGACACCGGGCAGGGGTGGTTTTACGCCCGGGCTGGCATTACAGTACAATTCGGGTAGTGGCAATAGCGAGTTTGGTTTAGGGTGGAGCCTGAGCCTGCCCGCAATACAACGCAAAACAGATAAAAAACTCCCTGAGTATAATGACCCTGGGGAAAGTGATGTGTTTGTAATTGCCGGAGCTGAAGATTTGATACCTGTTATTGACGGGGAAGAGCAAATTTCCGGGTACACTATAAAGAAATATATTCCACGCACCGAGGGGTTATTTGCACGGATTGAGCGGATTACGAGAACCGGAACTGCTGATTGCTGGTGGCGTGTAACGACAAAGGACAATATTGTAACCTATTACGGCCTAACCCTAGCAGCACGTATTGCAGACCCCGGAAATGAGGCCCGTATTTTTAAATGGCTTCCGCAGTTGAGTGTGGATAACAGGGGAAATGTTATTGAATATTCCTACGCTACAGATGATAATGATACGATGCTGAATGTACCGGCTGGTATTCATGAAAGCA
Source organism: uncultured Flavipsychrobacter sp. (assembly GCA_964621795.1). Lineage (GTDB taxonomy): Bacteria > Bacteroidota > Bacteroidia > Chitinophagales > Chitinophagaceae > Polluticoccus. The sequence goes on from CAZUMM010000006.1 coordinate 54,316, forward strand.
ACCGGAAAAATAACAACCTGTTATTTACCAATACGTACCTGAAGCATGTTCAATATTGCAACACTGTAGCATTTGCTCCCGGGCCGGAAGATTGTTATGAACCGGTAATGCCATCGGGCCTGGGGTATACTATGCAACTGGTTTTTGATTACGGGGACCATAGTGTAACTAGTCCGACACCTTTTGCGGATGCTGAATGGCACTGCCGGAAAGACCCTTTTTCAGACTTCCATGCGGGTTTTGAAATCCGCACTTACAGGCGGTGTTACAGGGTGCTTATGTTTCATGGGTTCCAGGAACTTTTGAGCGGGACAGGCCTGGATGCGGTACTGGTGAGGTCGCTGGATATAACCTATGCGAATGGTAATGAAAATGCTGATGGAACTGGTTTTGCCGAGGCAGATATGCCTATTGCATTTACCAGTAAAGGGTATAAGTACGTTTCTGGAAATTATATATCGGATTCATTGCCTTCAATTACCTGCAACTACCAGCCGCTTGCATGGAATGATACTATAACGGATGTATCGAAAAAAGATGCAGAAAATATCCCGCAGGGCTTAACGGGTTCCTATCAATGGATAGACTTATACGGAGAGGGATTGCCGGGCGTTTTGACGGAGCAATCGGGGGGATGGTATTACAAGCCGAACAGTGGTGATGGTACGTTTGAACCTTTGGTGCAGGTATCGCCTAAGCCTTCTTTTTCCGGTTTGGGCAGTAGCCTGCAATGGCAGGACCTGGATGCCGACGGGCGGAGGCAACTTGTATCGAACAATGCCGCGATGCCGGGATATTTTGAGCTGGACGATGACCAGCAATGGCAGACTTTCACCCCTTTTGACGAGTGGCCTCATGTTGACTGGAACAGCCCTTACACCCGTTTGCTTGATTTGAACGGGGATGGCAAACCGGATATATTACTTACAGAAGAAAATACGTGGCGATGGTATGAAAATAAGGGTACTGAAGGGTATGTTACAGGTGGCGAAAACCATATGTCGTGGGACGAAGAACTGGCACCACGCATATTGCTCAATGATAAAATACAGTCTATATTCCTTGCCGATATGAACGGCGATGGCATGACGGATATTGTGCGCATCCAGAATGGGGAGGTATGCTACTGGCCGAATATGGGTTATGGCCGTTTCGGGGCAAAAATCACAATGAGCAATGCCCCATTATTCGACCGTCCGGACCAGTTCAACCCTCTGTATATCACCCTAAGTGATATTAGCGGCACCGGCGCCCCGGATATATTATATCTTGGGCAGGATAAATGCACTGCATGGATAAATCTTGCCGGAAATGCTTTTAGTGAAGGTACCGTAATCGCTCCTTTACCCGGCATTGAACAATACAGCAAAATAGCTGTTCTCGACTTCCTGGGTAGCGGTACAAGTTGTATAGTCTGGAGCTCACCCCTGCCACAACATGCACACGCACCACTTCGTTATATAGACCTAATGGGAGGGGATAAACCCTACCTGATGACATCTTATGCAAATGGCATGGGCAAAACCACAACGCTTACCTACAAACATTCTACAGCATATTACCTGGAAGATAAATTTGCGGGGACTCCCTGGGCTACGCGCCTGCCTTTCCCGGTACATTGTGTGCAGAATGTTACTACTGCCGATACTGTAAGCGAAACAACATATGCACAGGCGTATACTTACCATCACGGTTATTACGACCATGATGAGCGTGAGTTTCGCGGCTTTGGCAGGGTAGATGTGCTGGATACCGATACTGCCGTGATTGATGGTTCGGGTGAGCTTGACCAGCCTCCTGTACTCACCAGGACATGGTACCATACGGGCGCGTGGATGCGTGAAAAAAACTTACTTGACGCGTTCGCTACGGAATATTATAAACCGGAAGACTGGTGGGACACACCGGCGCATATGACCCTGCCCGGCGCTCTTAATCCGTTAGAGGAGCGGGAGGCCTACCGCTCTCTGAAAGGCAGTATGCTCAGACAGGAAGTATATGCGCAGGATGGTACGAACAAGCAGGCGATACCATATACTGTTACCTCTTATGCATATAAGACTTTGCTGGTACAGCCGATGGCAGATAACCGTCACGCATCGTTTTATACCTATCAGCAGCAAAATGTAGCGTGGAATTGTGAGCGGGCAGAAGAAGACCCCCGTATATTGCAAAAGCTTACGCTTGATGTGGATGAATATGGAAATGTATTACAGGATGCTACTGTGGCATACCCGCGCATGGGCGATACGGTATCTTTTGGAGATATCAGCAATGCGCTTTCATTAATTGATATTAATGATGCCGGAAGCCTTAAAGATACAATGGACAGCCTTCTTGAACTGGATGAAACGGCAGAAGAGTATTACCGCTGGCTGGAGCAGAATCAATTTATTACCCGTGAAGTGTACATGAACAACGGCGTTGTGGAATTTCCTGGCGGGCTTACACAGTACCAGTTAACTACAGGGAATTTCTCCGTTGAAGCCTGGGTGCAGCCCTCCTGCAGTGGTATAGAGACCCTTTTTCAATACCAGACCAACTGTGGTGGGTGGCCGGGGGGGATTCATGTATTTGCATACACCAATAAAATATACTTTTTTGTTAGTGACGGGCCTTCGCGGTATAAACAGATTGTTACTTCTTCTACCGTTTTGACTGCCGGTGAGTGGGTGCATATTGTGGCAAAACGGGAAAGCGCCGCAGATACGTCGCAATGGTATATTTATATTAATGGGCAACAGGTAAGCACCACTACTACCGGGGGCAGCATGACGATTGGAAATATAAATAACTGCAGTAACCAGTTCATACATATAGGGGGGCGTACACTATATGCACCGGATTATCTTAATGGCTCACAGAGGGTAGTCAGGTGGTACAACCGTGCCTTGGATAGCAGCGAAGCAGAACTGCTTTACAACAACGGGCAGGGGCATCCTGCTGTCAGCGGAGTTATTTTTGATATGGGCATCAACATTGCCGACGGTGTGTTATATGATAGGAGCCCTTATAACGCCGGCAATGGTACCGTCGTTACCGGCACTGTTACTCACCGCTACAGTTTCATGGGGAATAACATAGGTGTAGCGCTGAAAGGTGCACAGTTGGGTGCCACACCGTTACAGGCGCAGATGCTTATCACCAGCACTGAAACCGTATATACCAATGATGCCGTTAACAGCCAATACTACCGGCTGCGCCTGCCTTACGATGTGAAAACATACCAGCTACACGGGGCAACCCAACCCGTAGGTGCCTTTTGGCAAGCTGCCGCCCTCAAAGATGTACTGGATAGTGCCGGCGTGACAGATTATGCAGATGCCCCTACGGGTGCTGAAGAAAAGCGCCTCGTAGCAAGGCGCAGGACCACTTTTTACAATAGCAGTATAACGGCAGAGCTTAGTGCCGGCAGCCTGGAAGCACTCTCGTTGCCATATACCACCCGCACGCTTGCGTTTACCCAAAAGCTTGTAAACGATATATACGACTCACGGGTGGATGATACCAGCTTTGAAAACGGCGGCTATGAAGTGGAAACCATTACAGGGCCGCCCGCCGATAAACTATATTGGATGCCCGGGGGTACTGTACAATATGGCGCCACTCCTGCCGCTACGTTTTATACCCCTGCAAGCTATACTGATCCCTTTGGCAATCAAACCACGGTGACGTATTGGAATAATGGACCCGACAATTATTACCTGTTACCTGCAAGCGTGACCGATGCACTGGGCAATACCACTACTGTGCAGGCATACGACTGGCGTTGCCTGCAACCTGCAGCCATACAAGACCCTAACCAGAATATAACGGAAATACTGTATGATGCCCTCTGTATGCCCGTGGCCCTGGCCATGAAAGGCAAAACAGGCATGGGCTTTGAAGCCGATGAATTGGGCAGCCTTGACCCCGGAAACAGTACCGATATAAATACGCAGGCCGCTTTTTGGAACGACCCCCTTACCCATGCAGCCGCACTATTGGGCCATGCTACATGGCGCTGCATTTATGACCTTGACAGCGCCAACGGTACCGACCCCGTTCGCGTAGCCATGATAGCCCGCGAGCAGCACTGGCAGGATAATAATAACAGTCCGCTGCAAATACGCATCAGCTATACCGATGGGCTAGGCCGCACCGCTATGCACAAAGCACAGGCCGCCCCCGACGGCGCTACCCCCCGCTGGATTGGCAGCGGAAAAACCGTGTACAACAACAAGGGCAAAGCCGTAATGCAATATGAGCCTTACTACAGTACCACCCATGACTATGATACCGCAGAGCAGGCCGCAGCGGCAGGCGTTACCCCCCGCATACAGTACGACCCGCTGGGCCGTGTGCAGCGTACCGACCTGCCCGATGGAACGTATACCAAAACCGAATGGGACGCATGGACACAAACCGTGTACGACAATAACGATACCGTACTGGATAGTGATTGGTATGACACCTACAGCAATGCCAATGCTACAACGTACCCCGGTATATACACGTATATGAACGGGACTGCCGCGAAAGCTGCGGAGCACAATGCCACTCCCACTGTTATGCACCTCGACGTGCTGGCGCAACCCTGCGCCACCGTGCAGCACAACCGCTACCCTGTAAGCGGCGTGTGGACCGACTTTTACTATCTGAGTACTGCCGTGCCCGATATACAGGGCAACCGCACTGCCCTGCACGATGCCCGTGGCAATACGATGAGCTGGAGGTATGATATGCTGAAAGGCGCCATACGCCAGCAAAGCCCCGACAGCGGCACACAGCATATGCTGACCGCTGCCGATGGCCAGCCCCTGTATGCATGGGATGCCGCTGACCGTCAATTTTACTTTGAATATGACGGGCTACGCCGCCCCCTGAAGAAAACCCTTATCACCGGCAGCACTACGAAGGTGCTGGAAAAAACCATATATGGCGAAACTGCCACCACCCCTGCAACCTACAACCTGCTGGGCCGCCCCTGGCAACAGTACGATGGCGCCGGCCTCAGCACCATCAACGCTTACGATTTTAAAGGCAACCCGCTGGATACCGACAGGCAACTGCTGGCCGACCATACTATTGCCGATGTGCATTGGGAAGCCGGCACATTACCATCATTGGGCACGGCCTTTAACACTACTATTGCTTACGATGCCCTGAACCGCATAACGGGTATGACAGATGCGGGAGGCAACCTTACTGAAAACACCTACGACGAAGCAGGCTTGCTGCTGACCGTAACCATGACCCCCTCAGGCGGCAGCCCCATAGGCTATGTGACCGATATACAATACAATGCCCGCGGGCAGCGCGAAAGCATCAGCTATGGTAATGCCACCACCACTGCCTATACTTATTACCCTGATACCTTCCGCCTGCAGAGCCTGCGTACTACAAAGGCTACCGATGTGTACCAGGACCTATATTACCTATACGACCCTGTAGGCAACATCACCCGCATCAAAGACGAAGCACAGCGCGCCCTCTACTTCAATAACAGCATTACCCAGCCCTTCCTGTCCTATGTTTACGATGCCCTGTACCGTCTTATAGAAGCCGCTGGCCGCGAACAGGTAGGCACGGCCACTTTTGGCACGGCCGATAACTACAACGATGCTGCATGGATGGGCATTGCCCACAAAGGCGATGACAACAGCACCCAAAACTACACGCAGTACTATAGCTACGATGAGGTGGGCAATATACTGCAACTGCAACATGCTGCCGCCGCCGGCAGCTATACCCGCAACTATACTTACTACAGCCACAACAGCAGATTGGTGAAAACTACCGTAGGCACGCAAAATTATAGCTACGCTCACGATGGCTATGGCAATATTACGGCTATGCCCCACCTTAGCGCCATAGGCTACAACAGCCTGCAGCAAATGTGCAGTGCCAACCTGGGGGGCGGCGGCAATGCATACTACCAGTATGATGCCGGAGGGCAGCGCGTGCACAAGGTGATAGTGAACGGTAGCCTGAAAGAAGAGCGTATATACCTGGGCAGCTACGAGGTGTACCGTAAATACACAGGTGCCACCCTTGACCTGGAACGCATCACCGTACATATAGCCGATGATACCGGGAGGATAGCCATGTATGAAAAGCGTACCTCGGGTACCGACGGCAGTGCAGCAACACTGCAACGGTATATATACAGCAACCATTTAAGCACGGCGAGCCTTGAACTGGATGACATGGCCGCCATCATCAGCTACGAAGAATACCACCCCTACGGCACCACAGCCTACCAGGCTATGAACTCCAGTATAAATGCAGTAGCCAAACGGTATAGATATACAGGTAAAGAACGTGACGAGGAGACGGGGTTGTACTACCACGGCGCGCGCTATTATATACCCTGGCTATGCAGGTGGATGGCTTGCGACCCTTTGGAAGCAAAATACGCAGGTATGTCTGCTTACAACTATGGATTTAACAACCCCATAAAATGGCAGGATAGTACGGGCATGGGGCCTGATGAGCGAAAAGAGATAAAAGGTGTTAAATTATATGAGGTTGAACAATATAAAAGTAATTTACCTCAGGATACAGCAGAAGCCACAGGACAGAGTATTAAGGTGAACGAATTCACTGTAGTGCCCAGTTATCGTAACGAAGATGGTAAAAATGTACTTGATCATTACACAGCTTATTTTGAGCATCGGTCAATAACCGAAGATGGCTTGAAAATAGAAGCAGTACCGGCTTTTGTTATTGGTAAATATGACCTTTCAGAATTTAAAAATAACAGAGCTATTTATAGTACAATGGCAGCCGCATTATACAATGGTGGCGAATCAACGCACATAAAAGAATCACTATTTAAAGGACTTATTGGTGACTATGAAGGAGCGTATAATGCAACAAAGAATGAAATTGGTGACGCATTAAAAAGTCCATATGTACTATTAGGATTATTGCACACGACAATTGCTTCAGTAAATAGTAGCCAAAAGGGAAATATCCCCCAGTCTCAGGAACGAGTTGCCGCAAGATTAAGCGGACTAAAAGACAGGAAACTTAACGATATGCAAGTTAGTTTTTTTGGCAGCAGAGTAATAGGAACAAATCGCCCTAGTTCGGATTTGGATGTGTTAATTATTACGGATGAAATTAGTTTATTTGCTGAGAATAAACGAGTAGGGAAAATACTAAATAAGGTAAAAACAGACTTTGAAGCAGAGACAGGTATCAAGTTAGATGTAAATATCATGACGCGTGACATGTATAGAAGAGCACATGGAGGAGCGTTTAAACAAAGTGTAGAAGAAAATTCAATAAAATTAAATTTTAGTAAGAAAGTTAAAAGCAGATAATATGGTCAGATTATTCATTGACGGAAATGAATTTGGTTTGAATTCGTACTGGTTTCATTATAGTAAATCGGTCCCCAATGGCCAGAGCTATTCCTTTATTATCTCCAAAAATGAAAAAGAACTTATTGCTATTATAGAAGAATATGCAGAATGTTCAATCAACGATCATACGTTAGAAGAAAATATAATAAAAAAAGACAGTCATAGAGGTTCAATGGGACTTATTTGGAATCTAAGTATAATTTTCGAAAAAAAATATGTGCATTCAGTTGATGAAAATATTTATTGGGTAATAAATAATATACGAAAAATAGAAGTTACTGAAATGGATATAATAATAACTGGCGATGCTACTAAGTTTGATAAATCTAAATTTGGATGAACCATTGTTAATTTGCGCCCCGATCTTCACTTATAACATGGGGCTGACCTTTTTGGTCAGCCCCATGTTTATATACAAAAATTTTTACCAGTAAACCATAACAATCGCAACAAAACATGTTATTCAGGGTGTTCAGAAAGGTATCCTGAGCATATAATGTAAGACCATTTTTGTAAACAGAATTCATAGCTTTAAAAGCTGAATTTTATACGCTCCTCTAAATAGAATTAATGGAGGACGGAATACTATTATCAACAGCGGTAATTCTGAAGCCCGTTTGCAAAACTGTTATCTATTCAGTTTCGGGATACCCTGCGGAACATCCTGAATAACAAGGATAGTACTTTGGGGGTTGAAAGCATGAAGCCATCTTAAATGATTTGGGTATGAAAACTGTGCAATTTGGTACCTCAACGACTGTAAATACATTGTTAGGAATATCGGGGAATAGCATAATAAATACAATATTTTCAAATGATATTACAAAAAAATAATACAAATCCCATGAGTTTTAAAAGGCAAAATGACTCTATTTTTATTGTTTTAATAATTTTTCTATTCTTTGTTGCATATTATTATATTAATAAGAAATATAAAAATGATAATTTGATTAGAAATTATAAATTAACCTCAGGAACTATTTATGGGTTTTCAAAGGACGGTAGAGGACAATCAATTGCAGTAAACTATTTTTATATTGTGGATGGGACGAAGTACAATAATTTACAAGGTGTCGATAGATTTTTTTTAAAAAAATATTCATGGTTTGCTAATAAGCAATTTCCTGTTGCATATGATAGCATAAATAAACAAAATAGCAAGATACTGATATTACCATCAGATTTCAATAAATTGGATATTGAATTCCCTGATAGCTTAAGTTGGATATTACAATACATAGAGAAGGATTAAATTTTATTTTGTGGTATGTTCAGATATTTCATGTGGTGTCTGGTGTTCCCACCTGACACCATGCATGTAGCGAGTCCTGAGTTTGTTGGCTCAGGACTCGCTGTTTATAAACTAAATAATAAAACCACAACAAAAAACAACAAAACATTTTTTCAGAATTGAATCATCAGCTACGAAGAATACCACCCCTACGGCACCACAGCCTACCAGGCTATGAATGCCAGTATAAATGCAGTAACGAAACGGTATATCATGAGGCGTTACTACCAGCTTTTACTACTCGTCATAATAATTCAGCATTTGTTGTGCAGATGCATGCATTTGTAATGTCAGCTTTTCAGGCATAATTACCTTTAAGGCATCTCCATAACTAAGCAAGGTGCTGATAAGTTCATTATTAATAATAAGATAGAGCTGTACATGCAGACTGCCGTCTTCATACTGTTCAATTATTTTTTGGGAATGGTGTATCGGTTGTGTTAGTATGTAGGGAGCGAAAAAGCCTGTAAACATCAGGTTAAGATACTCAGGTTGGGCCTGGGGCGGCTTTGTAACGCCGATAATGTGATTGAAATAGTTATTTACATCCAGCGTTGTATTGCTGATGAATGATTCGCGTGCAACCTTTATTTCGATAATCCGGTCAAGTGCATAGGTGTTCAGCGCCTGCTTATTGCTGTTAAATCCTAATAAATACCACCTGTGCTTATGTTGTTTGAGTATGTAGGGATGTACAATATGCTCCTTTGGCTGTTTCGAGTGAAATGACCCATAAGATATTTTTAAGGGTGTTTTGCGGATAATAGCCAGATAGATGTCTTCAAGGTTTTCAATTCCATGAATATCCGGTGCAGATTCAAAAAGTATTACAGGGTCGTGACTGGCATTATTAAGCCTACATTTGCGCTCCAGCTTATTCACGACTTCTGCAATGTCTTCAGCGATAGTGAAACCCTTTATTTGTTGTAAGAGCGTAACTGCGGAATTCAATTTGGCAATATCTTCATCATCAATAGGAACATCTTTGATAGAAAAATCCCGGTCTTCGTATCTATAAAAATATTCCCGTCCCTGCCGGTACATTTCTATAGGCGCACCATATTCAACCTGCATATTCTGCAAGTCGTATCTTAACTGGCTTAGCGATATAGAACAGTCGGAGCCGTAATGTTCGTTGAGTCGTAGATTGAGATAGCTTAACAGGTCGCTTTTTGACCATTTTTTTAAGTTATTTCTCAGGCAGGCATCAATAACTTCAAACCTGAAAACAGCTGATTTATTTACTGGCATGATAATAGGTTTATTAGAATGATAAAAAGGTTTATTGCTCTAAGGTAGCAAAAACCCGGAGTCACAATGAGTTAACAGTCTGTTATAACAGGTTTTGGCGGGTGAGATACCATTCTCCGCATACATGGCACACTATTATTATCAAATCTTTAAAAGCTGGTTTTGATGGCCAATATTGTATATGCGGGCTTCCCTTTTCCCCTTGGCGCCACATGGGATGGCGAGGGGGTAAATTTTGCGGTGTATTCAGCCAATGCTACAAGCGTTGAATTATGTTTGTTTGATTCAGAAGATGATACAATTGAATCAGTTAGAATAAAATTGCCTGAAAGATTGGGGCATATCTGGTATGGATATGTGCCCGGTTTACGGCCCGGGCAGCTGTACGGGTTCCGGATGAATGGCGCTTACGAGCCTCAGAATGGCCACAGGTTCAATTGCAACAAACTGTTGATTGACCCCAATACCAAGGCTATAGCAGGCACCATAGAGTGGCACGATGCACTTTTCGGCTATAAAATAGGTGACCCGGATGAAGACCTCAGCTTCGATGAAACGGACAGTGCACCCTATTTGCCCAAATCGGTAGTGGTCGACTCTCATTTTGACTGGGAAAATGATAAAGCGCCTGACATACCTTATCATAGATCTATTATATACGAAGCCCATGTGAAAGGGCTTACACGTTTGCACCCCGATATACCGGAAGAAATACGGGGTACTTACGCAGCTGTAAGCCATCCGGTTATGATTAAATATTTTAAAGAACTGGGCATCACCTCTGTAGAACTGATGCCGATACACCATTTTATTGTTGACAGGCATCTGCAGGAGAAAGGATTAACTAATTACTGGGGGTACAATACGATAGGGTACTTTGCACCTGATGTAAGATACTCCAGCAGTGGAATGAGAGGTGAGCAGGTAAGGGAGTTTAAGCAGATGGTAAAAGAGCTGCACAAAGCGGGTATAGAAGTAATTTTAGATGTAGTATACAACCATACAGGAGAAGGCAACCACCTGGGGCCGACACTATCTTTCCGGGGTATTGATAACGCGCTGTATTACCGCCTGGCAGAAGATAAAAGGTATTATATGGATTATACAGGTACGGGCAATACGCTGAATGCAAATATGCCTAATGTACTACGTATCATCATGGATAGTCTCAGGTACTGGATACTGGAAATGCATGTAGATGGTTTCCGTTTCGACCTGGCGGCAACCCTGGCACGCGAGCTCCACGAGGTAGACCGGTTGAGCGCCTTTTTCGATATCATTTACCAGGACCCCGTTATCTCGCAGGTGAAACTGATAGCTGAACCATGGGATATTGGTGAAGGGGGGTACCAGGTAGGCAATTTTCCCCATGAATGGTCTGAATGGAATGGTCGGTACCGTGACTGTATCCGTGACTTCTGGCGCGGGGCTGATAGTATGCTCGCAGAATTTGCACAGCGTTTTACAGGTAGTTCCGACCTTTACCTGGACGATTACCGCAGGCCTACTGCCAGTATCAATTTCATTACAGCACATGACGGTTTTACACTGCACGACCTTGTTTCCTACAACGACAAGCATAATGAAGCAAACGGAGAGAATAATGAAGACGGAGAAAATCATAACAGGTCGTGGAATTGTGGTGTGGAAGGACCTACGGATGACCCCGAAATAATTAATCTGCGTAACCGGCAGAAACGGAATTTTTTATCCACATTATTCCTTTCGCAGGGGGTACCGATGATTACTGCCGGCGATGAGTTTGGCCGCACGCAGCAGGGGAATAACAATGCGTATTGCCAGGACAATGAAATATCGTGGCTTGACTGGGTACATGCAGATAAGGAACTTCTTGCTTTTACCCAAAAGTTAATTCACCTGCGTAAGAACCATCCTGTCTTTAGTAAAAGGGGGTGGTTTAAGGGCCATCCCATAAAAGGAGTTGGAGTTGAAGACATTGCATGGTTTATAGATAATGGTACAGAAATGACAGAAGACCATTGGAATACGGCTTATGCAAAGGCGTTAGGCGTATTCCTTAACGGACATAGCATTAATATGCTTGGGCCAACAGGTGAAAAAGTAATAGATGACAACTTTTACCTGATCTTTAATGCACACTATGAGCCGCTGGATTTTGTATTGCCTACTGCCAAATACGGAAAAGAGTGGTACATTATACTGAATACGGCAGAGAACTATATAAATGACGATTGTACCAGCGACCAGTGTAAGCCGGGCGAAACAATAAAAGTAGAAAGCCGGTCTTTATTGCTATTTAAAAATCCACGTTAGATGCAGTTAGATACCAGGAAACGGACTATTGGAGTGAATTTTGATAGCCGGGGCAATGCTTTGATAAAGGTATGGGCACCTGTAGCGGAAAATATGGAGATTGATTTGCCCGGCCGGGGTGAACGGCTACAACTCAACAGGGGGAACTATGGGTACTGGACGCTGGAAACTGATAAGGTAAAGCCCGGCGATGTGTACCGTTTTATTATCAATGGCAGTAAAAAATTGCCAGACCCTGCATCCCTATATCAGCCCGAAGGTGTTCATGGTTATTCACAGGCCATTGGGGTAGATACTATGAAATGGACTGACAGCAGGTGGAAGAACATCCCGCTTGATGAGTATTTAATTTATGAACTGCACGTCGGAACCTATACGGCAGAAGGGGATTTTTCAGGTGTCATAAAAAAGCTCGGTTACCTCTTATCCCTTGGCGTTACGGCCATAGAAATTATGCCGGTGGCACAGTTTCCCGATAGCCGCAACTGGGGATATGATGGTGTGTACCCTTTTGCAGTGCACAATACATACGGCGGGCCCGAGGCTTTACAACAACTGGTGAATGCCTGCCATGATAAAGGGCTTTGTGTAATACTGGATGTAGTATATAACCACCTGGGACCGGAAGGTAATTACCTGGCAGAATATGGCCCTTATTTCACAGGGAAATACCATACACCATGGGGCGATGCCATTAACTTTGATGATGCCTGGTGCGATAATGTACGGCAATATTTTATAGAGAATGTGCTTATGTGGTTTCGCGATTTTCACATCGATGCACTGCGCCTGGATGCGGTACACGCTATAAAAGATTTTAGCGGCAGGCATATTCTTACGGAAATGAAAGAGCATGTGAATGCTTTAATGGAAATAACAGACCGTACGCATTACCTGATTATTGAGTGCGACCTGAATGACAGTAAGTATATCAACGCTATACCGGATGGGGGATATGGCATGGACGCACAGTGGATTGACGAATTCCATCATGCATTGAGAGTGGCGGCAGGTAATGAAAGAAACGGCTACTATGCCGATTTTAAAGGTATACCACACCTGGCGAAAGCCTATACAGATGCTTATGTGTACAACGGCGTGTACTCTGAGCATAGAAAAAAAACATTCGGCACACCGGCTGATAACCCGGGTAAACAGTTTATCGTCTTTTCGCAAAACCATGACCAGGTGGGCAACCGTATGCTTGGTGAAAGAACAAGCGCCCTCGTGAGTTTCGAAATGCAGAAACTGCTGGCCGGTGCGGTTATGGTGAGCCCCTACCTGCCACTTTTATTCATGGGCGAAGAATATAGCGAGCCCAATCCCTTTTTATATTTTGTAAGCCATACAGACCCTGAACTGGTAGCGGCTGTGAAAAAAGGCAGGAAAGCCGAGTTTGCTTCTTTTCATATACATGGTGAACCGCCTGACCCGCAGGCCATAGAAACGTTTATGAGGTCTAAGCTGCAATGGGAGCTTCATGAACGGGGCAGGCATAAAGTAATGCTCGATTATTATAAGGCATTAATAAAGCTCAGGAAGAATAATAGCGTTTTAAAATGCCTTGACCGTACCACGCTCAAAACTGAGTATACTAGTCAATCGTTGACTTTATCGAGATGGCAGGGCGAGGAAGAAATAATGTGTTTGATGAACTTTTCTAAAGAAGAAATACCTGTAGAGATGCCGGCGCATAAGAAAAAATGGGAAAAGATATTCGACTCGGCTGCTCCTGTATGGCAGGGAAAATCAACAGCAGCACAAACCGCCTTTGGCGGCGATACTATTTTGTCTCAACCTGAATCACTGCTTATATATGCTTCAGATGTATAACCCGGTTGCTACATACCGTCTGCAATTTCACAAAGGGTTCACATTTAACGATGCGCAGGATATTATCAGCTACCTGGCACAACTTGGCATTAAAACGATATATGCCTCGCCTGTTTTTGAATCAACACCTTCCAGCACACATGGATATGACGGTACTAATCCACAACATATAAACCCGGAAATTGGTACGGAGGCAACGTTTATTGAATTGCGGAAAGAGCTGAAGCAAACCGGGATAGGCTGGATACAGGATATTGTGCCCAACCACATGGCCTTTCATAGTAACAATGAGCTGCTTATGGATGTGCTGGAGAAAGGGCAACAGTCTGTTTACGCAGATTTCTTTGATATTGACTGGGAACATCCTTTGTACAAGGGTAGGTTAATCGTGCCTGTTCTTGGTGCCTCGCTTGCAGAGGCCATTCAGAAAGGTGAAATAAAAATTGTTTATAAAGACGGGCATTTGCGTCTTTCATACTACGATATGGTTCTGCCGCTCAATCCTGCGGCTTACAAAACAATTTTCGACCATGAAGATGCGCCGGAAGCTATCGGGCAGGTTTTGCAGCAAATGCCGGAAACAAATGATAAATACCAGCTACACAACCGATGGGTGGCATTTACCCGGTTATTAAGCCAGGATACTGTTGATAAGGAATTTGCACGTTATGTAGACAGTAAAATCGAAGAAGTAAATAAAAAACCAGCAGTGCTTGAAGACATTGCAGAAAGCCAGTATTACAGGTTGTGCCAGTGGCAGGAAACCGATAAACGAATAAACTACCGCCGTTTTTTTACTATTAACAGCCTTATATGCCTTAATATACATTATCCCAAAGTGTTCGATTTTTTTCATTTGAAAGTAAAGGAACTGGTAGAAGGAGGTTGGATACAAGGGTTAAGGATAGACCATATAGACGGGCTGTACAATCCCGAAAAGTACCTGCAGGACTTACGCAGGTTGGCAGGTGAAGATGTATATATAAATGTTGAAAAAATACTGGAGCCCGGGGAGCATTTACCCGAAAACTGGCCGGTACAGGGAAATACGGGATATGATTTTCTATCGCTGGTAAATAACCTGCTGACCAATAGAACAGCAGAACCAAAACTAACGGCATTTTACCGGCAATTAACCCAAGGACATTCAGACGGGGAGGATGCTTACCATAAAAAGCGCTACATTTTGTATGAGCATATGGCGGGTGAACTGGATAACCTGTATCGTTTGTTCGCCTCGTCAGCATTTATACCGGAAAGTACCCTGCAAAGTATCGGGGAAAAGGATATAAAACAAGCCATTGCAGAATTTTTGATACAATGCCCTGTGTACCGTTATTACGGAAACAAATTGCCTCTTTCTGAAGAAGAAGCGGAAGCAATAAGAAGTATTCTTAGCAAAGTAAGAGATACACACAAAGACCTTTCCGCTGCAACTGACATGCTGGAATCGGTCTTGCTGGATATACCTGCTGAAGCTACAGACGCGTATAAACAAAATGTGCTGCATTTTTACATGCGCTGTATGCAGTTTACAGGGCCGTTAATGGCAAAGGGTGTGGAAGATACCCTGATGTACACTTATAACAGGTTCATCGGGCACAACGATGTTGGCGACTATCCCGGGTCTTTTGGGTTGAGCGTAGAGGAGTTTCACAATGCCATGATAGACCGGCAAAAGCATTGGCCGCTGAGTTTTAATGCAACCTCTACACACGATACAAAGCGCGGTGAAGATGTTCGCGCGCGTTTAAATGTGCTGACAGATATTCCTGCTGAATGGATAAGCGCGGTAAAAAGCTGGCAAAAGCTAAACCGGCCAATAAAGAAGAACAATATTCCCGATGCAAATGATGAATATTTTATTTATCAATCCGTTGCAGGTGCATACCCTATGAATGGTGAAAACAAGAACGTATTTGCAACACGGCTGAAAGAATACATCATAAAAGCACTAAGGGAAGGTAAATTAAACTCTAACTGGGCAGCTCCCAATGAACAATATGAAGAAGGGACAAAAAAATTCATTGATACTTTGTTTGATGAACAGCATGGATTTTTAGAAAGTTTTCTTCAGTATCATAACAAAATAGTGGACTACGGTATTATTAACTCCCTGTCTCAGCTTGTATTGAAATGCACCACCCCCGGTGTGCCGGATATATACCAGGGTACTGAGCTGTGGGATTTGAGCTTTGTAGACCCGGACAACCGCAGGCCTGTTGATTATATACAGCGTCAAAAACTGTTAGCAGGGTTAGGTGACGAAGACAGCAACGATTTACTGTCACAATTGTGGGATGAAAGGTACTCAGGCGCAATTAAATTATGGCTTACAAAGAAATTACTGCACATAAGACAAAAGTTCCCGGAGCTATTCTCGAAAGGGGCTTATTTACCCCTTGAAACAAAAGGTAAATACAGGAACAACATCATTGCATTTGCCAGGGTATATAAAGACGAATGGCTGATCGTAATAGTGCCTTTGCATTCGGCAGGCCTTGTCGGTGAACAAGATAATAGTTCATTGAAAATTGACTGGAAAGATACAAAAGTTATGCTGCCAGAAGATGCGCCTGCTCCGGGATATAATGAACTGGAAGGTGCTAAAGCCAAACAGAAGAACGAGATTAGAATAGCAGAAGTATTCGGTGTACTGCCGCTGGCCGTTTTTACTTTGCACAAGCCGGAAAATAGCAGGAATGCAGGCGTTTTACTACATATTACTTCATTACCCTCGGGCTATGGCATTGGAGATATAGGACCGGCTGCAATACAGTTTGCAGATTTTTTGAGCAGGAGCAAACAAAAATACTGGCAACTGCTGCCGCTGAACCCGATTGAAGCAGGGAGCAGTTATTCGCCGTACAGTTCCATCAGCAGTATGGCGGGAAATGTTTTGCTCATTAGTCCTGATAGGCTGGCCGAAAAAGGTTTGCTGGATACAAACCTGTTACAACAATACCGTAGCAGTAATGGCGATAAAGTAGATTATAAAAAGGCTGAAGAAATTAAAACAACATTATTCGATATAGCGTATAGCAATTTCTGGGATAAAGAGTTTTCACAGTACCAGCTCAGTTTTGAATCGTACTGCGATAAGGAAGCTTATTGGCTGGACGAATTCGCTGTTTACGTTACCTTAAAAAAGCATAACGGAAATAAGCCATGGCATGAATGGGATGCTAGCTGCAAGCAGTACAGTAAAGAATTGGTATATACAATAACAGAGACACATAAAGGGGAAATAAGCAAAACCAAATGGCTGCAATTCATTTTTGCGGAACAGTGGCAGGAGCTCAAGGAATATTGTACCGGCAAGGATATTCAGTTGTTGGGCGATATGCCTTTTTACGTCAGCTACGATTCGGCAGATGTATGGGCCAATAAAGATATTTTTTGCCTGGATGCCGATGGTGCAATGACCGGGATAGCCGGTGTGCCCCCCGATTACTTCAGCAAGTCGGGCCAGTTGTGGGGTATGCCCACTTACAACTGGCAAGTTTTGAAAGAACGTAATTATGATTGGTGGCTGACAAGGTTAAAGAAAAACCTGGAGCTGTTCAATTTAATCAGGCTGGACCATTTCAGGGCCTTTGCAGGATATTGGCAGGTTCCGGCAGGTGAAAAAACCGCTATAAACGGTAAGTGGCTGAAAGGGCCGGGTGCTGCATTTTTCGAATATGTACAGAAAGAACTGGACAGCTTGCCTTTTATAGCAGAAGACCTTGGGGATAATATGGCAGATGTGTATGAGCTGAGGGATAAGATTGGCCTGCCGGGAATGAAAGTACTCCAGTTTGCGTTTGGTGAAGACATGCCGCAGTCTGTCGATATTCCTCATAACTATAAGCGCAACTGTATAGTATATACAGGCACGCACGATAACAATACTACAGCAGGGTGGTTTAGAACCGAACTGCCCCGTGCTGCTAAAAAGCAGGTAGCACAATACACGGGGCAGAAGGTGAACGACCACACGATTAATGATGTAATGGCAAGGCTGGCTTATGCCTCGGTGGCCGATACGGTAATACTGCCCATGCAGGATATTATCGGTTTAAACGAATCGGCAAGGATGAATACGCCGGGCTCAAACGAGGGCAATTGGTTATGGCAATTGCGGGCCGAAGATATAAATGCAGGCATAGAGGAGCAATTGCGGAAATGGTGTACCACCTATTTCCGCGGGTAACTAAAAGTTTAAATTGTCTCCTGTCCTTTTCAATACGATAATTGCCAACGGGGGCAGCGTAAGAGAAAGGGAATGATTGCGCCCATGTCTTTTTATCGGGGCGGTTTCCAATACATCCGTGTTCGCCACACCACTTCCTCCATACTTCCGGCTATCCGTATTGAATACTTCGGTATAATAACCCCGCTCCGGTACGCCTATACGGTAATTATGCCTTGCCATAGGGGTGAAGTTGGCAATGAAAACCAGTTTATTTTCACTGCTGTTGCCCTTTCTTACCCAGCAAATCACGCTATTGGTGGTATCGTTAAAGTCTATCCATTCGTAACCCTCCGGCGCAAAATTACATTCATACAGCGCAGGGTTAGTTTGATACAGCTCGTTCAAATCTTTAAGCAATTTTTGTATCCCGTTGTGGTTTCCCTGTTCGTTTTCATGCCAGTCGAGGCTGAAGTCGTGCCGCCATTCGTGTTTCTGGGCAAACTCCCCGCCCATAAATATCATTTTAGCACCAGGGTGTCCGTACATATAGCCATATAATAATCTCAGGTTGGCAAATTGCTGCCACTCATCACCCGGCATCTTATTGATGAGCGATTTCTTTCCATGCACAATTTCATCGTGGGAAAGCGGCAGGCAGAATTTTTCGGAAAATGCATAATAGATATTAAAAGCCAGCATACCCTGGTGGTGCGAACGGTAGACAGGGTCTTTGCTGAAATAGTTGAGCGTATCATTCATCCAGCCCATCATCCATTTCAAATCGAAGCCGAGGCCGCCTGCGGTTTCCGGGTGTGTAACGCCCGGCCATGCAGTGGACTCTTCGGCTATGGTAAGTACGTTGGGAAAATGAGCGTGTACGGCGTGGTTCAGGTCGCGTAAAAATTGTATAGCGCCTAAATTTTCTCTCCCCCCGTACTGGTTGGGGAGCCATTCTCCCTCCTTCCTTGAATAGTCAAGGTATAACATAGATGCTACAGCATCTACCCGAAACCCGTCGATATGATATTTATCGAGCCAGTACAGTGCATTTGATATCAGGAAGGACCGTACCTCTGCCCGGTCATAATTAAAGATAAAGCTTTGCCAGTCCTGGTGAAAGCCTTTTCTCGGGTCTTCATGTTCAAACAGGTGTGTGCCGTCAAAGTACCCTAATCCATGCTCATCAGTAGGAAAATGGGAGGGCACCCAATCTAAAATGACGCCAATGCCTGCGGCATGTAGTTTGTCTACCAGGTACATAAAATCCTGCGGGGTGCCGTATCGTGCGGTAGGCGCGAAGTAGCCGGTTACCTGGTATCCCCATGAGCCGTAAAACGGGTGCTCCATCACCGGCATCAGCTCTACATGGGAAAAGCCCATGTATTTACAATAGCCGGGCAACTCATCAGCCAGCTCGCGGTAACTAAGGGGTTGTTCTTCCCCATCATTGCTTTTCCTCCTCCACGAGCCGATATGAACCTCGTATATGGAAAGGGGTTTTTGCGTAGGGTGAACCCTGCGCCTTTCGTTCATCCATTTGGTGTCTGCCCATTTATACTTTAAATCCCATACTATGGTAGATGTTTTGGGCGGCGTTTCCCAGTAATACCCGTAAGGGTCTCCCTTGGTTACTGTGTACCCGTTGTTCGATTCTATGTAGTATTTATAATAATCACCTTTTTTAAGGCCGGGTATAAACAGCTCCCAAATTCCCGAGCTGTCCCAACGCACATTCATAGGGTGGGAGTTCCTGTCCCAGCCGTTGAAATCGCCCGTTACGGTTACTTTTTTTGCATTGGGCGCCCACACGGCAAAGTACACGCCCTTTGTGCCGTTATACTCTTCTGTATGCGCTCCCAGTTTATTATAAAGATGGTAGTGTTTCCCTTCTCCAAACAGGTGAATATCATAATCGGTAAAGAGAGACAAGTTGGATTGTACCTCATTTACAGGTGCTATTTCCGTGTTTTGTATTTGCGTATTATCAGGCATAATCTATAGTACTGTTATTGTTCCTGTTTTTATTCTCTTTATATCCTAATATGGACTTTATACCTCTTATGGGGATGATGACCCAATCGGGGCGGTTGTTCAATTCATAATTCAGTTCGTACACAGCTTTTTCGAGGAGATAGGTTTGCATCAGCACCTGCAGGTCTTCTTTATTGTTTGGTATGAAAGAGCTTCCTTTTACCGTTTGCAGGTATGCCTGCATAAATAGCCTGCTCATATAGTGGTACCATTGCTCGGCATAAGGGGTCAGTCTTTTAATGTCTGCTTTTCTAAGCTGGCTGTTGAAAAACAGTTCTGCGTATGCTGCATAATGGAATGAGCGCAGCATACCGGCAACATCCCTTAGCGGGGAACGTTTCAGGCGCCGCTCACTGTAGCTGCGTGCAGGCTCTCCTTCAAAGTCGAGTATCACAAAATCCTTTCCTGTAAATAGCACCTGCCCCAAATGGTAGTCGCCATGTATACGTATTTTTGTTACGTCAATTTTCTTCCGGTATATTTTTTTGAAAAATGCCAGTACCTCGTCTTTCAACCCCAGGATATCTTCTGCTTCTTTTTTAACGCCGTTTTTTAGCTTCTTAATATTCCGCGACTGGTTTTGAAAGGTGCTTCGCACCAGCGACTGGAATGAGCTGAACAATGACCGCTGGTAATGCAGTGAGAAATGCTCAGGGGCAAAATCGGGCAATCCTTTTTCTGAGGCGAGGGCCAGGTGCATTTCTCCCGTTCTTACACCCAGCAGGCGTACCTGTTCTGCAACGGTGCCTTCTATCAGGTCTTTAACTTCTTCAGGAATTTCATCATAGGCCATTGGCTCTGCTATGTCTCCCTTTACTTCCGGCAGGTCATGCACCTGCTTATCGTGAGAAAGAATGCGTTCGTTTAAATACCGCAGGCGTTCAAGCATGTATTTCCATGCGTCGCTGTGGTTTTCCACCATTTCCTGCATCATTCCCAATACGATAGATTCCTTATTGCCGTATTCCCATTTTATAGCACCTACGTAAGCGGGAACATGCCTGAATTTTGCATGCTCTGTAAGGAAGTGTGTTATTTCCAGGTCGGGGTTTATGGCCTTTTCAACCTTGCGGTATATTTTCAGGAAAAAGTTGTTATCGTATATAAGAGAAGTATTGCTCTGCTCGGCAGACAGTATTCGGGATTTTATATTTTCCCGCTCGTTCAGGTATTTTTTCAGTTTTTTATTGCCGCTGAAAACAATGGAGCTGTTGTCAACACTTACTCTTTTATGCGCAGCCATTTTATTAATGATAGCTTGCTGCAGTTCTCTCCCGTAAAGCGCATCATAGAGCACACCTGTTTCTTCCCCCAGTTTCATATCGGCGATGATGGCCTGCGGGTAGCTTTCTCTTATTTTATGGGTGTTTTCCTTGCTGCAGAAGGAAACAGGCAGTTGATAAGTATCGGATAAGCCGCTTTTATACGCTACTTCCACCAGCAGGAATATTGAACTGCACTGGGGTGTGTTTATTATGGCAAAGTCAACAATGCTCATTGATTCAATTGCTCTTGCTTTGCCCCCGAACCAGCGCATTTTCATGAAGTAGGAAGGCAGTATATCGTTGCCGAGCATTTCCAGGGTGGATTCCGATATTATATCCTTCCATTTCCCAACTTGTATAAAAGGCAATACAACATGCTCTTCTGCTTCCGTATGTACTTTCTGCAGCAGGTACCATTGGCACTCGTAAGGTGCCAGGGTGAAGAAGGCCGGCGTATCGCTTTTTATGACGGGAAATTTGTTTTTGCTGAACAGTTCTACAGGAACATGGCCTTTAAATTCTTCCAGCCATATCTCCAGCGGCTGTGCCATGTGCGACATGTTGGTGATAACCAGTATATGCTCATCGCCGTAACTGCGGGTAAAGGATAATATTTTGGGGTTTTCCGTGTTCAGGAATTTCATACTGCCCCGGCTGAATGACAGGTACTTACGACGCATATTGATGATGCGTTTCATCCACCATAGCAGCGAAGCCGTATTGCGTGACTGTATTTCCACATTGACAGCTTCATAGTGGTACAGGGGGTCTATTATTACGGGCAGGTAAAGCTTTTGCGGGTTTGTTTTGGAGAAACCCGCATTCCTGTCAGACGACCATTGCATAGGCGTGCGCACGCCGTTTCTGTCGCCCAGGTACACATTGTCGCCCATGCCTATTTCATCGCCGTAATAGATTACAGGCGTACCGGGTAGTGAGAATAAGAGGTAGTTTAGTAACTCGATTTTTTTCCGGTCGTTTCCCATAAGGGGGGCAAGGCGGTGCCTTATGCCGAGGTTTATTTTGGCCTTAGGGTCTTTGACATACATTTTATACATGTAGTCGCGCTCTTCATCGGTAACCATTTCGAGAGTAAGCTCATCATGATTCCTTAGAAAGATTCCCCACTGGCAGGTTTCGGGAATATCGGGGGTCTGGTCGAAAATATCGGTAATGGGGTACCGGTCTTCCATTTGCAATGCCATAAACATACGCGGCATGACGGGAAAGTGATAGTTCATGTGGCACTCATCCCCATTCCCAAAATAGGATGCAGAATCTTCCGGCCACATATTTGCCTCGGCCAGCAACAGTGTGCCCGGGAAATTTTCATCTACATGTTTCCGTAGTTTTTTTAAAAAGTCATGTGTTTCAGGCAGGTTTTCACAGTTGGTCCCCTCCCGCTCAAACAGGTAAGGAACGGCATCGAGCCGGAACCCGTCTACACCCATTTTGCACCAGTAGTCAATCATTTTAAATACTTCCTGCTGCACATGCGGGTTGTCATAGTTCAGGTCGGGCTGATGGTGAAAAAAGCGGTGCCAGTAATATTGCTGCGCCACAGGGTCCCATGTCCAGTTGCTGGTTTCAAAATCCTGGAAAATGATACGCACTTCCCTGTACTGGTTCGGGTCGTTTGTCCATACATAATAATCCCTGTAGGGAGAACCCGGTGGTGATTTACGTGCCCTCTGAAACCAGGGGTGCTGGTCAGATGTATGATTGATGACCAGCTCTGTAATCACCTTAAGATTTCTCTTATGCGCCTCGTTAAGAAATTTTTTGAACTGTTTTACATCTCCGTAGGCGGGGTTAATGCGGTAGTAGTCTGATATATCGTACCCGTCGTCCTGTTGTGGTGAAGGGTAGAAGGGCAGCAGCCAGATAGCAGTCACACCAAGGTCTTCCAGGTAATCCAGTTTCTGCATCAATCCTTCAAAATCGCCTATACCATCGTTATTGCCATCCTGAAATGCTTTTATATGCAACTCATAGATAATGGCATCTTTGTACCAATGCAGTTGATCGTTTATCGGGTTTTTACCAGTCATACCGTTTCATTATGTGCTACTTTCAATATGTGTGCAGGGACATCGTATGGATTCAGTTCAACGTAATTCCATCCTGTTGTCCATGTATATTTATCGCCGCTTATTAAGTCGTGGAGTTTCACGTTATCCTTTCCGGCCAAACCGATTTTTTCAAATGGAAGTTTGACCATTGTGCTTTGCGTCTGGTGAGGATCAAGGTTTACAACAGTTATAATGATATTGCCGGTTTTTTCGTCTGCTTTGCAATAACATATAACCTGTTCGTTTTGCGTTTCTGCAAAAACGATGTTCCATGTTGTTTGTAACGCTGTATTTTCTTTCCGTATCCTGTTCAGGCGGGTAATAAATTCTTTTATGCGGGTGTATTGCGTCCAGTTCCAGTGTTTTATTTCATACTTCTCATTGTCGATGTATTCCTCCTTTCCCGGCGCGGGCGTATTGATGCCAAACTCGTATACCGGACCGTACAGGCCATAGTTCGATGACATGGTAGCAGCCAGTATCAAACGCATAATATGTGCATTTTCGCCTCCTTCAGTCAGAACAGGCGGCAGAATATCGGGCGTATTGGGCCAGAAGTTGGGGCGGAAATAATAACGCATATCGGTTTGCGTCAGTTCTGTTAAATACTCCTCCAGTTCTGATTTGGTGTTGCGCCAGGTAAAGTAGGTGTAAGACTGGGTGAAGCCGATTTTTGCCAGCCTTTCCATAATGCGCGGGCGTGTAAAAGCTTCTGCCAGGAATATGACGTCCGGGTGGTCTTTGCTGATTTCGGCCATCAGCCATTCCCAGAAAGGTATAGCTTTTGTATGCGGGTTATCGACCCTGAAAACGGTAATGCCGATTGAAATCCAATAGACTATTATGCTTTTTAGTTCCTGCCATAAATTTTTCCAGTCCTCTGTTTCAAAGTTGAGCGGCAGTATATCTTCATACTTTTTGGGCGGGTTTTCCGCATATTGTACGGAGCCATCCGGGCGCCAGTTAAACCATTGGGGGTGCTCCTTTACATACGGATGGTCGGGGGCACATTGAAAAGCAATATCCAGTGCAATATCAATATTGAATTTTTTGGCTGCTGTGACGAGTGCTTTAAAATCCTGCAATGAGCCTAATTGCGGGTGTATGGCTTTGTGCCCGCCTTTTTGGTTGCCTATTGCCCAGGGAGAGCCTGCATCATCCTCAGTAGCAATAAGCGCATTGTTTTTACCCTTTCTTTTTAACTCCCCGATGGGATGGATTGGCGGCAGGTACAGCACGTCAAATCCCATAGCTGCAATATGCGGCAACAAACGGTTTACATCTTTAAAAGTTCCGTGCTGCCCCCGTACCTCAGAGGCTGACCTCGGAAACAACTCGTACCAGGTACTGAAACGCGCCTTTACCCGCTCAGCCCTGATAGTATATACAGGAGAAGTGGCAGCATTCGATTTGTCGATGTTGCGGTTTACTACTGTGCTTACTTCATCGCCGGTAATAAAGGTGATGAGCGGGTCCATATCCGTTGCGTCGGTAACCTGTTCGCTCCAGTGGAGCAGCAACCGCCGGTCTTTTGCATTTGCCCCCGCTGCTGTATTCCGGAGTATTTCCGCACCTATCAGCAAATCAACTGTTATATCCTGCCCCGCTTCAAATTTTTTCAGCAGCCCTGCCCTCCATGTACTGAAGTGATTGACCCAACCCTGTATACGGTATTGATACAATCCCGTTTCAGAAGGGGTGAACACGAACTCCCAATGGTCGTTGTTGATGAATTGCATTGGGAATTCCTTCCATTGACGGGCCTTGTTACTTTTTAAATGTACGCTGCATTGTATTTTATCGTGCCCGTCGCAGAATATATCTGCAGATATAGTTATCTCCTCATTCAAAGAAGTTTTTGCGTGATACTTCCCGTTTTCAACTACGGGAGAAATGTTGGTGATAATTATCCTGCTTTTGCCGTTGGAAGGAAACATGCCGTAAATCTTTTCCTGACATTAAGCTATAAATTCCATACCATGCAACGGTACCTGCTTATTGCACAATAGTCTGCTAAGCATACACAAGCAAGTGCTTATTTAATCTCCCAATGCACTACGGTACAATTTTTATGTCCTGTACCAAGTACGCCGGAAAACGCAACGTGATTGAAGCTGTTTATGCCGTAAGCATGTGCTGGATAATTTAAAAAAGAGTGGCTTGCTTTGCCAAAGGGAAAAACTCCGTTTGCCCTAATGTCTTTTCTGTTACATGATACACATTTGTCTCTTCAAACCGGGAAGCCACCGTAACATGTACGCCGTTTGCATGTTGCCCGAATAAACTGTTTACCAGTTCGGGGTTGTTATTTTCTTTCGAAAGGTGTGCCAGTATCAGGTGGCTCAGCTTTTCGCCTTTGTGAAAACGGAATAGCTTTAGCGCCTGTTCGTTCGACAAATGGCCTTTGCCGCCCCTTATCCTGTTTTTAAGATGATGTGGGTACCGGCCATATTCCAGCATGTTCGAATCGTAATTGGCTTCGAGAAAAGCCGCATGGCAGCGCCCGAAATAATGTATCACATTATCGCAGGCAGCACCGATGTCTGTAAAAACGCCAATGGTAACACCGTTCCCTTCCACTACAAAACTATGGGGATCTGTGGCATCATGTGTTTTTGAAAACGGTACTACGGAAAGTTTGCTGACAGCTACCGGAATGCCGGCAGTAAAATGTTTTACCAGTTCCTTACCCAGCAACAGCCTGCTGCTGTGCAGTGTCTTTTCGGTTATATATACAGGGAGGTTATACTTTTTAGACAGGACGGTAACTCCTTTTATATGGTCGTCATGTTCATGAGAAATAAACACGGCCCTTACCTGCTTCATCGAAAGGTTGAGCCTGGCCATCCTTTTTTCCGTTTCGCGGCAGGATATGCCGGCATCTATCAAAACAGCATCTTTACTGTTACCGATATAATAACAATTGCCGTTGCTGCCCGAATTTAATGAAGCGATATACAGAGACATGAAGGACTGCAAAATAAGTGTTTTCACGGCTAAAAAACGGCCTTACATACGGCTTGTTTCAGATTTATAGCACTAAATACCCTGAAAACTCATCAAATACAGCTTCCCCCTGTCATTTTATCCCCATACTTTTCCACTTTTTCAAAAAATTAATCGCTCTTAACCCTTTGCCCTATTGACTTTTCGCCGATAAGACCTATCTTGCCCCTCAATAATCAAATTATTTCTCACAAATAAAAAACACAGGTCATGAACAAAGCAGAACTGATCGACCAGATTGCTAAAGATGCAGGCATCACTAAAACTCAAGCTAACGATGCTATCAATTCATTTACCGACACAGTTGCTTCTGCACTGAAAAAAGGCGACAAAGTAACTCTGGTTGGTTTCGGTACTTTCTCTGTTACGCAGCGTGCTGCCCGTAATGGCCGCAACCCTCAAACAGGTGAAGTGATCAAAATCAAAGCAAGCAAATCTCCTAAATTTAAAGCCGGTAAAGAGTTTGCAACTAAAATAGCTGGTGCAAAAGCTGCTAAGAAGTAAGTAAATTTCTTTTTAAGAGGATAATATAAGCAGGGGTTCCGCCCCTGCTTTATTATTTAATACCCTTTCGTTTAAAATGGGATAATTTTGCAGGTTTAAAACGAACGGACATTGAGCACTTCGGTATTCCTGCTTACCCCGCCTTTTACACAGCTAAATACGCCTTACCCGGCTACAGCCTACCTGAAAGGTTTCCTGAATACAAAAGGTATTACTTCTTTCCAGTCAGACCTTGGTATAGAGGTGACCCTTGCCTTGTTTTCAAAAGCAGGGCTCGAGGGTTTGTTCAGCAGGATAGCTGTTACGGGAAAAACATATTCTGAAAATGCACAGCGCATCTTGTCGCTGCGGGAAGATTATATACAGACCATAGGACCCGCCATACAATTTTTACAAGGCAAAAACCCTACGCTGGCACATCGTATCTGCCAGCGCGATTTTCTGCCCGAAGCTTCACGTTTTGCGCAACTCGACGACCTTAACCTCAGCTTCGGCAGCATGGGTATACAGGATAAAGCAAAGCACCTTGCTACCATGTACCTGGAAGACCTTTCAGACCTCATCATGGAATGCATTGACCCGCATTTCGGGTTCAGCCGGTATGCGGAGCGGCTGGGGCGTTCGGCCAATAGTTTTGATGAACTGTATGAGGCTTTACAGCAACCCTATTCGTATGTAGATGAACTGCTGGTACAATTGCTATCTGAGCAGGTGAAGCAGGTGCAGCCTGAATTGGTAGCTATATCTGTCCCCTTCCCCGGCAATCTTTTTGCATCATTCAGGTGCGCCCAGTGGATAAAGAAAAACTACCCCGCTGTAAAAGTGGCTATGGGTGGCGGTTTCCCTAATACGGAATTACGCTCTTTGTCTGACCCGCGTGTGTTTGAATTCTATGATTTTATTACGCTGGATGACGGTGAAACACCCCTTGAAAATCTTGTGAATTACATTCAGGGGAAAATACCGGCAGAAGATTTAAAGCGCACGTTCATTCTTGTTAACGGCCAGGTTACCTATATCAATAATCCCTCTTGCGCCGATTATAAACAAGGACAGGTAGGCACACCCGACTACAGCGATTTTTATCTCGACAACTATATTTCTGCCATTGAAGTGACCAACCCCATGCACAGTCTGTGGAGCGACGGGCGGTGGAATAAACTTACTATGGCGCATGGGTGCTACTGGGGCAAATGTACTTTTTGCGATATTTCGCTCGATTATATTGCGCGATACGAACCCATTACCGCACAGGTGCTTTGCGACAGGATGGAAGAGATAATAGCGCAAACAGGCCAAAACGGTTTTCACTTTGTTGATGAGGCTGCACCACCTGCACTCATGCGTGCGCTGGCTTTGGAAATCATTAAGCGCAGGCTCGTTGTAAGCTGGTGGACGAATATCCGTTTTGAAAAAGCCTTTACCCGCGACCTTTGCCTGCTGCTGAAGGCTTCCGGCTGCATAGCCGTATCGGGCGGGCTGGAAGTAGCCTCAGACAGGCTGCTGGAGCTAATACAAAAAGGTATCACTGTTGCACAGGTGGCCAAAGTGAACAAACACTTTACCGAAGCGGGCATTATGGTACATGCCTACCTGATGTATGGTTATCCTACGCAAACGGTGCAGGAGACTATCGACTCCCTGGAAATGGTACGGCAAATGTTTGCCGCAGGTATATTACAATCGGCTTTCTGGCACCAGTTTGCCATGACCGCCCATAGCCCGGTAGGGTTATACCCTGAACGGTTTAACGTAAAAAAAGAAACAGACGCTACTGGCAGCTTTGCCAATAATGATATTGTACACATTGACCCCACCGGCGCAGAGCATGACAGCTTTAGCTACGGGCTGAAAAAATCACTGCTCAACTATATGCACGGTGCCTGTCTCGACTATCCTTTGCATAAATGGTTTGATTTTAAAGTGCCCAAAACCACTGTGCCTCCCGATTATATTGTTAAGGCGCTGGAAGAAGAGGAGTACCAGGCTGCCAAACCGACTGCTAAAATTGTATGGTTAAGTAAGCAACCCCGTGTTGAATTCTTCACCAAATCGAAAAAAGGGAATGAATGGCAGATGGCCCTGCTTACATTCCAGTCGAGGGGCGAAACGGGAGAGATAAAAATAAACCAGCCACAGGGTGAATGGCTGGCTGCTATGCTTGAAAAATTATCTGTCCATAACACTAAGACCTATACGCTGCAGGAAGTACAACAGGACTTTGAGGCTGCGGGGCTTGAAGATTTTGAGCTTTTCTGGGATAATAAACCTATCAATACACTATATAAATACGGCTTGCTAACTCTTTAGCTCAATCCGTCGATTTCGCCGTTTACCAGTTTTATACGGAGAGCCTGTGGGTCGGCAGGCAAGCCGGGCATACGCATTATTTCGCCTGCTATGGCTACTATAAAGCCGGCACCCGCGTTTATTACCAGGTCGCGTATATTCAATGTGAACCCTTCAGGGGCATTGATACGTTTTGGGTCGTCTGTGAAAGAATATTGTGTTTTTGCTATGCACACCGGCAGGTTGCCCCAGCCCATTTTTTCATACTGCTTCAGTTTGCCTGCCGCCGACTGGTTGAATACGATCTCTCCCGCGCGATATATTTTTGTGGCTATTTTTTCAATTTTGGTTTGTATGCTATCGCCTAAGTTGTAGGTAAAATTAATTTCCTGCGAAGGGGTCTTTTCTATTACATCTACTACTGTTTGCGCCAGTGAAGCCGCGCCCTCGCCGCCTTTGGCAAAGCCACCGTTGATGGCGAATGCTACTCCCTGGTCTTCGCACCATTTGGTAAGATAGTCTACCTCCTGGTCGCTATCGTAGCCAAACCTGTTGAACGATACCACCACACTCTGGCCAAAGCCCTTCATATTGCTTATATGCCTTTGCAGGTTAGGCAGGCCGTCTTTCAACGCTTCAAGATTGGGCAGTGCAATGTCTTTATCTGCCACACCGCCGTGCAGTTTCAACGCCCCGGAGGTAACCACTATTACGGTAGCCCTGGGGCGTAGTCCTGTAAGGCGGCATTTGATATCCAGGAACTTCTCTGCCCCCAGGTCGCTGCCAAACCCTGATTCTGTAACCACGTAATCGCATGTGCTCAAAGCCATTTTAGTAGCCAGTACCGAGTTGCATCCGTGCGCAATGTTGGCAAACGGGCCACCATGTATGAAGGCGGTGGTGTGTTCCGTTGTCTGTACCAGGTTGGGCATGATGGCATCTTTCAGCAAAACGGTTATCGCTTCTGCTACGCCAAGGTCTTTAACGGTAAATGGCTTTTTATCATAAGTGTACCCGAGTACGATTCGTTCTATTCTTTGCCTCAGGTCATGTAGCCCTTCCGAAAGGCAAAGCAAGGCCATGATTTCCGATGCGGGGGTGATATCGAAGCCTGTTTCCGTTGGTATGCCATTGGCGCTGCCTCCCAAACCGGTTATCACATTGCGCAGCGAACGGTCGTTGACATCCAGTACGCGTTTCCATACCACGCGTTCCAACGCTGCCCCCGTCTTGCGGTTTTGGTATTGGTAATTATCCAACAGGGCCGATATCATATTGTTGGCACAAGTAATGGCATGGAAATCGCCTGTAAAATGCAGGTTGATTTCTTCCATGGGCAGTACTTGCGAGTAACCACCGCCTGCTGCGCCGCCTTTCATACCAAAGCAAGGGCCCAGGCTGGGTTCGCGCAGTGCTACAGCCGCTTTTTTGCCTATATGGTTCAGCCCCAGCGACAGGGCAACACTTGTAACGGTTTTGCCTACGCCGGCCTTGGTGGGCGTAACTGCGGTTACCAGAATGAGGTTGCTCTTTTTTATTTTTTCTTCGTTAAGATAGTTGAGTGGTACTTTGGCTTTGTACTTACCGTAAGGGATAATGTCGTCTGCATTGATGCCCAGGTTTGCGGCAATCTCTGCAATCGGTTTCAGTTTTGTTGCCCGTGATATTTCGATGTCAGATAGCATAATGAATGTTTAGAAGGGATTTGTTTTATGTTCAATAACATTAAATGTAAAAAATATATCAAATAAAAGAAAATGCACGGCCGAAACCGTGCATTTCATTACTAGGCTTATTTATAGCTATTTTACGTCTTTGACATCAGCGCTCATTATGCTGAAAACACCGTAACCGTTCTTTACATTGGTATATACATTAACCGGTTCTGAAAAGGGGTTTCCCCTGTTTTCTGAGGCAAAGCGGTATGATTTGCTGAAGCGGAAATAATCTTCAGTTACATGTAGTAGTTGTACCTGTGCATATACCGAGTCTCCATTTACAGTACCGGGATATACATAACCTGTAGGTACAAACAACCGGAGCTCTTTTTTCGTACCGTTAAATAATACATCCCTGAAAAATATAGCGTCCCCGGAGAGGCAGGTATTCTGGTCGATACTTTCATCATATATGCTTTCCACGCTTGCATCCGTAGTGTTCACACAATCTATGGCAGTGCTGTAAAAATTGGTATCGAGGTTGTTTTGCTTTGATATACTCAGGATGTAAAAGTCGCCCGGGGCAGGTGGGTCGTTAAATACAATCCTTATCTCGTCCTGTTGGTTCCCGTCTCTATCCAGCCTGGCATTGGATATGCGGCGCACGGATTCTATTGCAACTAACGAAGGTACGGTAGTGGTTGCAGATGCCTCCCCATATCCCGGTGCTGTAGCGGTAAGCCTGTAGCTTTTACCGGGTGAGGCAACCGTATGTGACCTGTAAGTGTTTGACTGTGGATCATATTCCAGTACATCGTCCGGTTGGCCTTCCGAATGTAAAATAAGAGACGCATTTCTTACAGACAGGTCTTTATCGTATTTGTAGTCGAGGATGCCTACAGACTTACCTGCAGAAATATATACAGTATCGCCGGCCATTGCATAACTGTTCAGCACTATTTTAGATTCATATTCCGGCACATCTACTACTATCTCTTTTTCGCAGGAGGTTAAAGCTGTAGCTGCAAGTAACAGGATGCCGTATATTTTACTATGTTGCATTTTATTGTTTTTTTTGTTCTGTTAAAATTTAAATTGATAGCTTACCGAAGGGATGACAGGGAAGAGGCTCATTTGTTTGAATACGTTTTTACCTTCGCTATTGGTACTGCTGTATATATAAAACGGGTTGTAGCGATTGTAAACGTTGTACACACTTATTACCCATGCACGTTCCCAGTTCTTTTTCTGTTTCATGAATTTAATACTCACATCCCCCCTGTGGTAAGCAGGCATCCTGTAACCATTCCTTGAGCCGAATACCTGTATATCTTCTCCGTCAGGCCCGGCATAGTAACCTATGGGTAATGTAATGGCATTCCCGGTACCGTACACCCATTCGGCGCTCAGTTCAATGTCGTCTGTCAGGCTATACACGCCTGCCACTTTAAAGTCATGCCTGCGGTCGTAGCGGTAAGGGTATTCTTTACCATTGTTCAGGTTGTCAAAATGCCTTGTTGTCCATGAAAGTGTATAGCCTAACATACCCGTAAAGCGTCCTTTTTTCTTTTGCAGGAACAATTCCGCACCGTAACTTTTTCCCTTGCCTACCTCTATTTTTTCTTCCCATTTGGTGCCGCTGTTGAAGAAGCTGGCGCCCTCTTTATATTCAATTACATTGTCCATTGTTTTGTAATATCCCTCCAGGCTCATTTCTATGCCGCTTTTATGTGTGTAGGCAATACCTGCCGCACCCTGGTAAGATTGCTGTTCCGGTACTTTATCCGTTACCGGTACCCATAGGTCTGTAGGCAAGCCGATTGAGGAATTAGTCAACAGGTGTACAAACTGGTTCATTTGTACAAAAGAAGCTTTCACGCTTAGTTTGTCATTTACAAGATAGCGCATGGCTACGCGTGGTTGTATCGCATTGTAGAAGCTATTTCTTACAGAGAAGCCTGTCCAGTGTACGCCAATGTTTGCTTTTAATGCGGATGTGATTTTGATGTCATCTTCGGCATAGGCATCTATTTCCCCGGCATACAGTTTGCCCGAACCTACGGTTGTATCCTGTTGCTGAATGGTACCGGTTACTTTTGTTTGTTGTGCGCCCGGCGAGTAGGTGTGGTAGATATAACCGACACCTATTTTTATATTATGGTTGCGGTGGGGGCGATAATCAAAATCGTACTTCACTGCCTGGTCATTAATACCGGAGTTGTACTTTAGTAAAAAGTCTTCTTTTACGCCGGCGTAATTACTTTTTTGCTGCGCCGATACAAGAAAGCGGTATTGACTGTAGTAAGTAGTCAGGTTGCCGAATAGTTTTGGCGTAAACTGGTGGTTCCAGCGTGCTACCCCTGTAATGTTTCCCCACTTGATGTTAGTGTTGAAAGCAGATGAGTTTTCAGCGGTGCTCAGAGATTGTTTTTCGTTGGCGTAAAATTTATCATTGCCAAAGTAGCCGCTTACATACAAGTGGTCTTTATCGCCAAGCCTGAAGTTCACTTTGCCATTCAGGTCGTAGAAATAATACCCGCCTTTTGTATTGCCCCGGATGAATGGCTTGGCTAGTATATCATAATAAGTACGGCGGCCCGATATCATAAACGAAGATTTACCCTTCTGCAACGGGCCTTCCAGTGTAAGGCGCGATGCAATCAGCCCTACACCTCCTTCTCCATGCAGTTTGTTCTTGTTTCCCTCTTTCATGTTTATATCAATCACTGAAGAGAGCCTTCCGCCGTAGCGTGCGGGAAACCCGCCCTTAACCACTTCTACACTCCGTATGGCATCGGCATTGAACACGCTGAAAAAACCGAACAGGTGACTTGCATTGTATACGGGTACACCATCCAGCAATATCAGGTTTTGGTCAGGGCTGCCGCCGCGTACATATAAACCTGAAGAACCTTCGTTGCCCGCCTGTATGCCCGGTAACAGCTGAATGGCTTTCATAATATCTACCTCGCCCAAAAAGGCAGGTAATGATTTAATTGTTTCTATCGGCAGGTCTATCGTACTCATTTGTGTACGTTGCTGTATGGCATCTTTTTCAGCCATTACTACAACTTCTTTCAGCTCGCCCGCGGTTTCCAGTTCAATGTTTATCGTTACATTGCCTTTAAGGTGCAACGGCTTTATGAAAGGCTGGTACCCTGTGTATGAAGTGCGTAATGTAATGCTGTCGGCAGGAACAGTAATAGAATAAAAGCCGAAATTGTTGGTGGCTGTCCCTGCATTTTTTTCAGGAATATATACAGTGGCTCCCGTCAGCCGTTCGCCGCTTTTCTTTTCTGTTACAAATCCGCTGACTGTTACCATTTGCGCATTGACTGAATAAGCTGCACAAAGGAGTAGCATAAGTAAGTACCTGCTTTTCATTTTACTATATTTCTTGTGATTTATAGTAAAACGCAGGATACGCAGATTACCCCTACCTGGCTGGAAAATTAAAAGCCGTTATCGAACAAAAGAGATAACCGCACAAGATAAGCACTGCCAATCATGCCAATTCCGTTAGTTATATTCCCCTCTACTTTAACAGGTTGTGAAAAGGTATTGTAACCTCCGGCTTCTGTATAGCTTTCATAAGCTTTCAAATATCTGAAATACTTTTCCGGAACGGACTTTACATACAGGAAAAGCTTCCCGCTTTCCAGCAAACTAAACGAGGCGGTATCCAGGGGGATATAAACATGTGACGTGTAAGAAGTGCCGTTGAAATTTTTATCGCTCAGTAATACCCTGCGGTTGCGGTGGTAAATGCCATTTTCCAGTGCATTATCCGTATTCATATCATCGGTGTACATCACTCTTCTTGTAAAAGAATTGTAGAAGGCAGTATCATTTTTTACCAATGGGTGTTGTCCCTGTGCCAGCAGGTTGTAGTACAGGTCTGTGCTATCTGCTATAGATAGCCACCTGCCATTGTAGAAAAAAGATTCACCCTCTATTACGCATTTCTGTTTCAGGGCCTCTATTACATAGTAGTCTGCAGTGTTGCCGGGATCATCGATACGGAAGGTAACCTTCAGCACGTTTTCTGTAGAATATTTTGCAGAAACCGTATCGGCCAACTCTGCTGTAAACGGGCCGGGAATATTTATACTGGCCGTTGCTGTGCCTAAAGAAGCATGAGTGGCAACAATGTTATAGGCGTGTAATGGTAATATTTTTTGTGGCGAGGTAAAAGGTATAGTATGCAATGTTTTTATAAAGGTGTCTTCCTGTGCTGACAGGTACATTCCCGATTGTTCGTCTGATATATATACAGACAGGTTATTGATAATTTCGAACTTCAGGTTTTCTCCCGATGCCAGGGGTAAGCTTTGGCCGGCCCGTAAATAAAAGCTGTCATTTGCTACCAGCTCTCCCAATAAGGTTATGCTTTTTTTGCCTTCTATGTCAGGTAAGTCCAGTTTGCGATTGCAGGCAGCAGATATCCACAAAACAGGAAATAACAAAAAGAGGTAAGCATACTTTATACTCATAGCGCATCAGAATTTTAACTGGTAGCTGATATAAGGGATAAACTGCAATGCCGAGGTGCCTGTAAGGCTGTAGCTGCCATCTGCATTAGTTACCAGCCTTACGAACATGACATTTTTTTGAGCGTAAATATTGTACACGCCAACCGACCATGTCCTTGTTACCCGTTTACTTTTAGCTTTAATAAAATTACAAACCACATCCATCCGGTGCGCCGGGGGCAGCCTGTAATTATTCCATTGTACATAATTGTAAGTATAGTCTGAACTCAACACCTGGTTGCCCGGGTCTATTAACAGGTTCCTGTCGAAATCAGGGTATATCTGGTCGGGTAGTGTGATGGCTTCTCCGCTCATATAAGTCCAGTTGGCAGACATATCAAACGCTTCTGAACCCTTAAAGATTATCCCTGCTTTGATATTATGCCTTCTGTCGAACTTATAGGGGAAACGTTTCCCCTCGTTCAACCCTGCAAACTGGCGCCACGACCACGATAACGTGTAAGAAGAGATAAAACGGAATTTTCCCAGTTTCTGCTTCAGTGAAAACTCGGCACCATAACTATTGCCGTTGCCCTGTATGATGTTATCGCTCCACTGGCGGCTGTTGTCAAAGATGCTTTTACCCATGTTATAGGTAGTTACATTTTGTATGTCCTTGTAGTAAACCTCTATATTATAATTCATGCCTTTTACCGGGCTGCCTGCATAGCCTAGGCTGGCCATATAAGATTCTTCAGGGGCGATATCGTCTGTGCTGGGTATCCAGAAGTCTGTAGGCAGGCCGTAGGTGTTGTTACTGATGAGGTGCAGGAATTGTGCCATTTCGGTAAAAGAAGCATATATGGTATGTTTGGGAGTAATGTTGTAGCCGGTGTATAAACGGGGCTGAACACTTGAGTAATTAAACGTATTGCTGAACCAGTTGGCAAAATGTATGCCCGGCCTGATCAGCCATTTCCTCCCAAGTTTTATTTCATCTTCTGCATAAAGGGTGACTTCGTTTGACTGGAACTCATTGGCGTACGGAACAATGCCGGAAGCATTCTGTGATAACTTTGTTTCGAGGGAAACGGGTATAAAATCGGCATAAGAATAGGAAATGCCGGTTTCTACTTTATGTTTAACGGAAGGGTACCAGTTGACAGAAAAATGAAGTGATGCATCGCTGACGGACGACTTGCCCTTATAAGTGCCAAGGTCGGCAATACTGCCTTCCGATATTATTTCCCTGGTGTCTTTTAATTCGTAGCGGAAACGGCTGTATGTTGCAATTGTATTCACAAACAGCTTCGGGCTGAGAATATTGGTCCATTTGACCATTC
Source organism: uncultured Flavipsychrobacter sp. (assembly GCA_964621795.1). Classification (GTDB taxonomy): domain Bacteria; phylum Bacteroidota; class Bacteroidia; order Chitinophagales; family Chitinophagaceae; genus Polluticoccus. The sequence goes on from CAZUMM010000006.1 coordinate 91,155, forward strand.
CTACATTATTTCCCCATTTGGTATATAGCTCGCCATTGTCAATGTTTACCTTGAACTGGTCGCGGCCGTTATAAAAACTTACATACAGCCTGTTGTTTTTATCCAGTATGTAATTGGCCTTTGCATTGATGTCGTAAAAATCCAGTTTCAGGTCGTTGGTAAAAAACCTCCAGAAGCCGTCTATCCAGGTGCGCCTTGCCGATACCATTACAGACGACTTGTCTTTGATAATAGGGCCTTCCAGGGTTACATTACCTTTTACCAGCCCCATATTAAACTGGCCGCCCCACCGTTGCATATCTCCGTCCTTTGTATTTACATCGATAACAGATGATACCCTGTCGCCGTACCGTGCGGGAAATGCAGCCTTATGAAAATCGACGGATTTGACCGCTTCGGAATTGAATACCGATGTGAGGCCGAAAAAGTGGTCTATGTAATAGATAGGCACCCCGTCGAGCAAATTCAGGTTTTGGCCGGGCTCACCACCTCTCACCAGTACGCTGTTGGTACCCTCTGTGCCCGAAGCGACTCCTGCATAGTTTTGCAGGGAGCGCATGATCTCCGTTTCTCCAAATAATGCAGGCCGTTCTGTTATATCTTCATAGTTAAGGCGCAACTGGCCGGGATTGACCGGTTTGCTGCCTGAGGTTACCTTCACTTCTGTTAAAACAGATTGGAAGCTGAGTAACACATCCAGCCGGGTATCTTCTTTTAGTTTCAGTACAGTAGTGTCCGTTTTGTAACCCACGTATGCACATACCAGTTTATAATCGCCTACGGGCAGCGTAAGGCTGTAGTACCCGTAATTATTGGTTACAGCTCCCGCCTGCAGCCCCGGCACAAATACTACCGCCCCTATCAGCACTTCCTTACTGTCTTTTTCTTTTATATACCCGTTGACCGTAACCGTTTTTTCGCGTGCTGCATGGCGCTGCCGGTCTTCAGGCACTATCAGTATTTTGTTTTTCCTTTCCAGTACAGCTATCTTCTCTCCCTCCAGTATTACCGACAATGCATTTCTTACCGTTGTTTCATCGGGAAGCATTGTTATCTTTTTCTTCGCATCTACAGAGCTAAAGCTGAAAGATATGGTTACCCCGGCCTGTTTTTCTATATCGGCAAACCACTCACTAAGGGTACCTTCTTTTATACCCGGTTTATATGCATGCGATAGTAAAGAGGAGTCCTGCGCCCGTAACACAGATGCACACAAAAGTAAAACTGCAGTAAAGAGGCTTTTGAGTAGCTTCATTATTTGGCACTGATGATATACCCGCTTTCATTTCTTACCCAGCGGCATTTTGCCACAAGGCAAAGTTCCGTCAGCATCTCTTCAACCGGCTGCCGGTCAAAACGAATCGTAATTGCCTGCAATTTCAGGCTATCGGGCATAGCCTTGTCAAGTGTTATTTCCGTTTTTTGTATCCTGCTTAGTTCTGTAGTGATGTATTGCAGGGATTTGTTTTCGAATACCAGCACCCCGGTTTTCCAGTACAAGTAGTTATTATCATTCGCTACTGTTTCGGCAAGCTGGTTATGGCTGAGTACACCCTTTTCTCCCGGTGTAAGAATCACAGAGCCGGTGGTTTTCTTAACAGCGGTCATCTGTACTTTACCTGTAGCTACGGTTACTTCGGCGTCATCTTCACTGCAACGTACGTTGAAAGAGGTGCCTAATACCTTAACATGTACAGCGCCGGCATCAATTACAAAAGGTTGTTTTTCATTTCTTGCCACTTCGAAAAATGCTTCACCTTCCAGCGTTACATTTCTTTGCCGGTCATCGAAACGGGCAGGGTATTCCAACCGGCTGCCCTCACGCAGGGTAATATGGGAATTGTCCGGCAACACGACCTCCTTATTGCCGTTGTCGGCCAATATAACCTCCGTGCTATTTTGAGAAAATGGTTTCCATATAAGGATGCTAATAATAAGTATAGCGGCAATGCCTGCTGCATACTTCGCCCATACCTGTATAGAAATTGTTCTTACCTTTTTGCTGTTATCCTGCTGTATCCTTCCTGAAACCTTTTCCCAGGCACTCGCTGTATTAAATACGGGGCGCTCTATTACCTCATCAGCCTGCAGCCATGATGTTTTTATACGCTCATACTCATCCCTGTTCTGCTCACCGGAGGAAAGCCATGCGTCAAGCTGTTGCAGGTCAGCAATATCTGCTTCCCCGGCCAGTTCTTTAGCAATTATTATATATATCCTTTCATCCATTTTAATACATCCTCTATTATAATACGCAGGAGATTGTAAATACCCCTATGGTATTTAGTATAATTTTAACAAAAATGATAAAATAGACCAGCAAGGCGTACCCGCCTGCATATTCCCTAAGTATTTTTATGGCCTTACCCATCTGGTTTTCTACAGTTTTTACCGATATATCCAGGCTTTCGGCAACTTGTTTATAGCTTAACCCCTGCATTTTTATCAAAAGGAATACTTCTTTGCACTTGGGGGGCAACTGGTTAAGCGCATCTGCAATTTTCTTTTTCTGTTCATTGAGCTGCTCATAATGTTGCCGGCTGGTGATAAACGGCTCCGGTGGTGCATCCGGGGTTGCTTCCATAAGTACTTCTCCCCGGGTGTTTTGCTTGCGCAGTGCTGATATACAGTTGTTCCGTACGGCTGTGATGAGATAAAACTTTACCTGGGGAGAAGTAATCAGGTCCCTTTTTTGCTCCCATATCCTGATGAAAGTCTCCTGTACTACATCTTCGGCAAGATGGCTGTCCTGCATATAGCTCATGGCGTACCTGCAAAGATTGCCGTATTCCTTTTCAAACAGTTCTCTGAAAAAAGATTCTGTAGCAGCCATGCGCCGGTTAAAGTTTTTTTGAATGCGAGTATCCAATGCAAAGAAACGTAAAAAGCTTTATTCTCAATTGTTTATAATATAAAAAGCTTTGTGTATCTGTAAATGCACTGGTTTATTTACTTAGGGTAATAAAAAATTATATAAAAAAAACAAACGTTTGGCATTTTTATTGTGTCTTTACTATATATATAACTAATGTACCGGATTTACCCTTAATCATACATTATATGCCTCCCTGGCGGGAGGTAGTGGTGTCTATTATTGTATGGTATATGTCGTTATTTTAAACCACTATTAATCAACCACTTAACTAAATGAGCTATCATGTTTAGAAAACTTACCCTTTGTATTGTTGCCAGCTTTTTATTGCTTCTGCAGGAGTTAAAAGCACAAATTCTTATCACGGCCAGCGGTTATTCCGGGTATTATTATGCGGCCTCTACAAGTAGCGTATACCCCGGCGGCGGTATTACTTTCAATGTTATTAACACTAATTCATACCCGATAGCAGTTACAAGCGTAGGTTATTCGGCCTATCTTACGTACAACGCATCCCTCTGGTACAGTTCTACCAGCCTGACGGGGAGCACTGGTATTATTAACGCCAGTAACAGCGCCTGGACGCTTGCTTCTACAGTCAATAATACAGTTGCTACCTTTTCGCTGATAAATAATAACTTTTTTACAGGTTTTACCGTGGTAATACCCGGTAATACGACATATCGTTTTGCTGTGAAGCAGGATGGTGCATTGTTTGGTGGCCCGACACTATCTCCCGGCACGTTCAGTAACAGCGGGGTAACCCTCGATGCAAGCGGAAGCCTTTGGGGGGCAGACCAGTTTGGCGGCTTTGTTAATTCAGGCTATGGCTACTATGGGTCTATCACATTTACAGACTGCCTGCCGCCTACCGGCCTGAATGCTACCAACATACTGTCAACCAAAGCAGATGTAAGCTGGAATGCCAGTACCGGTTCTACGGGTTACGATTATATAGTAGACCAGAATGCTACGTATACCGGCGGTACCTATACTACGGTTACAGGTACTTCTTACAGTGTGAGTAACCTTATACCGAACACAAATTATTATTTACACGTACGCAACAGGTGCAGTGGTACCAGCCAGTCGGGCTGGGCAAATTACCCGTTCACTACATTACCTCCCTGCAGCATACCTTCCAATATGAAAACGCCTAACCTTACTCCTAATTCCACAGGCCTTACCTGGGACCCTGTTGTTGTGGCCCTAAGCTACGATTATGTAGTAGACCAGAATACTACTGACCCCAATAGTGCTACAAATATCAAAAATACCACGACACCAACGGGTAGTGAAACCGGCCTTACCGAAGACACCAAATACTATGTACATATACGCAGCAATTGCACCGGCGAACAATCCAACTGGTCACTGGATTCTTTCGTTACACCCATACCATGCCGTGCCCCTGAAGTTAAAATCGATTATATAAATACGGATGAGGCCGTAGCCTACTGGAAGTCAGTACCTACCGCGTTGCATTATCAATATGCTATCACTACATCATCTACACCGCCTGCCGTAGGTACAAAATACATGTTCACCAGCATCCATAATTCAGCCCTTTCAGACGGGAAGGACTATTATATGCATGTGCGCTGTTTCTGCAACAGCCAGGGAATAGAGTCGTACTCGCCGTGGGCAACGGCTTCGTTTAAAACTTTTGCCCTGGGTGTAAATAATGCGGTGGCCGACGGCTTCAGGGTACAGGTATATCCCAACCCTGCCCATAATAAACTGAATATAAAACTGGATGGTAAAGTGACCGGGAAATCAAGCATACAACTGACCGACTTAACCGGGAAAGTAATCCGCGAAATACATACCACAGATGCAACGCAGGAACTGGATATCACCGGCATTGCATCAGGCATTTATATGCTGCGCTATAAAGACGATACGCACAACCAGGTATTGAAGATTACCAAACAATAGTTGGAGGTAATAAGCCTGAACATGAAAAAAGCGCCATGCATTTTGTATGGCGCTTTTTCGTAGTTATTACTACAACGCTTACTCGGCTGTATTTTTAAGTTTCATCAATAATGTATAAGCCCTTTTTGTTACCACAGGCTGTGTGGCCAGGTCTATGCCCGCTGCATTGGTTATGGCTATCATCCCGTTTTCAGAAGCACCTGTTGTCACTTCCTGTAGCTGAAAGCTGTTGTTTTTTGCAAGTATAAACAGGTATTGCTTACTGGCATAACGTACCACCGCATCTTCGGGCACTACAAAAGCTGTGGCGTTCCGGGCTTCTATTTCAGCGTTCATATACATGCCGGGCACCAGCGATTGGTCGTACTGTTCGAAATGGCAGTGTACCTGTATGGCGCGCTCGGCACTCACATCTTTACCAATCAATATCACTTCGCAGGGATATTTTTTTGCCGGGTTGGCATTAGTATAGGCCGCCAGTTTTTGCCCGATATACAAGGCGTTGATGTCTTTTTCAAAAACGGTAAGCGCCAGGTGTATATCACTGGGGTTCACCAGTTCAAACAGCACATCGGAAGGGGTAACATATTTGCCGACATTCACGTTTACCGACGATACGTAACCATCTATAGGCGCATACACACTTACCGTACGCGATATATTGTTTTCGCTGAGCCTTGCAGGGTTAATGCCGATTAGTTGCAGTTTTTGTGCAAGGGCATTCATGGCTATGTGGTTACTTTTATATTCTGCCTCAGCCTGTTGAAATACTTTATCGCTGCTGGCTTTGCTGTCGTTCAGGTCTTTCTGGCGGCGGTATTCGCCCTCCAGGTATGTCTGCCGGGCCAGGGCAGTAAGGTAGTCTTGCTGCAACTGTATATACTGTGGGTCTTCCAGCACAGCTATCATTTCGCCTTTGGCTATATGCATGCCGGGCAACAGGCTTGTTTTTTTCAGGTAGCCGCCCAGCGGAAAACTGACAGACACCATATTTTGCGGGGGTACGTCTATTTTGCCCGTTACTTTAATGACTGATGTTATTTCTTTTTGTGTGGCAAGCCCCGTTTCAATTCCGGCATTTTTATACTGGGCTTCTGTAAGCGAAATAGAAGTACCGTTGCCGGCAGGCAATTTTTCGGCCTGTTGCGCAGGTTTGTTGTTGCACGATACCAGCAGTAATGCGGTTGCTATCCATATATATTTCATTGCTTGAACTAATTTTTTGTGAGATAATTGATTTCAAAAACAGATTCATTGAATTTTTTCAGGGCATCATAATAGTTACTGCTGATGGTGAAAGACTGGTTGAGCAGCAGGGTATATTCCAGGTAATCTATCTCACCCGCTTCAAAACGCCTGGTGGCGGTCTCTGTCATTACAGCCGCGTTGCGTAGTGCCGTTTGTTCATAATACTCTACTGCTTTCAGTTGCTGATTGTAGGCCAGGCGTGCGGCGGCATATTGTGCTGACAGCATTTCTTTCCCGTCCTGCAATTGTAATGCGGCCTGCCTGCGGTTTAACTCCAGGGCTTTCACTTTTGCTGATTGGCCAAAGAAAAACACGGGCAAACCGATACCGAACTGCACAGAACCGAACCTGTCCGATTTTGAATAGAGGTGCTCAGTATCATTTACAAGCTGCCAGCCACTGAAGCTTTGATTAAAATAGCCTGCCGAAAGCTCGGGCAGTAGTTTGGCTTTCTCCAGTTGCCACTCTGTAGTTGCCTTTTTCTGTTGCCGGTCAAGGTAAGCCAAAAGCGGGTGTGCCGCTGTGCCGTCCTGTGGGAGTATGGGTGCTTCTGCTTTATATAAATTAGGGGCAGGTATGTATGGCTCTGTTGTGTGTAGCAGGTAGACAAAGTGTGCCTGCAAAGCCTGCAAGCCTGCTTCCAGCTGTTGCAACTGCAATGCCGCCTGGCCACGCTGGGATTCTGCGGTTGTTTTTTCCAGCACATCGGATGCTCCAAGTTTGTAACGCAGTGCAGCCTTTTCTTCAAAAGCGGCATACAGGCTGTCGGCACGTTGCAGCAAAGCACGCTTCTGATACAGGCAATTGATTTCGTTGTACAGCAGCGATATTTCTTTTTCCATTTCCTTTTCTTTCAGGCTGGTTTTATACTGCATGGCTTTCCACTCATCATGGAGCAATGCGCGTTGCTTTACATATACCAGCGGAAAGGCTATAGTCTGGGAAATGCCGTAGCGTGTGTCTGTATAGGCGCTGTTTATGTTCCCCCATTCAGCCGTTACGTTTGTTTTGCCAAGGTTCCAGCCGGCTGCACGCATTTTTCGGTATGCCTCCGTCCCCGTCCGCTGCGATTTCAATTCCAGGTTGTTATGCAGTGCTGAATCAATAGCGGCATTCAGGGTAATGGGCTGTTGTGCCTGTGCCCCTACTGGCAATACAAGGAGCAATAGCAAGGCCACATTTTTATGTTTTACTTTAAAATTTATTTTTTCGAATAGTATATACAGTACCGGTAGCAGGAACAGGGTGAGGAATGTAGCTGTAAGCAAGCCGCCTATTACTACTGTTGCCAGCGGCCTTTGCACTTCTGCCCCCGCGCCGTTGCTCAATGCCATAGGTAAAAAGCCCAGTGAAGCCACTGAAGCGGTCATCAGCACCGGGCGCAGGCGTAGTTTTGTGCCCTGCAATACTACCTGCTGCAAATCTTCTATGCCATCGGCATGTAAGCGCCTGAATTCTGCAATGAGCACAATGCCGTTAAGTACAGCTACGCCAAACAATGCAATAAAACCCACACCAGCACTGATGCTGAATGGCATACCCCTTAATGCCAGTGCAAATGCACCACCAATTGCCGACAATGGAATAGCGCTGTATATAATAAGGCTTTGCTTTATAGAGCCGAAAGCGAAATACAGCATCAGGAAAATAAGGCCGAGCGCCAGTGGTACTACTATCGAGAGGCGTTTTTTAGCAGCTACGAGGTTTTCGAATGCGCCACCGTAGGTAATATAATAACCCGCAGGCAGTTGAATGGCTGTGGCTTTCTGCTGCAGTTCATTTACAATGCTCTGTACATCCCTGCCCCTTACGTTGAAGCCTACAATGATGCGCCTCCTTGTATCCTCGCGCTGTATCTGTGCAGGGCCTTCTTTTATAGATACGTCTGCCAGCTGGTACAACGGCACTTGTGTGCCCTGTGGTGTAGGCACCAGCAGGTTTTGTACATCTTCCAGCCGTTTTCTGTCGTCGCCCGACAGGCGCACTACCATATCAAAACGTTTTTCACCCTCAAATACCTGTCCCGTGGTTTGCCCGCCAAAAGCTGCATTAATGATATTGTTCACTGTTTCGATGTTGAGGCCGTATTTGGCAATAGCCTCCCGGTTGTGCATGATAATAATCTGCGGCAACCCGGTCACACTTTCTACATATATATCACGCGCCCCCGGTACGGTAGATGACAGCTTGCCAAGCTCAGAGGCATAACGGGCAAGGGTGTCCAGGTTATCGCCGAATATTTTGCATACAACATCCTGCCTGGCCCCGGTCATTAGTTCATTAAAACGCATTTGTACCGGGAACTGGAAACCCGTAGTAATGCCCGGTACTTCGCTTACTGCTGTGCTCATTTTTTCAGCCAGTTCGGGAAATGATTTAGCGGATGTCCACGTTTTTTTGTCTTTCAGGATGACCATCATATCAGCAGCTTCCATAGGCATTGGGTCAGTAGGGATTTCTCCGCTGCCTATTTTGATTACCACTTTCTCTACTTCGGGAAAGCGTTGTTTCAGAATGCCTGCAGCTTTTTGAGCGGCGTTGATGGTTGTGTGCAGGTTACTGCCCGTAAGTACGCGCGTATCTATGGCAAAGTCACCTTCTTCCAATTGGGGGATAAACTCTCCCCCCAGCAATGTTAGTACCCATATAGCGGCAGCAAACAGCAGTAGCGCGCCGCCTGCAAGCATTTTGGGGTAGTTCAGTATTTTCTTAAGGGCGTAGCTGAACCCGTTTTCCAGCTTTGCCATGGCGCGGTCTGAAAAGCCGGGGGCATGCTTTATTTTTTTACTGATAAATAAAGCACTCATCATAGGTATATAGGTAAGTGAAAGAATAAATGCCCCCAGTAATGCAAAAGCTACTGTTTCTGCCATGGGGCGGAACATTTTGCCCTCTATACCCTGCAAAGAGAAGATGGGCAGGTACACTATCAATATGATGATTTGCCCGAAAACGGCGCTATTCATCATACGTGATGCAGCGCTTTTTACTTCGGCATCCATTTGCGGCTGTTTCAGACGGGTTATATTCCTGAACTGGTGGGAATGGCTGAGGCGGTGCATCACTGCCTCAACTATAATTACGGCCCCATCCACTATCAGCCCGAAATCAAGCGCACCAAGGCTCATCAGGTTGCCGCTTACCCCAAACAGGTTCATCATGATAACGGCAAAGAGCATAGATAGGGGTATGATAGATGCTACTATAAAGCCGGCACGTATATTGCCCAAAAACAGCACGAGTATAAATACTACTATAAGCGATCCTTCCACCAGGTTTTTTTCTACTGTACCTATGGCATTGTTCACCATTTTGGTGCGGTCGAGGAAAGGCTCTATATCTACACCCTCAGGCAGGCTTTTCTTTATTTCTTCGATGCGCTCCTTTATCTGTTTTATTACCTTGCCACTGTTGCCACCCTTCAGCATCATTACCACGGCCCCGGCAACTTCCCCTTCATCGTTGTAGCACATGGCGCCGTAGCGGGTAGCATGCCCTATATGTACATCGGCTACATCCCGTATCAATAGGGGCGCGCCATCCGAAAGCTGTTTTACCACTATGTTTTCTATATCGCTTATGCTGCCTGCAAGGCCCTCGCTGCTGATATACAAAACAGTAGGGCCTTTTTCTATATAGGTACCGCCTGTGTTGCCGTTGTTCTTTTCAAGGGCGGTATACACATCTGCAATGTTGATGTTGTAAGAAGCAAGTTTAGCTGCTCACCGCTACCTCATACTGCTTCAGGTAACCACCGAAACTGCTCACGTCGGCCACTCCTTCTACCCCCAGCAGGCGGCGGCGTACCAACCAGTCCTGTATGGTGCGCAATTGCATGGCGTCGTATTTGTTTTCGTAGCCGGGTTTGGCTTTTACCACGTACTGGTACACTTCGCCCAGCCCTGTAGTGACTGGCCCGAGCATAGGCGTTCCTATCCCTTTGGGTATTTCAGCCTGTACCAGCTGCAGCCGTTCGGTTACTTGCTGGCGTGCCCAGTACACATCTACATCGTCGGTAAAAACAATAGTAACAAGCGACAGGCCGAAGCGAGAAAAGCTGCGGATTTCCTTAATGCCGGGAATATTGCTGTTGGCCTGCTCTATAGGATAGGTTATAAACCGCTCCACATCGGGCGCGCCTAGTGAGGGTGTTTGTGTGATGACCAGCACCTGGTTGTCTGTAATATCAGGTACTGCATCTATTGGTAGTTTTGTGACTTCGTAACTGCCATAGCCTATCAATGATAGTACGAATAATATGATAATGAGCTTGTTATTGACAGAAAACTCAATGAATTTATTTAACATACGTATTGCATGGTTTTAAGGCCCGTACCTGCGTTTCATATACAGGTAAAAAGCCAGCCCGAAAAAATCTGAATAACTGCAATGACGGTTTGCAACCGCATTAAGCCTTTAAGTGTAAGAATGAGAACAATACGGATTATGCCCGCGGAGGCTGCCAAATGTTGGAAAGGGTCTCGGACGTATGGTACGGCGACCTGTATAATGACAATGGCCGCACACATTCTGCCAGCCATGTATTGGAGGCTACCACACCGGTACTACCCTGCGGAAATGTAAATGTGAATGTGAGGTGATTGCAGGTTTTAAAAGGTAACTGCATATCACGCGAGTGGTCGGCATCCTTTACATTGCCGTGTGCATAATGCATGGCAAGGAATTCACCTACGGTCAGTTTGCCATCTTTGCTTTTGTGCTCAAAATAATGTTCTACCAGCACATACACCTTCAGCACCTGGTGAAGGGGCGTTTGCACCAGCAACATCATTAGCAGTAAAGTACCTGATAGTAAACGTAACATTTCAGGCACAAATATATAGGTAAATGTTTTACTGTAAAATGATGTTAGTCATAATATTCAGTAATGTCGGTATGCCCAATAATAATATCGTTCAACTTTATCAGGCAACTTTCCGGCAATTTGAAAAGGTTTTCAGTGGCAGGTACCTGAAATCCTTTGTTTTTCCTGTGGCCTTGCAGGGGGATGAACCGGGAAGCCCTTGATTATGAGTGGAAAGGTATATATTTTTGGTTGCCACAAAACACTATATGTCTGACTATAAACCGGGATTGCACATCCTTTCAACCTTTAGCAGTACAGGAAGTAACCTGACTGATATGAAGGCCTGCAAAGACTTTTTCGACAGGGTTGTTAATGAATTACAATTGCATAATGTAGGGGAAGTATACCATGAATTTGATAATAAAGGGTTCACAGTTGTAATATGTCTTACGGAATCGCATATATCGCTCCATACCTGGCCGGAACATTCGCTTGCCACGTTTGATGTGTTTTTATCCAACTTTAATGAAGACAATTCGCACCGTGCAAGAAAACTGTACGATGCAACAAAGGTATTTTTTGATGCAAAAGAACTGAACAAACAGGAAGTATTCCGTTAAGCCCGCATATCGCAATGCCAAATATCACAGGATATACAGAAAGACATTGTCCGGATTGTAATGCTATAATAAGGTGTTATGATACGGAAGGCAGTGAATATTACGGATGTTCAGCCTGCTACACATTTTTCAGGCAGGAACCGGGGGAGCAACCTATAGCAGTAAAGACATTCAATGCTCAATACAATTTTATACCGGCATTGCAGATTGGTGATGAGGGTATGTTAAATGGTATTCGTTTTATAGTTACTGGTATAATACAAAAATATGAGCCTAAAGAAGGTCTCTACTGGACTGAATATATGCTCTTTAACCCTGAAGAAGATTATTACAGGGTGCTGGCACATGTAGAAAGGGAATGGTACTATATATGGTTGTCGGAGCAGCAAGACTTTGAGGTAAAGAATACGAATGTTAATGTAGCATGGTACGTCGCTATTGAGCATAACCCATATCGCAAATATGATCTTTATGCGCATTATACATACGATATATTGTATGCTGTTGGCGAATTCGATACGGATATACTTGCCGATGTTTTCAGGTTGAAAGTAGATGAATATACAGATGCCGACGGCATTCTGGTTTGTGAAACAGATAATGGCAAAAGCACCTGGTTCAGAGGCTACAGGCTAACCCCGGGGGAGGTTAAAGCTGCTTTCAATAAAGAATACGGTTTTCATTTTAAGGAAACTCCACAAGACGTTTTTGAAAGAAGATGGCCCCATGTTCGTAACGTAGCATTGGTATTAACAGGGCTGGTGCTCTTAACACATTTTTTGTTTTTAATCTTCAAACCGGAGAAACAGTTATTAAAACAGGGTTATGCGATTAGTACAGACGTTGCTGCCGGGTATACAATAGCGCCAATCGATGCAGGACTGATAGAGGTAAAAGGCCCCACAGCCCTTAATTTTATTTTTTCGGCCGATGTGTACAATGATTGGATAGAGATAGGTGCATCGTTGGTGAACATGAAAAACGGGAAAACTTATGAGCTAAATAAGGCAATAGAATATTATGCAGGATTCGAGGGTGGTGAGAGCTGGTCGGAAGGGAGTAAGCAAACTGGGGCCGTATTGTCAAATGTGCCATCTGGCACCTATAGGTTAATCGTATATCCTTATGCAAATTCGCCTAAGTACACTACATTATCCATAACAGTAACAGAAGATGCGGTTTTGGTTTCGAACTTGTTATTGGTGCTGCTGTTGATATTGGTATACCCGGCATTTCTATACACGATAAAATGTATCGAAGAGTCATAGAGAACACCTGAAAGATGATGCTATGAATTTATTTAACGACTTTAAAAAAATGAAAGTGTATGCTATTATCTGTGCTATCGGGTACATATGTTATGTGTGTGCCTCCCTGTCAGGATATAGAATATTAGGAGACGATAAAGAAGAACAGATACAACCCGGCAGTGCACGTGGCGGCATTCATAGCTTTTACCATAAATAAATATTAAAAACATAGTTATGGACATGATAAATATTAAGTACATAGTGGCGTCAGTAGTATACTCCCTGTTGGGTGTAGTCATTTTGCTGGTATGCTTTATTATTATTGAAAAAATAACGCCCGAAAACCTTTTGAAAGAACTCATTGAAAAACAAAATACAGCTATTGCTATAGTAGCGGCGGCATTTATTCTGGCAATAGCTATAATCATTAGTTCTGCTATTCATGGTTAATAATACGGGCGAAAGTATTTCGGTCAGCATGAAGCAACAGCAGCGCCTGTTGCTGTTTTCTGTATTTATCATTGCTACATGCGGGCTTGTATATGAATTGATTTCCGGTACGCTTGCCAGCTACCTGCTGGGAGACTCTGTTACGCAATTCTCAACCATTATAGGTACGTACCTCTTTTCTATGGGCATAGGCTCATGGTTATCCCGCTATATAGAGGGTAACCTGCTTCGCTGGTTTATAAAAACAGAAATACTGGTAGGTATAGTAGGGGGGTGTAGTGCCCCGCTGCTTTTTCTGCTATTTGAATATATAGCTTCTTTCAGGGTCATTTTATATGCATTTGTGTGCCTTGTCGGTATATTGGTCGGGCTGGAAATACCCATATTAATGCGCATACTTAAATCAAGTATATCATTTAAAGACCTCGTTTCACAAGTATTTACTTTTGACTATATCGGGGCGCTTCTTGCATCTATAATCTTTCCCCTGTTATTGGTTCCCTATCTTGGCCTTATACGCACATCTCTTTTCTTTGGTATACTCAATATCGGCGTAGCAGCTTTTCTGCTTTATCAATTTGCCGAAACCAGGCCGTACAGAAGTCGGTATGTCTTTACTGTTTTGCTTAGTATAGCCGTATTGCTTTCAGGCTTTGTTTATGCAGAACGTATCATGTCATATACTGAAACACTTGCATTTCAGGACCGTGTGATATATAGCAAGAGTACGCCTTATCAGCGTATCGTATTTACCCGGAACAATCGCGAAATAAGGCTTTTTTTAAATGGTAACCTGCAATTCAGTTCGGCAGATGAATATCGCTACCACGAAGCACTTGTACATCCCGCTATGCAGGCTTTGCCATATGCACAAAATATATTGATACTAGGTGGCGGCGACGGTATGGCGGCGAGAGAGATTTTGAAGTATCCCAATGTTGAAAATATTACCCTTGTAGACCTTGACCCGGCAATGACGGAGATGTTTAAAAAGAATGAAATCCTGACCCGGCTTAACAATAAATCGCTGCTTTCAAAAAAAGTACATGTGATTAACGATGATGCTTTTAAATGGGTGCGTTCTGCCAAACAGCAGTATGATTGCATTATTATAGATTTTCCAGACCCATCCAACTTTGCTATCGGTAAGCTGTACACCTCCCGTTTTTATGAAGAACTCCAACATTTACTTGCTGACAACGGAATAGTGGTTGTACAATCCACGTCGCCGCTTATAGCACGTAAATCCTATTGGTGTATTAACCATACGTTAAATGCAGCAGGTTTTATCACAGCTCCATATCATGTATATGTACCATCGTTTGGCGAATGGGGGTATGTGATGGGGATGAAAAGCTATAGCTGGCGAAATACCGGCAGGCTGCCCCGAGACTTGAAGTTTGTTGATAATAAAGTCATGCTATCCATGTTTATATTTCCGCCTGATATGGCAGACGTACCTACTGATATTAATAAACTGAACAACCAGGCGCTGGTAACATATTTTGAACAAGAATGGGCACCATATGTACATTGACAGCGCTAATATATCAGGCAGGAGGGCATTTTTAAAAAAGGGATTAACACTAGTTTCTATACCTGCGCTTGCGTCTTTCATACAGTCGTGCCACAGCAAGCCCGGCACCGGTATAAGAGGTGGTATGGCAGGCGGGGATTATAAAACCGGCCACCTGTTGCGCACGCCTGAGAAAATACCTGCACCAACGCGTTTTATAGATACCACCATCTTAATTGCAGGCGGCGGTATATCGGGACTTTCAGCCCAAAGATGGCTATATGCTAATGGCCAAAACCCTATGATGATCGAATTAAGCGATGCCATTGGCGGAAATTCTGTGTACGGGCGAAATAGTATTTCCGCATATCCCTGGGCAGCACACTACCTGCCTGTACCTGACCCAGGTAACATAGAGCTTATAGATTTTTTACATTCCGCAAATATTGTCACCGGATTTAACAGCAGCAATTTGCCTGTTTACAACGAATACCATATCTGCCATGACCCCGAAGAGCGCCTATATATAAATGGGTACTGGCAGGAAGGCATTGTGCCGCAGTTTGGCATCGGTAATGAAGATCGTGAACAAATCCGCAGATTTTTCAGTTATGTGGAGATGCTGAAACATGCTAAAGGAGAAGATGGGAAATATCATTTCGCCATTCCTGTTGATAACAGTTCTGCGTCTGAACAATATAAAGAGCTGGATAAAATAAGTTTTGCAGATTTCCTGAAACAAGAGGGCTATACATCTTCCTACTTGTTGTGGTACCTGGAGTATTGTTGCAAGGATGACTACGGCTCTTTGCCACAGCATACATCTGCCTGGGCAGGTTTACATTATTTCGCTTCGCGCAGAGGCAGAGGCGCTAATACCACATCATCAGATGTACTCACATGGCCTGAGGGGAATGGTCATCTTATGCAGGCACTTCGGGGCCAGTGTGGTGAGAATATCCATCCCGGTATGATGATATACCGTGTCTCAACAACCGACAATAAGGTAGAAACATACTGTTACGATGTTCATAATAAACGGTCGGTATGCATACGTACTGACAAGTTGATATTATCTACACCTCAGTACGTTAACAAGCGTATAGTAGCTGCACAACCGGAAAATGCACGTGATATTTACGATGAAGTAACATACGCACCCTGGATAGTTGCAAATATCTCCCTTTCCAAGCTGCCGGTTAACAGAGGGGCACCACTTAGCTGGGACAATGTTATTTATGGACAGCATTCTGTTGGGTATGTATTTGCCAATCATCAGGATCTTAATTTGCCAGGAAAAGGTGTACTCACATATTACCTGCCGGTTACATCGGCAGATGCAAGTACTGCAAGGCTCCAGGTGTATGAGAAAGATTATTCTTACTGGAAAAAGCTTATTGTTAATGAACTGGAGTATGCCCACCCCGGCATAACGCAAAGTATATCTCAAATAGATGTACGCGTATGGGGACACGGTATGATAAGGCCTTCAATAAATTATATATGGGGTAATGCACGCAGGCAGGCAAAACAATCGATAAACAATAAAATCTTTTTCGCCCATTCAGATTTAAGCGGCATTTCTATTTTTGAAGAAGCTTTTTACCAGGGCATAAGAGCAGCCAAAGAGGTGCTTAACAGTATATGAACAAAGCTGGCAAATATAAATACCCATGGATATATAGTCCTTCTTTTGACGGATTATACATTCTCGCACCAGGCTTTCTCGCGCTATTCATTACTATAATATTACCTGAAAAATATAAGACTACAAATGCCATGCCTCTTATGGGCTGGGTGGTACTGGTATTGTTAGTAGACGTGGCACATGTATATAGTACATTATTCAGAACGTACTGGAACAAAAATAACTTTACTAAACATAGGTCGCTTTACATAGCGGTTCCTGTTGTATGCTATATAATCAGTGTACTGTTGTATGCATTGGGTGATATGATATTCTGGAGGGTATTAGCCTATCTTGCAGTGTTTCACTTTATAAGACAGCAATATGGTATTATGCGTTTATATACACGTAAAGAACCGCGAAACAACTTATCTGCTCACCTTGATACCATAACCATTTACGCGGCTACCTTATACCCGGTTATTTACTGGCATTGTACACCGGACCGCAATTTTAACTGGTTTATAGATGGCGATTTTCTTATTGCGGATGCTGCCATTGTACAAAAGGCAATTTTGTATGTATACATTACCTTGCTTGCTGCTTATTGGATAAAAGAGATATTCTTCTTTGTAAAAAGTAAGGTATTCAACCTTCCCAAAAACCTGGTAATAGTCGGTACGGCCCTTACGTGGTATTTTGGGATTGTATATTTTAATGGCGATTTGGCTTTTACCATGCTCAATGTAGTTTCGCATGGTATCCCTTATATGGCGCTTATATGGGCATTCGAAAGAAAGGGAAAAGCAGAACAGCCGTCTCCCGTAAAAAGGTCTTTACTACCTCAATTGGTATTATTCCTATCTGCAATCTTCTTTTTGGCATATTTTGAAGAAGGACTTTGGGATGCACTTATATGGAGAGAACATGAAAGCGTCTTCGGTATATTTAGCAAACTACCTTCCGTAACAGGCAAGGAAATATTGGCTTTATTAATACCTTTATTATCCCTGCCCCAAGCCACGCATTATGTGTTAGATGGATTTATATGGAGAAGAACAAAGTGAGTTTCGTAATAATTCCGTCACGCTTTTCATTTAACCTCAACTGATTAATAATAACCGGCCAAAAAAGAAAAACAAACTTCACCGCAAATAAACCGATAGGCAATAAAAAAGCGCCATGCTGTGCACAACGCTTTGTTTATCAAGTTTTTGTTTGTGGTCCCACCAGGGCTTGAACCTGGGACCCCCTGATTATGAGTCAGGTGCTCTAACCAACTGAGCTATAGGACCTGGCTTGTGAGCCAAAAATGGATTGCAAATGTATCGGTTTTTCTGAAAAAAAGAAAAATGTATTCATAAGTTTATTTTTGCAAAATGATAGAAGGCATCCGGCACATCATTTTCGACCTGGGAGGAGTGCTCTTAAACCTGGATTATAGCTTAACAGAGCGGGCATTTTTAGCTGCAGGTATTGAGAATTTTAATGAAATATATTCCCAGCTCAGGCAAACACCCCTTTTTGATGATTTTGAAACAGGTAAGATGAGCAGGGCCGCCTTTATTGCTGCTATGCAGCAGGCAGCAGGTCGCCCGGTAACGGAACAGGAAATATGCCATGCGTGGAATGCGATGCTCCTCGATTTTCCTCTACGCAGGCTGCAATTGTTACAGCAACTCCGTATTCATTATGACCTGATATTGTTGAGCAATACCAACGAGATACATGAGGAGGCGTTCAACCGCTTATTAATGGAAACGCATGGCCTGCCTAACATCGGAGTAATGTTTGATAAGGTTTACCTGTCGCATAGGGTAGGTATGCGCAAGCCGGGGAAAGAAATATTTGAAAGAATATTGCAGGAAAACAGCCTGGAAGCGGCACATACATTATTTATAGACGATAGCCCGCAACATATAGCAGGTGCCCGAAGTGTGGGTATACGCGCCATACACCTTGAAAAAGGCATGACCATTGAAGAGCACATCTTTTTGCCTAAAAGGTAAGGAAAAGGGGAAGTAAGATTAATTAACTTCTTCGTAATCTATATAATCGCCCTCTACCTGCTTTTTGGGTTGAGGCTGGGTAGGGGCGCTGTTTTTTTGCTGCATATCTTCCATTTGCTGCTGCATTTGTCTTACCCGCTGTTGCATACTACTAGTAATATTTATTACCGGCAACAGGAAACGAAAAATAAACCTCAAAATCACGGTCAAAATGATTGACCATAATATAATACGAAAAATCATAGCATGTCAAAGGTACTAAACCCGCCAGAGTATTGGCCGTTAATGAAAAGATAATTTGTTGTAGCCCCAATCTATTTTTGTGTGTTTTTTGAAAAATTCATACATTTGCACCGGAAATAATTCAAAAGAAGGGGACGTAATAGTCCCCTTGTTTTTTACCCATGACAGACATATTAGAAAAAATAAAGCAGTTAACAGAGCCTTTGCTGGAAGGTACGGATATGTTTATTGTTAATGTTAAAGTCAAACCTACCAATAACATAAAGCTGTACCTGGACGCGGATGAAGGGCTTTCCGTAAGCAAGAGCGCTACGGTAAACCGTAAGCTGTATGCCTTGCTGGAAGCGGAAAACCTGTTTCCCGACGGCGATTTCTCGCTTGAGGTGTCCAGCCCCGGTGTAGATGAACCGCTTACCTCTTTAAGGCAATATAAAAAGAATATGGGCCGCACCGTGTTGGTAACCCCGGCAGAGGGAGCAGATATATTAGGCGTATTGAAAGAAGTAAAAGAAGAGGGCATTGTGCTGGAGGTAAAAGTGCCTAAGAAAAAAGAAACAACTATGGTAGAAATACCTATGGATGATATTAAAAAAATAGTAGTTCAAATAATTTTTTAATTAAAACCCGCTGCAACAGCGGGGCAAATGAGTGAACCATGTCAAGTATCAATCTTATTGATTCGTTCCAGGAGTTTAAGGATGCCGAAAATATTGACAGGCCTACCTTAATGAAAGTGATTGAAGATGTTTTCAAAACCCTGCTCCGGAAAAAATACGGAACGGATGAGAACTTCGACGTAATTGTAAACGACCAGACCGGCGACCTTGAGATATTCCGCCGCCGGGAGATTGTAGACGATGAGAATATAGAAGATGATAACCTGCAGATACCCCTTTCCGAAGCAATACAGATTGAACCTGACTATAGCGTGGGCGAAGAGGTGTACGAGGAGATAAACGTAACCGATTTCGGCCGCCGTGCGATACTTGCGGCAAAACAAACCCTGGCCGCCCGTATCGGCGATCTGAAAAAGAATAACCTGCTGAAAAAATATGCCGACCGCGTAGGCGATATCATCAGCGGTGAAGTGTACCAGATATGGAAAAAGGAAATATTACTGCTGGATGATGAAGGCAATGAACTGATACTGCCCAAATCGGAGCAAATACCTACCGACTTTTTCAAAAAAGGGGAGTCGGTACGCGCTGTAGTAAAGAAAGTGGAAATGCGTAACAATACACCTATCATCGTATTGAGCCGTACACACCCTTCATTCCTGGAAAAGCTGCTGGAAATTGAAGTGCCGGAAATCATGGATGGCCTGATTGTTATAAAGAAAATAGTAAGGGAGCCGGGCGAGCGTGCTAAAGTAGCCGTGGAAAGCTATGACGACCGCATAGACCCTGTAGGCGCCTGCGTGGGTATGAAGGGTAGCCGTATACATGGAATAGTGCGTGAGCTGCGTAATGAGAATATTGATATAATTAACTATACAGCCAACCAGCAACTGCTGATACAGCGTTCATTAACACCGGCGCGCATCAACCGCATGGAGCTGGATAACCAGGGACTGCATGCTGATGTTTACCTTGACCCCGACCAGGTATCGCTGGCAATTGGTAAAAAGGGTGTGAACATCAAGCTGGCGCAGGAACTGACCGGCTTTAGTATAGATGTGTACCGCGACGTACAGGACCAGGAAGTAGAATACGATATCGACCTCGACGAATTCTCAGATGAAATAGAAGGTTGGGTAATCGACGAGTTTAAGAAAATAGGTTGCGATACCGCCCTGAGCGTACTCGACCTGTCTGTAGAAGAACTGGTACGCCGTACCGACCTGGAAGAAGAGACGATACGTGATGTACAGCGGATTTTGCAGGAAGAATTTGAGAACGAAGAATAAGCGAAGGTTTTATGTGGTAAAAATATTAAGTATTAAAGCTTTGTCACCAAATTGGCGTAGGTTTGTACATTGGTAAAGGCTGGAAGAATATAAAACCTTAGCGCATTTTTATTGAGTAAATATTAGAATGTCAACAACAACAAAAACACCCAGGTTACTGGCAGCTGCCAAGGAATTCAACATTGGTAAAGACACCCTTGTAGAATACCTTACAGGTAAGGGCTTTGATATTAATGCAAGTAACCCCAACACGAAACTGACTGAGGAGATGTATGACGCATTGCAGGCAGAGTTTGCACAGGACAAACTGGCCAAGCGCAAGAGCGAGGAAATTGCATTGCCCAAAGGTTCGCTGCTGGATAACCTGAAAAAAAGTAAAGACGAGTTGGATCTTGGCGTGCGCGATAAAAAGGCCGACGAAGCTGCCATGCCCGAACCAGCGCCGGCGCCTGAGAAGAAAGAAGAAAAGCAGGAAGAACCTGCCCCTGCACCGGTACCTGAGCCACCGGTAATGGAAGTGCCCGAAGAAAAAACGATTGAGAAAGAAATAGAAGCAGAGCCAGCTAAGGAAGAGCCAGCGCCGGAACCGCCGGTTGCCGAGGCCCCGGAAGAGCCGGTAGATGAGGGTAAGCAGCATATAGATGTAAAAGCCCCCAGGCTGGAAGGGCCAAACATACTGGGTAAAATAAACCTTGAAGAGATGAACCTTTCTTCAAGGCCTAAAAAAGGTGCCCCCGCTAAAAAGAAAGCTGCCCAGAAAGAAGAAGAGGCGCCTAAAGCGGAAACAGCAGAACCTGCGGCACAGGCTGAAACACCTGTTGCCGAAGAGAAAAAAGCTGCTAAGCCCCAGGCACCGACGCCTGAAGCAGAAGAAAAGAAAGAAACAGAAGTGCCTGCTGCTGAAGTGAAACCTGCACCACCGGCAGAAAGTGCACCTGAAGGAGAAGATAAGCCGGAACATATAGAAATGAAAGCCCCGAGGCTGGAAGGCCCGAAAATAATAGGTAAAATTGACCTGCCTGTTTCCGGCAGCGGTGGCCGCGGAGACGCTAAAGAAAAGCGCAGCCGCAAACGCATACCTGTACAAAAGAAACCGGAAACATTCCGCCCCGACCAGCAAAACCGCGGAGGAGGTGCAAAACCCGACCGTGGTGGACAGCAACAGGGCCCGGGACGTGGTGACCGCCGTGGAGGCCAGCAAGGCGACCGTCGCGGAGGCGACCGCAGGCAAAGGCCGCAGCAGGCTCCCCTGTCTCAGCAGCAGCAGGAGATCGATGCTAAAGCCATCCAGGAAAAGATCAGGCAAACACAAGCCAAGTTATCAGGCAATACCCGTAATAAAAACCTGAAATCCAAATACCGTCGCAACAAGCGCGAGGAAATGGCAGAAAAGAGGGCAGCTGCCGAGCAGTCTGAACAGGATAACGTAATACAGGTAACCGAGTTCATCTCGGTAAGTGAACTCGCCAGCCTGCTGAATGTAAGTTTTGCCGATGTTATCAGTAAATGTATGAGCCTGGGTATCATGGTGTCTATCAACCAGCGCCTGGATGCAGAGGTAATAGAACTGGTATCCAGCGAGTTTGGCTATGATGTGGAATTCATTAACCTGGAACAGGAAGCAGATAATGAAGAAGAAGAAATAGATAACG
Organism: uncultured Flavipsychrobacter sp.; assembly: GCA_964621795.1. Lineage (GTDB taxonomy): Bacteria > Bacteroidota > Bacteroidia > Chitinophagales > Chitinophagaceae > Polluticoccus. Next base: position 113,293 of record CAZUMM010000006.1, read on the forward strand.
ATGAAGAAATGGAGCCCCGTGCGCCCATCGTTACTATTATGGGTCACGTTGACCATGGTAAAACATCATTGCTCGACTATGTACGCAGTGCAAACGTTGTAGCAGGTGAAGCGGGAGGTATTACCCAGCACATTGGGGCATACCGTGTAGAAACATCTACCGGCAAGAAAATTACCTTCCTCGATACACCGGGCCACGAAGCGTTTACTGCGATGCGTGCCCGTGGTGCCAAAGTTGCAGACGTAGCAGTTATTGTAGTAGCTGCCGACGATGCGATCATGCCCCAAACCAAAGAAGCAATATCGCACGCGCAGGCGGCAAACCTGCCTATGATATTTGCCATCAACAAAATAGATAAAGAGGGCGCAAACCCCGAAAAGATAAAGGAACAGCTTGCCAATATGAACATATTGGTAGAAGACTGGGGCGGTAAATACCAAAGCCAGGAAATATCGGCCAAGAAAGGTATTAATATAGACCTGCTGCTTGAAAAGATAGGCCTTGAAGCGGAACTGCTTGAACTAAAAGCCAACCCCGACCGTATGGCGAGCGGTAGCGTTATTGAAGCTTCGCTGGATAAAGGGCGTGGGTACCAGGCTACCATTCTTGTACAAAACGGTACGCTGGAGCAGGGCGATATGATTGTGTGCGGCCAGTACTATGGTAAAGTGAAAGCCATGTTCAATGAGCGCGGCCAGCGTGTGGAAGAAGCCGGGCCATCCGTTCCCGTACAGGTGCTGGGCCTTAACGGTGCACCGCAAGCCGGTGAGAAATTCAAAGTTTACGAAGACGAGAACGAAGCTAAAAATACAGCCAACCACCGCGCGCAAATCATGCGTGAACAAGGCATCCGTACACGTAAGCATATTACGCTGGATGAAATTGGCCGTCGTCTTGCGCTGGGTAACTTTAAAGAACTTGGCATTATCATCAAAGGTGACTTTGACGGTTCGGTAGAAGCCCTCAGCGATGCGCTGCAAAAGCTTTCTACGGAAGAAGTAGCTGTAAACGTTGTGCATAAAGGCGTTGGCCAGATTACCGAAAGTGATGTATTGCTGGCAACAGCATCCGATGCGATTATTCTCGGCTTCCAGGTGCGCCCGTCTATGCAGGCGGCAAGGCTGGCCGAGCAGGAAAACATCGAAATACGTACCTACTCCATCATCTACGATGCCATAGAAGAAATCAAGAGCGCAATGGAAGGCCTGCTGGAACCGAAAATCGAGAAGAAGACAGTTTGTAACATTGAGATACGTGAAATATTTAAAATCAGCGGCGTAGGAACCATTGCCGGTTGTTATGTGCTGGATGGCAAAATGACACGTAATACCAAGCTCAACATAGTTCGCGATGGTATTGTAATATACACAGGCGAGCTGGCTTCACTGAAACGCTTTAAAGATGATGTGAAGGAAGTAAGCGCCGGGTATGAATGCGGTCTTATGGTGAAAAACTACAACGATGTACGTGTAGGAGATATCATTGAAGGCTTTGATGAAGTGGAAGTAAAACGTACTTTATAGCTACGCTGAAATATCATTCGAACCGTTAACCCCTTAAGCCGGGTTAACGGTTCGTTTTTTTAAATAACGCATTCAGGAATGATAAACGGATTGATACAACAATTGCAACAGGTGCAGCGGCTGGCCACATCGGGCAAAGCTGCGCGTGCCTTGCACCACCCGTTGCGCTATCTGAATGCCATGGCCTACCTGAAGGTGATATACCCCCGTACCCACAAAGGTGTTTTTAAGAAAGCCACTACTTTTTTCGGGCAAAAAATGGAACTGCTCCTCCCGGCAGCAACCGATATATACCTGACAGGAGGGAAAACCCATGATTCTGAAATAAGGCTGGCGGCATTTATGATACGTACCATAAGCAAAGGCCAGGTTTATATAGATATAGGTGCGCATTTTGGATATTATACTCTGCTTGCTGCAAAGCTTACAGGCGAAAACGGGAAAGTATACGCTTTTGAAGCGGCTCAAAATACATTCGGCGTATTGAGCAGGAATGTAGCTATGCAACCACATATTAAAGCAATGCACCGGGCCGTGTCTGATAAAGCAGAAACTATTTCGTTTTATGAATTTCCTGTGCTGTATTCCGAGTTTAATTCAATGCACATAAGGCAGTTTGAAAACGAAGAATGGATCAATAAATACCGGCCTGTTGAAACAAAGGTAGAAGCCTTACGGCTCGATGATTTTATATCGGGAGAGCAGGTAACGCCCGCATTTGTAAAGATAGATGTAGAGGGGGCGGAAGATAAAGTAATAGCCGGAAGCGTGGCGACACTTACAAAATATTCCCCGGTAGTAGTAATGGAATTTTTATCAGAAGGGCGCCTGAATGCACCGCACCATAGGGCTATGAACTTATTAAAAGAAACAGGGTATAAAACATATATAATCAGTGAAGACGGCCAGGCATTGCCGGTTGATGATATTGGCGCTTATTTTGCTGATAAAGGTGTGGAATCGGATAATATTGTTTTTATAAAATAATAAAATTGACAATTAACAGTTGTTATGATTGATAAACTGGAAGCGATAAAGGCCAGGTTTGACGACCTTGGTATCGCCCTTACTAACCCCGAGGTTGTAAGTGACAATAAAAGGTTTTCCCAGGTTAGCCGCGAGTACCGCAAGCTGGAGAAGATTGTAGTTCCATATAAAGAATATAGAACCTGCCTTGAAAATATCGATTTTGCGAAAGAAATATTGACCAGCGAAACCGATGAAGATTTGCGGGAGATGGCTAAAGACGACCTGGAAAAACTGGAAGAACAAAAAGAAAGGCTGGAAGAGCAAATCCGATTGCTCCTGATACCCAAAGACCCGCAGGATGAGAAGAACGCTATATTGGAAATACGGGCAGGTACCGGCGGCGATGAGGCGAGCCTGTTTGCAGGCGACCTGCTGCGGATGTATATGCGTTTTTGCGAACGCAAAGGCTGGAAAATTGCAGTACTGACAGAAACGGAAGGTACTGTTGGCGGGTATAAAGAAGTGCAGCTGGAAGTGCAGGGCGAGGATGTGTACGGAACCCTCAAATTTGAAAGCGGGGTACACCGTGTGCAGCGTGTACCGGCTACCGAGGCCAGCGGCAGGGTACATACATCGGCTGCCACCGTAGCCGTAATGCCGGAGGCGGAAGAAATAGATTTTGAGCTAAAAGAGAGCGACCTGAAGATGGAAACGGCGCGAAGCGGCGGTGCCGGCGGCCAGAATGTGAACAAGGTGGAAACGAAAGTAATACTGACACACGTACCCACAGGTACGGTTATTACCTGCCAGACTGAGCGCACACAGCTGGGCAACCGCGAGAAAGCTACTGCCATGATGCGTACCAAGCTGTATGAAGAGCAGGTACGCAAGCAGGAAGAAGAAATCTCGCGCAGGAGAAAAAGCCTGGTAAGCACTGGGGACCGTTCGGCCAAAATACGTACCTACAACTACCCGCAGGGGCGTATTACCGACCATCGCATCAACATGACTATTTATAACCTGGATGATTTTATGAACGGAAACATACAGGAAATGCTGGATGCATTGCAATTTGCCGAAAATGCTGAAAAAATGCAGGCCGGGGAAACAGTAATATAATACCCTATTATACTGCAGATATGCTGATATTTGCCGTGAAATACTTATGTTTAGAAACTTTTTAACAACATAACTGGAATGAGCACACCTCGTTTTGACCTGGTCGATGTGACCCAAACGCTTCAGAGAAAAAAGCGGTTCATCATTATTGTAGCCATTGTCACGGCACTGCTGGGGGCTGTAATGTTTCTTATTAAAAAGAAGAAGTACGAAGGGCGGGTTGATTTTATTATGACTAACCCATTGTACACAGACCGCAATAACATCTTCCGTGCAGATGAAATGCGCTTCGTAGACTACTTTGGCGGTGACGATGATATAGACCGCATCACGGTAGTAGCTACATCTGATACGGTAAGAGGGTTGATTGCCAACAAACTGAACCTTTGGGATGCATACAAGCTTAACCCCGCAGACCCCAAAGACCAGCAGAAGATGAAGGAAATATTCAAGAAGAACTATAAGATCAACAGCTCTGAATATAAAACCTGCGAAGTGTTTTATGTGGATACCGACCCGCAGCGTGCCGCTGCCGTTGCCAATGTAAGTGTTGACGCGATGGAGCAGGTATTCCGCGGTTATTATATCACTATGCGCCAGCGTGTATATGCTTCGCTTACTGATAAAATATCTGAAATAGACAGTACCATTACTAACCTGACCGATTCACTGGCCACCTTGCGCAACCGTTATAGTGTGTATGACATTATGAGCCCGGGCAGGGAAAACCTGATTGTGGGCAACATAAAGGGCGGTAGTGGCAATATGGGTATGGCCGTTGAGCAAATACAGAATATAGAAGCTATAAAAGACCAGCTGGTTACCGACAGGGCCAAGTATGTATCGCTGCTGAACGAGTTCTCGACAGGTAACAAGATTGATGATATGCGTTTTGTACAGGTCATCACCGCTGCACGTCCGCCGGTTGATCCGAAAGGCCTTGGTATTGTACTCACGGTAATTGCCTGTGGCTTGCTGGGACTGTTCTTTGCAGCTGTTTACATACTTATATCCGTTTATTATCGTCTGCTAATTTCCGTAGAGCGTTGATGCAGCAAAATGCAATATTACCACCAAGAGTGGCGCAGGCAGTTTGTTTGTCTGTGCTGTTTCTTTCAGTAGCGGCATTTGTATATTCTGGTGAATACCAGGTACTGGCATTGCCATTTATTTTTCTCCTGGTATTGCTCATAGGTGTAAACTGGAAGGCCGCGTATTTCTTCCTGCTGCTGACTATACCGGTATCCATAGATGTCCGCTTCATGGGCGGTTCGCTTTCCACCTCCCTGCCGGATGAGCCGATTATGTGGCTGTTCTTATTGCTGTTCCCTATATTGCTGGCCCGCAACCCCGGTATGCTGCCCGAGCGGTGGTGGAGGAACCCGCTGGTAATGATTGTTGTGCTGCAGTACTTATGGATGTGCGTGGCAGTTATTTATTCCAGGGAACTCCTGCTTTCCGTAAAATTCATGCTGGCGAAGACATGGTTCCTTGTATCGTTTTTTGTACTTCCCATATTTATTTTCAAAGAGAAAAGCGACTTTAAGAAAGGATATTACCTGACGCTTATTCCCCTGGTGATAACCATGATTATCATCAACATTCGCCATGCGGCATTAGGTTTTCACTTTCGCAAGGTGGAAAAAGCCATTGGCATACTGTACTACAACCACGTTGACTATTCTACGGTTATTTCCATGTTCCTGCCCCTGGTATTTACTGCATGGACCTTATCGAAAGGGAAAAACCCTGTGCTCAGGGGAGTTGCACTATTGTTAGTACTGCTGTTTCTTCCTGCCATATATCTGACCTTTGCCCGTGCGGCGCTGGTGGCGGTATTATTCTCTATCGTAATTGGTGTGGCTATACGTATGCGGTTAGTAAACCTCGTAATGCCTGTGTTTTATGCGGCCATTGCACTACTCATGGTGTATATGACGCATAATAACAAGTTCATGGATTTTAAGCCCGATTACCAGCGTACCTATATGCATAAGCATTTTGCCGATCACATGATAGCCACTTTCCGCGGGCAGGATATGTCGTCGATGGAGCGCCTGTACCGCTGGATTGCTGCCGTCAGGATGAGCCAGGATGAGCCGGTAAAAGGATACGGGCCTAACTCGTTTTACTGGTATTACAAACCTTACGCAATATCTTCTTTTAAAACCTATGTAAGCCGCAACCCCGAGCGTTCCACTACGCACAACTATTTCCTGTATATGCTGGTAGAACAGGGATGGCCGGCCATGATTTTGTACGCCATACTCGTAATGGTTGTACTGGCACAGGCACAAAAAATTTACTACAGGTTTAAAGATAAAGACAGGTTTTACAGGCAACTGACCTTAGGCATTGTGATGATGTTTGGTGCCGGTTTTATCAACAACTTCTTTTCAGAGTTGCTGGAAACACATAAGGTAGGTTCCTTATTTTACCTGAGCATAGCCTTGCTGGTAATACTGGATATGAAGAGCAGGAAAATGCAGGAAGAAGAAACTGCTACTGAAACTATACAGTAACTGCCGGTTCTATCCATACTTCACTCTCCTTCAGCAGTTGTATCAGTTCGTCAACAGCCACATCGCTGGGTACGTTCTTTTTCACTACCTCTTTCCCTTTGTACAAGGTTATTTTGCCTGGTCCGCTGCCCACATAACCGAAGTCGGCATCGGCCATTTCACCCGGCCCGTTCACAATGCAACCCATAATAGCAATTTTTACGCCCTTCAGATGATTGGTCGCATTACGGATTTTAGCCGTTGTTTCCTGCAGGTCGAATAAAGTACGGCCGCAACTGGGGCAACTGATATACTCTGTTTTACTGATGCGTGTGCGTGTGGCCTGTAATATAGAAAAGGCGGTATTGTTCAGGAACTGGTGATTGTTTTTGACAGGCAGGTAAGTACGCCCGCTTACTTTTATATTTTCTACCTGCTGCATATGGTTGTACAGCCATATACCATCACCCATTCCATCCAGCAAAAGGCCGCCTGCATCTGTTGCAAAATCGATGAGTTGTTCGTCTACCGTTTTCTGCCTGTTTTCTATATGCAGAACGACAGGGCACTTTACCTCCTGCAGTATCAGCTCTGCTATAAACCTGCGTATAGAAGCCATACGGTGCATATTGCTGCTGTTAATGCACAATACACTATGCGGCGCTTCTTTCGCTTTGTCAATGACCTGTTTCAGCAAGGGCCAGTCCTCGTCTGCGTTTACAGCAACAAAGTGCAATCCTTCTATTGCAGGGGTTGACAGGTATTCTCCTGTGCGAAGCAGGGGGAAATACTTTTGTTTATCGCGGGTAGTTTGCCATATATGATAATCACAGATTACCTGTAAAGTACCCGGCAACTGAAAATCAAGTATGCTGTCGCCCGTATACAGGTAATCTGCCGCCCCGTCGCCTATGTTCCATTTGTCGCTGGGTTCGTGGTAAGTATAGCCTATGGCCTGCAGGTCGCTGTGCGATATATGACGGGCGTCCCGGTAATCGGCTATCACTATGGGTACGTGCTGCCCGCCGGTATTTGCTATAGGTTTTGTTTCGCGGCGCTGGTAGCTGAAAGGATTGTATGGCAGGTGCAATGAAGCATCGTATGGCAAAATAGACCTGTGTTGTTCCCTGTTGCGGTACCTGCTCACTATATCGCGGCAAACAGGAATTTCAAATTCGGGGTCTTCCGTCAGTGATACGCGTATGGTATCGCCTATGCCATCCTCCAGCAAAGTACCTATACCAATGGCACTTTTAATACGGCCGTCCTCTCCGTCTCCCGCCTCTGTTACTCCCAGGTGCAGCGGGTAACATTCGCCAAACTCTTCCTCCATTTTTTGCACCAGCAGGCGGTAAGCCTGTACCATTACCAGCGGGTTGCTCGATTTCATACTCAGTACAATCTGGTGATAGTCCTCATCCCGTGCTATCCTGAGAAACTCCATAGCGCTTTCCACCATCCCTATCGGGGTGTCGCCATAGCGGCTCATAATGCGGTCGCTGAGTGAACCGTGATTGGTACCTATACGCATGGCCGTGCCATGCTCCTTACAAATGCGTACCAGCGGGGTAAACCGGTTGCGGATGCGCTCTATTTCTGCATCATACTCCGCATCTGTATATTCAATAAAATCAAATTTCTTTTTATCGATATAGTTGCCGGGGTTCACACGTACCTTTTCTACTATACGTGCGGCTATTTCAGCGGCATTCGGGGTGAAATGGATATCTGCCACCAGCGGTGTAGTGTATCCCTTGCTGCGCAATATCTCTTTGATGTTTTGCAGGTTTTCGGCCTCCCGTTTACTGGGGGCAGTAATGCGCACCAGTTCTGCACCTGCCTCTATGCAGCGAATGCACTGGGCAACGGTCGCCTCCGTATCCATCGTGTCCGTGGTCGTCATGGTTTGTATACGGATGGGGTTGTCACCGCCCACCAGTAAATCACCTATTCTGACTTCTTTTGTTCTTAGCCGTTTATACCCTGTGAGAGAAGGGGTGTAATATTGCAACATATCTCAGGAATACCCGCAAAGGTACAGTAACGAATTTATGTAAAATGTGAAAAATAGCTACCTTAAACCATAATAATATAAGAAAAACAAATTGTTATGCCAGTAGTTCAAATGTGTGTTTTTCTGACAAACAATAGTAATTTAGCGAATCGATAATCAGCCTGATGCATCAATACGAAATCAAACACCTGGGCAAATTTAAATACGTAGAAGAAGGCGAAGGAGAGCCGCTTGTGCTGTTACATGGATTATTTGGCGCCCTGAGTAATTTTCAGGACCTGCTGGAGCATTTCAAACATACGCACAGGGTGGTTATTCCCATGCTGCCCCTGTTCGACCTTTCTGTGCTGGATACTACCGTGAACGGCCTTGCCAAACACGTGCAGAAGTTTATCGAAGCTATGGATTTTGAGAAGGTGCACCTGCTCGGTAACTCGCTGGGCGGGCATGTTGGCCTTGTATATACGTTAAAGCACCAGGAAAAAGTAAAAACGATTATTCTTACAGGAAGTTCCGGCCTTTTTGAAAACGGTATGGGAGAAACATACCCCAAGCGCGGCGATTATGAATTCATGCGCAAAAAGACCGAACTTACCTTTTACGACCCCAAGGTCGCTACCAAAGAGCTGGTAGATGAAGTATATTCGATTGTAAACAATCGTTTGAAAGTCATTAAGATCATAGCACTGGCAAAATCGGCCATTAGGCACAATCTTGGAGATGAGCTGAAAGAAATTACAGTGCCGACCTGCCTGATATGGGGTAAAAACGATACCATCACCCCACCTATGGTAGCAGAAGAATTTAAATCGCTGATACCGAATTCAGAGCTGCACTGGATAGATAAGTGCGGCCATGCCCCTATGATGGAAGTGCCGCATGAATTTAATAATATACTGGACGAGTTTCTCAAAAAACACAGAGGGTAAGGTACGGAGCCGCGTTTGTCATTGAAATGTTATAAATGCAATGCGCCATTAAACTGGTTCAGGTTTTGTTAGTTATATGTATAAGAGTGTTGGTAAAAGTGATTGAAAATGGTAATTGAACAACTTATATCACCCGTGGTTCCTACGTTAGTTCCTACAGATACAGGGAATAAGGCCCTGCACCTCATGGAAGAAAATAACTTTACACAGCTGCCGCTGGTAAATGAAAATATATACATGGGCCTGGTGCAGGAGAACGATGTGCTGGACTGGAATAACCCGGATAAGCGACTGGATAGTGCAGAATTGAGTTACAGGCCCGCGGTATACGCCAGCGGGCACCCTTACGATGCTTTACGTATAGCCAATTCACAAAACTTATCCATAGTACCGGTTGTAGACAATGAGAATCATTATATCGGGGCTATTACCAGGAATGACCTGCTGAAATATATAACAGAAAACAGTGGCCTTGATACTCCGGGGGGTATCATCGTACTGGAAATTGCCCCTAATAACTACAGTCTATATGAAATAGCGCGTATCTGCGAAAGTGAAGATGTACTGATTATCAGTTCGCAGGTACATACCAACAGCGGCACGGGAAAGCTGGAGCTGACCCTGAAAACCAACCGTACCAACCTTGGCGGTGTAGTAGCAGCGTTGGAGCGCCATAAATATGTAGTGAAGGAAGTATATGGTGAGCAGGAGAATAAAGATGATATGATGGAACGCTACAATTTGCTGATGAATTACATCAATATGTAATTCCGTAATTTTGTTCCCCGTAAATAATAAGGATGATTGCAATTGACCACGTGCTTTTGAGCGATGAAGTAGTAGAAGAACAGTTTGTGTGCGACCTGAACAGCTGTAAAGGCGGCTGTTGTGTAGATGGCGATTGCGGCGCACCGCTTACCGAGGCGGAAACGAAAATTATTGCAGATATATATCCCGAAGTAAAGCCGTACCTGCCTGCCGCGTACATTGCCGAAATAGAAAAGCAGGGCACGCATGTAATAGATGATGAGTATGGCTATGTGACGCCAACCGTAAACGGCGGCATTTGTGTGTACGCTTATACAGATGAGGCAGGCATAGTAAAATGTGGTATTGAAAAAGCATGGAAGGATGGAAAGGTGGATTTTCAAAAACCCGTTTCCTGCCACCTGTACCCAATACGCATTAAGGAAAAGCCGGGCTATGAACTGGTGAACTATGAACCCCGCAAAACTTTGTGCAAGCCTGCCTGTAAACTGGGTCGTAAACTGAAAGTGCCCGTTTATAAATTCCTGAAAGATTCTCTTATCCGTAAGTATGGAGCGGAATTTTACGATACGCTGGATGCGGTAGCTAAAAAAATGGCAGCAGAGCGGGAAGGCTGATTACAATTCCTTGCGCAGGCGGGCAACAGGTATATTCAGTTGTTCCCTGTATTTAGCTACGGTGCGGCGGGCAATGTTATAGCCTTTTTCCTGCAGCATATCGGTAAGCTTTTCATCAGAATAGGGTTTACGTTTATTCTCATTGCTGATGATGTCATTCAGTATGGTCTTTACCTCGCGTGTCGAAACTTCCTCGCCGCTTTCCGTTTGCAGTGCTTCAGAGAAGAAATATTTCAGTTTGTAGGTGCCGAATTCGGTTTGTACAAACTTGCTGTTGGCCACACGCGACACGGTAGAAACATCCAGGCCCGTAAGTTGGGCAATATCTTTCAATATCATTGGCTTTAGCGTAATATCATCACCGGTCAGGAAAAACTCGTGCTGAAAATCGATGATAGCCTGCATGGTTTGCAGCAGTGTATGTTGTCTTTGCTTGATGGCGTCTATGAACCATTTGGCAGAATCGAGCTTTTGCTTGATAAACAGCAAGGCCTCCCGCTGGGTTTTGTTCTTCTTATCGCTGCGGTCATAGGCGCGCATCATTTCTTTGTATCCTTCAGATACCTTAAGTTCCGGTGCGTTTTTGGCATTCAGCGAAAGCTCCAGTACGCCATTGTTGTTATACACGAAGAAATCAGGAATGATATAACTTTCTGCCTTGTTTAGTACGGTAAATGCAGAGCCCGGTTTCGGGTTCAGCCGTATAATCGTATTGATTACTTCTTTGAAATTTTCATTATTCAGGCCCAGTTGCCGTTGAATTTTGTCATAGTGCTTTTTGATGAATTCGTTGAAATGGTTCTCAATTACATCTATCGCATTTTTAACGGCATTTGTTTGGGGGCTGATGCGTTTTAGCTGCAGCAGCAGGCACTCCTGTAATGTCCAGGCGCAAACTCCTGCAGGGTCGAACTGGCTTTGTATCCTGCTGATAAGTTCCGATACCTCGTCAACGCTGGTATATATGTTTTGTCCGAATGCCAGGTCATCCACAAGGGCAGTAATTTCACGGCGCAGGTAGCCGTCTTCATCCATGCTGCCTATTACCTGTTCTGCTATTTTATGCTGGCGGTCATCCAGCTCCAGCATGCCCAACTGGTTCAGCAGGTGGTCGTGAAAGCTTGTTTCTACCTTAACAGGAACACTTTGTTTGTCATTTTCCCCGCTGCCATAGTAGCCGTCGCTGTAATCGTAGCCGCTGTTTTCATCGTCTTCATGCCTGAGGAAATCGTCCAGGTCTACCTTTTCTGCGGTATCGTTACTTAGTTCTACATCCTCGTTATCTGTCTCAAAATCTTCTTCCCCATTACTATCCAGGTTGTACTCATCAGTATGGTCGTCCCCTTCATTTCCATATTCCAGTGCGGGGTTTTCCTCCAGTTCTTCTTTGATACGTTCTTCCAGGTTAGCAGTCGGAACCTGCAGCAATTTCATGAGCTGAATTTGCTGGGGCGATAGTTTCTGCAAAAGTTTTTGCTGGTGCGACTGTCTGAGCATAAGGTCTTTGTTCTTGTACAAAAATAGAATTTAAGCTAAGAAAACCACTACAGGGAGGACTATTTACAATGCTTTTACGAAAAACCTTAACATTTTGAAGTTGTTAATGAACTTCCAAAAATGGAACGAGTTTTGTACATTTCTGCCGAATGACTTTAAGGACGAATGCATGAGCAAAAGGCCATATATATCACCTTCGTTTTCTTACGTGCCGCTGGAGGAAGCACTGGAAATTCTGCCGAAGAAAAGACAGCTTTTTATTGGTATCCCCAAAGAAACTTCTTTCCAGGAGAGCCGTGTGCCGCTAACCCCTGAGGCTGTATCGGTATTGGTAAGCAACGGGCATGATGTGGCCGTGGAACACAATGCGGGAGAAGGTTCTTTTTATTTTGATACGGACTATAGTGAGGCTGGTGCGAGGATTGTATATGATAAACAGGAGCTGTATAAAGCAACCACTATCATTAAATCGGCGCCAATATCAGAGCAGGAAGCTACGCTGCTGCAACCTAACCAGGTGGTGATTTCGCCGATACACCTCCCTTTCCTGAAGGCCAGCATTCTGGAAACGATTATACAAAAGAAGATAATAGCAATAGCTTTCGAATCGATAAAAGACGATTCCGGCAACTATCCCATTGTGCGGTCGATGAGTGAAATTGCAGGGAACTCGGCTATTCTCACAGCAGCAAAATACCTGAGCAATGTACATAACGGTAAAGGAATATTACTTGGGGGGATATCGGGGGTGCCGCCTGCCGATGTGCTGATAATAGGAGCGGGCATTGTAGGCGAATTTGCCGCCCGTACAGCCCTTGGCCTAGGTGCTTCTGTGAAGATTTTCGATAACTCTATATACCGGCTGATGCGCCTGCAGAATAACATAGGCAGAAGGTGCTATACATCGGTAATAGACCCGGTAACGTTGAGCACCGAACTGGCAGATGCAGACGTAGTAGTGGGGGCACTGAAACCGATTAACGGGATTACCCCGGTAGTGGTGACCGAGGAAATGGTCAGTAATATGAAAGCCGGTTCGGTAATTGTAGATGTGAGTATAGACAGGGGCGGATGTTTTGAAACCTCAAGGGTGACCACGCATGAAAACCCTGTGTACAGGAAATACGATGTAATACACTATTGTGTCCCCAATATCGCATCGGGAGTATCCCGTACTGCATCGCGTGCCATTAGCAATGTGCTGATGCCCATTTTGCAGCAATGTGCCGATATGGGTGGTATGGAAGGCATTATACAAATGAAGAAGGGGATACGTAACGGTGTATATATGTATAAAGGCTGCGTGACCAACGCACCGATAGCTAAACGTTTTAACTTTAAATATACAGACCTTGACCTGCTGCTGGCAACTCAAAGCTGAGAATTAGGTTATGCCCAACCATAGAATGAACAAAACAATTGCAGGGTATCATTTGCTGATGATATTGTCTGCTGTAGATTTCCGCATCAGTGCGAACGAAGACGAAGTAATTCGGGAGTATCTTGTTACAGAGTTCCCTTTTCATGTGAACCTGGACAGGGAAATGGCTATCATCAGCAACCTGAAGCCTGATGAGTGGGAAGGACATTTCCGTAAGGCTATGGACGACTTTTATGACGATGCGACCGAAGAGGAACGAAACAGCCTCATACAGTTTGCCCTTGAGCTTACCAAAGCCGATAATGTCATTACCAAAGAAGAAAATTATTACCTGAATATGCTCTTTGAGCAGTGGGAGCCTGACGAGGCTTAATTACTTCATGCCTAATACAAATAGCATAATAAGCCCGGCGATGATGCGGTAAATGCCAAATACCCTGAAACCGCGCCTTTGCAGGAAGCTGATAAAGCCTTTTATGGCAATCATAGCTACAATGAACGATACCACAGTGCCTATGCCGAAAGTAAGCAGGTTGTCCTTGCTTTGCATCAGCAGCTCATAGCCTTTTACTTCCGCTCCATCCACATGCCAATGTTTCAGTATCAGGGTATAGCCTGTGGCCGCAGCCATAGTAGGCACTGCCAGGAAGAAAGAGAACTCGGCAGCCAGGCTGCGGGTCAGCTTTTGCTGCATACCGCCAATGATGGTGGCAGCGCTCCGGCTTACTCCAGGCACCATAGATATACATTGCCATACGCCTATCAAAAAAGCATTTTTAGGTTTTATCTGCGGCTCTTCGGTAACCGTAGGGTTGTTGAATGCCTTGTCGATGAACAGGAGAACGATACCCCCCACTATCAGCATCACCGAAACAGTCAGCGGGCTTTCCAGCAGGTCTTCAATGGCATCATTAAAAAGATAGCCCAGTATCAGGGCAGGTATCACAGCTATAAAGAGTTTGGTATAGAACTGCCATTTGCTGAAATCGAAAAACTTTTTCCAGTACAGCACCACCACCGACAGGATAGCGCCAAGCTGTATGCATACCTCAAACAGTTTGGTATAAGCATCCTCGCCAATGCCCATAAAATAACTGGCCAGTATCATGTGGCCGGTAGAAGATACGGGTAAGTATTCGGTAATGCCCTCTACTATGCCCAGGACAATCGATTCGAAAATAGTCATGTGTTATGGTATGTTAATGTATTTATGTGTTTGAAGGGATAGCTGCCACTGCGGGTGCTCCTGTATGTATGCGATAATAAGTGGTGTCACCTGTTCTTTTTTGCTCCATTCGGGTTGCAGGTACAGCCGGCAGCCGGGGCGCATCTTTTCAGCATATTGCTCCGCCCATGCAAAATCAGATTTGTTGTACACTACTATTTTCAGTTCATCCGCCTGCTCCAGGCATTCTTCCTGCGGGGCTTTGAACTTTTTGGGCGATAAAGTTACCCAGTCAAGTTTGCCGCTCAGCAGGTGTGCCCCGGAAGTTTCTATATGCACCTGGAAGCCTGCGCTATGTAATCCCTCACAGATGTAAGTAAGGTCGTGCATGGCAGGTTCGCCGCCGGTTATTACCGCTATGCGCCCGGGGTGTGCAGTTGCAGCCGCTACAATAGCTTCAACACTCATGTGCGGGTGCTTTGCGGCATCCCAGCTGTCTTTCACATCGCACCACACGCAGCCTACATCACAGCCGCCCAGGCGGATGAAATAGGCAGCCTTGCCCGTATGGAAACCCTCTCCCTGCAGGGTATAGAAGTGTTCCATTACAGGGTATGTAATGATATTTTGTTCCGTAGTGTTCATGTTTACCTGGCCCTTTTCGAGGCTTCCAGCGTATTTTTCATCAGTCCGCAAATCGTCATCAATCCTACACCGCCGGGTACGGGGGTAATATAGCTGCTCTTAGGCGCTACATTATCAAAGTCAACATCGCCCACCAGCCTGCTGCCGCTTTTTCGCGTAGCATCGGGTATGCGGTTGATGCCCACATCAATGATAATAGCGCCTTCCTTTACCATATCGGCAGTTACATACAGGGGGCGGCCAATGGCAGCTACTATTACATCTGCAGTTTGTGTTATTTCTTTCAGGTTGCGGGTTTTGGAATGGCATATGGTTACCGTAGCATTGCCGGGATTGGCATTGCGGCTCAGCAGTATCGTCATAGGGGTGCCTACTATATTGCTGCGGCCTATTACCACGCAATGCTTACCTGTTATGTCTATGTTGTAATGTTCCAGCATTAGCAATATACCATAGGGCGTAGCAGGCAGGAAAGTAGGTTGCCCCAGCATCATCTTGCCCTGCGATATGGGGTGGAAACCGTCCACATCCTTATCGGGGTTGATGGTATTGATAACACTGTCGGGGTTGATGTGCGCGGGCAGGGGCAGTTGCACCAGTATGCCGTCTACATCGTTGTCATCATTCAGCTTCCGTACCTGCTCCAGCAAAAACTGTTCTGTAATATCCGAATCGAAGCGCAGCAGGGTAGATTCAAAACCCAGCTCTTCACAGGTGCGTACCTTATTGCCTACATAGGCTTCGCTGGCCGGGTTATTGCCTACCAGTATAGCTGCCAGGTGCGGTGTTTTGCCGCCTGCTGCCTTTTGGTCTGCCACCTGTTGTTTCAGTTGCGCTTTTATGTGTGCGGATACTGCCGCCCCGTCAAGTAATTGCATGGCGCAAAGATAACCCTTCGGGCTGTATTGTGCCCGTGCAGAATAAAAAAAATGGCCTGCCAGGAATGGCAGGCCCTAATCCACCTATGTTACCACAATCTTTAGCTTACAGTGCACCTATTTTCTTTAACAGTTTCCTGTTTTGACGCTTATGTATCAGGTTATAAACAATCGAGTAAATGACCGGCAATATCAGCAGGGTCAGCAGGGTAGAAGTGACCAGCCCGCCTATTACTACAATGGCCAGCGGCTTCTGTGTTTCCGAGCCTATGCCGGTACTCACGGCCGCAGGCAACAAGCCAATAGCCGCCATTAAAGCCGTCATAACTACAGGCCGCACCCGTGACAGGACACCTTGCTCAATAGCTTCGTCAAGCGGCATTTTTGCTTCCAGGTTTTTCCGGAATACACTGATGAGGATAACCCCGTTCTGTATACACACGCCGAACAGTGCAATGAAGCCGATGCCTGCGCTGATACTGAAGTTGATGCCCGTAATATGCAGTGCCAGTATACCGCCTATCAGCGCAAACGGCACATTCATAATAGTGAGCACAGCGTCTTTAACATTGCCGAAGGTGACGAACAGAATGAGGAAGATGCCCAGCAGGCACAGAGGCACTACATTGGCCAGGGTTTTCGATGCACGCTGCTGGTTTTCAAATTCGCCGTTCCAGCTTATTTTATATTCTTTAGGCAATACCAGCCGTTTACCTACTTTCTTTTGCGCTTCTGCTATAGTACTGCCCAAATCGCGGCCGCGTACAGAGAATTTTACGGCTATATAGCGCATGTTATTTTCGCGGAAGATGAATGCAGGCCCTGTCAGTGTGCGGATGGTGGCTATTTCACTGATAGGTATTTTGGTGCCGTCTTGTGTAGGCACGCGCAACTGCTCAATTTTGTCCTGCGTGTTCCTGAATTCTTTGGCATATCGTATACGTATATCAAACTTACGCTCGCCTTCGTACAACTCTGTAGCCGCTTTGCCGCCCAGTGCCATTTCTATTACCGCATTGGCATCTGCAGTGCTCACTCCATACAGCGCCATCTTGCGCTGGTCCAGCTCAATGTGAAATTCAGGCTGCCCCAGGTTCCGCAGTATGCCCAGGTCTTCTATGCCCTTTACCGTACCCAGTACACCCTTCACCACGCGCGCCATAGAGTCAAGCTGCTGAAAATCCGGACCGAATATCTTTACTGCCAGTGCGGCATTCACACCCGCTACAGCTTCCTCCACATTATCGCGTATGGGTTGCGAATAGTTGAAGACCACGCCCGGCAGCTTCCGCAGTTGGATGTCCATCTGGTCTATCAGTTCTTCTTCCGTTATCTTCCTCTTCCACTGGTCTTTTGGCTTCAGGTCTACCTGTATCTGTACGTTGAAGAACCCTTTCGGGTCGGTACCATCATTGGTCCGGCCGATTTGTGAAAGTGTCTGCTTCACTTCCGGGAACTGCCGGATGATTTGTATCATCTTATCGCTGATGACCTTTGCCTGCGGCAGGCTCACACTCATAGGCAATTCACTTTCCACCCAGAGGGCGCCCTCGTCCAGTTCGGGCAGGAATTCCGTGCCTAAGAATTTTGCAGAGAAGAAGGTCAGCACCATAAACACAACAGCTGTTATCAAACTTGCTTTCCGGTGTGTATTTACCCAGCGGTAAGCCCGCCCAATCCATTTCTCGAAAAAGGCCACGACCACATTGTGTTTTTCGCGTACGTTCTTCTTCAGCAATACACTGGATAGCGCAGGCACAAAAGTAAGCGTATAAATAAGCGCCCCCAGCAATGCAAAACCGAGTGTATAGGCAAGCGGCGAGAACATTTTACCCTCTACCTTCTGGAAGGAGAAGATGGGGATGAGGCAGGTGAGGATGATGAGTTTGGAGAAAAAGATGGCCTTGCCCATTTCGGTACCTACGTTTTTGAACAGGCCCATTTTTGCCAGCTTATTATACTTCTCCATGCCTACCTCTTTGGCCTTATGGTCGAGCGTTACAAAGAGCCCTTCCACCATCACCACTGCACCATCTATAATGATACCAAAGTCAACTGCGCCCATAGAGAGCAGGTTGGCCGACATACCTTTCAGCCGCATCAGCATAAAGGCAAACAGCAGGGCAAGCGGCACAATCAGGCCAACGGTAAGCGTAGTGCGCCAGTCGGCCATGAATATGAGCACGATAATGGTAACCAGTATAATACCCTCAATGAGGTTGTGTATCACCGTATGTGTCGCATAATCCATAAGTACGGTACGGTCGTAAAACGTACTTATTCTCACCCCTTTCGGCAATATGTTTTCATTCAGGTCTTTTACCTTTTCCTCTATACGCTTCAATACTTCTGAAGGGTTCTCACCTTTGCGCATCACTACGATGCCTTCTATCACATCGTCCTCGTCATCGCGCGAAACCCAGCCCAGTCGCGGTTTGCCCGCTTCTTTTACCTGTGCTACCTGTTTTACCAGTATAGGCACATTGTTTATTTTGGTAATGATGATGTCTTCAATTTCGCTGATGTTGTTCAGTATGCCGATGCCGCGTACCACATAAGCCTGCCCGTTTTTCTCTATCACATCGCCGCCCACATTGATGTTGCTGCGGTTCACAGCATTGTACACATCAAGGGAGCTAAGCCCGTATTTGCTCAGTTGGTTAGGGTCTACGCTTATCTCGTATATCTTCTCCTCGCCGCCAAAGCTGTTCACATCCGCCACACCGGGTATCGATTTGAACTGCCTGTCCAGTACCCAGTTTTGTATCGTGGTCAGCTCGCGGATGCTCTTGGTCTTGCTGTGCAGCGTATAGCGGTATATCTCACCCGTGGGGCCGTAGGGCGGCTGTACATCCGGTTTTACGCCATCGGGCAGGTCGGCATTGCCCAGCCTGCTCAGTACCTGCTGGCGTGCAAATGCATCATCAACATCATCGTCGAAAATAATGCGTATATAACTCAGGCCGAAGGAAGATGTAGTGCGCAGGCTGGTTTTTTTCTGTACCGAGTTCAGCGCGGTTTCCATAGGTATGGAAACAAATTTCTCTACCTCTTCAGCACTGCGGCCCGGCCATTGGGCAATGATGATAATCTGTGTATTGGTAACGTCCGGGAACGTTTCTATCGGGGTGTTGCGGTAAGACACAAAACCAATTACCGCCAGCACGGCTGTCAGGAAGAATACCAGGTAGCGGTGCCGCAGCGAAAAGTATATAATCCGCTTGATGAATTTGTTCATACAATGTATTGTTGTAGCAAGGCTGCCTGTTATTCGTTTAGTAATTGGTTAAATATGATGAGCTGGTTTTGCGTAATGAGCTTCTGGCCGCTGCGCAGGTTGTTGCTGATATAGGTTTTGTCTCCTGCGGTTTTGATAATCTTCACCTCCACAATGGCCATATCGCTTTTACTATTGTAGGTCACTACATAGTTTTTACCGTCCTGCGATACTACGCTTACCGTAGGTATGCAGGTGGCCCGCGTTGTGCCCGAATTGCTGACAATTACCCTGGCAAACATTTCCGGTTTCAGCAGCATGTCTTTATTGTCCAGCGTTACGCGTATGCGCATGGCCTTGCTTTCAGGGTCCAGTACCGGGCTTACTTTATCTATTTTGCCATGCAATTGTTTGTCGGGGTAGGCAAGGGGCACCACCGTTACATCGCTTCCTTCTTTTACTTTGCTGATGTCCGATTCATATACATTTGCATATACCCATACATTGCGCAGGTCAGAAATGGTAAACAGGCTTTCACCCATATCCGGGCGTATAAAATCGCCTGCGTTTACTTTTTTCTCTACTATATACCCGTCTATGGGAGAAGTCAGCACATAATTGCCATCGGCGCTCGTCTTGCCTCCCCCGTTGATGTTGATGAGCGACTGCACCTTACTTTTCGCAGCCAGTGCCTTTTGATAGTTTTCTTTGGCTTCAGTGTATTCTTTCTCACTGCTGATGCCGTTTTTATACAGTTCCTGTGCCGACTCCATCTGCCGTTTTGCCGTGGCCAGTTCGGCATCGGCACTGCTTAGGTCGCTGTAGTTGCCGGCTACATCGGCACTGCGTATCACGGCCAGTACCTGCCCTTTGCTCACGTGGTCGCCCAGCGTCACTTTGGTGCTCAGCACCTGCCCGCTGCTGCGGGGAAATACGCGGATGATGTTGTTCTCGTTAAAACCTACTTCACCGCTTAGCGACAAGGCGTCTTCTATATTGCAAAAGCTGACTGTGTCCAGTTGTATCATGTTTTGCATGGTATCGCTAAGGGTAAACGGCCCCTTTTCTGCTACTTCTTCTTTCTTGCCGCACGCTGCTAATATGCTTAACCCGAATACGGCTGCTACTATATATGGTTTCATTATTGGATTTGTTTGAAAAACTGGTTGTGGTATTACTTAGTGTATGATGTCTTTGCCGGTTACGTAGTTCAGCTCTTCTTTGGCCATTTGCCGGTTCAAATCGTGCGTCAGTTGTTGCTGTTTGGTATCCTTATATGCCTCGAAGTAGTCGATGAATTCCACCAGGCTTATCTGCCGTTGCCTGTAGCTCTCTATGATGTTTTTATACAACTGGTCGTAATCGGTATAGAACTGCCGGTCTGTGCCCGTATTCAGCGATGCCACGAGTTTTAAGTTGTTGTACGCTTTTTCAAGCTGGTGCTCCAGTTCTGTTTTGGCTTGTTCCACCCCTGTTTCGGCACTCTTTACCTGCCAGCGTGCAGCCTTGATGTTGCCCTGGTTCCTGTTGAATACCGGTAGCGGCAGTGACAGCCCGAAGCCATAATAGTTGGGCGTATAATTACTGTTCTTGTCGAAGTTGGGGCCAATGGTCACATCCGGAACAGCCGCCGCCTTTTGCATAGAAAGGTTCTGCTGCTGGTACTGCAACTGCATTTCGTTCAGCTTGTACGCAGGGTTGTTTTGCAGGGCAGTAGTGTACAACTCCCCGAACTCCATGCCCGGCAGCGATGCTGTTGTATTACCGCTTTCGGTTGCTTTGATGTAGCTGCTGGCATCCAGGTGTAGCAGGGTTTGCAATTCAGCCTGTATATCATTTACCTGTTTCCCGTTTTCAGCCGCCTCCTGTTCCAGTGCTATTTTCAATGCCTGTACGCGTAGCAAATCCTTATGGGCTATGTTGCCTGCTTTGTACTGTTGCTCCATGCCTTGCAGCAACTTTGTTAACTGGTCTTTGCCCTGTGCATAGAGGGCCAGCTTCCTTTCCAGTTGTGCCAGCGTATAATAATCGTTGCGTAGCTGGTATTTCAGGTTGCGCACCAGGTCGTCGAACTGGAGCTGGGATATTTCTGCTCCCGTACGGGCCATTTTTATTTCCTTTCCCCGCTTGCCTGCGGTTTTAATCAGTTGCTGCACCTGTATGTAGTACTGCCCGTAGGGTTGCCCGTTGGCATTTACCCCATGCTCAAAGTACCTGTTGTTCGAGTACACATTCTGGTCGGTATTCAGCACAGGGTTATCCCAGAGTTTGGCCTGCTGTATGAGTGCCTTGCCGGCTTCCACCTGGTAGTGCTGTGCCAGCAGGGCAAGGTTGTTTTCAAGAAATTGTTGTTCGGCCTGTTCCAGGCTCATTGTTACGGTATCGGCATAGGTAGATGTCTGCCCCTGTGCATACACACCCTGCGTGATGCCTGCGCTGGTGCATATTGCTATGCAGCAGCCCAGCATTCTTCCAAGCATTGCTTTAGATATTTAGGATAATAAATGAAAAAGATTACCTGCGCCTGTTATGGCAGGTATATAAAACGGTCTAGCAAGCAATATGCCGGGGAGGGGGAGGGTTGATTTCCCGGAAAAATAAATACTGGTAGCCGGGAGGGATAACCGGGTTGTGAATTGACGACGAAATGTAAAGCGCGGTATTGTTTGTTTCCCGTTGGGGTACAATTACTTTGAAAGGATGATGTTTGCCCGATTGGTACTTTTTATTGTGCCTGTGCTCGGGAAAAATACGATGGTTCTTTAGGCTATGCATAGCTATTGCAGATTCACCATGCCTGTGTATAGCCATATTGGATATAAAAGTGCTGCCCAGTTCTACATCAAAGGTTCCCATGTCGTCACTATCGTCCTGCGCCTGCATACAATATGCAATAGCGCAACACGCCAGTAACAGGCAGGAAATACGATTGAGCAGGTAACGCATTGGTACTTAGATGGATTACGCAACACAATATTACATAGCAGTTTCAAAAATGAACTGTTAAAATATTGCTACTACCAATAAAGCCGTAAATTTCGCTTCTCAAAACAGCGTTTATGAAGGTTAAGGATATTATACAGGAGATAGAAAGCTATGCACCTCCTGTTTACCAGGAGGGTTATGACAACAGTGGTTTGCAGGTAGGTGATACAGGTATGGAAGTAACAGGCGTACTGCTTTCGCTGGATGTAACGGAAGAGATAATAGATGAAGCTATGGAACGCGGCTGTAATATGGTAGTGGTACATCACCCGCTGTTGTTTTCGGGCTTAAAGCGTATAGCAGGACGAAATTATGTGGAGCGCGTGGTCATAAAAGCTATTAAAAATGATATAGCTATCTATGCCGCCCATACCAACTTAGACAATGTACGGAATGGGGTTAATGCCAAAATAGCTGAAAAGCTGGGGCTGGAAAACCTGTCTATCCTTTCCCCCATGCGCGATACCCTACGTAAATTATACACGTATGCCCCTAAGGATGCGGCAGATAAGGTGCGTGAGGCCCTGTTTGCCGCCGGGGCGGGAGAGATAGGGCTGTACAAAGAATGCAGTTATAACACAGAAGGTAAAGGTACTTTCCGTCCCGGGCAGGATGCAGACCCTGCTATCGGGACAGCCGGCGGGCCGCGCGAATGGGTGGAGGAGGTGAAAATAGAGGTACTGGTACAAAAAGATAAGGAAATGAAGGTGCTGCAGGCCCTGTTTGCCAGTCACCCCTACGAGGAGGTGGCCTACGAAATAGTAGCCCTGCAAAATGCCAACCAGGAAATTGGGGCAGGTATGGTGGGTGAGCTGAAAGAAGCGATGCAGCCGGAGGCATTTCTCTCTTTTGTTAAGGATAAAATGCGGGCCGGGTGCATCCGGCATACTGCATTTACCGGCAAAGCCATCAGGAAAGTAGCCTTTTGCGGGGGCGCAGGCAGCTTTTTACTGAAAGATGCCATCGCTTCCGGGGCAGATATATTTATAACCGGGGACTATAAATACCACCAGTTTTTCGACGCAGAAGGAAAAATTATAATAGCTGACATTGGCCATTATGAAAGTGAGCAATTCACCACAGAAATATTTGCAGATATACTTAACAAAAAATTTCCTAATTTTGCCATTCTTTTATCAAATTTATCAACCAATCCTGTAAAATATTTTTGCTGATATGGCTACTGTAAAAGACTTCTCGGTTGAAGAAAAACTGACGGCGGTGCTGACCCTGCAGAAAATCGACTCGAAAATCGACGAGATTAAGACGCTGAAAGGTGAACTGCCTATGGAAGTGAAAGACCTGGAGGACGAAATCGAAGGTCTGCAAACGCGGATACAAAACATTGATGCTGAGATCAATAGCATCAACAGCTTTATAGAGTCGAAAACAAACGCGAAGAAAGAAGCCCAGGCACTCATAAAGAAATATGAGAAACAGCAGGACAACGTGAAGAACAACCGCGAGTTCGAGGCTATCAATAAAGAAATTGAGATGCAGGAACTGGAAGTGAAGCTGAACGATAAGCATATTAAAGATGCCAACTTCGAGCTGAAAGAGCGCCAGAACCAACGCATCCGCACCGAAGAGAAAATAGCTGACGTGCAGGAAGGCCTGAAAGCTAAAAAGGCAGAACTGGAGAAAATCATCTCTGAAACAGAGAAGGAAGAAACAGACCTGCAAAAGCAATCGGAAGAAGCAAAGGCAAAAGTTGACCCGCGCCTGCTGAGCGCCTACGAGCGTATCCGCAGCAGCTACCGCAACGGCCTCGCAGTGGTACCTATTATGCGCGACTCATGCGGCGGCTGCTTCAACGTAATACCGCCTCAGCGCCAGAGCGAGATACGCCAGCACAAAAAAATCATCGTGTGCGAGCACTGTGGCCGCATATTGGTGGATACCGACCTGAACGAGAGTACTACGGTTAAAACCAAATAATTACTAACGATAATATATAGAGGGGCCTGCATCAGGCTCCTCTTTTTTTAGCAAAACCGTAAACCCGCATTTCGGCAAAATGAACATTTTGCCGTAGGTTTGCAAACCATTCCGAACATATAATTGTAGTTACATTATTATAACCAATCTTACTTCTGATGAAGATTTTAGTTTGTATCAGTCAGGTACCTGACACTACTACCAAGATCGCTTTCAGCGATAACAATACACATTTTAATACACAGGGCGTTACCTTAATCATCAACCCGTATGATGAGTGGTATGCGCTGGTGCGCGCACTGGAGCTGAAAGAAGCAGGCGTTGCCACAGCCGTGAACCTGATAACTGTTGGCAAGGCAGATGCAGAGCCGGTTATCCGCAAGGCGCTGGCGCTGGGTGGCGATGAGGCCATCCGTATAGATGCCGACAGCCACGACCCTTATACGGTAGCTGCCCAAATAGCTGAATATGCCAAAAGTGAGGGTTACGACCTGGTGCTGTGCGGTAAAGAAACCATTGATTACAACAATGGCTCTGTAGGACCTATGCTGGCCGAGCTGCTGGATATGAATTTCATTGGCTTTGCTACCGGCCTGGAAATAGCCGGGGGTACTGCTACCGTGAAGCGCGAGATAGAAGGTGGTGAAGAAACCGATACCTGCCCGCTGCCGCTGGTGGTAAGTTGCCAGAAAGGTATGACCGAAGCCCGCATTCCCAACATGCGCGGCATTATGGCTGCACGTACCAAGCCTTTGAAAGTAGTACCTGTTGCTGATGTACAGGCACTGACCAACATTGTATCGTATGAACTGCCCCCGGCCAAAACAGGTGTGAAGATGTTCACCCCCGATCAGATGGATGAACTGGTTGCAGCCCTGCACAACGATGCCAAGGTGATTTAGTTTAGTTGAGTAGTTGATTGGTTGACTTGTTGATTGGAATTGGGAATTAGGAATTAGGGATTGGGAATTAGGGATTGGGAATTTGGTCAACGGAAACAGCTTTCTACTAACGACTTAAGACTTTAAAAAACAATTTTGACTTTTAACTTTTGACTTTTATAATATGTCAGTAATAGTATTAGCAGAACACGCAGAAGGGGCTTTCAAGAAGAAGTCATTTGAAGCGGTACAATATGCTGCAGGTATTGCACAAAGCATGGGCACTACAGCTACTGCAGTGGTGCTGGGCACTGCCCCTAACGATGCTATGGCACAACTGGGCCAATACGGCGCACAGAAAGTATTGCATATAGATGAGCCGCGCCTCAATAACCTGAGCGCACGCGCTTATGCAAAGGCATTGATAGCCGCCGCCGAAAAAGAAGGCGCTAAAGTAATTGTGGCTACTCACGATGTGACAGGCAGGGCTGTAGCCCCCCGCGTAGCTGCCCGCCTGAAGGCAGGTATGGTAGCGGGTGCCGTATCGCAACCCGATATGGCCAATGGCTTCGTTATTAAAAAGAATGTATTTGCAGGTAAGGCATTTGCATTCGTCAATATATCGAGCGATGTAAAGGTAGTGACCCTGATGCCCAACACCTTCCAGGTGAAGAAGGGCGAGGGTAATGCCGTTGTAGAAGAGCTGGCTGTAAGCTTTGAAGATAAAGACTTTGCCGTACTTGTAAAAGAAGTAAACAAAGTAACCGGCACTGTACCGCTGGCCGAGGCTGAGCTGGTGGTATCGGGCGGACGCGGTATGAAAGGCCCTGAAAACTGGGGTGTGCTGGAAAACCTGGCAGGTGAGCTGGGCGCAGCGCTGGCATGTTCGCGCCCTGTGGCCGACTCTCACTGGCGCCCGCACCACGAGCACGTAGGCCAGACAGGCGGTACCATCCGCCCCAACCTGTATATTGCTGTGGGCATTTCCGGTGCCATACAGCACCTGGCAGGGGTGAACGGCTCCAAAACCATTGTGGTCATCAACAAAGACCCTGAAGCGCCTTTCTTTAAAGCTGCCGACTATGGCGTAGTTGGAGATGCTATGGAAGTAGTTCCCAAGCTGACCGAGGCTGTAAAGAAATTCAAAGATGCACATAGTTAACCGAACTGACAGGTAATAGTAAGAGGATAGCCGCGGCTATCCTCTTTTTTTGTGCCTGTGCATTTGTCGGGATATTCATTTATCCGCACAACGCCGTGCATGAATTGTGTGCGGATTAAAGTTTCCCCTAGAAACTGATATAAATCACTTTTATAACAGACCTTTTTGTCCTTTTTATGACAGACATCATATTTTATTAGGTAGCCCGATAAGACTTTTGCAGTAGATATTAATTCTTCACTGTAATAAAGTTTTATTAATGAAACAGAAAAGCATAATCATACTCGCAATCTTATCAAGCGCACTAATCTATAGCTGTGGCGGTAGCAGCGAGCCATCGGTAACTGACGAAACTCCTAATCCTGTAGGTGTAACCACCGCACCGTCACCCGAAGCCGATCCGGCAAAAGGCATTGGTAAGTTCCAGAATGTAGAACTGACCCACCCGCTGGACGAAAAGATGGTAAGCGCAGGGAAAGCCATTTATGAACTTAAATGTTCTGCCTGCCACAAGCTTACAGACGAAAAACTGGTTGGCCCCGGCTGGAAGGGTGTAACAGACAGGAGAACGCCTGAATGGATAATGAACTTCGCTACCAATACAGATGAAATGCTGGATAAAGATGCAGAAGCCAAAGCCATGATGGAAATATGTATGGTGCGCATGCCCAATCAGAACCTGAAAGACGATGAGGCAAGGCAAATCGTAGAGTTTATGAGAAAAAACGATGGTAAAAACTAAACTATACACAAACTAAATACAATAAGTATGAAAAGATTCTCATTAATACTCGGTACGTTAACAGCCTTTGCGCTTATGCAGAGTTGTAAAATGAAGAATACAGACTCTGTAGTACAAGGCGATGCAGCATCAAAAGCATACGTTGCCCCGGGCAAATACGATGAGTTTTACAACTTTGTTTCCGGCGGGTTCAACGGCAATGTTTCTGTTTACGGGCTGCCTTCGGGCCGTTTGCTGAAAGTAATACCTGTGTTTTCTGTTTTCCCGGAAAACGGTTATGGCTACAGTGAAGAAAGCAAAGCAATGCTGAACACCACGGTAGGCTTTGTTCCCTGGGACGACCAGCACCACCTGGAGCTGTCTGAAACAAACGGGGCGCATGACGGGCGCTGGCTGTTTGCCAATGCGAACAATACCCCACGGGTAGCAAGAATAGACCTGAAGACGTTCAAGACGGCGGAAATCATACAGATACCCAACAGTGCGGGTAATCACTCCTCACCGTTCATTACCGAAAATACGGAGTATGTAATTGCGGGAACGCGTTTTTCCGTGCCCCTGGGCGAGGCTGATGTGCCTATCAATTCATTTAAAGAGAACTTTAAAAGTACCGCCACATTTATAAAAGTGGACTCGAACAGCGGGCACATGAAAGTGGCTTTCCAGATTGTATTGCCCGGTATGAACCTTGACCTGAGCCACGGCGGCAAAGGCCCATCTCACGACTGGTTCTTCTTCTCCAGCTACAATACGGAGCAGGCATATACTATGCTGGAAGTGAATGCGTCTCAAAAAGATAAAGACTATGTAGTGGCGGTAAACTGGAAAAAAGCGGAAGAATATGCCAAAGCTGGTAAAGGGCATAAAGTTTCGGTGCCGTATGCACATAATATTTATAATGAAGAGAAAGACATAGCTGAGTCAACGATTGAGAATGAGGTTCTAGAGCTATACCCGAATGAGTGCCCTGACATGGTTTATATGGTGCCTTGTCCTAAATCGCCTCACGGCTGTGATGTGGACCCTACAGGGGAGTACATTGTAGGCAGTGGTAAGCTTGCAGCACTCATACCGGTATTCTCATTTACAAAGCTGATGAATGCCATTAAGAGCAAACAGTTTGAAGGCGATTTTGGCGGCATACCTGTTGTGAAATACGAGGCAGCACTGCACGGCGAAGTACAGAAACCCGGTCTTGGCCCGCTGCACACTGAGTTTGACGGTAAAGGCAATGCGTATACATCGATGTTCCTGTCTTCTGAAGTAGTAAAATGGAGACTGTCTGATTTACAGGTACTCGACAGGGCGCCTACGTTTTACTCTGTAGGACACCTGATGGTACCCGGCGGAGATACAAAAAAACCATGGGGAAAATATGTAGTAGCATATAACAAAATCACTAAAGACCGTTACCTGCCTACAGGGCCGGAGTTGTGCCAGTCTGCACAGTTATACGATATTTCGGGAGATAAAATGCAGTTAATATTGGATTTTCCTACTCTTGGTGAACCGCACTACGGGCAGGCTTGCCCTGCAGACCTGATAAAAGACAAGCAGGTGAAATTTTATGACATCAGCAAGAACCGTAACCAGTATGTGGCAATGGGCGAGAAGAATACAAAAGTAACCCGCAACGGCAACAGGGTGGATGTGTATATGACTGCAATACGCTCGCACCTCACGCCCGATAATATTGAAGGTATATTTGTAGGGGATGAGGTATATTTTCACATCACCAACCTGGAGCAGGATTGGGATATTCCGCATGGTTTTGCCATCAAAAACAACCCGAATGCCGAGTTGTTGATTATGCCCGGTGAAACAGTAACCCTGAAATTCGTTCCCCAGAAACAAGGTATTTATCCCTTCTATTGCACCGACTTCTGCTCTGCCCTGCACCAGGAGATGTCAGGTTACATGCGTGTTTCTGCAAAAGGTGCTAATGTTCCTTTGAAATTTGGCAGTGGCGAGAGTGTTGCTGCAGCAGAGAGTGTGTCTAAATAATAAATCAATAGCAGTACATTTTTAAAAGAAAATGTACTGCTATACTCATTTGTGTAATATGAAGAAGTTAACAAGAACGGGAAGATATAGTGCGTTAGTAATTATTGCTTTCCTGGGTATGCTATGGTTGTTCCCCATGTGGCGGATAGACCTTAAAGCACCGCAGTACCCGGGAGGATTAACTATGACCATCTGGATTAATGATGTAAAAGACGATGTGGATGTCATCAACGGGCTGAACCACTACATAGGGATGAAGACGATTCATAAAAGTGACTTTAAAGAGTTTATCTACTTACCGGCAGCTATGCTTGCCTTTATATGTATGGGAATGGTTGTTTTTGTGTGGAACAGGAAAACGGGATACTATATCTGGACTGCGGCATTTGTAATAGTCGGGCTGTTTTCCTTCTATGATTTCTATAAATGGGAATATGACTATGGCCACGATCTTGACCCTAAAGCGCCTATACAGGTTCCGGGTATGGCCTATCAGCCGCCTTTGATAGGGTATAAGAAGATGCTGAATTTTGAAGTCTTATCGCAACCGCATGTTGGCGGCTGGTTTTACCTGTTGTCCGGCGCATTACTGGTAACAACAACTTTTTACGAATGGAAAAAATCGAAAACCGCATGAGGACGATAATCAATATTGCATCCTACGGCATATTGCTGGCACTGGTATCCTGTAAAGCAGGTTTTGAACCCATAGATTATGGTAAAGAAGCCTGTGCAGGTTGTAAAATGACAATAGTGGATGCACGCTACGCCGCAGAGCTGATAACAGCCAAAGGAAGGGTGTATAAGTTTGACGATGTTACCTGCATGAAGAAGTATGCCGGTGCACATAGCGAGCTGGGTGCAGGAACAAAATATTTTGTTGCCGGCTACGTAACCCCGGATAGTAAGTTCATTGACGCTACACAAGCGGTTTACATTCAAAACGCTTTTTTCAAAAGTCCTATGAATGGCAATACAGGTGCGTTTACAACGTCTGCCGAAGCTGCCCATTTGAAGGATAGCCTGGTGGCAAATCTTATTTCATGGGGCGATATCAGGTAGCTATGATGAGAACAAATATATTGGTAAGCATATTGCTCTGTTTTAGCTTATCTGTACATGCAGGCCACATCACCGTTTCTGCAAATTCCGCCCACAGTATCGGGCAGGCTATTGATAAAGCCCATCCCGGAGATACTCTGTTCATACAAAAAGGCACCTATAAAGAGCATAATATAACTGTAAATAAAAGGCTCATCATTATAGGTGTGGACTACCCGGTTATAGACGGGGAGAAAAAGTATGAGGTGCTTACTGTTGCAGCAGATTCTGTGGTGATAAAAGGATTGCAGATACAGCATACGGGTACTTCGGGCATGGATGATATTGCAGCCATAAAAATTAAAGAATCTGATTACGTACAGGTTGCCGGCAACAAGCTATTGGATAACACGTATGGTATCTATTTGCAGAAAAGCAATTACTGTGTAATAACCGGTAATGTGCTGACCGCTTATGCAAAGGATGAACAGAATTCGGGTAACGGCATACACGCCTGGCAGGGAAAGCACCTGTTCATAAGCGGTAACTCTATAAGGGGCCACCGGGATGGTATATACTTTGAGTTTGTAACTGAATCAAGGATAGTAAAAAATGTTTCCACTAAAAACGTACGGTACGGGCTGCACTTCATGTTTTCCAACAATGATGCCTACGAGCAAAACACTTTTTCAGAAAATGGCTCAGGTGTAGCGGTAATGTTTTCCAAAGGTGTTACCATGAAAAGGAACCGCTTTAGTCACAACTGGGGCGATGCAGCGTATGGCCTGCTGCTCAAGGAAATATCGGACGGCAATATAGAGGGCAACATTTTTGAGAAAAATACGGTAGGCATATTTATGGAAGGTGCAAACCGCATTTTCACTACACACAATACCTTTCGTGAAAACGGGTGGGCCATGAGGATACAGGCCAGTTGCAGCAATGGCACTTTTATAGAAAATAATTTCATCAGCAACTCATTCGATGTTGCTACGAACGGTACACTGGTGATGAACGTATTCAAAGCCAATTATTGGGATAAATATACCGGCTACGACCTTGATAAGAATAAGGTGGGAGATGTGCCATATTATCCTGTAAGCCTTTATGCAGTGCTGACAGAGCATGTGCCTGCTACTATGATATTGTACAGGAGTTTGCTTACCGATATAATGGACCAGGTAGAAAAAGTAATGCCAAGCTTTATACCCGACAAACTGAAAGATGATTATCCGATGATGAGAAAATGGAATTTACAATGATTAAAATCGAAAAACTGACAAAATCATTCGGGCGCTTTAAGGCCCTCGATAATATAGACCTGGACATGGGGAAAGGGCAGGCCATCTCACTCCTGGGCCCTAATGGTTCGGGTAAAACCACGCTCATAAAGTCCATACTGGGGCTCGTAATACCCGACAGCGGGATCATAAAAATCAATGGTAAACCGGTAGCCAACGACTATGCCTACCGTTCGCAGATAGGATATATGCCGCAAATAGGCCGCTATCCCGACAATATGACTATTGAGCAGGTGATTAAAATGATTAAAGAAATACGCAAAGACTGTACTAAGTATGATGATGAACTGTTCTACGGGTTTGGGTTGGATAAAATGAAGAATAAAACCATGAACAGCCTGTCGGGCGGTACCCGGCAGAAGGTAAGCGCCTGCCTGGCCTTCCTGTTTTCTCCCGGCATATTCATACTCGATGAGCCTACTGCAGGTCTTGACCCGGTTTCCAGCGAGATGCTGAAACAAAAAATAAGCAGGGAGTGTTTAAAAGGCAAACTCGTATTGATAACCTCGCACGTGCTTAGCGACCTGGAAGGTATGACCAGCCATATAGTTTACCTGCAGGACGGAAAACTCATGTTTTATAAAAGTGTAGATGAGCTGAAGGATGTAACCGGCGAACAAAGACTGAACAAGGTAATAGCACAAATGATGCAGTACAGGTTGCCTTTAAAAAATGTTGAACAATGAAGACTATCGTAAAATATGTAACCTTTGACCTTGTAAGGAACAGGGTCGTTATTATATACGCTATCATACTGGCAGCACTGGCCACCAGCTTGCTGAACCTGGATAACAATACATCCAAGGGGTTGCTGAGCATTATGAATGTGACCTTGCTGTTTGTTCCCATTATCAGCATCCTGTTTGCTACCATCTATTTTTTCAACTCTATAGAGTTTATAGAACTACTGCTTTCGCAGCCGGTAAAAAGGGTGAAAGTACTACTCGCAGAATATATTGGCCTTGCATCCTCGCTTTCTCTGGCATACGTTGCAGGCATCGGCCTGCCCCTGTTGTTTTTTGCAGCGGGCCCCGCCTCGTTTGTTTTACTGGTTAGCGGACTGCTGCTTACACTTATTTTCTCAGCGCTTGCCTTACTGGTATTCGTGTTGTTTAAAGATAAAACAAAAGGTATAGGCGCATCCATTATTACCGCGTTGTTCTTCACACTGCTGTTTGATGGGTTGCTGCTGATGTTTATTTACACCTTTAGCGAATACCCTATAGATAAACCTATTATAGGCATTGTAGCATTTAACCCGATAGACCTGGGCAGGGTACTCATGCTGCTGCAGCTCGATGTGGCGGTACTGATGGGGTACTCAGGCGCACTCTTTAAAAAATTCCTGGGCTCTGCAACCGGCAGTATTTATTCGGTTGTTTGTATGCTGTTCTGGGTATTGGTGCCCGTTCTGTTCTCTATACGTATTTTCCGTAAAAAAGATTTGTAGTAAATGCCCGGTCGGCTTGCCGCGGAGATTTACCGGTATATAATAAAAAAGAGGAGGGACACTCCTCTTTTCTTTTGGATAACACCGGAAGCTATTATTCTTTTTCCAGCAGAATAGCCTTAGGGAAAAGGATGTTATTTTCAAGGTGTACATGTTGGAACAGGTTGTTTTCAAAATCCTGTAGTTTATACATGAACAGCTTATGGCTGTTGCAGGCATTTTCAGGCGCTGTGTATCCATTTGAGAGGTTGCGGATGTCCTGTATCAGTTCACCTGCGGCTTCATGGTCGCTTTCCATAACCCATATCGGGTCTTGTATCGTTTCAAAGCCTATCTGCAGCTTTCCGCTGCTTTGTTCCAATGCTTTGATGTAAGGGAACAGGATGGACTCTTCTTTCTTTATATGAGTATTTAACTCTCCCAGTAGTGTCATCAGCCTGTTATGGATTTGCGGTAGCCATGGATATTTATCACCGTGTTTTTCCGCTACTTTAGTTGATAGTTCTTTTAGCAGCGGTGTATTTTCCCTGATGTAATTATGGTGTTCGTTAACGATATAATCTGCCAGGAAAGATAAGCTCCATTTGTTATAGTCAGGTTGTGTTACCGATTGCTGTTCTGCTTTATAAAGCGCTTCCCTCACCTGCGCTGTATTCAACCCTTTTTCTGCACACGCCGCTTCCAATGTTTTTTTGCCGCCGCAACAGAAATCAAGCCCCAGCTTTTTAAATACTTCCGCTTTCCGGATATCCTTGCTGACTATTTCACCTATTGTCTCCCCTCCTGCTTCCGATGCGTTTTTCCTTATCTCTATTTTCCATATCTCAGGCCCTTTTTGCAGGTAGGTCCATGTAAAGCAGTTACCCCTCGATCCTAAAAGCTGGTAATAGACTGGTTTAGGGTCATGGTCGTTATGGATTGTTACAGTTCCGTTTTCCGCTATAGTATCAAAAGCGTTAAATATAGTGGGGTGTTTTAAGCTGGGCTGCAACGCTGTTACATCGATAAAAATATTCGTACTCATACTTTACTTTTTATTGTTAAAGAATACTGTGTGATTTTTAGTGTTATTCTGCTGTTTACTTGACCAACATTTCTTGTACCGCCGATAAACATCAGCACCGCACCTGCAAACAGCCCTATGCTGATAAGCCAGAGTATCCATGGAAATGCTGCGCTGCTTAGTCCGAGCGTGATGCCTAGGCCGCCTTGTGCCATCAGCGTTACTGTATTGAATGTTACTGCCGATGTAAAGAGATATATTGCAAATAAAGTAATGCCGTTTAAACGCAGGACCCCGGTGTGTACCAGGTGCGCCAGCAGGTACAGGGTTATAAAACCCAGCAGTACCATGTGCAGAAACCCGATAATGACAGGCCTGTTTGCGAAGATGGGCCCTCCTATTGCAGGTACCAGTATCAGGGATTGCAGTAACATTTTTAATGCAAATGCCGCTATGACAAGTACGCCTGTAAACCGTACCGGTGTTTGCAATTTTTGCAGGTAGCTCCTTAACGGCAATACGGCAGCGAAAAAATATATGGTGCTTACCAGCATAGTAGTGCTGCCTGCAAAAGCTATTGTCCGGAAGATAAGGCCAGGATAATGCCACATATAACAGAGAAACAATGAGGGCACTACAGAAAGGTTGAGCCAGGAAGCAAACCGGTGCATATTTTTTGCTGCAAAGGGGGCAAAGAGATTTTCCACCCGGTTAGTAAACAACGCGAACACTGCAAGTGTAAAAAAACCATTGTACTGGAGATGGAGGTAGGTGTAAATGGCATCCTTGTATAATACTGCATTTACAGATTTGCTGGCGAGCAGATAGGCAAGCATAAACGGGCCTGCGGACGATAATGCCAGGTAAGAAAGGGCAGCAATGCTTAGCAATACAACTGTTTTGCTTGCGGAAGACTGCAGCAGGTGACGGATAAACACCCCGGTAAATACATAAGAAACGAAGATGAATAAAGTAGAAAAGATGATGGAGAACAAACCATAACCTTCAAACGGGAAACTCAGGAGCATACCAACAGCATTAAACAAAACCCCTGCAAACAACCATTTGTATACCGGTTTTGAACTAAACCTGCCGGGTAGTATTTCATAGACCATCAAAACCATTATGGCCAGCGTTACCCAGCCGCCAAACGCAAAATGAGAATGTGCATGTAATAAGTTCTTAAAATCGATGAAAGGTATACTGAACAATATCTTACTTCTCAATACCATTCCCAGGAAGGCTACAATACATAAGTTTATCAATGCTATAGCCAGCCAGTTGTTCTTAATACGCTGTTTCATGTTAATTAAAGACATTTTTGTCCTGTTTTGTTGGTAAATTTTTTTATGTTTCGGTCGCTTTTAAAACAGATACTCCTTTCTCCAGCTTTTTGCCCAGTTCTTCTATAGTGGTTTCTTCCAGCATTTTTTTCAGGCCGCTTCTGATAGCCTTGAATTTATTGTGTATGGGGCAGGGCTCTGTTTCAGAACACTGTTTCAGGCCCAGTCCGCAACCTGTAAACAGGGTTTTCCCGTCAATGGCGGTAACAACATCTATCAGTTTCGAAGTTCTTTGTGTATTGGTAAGGTAAAACCCACCATGCACCCCTTTTTGAGAGCTTACAAGGCGGTTACGGCTGAGTATCTGTAATATTTTGGCAGTAAAATGGTTCGGCGCTTCTATGGCTGCGCATATTTCCTGTATGCTGACCTTTTTACCGGTGTTACTTTCAGCAGCTATATATATTATTGCGCGGATTCCGTATTCGCATGATTTCGAAAACATACTCAGTTCTTTTTAGCCCAAAACGTATCAGGCCATTCATCTTTAATAATAATATTTTTACCTGGTTTGTTTAATTGCCGGCCCATTAATTTTAAAGACCCGGGGCTGGTAGTTTCTTCTATATAGTTAAACAGCTCCCGTTCTTCGTACCGGATATGCTGTTCCAGTTCAGATGCAAAGCTGCCCAGGGCTGCAACCCCATTCCCGGAATGTTCAAGGCCGCTAATCTTTTTTCTTAAACTGCTATGCTGCGCCAGGGCATCTGTTTTCATCGCATCATCATCAGCTAACAATGAAAAAACATACGCTTCTTCCTCCCTGAAATGTGGTTCCAGGAAAGTGTTATAAAAGTAAATAGTGTATGCAATGATTCTTTCGGCAGGTATTTGTTGGGAAAGGCCTGTCCTGATTTTCCAGCAAAGTAACAAACCATCATGGTGCTCTCTCGATAGTGGCACCAGTTCTTTACTTCTTTTTATCGGCTTACTTGCTCCTGTGTTCACGTCAGTACATAATTAATGAGTTTCCTAAACAAGACAATTTTGTCCTTTTAATTTCCGTATGTTTCCTATGTATATTACCGCAATGGTTCCCAGCCCGGCAAGCACCCCTATCCCTGCAATGGAAAATACCTTCAGTACGGAAATAACGGGTTGCATCATCTCCTGGAAATTATCCATGCCCAAAGCTGTTGACCTGTAACCTTTCAATATGCCTGCTGCGATTAAGGCCGTCCAGAAAACGAACAGGCTTGCCTGTGCTGTGTAATAGCCCACATTAATGATTTTCTTTTGATCCGCGCCCAACTCATCAACCCGGAGCATATAGCTGATAGCGCCCAGCAGTATCATGGTATTGATACCAATAGTAGTGCCCATAGCATGGGCAACGGTAATGTGCGTACCATGCGTGTACCTGTTTACCGCCGGTATAGACATCATCAGGGCCAGTATTAAATTGGCAAACAGCCAGCCCTCCGAAGCGATGAGGAATTTGTAGGTGACCAGGTGCCGGTGTTTACGTCGTTCCTCCAGTTTTGACCTGAAACCCTGAATGATGCTGATAAAAAATATCCATTCGGTCATACTGATAGCATAAGATACATGCCGCACCCAATTATTTGCCGGTAGGTTATAAATGTGATGCCCCCAGTTAAACATCAGGTTGGTAAGACTCAGGAAATAAAAGAAGTGTACTTTATTGTTATTTGCCAGGCTTTCATCCCCGCTTATTTTCACCATTATAAAAAGAGAAGTACCGTAAATCATCTGGTTCCATGCACCTACGATGGCGCCGTTGGCTTTCCATTGCACCGTCAGCTCGCGAAGAAAAGATTGCCTGAACCAGGGTATCTGCCATAAGTTTTGCTCAAGGAACGTAATAAAAAAGAATAAAATTCCGGTTGACCACATGATAATATACATGGCCGATTTATTGGTTGCCTTTTTCCATATTTTAAAATAGGCAAACATTAAACTTAACCAGCTTAGCAGCAGGGGCAGGCACAGCCAGGGCGGGAACTCCCAGTATTCACGCCCGCCAAACTTTTTAAAACCATAAAACAGGAATATTACAATGATGGTCAGCATCCACGAAACCATGAACGCATTACCGCTGTTCTTTTTATAATCTACAGATGCGAATGCCTGCGTTTTAAAATACCATAGGCAGCCGGTGGCACCCGATACAATCCAAAACAGGGCGGCGGAGACGTGAAGCGGGCGTAACTGGAAAAAAGGCAAATGTTTATTGTACGTTTCCGGGTACAAAAAAGCCCAGGAAGACAACAGGCCAAAGCTTAAAGTAGCGAGCAGGAGCAATAAAGTAAAACCTATAAAGACACGGAATAGTAAGCTCATCGTTTTTCATCTATTATATAACTGCCCGACCAATGCACGGCTTCCGGCGGTACTGTAGCCGTTCCTGTTTTATTGACCCATAAAAGGAAAGCCTGGAGGTTTTCTGTTTCTGTGTCCGATAAATGGAAATTGGGCATCCGCCCCGTGCCGTACTTAATGTATGTCCTGATGTGCCGCTCACTTTTTGTTTTTGCTACATTGGTGAGGTCAGGCCCCATATACCCGCCAAGGCCATACAATTGGTGACAGCTTTGGCAGTTTTTATCCTGCCAGGTTTGCCATCCGTTCATTACCGTATTATCCGGGTATACAATCTTGTTATCACAATATGCATATATCCAGACCGTGTAAGACAGAAATGCAAGAAAAAGCGTTATCCAAATCCTGGTAAACATGCGGTATGCACTTATAAAGCGAAAGTAACAACAGCGGTGTACGGGAAACATGAGTAAAGTCATAACAGATTATGATAGACATCATGAAAAGCATTAATTGCAGACATTTTTGTCTTTTATTGTTGTGCTTTAGCACCCGCGGCACAATTTTGTACTTGTAGCAGTATATGAAATGCAGGTATTTTGTAGGCTTTATCGTTTTTATATTATCATGTAATCAGCCGGTAAGTAATCGTATGGAAGGAACGGTTGAAGACAGCAGTGGCAGTGCTTCTTCCCAAGGCGGCCATTCCGGCAAAACAGCCGGACAGGTACAGGATAATTTCCTGGTTGTTCCCGGTGAACAAGTAGGAAAAACACACCTGGGCATAACTGCTAGTTTGCTGAACAGCCTACTTGGTAAACCCGATATGTCTGATGCTGCTATGGGCAAAGCCTGGCTCACATGGTATGGAAAGCGGGATGAACATAACAACCGTACAAGGCTGGATATATACGTTACCTATAAGGATAGCAGTATGAGCGAAAAAGTAGTAAAACAAATACGTACTACCTCTTCTTCCTTTCATACTGCAGGCAACCTGCATGTGTATAGTTCAATGGTTGATATCCGGCAACGTTTCCCCGGCCTGGAGAAAGCAGGCCATTATAACACCGATGGAAGGGATATATTAATCTATGATGATAAAAGCAAGGGAATAGCATTTGAACAAGTGGCTGCGGGCAACGAAGATATTTGCACCGCCATCATTATACATGAACGGAATGTGCCCGTTACACAAACCTACATTTACCTGCGGTCGCTACAGCATTGACAAATCATTCCCCAGGGTCTTTTTCGGGGTATAAATAAGGCAGCGCTTTTTTTATCTTTAGCCGGCGGTAAATATGTTACCACTCACACTATGTCAAAACCTGTATATGTATTAGGTACAGGGCTGTCTCACGATGGCTCATCCTGCCTGCTGAAAGATGGTAAAATAATTGTAGCCATTGAAAAAGAAAGGCTCACGCGAAAGAAGCATGATGGCGGCAACGACTCGCTCACCGTGCAGTATTGCCTCAATGCCGCAGGCATAACCCTGCAAGATGTTACGCTGATAGTACAGGCCGCCAATTTTGAAAAAGAAACGATTGCTAAAGATAAGTATGGCGGCTCGCGCGCCTTTGCGGGATATGACGTTCAGCCCGTGAGTATATCGCACCACGTAGCGCATGCCTACAGTGCAGTGGCCACCGCTCCTTTCAGCAATTGTGCGGTTCTGGTCATCGATGGATGCGGCAGCCCGTACTACCAGTGCGATGACCTGGCTGATGGTATTGTACCGGAGGATATTAATACGGTTACCGGCTATTTCTGCGAGAAGGATAGCTTTTATCATTTTACCGGCAATACGCTTACACCGCTGTTTAAAGATTTTGCAAGAATGCAAAAGTTCAGGGAGGATACCCTGGTACTGCCTACTATTGAACATTCCATAGGCGGGGTGTACAGCGCTGCCAGCAACTACTGTTTTGGCAACCTGGATGATGCAGGCAAGCTGATGGGATTGGCGCCATACGGTAAGGATACCGGTAAGCCGCCCATCTTTATTTTAAAGGAAGACAGGTGCTTTGTAGACTATGATAGCTTCGGGGAAACATTCATTAACCCCCGTACATCATACAACCACTTCAAAAAAGACTTTCAACACTATGCAGACATAGCATGGTGGGTGCAGCAGGAAACGGCAAGGGCTGTACGGTATATAGCGGCACAACGTATGCAACTGTTGCAAGGCAAACGGAAGCTGGCAATGGCAGGCGGTGTGGCCCTGAATGCTGTGGCCAATGCAAGCCTGTTGCAGCAGGGTATTGTTGACGAATTGTATATACAACCCGCAGCCGCTGATAACGGCCTTGCAATAGGTTGCGCCTATTACGGGTGGATGAAATTGCTGCAACAGGACAAACCGGAACAGCAGAAGGGTATATTCTTCGGGCGCTCTTACGACGATGAAAAGATAGCTGCTGCTATAGACAGGCATGCACGGCAAGGTGAAATGCAGTTATCAGTCACCAGGCCTGAAAATATCATAGAAGCAGCCGCACAGGCACTTGCCGGAGGGAAGGTTATAGGCTGGTATCGGGGTGGTGCAGAGTTTGGGCCGCGTGCCTTGGGCCACCGCAGCATTCTTGCCGACCCGCGCATTCGCGATATACAGCTTATCATCAACAGGGATGTAAAGAACAGGGAAGACTTCAGGCCCTTTGCCCCGTCCGTACCGCTTGAACATGCAAACAATTATTTTGAATACAATTATGAAAGCCCGTACATGATACTGACCGATAAGATGCAGGAACAATGGAAAGACAGGCTGCCGGGTGTGGTACATGTAGACGGAAGCTGCCGGGTGCAAACCGTTACCCCCGACTGGAATAAGGAATATTATGACTTGCTTCTCGCTTTCGGTAAGTTGACGGGTATTTATGTATTGCTGAATACCTCTTTCAATACCCGTGGTATGCCTATAGTAGAAACACCCGAAGAGGCTATGGATATGTTTGGCCGCACCGCGCTTGATGAATTGTATATAGGCGGGTACCGGGTTGCTAAACATATACAGGAGCAACAGGATACATTAGC
Organism: uncultured Flavipsychrobacter sp.; assembly: GCA_964621795.1. Classification (GTDB taxonomy): domain Bacteria; phylum Bacteroidota; class Bacteroidia; order Chitinophagales; family Chitinophagaceae; genus Polluticoccus. The sequence goes on from CAZUMM010000006.1 coordinate 153,691, forward strand.
CCATGCCGGCTTCCAACTCCCTGGCCAACTGTAGGGAAACTGCCGTATTCATGGCCCGCAGGCTTTCAATCATGGCCTGCTTCTCTGCTGCCGTATATTTTTCAGGTGCGGGTATTTCTTTCTTTATCTCCAGCGAGGTACTGGAAAACTGCTCCCGCAGCCAGTCATTTACTTTGCAGTCCATTACAAGGTGTATCCGGTCTGTATCGCCTCCGTTTGTTACCCTGTGCTTCATATTGAAATTCATATACCAGCATTCGCCTGCGTTCATGATGGTTCGTTCGTCTTCAATATAAAACTCAACTGCGTCGTTGGTCATTACAGGTATATGTATGCGTGCCTCTCCCTGTTCAAAATTCAGTTCTGCATCCTTATGCTCTTTAATTACCGCTCCCGGCTGCAGGTTCAGGAGCCGTACGGCCATTTTTTCGCATTGCAGGGTATCCATCACCGATTGCAGGTAAGGGCACTGTTGCAGCAGGGCGGTATCTGCAAATACAGCATCCTCACCTGCATTGGCCAGTACATTATTTACAGAGCCGTTGATAGAACGTAAAGGCAGGGCTGTCCATGAGCCCTCATAATCGTGCTGGTTATAATGGGAAAGCCACCCGGCAGAAAGGCCCCTGACTTCTTCCTGCATTTTTTCGGCAGAGAAAAGGAACGGAAGTTTCAGGTATTTGATGATAGTATTCATATATACAAATGTATATTTTCCCTTCATCAAATGCCTGTATTCTCTTTTTTTATCAGAACCTGTATGCACAAATACCAGGTCGGTAAGCCAGGTAAACCACCCGGCAGAAGAAGACCAAGCCATAGAATGCTCATAGAAATATAGCCGGCATTCAATGCATATACTGTATTAAAAAAAAGCTGCCAATTTTGGCAGCCTTTGAAAAACTTTAAACCGAAAGTTTTATTGTATCGCAGCTTTGTAGCGTTTTTCTATTTCGCTCCAGTTTATAACGTTCCAGATGGTATTTAAGTATTCGGGGCGGCGGTTTTGATATTTCAGATAGTAGGCGTGTTCCCAAACATCAATGCCCAGTATAGGGGTGCCTTTTACATCTGCTATATCCATAAGCGGGTTATCCTGGTTGGGGGTAGAAGTCACCTCCAGTTTCCCGTCTTTTACAATCAGCCATGCCCAGCCGCTACCAAAACGTGTAGCGCCAGCATTGTTCATTTTTTCTTTCAGGCTTTCAAGCGACCCGAAGGCTTCTGTAATGGCATTGGCCAGGTCGCCGGAAGGCGCTCCGCCATTAGGGCCCAGTACCGTCCAGAATAATGTATGGTTATAATGTCCGCCACCGTTGTTGCGTACAGCCATAGGATAGGCTGATATATTTGCCATCAGTTCTTCCAGTGTTTTGCCTTCCCCGTCGCTGCCGGCCAGTGCCTTATTCAGGTTGTCAACATAGGCCTGGTGGTGTTTATCGTGGTGTATTTGCATTGTTTGTGCGTCAATATGAGGTTCCAGTGCATCGAATGCATATGGTAACTCAGGAAGTACATGTGCCATATTCTTTATGTTTTTTTGGTTATCGATTCAGTTTCCAAAGTTAACAGCATCATACCAAAGGCCAAAAAGCAACCGGCTTTTTATAATAATTTAAAATAGGGTTATAGGCAGTACGCGGGTATTAATGAATTGATGCCTTTATTAATCATTCACAATCAATGAAGTTGACCTGATAATTTTTTTATTGTAGCAGATTTTGTACGGTATAATGCTAACAGGTAAGCTGCTATGATATTGATTGTAATAGTGATGTGAAAAAACTCACCCTTACTGCCCGTATATTTGGTAACTATTTTACGAAACATCCTTCATGAGTTTACCGTCACTATCCTTACGGCGCCCTGTTTTAGCAATAGTGCTCAATATCATTATTGTCGTTTTTGGCGTTATAGGGTTTAATTTTCTCGGTGTCCGCGATTACCCGTCTATCGACCCCCCGATTATTAACGTCCGTACTTCCTACGCAGGCGCCAACCCCGATATTGTTGAAACGCAGATTACAGAGCCGCTCGAAAAATCAATCAATGGTATCGCAGGTATCAAGACCATTTCTTCAACCAGCGCACAGGGAACGAGTAGTATAACCGTAGAGTTTGACCTGGGTATAGACCTGGAAGCTGCAGCCAATGATGTGCGCGATAAAGTATCGCAGGCAGTGCGAAACCTGCCGCAGGATATAGATGCGCCCCCGGTAGTGTCTAAAGCGGATGCCAACTCCCAGACCATCATATCCATGACGGTGCAGAGCGATACTAAAAACCAGCTGGAGCTTACGGAATATGCAGAGAACGTACTGGTAGAAAGATTGCAGACGATACCCGGCGTGAGCTATATACGTATATGGGGCGAAAAACGCTATGCAATGCGCCTCTGGCTCGACCCTGTGCGGATGGCAGGCTACGGCATTACCTTCCAGGATATAGAGCAGGCCCTGAATAAGCAGAATGTGGAGTTGCCATCGGGTAAATTGTCGGGAGACTATACGGAGTTATCCGTTCGCACATTTGGCCGCTTGTACACCGAGGAGGATTTCAATAACCTGATTGTAAAGAATGTGGATGGTGTGGATGTACACTTGTCTGATGTAGGTGAGGCGGTTTTAGGGCCGGAAAATGAAGAAACTGTATTGAAAAAAGGTGGTGTGCCGATGATAGCACTGGCCATCACGCCACAGCCGGGTTCCAACTACGTGGCTATTGCCGATGAGTTTTACAAAAGGTACGAGCAGATAAAGAAAGATATTCCTGCCGACTTTAAAGTAGATATAGCCCTCGATACCACCACTTATATCAAACAGTCGATATCGGAGGTGGAAGAAACATTGCTGATATCCTTCGGGCTGGTTATCCTGATTATTTACCTTTTCTTCCGCGACTGGCTTATTGCCCTTCGCCCGCTGATAGATATACCTGTCAGCCTGATAGGTGCATTCTTTATTATGTACATCATGGGCTTTACCATCAACATACTTACCCTGCTGGCCATAGTACTGGCTACGGGCCTTGTGGTGGATGATGGTATCGTGGTAACGGAAAATATATTCAAGAAGCTGGAGAAAGGGATGGAGAAGCACCGCGCTGCCAAAGAGGGTAGCGAGGAGATATACTTCGCGGTTATTTCTACCTCTATTACGCTTGCCGTGGTTTTCCTGCCCATCGTTTTCCTGGAGGGGTTCACCGGGCGGCTTTTCCGCGAATTCGGTATAGTGGTGGCAGGGGCCGTACTGATTTCCGCCTTCGTATCGCTGACGCTTACACCTGTGCTGAACGTGCTGATGACCCGCAGTGTGCATAAGCCCTCAAAGTTCTACGTTAAATCAGAACCTTTTTTCAAAGGGATGGAAAACGGCTACCGCCGCGGACTTGAGTGGATAATGCGCAATAAATGGCTCGCTGTTACAGGTATAGTGGTCAGCGCCGCATTGATATTTATCATAGGCAGGAGCCTCCAGTCCGAACTGGCCCCTCTTGAGGACCGTAGCAGGTTCCGTGTGCTGATATCGGCACCTGAAGGCACCTCTTACGATGCTATGGACAATTACATGGACCAGCTTGTAGGTGTAATGATGGATTCAATTCCCGAAAGAGAGGTACTGCTTTCTGTAACGTCACCTGGCTTTACAGGAGCGGGCGCGGTGAACTCGGGTTTTATGAATATGCGTTTGTCCGACCCTTCCGGGCGTGAACGTTCACAAAATGATATCGTACAAATGATAAACCGGAATTTCCAGAAATATAATTTCGGTAAAGCATTTGCCATACAGGAGCAAACCATATCGGTACAGCGCGGGGGTAGTGCGTACCCGATTGTGTTCATATTGCAGAACGTGAACTTTGATAAGCTCACTAAAGTTTTACCTGCTTTTCTTGACGAGGTAAACAAAAGCCCCGTATTCCAGGGGGTAGATGTAGACCTGAAATTCAATAAACCGGAGCTGACTGTTTCCATCGACAGGCAAAAGGCTTCCCAGTTGGGCGTATCTGTTGCCGATGTATCGCAAACGCTGCAACTGGCCCTGAGTAACGGCAGGCTGGGCTACTTTACCAAGAATGGAAAACAATACCAGGTACTGGGCCAGGTAGACCGTTATAACCGGGATGCCCCCGTTGACCTGAAGTCTTTATATGTGAAGAATAATGAAGGGCAGTTCATATCGATAGACAATGTAATATCGATGGAAGAAACAACCAGTCCTTCGCAGATATACCACTACAACCGCTATAAATCGGCTACAGTGTCAGCGGGCCTTTCGCCCGGCAAAACTATCGGTGACGGTATTACGGAAATGGAGAACATATATAACCGCCTGCGCGACCAGAAGGTAATTGACGATTCGTTTACTACCTCGCTGGGAGGTACTTCCAAAGACTATGCGGAAAGCTCTTCCAATACGCTGTTCGCATTTTTGCTGGCACTGGTATTGATTTACCTGATTCTTGCCGCACAGTTTGAAAGCTTTATCGATCCCATTATCATCATGCTTACGGTACCGCTGGCCATATCAGGGGCGGTGCTCACGCTGTGGATATTCGGGCAAACGCTGAATATCTTCTCACAAATCGGTATGATTATGCTGATAGGGCTGGTAACGAAAAACGGTATCCTGATAGTGGAGTACGCTAACCACATCCGGGATAAAGGCGCATCTAAAATGGATGCAGCAGTAGAAGCGGCCTCTATGCGTTTACGGCCTATCCTGATGACGAGCCTTGCCATGATATTCGGTGCATTGCCGCTGGCATTGTCATTAGGTGCGGCATCAACCAGCCGTATGCCGCTGGGTATTGTAATTGTGGGTGGTGTGCTGTTTTCGTTGTTGCTGTCCCTGTTTATACTGCCGGTAATGTACACGTACTTCTCCCGCAGAAAAGTGGTAGCGCCAACTGCTATCGGCAAGCTGGATGAATAACAATGATGCATGCATCAAAGACTATAAAAGGACTATAAGATATTTATGAATAAATGGTTTGTATTGATACTGCTTTTGGGTGCCGGGGCGCTGCACGCGCAGGAACGGCTCACATTGCAGGATGCTATTGCCAAAGCCCTCGCTTATAATTATGATATACGCATCGCCAAAGTAGCGGCAGACCAGGCGAGCGCTAATAATACAGCCGGTAATGCCGGTATGTTGCCCGATATAAATGCTACAGGCGGCCTCACGGTAGGTAGTGCGAATACGCATATTGAATTTGCAGACGGCCGGGTACAGGAAGTGAACAATGCAGCCTCCCTTTCGTATAATGGTGCTGTAAACCTGAACTGGACCGTGTTTGACGGTGGACGTATGTTCCTGCTGAAAAAAGAACTGAACAAACTGGAAAAACTGGGAGCCGCGCAACTGAAAGCGCAGGTACAGGCTACCATATCGCAGGTAGTGCAGGCGTATGCGCAAGTAGTATTGCAAAAGCAACAGGGTGTGGCCATAGATACAGGACTGGCGCTGGCTAAAATACGTATGGCCATCTCCCAATTGAAATATGAAACAGGGTCATCGGCCAAAGTAGATTACCTGCAGGCGCGTGTAGATTATAATGCACGCCGCTCTGATTCTTTATCGCAACAGTCGGCATTAACAGAGGCCTTTGCCAACCTGAATGCATGGATGGGCACAGACCCTTATGCATCATATATAGTAGATGACAGCCTTGCTGCCGACCTTTCGCTTGAACCTGCAGATAAAGAACAACTGGAGGATATAAACCTTTCTTTGGTAGTGGCAAAACACAATGCAGAAATATCGAAGCTGAACGAGCGTATAGCACGCACGTACTACCTGCCCCAGCTCGACCTGAAAGGAGGTTACAACTACAGTTATACAAAAAGCCAGTCGGGCTTCGCCCTGTTCAACCGCAGCTACGGTCCCACGGGGGGGCTGAACCTGAATATTCCCATATTCAGGGGCGGCAACATACGCAGAGAGGTAAAAGTAGCATCCCTCCAGTCTATGCGCGACCAGCTTTTATACGATAAACAGAATACGGAAATAGGGAGGCAATACCGCACTGCCTGGCGCAATTATGAAGTGGCGGTATCGGCCTACCAACTGGAACTGGAGAATATTGGCTATGCCAAAGAAAACATGGACATACAGCGTGCCCGCTTTAAGGTGGGTATTGCTACCACCCTTGAAACCAGGGAAGCCGAAAGCAGCTATGTAGATGCACTGGTAAGGTTCTACCAGTCTGTTTATAACCTGAAAGTAAACGAAACCAAAGTGCTGGAGCTGGAGAATAAGTTGGTGCAGTAGCCCCTCCCGGCCTCCCCCAGGGGGAGGAGCCATTTTATGGCAGGACGCTTTACAATATATTATATGCTAAAAGAGAAACCCGCACAAAATGTGCGGGTTTCTCTTTTAGTCCACCTCCTCCCCCTGGGGGAGGCCGGGAGGGGCCTTATTTTACATGCTCCTTAAAATATTCCAGCGTACGCTTCAGTCCCTCATGCCTGTCAACCTTAGGCTCCCAGCCAAGTATTTGTTTGGCTTTGGTAATGTCCGGCTGGCGTTGTTTGGGGTCGTCCTGCGGCAGTGGTTTAAATACGATTTTAGAACCTGAATCGGTCAGCTTGATAACTTCCTCGGCAAATTGCAGTAAGCTTATTTCCGAAGGGTTGCCGATGTTCACCGGCATATGGTAGTCAGACATCAGCAGGCGGTAAATACCTTCTACCAGGTCGTCTACATAGCAGAAAGAACGCGTCTGTGAGCCATCGCCAAATACCGTTACATCTTCTCCCCTCAAAGCCTGGCTCATGAAAGCAGGCAGTGCACGGCCATCATCGAGGCGCATACGCGGGCCGTAAGTATTGAAAATGCGGATAATCCTTGTTTCAAGGCCGTGGTAGTTGTGGTAGGCCATAGTTATGCTTTCCATAAAGCGTTTGGCCTCGTCATACACACCGCGGGGGCCTATGGGGTTTACATTGCCCCAGTATTCTTCCGTTTGCGGGTGTACCAGCGGGTCGCCGTATACTTCTGATGTAGAAGCTACCAGTATGCGTGCGCCTTTCGATTTAGCCAGCCCCAGCAGGTTATGCGTACCCAGCGAACTTACCTTCAGCGTCTGGATGGGCATTTGCAGGTAATCGATAGGGCTGGCAGGCGATGCAAAATGCAGGATATAATCTACGTTACCTGCCACATGCACGTACTTCGATACATCGTGGTGGTAAAATTCAAATTCTTTAACAGGGAAAAGGTGTTCTATGTTTTGCATGTTACCTGTTATCAGGTTGTCCATACCTACAACATCGTACCCTTCCTTCAGGAAACGGTCGCAGAGGTGAGAGCCTAGAAAGCCTGCTGCCCCTGTAATGAGAATGCGTTTATTAGCCATGATATGTTAATACTACCGGTTGAATATTGTTATTAATCGATATTGCCGCGCTGGCGCACTATTTGTTCTGTTGGAATGTCTAAAGTATTGCGCAGGCTTGCATGAACGATTTTGCGCCCGATGCTTTCATAGTAAAAACCAAGTTCTTCCATTTTTTCCAGCGAATAAACATTGCGGCCGTCAAAAATGAAAGGTTGTTTCAGCGATTCGCTGATGCGTGCAAAGTTGGGGTTGCGGAACTCGCTCCATTCGGTAACGATTACCAGCGCATCCGCTTTATCCAATGCATTGTACGGACTGGTGGCATAAGTTATCCGGTCGCCGAACAGGCGTTTTACATTCTCCATAGCTTCAGGGTCAAAAACACTTACAGTAGCGCCTGCATTCAGCAGTTCCTCTATCAGGTCGAGGGCGGGCGCTTCGCGGATGTCATCGGTTTCCGGTTTAAAAGCCAGTCCCCATATAGCAAAGTGACGGTTCGATAAATCGCTGCCGAAACATTCCGTTATTTTTTTGCCCAGTACGGTTTTCTGTTTCTCGTTCACCCTCATTACCGTATTCACCAACTGGTACTCGTAGTCAAATTCACGCGCTGTTTGTGCCAGTGCTTTTACATCTTTGGGGAAACAGCTACCGCCATATCCCACACCGGGAAACAGGAAGCGTTTGCCTATACGGCTGTCGCTGCCTATGCCTACGCGTACCATATCTACGTTAGCCCCTGCTTTTTCGCACAGGTTAGCCATCTCGTTCATAAAGGAGATACGCATGGCGAGGTATGCATTGGCGGCATATTTCGTCATCTCAGACGAGCGCTCGTCCATAAAGAAAATAGGATTGCCCTGGCGCACAAACGGGTGGTACAGCTCCTCCATTATTTTTTTTGCCCGCTCAGACGATGTACCGATTACCACACGGTCGGGCTTCAGGAAATCGTCGACAGCCACGCCCTCGCGCAAAAATTCGGGGTTCGATACTACGTCAAACAAATCGCGGTCCAGTTTTTGGGCCAATGCGGCCGTAACCTTTTCGGCCGTACCTACGGGAACGGTGCTTTTATTCACAATCACTTTGTACTCGGTAATGATGCTGCCCAATTGGTCTGCCACATCCAGCACATACTGCAGGTCGGCAGCTCCGTCTTTGCCGGGTGGTGTAGGCAAAGCCAGGAAGATGACTTTGGCATCTTTTACCCCCTCGGCCAGCGAAGTGGTAAATTCTATCCGTTTTTCCTTGATGTTGCGTTCAAGCAGTACATCCAGTCCGGGTTCATAAATAGGGGATTTGCCATTTCTTAAGTCTTGTATTTTGTCCTCGTTAATGTCGATACAAATTACATTATTACCGGTTTCGGCAAAGCAGGTACCCGACACCAGGCCAACGTATCCTGTACCTATTATAGCTACTTGCATAGGTTTTGAAAAAATATTTGCGCAAATGTAGCATTTATTTCCTCGCCATCTGAGCGCTTTTAGAGACTATATATTACGATATGAAAAAAAATCATGCAGCGCTGTTAAACGAATTGTAAAACGGATTGTCTTAACTACAAAACCAGGAAATATGAAAAATAATAAACTGTCTCTTTTAATTATTTATACGCTAGTTGCGTTGTGTACATTCGCTGCCTGTAAAAAGGAGAACAGCACGCAAACCACTAACACAGAAGAAGATACGGGATATGCCGATGAGCAGGCCCGTATGGAACAGACCTTTGATGATGTGGAGTCCCTCTCAGACGAAGCCTATATGAATGGCGCATCTGCACTTAAAGGCGGGGCAAATTTATTGAGTAGTTGCGCTACGGTTACGCTCGATACCGTATCCAACCCGCATACATTGACCATTGATTTCGGCACAACCAACTGCCTGTGCAATGACGGCAGGTACAGGAGAGGCGCAATTATCATATCGTTTGCCGGTAAATACCGGGACAGCGGCTATGTGCGTACCATTGGGTTCAGTAATTATTATGTAGACAATAACCATGTAACGGGAACAAAGCAAATAACCAATATGGGCCACAACAGTAGCGGGCACTTGTACTACAATATAAGTGTGAATGGCTCTGTGGTATTGGATAGTAACAAAGGGACCGTTACCCAGGTAAGCACCCGTACCCGTACATGGGTGCAAGGGGAAAGTACGCTTGCCCGTATAGACGATGTATATGAAATAACAGGCAGCGGTACACTTACACGACCTAATAATACAACAGTGAGTGAAAGCATTACTTCACCCCTTGTAGTGGCTATGAGCTGCCATTGGATAAAACAGGGCACCATACAACTGACACCGCAGGGCAAAGCCGTAAGGACACTGGACTATGGCAGCGGTAACTGCGACCATTTTGCAACACTGACCGTTGGCAGCAAAACAAAAACAATCGTATTGCACTAAAGAAGGTTGATGACCGGGGCGATTAAAAGGTGGCTTAGCAATAGGCTGCCTTTTTTATTCCATACACTCCATTAATAGTTGGCAGGCATGGGTAATTTCCTCGTGGGTAATGGTAAGCGGCGGCGCAATGCGTATGCACTGCGGGGCAAAAAGGAACCAATCGGAAAATAATCCTTTTTCTAAAGCTTTTTGAAGCGTATTCAATACGGCCTCTGGCGACCCCATTTCTATGGCCATCAATAGCCCTTTGCTTCTCACTGCTTTGATGGCTTTATGCTTTAATAAGGTATGAAACAGTTCTTCTTTTGCCGCTACATCGTCTATCAGCCCATCTTGCAATAATACCTGCATGGAAGCCATACCGGCAGCACAGCAAACCGGGTGGCCGCCGAATGTAGTAATGTGCCCTAAAACAGGATTATGGGTAAAGCTCTGCATGTTTTGCGCAGAAGATATAAAGGCACCTAAAGGCATGCCGCCGCCAAGCGCTTTGCCTGCCAGTATGATGTCGGGTATTACGCCATACTGCTCAAATCCCCAGAATTTTCCGGTACGCCCAAAGCCTGCCTGTATTTCATCAAATATGAGCAGGGTGCCTGTAGTATCGCATTTATGTCTCAATCTTTCCAGCCAGTCATTATCAGGCTCGATTATTCCTGCCTCTGCCTGTATCGTTTCTATGATAACACAGGCTGTTTTTTCATTTACCGCGTCTATCAGTGCATCGCTGTTATAATCGTAATGCCATACACCCGGCATCAGCGGGCGGAAGGCATTGCGCCAGTATTCATCGCCCATGATGCTCAACGCTCCCAGTGTGGCGCCGTGATAGCTGTTATTACAGGCTATTATGTCCGGTCGTCCCGTTAAGCGCCTTGCCAGTTTTATGGCGCCTTCCGTAGCTTCTGCCCCTGAGTTCGTGAAATAAACGCAATTAAGTGTAGCGGGCAGGTTATCCGTCAGCAGTTTGGCATATTGCACCTGGGGGCTTTGTATTACCTCCCCGTATACCATGATGTGCAGGTATTTATCTGCCTGCGTTTTTATAGCCTCGGTCACCTTTGGGTGCCGGTGGCCGGTATTGCACACGCTGATGCCGCCTATCAGGTCAAGGTAAGATTTCCCCTCTTCATCATATAAGTAATTCCCCTCTGCCGATACGATGTTCAGACCAATGGGCGCAGGGGAAGTTTGTGCTATATGCTGTTGAAAAAGCTGGCGGGTATTCATATACCCGCAAATGTACTAATTGCCATGCTTTTGTTACTTGGTAGCAGTATACAGGGTTGTTATGCCAAAGGTCAGGGGCCGGGCTTTGGCATCTTTAAACCCACATTTTTCCAGCGTGCTGCAAAAAATTTTGCCTTCCGGGAAAGCCATTACCGATTCCGGCAGGTAGGTATAGGCGCGGCTGTGCTTCGATACTATTTTGCCCAGCGTGGGTAAAATAAACCGGAAATAAAACCGGTAAAGCTGCTTTACGGGAAATGTTTTGGGATGCGAAAATTCCAGTATGGCCAGTTTACCATCCGGGCGCATCACACGATTCATTTCTTTAAGGCCCGCTTCCAGGTTTTCAAAGTTGCGCACCCCATAAGCGCAGGTAACGGCATCAAAACTATCGGTGGCAAAAGGCATGGCCTCGCTATCGCCTGTTTGCAGGGTAATGATGTTAGACAGGTTTTGCTCTGCCACTTTTTTGCGGCCTATTTCCAGCATCTGGTCGGCAATGTCCACACCCGTTACCTGTTTGGGCTGCAGTTTCGATGCTGCAATAGCCAGGTCGCCGGTGCCGGTAGCTACATCCAGTATGTTTTTAGGCTGTACCTTAGCGATTTCTGCTATTGCTTTTTTACGCCAGCCTTTGTCTATGCCCATCGAAAGAAAGTGGTTCAGGAAGTCGTAATGTCCCGCTATGTTATTAAACATATCGGCAACCTGCGCTTTCTTGCTTAATTTTGACCCCGCATCCGGCAAAACAGTTGAGGCCGGGTTCGTTTGATTGTCTGACTGCATTGTTTGCAAAAGTACACCAACACAGCTAATGGAAATACGCTCTGCCAAATATTTGATAAGCAGCCCCAAGGTATCGGGTTGTCCTGCCCCCGATATGCCGGAATATGCTTTTATAGGCCGCTCTAACGTAGGTAAGTCTTCTCTCATCAATATGCTGACCAATAACCAGAAGCTGGCCAAAACGTCTGCCACCCCCGGTAAAACACAGCTTATCAATCATTTTATCATAAACGATGAATGGTATATAGTTGATTTGCCGGGCTATGGCTATGCCAAGGTATCGCAGACGCAGCGGGCAAGCTGGGAGAAGATGATAGAAAGCTATATGAAGGAGCGCCAGAACCTGATGACGGTATTTGTGCTGATAGACAGCAGGCACTCCCCGCAGGCTAAAGATCTTGAGTTTCTCCGTAAGCTGGGTGAATGGCAGGTGCCCTTCAACCTGGTATTTACCAAGGCTGATAAAAGCAATCAGCGCGATGTACATAAAAACGTGCGCCTGTTTGTCGACCTGATGAAAAAAGAATGGGAATTCATACCCCGTACATTTGTGACGAGTACCGTAAAATTCACGGGACGTAAAGAGATACTGGGTTATATAGCCGAGTTGAACACGGAATTTGCAGGGCTGCCGCCGCAGGATTAGTGGGTGGTGTAGGGCATCATTTCTTCCAGGTACTTGCGCTCGTTGCTGAGGCGGGGCACTTTATGTTGTCCGCCCAGTTTCCCTTTATCCCTCAGCCACGCTTTAAAACCGTCTTTGGGCATAATATGCACCACGGGCATACGCAGGGCAATATCTTTATGGCGTTTGGCCTCATAATCGGAGTTTACTTTTTGTAATGCCTTATCAAGTGCCTCTGTGAACACAGGGAGCGGGCAGGGCAAAAGTTCAAACTCGATTATCCATTCATGTGCGCCGTTGGATTCGCCCGTCATATATACAGGTGCGGCTGAATAATCATTTACTATGGCGCCGGTGGCCTTACATGCCTCGGCAATAGCATAGTCCGAATTATCAACAATCACCTCTTCGCCAAAAGCATTGATAAAATGCTTGAGCCGCCCTGTTACCTTTATACGGAACGGGCTAAGTGAAGTAAATTGTATGGTATCGCCCACCAGGTACCGCCAAAGGCCGCAGTTGGTGCTGATAACGAGGGCGTAATTCTTGTTGAGCTCTACATCTTTCAACCCTATTGTTTGCGGGGCTTCCTTTCCATACTCTTCCATGGGCATAAACTCATAAAAAATGCCGTGGTTCAGGAAAAGGAGCATGCCCTCATGGTCCAGCTCGTTTTGAGCGGCAAAGAAACCTTCGGAAGCATTATAGGTTTCCAGGTAGTGCATGGACGGGGAGGGGATAAAGTTCCTGAACTGTTCGCGGTAAGGTTTAAAACTTACGCCGCCATGAATATACAGTTCCAGGTCGGGCCACACCTCGTGCAGGTTTTTAGCGCCTGATATTTCCAGTATCCGTTTAATGAGCACGATTGTCCACGTAGGCACACCGGCTATATAGGTAACATTTTCCTGTATAGTGGTGCGCGCCATTTTCTCTATTTTAGCTTCCCATTCGTCCATCAGGGCTATGGAAAGGTCGGGCGTGCGTATGAGTTGCCCGTATAGTGGCATATTTTGCAGCATTACTGCCGATAAATCGCCAAAAAAAGAATCTGCATTGAGCTGATTTATCTGGTGGCTGCCGCCTATCACGAGGCATTTGCCTGATAAGACTTTCGATTCGGGAAAATTGCGCAGGTACAGTGTCAGTACATCTTTTCCCGCTTTATAGTGGTTTTCGTCCAGCGACTCTTTGCTGATAGGAATAAACTTGCTTTTATCACTCGTCGTTCCGCTTGATTTGGCAAACCAACTGATAGGCGAAGGCCAGAGCAGGTTTTGCTCGCCCTGCATTATCCTGTGGATGTAATCCTTCAGACTGTCATAATCGTTTATCGGGGTCTGTTTTTTAAAGTCGGATATGCGGCTTATTTGTTCAAAATTGTACTTTTTACCATATTCCGTAAACTGTGCCGAGCCCACCAGGTTGTTAAATACCTGTTGCTGCGTATCGATGGGATTGAGCATAAAATTGTCAATCGCACTGGAACGCAACTTCATAAAACTTTTTAAAGCCGGGCTGATAATACTCATCTCGAAACTCCTTGTGGGTAAAGCAATATAATCGTTTAATCTTAAAATCTTTAGCCTGTAGTCGTAAAATATCTCCTTATATAGCTATGTCTTTGCGCTTTAGCTCAAAGTGCTGGCCAAGATACACTTTTCTTACCTGTTCGTCGGCAGCCAGGTCTTCGGCTACCCCGGCCTTTAGTATAGTACCTTCAAACAGGAGATAGGCGCGGTCAGTTATCGAGAGGGTTTCCTGTACGTTATGGTCTGTAATGAGGATGCCTATATTTTTAAATTTCAATCGTGCTACAATCGTCTGTATATCTTCAACAGCTATCGGGTCAATACCTGCAAAGGGTTCATCCAGCAGTATGAACTTAGGGTCAACCGCAAGGGCGCGGGCTATTTCGGTACGCCTTCTTTCGCCACCGCTCAGTACATCGCCGGGGCTCTTGCGTACATGGCCCAGGTGAAACTCGTCGATAAGTTGCTCCAGTTTATTCTTTTGCTCTGCCTTGGTCAGCTTGGTCATTTCCAGTACGGCAGTGATATTATCCTCTACCGAAAGCTTGCGGAATACGGATGCTTCCTGCGGCAGGTAACCGATACCCATTTGTGCCCTTTTGTACATGGGCAGCCTGGTAATGTTCAGGTCATTCAGGAACACTTCGCCTTCGTCAGGCTTTACAAGCCCTACCACCATGTAGAATGATGTGGTTTTGCCTGCGCCGTTTGGCCCCAGCAACCCTACAATCTCTCCCTGGTTTACTTCAAACGAAACATTATTCACCACCGTACGGTTGCGGTAACGTTTTATCAGTCCCTTGGTGTATATTTTCAGCTTAGGTTCCAAACTGCCTGTTTTGTACAAAAATAGGCAATATCGGCTACTTTGATGTTATATAAAACCATATAAAAGAAAAGCGGAAAAGAGGACAGATTGTATATTTTTGCACATTGCATATGAAAGTCACACAATATTTAGCTGAAACAAAAGCGCCTATCATTTCGCTGGAGATATTGCCGCCTACGAAGGGTAAGAGTATTGATTCTATATACAACAGCCTTGACCCGCTGATGGAGTTCAAGCCTGCCTTTGTGAACGTAACTTACCACCGTGCCGAACAGGTATATAAGAAACGCCCTGACGGCAACTTCGCACGGGTTGAGATACGCAAACGCCCCGGTACGGTAGGTATTTGTGCTGCTATCATGAACAAATACAAGGTGGAAGCCATACCGCACCTGATATGCGGGGGCTTTAGCCAGGAGGAAACGGAGAACGCGCTTATAGACCTGCACTTCCTGGGTGTGAAGAATGTGCTGGCCCTGCGTGGCGATGCGGCTGCTAATGAAAAGTTTTTTACACCGCATCCCAATGGCCACCGTTATGCCGAAGACCTTGTAAAACAGATAATAGGCCTGAACAGCGGGCATTACCTGGAAGAAGATATTATGGACGGGGTAAAGACCGACTTCTGTATAGGCGTGGCTGGCTATCCTGAAAAGCATTTTGAAGCGCCCAATATGGATACGGATATTTACTACCTGAAAAGGAAAGTAGACCTCGGGGCCGATTACATTACCACCCAAATGTTCTTCAACAACCAGCACTATTACAATTTTGTAAAGCGCTGTCATGATAACGGGATGAATGTGCCCATCATACCCGGCCTGAAACCATTGACGAATAAGCGCCAGTTGACAATGATACCCAGCATCTTTAACGTAGAAGTACCGGTAGACTTATGCAACGAAATGATGAAAGCCAATACGCCGGAAGCCTGCGAGAAGGTTGGTGAAGAATGGTTGCTGGAGCAGTGTCGCGATTTGCTGAAGAATAACATACCCGTGTTGCACTTTTACACGCTCGGTAAACCCCAGGTAGTATATAACGTACTGAAAAGATTATTTTAAGGTGGTATAAAGAACTATATGAAAACGGCTCAACTGGTGTTGAGCCGTTTTTTGTTGACTATTGCGGCAGTGCGCCGAATTCCTTTAAAACTTCTTTCATAACATTTATACGGATGCTTCCCCAGTCTTTGACCGTATCGGCAGGCGCCAGTTCGAAGTTTTGGGCAAAGAAGTAAGGATAGAGGCGCTGGTCGCTTTTGTTCATAGAGTTTTTATGTTCTTTCATGTGCTCTATTTTCTCTACATAGCCAACTATCCACAGTACCTGTTTTTCAGGAAGCTGTGCCCAGCCGGTTTTGTAAAAGAGACGGTATTGCGGTGTTTCTTCCTGCAACATCATGCTGCGCACTATACGCTGGCTACGCTCTGAAAAGGGCAGTTCGTTAAAGTAAAGGCGTTTCAGGAAGCCTACCTGCTCGTCGGCGGATATTTTCAGGCTGTCGTTGAGCCAGAATTGATCGATACCACCTCCTATGTTTTTATTGCCGTAGTTAGCCGTATCGAGATAGTGTTGCATAAAGGCGGGTCCAATGCGGCGTGCCAGCTCCTGAAAGTAAGCGACATTGCTCACCTTAAAGGCTTCGCGCATGTTCATATCCTTGTTCCAGTCGGCATTCCAGCGCACTACACTGTCCCACTTTATTACCATTTGCTCATCGAGGGCAGTAGCCGTTTCAAGTGCTACCAGCGAATTGAAGATTTTGAAGGTAGAGGCAGGGCAGAAACGCTCAAGGCAGCGGTCTTTGTTATAATAGTGTACGGCTTCATGATTGTTATCGCGTAACATGAAGCAGGCTTTGGTGATGCCCTGTGCTTCAAACTTCTTTCCCCACTCGGGGTGCTCGTGAATGCGGGATTCACGGCACGCGCTGAAGGCCAATACGGACAAACAGGCAATGATAATACTATAGCGAAACATTGTATGTGTTTTGAATTATGCCGCAAAGGTAAGCGTTGTTATGCTTTCCCGGAATGCTAACCTGGAAGTATTGCTTTTTTTGTAGTTTGCTACAGGTATATCCTGTTTTAACGGAGCACGTTAGTCTTTTTTGCAGCTAAGGAATTTTAATGCCAAAATCACAAAATCTATTTAATAAATTGATAATTTAACCATGCATTTGCGGAAAAACGTATCTTTGCGCGCGTTTCTGTGACAGGCTGAGGGGTATCCCGGCGTGAGACGGTATCGCAAAGAGACCATACACACATCCACCGGTGAACTTATTTTATTATTAACTGTTTTAAAGAGCGTATGCCCATTTTACTTTTCTTTTTCGGCCACCACTACATATCCCTGTTTTTTCAAACGTTTTTCCAGCACCGTTATGCGGCCCATTCGGCCATACGCATGAGCAAGGGTTGGGAAAGGGTGTTTTTTATATTGACCTATATTGCACAAGGCTCGTCTTACCTGAGCCCAAGGGCTTACGGGGTGATGCACCGCCTGCACCATGCCTATGCCGATACGGAGCATGACCCGCACTCTCCCAAGTACTCGAAGAACCTGATGGATATGATGCTGAAAACGTGGCGGTATTATGCTGCAGTGTATGCGGAAACCATTCCCATACAATCCAGGTTTAAGAAGAATGTACCGGATTGGAAACTAATCGATAAAATAGGCCATTCATGGGCTTCGCGTATATTCTGGGTAGGCGCTTATACTGCCTTTTATGTAGCCTTTGCGCCCAGCGCATGGTTTTACCTGCTGATACCGGTACATGTGTTCATGAGCCCGGTACATGGCGCCATCATCAACTGGTATGCGCATAAATACGGTTATGAGAATTTCGAAATGAAGAATACCTCGGAAAACCTGCTGCATGTCGATTTCCTGATGTTGGGTGAGTCTTACCACAATAACCATCATAAGCATGCCTCCAGCATCAACTTCGGCTACCGCTGGCACGAAATTGACCCGGTTTATTATATGATACTGCTGTTTAAAAAATTAGGCATTGTACAGGTAAATAAGCCTGCCCCCGAAATCGTTATGGCCGACCATGAACTGGAACCAGCCAAACAGGTGAAAGAAGCTGTTAATGTATGATTTGATGATTTAAGATTTATGATTTTAAGAACCGTCCTTTTGGACGGTTTTTTATTGCGGGGCGTTGTAAACGCTGTACCTTGTTATCCTCGTTGCAAACGAGGACAAGAGTGTTTTTTTGTGATAGGTCTATTGTACGCTCATCCTCGTTTGCAACGAGGATGCCCCTGGAGCGGCGTTTGTAACGCCATAATAGTTACCTTATTCTCGTCCTCGTTTGCAACGAGGATGCCTCGGAACGGCGTTTGTAACGCCATAATAATTATCTTAGATACATGTCAGGAGACAGGTATTATATCACAGACCAACATGCATATTATTTTCTCACGTTCACTGTGGTAGAATGGGTAGATGTATTTACACGGCCTGTGTATAAGGAAACAATAGTTGAATCGCTGAACTACTGTATTGCACATAAGGGCCTGGAATGTAATGCATGGGTATTAATGACCAATCACCTCCATTTAATAGTACGTTCATTGCCACCTGCAAGATTGTCTGATATAATAAGAGATTTTAAAAAATTCACTTCCAAGAAGATTGTTGAACAAATAAAGTCAGGAGCGGAAAGTCGTAAGGACTGGTTGCTGCATAAGTTTGAATTTGCTGCACAGTCTACAGGCAGGGCTGAAAACTATAAACTTTGGACGGACAGCAACCATGCTATCTACCTTGATGGCACAAAACTGTTTCAGCAGAAAACGGATTATATACATGATAATCCTGTACAACAATTAATTGTATCTGACCCGCAGGATTATTTGTTTAGCAGTGCCCGAGATTATTGTGGTAAGAAAGGATTGGTAAACGTTACAGTATTGTAGTGGCGTTGCAAACGCCGAACCTGTTTATCCTCGTTGCAAACGAGGATAAGTTTCATTTTTTGTTGGGTGACGTTGCAAACGCTGTATCTTGTTGTTCTCGTTACAAACAGGGACAATAGCCCGAGATTATTGTGGTAAGAAAGGATTGGTAAACGTTGCCGTATTGTAGTGGCGTTGCAAACGCCGAACCTGTTTATCCTCGTTGCAAACGAGGACAAGTTTCATTTTTTGTTGGGTGACGTTGCAAATGCTGTATCGTGTTGTCCCCATTACAAACGGGGACAATAGGGACATATATCTTGACGCTATGGATGGAAATTATAAGCAGAAGTTTATGATTATGAGATAGCTATTTATCATGGCTCTTTGCCCTGTTCCTGACAGGTATTTGATAGGCAAACTGCAGGTTTGCGCTATACTGGGTAAATATATTGTATTTCTGTGCACTTATAGCTATACCGACAGATGCATGGTCATGAAAAAGGGAATAATTATATCCTGCTTCGCATATAAAACCGCCATGGTGATTATTTACCATTTTAGATGAAGGTATTCCTATAATATCAGGACTTACAGAGGTAATAACAAAGTCTTTTCCCCAGGCTATTGCAGGTCCCGCACTTACAAAAAAATTATTGTTGTGTATGGATGTGTGATAACCGAATTTAACATTCAGCATGCTATAATTCATAGATGAAACAATTGTTCCAGGTTGCCATTCTGCTATAAAAGGGTTTACCCATGTACTGACATCAGGGGCAAATAAACCTGCATGAAACAGGTCAAACCATTTACTATAACCTGCTTCAACCTGCCAATGCCTCTTCCATTTATATCCTGCAAAAACGCCGGATGTATTCATTAAAAAGCCCTGAAAGATTTTATTATTGCCCGGATAATCGGAATAGAATGTGCCTGTTTGTACACCTAAGTTTATTTTATTCTGTGCATGGCTGGTCAGCGAGGTAGCGAGGATTGTCACCAGGGAAAAAGTAAAGATGAGGGTTTTGCGTATCATAGGTCAGGTAATTATAAATGTAAACTAAGCATTTATTTTTATATAAGTATTGCATCTGGTATCTTATTTCCCCATCCCCGTAAAAATACGGTATGCCGTTCCCCATTGAGTTTGTACATTGTCGGCTAACAAACATTTTTCACCATAACAAATCAACCAAAACCATGAAGGAGAAAATTATCGCTTCTTTAAGGGCCATTAAGAACAATGGCCAGTCCTTACAGGTATTAACCAATTGCAGTTCCCCGGAAGAGCAGGCACTATATGATGAAAGGCGGCTGGTGTTTAACCGCAAATTCCAGTTTATGCCTTTGGCTATCGTAATGTGTACGTGTACGGAAGATGTACAGGACGTAATGAAGCTTGCCTGCGATTTGAATTTCAAAATCAGGGTACGCTCAGGCGGGCACGACCATGAAGGGGAATGCTCGGCTACGGAAGAAGTGGTCATAGACCTTTCGAAAATGAAAGGTGTAACCGTAGAAAAGAATGGTACTACCAATATTGCCAGGATACAGCCGGGCAATATTTTTAAAGAGCTGATTCCCCGCCTTACGGCGCAGGGGGTATGCATAGCACATGGTACCTGCGGCACGGTAGGTATTGCAGGTTATACGCTTGGTGGTGGCTGGGGGCCGTGGACACGTATACACGGTATGTGCTGCGAAAGCCTTATTGGTGCAACCGTAGTGCTGGGCGATGGCAGCCGTGTAGACGTAAAGCAGGGCGACCCTTTGCTGTGGGCACTGCGTGGCGGCGGCGGTATGAGCTATGGTATTGTAACCGAGTTTGTATTCAATGCGTTTACGATGCCTGAAGATACCATCAAATTCCAGGTAGACTGGGACCATGCACCGGCCTACGAAGTACTGAAATTGTGGGAAGGGTTGATAACCCCCGATGCGAATGAAAAGCTGATAGGCACGAACCTGAAAATAGTAGGGATACCCAAACCGGGAAATGATGATGTGCGTAAAACGGTACATCCATGTACCTTTTACGGATACTATGCAGGTACAGAGGCAGAGTTGAAAGCCGATATGGCCAAATGGTTTGCCAAACTGCCGCCTACAAAGATCACAGTGCCTGACGATGCAAAGGACGCGGGCGCTATGAAAGGATTTGATTTGTGGGATAGGATATCGACCCCGCAACTGCTGCAACGCTTATCGGCAGGCCGCAGCAACCTGTTGTTCAATATGTCGCAGCTTACAGGCCCTGCACCATTGACCGTGCAAAACATACCGCCTGATGCTGACCCGCCCGCACCGCATAAAATCACTTCGCGACTGGTGAAAGAAAACAGTTGGGATGATGCAGGCCGTATCAACCTGATAAGCAGCCTGCAGTCTGACCTGATATTTATGGAAGGTATAGAAGCGGGTGTGCAGTGTTATGTTACACTTGGCGCTATTTCCGGCTCTTTTTATGCCAACTATAAAGATCCCGGCTACCCCAACGGCAGCGCATTCCCGTATAAGAAAAGGCCGTTTACCATACAGTACCAGGCATGGTGGAATGTGAACCCGCAAAGCGCACCACCGCCGCCCGACAGTGTTGTGTATGACTATACCAACAGGGCGCAGGACTGGATTGAGGTAAGCCGCAGTTTAGACTTCCCGCAAACCGATGGTTCATTCATCAGCTTTAAAGATGACTCGGTGCCTACGCCCGATTATTTCCTGCAAAGCTATTCGCAACTGAAAACAGTAAAAGAAGCACACAGTAAAGACCCGCTGAACAGGTTGAGGTCGAGAAAGACGATTATATAGTAAAGTAAAATCAAGAGGGCTGCTTTAAGCAGCCCTCTTGATTTATTGTGAAACAATTTTTGTTCCTTTTTTCTTTAAAGATATTTTGTATAAAAACTGGAGATTGGCACTATATTGTGAGAACGCATTAAAATACTTACGACCGCTAAGGGCCAAACCAACAGCAACATGATTATGAAAAACAGAATAGTTATAACCAGCTTCATATACAAAGCCTGTATAACTATTTTGTATTATGCCAGAGTTAGCAAGGACATCAAAGTGGCCAGGGTATCGGTAAACAGAAGTAATAACATCATTTTTGCCAATAGCATGAGTCACACCTACACCAGCAAATAAAGAATGTCTATTTATCGAAGTCTTATAGTTGACAGATATATCAAAAAGATTGTAATTTGTCCACGCAACCAATGTACCAGGCTCCCATTGATATGGATAAGACCCCTCTTTGTTAGCAGTAATTACATCAAAAGAAGTAGTTACTCCTGCGTTTAATATGTTAATCCATCGATTGTAAGTAGCCTTGATTTCAAAATTATTTTTTATTTGGTAGCCAACAAATACACCTGAAGTATTTAGCATTAATGTGCTTCTATCATTTTTAGGTGAATTTGGCGAAATAAAACTACCAGTCTGTACTCCAAACATAATATTATTCTGAGCTTGTACGATGCTTGCGGTAAGAATTAATGAGGTTAACATCGTAAATATTTTTAAATATTGTTTCATGCTGTTAGAATATGTTTATGCGTTGCACTTCCTGAAAGTTATTACTTTTTATTTTAAATAAGTAAATGCCGGGAGTGATATTTCCCATTTGAATAGTATTAAATCGCTCTGTTAATACCATCCTTTTTATTTCCCGTCCCTGTATATCTAAAATTTGCAAAGATGCATTTGGGGTATGATAAGGCAATACAACCTGTAATGATTGGCTCGATTTAACAGGATTGGGATATATAAATACATTGTTTTTTGTTTCTTCAGCAATATGCTGCTGTACTGTTAAACCTTGTTTGTTAGCTCCTTCAAGGCAGTCTGGGTCATCACATTGTACAAAATGAATAATGTGCCTTACAGTGTCTACTGAGTCGCCGCCATAATTTATTTCCGCCCATATTTCTTTTGAATCGGTGCTACTTACCGACGTTAATGTAAACTGTAGGTTATCTTCGGAGAATACCCCTGTCCAATCGGAAGGCACATGCCATGTAATAGCACTAGCGCTTATCGAAGGGTCATCTGTTTCAGTATCTGTAATAGTAATAACAGGAGAAACAGGTTTAACTGTTCCATCAAGTGTATTGCTGTTCACGACATGAGGACCATTAAGGATATACAACCTGCAATCTGACTGACCATATAATCCTACAGCTCTCCAGGCGGCACATACTTGCTTCCATTCAAAGGAACATTTACCATAGTAATATTCAGTTTCCGCAAGAGATTGATGTGCCATATCGGGGAAAGTAGCAGTACCCCAAACCCACCACATCATGGTTACAAAAGCTATATCTTCTGCTTTTTCTATTCCTATCCCACTTACTGGAATTCCATTATAATATCCTCCTTGACTTAATAAATAAAACCAATGCGTTAAAACTCCCGCATTTTTATATTTATATGATGTAGTCGTGAAATTATCCCAGTAACCAGATTCTTGATATCGTGCAGCTTGTGGATGGGTAGAATTGTGGGGGTCTGCGAAATCTCGTACTGAAACATGCGGAAAGGGTGAAGCAATGTCTTCACCAATTGTCCAATCGCAATTTACATTTTTGATATATCGTTCTGCATTAATTCCAAAAATATCTGCAAAGCCTTCATTTAAGGCTCCTGCATCTATCCATTGGTTGAAAGGGTTTAAGTTGCTGGAATGTGCAATAAATCTATGCGTATATTCATGAGCAAGCACATCTAAAGCCACTGGGGCGACATCATTTTGCCGCCAAGCAGATATGATTTCGTCAAACCCATGGTTATCGCGTGATGCTGCAAAGTCTCCAAAGTCAACATATGTCTCATTAGGGTTTTGTTGAGCATAATTATAAACTCGAAGACTATTTCCATCACTCCCCCAATAATTATGTCTATTTCCAAAATAATCATAAGCGCTTTCTATAGACCAATGTGCTGTAACTGTAGGACGTTCAGCCCAACTACTCCAATTATTATCCTGATCTTTAGGTGTCCAACTACTTCTGCTGGCGGAAGTACGAATATCTCCATGGTCGCTATGTAAATGATAATTTATACCAACATCAACGTGGTATGTTCGAAACGTTTTACTCCCATCATATTCAGTGAGACAATTTCCCGTTGCATAATAGCCATAGTTTGTTCTATCAAAGGAACTAATTATATTACCTGTTAGTGCATTTACATAAACATTCAGGAATTTATTTGGAGAGTCAAGAGTATTTATTTGAAATTTCCAGGCAAGTTGAAAATTTTCTGTTTCATATGAGCTCGTTTGAGGTATAGATATTACTAAATTCCCTTTTGGGTAATATGTGGCGTTTGAATTCTCAGATAGTTCTTTGTAACCATTTTCTAAAAGTGAATCTTGCCAGTAATATTCTGAAGCGTTAAGATAAGATAAAGCTGCTGTAAGAGCAGTCGCTTCCGAGATAGGATTTTCTATATCAACATTCAGATTTTTTACAAGATTGCCACCAGCAGCTAATACAACACCCTTATCAGCATGCAAACTCAAAGAGCTTCCTTCGACAAGATAACCTTTGTAGTATTGCTGATATCGGGTTTCCGATCGACCTTTGTCATCTGTTATGCTATTTTGTTCAATCAAATCATCATCGTCAGTTAAACCTAATTGATTTTTATAAGTAGCAATAAAATCATCTTTCATGTATTTGTCCAATCCATTAAAAGAATAGTAGTTGTTATTTAAATATCTACTAAGACTGTCCTGTGCATAACCACAATTCTGGCACAGAAAAAATAGTGAGGTTACAAGAACATAATTGATGAAGGCTTTGGTTTTGTTTGTCATGATTAATAAATTTTTATAAAGGTCTATAAAATGTTATAGGGATAAATGCTAAATTTATAATGTGATTTTTCCCGGTTAAATCAGATTAATTATGCTCCCTGTTAATATTGCTATAGTTGACGATCACACAATGTTCCGTAAAGGATTATCTGCCATTTTACAAGAGGAGGGAGAATATAACATTTGCATAGAGGCACAAAACGGAAGAGATTTTATAGATAAATTATCCCTGGCAAAGAAATTACCTGATGTATGCTTGCTAGATATAAGAATGCCTGTAATGAACGGTTATGATACGATTAAAGAGCTGAAAAAGAAATGGCCAAAGCTAAAAGTGTTGGTTTTATCTTCTTACAATGACGACTATGCTGTGGTTAATATGCTAAGAAATGGTGCGAGCGGATATGTTTTTAAGGATGATAATCCAGATAATCTGATTTTAGCTATAAAACATATAATTGAAAATGGCTATTATCATGTAAAAAGCATAAAGGAATATTACTCTTCAATTAATGAGATGCCTTCATTAACAGATTCAGAATATAAATTTTTATCACTTTGCTGCGAAGAATTAACTTATGAACAAATAGGCAGCAGAATGAACCTTAGTGTACGCACAATAGAAAAATATAGGGAAGGTTTATTCAAGAAATTATCTGTTAAAAACAGAACTGGTTTAGTAATGTTTGCTGTAAAAAACGGATATGTATAAGTGTTACGGGCATCAGGTAATTTACACCCGTTTCAGCCAGCCTGTAACGCTCATGCGCGGGCGGTGTGCTACCATTACTTCATGCTCGGTCTCGCAGCTTTGGAAGAATACGGCCTTTTGTATGGTGGGTAGTATGCTTTCACTTTTATCATCGCGGTATATCACCAATGCGCCGCCATCGGCATCGGTCCAATCATCATTTAGATAACTGATGAGCGAATATTTGCGTTCGTGGTTGTTTTTAAACTGGTCTTTGTGGCGGTGATAATAGCTGCCTGGCTCGTATAATGCATAGTGAAACTCGTATGCATTGATGCCGGTATAGCAGGTGCGGTTAAGGTAGTCGATAAACTGCTCTACATAATCGAGAAACTCCTGCTCGTGAATGTTCTTGTTCTTTTTATCGAGCCAGAAAATTTTATCACTGCGCTTTTTCTGGGTGGTATCTTTTTCAGTACCCGTGCCTGCCGTAAACATCTGGTTGCTTTGTGCCAGTTCCTGCAGGTTTTGCTGCAGGAGTTTTGCCAGCTCAGCAGTAAGAAATTGCGGGCATACCCCTACCTTGTTGAAAATGAAGCTTTCAATCAACTCTTCAAACTTGTCGTTCATATAGTGTTATTGCTCGGCACTATTTGAACTGTTGTTATCCAGGTTAATGCAAGCTACGCAATTTACTCCGGATTTCAATATGTATAAAATTTTTTTAGCCTTTATATCGGTATAGTTATAAGTTGGTTAGGAGCAGGGTATGGTGCCTGAAATGGATGAGTAAGTTGAGGCTCACAAGAAGGATTTTTGAGTAGAATGTTTATATTGTGTTCCTAATCAATACACATGAAAACTGCTTCAGTTCCGGCTATTTTATTTCGCTTCTGGGAAAATACACAATCAGGTAGTACTGCCGCCAGTGAGGAAGAATGGCATCAGGCAATACAACTGGTGGAACAGCATGGCAAGGGAATGGAAGAAACCTTGCGGTTCCTTTATATGCAACGACCGGCATTTAATGATTTTATGCAATGGCTGCAGCCGGTAATAGCAGAGCAGGTTGCGGAAAGGCTGGAAGAGAATGTGTTAACAGCGAATGACCTCAGTTTTTTCCGGGAGAACGGGTATATCGTTATAAAAAATGCAGTAACGCCACAGCAGGCAAAAGATGCTGCGCAAGCTATATGGGAACACCTGGGGGCCTCGCCCGATGATGCCTCCGGCTGGTACAGGCGACATGAGGATTTGCGGGGACTGATGCTTACCTTCTACCACCATCCTGCATTAGTGGCCAATCGTAAATCGCCCCGGGTACGCAGGGCTTATGAACAACTGTATGGCACCACAGAAATACACGGGAACATAGACAAAGTGAGTTTTAACCCGCCTGAATCAGATTCTTATCGTTTTATGGGCAGTCCTTTGCATTGGGATGTAAGCCTGCAACTACCGATACCATTCAGGCTGCAGGGCCTGTTGTACCTCACTGATACAGATGCGGTAAGCGGCGCCTTCCATTGTGTGCCGGGTTTTCATAACCGGATAGGGGAGTGGATAGACAGCCTTCCCGAAGGTGCAGACCCAAGAACAGAAGCCCTATCTTCGTTGCAGCCGGTACCCGTTACAGGAAATGCAGGTGATTTTATTATCTGGCACCAGGCACTACCGCATTGCGCAACGCCCAACTACGGAAAAACACCCCGGCTGGTGCAATATTTTACCTATCTCCTTCCGGATGTGTATGCGCAGAAGGTATGGAAATGATTTTTTGATAAAGAGTACATTTTGCAACAAAAGACAACAAAGCATAACAACATACCGGCCACTATAAAAAAGGTGGGGGTTGAATGGGCTGAGAAGCTTGCATACCTGGGGGCTAAAACATTTTACGATGCTTTTGCCGCAGACAATAAACCCGCAGATATGGAGCTGTATATCAGCAGCCATTTTACTACGGAAAAACTAGTTGCTGAATTTAATGAACCCGGTGCGGTATTCTATATTGCTATGGCAGGCGATGCCGTTGCGGGGTATATGAAAACAGGGATAAAGGTACCGCCGCAACTGGTGGGTCGGAAATGTATGGAACTGGAACGGTTATACCTGCTGGAAAGCTACCATGGCCGGGGTATAGGCAGGCAATTGCTGGAGCACTATATTACTACTGCATGGCAGGAGGGGTACGAAGTAGCATGGCTGGGCGTGTGGGAGCATAACCCCAAAGCTATTGGACTATACAAATCCATGGGATTTACAAAATTCGGCGAACATACCTTTCAACTGGGCAACGACCCGCAAACTGATGCCATGATGAAACTGGAGCTGAACGCAAATACTTAAAAATACTTAAAACGGGCAGCGTTCATTTACAAATAATATAGTTGTGTTAGCGAATATCTCTACTTTTATCATCCACAAAAAAACATATATTATGGAAAACAATGCAAACGCACTTAACTGGTTCGAAATACCTGCGGCAGATATAAACAGGGCAAAATCTTTTTATGAAAATGTATTCGGCATCAATATGGATGTGCAGGATATGATGGGCATGCAAATGGCTTTTTTCCCTTCCGACCCCATGTCGGGTAAAGTATCGGGTGCGCTGGTACAAGGGCCTATGCATAAACCATCACAAGATGGCTCCGTTGTGTACCTGAATGCCAATCCCGCAGGTATGGATACCGTTATAGAAAGAATAGGGCAGCATGGCGGACAGGTAGTAATGCCTAAAACACAAATCACTCCTGAAATAGGCTTTATGGCCTTTTTCATTGATAGTGAAGGCAACAAAGTAGCACTGCATTCCCAGAATTAATGACAAATTGTTAATGAATGAATAAAAGGGCTGTTTTCAGCCCTTTTATTCTATAAAGGGGGCACTGATTTACCCGTGTAACAGTGTATCTTTGGCGCATAACAAGAAAAAGCAGCAGTGAAATATCGTTATGCTATACTGATTGTCGCACTGATTATATTGGTCGACCAATGTTCAAAGTTCTATATTAAAACACACTTCTATTACGGTGAAGAAATAAACGTTATAGGCCATTGGTTCAAGCTGCATTTTATTGAGAACGAAGGGATGGCATTTGGTATGAGGCTGGGAAGCGCGGCAACCGGTAAGCTGGTGCTTACCCTGTTCAGGCTCATAGCTGTGGTATTTGGTTTCTTCCTGCTGAAAAGGCTGGTAGATAAAAAATACAGCAAAGGTGCCATTATATGCGGGGCACTCATATTGGCAGGTGCCTTAGGCAACCTGATAGACAGCATGTTTTACGGCCAGATATTTACCGAAAGCAGTTTTCACATCGCCAAACTGGTGCCCTTCGGCCAGGGATATGCCCCCATGTTTCATGGCAGGGTGGTAGATATGTTGTACTTCCCTTTATTCCAGGGTCACTACCCTTCATGGATACCCGGCCTTGGCGGCAGGGAATTCGTGTTTTTCGAGCCTGTTTTCAATATAGCAGATGCTGCTATTTCTATAGGTGTACTGGTACTGTTATTCTTTCAAAAGAGGCTGGTACATAAGCGGGAACCGGTAGCAGAAGCCAGTATTTAAAACCAATACGTATGGCTGAAGAACTGATAACCATCAATGTGTGGCTGGCAGGCCGCAGTTACCGTATACGCATAAAAGCCGAAGAAGAAGAGGCCGTGCGCAAATCGGTGAAAATGGCCGATGAAAAAGTGCGGGAAATGCGCACCCATTATGCGGGTAAAGACGACCAGGATTTTATAGCCATGGTACTGCTGATGTATGCGGCCGATGCAGCTACAGAATCGTTTCACAATCCCGTATTACAAAAAGAGCTTACTGAAATGGCCGGGCGTATAGACGAAGTGCTGAACAGCTAAGTTACAGCACCTCTGCCATCAGCTCCATTTTGCTGCCCCGCGAGCCTTTTATCAATACAGATGCATGTTCGGGCCGGTTGCTGCGGATGTAATCTGCGGCAGCGGCGGAAGTTTCAAAATACAGGTGGCTCCCGTTCAGGTCTTTAAACTCCCTGCCCACCAATATCACCTGGTCCCATTTATATTCGTTGATGAGGGCAACCAGCTCCCGGTGTTCGTGTGCTTCATCTGCGCCCATCTCTTTCATCCCCCCAAGCCATAGCATTTTATGCGGTAAGGCTGAACCTGCAAAGTTGATGATAGCAGCCCTCATGCTTGTGGGGTTGGCATTGTAGGCATCCAGTATGAGCTTATTGCTACCCTTCACCACCCACTGAGAGCGGCTGTTGTCGGGCATGTACCGTGCTATGGCACTTTTAACAGCATCTATGCCGATGCCGAAGTGAAGGCCTGCGGCAATTGCCAGCATTACATTAGGGAAGTTGTATTCGCCTACCAGGTTGGTTTCTACGGTAGTCTCGGCGCCCCTGGTCAGCACAGCTACATCAATAAATACATCCCTCCTCAAAGGCTTCCCTATATACTGCGCATCCGCACTGCCATAAGTTATCTGGTTACTGATGCCTGTGCCCATAGTTGCCAGGTATTCAAGGTCTGTATTGCGGAATATAGTGCCGTTATGCCCCCTTAAATAGTCGTATAGCTCCCCTTTACCCTTTCGCACACCCTCAATGCCGCCAAACCCCTCTATATGTGCTTTCCCGCAGTTGGTGATGATGCCATGCGTAGGTTCGGCTATTTTACAATAGCCTGCAATCTCTCCAAGATGGTTTGCGCCCATCTCGATAATGGCCATCTCTGCATCCTGTTTTATTTTCAATAAGGTGAGCGGTACGCCAATATGGTTATTAAGGTTGCCTTCGGTGGCATAAGTCACATATTGTTGCCTGAGCACTGCTGCAAGCAATTCTTTCGTAGTCGTTTTCCCGTTTGAACCGGTAATGGCAATAAACGGAATAGTAAATTGCCTGCGGTGGTACTGAGCAAGTTCCTGCAGGGTTGCCAATACATCGTTTACTACAATGTACTGCTCCGCAGGCCCGGCAGGTTCCTCATCTACCACGCAGTATGCTGCCCCTGCTGCAAGTGCCTGTGCAGCAAACCTGTTCCCGTTAAAGTTTGGCCCTTTTAACGCAAAGAAAATATCCCCCTCCTTTATTTTCCTGGTATCGGTTTGTACCGAAGGGTGGGAAAGGTATAATGCGTATAATGATTTTATGTCCAAAGGTGTTTTTGCTTTAGGGGGTAAAAATAAAAAACCCCTTTCTATTGAAAGGGGTTTCTATGAAAAGAACCTTTTAAATTCAATTATTTACCCGGCCTTCTTCCGCCTTTTTTACCGAAATAGTTACCTGGTTTTTCATCGTTGCGGCCATTGGGGCTACCCAGCCGGTCCATTACGCAACGGAAACCAACTGTGGCGCTTGACTGGTAAGCCTGCATGTAGCGGCGTGTGCCGGGAGACATCCAGTAAGCACGGTCGTTCCATGAACCACCTTTGTACACTTTGGTATCGTTTTTAAGCAGGGTAGTGTTGCCGTAGTTGTATGTATATAGTGAAGCACTGTCACCATCTTTATAATCTCTCAGGTCAGCAGAGGCACCGTCGAAACCTTCACGTGCAGCTATTTCTTCGTCGCTTACTATGCGTGTAGGTAGATGACCGGTACTGTCCTTTTCGTCCAGTGAGTTATCATCAAGACGCTTGTAAGTTTCGTACACATTACCACGGAAAGGACGGAAGTCGTTTTCATCCAGGTAAGTAGTAGGACGGTAAGTATCCAGTACCCACTCACTTACGTTACCTGCCATGTTGTACAGGCCAAAGGAGTTGGGCTGATAAGAATAGATAGGTGCAGTGATGTCTGCATTATCGTTCAGGCCGCCTGCAACACCCATTACATCGCCTTTACCACGTTTGAAGTTGCCGAGGAATTCACCCTGGTAAGAATTGCGTATGCCGTAACGGGTAGTATAAGCATCGCCCCATGGGTAAACGTTGCGGTCTGTGATAACTTCCTCACCGCGACGACGTTTGGTCTCGGGCTCAGGGTTGTTACCGATATTGGCAACGGCTGCATATTCCCATTCAGCTTCTGTTGGGAGGCGGTAAGCGGGAAGGAGGTAACCATCTGCAAAAGTTACGTTACGACGGCCGGAACCCTGGGGGTCCAGGTCGCGTTTACGGCCTTTTCCGGGAGTACCTTCATACTGGCCGTTTACATAAGTTTCTGTAGTGAATACGTCTTCATTCACCTGTGTGCTGTTCCTTTTCAGGAAACCGTTTTTAATGAGGATGTACTCATTAACACGGTCGGTACGCCATTTACAGAATTCATTGGCCTGGTACCAGTTAATACCAACAACAGGATAGTAGTTGTATGCAGCTGCACGGAAATAGTATTGAACGAGTGGTTCGTTGTAGGAAAGGGCCCTGCGCCAGCATGCCGTGTCAGGCATTGCCTTGGCTATCAGCTCCGGATAGTCGGATGCATAGGCACGGTTCAGCCAATAGATATATTCCCTGTAATGAACGTTGGCTACCTCGGTTTCGTCCATATAAAAAGAAGATACAGATACTGTACGGGGGATGTTATCACGCTCCATTGCCAGATCCTCTTCTGTTTGACCCATTGTGAAACGTCCGCCTTCCACAAATGTAAGACCAGGGCCTGTTTGCTGTCCGGGATAATTGGCTACATCAAAACCACCCAGGCGTGGATCATTGTAATCCCACCCGGTTGTTTGAGATACACCGGTTGATTTTTTCGAGGAGCAAGCCGTCAGAAGAGTAGCTGCCCCGATGCAAAGCAAGCTCACGCCGATGAGAGTTCTTTTCATAATCAGAGAAAAATATTTGCTACAAATTGGGTTGAATAATTGTTAAAAGTGTTACAATGTTAGAGCTTTCTTTTCAAAAAGTCAAGCTTCTAACGTATAGATACAAAAAAATATCAGCATTTTACTTTTTGTTCAGGCATAATAATATATAAAGTTTTACGTTTTGATGATATTGCAGCCCCCTTATCGGTCACATATCTGTAATTATTCGTGTAACTTTGAAAATAGCATTTTTATACTAATGAGAAAACTAATTTTTGCCTTATCGTTATGGCTCCCTGTTACGCTTGTGCAGGGGCAAACTGTAATGCCCTGTCAGGTGAATAAACATGAAATATTTAGCGGCTATATTACCGAAAAAGTGTGGCTGGAGCATTATGCAATGCCGCAGGTAAGTATTGCCGGCATAACCTATGAGCAAGTAGACAAAATTCCGGATGACGCTATCCCCTCGTCAGTTATCAGGCCGGATGTGATTTTAGGTAAAGAACGTAAACGACCTTTTGCGCTGGTACGTATACCTGCCTATACGCAAAAAGACGGTTCGCTGAAGCAGGTAGCAGGTTTTGAGCTTACTGTAAAAGAAAATAAAAGCATAGCAGGGGAAACAAAGGCCGCGGCCAAAACTACGTCAGATCCTTCGCCGCTGGCAACAGGTACATGGTATAAAATATCGGTACCCTCCACCGGTGTATATAAGATTGATTATGATTTTCTTACAAAAGCCGGCATTAACCCGTCTTCATTTAGCGCAGCCAATATAAGGGTATATGGCAACGGTGGGCGGATGCTGCCGGAAAACAATGCCATCGACAGGCCGGACAACCTCATGGAAAATGCTATTTGGGTAAATGACGGCGGGGACGGCACAATAGGCCCCGGCGATTACTTCCTGTTTTATGCCATAGGGCCCGATACCTGGACACTGGACAGCACCAGCGGATTGTTCCGGCACACTAAGAACATTTATGAGGAAAAAAGTTATTACTTCCTCAATTTCGACATGGGGCCGGGAAAAAGAGTTGGTTCCCAGGCCAATGTGCCTACAGGTGCCAACGTGACCGTTAACGACTTTAACGATTATGTACTATACGAAAATGAGCTGTATAACCCCGGCAAAATAGGGAAGATATGGTGGGGCGAAGAGTTTAGCGCCGACCCCGGCAAGCAACTGGCCCGTTCCTTTGAGCTGGAACTGGGTCCTGTTTCAGAAGCTACATTCCGCATCAGTACAGGTTCAAGGGCAGCCGCTTCAGGCAATAGCTTCAGCATTCAGCTGAACGGGCAGCCTGTACAAAATATAGCCATGCCCCCCTCTTTCAGGAATGAGGACGACACCCCGGTAAGCGAGGGGGATGTGGAATGGAC
Organism: uncultured Flavipsychrobacter sp.; assembly: GCA_964621795.1. Lineage (GTDB taxonomy): Bacteria > Bacteroidota > Bacteroidia > Chitinophagales > Chitinophagaceae > Polluticoccus. The sequence goes on from CAZUMM010000006.1 coordinate 187,026, forward strand.
AACTCCTTACAGCAATGCCAAAGCTAATTTTACTTTGACTTACCAGCCGGTCATCAGCCCGGCTGTCGGGTACCTGAATTATATTGAGGCGAACACACGCAGGGCGCTCTACTTTAATACTGCAAACCTGAATTTCCGCGATTGGAAAAGCGTAGGGCAGGGTAAAATAGCTAATTACCAGTTGGCAAATGCCGGTGGCAGTACCCAGGTTTGGGATGTAACAGACCCTTATAATGCGGTAAAGATGAATGGCAACCTGAACGGGAATACTTATTCTTTTGTTCAGGATGCAGAAATGCTGCATGAATTTACTGCTGTTAATACGACTACTTCATTGCCTGTACCTGAATATATTGGAACGGTTGCCAATCAAAACCTGCACGGCTACAGCCAGGCCGACTATATCATAGTAACGAACCCGGCCTTTCTTACAGCGGCAGAAAACGTGGCTAATTTTCACCGTTCCAATAACGGGATGAATGTAGTGGTGGCCACGACTGACCAGGTATACAACGAGTTTTCATCAGGCTCACAGGATGTATCGGCCATACGCGACTTTGCAAAAATGTTTTACGACAGGGCAGGAAACGATACTACAAAAATGCCCCGTTACCTGCTGTTGGTAGGCGATGCTTCTTTTGATTATAGAGACAGGGTGCCCAATAACTCGAACTATGTACCTACGTTTGAATCGGCAGAATCGTTTTACCCGATCAACAGTTTTTGTAACGATGATTTTTTCGGGTTCCTGGATGATAATGAATACATAGAAAACACGAAAATAGCTAATACGCTTGACCTGGGTGTGGGCCGCTTTCCCGTAGTAAGCAACGACGAGGCTATGGGCATTGTGAATAAAATTTATCATTACAAATCGCCTGAGTCGCTGGGGCCGTGGAGGCTTTCGGTAACCATGATAGCCGATGATGAGGACAATGCCGGCCCGCACATGGAAGACGGCGAGGTAATGGCTGCGACTGTAGCGCAAAACAGTAACATCTATAACCCTACCAAAATTTACGAGAATGTAATACCCACTATTTCGACACCGGGCGGACAGCGTGCCCCCGAAGCGAATAAGGCGATTAATGACCAGGTATTCAAAGGCACATTGCTTTTAAACTATAACGGGCACGGTAATACACAAGTGTTATCTCACGAACGTATCCTCACGCAAGACGATTTCAATAAATGGAAAAACCTGGATAAGCTGCCGTTTATGATAACTGCAACCTGTGACTTCGGCCGTTTTGACCACCCGGATTATGTTTCGGCAGGTGAAAAACTTGTACTGAAGAGCGACGGAGGGGTTATTGCTACACTTACCACCACCCAGTTGGTATTCCAGTATGCCAACCGCATATTAAACCAGGCTTTTATTGATGCACAGTTTAAGCATGAAAACGGCAAATGGAATACATTCGGCGATGCTTTCCGGATAGGCAAAAACAAAGTGTACCAATATAGTACTACCACGGAAGACGTGATTTTCAATTTCAGAAAATTTGCCCTGCTGGGAGACCCTGCGCTGGAGCCGAATTTCCCGCAGTATTTTATTCATACCAACCAGATACTGGACGGTGCTACCGGCAGCCCTGTCGATTCGATAGGTGCTTTGGGTGAATACATCATACAAGGCAGTGTGACAGATGTGCACGGGCAACTGCTCGATTTTAATGGTAATCTTTCTGTTACGTTTTTTGATAAGCCGAGGGTAATAGAAACAACCGTGTATGATGGCACGAAAAAGAGCTTTGAAATGCGGAACAATATTATCTATAAGGGTAAGGCAACCGTTACAAACGGTAAGTTCAGCGTTGCGTTTATAGCACCAAAGGACATCAATTATGAATATGGAAAGGGAAAATTGAGCCAGTATGCCGAAAACGGGACAACTGATGCGGCCGGTGCTGATACCAGCTTTACAGTGGGCGGTTTTTCAAAACATCCTGTTATAGAATACAACCCTCCTGTTGTAAAACCGTATATAGGCGATTCTCTGTTTATTAACGGGGGGCTTACCGGGCCAAACACGCTTTTGTTTGTAATACTGGAAGACGAAACAGGGATAAATGTTTCAGGCAACAGCGTTGGGCACGATTTAACGGCAGTGCTGGATGGAGATGTGGCCAATCCTTATATAATGAATGATTATTATGAAACAGCTCCCAATACGTATAAAAGAGGCTATGTATCATTCCCGGTAACCAATTTACCCGAAGGCAGGCACAGGATAACCGTAAAAGCCTGGGATGTAAATAACAATTCGGGAGAAGGGTATGTGGATTTTGAAGTGGCAAACGGTAATATAGTTAAGGTGCAGAACCTGATGAATTATCCCAACCCCTTCAGCAACGTAACCCATTTCCGTTTTGAGCACAACCACCCGGATGAAGTGCTGGATGCGGAGATTAATATATATAACACTGCAGGCATGTTGTTGAAGACGCTCAGGCAGGCTTTTGAGCCTACCGGCAGCCATAGCGATGAAATTACATGGGACGGCACCGACGATAATGGTGCGAAACTGCCCGCCGGTATTTATATATACAGAATGAAAATTGCTACCGCCACAGGAATTCGTACAATGGCATACCAAAAGTTGGTGATTGTACGTTAATTATTTGTGTTTAAACAAATTGAGCATTATTTTTATAGAGTCTGTTTTATACCTTGCAAGAAACTTGCAAGCATTATTTTAAAATAATACCTTTGTCGAACTTTAAATTTAATTGTAATAGAATGGCAAAAAAATTTGCTTTAATTAGCCTGAGCATGGCCGCCGGGTTAATTTCAACTATCGCTGTAGGACAAACATCCACTACAAACCTTAACGGTACTACAAACACTGTAACAACAGCAGTGCCGTTTCTGCGTATTTCTCCCGATGCCCGTTCAGGTGCGATGGGTGATGTGGGTATTGCCATTTCTCCGGATGCAAATGCCCAATACTGGAACTTGTCTAAACTGCCATTTGCAGAGAAACCTTACGGTGTGTCTGTAACGTATACCCCGTGGTTAAAAGACCTGGTACCGGATATCTTCCTCGGCTATATTTCAGGATATGCTAAAATAGGTGAGAAACAAGACCAGGCGATAAGCGCCTCTCTGCGTTATTTCTCGCTGGGCGAAATTAATTATACAGATGAGAACGGGGGATCGCTGGGTACCGGTAAACCTAACGAATTCTCTTTTGACGCCGGTTATTCACGCAAACTGTCAGACTACCTTTCGGTAGGACTTGGTTTCCGGTATATACACTCTGCAATAGCTTCAGGTGTTATTAATAACGGTACCGGTGCTTCGGCCCAGTACAAACCCGGTAATGCGTTCGGCGCTGATTTGGGTGTGTACTATACCAAAACAAAAGAGATTGACGAATTCCGCAATCATAACCTAAGCCTGGGTGCTGTATTGAGCAACGTAGGCTCTAAAATATCTTACACCTCTACCCGCAAAGATTTTATTCCCATCAACCTGGGCTTAGGCGGTGCCTATACTTACCAGGCCGATGAGTATAATAAAATAACTTTCGCACTGGATATCAATAAACTGCTGGTTCCTACACCGCAGGATACCAATACCGTAGCTGGCGACCCGCCCAACTATGTAATACCTGAAAAAAGCGTTGTTTCCGGTATGTTGGGTTCATTCAGCGATGCCCCCGGCGGCTTCAGCGAAGAGCTGAAAGAGTTCCAGGTTTCACTGGGTGCCGAATACTGGTATCAAAACCAGTTTGCCGTACGTGCCGGTTATTTCTACGAAAATAAAGACAAAGGTGACCGCCAGTACCTGACTGTAGGCCTTGGTGTACGCTACAACGTATTCAACCTGAACTTTGCTTACCTGATACCTTCAGGCAGCGGCATCAACCGCAACCCGCTTTCCAATACCCTGCGTTTCTCGCTGCTGTTCAACTTTGACGGCAAGAAAAAAGAAGAAGGCTCAGGTTATAGCTCAGGCAGCGGCCGTAGCTCCAGCTAATTAATAGAACGATATACAGAGAAAAGGCGCAGATAACTTCTGCGCCTTTTTTATGCCCCTAAGCTGTTATAAATACTCACTTAGCTCAAGCCAGCGCATTTCTTTTTCTTCCAGCAACTGTGTTATTTCTATCATGCGGTTGCTGAGCTGCTGCAGGTCTTCATAAGGCAGTGAAGCGTCACTCATCTTTGCAGTTATCTCCTCTTTTTCTTTTTCGAGGGCAGGCATGTCTTTTTCCAGTTGTTCAAACTCGCGCTTCTCGTTAAAGGAAAGTTTTTTCTTGACCTTTTGTGCAGGCGGGGCTGTGGTTATATCTCCTGTTTCTATTTCTGCTTCTTTGGCAGCAGTATCCGTGCCCTGTTTTTCTTTTTCCTGTATCTTTTGCCAGGTGCGGTAGTCTGAGTAGTTACCGGGGAAATCCCGTATTTCACCATCGCCTTCAAATACGAAAAGATGTTCTACCAGGCGGTCCATAAAATAGCGGTCGTGAGATACAATAACGAGGCAGCCCTGGTAATCATTCAGGAAGTTTTCGAGTACAGAAAGGGTTGGCAGGTCCAGGTCGTTGGTAGGTTCGTCCAGTACCAGGAAGTTGGGGTTGCGAAACAGTATGGAAAGCAGTTGCAGCCTTTTCTTTTCGCCACCGCTCAGCTTTGACAGGTAGGTATATTGCTGCTCAGGCGGGAAAAGGAATAGCTCCAGAAACTGTGCAGCACTTAATGTGCCGCCACCCGCCAGCGGAAAACTTTCTGCAATGTTTTTTACATATTCAATCACCCGCATGTCTTCTTTTATCTCCAGCCCCTGCTGCGAAAAATTGCCGAAAATAACAGTGTCTCCAATATTTATTTTACCGCTGTCAGCCTGTTCGTGCCCCTGTAATATTTGCAGGAAAGTAGATTTTCCTGCCCCGTTCTTACCAACAATGCCTATGCGGTCGCCTTTTTTAAAAGTATAGTCAAAACCTTTTAATATTACTTTATCACCATAGCTTTTATATACTTTCTTCAGCTCGGCAATTTTTCCTCCCAGCCGGTTCATCTTCATTTGCAGCTGTACTTTATTGTCTTCGATACGCTGCTTTGCCTTGGCTTCCACTTCATAAAAGGCATCGATACGGCTACGCGCTTTTGTGCTGCGTGCTTTGGGCTGTTTGCGCATCCATTCCAGTTCCTTGCGGTATTCGTTACGTGCTTTATCAATACTGGCCTGCTGGCTTTCTATGCGGGCCGTTTTCTTTTCCAGGTAATTTTGGTAGTCTCCTTTATGCTCATACAGCTCGCTGCCTTCCAGTTCCCATATTTCATCGCACACGGCATCAAGAAAATAACGGTCGTGCGTCACCATCAGCAGGGTCACGTTTTCCTGGTTCAGGTAATGCTCCAGCCATTCCACCATTTCCACATCCAGGTGGTTGGTAGGTTCGTCCATTATCAGCAGTACATGTTTATGCTCAAAGCCTATATCAATCAGCGTTTGTGCCAACGCCACCCGCTTGCGCTGCCCGCCCGAAAGTGTGGCAACAGGCTGCTCCAGGTGGTGTATGTTCAGTTTGCCCAGTATCTGTTTTACCTTGGCCTCGAAATCCCAGGCACTCAATTCGTCAATTTTTGCAAGGGCCTCTGAGTAGGCTACCGGGTCTTTTACATCATTGCTTACTATTTTTTCATACTCGCGCAGGGCTTCTGCTACGGGGTGCCTGTAATGAAAAATATTATCTACCACGGAAAGTGCTTCATTGAACTTAGGCTCCTGCTCAAATAAAGCTACCGTTACATCTTTATGTATCCATACTTTCCCTTCGTCGGGCTGGTCTTGTCCTGCCAGTATTTTCAGCAGGGTAGATTTGCCGCTGCCGTTTTTTGCCACCAGGGCAATTTTATCGCCTTCACTTATGTGAAAAGAAATATTTTGAAAGAGTGGTTTTATACCAAACGATTTACTGATACCTTCTGCTGAAACGTAATGCATTCTCTGAGAAAAAATCTTAAATAAAACTGAAGGTAACAAAGGTACGATGTGAAGCCGCAAAGATGTTTTACATTTTACCTTTTACATTTTGACTTTCAGCCGAAAACATTTATTTTTCATGTATCTTAAAACTGAATCCCTAAAATATTATGGTTATAGGAGTATTGAAAGAGCAGGCCCCGGAAACAAGAGTATCGATTGTGCCGGAGGTGGCGGCGGCTTTGGTGAAGATGAATGTAACTGTATGGATAGAAGCCGGAGCCGGCGATACGGCCTTTTACAGCGATATGGCCTATACAGATGCTGGGGCTGTTATTAAAGACCGTACATCGATAGTGAATGATGCTGATTTAATACTTGCTATACATGCAGAGCAGGTGCCTGAGTTAAAGAGCGGCAAAGCATTATTAGGTGTTTACCAGCCGCTGTTCAATTTTAAACTGATGGAGGAATGGGCCGGGAAAGGCTATTCTGTTTTCAGCCTCGATACAATTCCGCGCACCACGCGTGCACAGGCTATGGATGTGCTCAGCTCTCAGGCCAATATTGCCGGCTATAAAGCGGTGCTGCTGGCTGCTTACCAGTATTGCCGGTATTTTCCCATGTTTATGACAGCTGCGGGTAGTATTGCCCCTGCCAAGGTACTGATATTAGGTGCAGGCGTAGCGGGTTTGCAGGCAATTGCTACCGCGCGCAGGCTGGGTGCGGTGGTAGAGGTGTTTGATACGCGCCCCGCTGTAAAGGAGGAAGTAATGAGCCTTGGGGCAAAGTTTGTTGAAGTAGAGGGCGCGGCAGACGCATCGAAGGCTGGCGGATATGCTGTAGAGCAATCGGAGGAGTTTAAAAACCGCCAGCGCGATAAAATACATGAGCATGCTAAAAAAGCGGATATCATTATTACAACAGCGCAGATACCCGGGCGTAAAGCGCCTGTACTGATCACGAAAGAAATGATAGAAGATATGCGTGCCGGCTCCGTAATCGTTGACCTGGCATCGGTAACAGGAGGGAACACCGACCTGACAAAAGACGCAGAAACGGTAATGCACAATGGGGTAGCCATCATCGGCAATTCCGCACTTGCGGCTACCATGCCGGCAGATGCCAGCAAAATGTATGGCAAAAACGTACTGAACTTCCTGAAACTGATTATTGATAAAGACGGCAACCTGAACCTGAATTTCGAGGATGACCTTGTAAAGGGTACCTGTATTGCGCATGGCGGCAGCATAGTCAACGAAAGGGTGCTTTCCTTATTGCCACAAACTTCACAAGCTTAATACTGTATTATGGATTTTATTATATCCCTGTTCAACGATGAGGCCAGTTATAGATTGCTGACGATAGTAGTGCTTTCTATTTTCCTGGGTATCGAAGTGATATCGCGTGTGCCTTCCGTTTTACATACACCGTTGATGAGTGGTGCCAACGCCATTCACGGCGTGGTCATTATCGGCGCCATTATTGTAATGGGGCAGGCCTCGCCTGACGATTACCTGGCATTGACGCTGGGCTTTCTTGCCGTAATACTGGGCACGCTCAATGTAGTGGGCGGCTTTGTAGTGACGGACAGGATGCTGGAGATGTTTGGAAAGAAGAAAAAAAAGTAAGAACCCTCCCCGGCCCTCCCCCAGGGGGAGGGGAGGTATATTTTTAAACGAAAACAACTATCCTGCATTGCAGGATAGATAAAGCCCCTCCCCCTTGGGGGGAGGATGGGAGGGGGCTTAAGTCACATGACACAACAGTTCATATTGTTACTCAGTTACCTTATCGGGTCCATTACCTTCATAGTAGGGCTGAAAATGCTATCGCACCCCGACAGCGCACGTAAGGGCAACCTGGTGGCTGCAGCGGGTATGACCATAGCTATACTGGCAACTATATTTTTATACCGTGATGAAAACGGTAACCCCCTTGGCAACTACGGCTGGATATTTGCAGGGCTGATTATCGGTAGCGTAGTGGGCACATTGGCCGCCAAAAAGGTGCAGATGACCGCCATGCCTGAAATGGTGAGTATGTTCAACGGTATGGGCGGGGCGTGTGCTATGCTCATATCGGTTATTGAATTTCATCACCTTACCTCGGGCTTTACCCCCGAACTGGCAGAAGAGGCAGGCGGTTCCGCATTTAATACCATTGCAGGCGGGCATTTGCTTACCATTATTCTCGGCATGGTAATCGGAAGTGTTTCCTTTGCCGGCAGTATTATAGCATGGGGTAAGCTGAACGGGAAAATAAAAGATTTTGCCTTCAATGGCCAGCATATTGTAAACCTGTTGATACTGGGTGTAATTGCAGCCCTTACTATTTACATTATGTATGTAAGGCCTGAAACTGCAGCCATGTATGTATATATCATCCTTGCACTGGCGTTGGTTTACGGCATTATGTTCGTACTGCCCATCGGTGGGGCCGATATGCCGGTGGTCATTTCGCTGCTCAACTCTTTTACAGGTGTTGCCGCTGCATTTGGCGGGTTCCTGTACAACAATCCCGTTATGCTGACAGGGGGTATTCTCGTAGGCTCTGCAGGTACTATTCTCACCATATTAATGTGTAAGGCGATGAACCGCTCGCTGAAGAATGTATTGATTGGCTCCTTTGGCGGTAAAAAAACAGGCGGCGGTAGTACCGGCGAGCAGGGCAATTATAAAGAAATATCTATCAATGATACGGCTGTGTTGATGGCGTATGCGCAAAAGGTTATGATTATACCCGGTTACGGGCTGGCAGTAGCACAGGCACAGCATGTGTGCCACGAGCTTGAAAAATTGCTGGTAGATAAAGGAGTAGAAGTATACTACGGCATTCACCCTGTAGCCGGGCGCATGCCGGGGCACATGAATGTATTATTGGCCGAAGCGGATGTGCCTTACGAAAAGCTGCTGGAAATGGAAGATGCCAATGACCAGATGGGCAGCACCAATGTTGTTTTAGTGCTGGGTGCAAACGACGTGGTAAACCCTGCTGCCAAAGAAGACCCTTCGAGCCCGATATACGGAATGCCTATACTGGAAGTAGAAAAGGCGGAGCACGTAATAGTGAACAAACGTAGCATGAAACCGGGGTATGCAGGTATAGAAAATGCGCTGTTCTTCCGGCCTAAGACTTCTATGCTTTTCGGCGATGCGAAAAAGGTGTTACAGGACCTTGTATCAGAATTGAAACAAATGTAAATGAGTATTATAACAGGAAGCCCCGCTGAATTAGCGGGGCTTCCTGTTAATGGGCAATTCTGAATTTTACATTCCGGCTATGGCCTTCAATGCCAAACCGTAATATATACATGCCGGGAGGTAATTCTTTATCCAGTGTTACTTGTTTGATGAGTACATTCCCGCTGGTATTGTTTACTTCCCTGTACAGTGTTTCTCCTTTATCGTTTACTACTTCGAGCGGAACGGCCTGGTCTTTCAGTACATTGATTTTTATTTTAAAAGTACCGTTGTTGGGGTTAGGGTATATGGTGTAAAAATCTTTATCGATAATAATGGCTGAGATAGTAATAGAAGAAGTGCATGCACCTAAAGTAGCAGTAAGTGTATAGTCTCCTTCGGCATTATTGTCGGGCGACGGAATAACGGGGCTCGCCTCATTGCTGGAGAAGCCGTCAGGGCCATTCCATGCCAGTGTTACTCCAGGTGTGCTGCACCTGCCTTCGAATTGAAGCGGGTCGCCGGGATAAACCGGAGAGTTATTGGTTGCTTCAGGAATAGCGGGTTTGGTTTTTATCACTACTTCGGTTTTTGCCGTATCCGAAAAACAGCCGTTAAAGTAGGCACGGGCGCTGTACACACCAGCCTGCGCCACATGTATGTTATGTATGGGTACCTCTGCTCCTGTTGCTGTGAATTTTCCGGGGCCGTTCCAGTAAAATGTATCTGTAGGGTTTTGACTCTTTACGTTCAGTTTTATTGTGTCCATTTCGCAGAGAGGCGAATTGTTGGATATACCGGTAACAGACGGCAGCGGCTTTACAAGTACGGAAATCGTATCGTGTGAAACGCAATTGTACGTGCTTGCGCTGACAATAAAGCCCCCTGAATGTTTTGTTGTTGCATTGTTTATTACAGGGTTGGGTTGGGTAGAGGTAAAGCTGTTGCCGCCGGTCCAGTAATAGTTTGTTTCAGGTTCTTGATTTACCATCAGCTTCAACTTGTCTCCTTCACAAACAGGGCTGTTGCTGGAGGCGCTGATTTCCGGATATGGGGTTATACGTATGTTGTCACCGTTATCACTCGTTACCCTTGCAGGGCTGGTAGTGGTTATCCTTATCCTGTAGCCGGCCCCTTTGGGCGTATTTGCCGGTATCATGCAAGGTATTTTCCCTTCTATAACAGTATCGGTAGTGCTGCCTATAATAACAGGGTTTGCAAAGCTGCCGTGGGCATCGGATAGTTCGGCACTGTACACATTGTTACTGTTAAAGAAAGCAGTGGCTTCATACCTGACATACAGCGAATCTCCGATACATTTCGTAGTATCATAAAAAGGTTGCTTGAAAGCAATTTTGGGATTGCTCTCAAATTCAAAAGAAAAATGTACGCCGGCATCGTCGCCGGTATCGTAGTAAACCATTATTGAATCGATAGGAAAGCCGGGGGCTAAAGTTACCATTGCATTGGTATTGGACGTGTCGCCACCCACACGGCCGTTTTTTATAACCGATATAGGAGCGCCCTTGCACGTACCGCCATAATCAGATACATCTCCCTGAGATAAAGGATAGAACGTACCATTTACATGAATGCTGATTAGCTCTTTCGGGCCGATATTGGTTAAGCGTACCCTTGCACGTGTAACGGGTTCGGAAAAAGCGAATATGTAAGCCCTGCAAGTGTCTTGCCCGGTATCTTTTTTACGATAGCTGCTGATTCTGTACGGGCCGGTATTGCAGGCTGAATAGTAATTGGGGACATAACCGATATGATGTACCGTCACATCATTTCCCGCTACGGTTTGTGTGCCTGACAGGTGCTGCACACGATAGAATGACTGTGCTTGGCTGAAATGAGTAAACAGGCATAAAAGCAAAATTGAACATAGGTTTTTTAACATAGCATCATTCTTCGCGCATAGAGGTAATCACTTATTTCATTATCACAAATTTCAGGTCTTTGGTTTTGCTGTCGAGACCTAAGCGTAATATATAAATTCCGTTTGTAAGATTACCGCCGAGGTCGATATTTTTTATCATTAGCTTTTTAGAGGTTTCGGAAGCATCGCGGTATATAACCTGGCCTAAAGGATTGATAACCGATATGGGTATGTGCAGGTCTTTGCGGAGCGTTACCTTTACAGTGAAGTTGCCGTTGTTTGGGTTGGGATATATATCGAAGGTTTCCCGGTCTATGATGGTCACATACTTTTTGGCAACAGAGCTGCACCCGTCAAAAGTAACAGTAAACAGGTAGTAGCCATCGGCTGCTTTGGAAACATCGGGAATGCTGAAAGAGCTATCGCTGCGGCTGATGCCATCGGGGCAGGTCCATGCATAACTTACCCCCGGTTGGATGGACGTAGCGGATAATTCCAGCGTTTCGCCCAGTCTGAGTTCATCCGGCCCTGTTATTTCGGGCAGCCATGGTTTTGGCTTCACTGTTACTTCTACCACAGAAGAATCTGATGAGCAGCCGTCGTAATGTCCTATAACATAATATTTGCCAGTAGCATTCATGTTCACCTTTTCCCGTATAGCCATGCTATTGGTTGGTGCGGGTGCAAAGCCACCCGGGCCGTACCATGTATATTTTACTTTGTCGTCATGTATGTACCCTTTGGCAATTAATTCCAGGCTGTCACCTTCGCATACTGGTGTGTTGGCAGATGCTGAAATAATATCAGGCATGGGCTTGTATGCTACTTTCACTGTATCCGGCAACGATTTGCAGCCGTCAACAATAGCGTTAACTATATAGTACCCGCTATCGGCAACCCCGGTTTTACTGATTACCGGGTTTTGTACTGATGAGGAGAAATTATTGGGCCCTCCCCATGTGTAAGTGGCATTAGGGATTGTATTCGTTTTTAAAACCAGTTTCTGCCCCCTGCATATCGGGCTGTTGCTTTCTCCCCGGGGCGTAGGTGTTGAAATTTCTACTTTTACTACTGTAGTGTCAGGTAAAGATTTGCAACCATTAATAATTGAATACAGGTAGTAAACGCCTGCATAATCTGTAGTCAGGTTAGGTATGGAAGGGTTCTGATCGGTTGACGCAAAGTTGTTAGGCCCTTTCCATTCATAAGTTGCGTTAGGGATGTTGCTTGAAGTCAGTTGCAATGTTTTGCCCGGACATACCGGGCCGTTGTTGGAAGCTTCAGGCGTTGCTGCCAGGATAGCCACTACCACATTAAGTGTTTCCGTGTCGGATACACAGCCATTAGCAGTTGCTGCTACATAATAATTCCCCGCATTTGCCGTGCTTACATTTGTTATTGACGGGTTTTGCGTGGTAGCCGTGAATGCCGGTCCCCACCAGCTATATGTCGCATTGGCAATCGGGTTGGCAGAGAAGGTGAGATTGGTGCCAGGGCAAACAGGGCTATTGCTTGAAGCGCCGGGCGACGGCGTAAGTATTTTTACCGAACTGTGGAATGTATCCGGTTTAGACGAACAGCCATTCAGCTTGGATATCACATAGTAATCGCCCGAATCGGCATAACTCACATTGGTACGTAACGGGTTTTGTTGTGTACTGTAAAAATTGTTCGGCCCCACCCATTCGTAGGTAGCCCCCGGAATGGTAGATGCATGTAACTGCATGTTTGTACCCCTGCACACAAGCGCATCGCCGCTGGCAACGGGAGGTGCAGTGGGGTAGAACAATACAAGTGTGGTACTGTCGGGATCAGATTCGCAGCCTGCAGATGATACCGTCCGCACGTAATACTTTCCTTCGGCGGCACTGCTGATATTGGTTACCGACGGATTTTGCTGTGTTGATGTAAAATTGTCAGGTCCCGTCCAGTGGTAAGTAACACCACTGATGGTGCCTGTTGATAATTGCAGCGTATTGCCCGGGCATAGCGGGCCGTTGTTGGCCGTAGTACTGGCAAGAGGTGCAGGGGCACTGTTTACTGTTACATTAACAGAGCTGGAGTATTGGCAATTTCCACGTGTTGCCGTTACAAAATAAGTACCTGCATTACTTAAGCCTACATTATTTATAGTAGGTGTGCGGGAAGAACTTACTGCCGTACTGCTTTTTATCCAGTCATATTGTGAAACACCCGGTATAGAATCGACCGATAACTGTAATGCAGTACCCACACATGGGGTGTTTGCTATGGCTGTAAACGGTACATAACAAGTATCATTTACGAAGAAGATTTCATAAACAGAGCCCCCTGTTCCCGTCTGGTATGTTTCCGATACCTCAAGCGAATATACCGATACCGGGAACAGGATGTTTAGTTGTGCATTTTCTCCCGAACCCATTACAGAACTATTAGAAGTTAACGCGCCATTTTGTACGGTATAGGTTGTTGGCAGGTTGCACGAACCGGGGTAAGGGGAAATGTTGGCAGTGGTAATGGTGTATGGCTGGTTATTGTATTTTATACTGATTTCTTCACCCTGGTTTATGCCGCTGATATTGAGCCTGACCTGTGAAATAGGGTATGTAAAATGATATTGATAACTGTTAGCAAGTCCGTTTCCAATCCAGAACCCCTGCGCCATCGGAATACCGCATTGTGAGCCCGGGCTCGCCTGGTTGGTAGAATCTATGGTAACAGTATTGGTACCGATAGTTAACGTTGCAGAAAGAGGTACAGGCCTTGGTATTTGAAAAAAGGTCTGTGCCGTTGCGGCATGTACAAGAAGTACAAATATGATAAATGTTAAACAATACTTTTTCATCTCAGGGTTTCGATTGTCTGAGTAAATAATAACAGAGCAAACATGTAGGCCCATTAAAGTTATAGGAAACTTAACAATTCCAAAAAAGAAATATGTCTCATTTTCTATATGTCAGGCAGAAATTACGCCTGGTAACGGTTAAAATATGATTAAAAATGTTTAAGTTTAAGTGAATATTACCGGGTGTTAATATTCTGCAGGTGTATTAGCGAAGTCTGAAGGAATTTCCGCTTATTAAAGTGACAGTTGCAAACAGATGATGTGTTATAAGTCAGGCTGCTCCGGGCAATTCACCTACGTATTTTCTTTGATGTGAATTTTTATATTAATTGGCCTTGCCTGTAAAGGCATATTGTACCAGGTTGGCACCCATTTGCAGAGCCTGCTGTCTTTTTTCAGGAGGGTCTTTATGCACTTCAGGGTCTTCCCAGCCGTCACCAAGGTCGGTTTCTACACTGTAGAAGCAAACCAGACGCCCATTGTAAAAAAGGCCGTACCCCTTCGGTGGTTTTTTATCGTGTTCGTGAATTTTAGGCAACCCATTCGGGAAATCAAATTTCTGGTGATAAACAGGGTGGCTAAAAGGTACTTCTGCAAGGGTAAGCTCCGGAAATACTTTTTTTAATTCAGGCCGTACATACTCATCCAGACCATAATTATCGTCTATGTGCAGAAACCCTCCGGCCTCCAGGTATTTACGCAGGTTTTGTGCCTCTGCCTCTGTAAGCGCCCAGCGCCCGTGTCCGGTCATATGAACGAAGGGATAGTTGAACAGTTCGGGGCTGCCTACTTCCACTTGTGCCTCCTGCAAATCGAAATGAGTATGAAGTTGCTGGTTGCAAAAGGCTGCAAGGTTTCTCAGCGATGTGGGGTTGGCATACCAATCGCCGCCACCGCCATATACCAGCAATGCAAGTTTCATCTGCTGTGCATGGGCAACTGCAGATAAGAAGAGCAGCAGTATCAGGAGAAAATTATACCTGGCTTTATGCATGGTTCAATAAATTAAAATAAGCACAGCATGCCATTGCAGCGGTTTCGGTGCGCAGGCGGTTATTGCTGAGCGATACGCCCGTACAGCCTTGTGCTTCACACAAATCTACCTCTTCCGGTGTAAAATCTCCTTCCGGCCCTATCAATATTAAGGTTTCTTTATGAGGCTGCATTGCCCCAGCAACAGGTATGCGTTCTTTTTCGCTCATGCAATGTGCCAGGAGTTTTTGACTGCAGTGGGCATACTTATCAAGGGCAGCGGCTAACGGCATTGCTTCATTCAGTACGGGTAAATAATACTGCTGCGACTGCAGCAGTGCAGATACCAAAATATTGCTCCATCGGTCGTAACGGATGCGTTCCCGTTCGGTACGGCTGGTAAGCAGGGGCGTAATGCTCGTTACCCCCATCTCCGTTATTTTCTCCAGCAACCATTCATTGCGGCTGTTGTTCTTAGTAAATGCTACACAAAGGTGAAAGTGAGCTGAATGCCTGGTAGTGTAGTGTACTTCATCAATGGAAACGCTGAACTTTTTTTTCTGTACCTGTACTATGGTAGCGGTTGCTACATGCCCTTTACCATCGGTAAACTGCAGGCGGTCGCCACTGCGCATACGCAGCACTTGTATAACGTGTTTTGCAGTATCTTCATCAGACCATACTTCTGCCTGTGGCTCTAAAGGAGCATCGTAAAAAAATAAGGGTAACGAAGCCATGTGGCAATATAGCTAAATCGTTCGGCTTAGCGTAATACCAGTTGCCTGTCTGCAATCATTTTGCGAAGATTCAGCAGGCCATACCTCATCCGTCCCAATGCAGTATTAATACTTACTTGGGTGATGTCGGCAATCTCTTTAAAGCTCAGGTCGCCATACATACGTAAAATAATTACCTCGCGCTGTTCTTCCGGCAGTGTTTCAATGAGTTCACGCACACTTTGGTGTGTTTGTCTCTGCTCTATTTTATCGACCGGGGTTCCGGAATCGGGAAGAAGCGATGCCAATTCTGTACCGTCGGGTAACGTAACAGGTACTTGCAACCTGACTTTCCTGAAATGGTCCATGCACAGGTTATGTGCCACACGTATTGCCCAGGGCAAAAACTTTCCCTGTTCGCAATAGCGGCCTTCCCGCATGGTGCGTATCATTTTTAGAAATGCTTCCTGGAAAATGTCTTCTGCTATGAACTTATCTTTTACCAGCATATATACAGAAGTATATATTTTGTCTTTGTAGCGGTAAATAAGTACTTCGAGTGAGCGTTCATTTCCCTGCAGAAAATCATGTATCAGTTCTGCATCAGAAAGTTGATGGATTAATTGCATATTCGTCTACCTTATTTTAATAACGTATAGCTACGTCATTGGCATTTATTTGGAATGTTTAGGTAGAGATTATGCTTATAAGAATAAAGTTTTAGAAGTTATTAACGTTTGATACAGGTTTTTAGTATCAATTGTTTGAAAAAAGTTAAAACAAATATTGAGCCAAACCTGCGGTACAATAAATTTTGCATTTCACCGTTAGGCCGTTTTATTGTTTCTTCTGTTATAATTGACTGATAATTAACAGCTTTTGGTTGGGTGAGGACGCAAGATAATGAAAATTCTGTGACAATTATTTTCATGTAAAAAAACTAATACGCATGTATTATAGGAACTGTAACGAGTTATGATTGGTAATAATAGTCATAGAGATTTAATCGTATCATTGCAGCAATGAAGAAGATAACTGGCGCTACGGCGCTATTTATTATGGGTATTTTTTGGTTTACCGGCTATGTGGCATGCGTTAAAAATCATTGTCTTGGTGTAGCATGCGCCAATAACGGGGTTTGTGTAGACGGTATATGCGCCTGCCCGTATGGCTATGAAGGTGCTGAATGCGGAACGGAATGGTACAAAAAACTGGATGGTACCTGGAAAGCGGAAGACAGGTTTATCAATGCTGCCGACGGGAGGACTTTTACCTACGATATAAAAATAAACGGCGCCAGGGACAGCTTTTATATCTATGGCCTGATGGATACCCTTACCCCGGTGAAAGCAAAAATGACATCGCGTTTTGTTTTCACGCTTCCGGGTCAAGTCATAGATAGTAATATAACAATTAATAGTGGCAAGGGTAGTTTTGATTCCGTTACATCTGAAGTGACAGGGGTGTATAGCTTTCGCTACCGCGATACGGTTGACGTTCCGGTTGAACTATTAGAAAACAACGGAGTGCCTAAAACTACATCAGGTAAAATGAAAATAGACACAACTATGACTGCCCGTTTCACCTGGAAACGATGACATTGTAATATTTTTACAGAAATAAGCATGGCATGCAAAACACAAGCACAGGAAAAAAGATTATCGGTACGTTCTTCATCACGGTTATGGCATTTATATCTGTAGCCTATACAGCCTGTAAAAAGACGGAAACAACACCTTCGGAAGACCTTTGCGCAAGCATTACCTGCCAGAACGGTGGTAACTGTTTTAAGGGAAAATGCAGTTGCCCCGGCGGGTTTGAGGGTGAATTCTGCGAGATAAAAGCATTGAACAAATTTACCGGTAGCTGGACGATGACGGAAAAAGTGACCGGCACTAACCGTGTAGCAAATTCAGGCAACGAAAAGCAGTATAGCATAAACATAAGCGCCAAACAGGGCTCAAATGTGGATTTTGTTATCAATAATTTTATGGGCAGCTACGATAATGTACCCTGCCGTATGGGTATGAACGACAAGCAGGAAATAGTATCGTACAGGTATTTTGGGTTTATACCTGCTACGGTGGGCACTTCTACCATATATATAGTAAGTGGCGAAGGACATGTAAACGACTTTGGCACTTATGTAAACGGTAGTTATATACGCACTTACCCCGACAATTCGGGGATTGTAAATGATACATTATCCTTTACGATGGAAAGATAAAAGTGCCGTGGTGCTACTATTTTCTGCAACAGGCCTGTAGGTGTTTAAGCTTCATATACCAATCTGTTTTTTCTTTTTTTAAAATGGGTTTAAAAAAATTTGCAAAAATCATTTTGTTACATACTTTTGCAATCCCATTTCGAAACGGGGTTAGTTCTTAAACATAAAGAGTTTAGCCGCTTTAGCTCAGCTGGTAGAGCAACTGATTTGTAATCAGTAGGTCGCTGGTTCGATTCCGGCAAGCGGCTCAAAAATATATAGTCAAAATTCAGAATGTTGAATTGTTGTTTTTTTGAATTTTGGCTTTTGTATTTAAATATGGGCAGATACTCAAGTGGCCAACGAGGGCAGACTGTAAATCTGCTGTCTTTCGACTTCGGAGGTTCGAATCCTTCTCTGCCCACTTTTTTTTATTTATGTTACCATAAATAAATGCGGGAGTAGCTCAGTTGGTAGAGCGACAGCCTTCCAAGCTGTAGGTCGCGGGTT
>CAZUMM010000007.1:0-6444 GCA_964621795.1 uncultured Flavipsychrobacter sp.
AATTATTAACAATAAGTCTAATTTTAAACTGTCCGGTTTTTAGGGGTACTTACAGGATGTTCCTGCATTATAATCGGTTTTTCACTAATAGTTGATATAAAATCACTATTATGCCCAGGCATGTCATAATATATGTCCAATAACGAAAAGGAATAAAAAACATGCTGTTTTGGTCACCCCCGGCAATTGTTACTTTATCAAACACATAGGTGCCCTTATTTTGCTGTTTCTTTTTATTAAAATAATTCCAAAACAGTTTGATAATTAACGCTGATAATAAAAATGAAACGCCGAGAGGAATTACGTTTTCGTCGTAAAAATTGTCATTTTTTGTAAGAATGTTTGTAATAAAATTTACAACTAAAGAATCTAGAAATACAATTATAAAAACGAGGAAACCATACCCGGACCAAATTACCATAGGTGTAAATTATATAATCATATTATTAAAATAATATCCATGCGTAGTAAAATGTCATTATCCAACAATTTTAGGGTATATATTTTTCATATTGATAAATATACACATTATTACAACATCCTCTGCTGTTCAGGTTCCAAAGGCGGCCATCCCATACAATGAATAATCGGCCTGCCTGTAGCCTGCTGGGCGTAGAGTTTCTCTGCGTCCTTAAGGCTGCCAATCTCAGATTGGCGAAATTGTACGCTTTCTATAGCTTCATTTGACGTTTATCGAACCGGATTATGGAGAACTTAGTAAATCCGGAAGAATCATTTGCTTTAGTTCTGTAAATGCCGTCAGAGACGGGTTTTTATTTTTGAGTTCAGGATGCCTTATAGAACATCTTGAACAACCGGGGGGAATACCGTTTTGCATTGTGTGTAACGTTCTTGTGCCATACGCAACGCGTATTTACGGGTAATGCCTAAATAAAATACTCATATCATGTATGGTACAAGAATGCTGTGCAGCCTATGCTGCATTCTTGTACCAATAGCTACCAACGTTTGCCGTTCTTGAAAGACTTGCATTAAATAATTGACAAAAATGTTATCTCACGCTTTTTATTCCTTTACAAACTTCTGTGCAGCATTTCCTATGGGTGTGCTTATGTTCAATATATACACTCCTGCAGGCAGATTACTCATGTCAACCTGATAATTCCTATAACCCTTAGCTGCCTGGAGTTGAATAATAATAGCAGTATACCCTAAGATACTTCGTACGGTAATATTTGAACTGCCATATCTTTCCTGGAAAAAAGATACATTCATTACTCCGGTTACAGGATTAGGATAAATGTTTAAGGCTAAGCTCATGTTTTCAGTATTCATTGCATGGGTTGGTGTATCTGTTGGGGTGATAGGTTTGGGTTCCGTAAAAGGTTTGGTTACCCGGTCCGTAGTACGGTAAACGCTACTGTGATCCGCGGTTAAAAATAAATAGCCGTTATTACTGAGGTGGAATTGTTGTGCATAATATAATCTGGCACCGCTTACAAAGGAGGGTAAACCGTTATCGAATTTATTCCAGGTGACACCATTGTCGCTTGACATTAATGTCAACATTGTAATACCGTCGCTGGTCGTCATATACAGGGTATCGCTGTGAGGGGATTTTAGTAGGTTTGTAGTTTGCCAGGAACTTCCAGGAATGCCTGTAGCTGCTACTTGTTTCCAGCTATATCCATTCGAGGAAGACATAATGAGGTTGCCCGTCTTCATTATAAATTTGCCATTCGATAATACTACTGTCTTATATAATATAGAAGTAGGATAATAGCCAACAGCAACAGGATAGGTCCAACTTATCCCATTATTTACGCTGGTGTATATATAATAATGCTGAAACAGGTATAATGTACTGTCCTTTCGAACTATGTTTACCATCTTTGGAGCATACCCAGATATGGTCAACCGTAGATTCCATGTTACACCTTGATCGTTACTGACATAAAATTTATTAGGGCTTTGTCCGTCGTATACTAATACAACTATACAACCACTGTCAATAAGGACAATACCCTCCAGATGCTTCAGGTCACTGGCGGTGAAGCCATTTTTATATTGTGTCCAACTGACACCTTCATCGCCTGAACGCCAAATCCCTGTACTCTTTGCGGAGCCTTTGTTTAACAGGTATACATATTGACCGTAAGCATATACTTCGGACATGTTGCCAATTGCTGGAATAGTACTTAAAGAGAAAAAAGTGCCTGAATCTCCGTTTTTTGTACTGCGATATAGCTTCCCATTTTCACAAATAAATACATTTCCACTGTCTGTAGATGCCATGCTGTAAGCGATTAATGCCACATTTGTATCTACTGATTTCCAGGGCAATTGAGCTTTACAAAACAGTGGTAATAATGATAAGAATATAACTATGCAAGTTTTCATATGAGATAATTTAATGTGATTTTTCAAGTCAATATTTGTATCAAGCAAATTCCAGGTGACGGACGGGTACACTTTACTTTGTGCGGTGTTCGCGTTGCAGTGTATATTCTGTATAGACAACAAAAATCAAGCAGGAAATTGATATTCTATTGTTTAATGAGAATTCAGACGGTATGCTTTAGAATTTGGTTATTTTATACCTGAAGTCACAA
The DNA here is from genome assembly GCA_964621795.1 of uncultured Flavipsychrobacter sp. Taxonomy (GTDB): domain Bacteria; phylum Bacteroidota; class Bacteroidia; order Chitinophagales; family Chitinophagaceae; genus Polluticoccus. The sequence continues at coordinate 2,574 of CAZUMM010000007.1, forward strand.
ACTAGCTCAAGAGTTAGCAAAGCGCTCTTGTGCTAATTCCAATTCAGTCGGCTCCCCCTGTTGGGCGTAGAGTTTCTCTACGTCCTTAAGGCTGCCAATCTCAGATTGGCGAAATTATACGCTTTCTATGGCTTCATTTGACGTTTATCGAACCGGATTATGGAGAACTTAGAAAATCCGGAAGAATCATTTGCTTTAGTTCTGTAAATGCCGTCAGAGGCGGGTTTTTATTTTTGAGTTCAAGATGCCTTATAGAACATATTGAACAACCGGGGTCATCCGTCGGAAGACTTGCGCCAGTTGATAACTCTATAAAATGTCCAAATTTGCCAAATATGGACATATTCAATAACTTTGATAAAAGGAGGCATAAAGTCATGAATGTAAGTTTCACAGAAAAACAGGAGCAATACATAGCCGGGCAGGTTTCAAGCGGCGATTATCAAAATGCCAGCGAAGTAGTGCGTGATGCGCTGCGCCTGCATGAACTGTACCGCAATAAAGTATTGGAAGAGCTGCGTGCTGAAATTAACAAAGGCTGGGATGCACCAGCAAGCAAACGGAGCGTTAAAGATATAGTTGCCGCAAAGAAGAAAGCGCATAAAGTGTGAGCATGGCAAAGCGGCACATGCAATACGAGCTTTCGCAGGAAGCCGACAAAGACCTTGAAGATATTTTTGACTATACAGTTGCTAAATTCGGGCTTGACCAAGCAGTGATATATGTCAGTGGCTTTGAAGTAACATTTGAAAACCTGTGCAACAACCCCATGTCGGGGAGGGAAAGAAATGAAATTAGAACAGAACTACGCAGCATTCTAAAAGAAAGCCATGTAGTGTTCTACCGCATCCTGAAATCAAAAATCCGTATTATCCGCATACTTCACAATAGCCGCGATGTGACTAAATTCATTCCGCCCCAATAAGTTCACTCATATTCCTGTTGTTTGGAATGTTCCGAAAAACCATCCCGAACCCATTAACAACCTGCCGGTCTGTGGCCGGGCTCACAGAAAATACCCACAATTGGGTAATAAACCGTTGCTGTATAGCTTGTATCTTGTTATTCATCGTAAACAACCTACTTCTTTTATGAATACTCCCAAACTGTTGACCACTGCTTTTGTGTGCGCACTGGCAGTTGCGTTCTCTTCATGCGACAAGAGCGTACCCGGCTGCAAAGACAGCCTGAGCTATACCTACAACTCCGATGCTACGGAAGATGACGGAAGCTGTAAATACTATTACGGCGGCAAAAACTTCGGTCAGATAGACGTGGGTGCAGAAATAGACCTGAACAATGAGTATACCGTGTATATAGACGGCAAAGATGTAGGCCGTTCATTGTACTACTTCCCCGATGGCCTTAGCTGCGGCAACCCAAAGGCGGTAGGCACTGTTGCCGAAGCCGGCAGCCATATCATTAAAGCTGTAGGTAACGGTGGCACGGAAATACGCCAGGGCACTGTAACCCTCAATCCACAGCAGTGTAAAATCGTGCTCATCGAAGACCTGCCCATTCAATAACACTATAGATAATGCTCATATTGGCGGGAATGTTGCCCTTTCCGCCCTTGTTGGTGTTTCTCACCAACAAGCCTCGTGTGGTGTTGTGTTAGTTGCAGGTGAAGAACACCTGCAACGGCGAAAAGGTTAAAATCCAATGTTGTGACTGGCGCAAGAGTTAGCAAAGCGCTCTTGTGCTAAACCAATTCAGCCACACTTTGTCCGAAAATTAAGGTACAGCCTATAATTTAGACTGCAGCATACAATGCCGGCCACAGACCTGAAGTATTTCATAGTCACGAGTCATCCGTTGGAAGACTTGTGACAGTTAAAGAATACCGCCTGCATTACGCATAGTGTTCTTGTGTCATAGGTGAACGCAACATACGTAACCTATGCCGCATTCTTTCGGCAATGTGGTGTTTGTTGTTTACTACTGTTTGTTGAAATTAATTACTTTTTGTCCTAAACCATCAGTCAGATATAGAAAATACTGACCGCTTGACAATGTAGAAATGTCTATGCTATTTACAATTGTATTTATTTCACCTTTAGAAGATACAGTACCCAGCATATTGTATATCGCATATTGATAACTGCCCTTAGTGCCATTCTCAATATCTACATTTAAAACCTTATTAGCAGGATTGGGGTATATTTTTACAGGCGAGCTAATAGCCGTTTTACGTATAGAACTAGGCGGGGGTATGAAAGTTTCATGAAATGCAAATTGCTGGGTAAAATACCTGTCGCCTATATCAGCGACTGCATTACCATTTGCACCACATACAGCGACATTGAAAAAAGAATTATAAAGCCCTTGTTGGGGAGCCTTCCAATCAAAGGTTACGGAAAATTTGCCATTGACACTTGGGAAAGGTGTTGTGTGTTCTACCACGGACAGTCCGTTACTTATGGGGTTTATTGCGGTACCTGCCGGCGGATTAGAAAATATTCCTGACTGAACATTGTATGCTTGGTGGGCTGCAACGTAAAAGCCAAAAACAGACGCAGGGATGTAAGTCCCCGTAATGGTAACTTCATAATTTCTGTTTGGAATGTATAACCCGTTTGTTACCGGGATACCGGTTGACTTATCAACTAATTGTAATGCAATTTTAACGGCAGTATCAACTACATAACCATGGCATGAACTGCCATTACAACCTGATGTAGGAATACTTAAGCCTGAATTTGTTGGTCCACTCGCTGAACTTGTTACAGTGAGATAAATAACCACTAAAGCAAAAAATGTTAATAATGTTTGTTTCATAAAATTGGATTAAGGTGGTAAAATGTTCTTCTGCTAAAGAAAATAATTTAAAGCTCCTACCAAGGTTGGGCAATGCTATTTTTTTATATTGATGTAGTACTTTCTGTATAGACAACAAAAATCAAGCGGGAAAACTGATATGCATTCGTTTAATGAGAATTCAGACGGTATGTTTTAGAATTCAGTTGTTTTACACCTAAAATCCCTGCTGTTCTCGTGATGTTCCAAAGATTACGACTAAATAACCTGCCGCCAATTACTAAACAATACCCTCAAACTACTTGGCGATTTCAATCTTTATAATTGCATTGTATTTGCCTTCATAAAATGAGTCAGGCCAATAAGTAATACGAACTCTTTGCCCGTTAAACATTACATTATTATGCGTCTGGGAAAATGAATTGAATTTGCCGAATAAAGCGTCACTGTATGCAAATTGAACGCTGTCTACAGTGAATTTTTCTATGGTTTCATTACCATATCTTGTTTGTCGGAACGTTCGTTCAAAATTTGAAACAACTCCCTCAACCCTTGGTGTTGTTGTTGCGTTAAGCATTTCTAAAACCTTCTCATGTGATTTGTCCGGGTAGATATAGGTTAGCGATATGTAGCCTGCAAGCCCGACAACCGCAAATGCTCCTGTAGCCCAGAGCATAATTTTTCTGTCGCCATCATCATTCTCCTTTTTAAGTTTCGTCAAAAACCAAAGAAGTACGGCACAGATTGTAACCCATAGAAAAACAGAAGTTGATGAGATGCTTTTCGATGGTGTATTGAGGATGGACCAACAGGTTGTATAGTCTGTTTGCATTGAGGGTTAAAAATTTACCGTTTAGGCGTCTTCTTAAAAGTGCCATCCAGCCTGATTGCTGCTCTTAAAAGCTTTAGTATCGGTTCTTCGTCAATTTCCTCCGGGGTATGGTATATTTTATAGAATATCTGCTTGTTGGTTCCATGCGATAGAAAGCCATCCTCATCAGTTAATTTATTGCCATACCAAAAGCCTAAAAGAACACCTTTTTTGATACCTCCCCTGGGAATGGCTGAAGGCCAAATGATACAGATACCTTTATGGCCATAGAAAAACGGAACA
>CAZUMM010000007.1:6454-173517 GCA_964621795.1 uncultured Flavipsychrobacter sp.
ATATTTTTTCTTTGCAGTAGGCAGGGAGCGTTTCAATAACTATTTGTCGCAATACATCCACAATCAGCCTTTCATTTTCGGGCAGAAGTGTATATAATTCAACAAGGTTTTTAATTTTCACAATGCTAAAGGTAAAATATCTGCACTATGTATAGTACAGGAACTTATGCATGTAGCCTACCTGCATTTTTGCGCTAATTAGGAGAAATACCGGTTGATTTTAATTTTAATATCAGGCCAACAATTAAAGAAGTTAGCGAATATGCAATTGCTATGTCTGGTGACTTCATTCCTACTATAGTTGTCAAAGTAATATACGCTCCCAAAACTGATATCGTAATTAAAATTGCCTTTGAAATTGTCCATTTCACAGAACACTTTGACAAGATATAATATGATACAAGGGATAATAACAATGTTGGTATAGAGAAAACTATGCTAAAAATTAAAGTAATCGGGTAAACTTCCAATAGGCCGACTACCTGGTGGGGATTTGCTCCCCATATATATTGAATAGCTTCTGAAATAAACGGGGCTGTTAAAAGGGTTAAAATCCAATATTCAATTACATATCTGCGTCTCATTGTTATAACTGGAGCTAATTATTCACCCGTCGGTGCATAGTAAAGGACAATAGCGCCGGAATGAAAGGTTTTAGTTTTTGAGAGTTTAAGCATGGTCCTGTCATTCAGGTTTTCAAATAAGGGCAAGCCCTTTCCTGCAATAACAGGATGAATGCAAAGCTGGAATTCATCTATTAAATGAAGCTTCATCAATTGTATAATCAGGCTCCTGCTGCCCACAAAAATATCCTTACCGGGCTGTTGCTTTAGTGTCAAAACCTCTACCTCAAGGCTTCGGTTTGCCAGCCTGGCACTTTCCCATGTTACCTCCTTTAGCGTATGAGAAAAAACCACTTTCGGAACTTTATCCATTACCACTGCAAACTCATCCATTGCCTTGTCGCCCGTAGGATTTTCCACTATCGCTTTCCAGTATTCCATAAGCTCGTAAGTTATCCGTCCATACAGAATAGTGCCGGCGTTACTTAACAGGTCGGCATAATGCTGGTGCAATTCTTCATCCGGTATAATGGCCGTGTGGTCGCAAAACCCGTCAAGCGTCATATTGATGGCTGCAATTATTCTTCTCATGTTTAGTGTTTTTAGTGTCTGCTTTTTTTCTTAACAGATAGTTGTACGAATGTATATTATGTTTTGCATCATGCAAACCTTTCTGCCTGCGAATATCATTCGTTATTGTTGGTTGCAGGTGAAAAACATCTGCAACGGCGAAAAACCCGCCTCAAAGGGCGGGCTGCATTACCTGTTGTATTTTTTATTGAGGCACTTCCGTATGGCTGCTGATAGCTATCCTGTTCCAGGCATTAATGACCACTATCGACATAATAATTTGTGCCAGGGTCTCTTCCGAGAAATGCTTTAATACATTTTGATAAGTTTCGTGCGACAGTCCCTGCCGGCTAATCAGTGTCACTTCTTCAGTTACTGCCAGCAATGCCTTTTCTTCTTCGGTAAAAAGGTCGGTCTCCTTCCATGCATTGAGCAGGAATATGCGTTGTTGTGTTTCCCCGTATTTCAATGCGTCTTTGGTATGCATATCTATACAAAAAGCACAGCCATTTATCTGCGACGCCCTTATCTTGATGAGTTCTCTCTGGATGTGTGTCAGGTTAGACCGGCTTGTTGCTGCTGATAAAGTGTATAAGCTCTTTACTGTATCCGGCAGCAGTTGGGGGATGTTTATTCTCTGTTCCATTTTGTAATGTTTTAGGATACAAAGCTAGGCCGGCACCCTTGCCCGTTTGCTTAAACTGGTTTAAGATTTTCGTTTGGCCCTGATTTCGCTCAGGTATTCGGGCGTAAAGCCCAGGAAAGAAGCCAGCAGGTACTGCGGTACACGTTGCACAAATTCAGGGTACCGGCTGCTGAAAGAATGGTACATCTCTTCGCGCGAAAGGTTGTACAGGGTTTTTATCCGGTACTGTGCCGCTGCGTTTGCCCGCTGGTGCACCATCCTGAAATACCTTTCCATAGCAGGGTATTGCTGCAGCAAGGCCTCCATTTTGTCATAGCTTATGGCCAGTGCTTTTGTTTGCTCAACAGCTTGTATGTAGTACTCCGAAGGCCCTTGTTGCTGAAAGGAAGTATAGTCGGCTATCCACCAGTTTTCCAGCGCAAACTGTGTGGTTTGCTCTATGCCTTTATCATTTACGAAGAACATCCGCAGCAACCCATTTACTACAAAATAGTTGTATTTACATATACTGCCTTCTGTCAGCAGGTTTTGTTTTTTCTTTAGTTCTACCGTCTCGAAAAAAGATAGTATCTCCTTCATATCATCTTCACCTATACCGGTGAACTTACGGATATGTAGTTGCAGGGGAAGAGACATACTGTAGCATCAAAACTAACGATATTTTGTTTTACAGATATGGTGGTAGCTATTACAAAAAAACTGCCCTTTCTACCCTATAAAGAAGCCTGGTGCAGTTCAGAATAACGTCCCGTTGTTGATTATTTATCTGCATTTAAATCGTTAAAACCTTCACATAAATAAAGCCAAAGACCAGCATAGGCATAACCACACCGGCAATCAAAATGATTACTGCATTTCTTAAATGCCTGGATTGACTATGCGGATGCTTTGACCGGGATAAAAAAATACGGGTGTTCCACAATAACATGAATAAGAAAAAAAAACGATAGGAACAGGTAGAACATAAACCCGGTTATGGTTACCGGGTTTATATCGTACGCCGATATATCCGCAAGCAGCCACAGCATGGCCAATAAAAGAATGGATAAGCCAATGAAATTAATGATGAGTATAGGTTGCACCTTATTCATGCTTTCGGGCCGGTAACCGATATTTGATGAAACATACAAATCATACTATAGCTTCTGAAACATTCCCGATGCCAAAGGTATTTTATCGTTATTATAGACATGATAATAATAAGTGCCGTTAACGAGGTTCGTTATGTCTACCGTATTTACATCTAATCCATTATACAAAACAACACCCAATACATCTGTAATAATCAAATTCAGGTGTTGTGGTGTTACCCGGATGTACGTTGTGGCCGGGTTGGGAAACACCTTAACAGCCGGTAATGCATTCAGTTGCGCTACGGAAACATTAGTAATTGTATCGGTAGCAGAATAACCGCCGCACCCGTTCGTATCGGTAACATATACATAGTACGACCCGTTTTGCAGCAGGTTAAACGAATCTGTAGTTGCCCCGGGTATCTGCACACTGTCCTTATACCATTGATAATTTAGAAACGGGCCTGTGTGTAAGACATCCCCCGCCCCTCTTACAATAACAGGTTGCGGCAATGGTACTACTTTTAAAGTTGCTGCATTGCTTGAATCTGATAATATACCATTGCAGGCCCGCACAATCAAACGGTATTGCCATCCGTTCATGTTAGCTGCAGGGGATGGAAGGTATAATGTGTCTTTACTGCCGGGTGGTAAATCAACAAACCCTCCTGTCCCCTGCTTTACCTGCCAGGTATAGCCGTCAATGCTATCCCCTTTTATTGCAGCATGGAAAAATGCAGGAGACAAGCCACAGGAAACAGCATCCTGTAGCGTAGCTGAAAATCCTGCCGTTTTATACGGCGACTCACAAGCGCCTATATCTATAACGCCATCCTGCAGGCGTTGGTTGAGCTGCAATGCATTATCAGCTCCTATATTACCGGGATATAAACTATTGTTGCCCGTATTTAATGCTGCGCTGCACTTACCAATAGAAAAATCGTTTGCTGCAGGGTTGTTAAACCCCGGGTCATTGTTGTATATCTTGTTTACAGGGTCAGGAGTAGCTCCTTCTACTATGCAATTTTTTACATGGTAGTAATTCAGTATAGGGTCTCCACCTACATTCCATAAAATACAGTTGTATGTTTTGGGGTCACCGTACTGGTTAACCAAATGATATATAGATACCGGGTTGCCGTGCATATAAAAGGTGCAATTGCTTACAACCGCATTGCTGTAATTATTTTGCAAACCGCCTGAAGGTGCCAGTGCCCCGTTAGCATACTTGGCCATATTGTCCACAAACAGGCAATTGTATATTAATGGTGTGCCGGCATTGCTGAATATACCGCCACCCATACCGGCCAGCAATGTATTGCCGCCCCCGTATGCATAGTTACTGTCAAGTGTGCATAAAGTAATTACAGGGTCGCAGTGGTCATTGTAAATCCCACCCCCAAATCCACGGGTATCACCACTGCCAGAGTTATTTTTCCTGAACAGGCACCTGCTGATTATGGCATCGGCGTAGTAATTATAGATTCCGCCACCGTATGCATAAAACTGGTAAAATGGAAGGCAACATTAGCATCAAACACACAGGAGTCTACTATAGGTGTACCGTTGGCACTATACATACCGCCCCCAAACGTAGCTGAATTAGCTTTGAAAGTACAACGGGTTATTTTCAATGAACTGCTATCGTTATAAATGCCACCGCCATAGCCACCGCCCAGCCACGCAGCATTGTTGCTGAACATACAACTGTCAAATACAGATTTGCTCTTCAGGGCCATCAGGCCCGAACCATGTGTGCAATCATTGGTAGTAAATGTTGTTTTTGTTACCACTGAGCTGTCTGCATACATATACATGCCACCGCCGAAATCTGCGGTATGCCCCGAAAATATGCAATTCGTTATTTTAGGTTTACCACTGTATATATACAACCCTGCACCTTTGCTCCTGTAGGTAATAATTCCGTTTGTTATAACCGAGTCTTTTGTTCCTGCATAGCCGTCACTTATGGTAAAGCCATCCAAAACAGTAGCTGTATCGCAATTCAGCATCATTGCCACATGAATAGAATTGTCCAGGTTACTGGCTGCATTGCCGATATTCCCGCTTAAAACCGTAGTGTTCGATTGGAAATTTCTTGCTGACAAGCTGGTTTCATTACCCGCAAAACCGCCATATATTTTTACACCGCTGTTTATTTGAAATGTTATATTACGGTCGCTGGTTGTTGTTGGCGTGTATGTACCCGTAGCTACCCATATTGCCGATCCTGCTGTAGCAGACGCAAGTGCCGGGCCAAGCGTTGTATATGCATTCCCCCAGCTACTTCCGTTATTGGTACCCGTTGCATTCAGGTCGACATAAATGGTTTGTGCATTGACCTTCCCGCAAAATGCAATCAACAATATGCAGGCAATACGGTAAATAAGATTCATAAGTATTATTTGAAACTACTATCAAATATACTCAAGTTATATCTGTAATGAAAACTAATAGTTGGGACTATTTGATGATAACATTTTTATTCTCCCCGCCTTCAATAGAAATGATTTTCTTTTTCAGCCTGTCGTATTTGATGGTGTAAGACTCGACGGTTATACCCGCCATCCCGGTGGCCAGTTTGCGCTTCAGTACCCCGGTAACGATATTATCTGTTTCCATAGGTTTCCTTTCTACAAGAAACACAACCTCCTGCGGTATTTTAGTAGAGTCCATATTAAACTCATCGGCCTTTCTTACCGCCTCGTTATATTCTTTGGTCTGCTTTACAAGTTTACCAAACTCCAGTCCTTCTTCTTTCGTATAAGCTCTTTGGGCAAAGGCAGCACCGGCTATCAGCAACAGGATAAATAAGGGGTAATAGTTTTTTCATATAAACAGGATGATTATTGTTTTTTGCCTTTAAACTTTCCCCCGCCCTTCTTAAAATTTTTGTTCCGGTTGCGGGGCCTGTTACGCTCCAGGGGCTTATACTCCGGGCCGGCAGGTATACCTTCCGGCATCGGCAGCTTAGGCACTTCCCGGTCTATCAGCCGCTCTATGCGGTGAAACTTGTGCTGGTCTTTGCCTGTAATGAACGTAATGGCTGTACCCGTAGATGCAGCCCTTGCCGTACGGCCTATGCGGTGTACATAATCTTCCGGGTCGGGCGGCACATCGTAGTTCACCACCAGGTCTATACCCTCCACATCTATGCCCCGCGAAAGCACATCCGTGCCCACCAGTATCGGCAGTTGCTTGCTTTTGAATTCCATCAGTATCGCCTCCCGCTCGGGCTGTTCCAGGTCAGAGTGGAAGGGCTTTACCTTCATGCCGCCCCGGTGCAGTTCCCGGTCTAGCTTCTTCACATTCTCCTTGGTAGAGGCAAAGATGATAATGCTGCTATAATTGCCCGCTTTCAGTAAAGCCTTCAGCAAAGTGGTCTTATCCTCATCGTGTACCATATAGGCCTGCTGCAAAATGCCCTCTGCGGGTTTCGATATGGCTATGTTTACCTGCTGCGGGTCTATGAGTATCTTGCCTGCCAGCGCCCGTATCTTGGGCGGCATCGTGGCCGAGAACATCAGCGTTTGCCGCTCCTTGGGCAGGTAGCTGATGATACGTACAATGTCTTCGTAGAAGCCCATGTCCAGCATACGGTCGGCCTCATCCAGTACCAGGTGCTTTACCTGGTCCAGCTTCATAGCCCCCGATGTAAGGTGGGCAATCAGCCTGCCCGGTGTGGCTATGATTACATCCACCCCCTTCTCTATCGCTTTCTTCTGTTGCGCCCATACGGCCCCGTCGCCGCCCCCGTATATGGGTATAGAGCTCACGTCTATATAATAGGAGAAACCCTCTATCTGCTGGTCTATCTGCTGCACCAGTTCGCGCGTAGGCGCCAGTATCAGCGTATTAATGGAGCCGTGCGGTATATGCAATATCTCATCCAGCAGCGGCAGCACATAAGCCGCTGTTTTGCCCGTGCCTGTCTGTGCGCAGGCTATCAGGTCTTTTCCGTCCAGTATAATCGGTATGGCTTGTTCCTGTATGGGTGTCGGGGTGTTGAAGCCCATACTATCCAGCCCGTCGAGCAGGTCAGAGTCAAACCCGAAATCATTAAATGTCAATACTTATAGTTTTTTATTATTCGTTGCGGCTGAAATTAAGCAAATAAATATAACAACAGGCTATAGGATATGTTTATTTATTGTTGCCGCCTTTATACCAATGCGTTGCTTTTTGCCGTTCGCGTGGGTCAAATATACGCTCATCCAGCGGCTGGTTGATGTGTACATCATTATAATATTCTACCTGCGCTTTCTTATCATCCTGGTAAATGGTCACCGTTTGGGGCACCTCGTACCCGTCTACCTTCCTGTACCCGTCAAAAATGAATTCCAGTTTATACCACCCGTCGAATTCTATAATACGGCTTACAAGCAGAGTTTCTTTATCTATCCAGAGCTGGTTTACCCGCTGCCCCACGCTGTCGGCCCCCAACACATACATGTCTTTTCCCTTCCATTTAGTTTCTATGGCCTTTAAGAGGTCGTACTTGTATTTCCGCAGGCGTTCCAGGCCCTCTTCCCTGCCTGTGAAAAACATGCCCCCCGTCAGGAAAACAAGGCTGTTATTATCGTCGCGGGCATATATGCTGCTATCGTTCTGGTATTTGAAAAGGGAATCGTTATGAAGAATAATCAGGTTGCCGTTATGTATATCACCTATATCTATCCGCAAATTTCCCGGAAAAGCAATGGCCTCGTACCATGTTTGGGTATTGTCTACCTGTTCGTATGCATACTGCTCGGTTTTCTGTACAAAAGTCATATTCCGGTACCAGTTGTCGTGGTAGCGGTCATACATCATATCAAACACCTTTGTGCCTGTTAACTTTTGTGCCTGCACATTAACGGCGGGTAATAAAAGAAAAAGGACAAAAAAGAGATTTTTCATATTTCAGTCCAAATTTAACGTATCTGTGACGACTGTCATTCTTTTAAAGTAAATACTAATATCTATCTTTATCGCTTTCAAACCATATTACAATTGGCAGCTATATTATATTATTGCGTTATACCCTTTATTTACCTTATATCCCTGCTACCTTTCCGTGTATTATATATAGTTTCCGATGGTGTATACGTACTGCTGTTTTATGTGCTGGGGTACAGGAAGCAGGTAGTGTACCAAAACCTGCGGAACGCCTTTCCCAGGAAAACCGAAAAGGAAATAAAAGCCATCGGCAAGCGTTATTATAAGTACCTGTGCGATTTGTTTTTAGAGACGTTCAAAACCCTGACCATAGGCAGGGAAAAAATGCTAAAACATTGTTATTTTAACCCCGCTGCCGCTGCTTTGTTCAAAAAACTGGCCGCAGAAGACAGGAGTTTTATACTGGTAATGGGGCACCTGGGCAACTGGGAATGGGCCGGCAATACTTTCAGTATGATGTGCCGCCACCAGTTGTACGTTATCTATCACCCGCTGCGCAATAAGTATTTCGACGGGCTGATGTACCGGATGCGTACCCGCTTCGGCACTAAGCTCATTGCCATGAAAGATACCTTCCGCGAAATGCTGGCGCAGAGGAACGAACTGAATGCGACAGCCTTTATCGCCGACCAGACACCTTCACCGCAAAACGCGTACTGGACCACCTTCCTGCACCAGGATACACCTGTGTTCAAAGGCACGGAGGTGATAGCCAAAAAGATAGGGTACCCGGTAGTATATACACGGGTAAAAAGAGTAAAAAGGGGGTATTACGAGATTGAAGCCGAAATGCTGGTGGACGACCCGAAAGCAACCGCAGAAAACGAAATATCGGAACTGCATACCCGCCGCCTTGAAAAAGACATTATCGACCAGCCCGAAGTATGGCTATGGTCGCACCGCAGGTGGAAACATAAAAGAGAAACGGAGACTAAATAACTGCATATTTATATAAATGAACGGTAAGGAATTAATACTGGCAACCAAACCTTTTGCCAGCGAAGACCGCGCAAAAAGCTGGTGGTATATGCTGTCGACATTTGCACTGCTGCTGGGCGGCATTACAGGTACAATATGGGCACATCCTGTGTGGCTGAGGCTTTTGTTCAGCATATTTACCGGGTTGCTTATTGTGCGTATGTTCGTCATTTATCACGACCACCAGCACCATGCCATACTGCACCGCTCGGCTGTTGCCAATGCTATCATGACTGCCTTTGGTATCTATGTGCTTGCCCCTACCAGTATCTGGAAACGCTCGCACGATTATCACCATGCCCACAATTCCAAGCTGTTCAGCGCCAGCATAGGCTCCTACCCTATAGCATCGCGCAGCAAGTTCCTGGCAATGACCCCTTCCGAAAGAAGGATGTACCTGTTTATACGCCACCCGCTCACCATTATGTTCGGGTATTTCACTATGTTCATCCTGGGTATGTGTGTCAGCTCCTTTATCAGCGCCCCGCGCCGTCATTGGGATTCACTGGTGGCACTCATACTACATGCCGTGTTCATAACCCTTGCTGTTTACTTCGGCGGCTGGCAAGGCTACCTGTTCATCATATTCATACCCTTTATGATAGCCTGCGGCATAGGCTCTTACCTGTTTTATGCACAGCATAATTTCCCCGGCACCACCTTTGCCGGTAATAAGGACTGGAAGTACGAAGGCGCAGCGCTGGAATCATCGAGCTATATGGTAATGGGCCCCTTTATGAACTGGGTGACGGGCAACATAGGCTACCACCATATACACCACCTGAACGCACGCATACCTTTTTACCGCCTGCCCGAAGTAATGAAGGCCATACCCGAATTGCAGAATGCCAAAACCACATCGCTGAAACCGAAAGATATTGCAGCCTGTTTCCGCCTGAAAATATGGGATGCCGAGGCGAACAGCATGACCGGTATAAAACACCTTAAATAACCCTTAATCAATATTTAACAAAAATATTATGCTGCAATTTAATTTATATGTCTTACCTTCGGTACTTTAATTTTTTACAATGCAAGAAGGTACAGTAAAATTCTTCAATGAGACTAAAGGTTTTGGTTTCATTACATCAAACGGTCAGGACATCTTTGTTCACGTTACAGGTTTGTCGGCCGGCGTGAAAATCCGTGAAAACGACAAAGTTCGGTTTGACGTACAAAATGGTAAGAAAGGCTTGAACGCCGTAAATGTTCAGCCTGCATAATCATTTTGAATAACATAAAGATTATGTTTACAACATGCTCCCCGGGGCATGTTTTTTTATGCCTGTGCCCCTCCTTTTCTCCGTAACTTTACGGTATGAGCCGCGCTTATGCCGATTTACCATTGCACTACGGACAGGTACCTGCCTGGCTCTATACCCGTATGAGTAAACTGGGAGTGGCCATAGTAGAGGCGGTTATTGCCGAATATGGCCGCGCGGCCCTGCTGCAACGCATGGCCGACCCCTTCTGGTTCCAGTCACTGGGCTGTGTGCTGGGTATGGACTGGCACTCTTCCGGCATCACCACCTCGGTAATGGGCGCGCTGAAGCGCTCCGTCAACCAGCGCTCCAAAGAACTGGGCATATATATCTGCGGCGGCAAAGGCAGGCACTCGCGCGAAACGCCGGATGAATTACTTAAAATAGCTGATGCTACGGGGCTGGATGGCAATGCATTGGTGCGAAACAGCAGGCTGACAGCCAAGGTAGACAATACAGCCATACAGGACGGTTACCAGGTGTACCTCCACTCGTTTATAGTAAGCAGTGAAGGCGACTGGGCGGTAGTGCAGCAAGGCATGAACGATGGCAACGGCATGGCAAGGCGCTATCACTGGCATTCAGCCAATATACAATCGTTTGTAGAAGAGCCGCATACATTTATATACGGGCAGAAGCAGGGCTTGATACTGAATGTGACCGACAAACAGGCCCATACTACAAGAGATGGCATACTGCAACTCACTAAAGAAGAACCGGGTGCCCTGATGAAAGAAATAAGGCAGCTATACATGCCTGCCCACCACGATGTACGGGCAGAAGATATAGACCTGAAAAGGCTGGGCAGCATACTGGCCCTTGCCCACAACAAGGAATTGCTCGACATGGAATCGCTGCTTTTGCTGGAGGGCCTCGGCCCGCGTACCCTGCAATCGCTGGCATTGGTGAGCGAGGTGATACACGGTACACCTTCACGCTTCGAAGACCCCGCACGTTATTCATTTGCCCACGGCGGCAAAGACGGCCATCCTTTCCCCGTTCCTACAAAGGTGTACGACGAAACCATACAGACACTGGAAAATGCCCTGCAAAAAGCGAAAATAGGACAGGCCGATAAAAATGAGGCAATCAAAAAGCTCTCGGTAGTAGCCCAAAGACTGGAAAAAGACTTTCAACCCAACGACAATTTCAACCAGTTGATAGAAAAAGAGAGAAAGGACTCCTGGAAATATGGCGGCCGCACCGTTTTCGGAAAAGCAAAGCCCCCGAAAAGCAAGGATAACAGCGAGCAGCTAAAACTTTTTTAAACAGCAAAAGCCTGCACCGCAGGCTTTTGAAAATATAGTTACAGAACATCTACACGTGCAGCAACCAGCCGTGTGTATCTTCTGTTCTGCCGTAGCGGATGTCGTTCAGCGTTTGCTTTACCCAGTTTGATATTTCCCAGGTGCTTTCTTCGGGCAGTTTCATGTGCAGGTCGTGGTAAGTAAGCTCAGCAATATGTGAAATAGATGCAGCCGTGCCGGTACCAAAGGCTTCTTTCAACTCACCTTTCTCGTATGCAGCTACAATTTCATCAATGCTCAGGTCTCTTTCTTCTACGGTAATGCCTTTTTCACGCAGCAGGGTAATAACGCTGTCGCGGGTTACGCCTTGCAGTATGGTTTCGCTAACTGCAGGGGTAATTACCTTATCGCCTATCACAAAAAACACGTTCATCGTGCCTATTTCCTGTACATTTTTATGGGTAAAACCATCCGTCCACAGTATCTGGTCATAGCCCATTTTCCTTATTTGCATGGTAGGGTACATGCTGGCGCCGTAGTTGCCCGCCGCTTTGGTAAAACCAATGCCCCCGGGGAAGGCGCGTACATAGCGGTCCTGCACATATATGCTCACCGGTTTGGAATAATAAGGGCCTGCCGGGCTGGTAATAATGATGAAGGCGAATTTTTCTGCTGGTTTTACACCAATAAACTCATCCATAGCCAGCATGAACGGGCGTATGTATAATGAGGACTCATCTTTTGACGGAACCCAGTCTTTATCTACCTCTACCAGTTGGCGCAAACCTTCCATGAACAGCTCTTCAGGTACATGGGGCATAGCCATACGCTCAGCCGAGCGGTTGAAACGCTTCCAGTTGTCCTGCGGGCGGAAGATGGATACATTACCTTCTGCATCCTTATAGGCTTTCACCCCTTCAAAAATGGCCTGGCCATAGTGCATAAAGGTTGTGGCCGGGCTCATGCTTATATTACCGTAAGGAACGATTTGAGGTTGTTTCCATTTACCGTTATCATAATACGCAACCAGCATATGGTCTGAATATAACCTGCCAAACTGTATATTTTCGGGGTCTAACTGATTGATGCGGCTGTTGTCTGTTTTTTGTATTATCATATCGGTGGAAACACTAATCATAACTATTGAATAAATTAAGGGACTAAACGATTAATTTCGCCACAAAGAAACGAAATTTTTTTCTAAGGCATTTTTAGAGGCCGCAAAGTCAATAAAATACAGCCATATGGAGTATTTAGATAATATTATAAAATCGCCGGTAGTAGATAGCGGGCAGGATGCGTTTTGGGAAGACTTGCCGGGTGAAATACGGGAACTTTCCCCTGCCGGTGTGCTCGTCATTTCACAGGCTTTTGAGCAGGGAAGTGCCGAAGAAGTACAATTGCAGAAGATATTGCAGGCATGCAAACTTTCTGCCGGGCAATACAACCTGGTGAAAATAAAAGAAGATGAAGCATTGCCCTGGCATAAACTCAGGGAACTTTTGCAGCCGCAAACGGTCTTATTGTTTGGGGTAATGCCCCATCAACTGGGCATATCGGCCATGTTTCACCTGTTTGCCCCCAATCATTTCAACGATTGTACCTGGATAGCATCCCCCTCGCTGCCCGAGCTGGAGCAGCAGCCGGAAGCGAAAAAGCAGCTTTGGCAGCAAGGCCTGAAACCGATATTCGATAACCCTGCATAACCCCCGTTTGCATACGCCTGCTTCCATACTGAAACAATACTGGGGGTACACACAATTCCGGCCTTTGCAGGAGGATATCATCACCAGCATCCTGCAACGGAAAGATACCCTTGCCCTGCTGCCCACCGGCGGCGGCAAATCGGTATGCTACCAGGTTCCGGCATTGCTGAATGAAGGGTTTTGCCTCGTTATATCGCCCCTCATAGCCCTGATGCAGGACCAGGTAACACGCCTGCAAAGCCACGGCATCATGGCCGCCTGCCTGCACGCCGGTATGCATTATGCCGATGTAAAGCGCACGCTGGAAAATATGGTACACGGCCCGTATAAGCTGTTGTATGTATCGCCCGAACGTTTGCAAACGGAGCTGTTCCGCGAATACCTGCCGGAGCTGGACATCAGCTTTATAGCGGTAGATGAGGCGCACTGTGTCTCCCAATGGGGGCACGATTTCCGCCCCGATTACCTGAAGATAGCAGCGCTGCGCGATGTCTTTCCGCGCACGCCCATACTCGCGCTTACCGCCTCGGCCACCGCCGAAGTACAGGAAGATATCAGCCGGCAGTTACGCCTGCAATTGCCGGTAGTGTTCCGGCAGAGCTTCCGCAGGGATAATATCTTTTACCGTGTAAGCTATACCGAAAACAAGAACAGGGACACACTAGCCTGTCTTGAAGCCAGCCCCGGCAGTACTATTATTTACTGCCGCAGCCGCAGGCAAACCGAAGCACTTTCCAAATATCTTGCGCAGCACGGAACACCCAATGTACACTACCATGCAGGCATGGCAAGAGACAAGCGGGAGGAAGCACAAACACGATGGATGAACGGGGAAGTACCGGTAATGATAGCCACCACTGCTTTTGGTATGGGTATCGATAAGGCAGATGTACGTACCGTCATTCATTACGATGCGCCGGAGCACCTCGAAGCCTATTACCAGGAATCGGGCCGCGCAGGCAGGGACGGGAAGCCCGCCACCTCTTTGCTGCTGTACAACGGCACCGATATAAAACGCCTGCACGACAGCATAGCACTGCAATACCCCCGCGAAGCATACCTGAAACAGGTGTACCAGTCGGTAGCTGAGTACCTGCAAATACCCATCGGCACCGAATTTCACAGGTACTACGATTTCGACCTGGCCGATTTCTGCAAAAAATTCAACCTGCAGGCCACCGCTGCCAGCCATGCCCTGAAGCTGCTGGAACAGGAAGGGCTCTGGACCATCAGCGATGCGGTGTTCAAACCTGCTACCGTTCAGTTTACTACAGAGCGCAGGGTGTTGGACGATTTGATGCACCGCTACCCCCACCCTGCTATAGTGGCTACTGCCCTGCTGCGCCTGTACAGTTCTATCCTTACCTATCCCGCTGCTATACGATTGGCAGCCGTTGCAAAACAAGCCCGTATGCGGCAAAGCGAAGCAGAACAATGCCTGCTGCAACTGCAATCGATGGGAATCATAGAATATAACAAACCGCTCGACGGGCCGCAACTATTTTTTCATCACTACCGTGTAGACAGCCGACACCTGTTAATCAATATGCAGCGCATCGCTCTGCTGCGCCAGAGGCATGAACGGCGCACACAGGCTATGACCCATTTCCTGCAGCAATCGCAAACCTGCCGCACCCGTATACTGTTGGCCTATTTTGATGAAGCTCTGCCGCAAAACTGCGGACATTGTGATGTGTGCCTGGCACAAAACAAACCAACAGCAGGTGTTGCCAGCCTGCATCAGGAAGTATTGAATATCATGAGGCAGAAAGGGACTATACCTGTACAGCAGGTAACCCAATCTTTTCCTGCTGCAATAAGAGAAGATATAGTAGCGTTAATACGTAGCATGGCCGACGATAAGATTATCCGGCTGCACCCCGATGGCACATTGTCGGTTATTTAACCCCTGATTATTACTTTTGAACCGCTCATGACCGGAAAAATACGCTTTGCGATAGTTGGCTTCGGCAATATAGGCCGCCGCCACGCTGAACATATAATGAATAACCCCGCTACCGAACTGGTAGCTGTATGCGATATACAACCCGCAGCCAAAGAAAAGCTGCCCGCAGGTATCCCCTTTTACAGCAACCTGGATGATATGCTGCGGGAGGCTAAGGCAGACGTGTTATGTGTATGCACCCCCAATTACCTGCATTGCCCCCATACCATAGCCGGGCTGCAGGCAGGGTTACATACCGTGGTAGAAAAGCCGATGGCCATGAGCGTAGCTGAGTGCGACCGTATGATAACCGTGGCGGATGAAACCGGGAAAATCATCTTTGCCGTAAAGCAGAACAGGTACAACCCGCCTGTGCAGGAAGTAAAAAGGCTGGTGACCAACCGTGAACTGGGGGATATTTACATGCTCCAGGTCAATTGCTTCTGGAACAGGGGCGATGCCTACTATGCGGAAAGCGGTTGGCGGGGCAAAAAAGACAAAGATGGCGGCTGCCTGTTCACACAGTTCAGCCATTTTGTAGATATACTCTATTACCTGAACGGCACTATTGAGAATGCGGAAGGATGGATACATAATTTCGCGCATCAGCATAACACAGAGGTGGAAGATACCGGCAGCTTTGTACTGAAAGCAACCAACGGCAGCATCATCAATTTTAACTTTACCACCTGCTCTTATCAGCGCAATATGGAAGGCTCTATTACCATATTTGCTGAAAAAGGGACTATAAAAATAGGCGGCCAGTACCTGAATACTATTGAATACCAGCAACTGGAAGGCGAAAAACTCCCTGAAATAAACATCACAGCAAAATCAAACGACTACGGGCTGTACCAGGGTTCTATGAGCAACCACGATAAGCTGATACAAAATGTGGTAGATGTGCTGCAAAACAATTCAACAGTAACCACCACAGCCGAAGATGGCCGGGAAGTAATACGGATAATAGAAAAGATGTATGAAAAAGCTGTAAAAATTTGATTGTGACCAATCAATGAGAAATTACTGATTTATCTTCTACATCGAAGATACGCTTCAGCAAACGTAAAAATAGCGACTTCATAAAACCTTTGATAACATGGGGTAATCTTTTGTTTTGCTTCATACAGGCACTATTTAATAAACCTACCACATTTGCACATTACCAAATACTCACCGGGGAAAAATATGTCCCAAAAATAATGCCGTTTTCTTATATGTTTTACTAACAGCTTGTTAATATCTCAATTTAATGTATTTTTAATATGCCATTCTTAATGGTAGAGTTTTTGCATGTTCCCTGGTAAAACATACCTATGGAGATAAAACATAACGATTCGACCCCAAACAGGCCCTGGGGCGGCCGCCCGGTGGATGCGCCGTTCATTCCTATCGATTTGCATGCCTATACGCAGGAACTGATGCTGGAAGAAGCCTGGCAGAAAAATGACCGCAACGCCATTACGGTACTCAAAACCCCGAACATAACCGTAGTACTGGTAGCCCTGCACGAAGATGCCGAGGTATTGCCTGGCAATTTTGAAGGGACCGGCACGTTTACCCTGCAGGTACTGGACGGTAAAGTGCATTTTGTAACAGGCGAAGAAAAGCTGCACATCAACAGGGGGCAAATGGTGGCGTTGCACGGCCATATCCCGTTTAAGGCAACAGCACTTGCAGAGTCTATGTGCCTGATAACGATGGTGAAGGAAAAATAACCATACCTTCGCATTCTTTCAATGGCACAGATAGGACAATTCAATACCCTGAGGGTAGTTAAGCAGGTCGATTTCGGCGTGTACCTCGATGACGGCGCGGGCAATGAAATATTGCTGCCCAAACGTTTTGTACCCCCGCATGTAACGGAGGGCGACGAAGTAGAGGTTTTCCTTTACCACGATTCTGAAAACAGGGTAATAGCTACTACGCAGCAACCCAAAGGTGTGGTGGGCGATATTGTAATGCTGGAAGCTGTCAGTACGACACCACAGGGGGCTTTCCTCGACTGGGGACTGATGAAAGACCTGTTCGTTCCGCTTTCGCAGCAGGAAGCGCGGATGGTAAAGGGTGAAAGCTACCTGGTGATGATATACATAGACGAACAGACCGGGCGGGTTGCCGCTACACAAAAATTCTCCAGGCATTTAAGCAATTACGAGCTTACGGTTAAAGAACTGGACCCTGTAGATCTGCTGGTGTACCGCGAAACGGATATCGGCTACGCCGTCATTATCAACAATAAACATATTGGCCTGCTCCATTATAACGATGTATTCAAAGAACTGGAGCCGGGCGATAAAGAACGCGGCTTTATTAAAAAAATACGCGAGGATAATAAAATAGATGTAGCCCTTGGCGAGCGTGGGTATAAAAAAGTAGAAGGCGAAACGGACAAAATACTCCGCCTGCTGAAAGAAAACGACGGCTACCTACCCTACCACGATAAATCTGCCCCCGAAGATATTTATGAATTCTTCGGCATGAGCAAGAAAACATTTAAAATGACCGTAGGCGCATTGTATAAAAACAAACAAATAGAACTGACGAAGACAGGTATAAAACTGATTAAAAATTAATATACCTTACACTATCTTGTGGTAAATCTCATCCAGTGAAATTATTTCGCCTGAAACCCGATATATTGCTCCTGCTGATATTTATCGGCTGTGTAAGCCTGCTGACCTATTGTTACCCTACTGCCCAGCTTACATGGGACAGCTACTATTATCTTGAAATAGCTAATGATATGAAGCCCAGCCTCCGGCCGGGGGGCTATCCGTTTTTCTTGCACATCCTGGGCTCTGTATATAAATCATTCTCTATAATCGTTATATCGCAGTATTGCCTGTATTTTCTATCTATCTGGTTCTTCCTGCGGGTACTGGATTATTTTTTCAGGTTTACTACCCTGCAATATATCCTACTGGGCATACTGTTTATTGTTGAGCCTGTAGGCCTGTACCACTGCTTTAATGTTTTGAGCGATGTATTATTTTCAGCATTAACACTCGGGTATATTGCCACACTGCTGCTGTATACCGTTAAAAGAAGCAGGTGGGTTTTCGTAGCACACCTGTTATGTATGTTTGCGGCTATCGAGGTAAGGCACATAGCCCTTTTTTACCCGTTTTTTTCATTTGTACTGCTGCTTTATTTTCATCGCAGTTTCCGTTTAGGGCTGGTGTATGCTGTTGTTATTTTCGGCCCGTACTTCCTGCTGAACCGGTACCATGTTAACCAAAATGAGAAATACTATAAGGTTCGCGTTTATTCCCCCTTTTCCGGCTGGACACATGCCAATAATACTTTGTACGGGCTTCATTTAATGAAACTGGACACTGCTGAAATAAGCGACCCGGAAATAAAAGCCCTGCATACGTACTTCACACGGTATATGGATACTTCGGGCTACTACCCCGTGTCGATAGGCTCGGGTTTTCTATGGGACGATAAAAGCCCGCTTTG
Source organism: uncultured Flavipsychrobacter sp. (assembly GCA_964621795.1). Lineage (GTDB taxonomy): Bacteria > Bacteroidota > Bacteroidia > Chitinophagales > Chitinophagaceae > Polluticoccus. Next base: position 24,848 of record CAZUMM010000007.1, read on the forward strand.
TGTGCTGCGCCAGAAGATGCAGGACAGCCTCGGTATCACCTTTGTCGAAGCATGGTATAAGCTGGCACCGTCTTTTGGCAAATATGGGTTGTATATGCAAAAGCATTTCCCGTTGCAGTATATACAAGGTTTTATGAAACCGAATACCGCCACATTAATTAAACCCCACGATGGCGAAATGCTTAATTATTATGCTACTCCCGATATGAATAAATGGATACTGGAATGGTATCATAGAAAGCCCTCGGACTTTTTTGCAAGAAAGCAAATTTATAGCGAGCATATTAACCATTGGAATACAAAATATTACCAGCTAAAACTGGCGCTGTTCATTCTGGCTTCGGTGTTCCTGGCCATGCGGTTCAGGCGTATGGGTAAAACAACCCTGGCGGTTATAATACCATTGACATTGTTTGTTTATGCTTTTTATGCCCTTACCTGGTATTCAAGTTGGTTTATGCAACGCTATATGATACCGGTATTCCCCCTGGAGATTTCTGTAATATTTTTAGCCGTATTATCTGTAGCCGGCAAACTGCGCCCGCCGGAAGAGCCAGCGAAAGTATAGTACGGCGAAGACCGGACAAATCCGATTGCCCACAAAATGTAGTATCTTTCATCGAAACAGAGCATTTTTAATCCCAATGAAAAAACAGCTACCTATCCTTTTTGCATTTTTATTGTGTGCATTACACGCCGTTGCCCAAAACCTTCCGACACCTAAATTGGTTAAAACATTTTCCAGGCAAAAAGGGAATACGTTATCCTTGTCCTATAAAGGACTTTACTACTTCAATTATTTTGGTGAACTATGGTCGAGCGATGGCACAACAGCGGGTACTATAGGAGTCAAAACAATCAACCCTGGCGATACGACCGCGACGAGTATTAGTGCATTAAGGGTCATAAACAACCAGATATTCATGGTTGCAGATGATGGCATACACGGCCGTGAATTATGGATAAGTGATGGCACTGCAAATGGCACCCAGATGGTAACAGACCTTAACCCTAATGGTGACGGTTTATTTACCCAGTATTCGGACCATGCTTTTGCCGAATTGAATGGGAATATTTTTTTCTATGGCAGTGATGGTGTAAATGGCATTCAGCTATGGAAAAGTGATGGTACTGCCGCCGGAACACAAATAGTGAAAATAATCAACCCGACGGGAGATATTATCGGACCTGGCGCAATTACAACAACTTCCGATATTGTTAGTACTGGAAAAAGATTATTTTTCAGGGCAAATGATGGAGTAACAGGTGACGAACCATGGGTAAGTGACGGTACTGCAAACAATACACATATAGTAGCAGATATAGCACCTAAAGGTAGTTCCGGCGCTTATAATTTCATGCCATTTGGAGATAAAGTCCTTTTCGCTGCTTTTGATACTTTTTATATTTTCTCCGATGATGTTTATATAACAGACGGAACTGCAGCTGGCACGTACCCGCTTTTAGTACAAAGAGATTTCACGAGCCTTGACCATATAGTTTTTAATGGTAAATTTTATTTTTTTACGAATACTAATCCTCCTGCTGACTTTTGGGAAACTGATGGTACGATAAATGGTACAAAAAAAATAAAAACATCTGGATATTATGGTGCACCATCATCTTTCACGTCACACAACACTACACATCTAACATTGTACAATAACTCTATATATTTCTGTGGATCAGGAGACTCATTGCATTGGAATGGGTTCAAAGGTATTGGTATTAGTAATGGTACACAATCAGGTACTACATTTATTGACATGTACTCGATATATCATAATTACAATCCTATGCACTTTACCCAGTTTGGAGGCTTGCTTTATTTTATGGCTAGAGATACTAATTTAGCTTTAAATATCTGGAGAACCGATGGAAATAATCTTGATGAGATAAAATATTCACAGGTTGATTACAAAATCAATGCGTTATTTGATGTGTTCTATTTAACTAAAACATCCTTAACAGTAGCTGGAAACCAGTTGTTTTACTGGAACAGGTACAATGCTGCTGAAGGTTTTGCACTTTATAAAATAGATATGTTCCCCGATGCCATTACCGATGTAAACACTCATACAACCGCCCGGCTCTACCCCAACCCGGCCAGCGATGTGTTGCATCTACAAGCCGGCAATGCGGTAAGTATGGATATATACAGCATCAGCGGCAGTAAAGTACAGTCGGTAACCATTTCAGGGAAGAACCCTGTAATCAATATCAGCAACCTTACACCTGCTATGTACACCGCTACTGTTACCTTCAAAGACGGCAGCAGGCAAAACCTGAAGTTTGTAAAACAGTAATGTTTATACCAAAATATAATACCGGAACCCTGCTGAAAAGTGGGGTTTTTGTTTTTAACATCGCTTTTTCATATTTCCTGCCTATATTTCAATTCAGGATTTATTTATGAATTGGAAACAGCTCAAATGGCGGGCCCGGTACTATTGGCAATATATTCCCTTTACGCTCAATACGCTCTTTTGCGTATTGGTGGCCTACCTCGCGTACAGGTTGCTGTACACCCCCGCCCCTAAAAACGATACATCTGCCCTGCGCCCTTTCATTATGCTCATGGGTAAAATGGTATTCTGGTTTCTTGTGGGGCTGGTGTTGCTGTCTGTGCTCAGCACTATAGCCAGTTGGCTGTATTATATCTGGCTGCGCAGGAATAAAGGCTATAAACTACAGGTCAGCTTTGCTACCGAAACAAAGAATGGCAGGAAGAATAAGCTATACATGGATGCCCAGTTGGAAGGCGCGCGCCGCCCTGTGCTGGGCTTTGTAAAAGGCCGTCTTTTTTACGACGACCATGAGATGACCGATAAATTCAGCCTGCTATCCAACAGGCGGAAAGAAAACAGCCTGTGGCGTGCCGCCATTACAGGGCGCAGCCGTATGCGTCTGCCCGATATAAAGGAATACCAGTTGAAAGGGGGCTTTATCTTTTTCGAAGATATGCTGCACCTGTTTTCGCTGGCCGTGCCGCAACCTGTAGGCGGGCATTTTTACCAGCCCCCGGTACTGGCCGAGGACGACGACCGCGACGTATCGCCCAAAAGAACGGAAACAATGGATGTGCGGGTAGACCAGCTACGCCGTGTGGAAGGGGAATACCTGAACTATAAAGATTTTGAATCGGGCGATGATGTGCGCCGCATCGTATGGAAGGTATATGCCCGCAGCCGCGATCTGGTGGTGCGCGTACCCGAAATGTTTGAGCCCTATGCATCGCACCTGTATTTCTACGCATCCTTTCATGCTTCCATAAAGCCGCAACTGCTGGACGATGGTTATTATAAAGAAATGCTGAACTACTATAAAAACAGCGTGTGGACGGTGTACGATACCCTTTCCAGGAAGGAATGGAATATGCGTTACATCCCCGACCAGTCTTTCAGCGTGCCGGAACACCTGCAGGAAGCGGAACGCGATGCCCGCATCATCAGCAACAGCAACTGGCACGATGACAAGTCCCTGGCTGCCTATTTCAACCACAGGCACGGCACGGTGTTGTGCATATCTTCTCTTACCGATATAGACGAACTGCGCAACCTTCTGGAAAACTGCGATGGCTCAACGGTGGTGTATTTTGTAAAACTGTCTAACGTATTCCGCCACTTCGTAGCGTGGAACTGGCTGAAGCGCCTCATCTTCCTGCCGCCTAAAGACAGGCTGAACAAACTGCGCGCCAGGTGGACCTTCTCACCCACCCGCATACAAATACGCAAACGTGAAAAGGAACTTGAAGCCCTGTTGAATAAAAGCAATGTAGTGAGCGGTATCTTATAAAAGCGGTTATTTTTCTTCCGTGCCGGAAGCCGGTTTTTTATCTGCGGCCTCTTTCAAACCACCCGTCCTGACTTCTTTGGTGCGGTTGATATTGGAGGGGGCAGGAGTAGCTGCGGGAGGTGTGGCAGGCGGTGGTGGTGGTGTTTTGTACTTGCGCCAGCGTATGGCATAATCCAGGTAAAAATTGAAATCGAATATAGAGCCCTTATCGCCCTTGCCATAACCTGCTATATAGGCAGGCGGCAGTTCGCTAAATGTATTTTTATTGAACAGGAACTTTGCGCGCACATTCCACCCGGCAAAAATGCCTTTGAACAGTTCCACCTTTACCCCCCCGGTCAGTTCAGCCCAGTGCGCCGTATAGTTTTTAGCAGGTACGGTGCCGGTGGTTGTTCCCCAAAAGTTATCGTACGTGGTGTAAGATGCATTGCTCCTGTGTATAAAGCCCACGCCATACCGCAGGCCTATAAAAGCCATATCCCAGTCGTTTCGCGAAAGGCGGTTGAGCATACCTTTATTGATACCAACACGAAAAAAGGTATTGGTCGTATTATAGACCAGTTGTTGGGCGCTGTCCGTCACATCGGCACTGCCCCATCCTCCTTCTGCAACGAAATACAATTCTTTTTTATGATAATAATCCACGGCAAACTCGTAAGCCTGCCGTTCTTTTATAAAGGCATTGATAATGGGCCTGCTCACATCTATACCCATACGGAACTGGTGAAAGCTGTCTGCATCCACCCTCGGCTTTTCAGCATCCGTACTGTCCTCCTCCTGCGCAAAGGCAGGGATAGACAATACTATGAATAATATGCTAATAATATATTTTAACATGTTCTGCATTGGCGGCGGTAGTCACCTCTGTTTGTACCAGTTTTATAGAATCTATTGCATGGTTGGTGGAGCGCACGTCCCGTAAACTGTAAAAATACGTGTACCCGCAGGCTGTTGACAGGAAATGCAATTTCCGGGTATAGTAAAAAGTTACAGTATCAAACTCTGCGGGGGTACGGTTTAGCGTATCGGGCAGTATAAAATATTTAGTGCTGTCCGTTATGGGCGAAAGGATCAGTTTGAACTTGCTGGTGGCATTTTCAGGTATATATACCACGGCATACGGTGAGTCCAGTACCCCCATTATAGGAGTGGGCAACATCGAATCTTTAACAGCAATGCCCGTGTCTGTTTCAATAGCCTTATAGGTGCCAATGCTTACCGGGGCCGTTTTCGGCAGCAGGCACGGGTCTTTGATACGGTCGCAGGCCGTAAAGTATATACAGGTAACTACTACAAAAAATATAAAGAAAAGGCTGCTGCGTTTAGTCATTGAGCGTGGTCAGTATTTTGTCTATTTCGCCTATTACACCATCCAGTTGTTTGCGCAGGGCGGCACGTTCCGCATCGTCGGCCACGGTTTTTCCTATCTGTGTAGTCCCTGCCTGTTCTTCCAGTTTGGCCAGCTGGCTATTAAGCTGTGTTATTTCCTGCTGCTTTTGGGCAACGGTATTTTTCAGGCTGTTGTTTTCAGCCTCCAGCGCTGTGTATTTCTTCAACAGCGCATCCAGTTTTTTGCTTAATAGTTCCAGTTCGTGCATTATTCACGTATTTGTGCCTGTAACTTGTTTTTATACGCATTCACCAACTGCAGCATCAGTTGTTCTATTTCCGTATCTGTTAAGGTACGGTCCTGCAGCTGAAAAGTATAATTCAGCGCATACGATTTTTTGCCCTCCCCCAGTTTTTCACTCTCAAACACATCAAACAGCCCGAACGATTGCAGGGCTTCCAGTTTTAGCTGGTTGGTCACTGTCTGCACCTGCTGGTACGTTATATTATTGTCCAGCACAATAGCGAGGTCGCGCTGCACCGCCGGGAATTTAGCCACTTCCCTATAGTTTACCTTAACGGCGGCCACCGCTTTCTGCCACAGCGGCCAGTGTATTGTTGCAAAAAATACCGGTTGTTTAATGTCAAACTCCTGTAGTTTTTTACCGCCAATCTCCTCTGCCGTACACAATACCTGGTTCTTCCATTTCCAGGTCACCAGGCTATCGTCGCCTTCTTCGTAATGGGCAGAAATATTGCCGATGCCACACGCTTCCGCAAGGTTCGAAATCAGCCCTTTCATATAGAACATGTCGGCTTTTACAGGCTTTGCATTCCATTGGGCAGGCTTTACATTGCCCGTTACCCAGATAGCCAGTTGTGCTTCTTCGGTATATTTTGCTGCCTCCTGCTGTGTGTACACATTGCCAAACTCGTACAGGCAAAGGTCGTTGTTCTTACGGTTGCAGTTATACTGTACCACTTCCAGCCCGCTTTCCAGCATCGATGGGCGCATTACGTCCAGCTCGCTGCTCAGGCTGTTCAGCATCCGCACCAGGTCTTCGCGGCCGGGGTAATATTTACTGTTTACAATAGAGTTGGTCACTATCTCGCTGAAACCGTTGGCCGTAAGTATGCGCGCCAGTTTTTCCCGGTCTTTGCGGTCGTTGGGCATGGGGCGGTTCAGTGATATATTCAGCCGCTCCGGTATCGGTACATTGTCCAGCCCGTCTATGCGCAATATCTCCTCTACAATATCGGCCTGCTGTTTTACATCCGTTTTGTTCGATGGCACTTTTACAACAAGGCGTTCTTCCGTTTCCTTTTCTATTTCGAAGCCCAGCGCTGTCAATATACCTTTCACCGCCTCAGGCGCATAATCCTTGCCGCTCAGGCGGTTGATGTATTCGTAGCTTACATCTACCTGCACGGCTTCCAGTGGTGTGGGATATACATCTATCACATCCGAAGCTACCTGCGCGCCGCATATTTCCACCATCAGGGCGGCAGCACGTATTAGCGCTTTTTCCACATTATTGATGTCAACCCCTTTTTCGAAATGCGTAGCCGCATCGGTACGCAGGCCGTGGTGCATAGAGGTGCGGCGTATATGCGTAGGGTCGAAATAGGCGCTTTCGAGGAAAATACGGGTCGTGGCATCCGTCACCCCGCTGTTGGCCCCGCCGAATACGCCTGCGATACACATACCCTTTTCCGCATCGCATATCATCAGGTCGTTGCCCTGCAGGGTACGTTTCTTATCGTCCAGTGTTGTAAACTTGTTACCTTCTTTTTCGAAGCGCACCACTACCTTATTCCCTGCTATTTTATCAGCATCGAAAACATGCAGGGGTTGCCCCAGCTCGTGCAGTACGAAATTGGTGATGTCTACCACATTGTTTATAGGGCGTAAACCTATGGTTTTCAGCCACTGCTGCATCTTTTCGGGCGATGGGCCTACCTGGATGCCCGTAAGGGTAATACCCATATAGCGGGGACAGGCTTCTGTTGCTTCTATTGTAACGTTGACATCAAGATTACCTGTTTTTACAGGCAGTCCCGGTTCCGGCATGTTCACCTCGTACTTACCGCCCCTGTGATGCGACAGGTAGGCGCACACATCGCGCGCCACGCCTACGTGGCTCATAGCGTCTGAGCGGTTGGGCGTCAGCCCTATATGTATGGCAAAATCTGGCTCCGGTATCTTAAAGTATTCCGCCGCAGGCATACCGATGGGGGCATCCGCCGGCAATATCATGATGCCCGCATGGCTGCCGCCCAGGCCTATTTCATCTTCGGCGCATATCATTCCTTCACTTGCCTCACCGCGTATTTTCGCCTTTTTTATCAGGAAAGGTTCCCCTTCCGTAGGGTGTACGGTAGCACCCACAGGGGCTACTACTACCCTTTGCCCGGCGGCTACATTGGGCGCGCCGCATACAATATGTAGCGGTGTTTCGCCGCCGGTATTAACAGTTGTCAGGTTTAATTTATCGGCATTCGGATGCTTTTTACAAGTCAGAACCTCGCCCAAAACCAGTCCTTTCAGGCTTCCTTTTACCGCTTCGGCAGGCTCTACAGCTTCCACTTCCAGTCCTATAGAAGTAAGTATATGACTCAGTTCATCTACCGGAATGGGCTCCGGGAGATAGTTTTGCAGCCATTGGTAAGAAACGATCATCAGTTTTTAAGAAATTTTGCTGTAAAGATACCCCTTCGTCTGCTATTATGATAGCAAAACGCATCCTTTTAAAAAAATGTATCCCGGCAATCTTTATCCCCAGAAAAATGTGGGATATTTGTGAATTAATCTGTTTGATGTGAACAACTTAGGGATAACTACGGGAGGGGCTTGTGCATAACTATGCCATTTATGTGAAAATAGAGGTATAATTTTAAAAATCCACAAGCTACCACGCTCCCGAAATTCCCTATACATTCGTCATCATACCCCCGGTTCATAACCTTCCGGTAACGCCCGCTTAACGTTTTCGAAACATTTCCGAAACATTGAAAAGGCAAAAAAACAGACAGGACTGTACAAGGCCGGAAAACAGGGGGATAGCAGGCGTCAATAACAAAAAAACACTCACAACCGACTAACCATCAATGGCAGTAAACATTAAAAAGGATTTTGGGAATACCCGCAGCCGTAAACCCGACATTGCCTCTCTCGTGTACGGAAAGGTGCCGCCGCAGGCACCTGAACTGGAAGAGGCCGTATTGGGTGCGGTCATGCTGGAAAAAGACAAACTGGCCGAAGTTTTAGAGATTATTCAAAGTGAAGACTGTTTTTATGTAGATGCACACCAGAAAATTTATGCAGCTATCCGCCGCCTGTTCGATAAAGGTATGCCGGTAGACCTGCTGACCGTGACCGAAGAACTCCGCAAAAGCGGCGAACTGGAAATAATAGGCGGGGCCTACTATCTTACCCGCCTCACAATGAGCGTGGTTTCGAGCGCGCACGTAGAGGCGCATGCCCGTATCGTGATGGAGAAATTCATCCAGAGGGAACTTATCTCTATATCAGGACAGGTGATTAGCGAAGCATACGAGGACAGTACGGACGTGTTCGACCTGCTGGACAAAGCCGAATCGAACCTGTATGAAATCACCGATAAACACCTGCGCAAAAACTTTAAAAGCCTCAAGGAAGTACTGGTAAAGACCGTACACGAGATTGAGGAAGCCAAGAATAAAAAAGACGACCTGACGGGTGTGCCTTCGGGTTATGTACCGCTCGACAGGCTGACCTCTGGCTGGCAGAAGACCGACCTCATTATCCTTGCCGCCCGTCCTGCAGTGGGTAAAACGGCCTTTACGCTCAACCTGGCCATGAATGCGGCCATGAACAGCGGCAAGCCCTACCCTGTGGCCTTCTTCAGCCTGGAGATGGGCGCAGGGCAGTTGGTAAAAAGGATGCTGGCGGCCGTGACCGAGGTAAGCATGGAGGCCATTACCAAAGGCCGGATGCAGGAGCATGAGTTCATACAGATGACCCAGCGCATGAATAAACTGGCATCTGCGCCTATCTTCCTCGACGACCAGGCAGCCCTCAACATCTTTGAGTTGCGCGCCAAAGCACGCCGTTTAAAGCAAAAGCATGATATTCAACTGATTGTAATTGACTACCTGCAACTGATGCAGGCCAGTATCAATGGTGGCGGCAACCGTGAGCAGGAAATATCCAAAATCTCGCGCGACCTGAAAGCACTGGCCAAGGAACTGGAAATACCCATTATCGCCCTGTCGCAGTTGAACCGTTCGGTAGAGTCGCGGAAAGAATCGAAAGTGCCGCAACTGAGTGACCTGAGGGAATCGGGAGCTATCGAGCAGGATGCGGATATGGTTATGTTCCTATACCGCCCCGAGTACTACGGCATCAATAACGATGAAATGGGACAACCAATTGAAGGTGAAACACATATACATATAGCCAAGCACCGTAACGGTAGTACGGATACGGTAAAAGTGCGCTTTATAAAAGAATACCAGAAGTTTGTAGACCTGCCCGAAGACAACTTTGGCGGGTTCGGCGGCGGGTTCTCATCCGGCAACTTCCCCGTGCCGGGCAGCGGTGGTTTTGGCGGGGGCGGTAATGCAGGCGGCGGCGACGATTTCAACCGCAGCAGTCCCGGTGGCAACTTCCGCTCCCTGGGCCGCAGCGGCGACAACCCGAGCGCAGGCATCAGCGGGCGCAATACCCCACCCGATACCAGCGAGTTTGGCGGCAGCAAGATGTTCATCCCCGGCGGCTTCCAGACCCTGCCATCCAAGGCCAACGACTACAATTTTGACGATGACGATATGCCCCCGCCTTTCAAGCAAAAACCACCCACAGAAGGCGGTGAAGAGGATACCCCGTTCTAAAAGTTCTCTTGCTTACTATACCTGGGGGGCTGACCTTTTTGGTCAGCCCCTGTCTTTTTTAGACAAGGGCTGTGATGTATTTTTAGTTACCACACAAAAAATACATGGGCAAGATAAAGACTTCTACTGTTTTTAAGACATATAACCAGGCACAAGCATTATTATTACCACCGAGCCTGGAAGAACTGATACCCGGGTCCCACCCAACTCGTCCTCGTTTGCAACGAGGATGCACAGGTAAGGCGTTTATAACGCTATGCATATAAAATACAGTTCTTTCTGCTCTTTTTGCCCCCCCTGTAAGTACTTTCTAAATATAGATCTAAGTGCGATACTTAGACCAGTATTCAGTGTATTCTAAAAAAGCTATTCTCGCAACTGTAGCAAATGTTTTGCCGGTCAGTATACGCCCCTTTCAACTTTATTTGAAAGGGGTAGATTCGTCAGGTGTTGAATTTGTTTTCTCCATCACCTCTCCTTTTATTGTGAGCCTTGTAGTTCCCTCGTTTTGGGCATTGCTGGTTAGTGTCACATATTTTGTAAACGCCCCTACCCTGTACGTATCGTATTTCACCTTTATCACATTGCTTTCGCCGGGCATTATCGGCTCTTTAGGAAATGTAGGTACCGTACAGCCGCAGCTACCTTTTGCATCGCTGATAACCAGCGGGGCAGTGCCTGTATTGGTAAATTTGAATTCCCTGACCCCATTGGCACTTTTTTCTATTTTACCGTAATCAATTTCCTTCGTTTTAAATGTAATTTCCTGTGCTTTTACCAGGCAGGGCATAGCCATCGAAAGAATAAATACCAGTTTGAATGTCAATTTGCGCATATGCATATTTTAGAGGTAAACGAATAGTGTTGAACTGTTATTGGGCTAACATACAATATGTATTATAACTGTGCAATATCCCAGGCTGTCATGAGAGGGAAGATAATTTCCGCATTTACTCCGCTCGTCCTCGTTTGCAACGAGGATGCACAGGTAAAGCGTTTATAACGCTATGCATACCTTATTGGTCTAAGCAGCCCACTTAGATTCAGAATACAAGAAGCGTCCCCCGCCTTTGTTGGTGTTCTTCACCAACAAACTAAATGATAAGTTGCCCATATTTGAGTTGCAGGTGAAGAACACCTGCAACGGCGGAAACATACCCATTTTAGGAACAGGCTTTCCGTGACTACAATCATGTCAATACTGACCGCGGTCATAAACTGCCAAAGTATGTTTTTTCATCTTTATATTATTGTTACACAACTTTAAAGATAAACATATGAAAAACGGGAACATGAGAGAGAATACAGCCCAAAAGGGTGTACAGGCCTATGCCATTCTTCAAGCAGGGCTTATCTATACCATTTACGGCCTGAAAGGGAAATTTGATGTATATATATTGGCCGGTGCAAACGATAAAACATTTAAATGCGTCACCGAATTTGGCGAAGAAATAATTGTAAAAGCAGAGGAAGGTGTCTGGATTGACCTGGAAACAGGAGTACAAACCAATACAAGTCTGGCATTGGGTATAGCTATAGAAAATAATGTCCGTTACGGGAAATACTATATGGCATAGCAGTTTTTCGCCTTTGTTGGTGTTCCTCACTAACACCCCCCTCATTGGTCTAAGTGGGACACTTAAACCAGTTATAGTTTGTAACTAAGGACTTGCCGGCAATATAAATCAACACATTCCGTTATGTATCACAATGCGCACATGGGTAACCTGTTTCTTAATACTATTCATCCAAAATGCTGCGGGGCAGGTGCTTTCTACCGCTCCTGTATGGAATATAGGCATACATGTTAACCCTACCGTTACTACCCCGCTTATGGACGGTAAATCAACATACGACCCAGCCATAAAACCCGTTCCCAATATAGATTATAACCTCGGCATCAACCTGCATTATAAAACACCTGAAATGACTTTTGAAACAGGTATCAATTATGTTTTGAAGTCATTTACGATAAGATAGCGACTCTACGCTTACAACAATATCCCCGGCTATAGCCATACCCGCAATACACAATACTTTCTTGCCCTTGGCAATGCATCGGTAGAACTGCCCTTGCTGTTTTCCTGTTGCCTGCACCACCACGACAGGCGCGCAGTGTACGACCTGCATGCCGTAGCGGGCACCAGTGCCGAATATAATAGGGCTAATGCGTACCTGAACACAATGGTGGGAAGCCCCGGCAGTATTGTGCGGCAAGACTATACCCTGCCTGCCGGACAAAATATATGGGTCAATGCAATAGCAGGTTTAAAAATACACACCATACTGCGCAAAATAGGCCTGATAGACTATGGGCTGCTATGGCATGTGCCCCTGCAAAAATCAGGGGGGTATACCCTTACATCGGTAGTGAAAAACTTCTCCACAGGAGACGATATGACTTACAACGGCACGTACTACCCCCGCCTTGCTTACCTCGATATTAAGCTTTGCTATTACCTGCTGAACCTAGATAAGGGCAACCATATTATTAAGTACCGTGTAAAACAGGATGAAGAACGGTAAGTGGCAACGGCGGGGGAAACGGGGACAGTGAAAGGTTTATTGTTCTATTTCCAATAAACAATATCTTCTCTATCTTTCTCTTATGTTTGATAGGTCGAGACTATCGTACTGGGCATTGGTGATAGGTACCTTTGCTATTATAGCAGTCGTATCGCGTATACCACAGGTCAAAACAATATTGACTGGTAAGATAGCTTTGGCGGGTATCGTCACCAGTTGCAATAAGTATGTGCACACCGAAATCAGGCGTACCGGTCGCCGGACTGAAAAGGTAGCTGTCGGTGAACTTATATTCTACCTGGAGGGATACAATAAGAAATTCCGGATTACCAAATCAACCCCGGTCAACAACGTTTGGGCATATAACCAATTGGAAGAAGAAAAGCATTATATAGCGCACCCCGATTCGATAATTGTGTGGATACCCAAATACCAGGAAAATGAATATGAGCCAACCATCCTCAGAATAGAAGGAGATGGCCACCTTATATACTCTGAAGAGCAATCAGCCGCTGTTATGGCTATATCCACCATACCGTTGGTTGTTATTGGCGTTATATTGATAGTTGTGGGCTTTTCTGTGAGAAAGAAAAATGTCAGCTTTACTTAATCGTTATACCCCCTCTGGTCCCCCACTGGTTTCCCACTTAGACCCGGGATACAAGAAGCGTCCCGCTTATATGCATAAAACAGCAAGCGGGACGCTTTCCAAACATAGGTCTAAGTGGGACACTTAGACCAGTGCGGGGACATAGACCATGCTGTTAAACCATTTTCAGCATAACGCCTTATCTTTCGCCGCGTGACCATACAACCGGTAATCCATTACTTTCTGCACTTCATCTTTCCGCTGTTCATTGCCCTTGTGTTTTACAGGCAGCAATGGCAGAGGGCATATCTCCTGCTCCTGCTTACTATGCTGGTAGATATAGACCACCTGCTGGCACTACCCGTGTTTTCGCCCTGCCGTTGCAGTATCGGCTTCCACCCGTTGCACAGTTATATAGCCATCGGCATCTATGCGCTTGGCCTCCTGCCCCGCTCCACAAGGCTTATCGCCATCGGCCTGCTGCTGCACATGGCTACCGACCTGCTTGATTGTTACCTGGGCACCATTTATTGCAGGTGAACTTCCTTTCTGCTTTTGCTACAGGAATATACCCCACTGGTCTAAGCGTCTCGCTTAGACCTAAGATGCAAGAAGCGTCCCGCTTACATACATAAAACAGCAAGCGGGACGCTTGCCAAACATAGATCTAAGTGGGACACTTAGACCAGTCAAGCAGGTAGTAGTTTTCGCCTTTGTTAGTATTCCTCACCCACAAACCAAAATGCAGGCTGCCCATGCAATGAGTTGCAGGTGAAGAACACCTGCGACAGCGAAAATTCCCTGTCTGCTTTTATTGCATAAAGATACCCTTCAGCGCATCGATACACTGGGTGGGTTGCAGTTCCGTCACCTCGTAGGTGGCCACTTTGTGCTGAAAGAACGGGTCGTCGGCAAGGGCATGTTGTACGGCTTCAGGCGTATCGAACCGGGCAATGATAACGCCGCCGGTACGGGGCACTTTACGCCCTGAAACAAGGAAGTGCCCTAATGCATAATATTTATCGAGGAACAGCTTATGTTCGGGAAGATACTTATCTACTTCTGTAAGCGGCTGAACATAAGTAAGCGATATGAGGAACATGAATTTTGTTTTAGCGGCACAAAGCTAAGTACTTCCTTTGTTTCAACCACTTCAAACCAAAACACCTGTATATTGCAATAAAAAGCGACCCGTACAGTTATAAGAAGCCATGAAGGGATATTTTCTTGTTTTACTGGTAGTGTTGGCACCTATAGCATACGGGCAGGTATTATCGACAGCCCCGGTATGGAATATCGGCGTACACATCAATCCCGCGTTTACCACCGCCCTGCGGGGCAGCGATTCGCATTACGATGCGCAACTGCGGCCTGTATACATAGCCCCCGGCATCAATACCGGGGTGAACCTGCAATACCGCCTGCCCGAAATGACTTTTGAAGCAAGCATCAACGTGGTCAGCAAAGCATTTGTTATACGCCAGCGGCTGCGGCATTTTGCCAATGTGAGCGGCTTTGACCAAACCCGCAACAACCATCTGAAAGCGGTATCATACAGCACCTCATTAGAGGTACCGTTCATCGCGTCCTATTGCCTGCACCACCACGACCGGAAAATGGTGTATGATGTACATGCGCTGGCAGGGTGCAGCGCCGAGCTCAACAGTGTTACAGGCTTTAGTGTAATTACATCGGGCAATACCGGCAGCATTGTGCGGCAGGAATATACATTGCCTGAAGCAGGCACCAAACACATCTGGGTAAATGCCATTGCCGGGTTCAAGATACAGGCCATACTGCGCATCATCGGGCTTATCGACTACGGCGTGGCATGGCATATACCCATACAGAAAAGTGGCCCTTACTATATAACCACAGAAGTAAAAGACTACGATTCGGGCAATACCAAAGTGCTGGATGGCGAATACCACCCGCACCTGGGCTATCTCGATTTCCGGCTATGCTATTATTTCCTGAACATAGATAATAACAGGCAGCGCATCCGGTACCGTATCAAAAAGGAAGTGCAGCAATCAGCTCCGGGCACGTATCAACAGTAGCAGTACCAGTTGTATCACCGAGCTGATGGTGCCCGTGCCCAGGTACCAGAGCGTACTGATGTCCATTACCAGCAGTCCGTTCCATCCTGCCACAGGGTTGCGGGCAAAGCGGTAGGTAAACCATAGGCCTGCCAGTCCCCATACTACAAAGATGACCTTCATGAGGGTGCCTTCGGGATTTATGCCTACACTGCTTACCAGCTTGCTCCACGGGCCGAGCTGCCCGGCATAGGTTCCGGTTTTCGGCCTTATATAATCGCCTTTGATAAGCGCCCTGCTGCCGTCGAAAGCCATAAACCCGAACTGGAGTACCGCCAGTATAATGATACACCACTTTAGTATTGCCATAGAAGAAATTTGCAGATACTAATATATTAAATTTTAATCCCTCTTTTTCAACACCTGTATAATGTACTTTACCTTATCTTTTCAGTATGGATAGCAGGTATTATTACACACAACTCACCCCTGCCGACAAAGAATACCTGCGCATCATACTCAGCCGCAGGTGGAAGGCCGTATGGAAGCGGCTGCTGATGGCCGGGGTGCTGCCCATGGGTGTCATACTCCTTATGTTGTTCATCATGAACCTGGTAATACTGGCCAATATAGACAGCGAAAAAAACATAAAGGGCATCAACATACCACCGGGCATAGAGCATTTTTCGCTGCTCTGGCTGAGCATCCCCATTTTTCTTATCCTGCTGGCAGTAAATGTTTTTATGTTTTTAAACAGCATACCCCCTTTGTATATCGATATTAAAAGGAACAAAAAGAAACAACTGGTATTCACCCCTGCGCCTTACAGTATCCCCGGTACGGGTGAATATTATATCAACACAGGCTTGCCTGCCATGCGGTTCATAAAGGTTACTTACGAGCAGTACATGAACCTTGACTACAGCCGCCCCTGTTTCCTGGAAGTAACCCCGCTTACCAATATCCCCCTTGGTATAAAAACAATAGACATTATAAATGCATAAGTGTTGATTTTTAACGGATTATGATGTACTTTGCTATACAGGCAGACATATCGTCTCGTCACACCTCTATATACAACAGGCTGCATGGGAAGGAAGGGCATTTTTATAGTGTTGTTATTAATTTTTACAGGCATAACCTGCTTTGCACAAAACACGGTACCCGATTTCAGAAGGGAATTGGAGCAGGCAACCACCGATACACAAAAGCTAAATGTTTACCGGCACCTGTTCGACTACTACAAGAATGCCGATAATGATACGCTAAGGCGCTACCTAGAGCCGGGGCTGCAGGAGTTTTCAGCACATAATTATACATACGGCAAGGCTATATTGCTGGGCATGCTTTCCGGTATATACAGCGAAGAAGGCATGAGCATAGCGTCTCAGAACACAGGCAGGGAAGCCCTCCGTTTGTTTACCTTACTGAAAGATGGACAGGGCATAGCCAAAATACATAACACATTGGGGGTGACCGAGGGGCGGAAAGGCAATTTCGATGAGGCTGTCCGGCATTTTTTACAGGCGCTGCAATATTTTGAAAGCGTTTCAGACACTGCAAATATTGTTAATACCTATGTGAAACTGGGCACAGCCAACAGCTTCATGGGCAATTCGGAAAAATCGCTGGACTACTACAGGAAGGGGTTACGGTTGTCTTTGCTCACCAAAGAATCGGCCAATACCGCTTATCTCTACAACAATATCGGCAACCACTACGGTAAGCTCCGCAACTACGACAGCGCCCTTTATTATTTTAAAATGGCGCTGGCTATCAGCGAACGCCCCGGCTTTATACAGGCACGCGTGGCCCCGCTGATGAATATAGGTGCGGTATATGCAGAGAAAGGCGACACGAAGCAGGCCCTTGATTATTACAACCAGGCGCTGGCCATTGCCAGGGATAAAGCCATGCCGGAAGATATGGCAAGGCTCCTGCACAGCATTGGCCTGATTGAAAATGAACAGGGCCACTACAACACAAAATCGCTGAAAAATGCACTGGAGATTGCCCGGCAAACAGGCGACCGCAACCTGGAAACAGATATACTGGGCGACCTGGCACGTATTGCAGGTATAAACGGGGCATATAAAGACCAGGTGGACTATATGAAGCAGGAAAGGGCCATACATGACACTCTGTTCACAGTAGAAAAAGCTAAAGAAATCGCAAACCTGCAGGCAGAGTACGAGCTGAATAAATCGAACGAACAGTTATCGGCGCTACGGGTATCGGAGCAGAAAAACCTGCAGCAAAAAAACGTCATTATTATCATCGCCGTTTTCCTCGCCCTTACCCTTGCCACCCTGCTGTTCTTCTTTGTGCGTATGCTGAAGCTGAATAAAACCCTTTCGCAGCGCAGCCGCGAGCTGCAGGAAGCCAACCGTTTAAAAGACAGGCTGTTTTCTATTATCGGCCACGACCTCAGGGGCCCGGTGGGCAACATCCCTGCCCTGCTGAATATATACAGGGATGCGGGTACCACCGATGAACAGAAAGGTTTCATCCTCGATTCGCTCGAAGAAAATTCGCAGGCTTCGCTGGAAACGCTGGACAAGTTGCTGAACTGGGGAAAGATGCAGCTAAAAGGCCACACGCTCAACCAGTCGTGGATACACCCCAGCGATATTATTGATGAGAACCTGCGCCTGTTCAGGGTAGCGGCGGCAGGTAAAAACATATCTGTTGTCAATAATGTGGCAGATAGTATCGTGGCTTTTGCCGACGAAGACCATTTCAAATTCGTGGTACGCAACCTGCTTTCCAACGCTATAAAATATTCTACCGATAACAGTACCGTACTGCTGTCGGCAGAAGTGCACCCGCAAAAAAATGAAGTACTGTTTTCGGTAAAGGATAGCGGCATCGGCATTGGCAAAGGAAAACTGGAACAAATATTTCAGCCGTATAACGAGAGCACCCGCGGCACGGCCAATGAAACAGGCAACAGCATCGGCCTCATGCTTTGCCGGGAATTTATTTTGCAGAACGGCGGGAATATATGGGCCGAAAGTGAAAAAGGGAAAGGCTCTGTTTTTTATTTTACGCTGAAGGCACAGCCGCCGGGAAACGCATAGAAACGAAGTGCGGCAACAGTTGCACAGCTTCTTCACAAGCTTGTTGTTATGGTTTTTTAATTATATCTTTAGTATCCGCTAAAAAATCGCCGTACCATGAAAAAGAATAGTTTCCCCTGCCTTTCCGGCAGCCCCCCGTATGCATTTCTTTTGTGCCGGATATGCCTGCCTTTCATGCCTGGCGATAGTGTATGAAAGCGCCCCCGGCGCTGTTCCCGTTTATTTTTCTTCACCATAAAACAGATAATCCATGAAACAAAATTTCATTTTTCCTTTTGCAATCGCCGGGATGGTATTGCTGTCCCTGCCTGCTGCTGCGCAAGTCATTGTTTCCCCTTCCAGTCCCGATATTGCTGTCACATCGGGCGGCACTACCGATGCGCGCAATGTTAACTGCGACATGATATACCATCCCGGCGGCGGTGGGCAGCTACGTGCCATTGCCTACGACGACTACAACACGAATACCAGCTATGTGTACCTCGAAGATTATAGCGGTGGCACCACCACTATTACCATACCCGGCGCTATAGATATAGATGTGGTGCTGGGCGATGATATGAACAACCCCGGCACCGATTTTATTGCCACGGTAGTTTATAATGCTTCTTCAACAGCCATTATCGAAACCTATACCATTACCGGCACCGGCGGCGGCTCTTTAGTTGCCTCGCCAACCAACATAGCTACCCTGCCGGTAATGACCACCGGCATTTCCAATGTGCCGCCGCATATCGACCTGTACCCCGATATGAATAACCTCATCAGCGGTATACCTGCGCTGCACGAGTATGCAGTAACATGGTCTGAATACCAGCCTTTTGTTGGTAATGATGTGTACCTGACGCATGGCGATATTGCCAACCCCGGCAGCTTCGGCACTCAGTATACCATCACCACCGGGGGCACGGGTATATGGCCCGATGTGGCCTGCCTGACAGATATAACCACCGGCGACCCTTATGCTTATGTGCCGTATATGAACTGGCCCAATATTGACCTGTGGGAGGTAAACCTGAACACTACGGCTACTTCGCTGACATCTGCCATCAATAGCAATAATGTAGAGAAAAGCGTACGTATAGAAGCCATGAACCAATACGACCCCGGTGCAGGTTTGCAGAAGTATGAAATTGCCTATGCCGAAAGTAACGGCTCATCGCTGGATATGATTTCTTACAACGACCTTGCGGGCAACCTGAATTTATCTGCTGCGCTGGGTGGCGGCGGCAACAACATACACCCCGCTGTATCGGCAGGCCCCGGCGCACTGTTCAACGGCGGTTACGGCAATAAACAACACAGCGTATGCTGGTACAACGACGGCGTGCCCGTATACTACTCGCAGGCCATTGAAGTGAATTCTGGAAATGTCAGCGCCACCTACCCCGATTACTACGAGGTAAATATGACCCCCATGATATTTATTCCGCTCGACCCCTATTATGCACCTATAGGCGTCAGCACCAGCAGCAACTGGGGCGATGATGAGTTGCTGACGGCATGGAACAACAGCGATGATATATACTACAAATACCAGGGCGATATATCCCAGTACAAAATCACCAGCGTAAACGAAGTGAAACCACTGGCCTGCAAGCTCTACCCCAACCCTGCCACCAGTGCCATCAGTATAACAGGTGTGACACAGGCTGCCTATAGCATAACAGATGTATCGGGCCGTATACTGGCAAGCGGCGAGGTGACCAAAGCAAACAGCACCCTGGATATTGCGCAACTGGCCAAAGGGATGTATATCATCCACCTTACCGAAAACAATAAAACATCTATATTGAAGTTTGTGAAACAATAAACTGTACGGGGTTACAGTGTATAAGTAATATGTATGACAGCCTCCCTGGCAGCAGGGGGGCTGTTCGTTTTCTGGCATAGTCTTTACATTCAAAAACAACCGGGCACAATATGCCTGTCATCTACATAAAATATTACAGTATGAAACATAAAGACTATACAGGCATTGTACCGGGGCAGTTTACAGGCAATGAGATAGAAGCAGATGCAACAGTAACATGTAAGGGCGAGACCGAAGCCAAAGCCTTTTACAGCATAGTAAGAGACCGCCTGCTGAGCGTAAACCACTGGCACAAAACGGCAGGGCTGATCAGTGCGCACTTCCGGCTGTACGATGTGAAGGGCAACACGGTAACAGGAAAGGCAGAAAAAGGCCACTACATCAGGATAGATATACCCGGCCCCGGCAGTAAAGAAGGCGGCGGCTACGACTGGGCCAACATCATAGATATAAAAGAAATAGATGAAGGCACGGTGCAAAGCATTGGCATCCTCGTACACCCTTCCAACAATCCTCTGGGCGATAAGGCGGTAGTGGCGCATTTTTACGCCCCCTATTCTTCCAGCAGCTTCATTATTACCCGCGAGGGCACAAACGTTATTGCAACCATCATCGACCGGAATGTTGCACCCAACGAGGCCACCTCTTCGCTGATAGATAAGATACGCCATACCGCAGTGGGCATGAGCGCCATCGGCAGTTTCTCAAAAGCCCAATGGCAAAACCTGGTGAACGGGCTTGTAGCGCGGTAAAAAACTAAGCTTTCGGAAGGCGACAGAGGGTAATTGTGCTGATTCAGCAACGTCTGCCCAAAGAATGCGTATATTGACAGGCAATCCCTTCAAACCGATATAAATGAACACAGCCGCCTATTGGATAGACAAACTGCAACTGGCCGCCCATATAGAAGGCGGCGCCTTCAGGGAAATTTACCGCTCGGAACTGGTGCTGCCGCAAATTGCGCTAACAACCCAACACCATAGCAACAGGAATGCGATGACTTCTATATACTTCCTGCTGCAGGAGGGCGATTTTTCCGCACTGCACAAAATAGCCTCCGATGAGTTATGGCATTTTTACGACGGCGCACCGCTTTGTATTTATGAGATAAATCCCAATGGCGCACTGGTGAAGCATGTACTGGGCAGGGACATAGACAAGGGACAGCAACCTGTGCTTGTAATAAAAGCAGGCAGTTGGTTTGGCAGCAGGGTTGAAGAGCCGGGCGGGTTCACCCTGTGCGGCTGCACGGTAGCGCCGGGGTTCGACTTTGCAGATTTTGAACTCGCCGACAGGCAGGCTTTACAGGAAGCCTATCCGCAACACGCGCAGCTCATCGGTGAAATGACACGGTAAGGAGGGAATGGGCGTTACGGCATTCATAACATCCCGTAGCGGTTCAGCAAACGTTCTTTCTGGTTGCGCGCCACGGGCAGCTCCGCATTGTTCTCCATCGTGAGTACACCATCATTCCGATCGAGGCGCTTTACCCGGTGCAGGTTGACTATATATTGCCGGTGCACCCTCATAAAATGTGTTTCTTCGAGCAGTTCCTGTACATCTTTCAGTGTTTTGGAAACAACATGGCAGCCACCGTTTACCAGGTGCAGCTTTGTATAGTTATTGTTAGATTCAGCATAAATAATATCGCCCAGTTCCAGGAACAGTACGCCGTTAGATGATGCTATGGCGATTTTGTTGATGGGCACATCGCCTTTGCGGTATTGCTGCAGTATGCTCAACTGCCCTGCTACGGGGTGGTACTGCTGCCCCGCCCTGCCAACAGCGTCCTGCAGGTAGCTGGCTGCTATCGGTTTTACCAGATAGTCAAGCGCACTGTACCTGAAAGCCTTTAAAGCATATTGGCTGTAAGCCGTAATGAATATGACCCTGAAAGAAAGGGGCATCAGTTTTTCCAATAATTCAAAGCCGTTCAGACCCGGCATTTCCACATCTACAAACAGCAGGTCGGGCGCCATAGCGGGTATTTCGGCAAGCGCCTGCATACTGTCTGTATAAGTACCTATGCAGCGTACCTGCGGACAGTTTTGCTGCAACATCAGTTGCAGTAGTGTTATGCTGTCAGGTTCGTCGTCGATGATAACCGCTTTTATAATCATACAGGTAATTGAATAGTGACCATTGTGCCGGCAGCCGCGCCACCTTCATCTGCCAGGTCTTCTGTGTGTACCGTTGCCATTCCCTTATACCGTTCGTTTATTAATGCAATCCGCTCACCGGTTATACTAGTACCGTGAGACTTGTGCCGGGTTGTACTGCCAGATTTTAATACCCGGGCCTTCCCCCTGCCTATGCCGTTGTCAGATACTGTTATTTGCAACATGTCTTCTGAAACAGGCTGTGAAAACGTTATCCGCACCTCACCGCCTTCCGGTTTATGCATTAATCCATGCCAAAGTGCATTTTCCACGTAAGGCTGAATAAGCATAGGCGGCACCTCTATGAGCTCCATATTCTGCCGTACACTATCGTCCACCTCTATGAAATATTGTATTTTATTCTTAAAGCGCATCACTTCCAGTTGCAGGTACAGCTCCAGGGATGCTATCTCTTCGCTTAATACAATTTTTTCGCGCCTCGCATTATCCAGGTTATTCCGTATCAGGCGGGCAAACTTGTCGAGATAGTCCCCTACCGCCTTGCTATCGTTCTGCTGGGTGTACAGTTTAATGGAGTTCAGGCAGTTAAAAATAAAATGGGGGTTCATCTGGCTGCCGAGCGCAGCAAGCGCCACATCCTTCATACGCGCTTCGTAACTGGCCTCGCGCAGTTGCTGATCCAGGTACTGCTTCCGTGCCAACAGTATTACCATGATCATCCCCACCAGCAGTAACAGGATTACCAGTGAGATGGCAACAGTGCTCATAAAAATATTATCGCTTTGCATGGCCGGAAGGATTGTATGGTTCTTTCCGGTTTTGAAAATAGTAAAGAAAAAAACTATATGCAATGAGCAGGTAACGAATATTGCTCAATATTTTCAGAATAGCTTCCACGTAATTGCTTTCTTCCCTGGAGCATACCAGCGTCAGCCTGTCGAGCATGAAAAAATACGGTGCGTTACAGCCGTAAAACAGCAATATGCCCAGCGATAGCCAGAAGAAAGGCAATGTTGTCACAGAACCCCTGTAGCCGATAACCTTGCAGTATAGCACGTACAGGTAAAAGCCCAACAGCAGCAGCGAATCTATGGCATACGATACCTGCTGAAAATAATTGATATCGTTTTTCAGTAAAAAGTACACCCATACGGTCAGGAAAATGGCAAAGCCCGACAGGTATATAACCCGCCGGGCCTTATGAAAGTAATAAGCGGCCAGTAAAAGCAACCCGCAGTCGAGCGGCAGGTACAGGTTATACATCCACACATTGTACCAACCATATTTTCTCAGGCAGTAGGCCGTAATCTCAACAGCAAAGGCTATAAACACCTGTAACCATACTATGCGGAAACCCTTGTTTAGTATACGTAGTGTTATAAGACCGGCACAGAAAGCCAGGCCCTCCCCGCCAAAATTATAAAGCAACCAAAGAATCACAGTAACATTGTTTAAGTTCCGGGTACAAGATGTTTTTTACATGTTCCATTTACTTGTTATTGTTAAAGTTTGCTGCTTTTTCTGCCTCTGTAAGGTTTACCTTCAGTTTGGAACAGCTTGGCGGGCACATCTGCGCAAAATCAGCGCCGAGATCTTTGAAATTGGTGATGGTTTGAGGGTCGCCAATGCCGTAGTGCGCTACAGTATGCATTTTCATGTTAGCGCTATGGTTAAGATATGCATTCGCCACTATTGCAAACGAAATAATATCATCATCAGCTGACCCCGAGCCATCCAGGTTATCATTATACATCTGTAATATTTCCTGGAACGGCAGTATATTATTCTTGGTATCGTTGTTAAGGATATGTGGCTGTGAGTCCAGGAACGTGTCGATCTTTGAGAGCCCGGGCGCCATATGTTGTATCCGGATGTTTTTTATAAAAGTATCAACAAGGGCATTGCGGGTAGAATCATTGAACATAACCCAGGTACCGGCTATTTCGGCGAAATTTTTGTTGAGGGAGCCTACAATATTGCAGGAGTCCCCGTTAAAAGGTACCAGTTTTACCGGTTCAAATACCAGGAGTACATTGTTGTCTGTCATACCATGATGTATCCTGAGCGCGGCGTATTCTGTGCTGGGATTATACGTTAGTGCAGCATACATGGTTTTTAACTGACCGACCGTAACCTGCTGGTCAGGACTATTAAGCGCACCGCCACGTACTTTATAAAAGAAATTATCCCTAAAATATTTTCTTGCTGCATTCAGCTGAGTTTTCGTAAACAGGTACAGATTGTTACTGTTGTAACTGCCAAAAGAAAGGTCTGGTTCAGTATTATATACAGGTTCAAATCCGCTTATGGGCGTGCCTATAAGATACACAGATTTGGTTCGTGTTTTACAATTTGCCAATGTAGCTACTATTAAGACAGCAGCGGTGCAGGTTTTAAAGAAAGTGTTTTTCATAAAAAAAATTTTGTGTGATAAATGATTGTCAGATACGTGCCGTTTTTATACCAAAAGTATATTGAACTGTCCCCCCCTCGGCTGGGATATTTAGCTGAGCGGCACAATAGGATGGTGAAATAACCTATCTGTTGAGCAGCGCCTGTTTCGTCACATTTCCCGATTTAAAAACCGCCTCTGTTCTTTGCACCCTCCCCTCAACCAATCCGCTGTTCATCAACTATTTGTTACAGCCCCCTCAATAGCCCGATATACAGCTACATAGCCAGCCCATATTTGCTATATAATTTCCTGCAAACAGGAAATAATTTAAAAATATTATTAATTAAAATAAGATGTTTATGAGCACACAAGAAATTTTTTACCAGGTGGCGCTGGCCGGGTTGCTGGGTATAGCCGGTCAGTTGCTGCGTGTTATTGCCGGCCTCACCAAGCTGGGACAGGAAGCTGGTGCTCGCGGGGTCGATTTCTGGCAATTGTTCGTACCTGCCAAACTGGTTGTCAGTATCCTTGTCGGTTTTGTGGCAGGCATACTGGCCTGGGTAGTAGCCGATAAAGCAATGGCCGTTGATTTCCTTAAAGGCGATGCAGAAACAGTGAAAAAAGCCGTGTTGGCCATCATCGCAGCGGGTTATGCCGGTACCGATTTCATCGAAGGCATTATGGGCAAACTGTTGCCTAAATCTCCTGCCGCATCTCGTAACAATGATCAACCAGCCAATCAATAGTTCAAAACAATTTTCACTTTTAAAACACACTTTTTATGAAAATCAAATCACTTAAAGTAACCATTGAAGGAGCGCTATGGCGCATTCATGATTTCGAAATTGAGAACATTGATGTACTGGATAAGTATGAAGAAGAAGACGGTAAGGGAATTGTAAAAGTGAAGGATTTTACTTTGACCGATGACAATGTGCTGGACGTGTACATTTACGTAGGTGCGCCCAACGGCACCGACTATACCGTAACGCTGGAAGGCACTGTAGATAATGCTGAAAAAAAGAGTTTCAAATACAGCGAAGATTTTGAAGTGGTTAAGAACGGAAGGTTGAAAATCCTTATTGCTCAAAATGTAAATGAATTAATAAATAAACAATCATGAAAAAGATTATATCAATAATAGCTATACTGGTGTATTTCCTGACACCTGCAAGTGCACAAACTTTTTTTGAAACTGCGGCAGGAGACGGGGTGATCATTGGTATCGATTCCCAGGATATCTACCAGGTAAAAGTTACTTCTTCCTCGTCTTCGTTATCTGCGGGATTGTACAAAAAACGTGGCCTTGCAACAGCCCCGGTACAAACGCTGTTCAACGCAACGTTTAAAATCAAACCAAACGACGATGGCGTTGCTACATTGTTCAAAAAAGGGAAAATTGAACCGGGTATAAACGTTTCTGTTGCAGGTGGTATCCGGTTGAATGACTGCCTGGGTACGCCCTATTTCACTGCGCTAGATATATATATAAAGCCTGCCTACAGGTACAGCAGTGCCAAATTGTTTGATTCTGTAAGAGCATCCAATGGCCAATCGCCGATTTATGATACGGCAATACATAGTATAGGAGGCGATCTTTTAGTCAACTTTTGCATGTCGCCTGAGCATGTTAATTTATTTTTTGGTGCGCAGATAGGTGTGTTGTCTACAACAAATATTGAAGACCTGGACGAAGTTTCTGTTCAGACAATCAGGCCGGTAACAGGCAATACGAATAACTATGTGCTTTCTGATATAAAAAAAGGGAAAATAGGTAAGGTAGAGCGTATTACTACCGCCCCTTTAAAAATAGATATGATTGTTGACCCCCAAATACATTTGTTTGGTTCCGGTACTACCAATGCTACCATGGGCTTCCTGGGTTATTTCCGCAGAGAATTTGGTAAGGAAAAGCCAACCAGCCGTATAGGCCTGGGGGTGTGCCTGCTGAACGCAAGGAACCCTTCTAAAGTTTTCAGTTCCATTGGCTACGAATTTCCTGAGATTGGTGGTGACGACCCTGCCAAATTTGTTAATGGGACTGTTTTCATGTCTATTGGCTATACAATTCTATAATATACTACCCTCTACGGGTTGTATATCCGGTGAAAGGCAAAACAGCCGCTTGTAGGAGCGGCTGTTTGCTATATGGACAGCATCACTGCCCGAACGAAAGTTCGTTATTGCTGTCGATGTTTTGCTTTGCAGCTACTTGCTGCAACAGGTTCAACGCATAACAAAATGCCGGGTAGCCCTGCTCATGCAATAGGCCGGGGGGCATGAATGAAAACTGCTGATGCCCCATGCGTTGTATATGCATAGTCGTATTGGCATACCTCGAATCGGGGATTTGTAAAAAGGGTTCTAAGTGGAAGAAATAAAACGTAGAATTGTTCGACCTGTTTAACGACCACAAAAGGTCGTGCGTGTAGGCCGGGAAGTCTGCTGCAAAAGCAGGCTGTTTCAGGCATTCCATATATTGTGAAGCAAATACACGGTGCAGCCCGGAAGTTTCATTGGCGCAAAAAACAGGAATGGCATTTAACAAGTAACATTCATTCAGCGCTGTTAAAAACGGTTCGTGTTCCTTGTGAGCTGTAAAGGGCATATTATATACCTGTGATGTATCACCGTTCATAAACAGGGCGGCAATTCTATAAGCCAGCACCGGCAGGCAGCGGGTGGGTATATTGTCTGTCTGTACGATTAATGTGTTTTCTGCCTGCAGGTGCTTATTGCCTGTAATCAATACTGAGCCGGTACATTTTTCCATATGTGCTACTACCTCGGCAGAGTTTCCCGAAAAGCTGATGCCCACAATATGCTGTTTTGTTTCCCATGTGGCCAATGTGCAGGAATGATCCTGTATATCGTTTAAGGCCAGTTTTACGCCTAAAAAAGTGGAGCCGCACGCTAAGAAAGCGCATTGTTTTTCCCTTAGCCCGGATATAACATCCCGGTATGTGGTTGCAAAAGCCCCGAGGCTCTTGTTGATTGCGTTTTCTATATCTGAAAGTAATATTGTCATTCCGCTTTTTTGAAGCTTGCATAACCTGCAAGCATGATGATACCTAACAAGACCGACCGGAACACAGATACCAGCCCCCTTTTATACAGTTTGGCGCAGAGTACCACCGGGTTTATCCTTTCAAGGCAAATGCCGAGGCCATACAGGTTTTTATACTTTTTATCCATATACCGCATACCCAGCCCGTAGCCAAAATGGGAAGAGGTATCCGTTTTAAAGGCCAGTGGCTTATGAATGATGACGGCGTTTGAAACAAACCGGATAGGCTCGTTCCCTTTTTCAATCCTGAGCGAGAACTCATGGTCACAACTCCCGTGTACCATATTGGTATCATACCCGCCATATTTCAAAAATGAAGACCTTTTAAAAGCAATGCTCGGGCCGAAGAAGCGGGTCTTTTTCCTGAATTTCTCATTCAGGCTTTCCGTTCCTTTTGCAGCTATTTTCGACCAGTAGTCCTTCCGTTCCACCAACGTTATGCCCCGCACAAAATCTGCCGTTTCAAGAGCTTCCAGGTAGGCAGGTATCGTTTCTTCCGAACCAATGATGCAATCGGAATCCAGCACAATGATGTTTTCGTGCGTGGCGTGCAATACCGCTATATTAATACCCGCCGCCATTCCCTTTGTACCCACCGGGGCCAGTTTAATCCTGTCGCCATATTCGGCAGCCAATGCCGCAACGAACGATTGCGGGGCATCGGATAGCCCTACTACTATTTCCGCTCCGGCAGGAACGGAACGGATGGCCCTGTGGATTAATACATCATCCCGCACCGGTATAACAACACTATAACTCATTCGCAAAGTTTAAATTCGACAATCATGGAAGTGAACGACCGTTTGAAACGATTGATGTTTTCCGTTCTGTGGTTTTCTGTTGCAACACTGTACCCGCTCAGGTCTAACAGTTCGAACCCCGCTGCACTGTAATGCTGGCAGAGATGGTCTACGAGGTAATTCATGGGCCTGTGTTCCTGTAATGCTTTATTGTATGCCGTAAAGCGCAGGTTAGCTATGGTGGCCGAGGTCAGAACAATGGCCATGCACAGGTTTTTATAGGCAGGCGTATGCACTACAAAAACATCCGCACACTTATTGCTGACCGCTTGCACGACAAACGACCTGAATATTTCCGGCGATAAAAAACTCCTGTTTTCTTCCTGCCCGAAAAATAAGCCGGTATAATATTCGATACGCCCGGGGTTATCTTCTATGGTGATTTTCTGTGCATAACACCCCGAGGAAAGGGCTTTTTTGATATTGCGACGGCAATTGCCCGCAAACTGTTTTTTATAGTCGGACTGCAGCGGGATAACCGGCGTATAATACGCCCCTTCGCCCGAAGGCGTTGTTGTCATGCCGCTGAACGCATGTGCGGTTATATCCGGGTATGCCGAAAGATGCAGTGGGGCCGGCAGTTCCCAGGCAGTCAGTTGCGGCGTCATCCAGTTGCTGGCGTAGCACTGCCCTTCTTCTGTATGTATCTCGCGGCAGTTGAAACCAACGTCCTGTAGCGTTCTATAAAATGCGGCGGTTTGATATGGGCTGTTCCAGGTCATTCTATTAAGTTTTTAGCCAGTTTTTCCAATGCGGCCTGTTTGTGTTCATTCATGATGATTAAAAGCTTTACCAGTTCTGTTTTATGGTTGCAAAATCTTTCTTTATACGTTTCATCACCCCTTAAAAGGTCTATGTATGTTATGTTGTGCTTACCGGAACAGGCGATAAGCTCCGATAGCAGGTATATGGACGGATAAGTGGCTGCATAAGCTGTATCGAAAGCCTGTATGTAAATAGCCAGGCTATCTTCGTACCGAAATACGACCATACCTGAAATAAGCCGCCCGTCTAATTGCACCCCGGCAAATTGTATATGCTCATCCGGTATCATCTGCCTCAGTATGGTGGCAACTTCTGTTGACCGTACCGCATCATAATTTTTTGTTGCTGCCCTGATTGCCTGGTGGTCCAGCAGCCAGTCTATATATTCAGTGGATAAAGCCGCTAACAGGAAAACAGCACCCGCCTGTTGCAGCTTTTTTCGTATGCGGGTTATGTTTCTCCCCGACTCTTTCCCGATGGTTTTTACATAATCTTCAAACCCGCCTTGTACCCGGATGCCATAAGACGGAACGGCCTCTATTTCTATGCAGTTGTGATTATTGAAAAAGAACCCCGCCGCAAGCCGGTGGAAAGCCGTGCCGCTAACGATGTTCGATAGCAATATCCCGTCTGCATGTTGGCTGGCAGCGCTGTTTGTAAGCCGGGAGAAAAAGCGGTCATCAACATAGCAGATAGATTCAAAATCAAAATAGTCGGAGGTGTTGATGGTAGCCATCCGGAACAGTGTTAGCGGTGTCGCTCCATCCGCCTCAGCCATACTATCGGCCCTGAAGTAAACTTCGGCCCCGTTGTCAACCCCTACGGGAACCATATTACCGGTTATATGAGCCTGATGCCATCTTTTATAGCTAAAGAATCTGTTGTGCATAAATGTTTACTGATGAGGACGGGTAATGGAACACGCCTAATGTGTTCAAAATTTGTTTTTGAAAGTATCTCTGCTATATACGGATGGGTAAGCTGGGAAGGGTATACCTTGAGGAAACGTTCTTTTTCCGAACGGCAATAGGCATATTGTTCTAAAACGCCTAGTTCTGCAATGTCTTTCTGTGATGGTAAATATGCCCTGTTACCAGCGTTATAAGGTACATCCTCATAAAAACAGATGCTCTGCGGTGCCTGTTGTAACCGGGGCAGTATGGCCAATGCACTGTAATAACAGTACACATGGTCGGGGTGCATACCCAATGCCATCGGGATGTAAATATCCGCGTCCTTATCCATCTCATTGAAAACGCCGAGGTACTTTCCCACTATTCTTTCCATATCTGCCCTGCGGATGGTTTTATCAAAATAATTCCAGGGCACGCCCCTGTAATTGGAATCCGGCTCGCCCAGGAAAAACGCCTGTGCACCGGCCATCTTTGCAAAATCCTGTTCCTCGGCCATGCGCAACCCGGTTATCTCCTCCCTGCCTATATCTGTTTTAGACAGTGTAAACGTGTTGAGGATATACGTATGCCGGTATCTTTCCTGCAACATGCAGCCTAGTGAGAGCGCCACATCATCAGGATGGGGCGATATGACTATACTACAGCCCCTTTTCATGAATATAGGTTCTTAATTTGTTGAAGTAATATTGTGTTGTATACCTGTCCAGTGCCTGCGGTGTAATTCTTACGGCATTGTTCATGGTTTCCAGTATGGCTTCGTAAGTATATTGGTTGTACGTATTGGTTGGCGGGCACCAGTCGGCGAAACCGGAATGCGCGGGGCATACGGGGATGCAGCCCAATAGCGCAGCCTGTATACTGCTCATGGACAGGGATTCGTATTTGCTGACACTGATAAAGAATTCATTTGCTGCGCATGAATGTAAAAAATCGGGCAGCGGAAGGTCATAGTAAATTTTGCCCTGTGCCACAGGGGCAGTTTTAGGCACATCGTTTACCAGGTAATGAGAAACGTTGAACCCTTTTGCCGTTAAAAATGCAGACAGGCCAGCCCTGAATGCATTGTTTTTTACCGCCGATGCACCGGAAGCGAATCCTACGGTTTTCGGTATTTGCGCTTTCCTGTATGGTATCACTTTGTCAAAGTCGATAGGGAAACCCAGTACTACAGATTTGGAACGGATGCCCGGAACTGCTTTTGAAATCAAAGCCAGCTCCGATGTGCCGGGCAACAGGACAATGTCTGCAGCTGTAAGGTTGCGGTATTCTGTTTCCTTGTCTTCTTCCGTAGCTGTTATGGCGCTGTTGAACGATGTAGCGGCCAGGAAAAACGCTTTTATAGTATTTACACCGTGCAACCCGTCCCAGTTGATGGCATCGCCTATAAACAGGTTGACATCCGCATCCGGGTCAATATCGCTGCCTGTGGTGACGCCCGGCGTTTGGCAGCCCTCTATAAAAGACGGCCCCCAGCTCACCTCCTCTGAGTTTATATTCGCAACGATGTGTATGTTTCCCTGCCTATCCATTCAGGCCGGGGTTTACGATGGTGTATTTATAGCCGCGCTGCATTTTTTCAAATAGCTCCGACCTTGCTTTTTGCGAAGGCAAAAAGTCGTTGAAATCAATTTCCAGGTTCAGTTCATTTATTTCAATGCCCTCTTCGGCTATGTCCATTATTTTTTGGGGGTTGCCCGTCATCAGTTTTATTTTTTGAATGCCGAGGTACTTCAACACCTCTGCCGCTATTTTATAGCTCCGTTTGTCTATCTCTTCTTTTATGAAGAGGTTGGCCTCGTCGGCAGAATACTTCTGGTATATCTTTTCCCCGTTGTAGTACCCCATTTGCAGGGCAAGGCATTTCATTTTTTTTCTCAGGCCAATGCCGCGTCCTTCCTGCCGCAAATAGATGAGGATGCCCGAGTTGGCATCCGTAAACGCCTGTAAGCTTTTTTTGAGCTGGTAATTGCAGTCACAGTCCAGCGATTTAAAAACATCCCCCAAAATGCATTCGCTGTGAATGCGCACAGGTATATTATCTGTCTGCACCTGTTGCAGTATCTGCGATAAAGTGAGGTTACTGTCAAACCTAAACTGGCCGGAAAAAATAAAAGCGAGATGAAAATGGTCCCCCATGTTTTCGTTGGCCGGCTCAAACCCGATGCACAGGCAGGTTTTGCCTGAGATGACTACCGGGAATATTTCAATGATGTGTATCATGTCAAGGTGATGATTGTTTGATTTATATTGCTAAAAGATGTTGGAGTCTGGTGAGGTTGCACTTGTGCATACCAAAAGCTTCGCAGTACCCATACCCCTGCAGCGTATTGCCCCGGTACGCATTTAAGCCTGCCGCCCCTGCTACCCAGTCGCAGCCCGTAAGCTGCGATTGGAATACCGCGATGGCCGCCTTCTTTTTTTCAATATGCGCTGTAATGTCCAGGTAAAATGCAGGTGCGGATATCGGCGACCAGACCTCGTAAAACAGGAGTAAGGTTTCCTGGTCATTGTATTTGCCTTTGGGCAGGTAACCTTTGGTTTGCGACAGCCACAGGGCTTCTTTACAGCAGGCGTGCACCAGTTCGTGCTCTTTATCCGAATCTTGCCCGTGCGGGCAAAGTACAATGCCGGGGGCATACTCTGCGAAGCACGCAGCCAGCCGTTCTATAATGCTGCCCTGCCCCGGGTAGCTCCTGTCTGTAAAGTTGAAATTTTCCAAAGTGGTGAACCCCAGTATACGGGCTGCTTTAGCCACCTCGTCATTCCGTGTGCGCGGAGCACCGCGTGGTGTGCCCGCTATGCCGCTGTTGCCTTTGAAAATGTGCTGTACTATAACCTTGTGGCCCGATGAAACAGCGCGGGCAATCAATCCGCCGCAGCCGATGGTTTCATCATCCTGGTGCGGTGCTATAACAAGTATGGTCATTGTTTTCATGGTTAGTTGTGTGATGTTGCTGCGTTGGGCTTATACTCTTTACAGGTTTCCCCCCACCCGGTACCTGACGGGCGGAGGTATGCTATACCGGTTGTAAAGAATAGTGTGTGAAAACCCGGTTTCCCGTTTACTTCCGTATTCCTGTAAAAAGATATTGGAGACAATGCTGTACACTACCGGGGCTTCTCTGCCCTTCACCCGACTGGGTTGCGGTGCGGCTTTTAGCTGATTTTGAGGTTCAGCTACCTGTTTCCGGGCAGACCGGCCCGGGCGCTCCCTGTCAGGGACGATGGTGTTCATGTGATAAAAAGGTTTTACCGAAGATATAATAAAAATTATAGCAATGCAACCCCCACCGCTCTCCCTTTCAAAGGGAAGGCGGCAGAAAGTAATGGAAGGCCCTTACATGGCATTACACCTCCACACATTGGGGAGGCTTACATCTCTCCCCCTGGGGGGGAGCCGGAGGGGGCTACTCTTCTTCCTCACTGTTCTTCATTTTGCTGAGGAGGGCATACGCGCCTTTTACTACCACTTTCGTAGGGTCGGCGCCTTCGGGCAGGGCCACAGCAGTATATCCTATATCGCTGTTGCCTGTTTCTACAGCTGTCATTTTAAACAGACGCTCTGTGCCGGCGGGGTTTTCCCCTGTTGCTATAAATATGTATTTCTGTCCTTCAAAATCTACTATGGCTTCATCGGGCAGCGCAGGCACCTGCTGGTGCCCTGTTTCTACTATAGCCTTCAGGTACATGCCGGGCAGCAGGTGGATGTCTTCACGGTCGATATGGCAATGCACGCGCACCGTGCGGTCGCTGCTTATTTTGCGTCCTATCAGGTACACAGTGGCGGTACGCTCTTTGGTTTCGTTGGCCAGTGTAAACCGTACCTTTTGCCCTATTTCTAGCCTGGGCACATCCTTCTCAAATACCGTAAGCTCTGCGTGCAGGTGCCTGGTGTCTACTATCTCAAACAATACATCGGAAGGTGTTACGAATTTGCCCGTGTTTACATTCACCTCCGTCACAAACCCGCTGATGGGCGCATAGATATTGATGTGCGACTGTATACGGCCCTGCTCTGTGGCAGAGAGGTTGATGCCCGAAACTTTTATCTTCTCCTTCATTGCCGCCGTTTTTGCTTTCAGCGACTGGTAGTTTGCTTTTGCATGTTGCAGCGTCTTTTGTGCATTGATGTTCTCTTTGGCCAGTTCTTCCTGCCGTTCATAGTCGGCACGGGCATACTCCAGCTGGTTTTTTGCTTCCAGGTAGTCTTGCTGCATCTGTACATAGTCGGGGTTTTCTATCACGGCTATCAACTCGCCTTTTTCTACCCGCATACCTTGCAGCAGGTCTGTTTTTTTCAGAAACCCGCCCATAGGCACAGATATGCTGACCATCTGTTTAGGCGGAACGTCCAGCACGCCGTTGGCTTTAAACGTGCCGCTTATCTGCCTCTTTTCTACCGGGCCTGTGGCAATACCCGCCATTTTGCTTTGCGCATCCGTCAGCGCCACTTCATTGCTTTCGGCGGGGGCTGCTTCCTGTTCCGGTCCGCCTTCGGGTTTTTCGCTGTTGCCGCAAGAGGCAGACAGGATGGCGGCGGCTAAGAACACTATAATATATTTCATCGGTTGTATGTTTTTCATTATCGTTTTTATTGTTGGTTGCCGGCCAGGTATTCCAGCCGTATGATGCTTTGGTTCAGTGCCTGCAGGGTTTGCAGGTAGCTTTCTTTTATCTGCACTGCTGTGCGCACCGCTATCAGGTATTCTGCATAGCCTGCATCGCCGGCCTGGTAGCCCTTTTGCGCATGGTGCAGCATCAGGGCGGCGTTTGGCAGGGCGGCGTTTTGGTAATAGGCTGTGCTGCTTTTGTTTTTGCGGTAGGCTTCTATGGCCTGTTTCCATTCGCTCACCAATACGCGCTCGTTATAGGCATACCGGGTTTCGGCCAGTTGGCGGCCAATCTCTGCGGCTTTTATCTTTTCCCGTAGCGGCTTGTTGAAAACAGAGATAGCAATGCCTGCATTGACGCCCATAAAGCGGTCGCCTGCATTGGCCAGCCTGGTGCCGCCGCTGTTGACAGCGCTGCCAATGAGGCTTTGGTTAAAATAACCCAGTTTGAAATCAGGCAGGCGTTGTGCGGCTACTACCTCTTTTTCCTTTTCCGAAACGGCTATCTGCTGTTGTAAATAAGAGAGGAAGGGGTTGGCAGAAACAACCGCAGTATCGGCAGGTATGGAAAAGCTGCGCTCCCGCAGGCTGTCTTTCACTATATCGGTAAGCTGTCCGCTGCCGGTGAGCTGCTGCAGGGCATAGCGCTGCGCCATAATATCGGCGCTGTTCCGGTCAAGGGCATTGCGCACCTCGTTCAGTTGCGTTTCGGCAGTGGCCTTTTCCAGCAGCTTGGTCTCACCGGCCCGGTACCGTAGTTCCGCTGCTTTCATAAACCCGCTGTAAATGCTATCCTGTTGTTGCAGCAGTTGTTCCCTGCTATACAGGTATAGCAGGTTATAGTAGGTTTCCTTTACCTGTTGCACCAGCTCATTCCCGGTCATTTTCCGCTGTGCCCTTGCAGCGCCAATCATGGCATTGCCCAGTTCCTTTTTTGCGCTGAAGTTGCGCGGGTTGGGTATAGTCTGCGTAATGGAAAAATTATTGTCCTTCCAGTGGTAGCTGTTGTATTGCCCCGCCGTTACGTCTATATTGGTTTTTCCTATATAGCCTGCCGATGCTTTTATCTTTTGCTGGTATTGTATTTCCAGCTCTGCCGAGCGCATTAGCCCATTGTGGCCCAGCGCCTGTTGTACGGCCTGCTCCAGCGTTACCCGTTGCTGCGCTTTGGCTGCCGTGCCTGCTATCAGCAGGGGCAGCAGTATGATGCATGCAGCGGCGTTCGGTTTCATGTTCTTTAGTTTTATCCTTTCGAAATAAATATAGAGGCAAGGGAGTACCACCAGCGTGAGGATGGTGGAGGTAATAAGCCCGCCGATGACTACAGTTGCCAACGGTCGCTGTACTTCGGCACCTGCGCTGGTGGCTAGTGCCATGGGCAGAAAGCCGAGCGAGGCCACAGTGGCCGTCATCAGTACGGGGCGCAGCCGCACTTTCGTGCCCCTGAGCACAATCTCGTCCAGGTCGGTAATACCTTCTTTTTTCAGCCGGTTGAACTCGGCCAGCAGCACAATACCGTTCAGCACCGCCACGCCAAACAGGGCAATAAAACCTACCCCGGCAGATATGCTGAAGGGCATGCCGCGCAGTAGCAGCGAGAAAACACCGCCGATGGCTGCCATAGGTATGGCGGTAAAAATGAGCAGCGCCTGTTTTGCAGAGCGAAAAGCGAAGAACAGCAGCAGGAAGATGAGCGCCAGCGCCGCAGGCACGGCTACGGCCAGCCTTGCATTGGCTTCCTGCAGGTTTTGAAACTGCCCGCCGTAGGTGGCATAGTAGCCCGGCGGCATCTTTACACTTTTGGTCATTTTGCCCTGCAACTCTTTTACCACGCTGGCCACATCGCGCCCGCGCACGTTAAACCCTACTATTATCCTGCGTTTGGCATCTTCGCGCTGCACCTGGTTGGGGCCTACTTTGAATTGTACATCGGCCAACTGGCTCAGGGGCACCTGGTTGCCGGCAGGGGTGGTGATGTACAGGTTGCGCACATCGTTTATCTGCTGCCGGTCGTTTTGCTGCAGCCGCACCACAAGGTCGAAACGCCGCTCGCCCTCGTACACCATACCTGCCGACTGCCCTGCAAAGGCGGTGTTTACCGCCTGGTTGATGGTGGCTATATCGAGGCCGTATTTGGCTACTTCGTCGCGGTTGATGTTGATGACGATTTGCGGCAGGCCGGTAACCTGCTCTACGTAAATATCTTTTACGCCTTCCACTCCCCCAGCTACTTTGCCCACACGGTTGGCGAGGCGCGATAATACATCAAGGTCTTCACCGAATATCTTCACGGCCACATCCTGCCGCACACCGGTCATCAGCTCGTTAAAGCGCATCTGTATAGGCTGCTGGAAACCGAACGTAACACCGGGAATGACTTCCAGCGCTTTTGCCATCTTATCGGCCAGCTCGTTCTGCGTATGCGCTTTTGTCCATTCCTGTTTATCTTTTAAGATTACCATCAGGTCGCAGGCCTCTATAGGCATGGGGTCGGTAGGTATCTCCGATGAACCTATCTTTCCTACTACTTCTTCTACCTCGTCAGGAAACTGCTTCAGCAACACAGAAGCTCCTTTTTGTGCGGCTTCCACGGTTTCCGACAGGCTGCTGCCGGTGAGTACCCTTGTTTCTACGGCAAAATCCCCTTCCTCAAGCGTAGGGATAAATTCGCCCCCCATCTGCGTGAATATAACGAGGGCGATAACGAAGAGGATGACAGCGGAGGTTACTACCGCCAGCTTCCGTTTCAGGGCGGCGGTAATGATTGGGTGGTACTTCCGCTGGAAAAAATCCATCATGCGGTCGGAGAAATTCGTTTTATGCTGAATCTTCCTGTTGAGAAAGGCGGCGCTCATCATAGGCACATAGGTGAGGGAGAGCAGGAATGCGCCGAGTATGGCAAAGGAGACGGTTTGCGCCATGGGGCGGAACATTTTTCCTTCTATGCCTACCAATGCCAGTATGGGCAGGTACACGATGAGTATAATAATCTCGCCGAAGGATGCGGAACTACGTATGCGGCTGGAAGCAAGGAATACTTCCTCGTCCATGCGGCGGCGGTCGAGGTGCAATGCATCTTTGCCGTTCACTTTGGATAATAACTGGTGCAGGGTGGCTTCTACAATGATGACCGCGCCGTCTACTATCAGGCCAAAGTCGATGGCCTCGAGGCTCATCAGGTTGGCGCTGACTCCAAACAGGTGCATCATACCCATAGCGAAGAGCATACTCAGCGGTATGACGGAGGCTACAATCAGCCCCGCGCGGAAGTTGCCCAGGAACAGCACCAGCACGAATATGACGATGAGCGCACCTTCTATAAGGTTCTTTTCAACGGTGCCGATGGCGCGGTTCACCAGTTCGCTCCGGTCGAGAAAGGCGTCTATCTCCACCCCTTCGGGCAGTGTTTTTTCAATCTGGGCGATGCGTTTTTTTACACGGTTCACTACGGCGTTTGAGTTTTCGCCCTTCAGCATCAGCGCCAGGGCACCGGTTACTTCGCCCTGGTTGTTGTAGGTCATAGCGCCGTAGCGGGTGGCATGCCCCAGTTGCACCGTGGCAATGTCCCTTACCAGTATGGGTATGCCGTCGCTGGTGTTCTTTACCACTATTTTGCCTATATCGTCTACCGAGCCTATAAGCCCCTCGCTGCGTATGAACCATGCGGTGGGTTTCCGGTCGATGTATGCGCCGCCGGTGTTCTGGTTGTTGCGCTCCAGCGCGGCAAACAGGTCGGCAATGCTGATGTTGTAGCTGCGCAGCTTGTCGGGGTCGATGGCTATTTCGTACTGCTTGAGGTAGCCGCCGAAGCTGGCCACTTCGGCCACGCCGGGTATGCCCAGCAACTGCCGCCGTATAATCCAGTCTTGTATGGTGCGCAACTGCATGGGGGTGTACTTTTTTTCGTAGCCCTTTTTGGGGCGCACGATGTACTGGTATATTTCGCCCAGGCCGGTAGTAATGGGGGCCATTTCCGGGTTGCCCACGCCGGGGGGGATGCGGCTTTTGGCGGTCGACAGCCGTTCGTTCACCTGCTGGCGCGCCCAATACACGTCTGCATTATCTTCAAAAACGATGGTGACCACCGAGAGGCCGAAGCGGGAAAAACTGCGCATCTCTTTTATGTTGGGGATGGTGGCCATGGTCTGTTCTATGGGAAAGGTGACGAGCCGCTCAATATCGAGCGCGGCATGCGAAGGTGCTACGGTAATGACCTGCACCTGGTTGTTGGTTATATCGGGCACTGCATCTACCGGCAGCCGCGAAGCGCTCCACATGCCCCATATAATGAGGCCGAGGGTAAATATGCCGATGACCAGTTTGTTCTTTACAGAAAAACGGATAATGCTGTTCAACATTAAATAAATGATTGTATAGGTTGAATAAATAGGCGCGTTCCTTAGCGCACGGGCGCCAGGCAAGCCTTTACAACAAAAGAAATCAACTTATACTGACCGGGGAGGCTGCCACACGGGCAGGGATATGCTGTTGGTGTGCGTATGGCAATAGCCGGGTAACACGGGTGTGTGCAACGCGGCAGGCTGTACGGGTATTATTACTGCACTGCTGACTATGGTAAATACCACGCAACAGGAGCAGTGGCAAAACGGGGAGCAAAGGTCGGGTGCGTCGCGGTGCTCATGGGGGGTATTATTCCCGTTGTGACCCGTTTCCGTTGCAGTAATCACAGGCATATCCGCTGTCGTTTCCGCGTCTGCACAGGGCAGGCAACTCAGCAGCAGGATGTAAATAGCCAATATGGAAGCAATAAACCGCATCGGGCTGCAAAGATAAACTTTTTGAGGGTTTTGTGTAACCACCCCGCCCCTGCGGGGCACCCCTCCTCATTGAGGAGGGGAATTACATGTGTCTGTCAGGTAATAAAGATAATCACACACCTCCTCCCCTTTTAAAGAAAAGGTGTCACGCAGTGACGGAAGGGTTGCGCACGGAAACCACCCCGTCTCTGCGAGATACCCCTTGGCAAGGAGGGGAACTGTATATAGTTGTGTACTTGTTGTGAAAAACGCCAGGTGGCAACATCTGTATTGTGTGTCTGCCAGGTGGTAACATCTGACGGTTGGGTAACGTGTGTCAGGTGGTAACACCTGACAACAGGGTAAGGTGGTAACACCTGACAGCAGGGTACACCTGACGGCTGGGTTACACCTCCTCCCCCTGGGGGAGGCCGGGAGGGGCCGGTTCTTCGTTTAGTGGGGTAAATTACACCTCCTCTCCCTGGGGGAGGCCGGGAGGGGCCGGTTCTTCGTTTAGTACGGCGCTTTTGGTGATGGGCAGTACGATGGTGAAGGTGGCGCCTTCGCCGGGCTTGCCTGCGGCGTGTATATGCCCGTCGTACCGCTCCACTACTTTTTTGCACACGTACAGCCCTATGCCGGTGCCTTCGTATTCTTCGGCAGAGTGCAGGCGCTTGAAGATGGTAAATATCTGGTCGGCATACTGCTCTTCAAAGCCGATGCCGTTATCAGCAATCGTCAGCCTTAAGAAGTCATCTTCGTACTTATCGTAGGTGATACCCGTTATGTACAGGCCCTTTACCCGTTCCATTCGTATCACTACTCTCGGCGTCACATCTTCGCGCGAGAATTTCAGGGCATTGGTCAGCAGGTTCTGGAAGAGTTGCCTGAAATGCTCCGGCACCACATTAAGGGTGGGTAGCTTATCCCTTTTTATCTCTGCATTTTTCTGCCTGATTAAGAAGTCGAGGTCGGTGAGTACTTCGTCCAGCAGGGCATCGAGGTCTGTATCGCTGTAGTCGGTTGGCTGCGCAAAGGTCTGCGACAGTTCCAGTAGGTTGTTTACCAGTTGCTGCATGCGCGTGGATGACCGGATGATGCGCTCTACGAGGTTTTGTGATTCTATCGATTCCACCTCTTTGCCTTTGAGCATATTGGCAAAAGTGAGTATCTTCCGTATCGGCTCCTTCAGGTCGTGTGAGGCCACGAAGGCAAACCGCTCAAGCTCTTTGTTGGTCGATTTCAACTGGTAAATATTCTCTACCAGTTGCTTGTTCAGTATGTTTATTTTCTTTTCGGTTATCCTCCGTATCTCTATTTCCGATTCCAGGCTTTTGTTGGCAGCCTTCAGTTTCAGCTCCTGTATCTGCAGTTCCCTGTTCTTCTTGTGCAGGTCTACAAACACGGCCACTTTGGCCCTTAGCAGCTCCGGGTTCACGGGCTTGTATATATAGTCAACACAGCCCAGCTCGTAACCTTTGAAAACGTCCTGGTCATTGTTGTCGAAAGCGGTGATGAAAATAATAGGTATCTGTCTCAGTTTGTCGCGCTCATGTATCAGCGATGCGGTTTCGAAGCCATTCATCATCGGCATCTGGATGTCCATGAGGATGAGTGTAAAGTCATGTTCTTTGAGCAGTATCTTTAACGCATCCCTACCCGATTTTGCGGTGCGTATGGTATAACGGTCCTGCTCGAGAATAGTTTCCATCGAAAACAGGTTGTCCTCCCGGTCATCTACTATCAGTAGTTTTATGGCTGAGTTTGCGATAACCGTTTCATTTGTCGTTCCCTCCATCCCTTTTATTATTTATACAGCCATACCCGCATGAGGGATAACAGCTGGTCGATTTTTAATGGTTTGGTGATGTAGTCTGAAGCCCCGGCATTGATGCATTTTTCCCGGTCGCCCTTCATGGCTTTTGCCGTTACGGCAATGATGGGCAGTTTCGGGTTCTTATGTTCGCGCCTTATTTTCATAGTGGTGGCATAGCCGTCCATTTCAGGCATCATGATGTCCATCAGCACCATATCTATATTGCCTGTGTCGCTTAGTATGCTGATGGCTTCCTGCCCGCTCTCTGCCGTGATGGTATTTATGTTGTACTTCTCGAAGGCCGTAGTAAGTGCGAACAGGTTCCTGATATCGTCGTCTACTACCAGTATGTTCTTACCGGCAAGTATGTCTTTTTTCAACCGCAGGCTTTCCAGCAGCTTCCTCTTTTCGGGCAGCAGGTGTTGGTAGTTGAGGTGCAGGTGCATTACGGTTTCTTCCAGCAGCGTTTCTACCGAGTTAGGTATTTTTGATATGATGCGGTTGGTATATTGCCTGAGCTGTATAAGCTCGCTTGCCGAAAAGTCGCGGGCAGAGTAAAGGAGAATGGGGGTAAGCTTTGTTTTTCTTGCACTGCTGATGTCGCGCACAAACTCTACACCGCTGATGTCGGGCAGCGTATAGTCGAGTATGATGCAGTCGTAATAGTTTTCCTTTACCAGCTTCAGGGCTTCCTTGCCCGTGGTAGCTATGTTCAGGTCTACCAGCTCGCCGTTGTCCATTATCTTGGCTATCTGCGATGCGTCCATTTCATTGTCTTCGATGATGAGGAGGCTTTTCGGTGCGTCGTTGTTATAGTTCACTATGTCTTCAAAAAGGGCGGAGAGGGCTTTTGTTTCAAGCGGCTTGAGGTTGAAGCTGCGTGCGCCGCGCTTCATGGCCAGCAGTTTGTTTTCTTCGCCCGATATGATGTGTATGGGTATGTGGCGGAAGTTGACATCATTTTTAAACAGGTCGAGTATCTTCCAGCCGCTTGCATCCGGCAGCTTTACATCCAGCGTTACGGCACATAAGGTATGCTTGTTCACAAACTCGAATACTTCGCCAAAGGTGGAGGCAACCACTACTTTCAGCCCCAGCTCGTGGGCTTTGTCTATCATTATTTTGGCAAAGCGGATATCGTCTTCCACCACCATTACTATTTTATCAGTGGTGAGCAACTGGTTCCGGTCGTCGCCTGTTTTGTTGATTACTTCGTTTACCCGCTCTATTTCCATTTCGGGTATTTGTATGGAAGGGTGCGCATAGGCTGCAATATCACCGTTGGCGGTAAGGGTGTATTGCGCTTCGGATACCATGATGGGCTTTTCTGCTTTTATGGTATTCGGAATATCGCCCAGGGGCAGGTACAGGGTGAAAGTACTGCCCATACCGGCTTCGCTATCCAGCTCAAGCGAGCCGCCCAGCAGGTCGGCCAGGCCGCGGCTGATGGACAGGCCCAGCCCCGTGCCGCCATATTTGCGGCTGGTAGACCCTTCGGCCTGCTGGAAGGCTTCGAATATGATGCTTTGTTTGTCTTTCGATATGCCGATGCCGGTATCCTTTA
Source organism: uncultured Flavipsychrobacter sp. (assembly GCA_964621795.1). Taxonomy (GTDB): domain Bacteria; phylum Bacteroidota; class Bacteroidia; order Chitinophagales; family Chitinophagaceae; genus Polluticoccus. The sequence continues at coordinate 67,699 of CAZUMM010000007.1, forward strand.
TTTCGAAGGCCACCACCTGCTTGGCTATGGCCAGGCTGGAGCTGTTGTCTTTCCAGCTTTTGTGGGCTTCGTATATCCTGAAGCTGACTTCGCCTTTTTCGGTAAACTTAAATGCATTCGACAGGAGGTTCTTCAATATCTGGTTCAGGCGCTGCAGGTCTGTTTCGATGATGTCGGGCAGTTCGTCGTCTACCTCGATGGTAAACTTCAGGTTCTTGCTTTCGGATATGTGCTTGAAGGTGGTTTCCACAAACGTGGTAATCTCGTTGAAGCGGACGTTGATAAAGTCAGCAGATATGTACCCCGATTCGATTTTGGAGAGGTCGAGAATGTCGTTGATGAGTTGTATCAGGTCGTCGCCGCAACTGTGTATGGTCTTTGCATAGCGTACCTGCTTTTCGGTCAGGTTGCCGTCGCTGTTTTCAAACAACTGCTGCGCCAGTATGAGCAGGGAGTTGAGCGGGGTGCGCAGCTCGTGCGACATATTGGCGAGGAACTCGGATTTGTATTTGGAGGTAAGCTGCAACTGCGCCGCTTTTTCTTCGAGCGATTTACGGGCTTCTTCAATTTCCCGGTTCTTGTCTTCTACTTCTTCTTTCTGTTTTACCAGCAGGTGTGCTTTTACCTGCAGCTCTTTGTTGGTATTGCTCAGCTCATCGGTAAGCGATTGCGATTGCTCCAGCAGGTGCTCTGTGCGGGAGTTGGTCTCGATGGTGTTCAGCACGATGCCGATACTTTCGGTAAGGCGGCTGAGGAAGTCGAGGTGTATCTCGCTGAAGGTTTCGAAAGTGCCCAATTCGATAACGGCTTTAATCTCGGTTTCGAACAGTACGGGCAGCACAATCAGGTTGAGCGGGGTAGCGCCGCCCAGCCCGGAGTTTATCTTTACATAGCCGGCGGGCACGTTGGTGAGCATGATGCGCTCCTTTTCAACGGCGCATTGCCCTACCAGCCCTTCGCCCAGTGCAAATTCTTCTTTGCGGTTGTGGTCGTTATCGTAGGCATAGGCCGAAACGAGTTTCAGGGTTTTGTTTTTGCCGCTGTCGTCCTGCTTCAGTATGTAGAACATACCGCACTGTGCGCTTACCACTTCGGCCAGCTCGGAAAGGATACGCTGGGTTACAGCGTTCAGGTCTTTCTGGCCCTGCAGCATTTGCGTAAACTTGGTAAGGTTCGATTTCAGCCAGTCCTGCTCCTGGTTGCGGAGGGTGGTTTGTTTCAGGTTGGCTATCATCTGGTTGATGGTGTCTTTCAGCCCTTCCACTTCGCCTTTGGCTTCCACGCGTATGGTACGGGTCAAATCGCCTTTCGTTACCGCCGATGCTACTTCCGATATGGCGCGCACCTGTGTGGTGAGGTTTTCGGCAAGCTGGTTCACGTTCTCGGTCAGGTTTTTCCATATACCCGATGTGCCGGGCACGTTGGCCTGTCCGCCCAGTTTACCTTCCACACCTACCTCGCGCGCTACGGTGGTCACCTGGTCGGCAAACACGGCAAGGGTGTCTATCATTTCGTTGATGGTATCGGTCAGCTCGGCCACCTCGCCGCGCGAGCTGATGGACAGTTTCTGTTTCAGGTTGCCCTCTGCCACAGAGGTAACTACTTTGGCTATGCCGCGCACCTGTGCGGTGAGGTTGCTGGCCATCTGGTTTACGGAGTCGGTGAGGTCTTTCCAGGTGCCGCCTACGCCCTGTACGCGTGCCTGTCCGCCCAGTATACCTTCTGTGCCCACCTCGCGCGCCACACGGGTCACTTCGAAGGCAAAGGAGTTCAACTGGTCCACCATGGTATTGATGGTGTCTTTCAGGTCCAGTATCTCACCCTTTACGTCTATGGTCACTTTTTTGGAGAGGTCGCCGCCGGCCACGGCTTTGGTCACCTCGGCAATGTTCCGCACCTGCGATGTAAGGTCGCCCGTCATCTGGTTTACCGAGTCGGTCAGGTCTTTCCAGGTACCGGCCACACCGGGCACAAATGCTTGCCCGCCCAGCTTTCCTTCAGAGCCTACTTCACGCGCTACACGGGTCACTTCCGAGCCGAAGGAGTTCAACTGGTCCACCATCGTATTGATGGTGTTTTTCAGCTCCAGCATTTCGCCGCGCACATCCACGGTAATTTTTTTGGAGAGGTCGCCCTTGGCCACGGCGGTGGTTACGTCTGCTATGTTCCGCACCTGTGCCGTCAGGTTGCTGGCCATCTGGTTTACCGAGTCGGTCAGGTCTTTCCAGGTTCCGCCCACGCCCTGCACTTTGGCCTGCCCGCCGAGTTTGCCCTCTGTACCTACTTCGAGGGCCACACGGGTCACTTCCGAGCCGAAGGAGTTCAATTGGTCCACCATGGTGTTGATGGTGTTTTTCAATTCCAGTATCTCGCCTTTTACATCTACCGTGATTTTTTTGGAAAGGTCGCCGTTGGCCACGGCGGTAGTTACACCGGCAATGTTGCGCACCTGCCCGGTGAGGTTGCTGGCCATCTGGTTTACGGAGTCGGTGAGGTCTTTCCAGATGCCTGCCACGTCCTTTACTTTGGCCTGCCCGCCGAGCTTTCCTTCGGTACCTACTTCCAGCGCCACACGGGTCACTTCCGAGCCGAAGGAGTTCAACTGGTCTACCATCGTATTGATGGTGCTTTTCAGTTCCAGTATTTCGCCCTGTACTTCTACGGTTATTTTTTTTGAAAGGTCGCCATTGGCCACGGCTGTGGTCACTTCGGCTATGTTCCGCATCTGGGCGGTCAGGTTCGATGCCATGAGGTTTACGGAATCGGTCAGCCCCTTCCATACGCCGCCTACGCCTTTTACTTTGGCCTGCCCGCCGAGCTTACCTTCCGTACCTACTTCCAGCGCCACACGGGTCACTTCCGAGCCGAAGGAGTTCAACTGGTCTACCATCGTATTGATGGTATCTTTCAGCTCCAATATCTCGCCCTGCACGGGCACGGCTATTTTGCGGGACAGGTCGCCTTTGGCCACGGCTGTGGTTACCTCGGCTATGCTCCGCACCTGTGCGGTGAGGTTGCTGGCCATCTGGTTTACGGAGTCGGTCAGGTCTTTCCAGGTACCGGCCACGCCCTTTACTTTGGCCTGCCCGCCGAGCTTTCCCTCGGTACCTACTTCGAGGGCCACACGGGTCACCTCTGAAGAGAAGGAGTTCAACTGGTCTACCATGGTATTGATGGTGTTCTTCAGTTCCTGTATCTCGCCCTGTACTTCTACCGATATTTTTTTGGAGAGGTCGCCATTGGCCACCGCTGTCGTTACTTCTGCTATACTGCGCACCTGCGTGGTGAGGTTACGCGCCATCTGGTTTACCGATTCGGTCAGGTCTTTCCATACGCCGCCTACGCCTTTTACCCTTGCCTGCCCGCCCAGCTTTCCTTCCGAGCCTACTTCGCGCGCCACACGGGTCACTTCGGAGGAGAAGGAGTTCAACTGGTCTACCATGGTATTGATGGTGTTCTTCAGCTCCAGTATCTCGCCTTTTACGTCTACCGTAATCTTGCGCGAGAGGTCGCCTTTGGCCACGGCTGTGGTCACTTCGGCAATGTTGCGCACCTGCCCGGTGAGGTTGCTGGCCATCTGGTTTACGGAGTCGGTCAGGTCTTTCCAGGTACCGCCTACGCCCTGTACTTTGGCCTGCCCGCCGAGCTTTCCTTCGGTACCTACTTCGAGGGCCACACGGGTCACCTCCGAGGAGAAGGAGTTCAACTGGTCGACCATGGTATTGATGGTGTTCTTCAGTTCCAGTATCTCGCCTTTTACGTCTACGGTTATTTTTTTGGAGAGGTCGCCATTGGCCACGGCGGTGGTTACTTCGGCAATGTTGCGCACCTGCCCGGTAAGGTTGCTGGCCATCTGGTTTACGGAGTCGGTCAGTTCTTTCCATACACCGGCCACGCCCTTTACTTTGGCCTGCCCACCCAGCTTTCCTTCGGTACCTACCTCAAGGGCCACACGGGTCACTTCCATGGAGAAGAGGTTCAACTGCTTCACCATGCCGTTCACTTCTTTGGCTATGTTTGAAAATTCGCCCTGCAATACGTGGTCGCCTATCTGTGTGGGCATCTCGTGCGAGAGGTTGCCTTTGGCCACCGAGCTGATAACGCTGGCTATTTCGATAGTGGGGTGTACGAGGTCGGAAATGAGGGTGTTCAGCGAGTCTATGCCTTTGTGCCAGTCGCCACGGGCGAGGGGCACGTCTATCCTGTGGTTGAGCTTACCTTCTTTTCCTATGGTTTTCCCGGCGAGGGTAAACTCGCGCGCCATCCGCTGGTTCAGCGATATAATTTCGTTCAGGGTGTCGCATATTTTGCCTTCTATGCCAATACGGTCGATGGGCATACGCACATCGAAATGGCCGTCGCGCACTTCTGATAGTACATTGAGCAACTGAAGGTGCAGCTCTTCGCCGGAGAAGCCGTTGCTGCGGTTGCTTTTTCGTTTCTTCGCGCTGCCATTCCCGTTGGCGGTTTGTACATCCATTTCCCCATTTGTTTCTGCCTTCCTGTTCTTTTTTACCGCAACCTGTTCAGTAGTATTGTCCGTTTTCATAAGCTGTTGTGTGTTGTTTTGGAATGACAATCAAATAATTGCAGGTCAGTTGATGAACAATTGACCCGCAACATAACCTGCTGTAGCAGTATGGTTTCTGTTAAAAATTAATTTTCTGCAAAAAAATCGTGCCTTCAGGCTCCCTCCGGCTCCCCCAAGGGGGAGGGTTTTATTGTTGCCAGGTGTTGCCACCTGACTAAAAAGCAATGCACGGGGCGCCTCTCTTCGGGATACCTCTCTTTGGTAAGGAGGGGAATGTTTGTGTTTCGCAAGCGGATGCTTAGACCAGTGGGGTAGCAGAAGTATAAAGCAGTGATAAAAATGCCTAATTTTGAAAAGGTTGTGCAGGCCTGATTTTGAAAGGATGTAACAACTGGTTACTTCTTCACCGGCTTTGCCTAATAGTTGTAGAAGGCCTAATTTTGAAAGGCTGTAACAACTGCAATGGCTTTACCCCCTAACTGGCTAAGGTTGTAGAAGGCCTAATTTTGAAGGGCTGTAACAACGCCGCCCGTTTTGTTAATATTGATATAATCGTTGTAGAAGGCCTAATTTTGAAGGGCTGTAACAACTTCTATTGAGCCATGAATTTTTATGTTTTAGTTGTAGAAGGCTTAATTTTGAAGGGCTGTAACAACGGCTTTGAACTGTCCCAATGAAAGAAGTTAGTTGTAGAAGGCCTAATTTTGAAAGGCAGCAACAACCTCCTAGGATCACGCCGAGCAACACCCAAAGTTGTAGAAGGCCTAATTTTGAAAGGCTGTAACAACGGCGTACATCTTACTGTTTAATTCCTGGTCGTTGTAGAAGGCCTAATTTTGAAGGGCTGTAACAACTCCCATTCAATACCGGCGCCAATACCTGTGGTTGTAGAATGCCTAATTTTGAAGGGCTGTAACAACGGGGTAGTAGTGATTTTAATAGTATTCATAGTTGTATAAGGCCTAATTTTGAAAGGCAGCAACAACTATGCTGTAGTATCAAACGCGCCCCATGCAGTTGTAGAAGGCCTAATTTTGAAGGGCTGTAACAACTTGCAATATGGTGTCCTTGATATTATTGGTTGTAGAAGGCCTAATTTTGAAGGGCTGTAACAACTTTCTTAGTGGCTGCTTTTATCACTTCCTCGTTGTAGAAGGCCTAATTTTGAAGGGCTGTAACAACTCGCCCCATTTATCTTTACTGGCATCAGCAGTTGTAGAAGGCCTAATTTTGAAGGGCTGTAACAACCGGGAAATACGCGTGGTTTGCGCTCCCTGTGTTGTAGAAGGCCTAATTTTGAAGGGCTGTAACAACCTGCATTCTTCAACACTTTTACACTTTTCTGTTGTAGAAGGCCTAATTTTGAAGGGCTGTAACAACAGAAGCGGAGTATTATCTATGTTTAACATGGTTGTAGAAGGCCTAATTTTGAAGGGCTGTAACAACAATTCAGCACTAAACAATTCGGCTTCATGAGTTGTAGAAGGCCTAATTTTGAAGGGCTGTAACAACTTCCCGCAGTGTTTTGGCAACCGGCATTTTGTTGTAGAAGGCCTAATTTTGAAGGGCTGTAACAACTTTTCGTATATCGTCTTGCCAATCACCCGTTGTTGTAGAAGGCCTAATTTTGAAGGGCTGTAACAACGGGGATAAGGTTAGGGTAGTTGTCATGGAGTTGTAGAAGGCCTAATTTTGAAGGGCTGTAACAACCAATATACAGACACTCCTTTTAAAGTACCCGTTGTAGAAGGCCTAATTTTGAAGGGCTGTAACAACTACCCGATGAAACCGACAAATAATATCGCAGTTGTAGAAGGCCTAATTTTGAAGGGCTGTAACAACTACACGATACCGCTTCCGCATTGTATAACAGTTGTAGAAGGCCTAATTTTGAAGGGCTGTAACAACTTTAAGACAGGCGGCAATATCTTTTACAGGTTGTAGAAGGCCTAATTTTGAAGGGCTGTAACAACGGCGGGTTTTGGCGGCAGATGGTGAGCACGGTTGTAGAAGGCCTAATTTTGAAGGGCTGTAACAACTATGCAATCATGTCGGGTTAACCCGTAGGTTGTAGAAGGCCTAATTTTGAAGGGCTGTAACAACTTATTTGTTTATTTGGAAAAAATAGTTTAAGTTGTAGAAGGCCTAATTTTGAAGGGCTGTAACAACCTTGAGTATATGCGCCAATAGTGACAATTTGTTGTAGAAGGCCTAATTTTGAAGGGCTGTAACAACCTTGTTGCTTATAATGCCACTAAAGAAGTAGTTGTAGAAGGCCTAATTTTGAAGGGCTGTAACAACTTTGCAAATATTGCAGATTGATAATATTTCGTTGTAGAAGGCCTAATTTTGAAGGGCTGTAACAACTGAAACCCTGCAAAGCATTGAATGATATGCCTTGCAGGGTTTTTAACATGGGAAAAATACGGGGTTGAACCTATGTGCGTTTTTTTATATCTTTCTTTTTTTCACACCCAACCACATCGTTATGGAGCACACACTTGAAAACCTGAAAGGCCTCACCCTGCAAAGCATCGAGCAGAAAAAACAGTTTACCCCAAGAATACAGAACCGCTTTGCCGAAGTAGACGACTATTACCGCCACTACCTGGAAAAAACGGTGAATAAAGACCACCGCGCCCCCTATGCCAAAGACAGCGAGGGCAAAGAGGTAAAGTATAGCGCCGCCCCGGTGCACCACAAAAACACCCTGCTGGCCATGGCCTTCTTCAAGGCCGAAAAATTATATACGGCGCTCGCAGGCAAGGTGAAAGATGAAGCAGGGGAGCAGCCGCTTTTTTCAGAAGAAGAGATAGAACAGGCAGAGGCCGGTGACGATATGCCATTATCGGCCATAGAGGCGCTGGCCATGAGCAAACATTTGCTGGGCGGTAAAAATAAATCGCTGGTAAAAGACATCAAACAGGGGCGCATGCAAGAGCTGAACCGGTTTCACAGTCTGCTGCCGCAGATACATAAAGCCCTGAGGGAGCTACGTAACTACCATGCCCACATACTGCACGAGCCGGGGCCGTTACAGTTTGCCAACCTGCATGGCGATATTGACCTCCCCAAAAAAATAAAAACGGAAGACTGGGCAAAGGCCAAAGAATGGTTTCTGCAACTGTGGAACGATGCGCAGCAACACCTTACGAATTCTTTGAAAAAACGCATGGCCGACAGGGACTACGGGAACGACAAGCAGGAAGATTATACAAAAGTGCTGAATGCCATAAGCGGCTATCGCTTTGAGCGTGACGGCCACCTGACATACGATGCCCTGTTGTTTATCGCCTGCCTGTTTTTGCGCAAAGGCGATGCGGAATATTTTGTAAAAAAATGGACAGGGGCGAAAAAGCCCGAAGGCGTATTCAGGACCACGCAAACATTCTTTACCATGTATTCGGTCAAAGACAGCAAATCGCTGCATACACTCAACAACAGCCTGCTGAACTTCCGGAAAATCATTGGCCAGCTCAGCACCATGCCCTATTTTGAAAATGATTGTTTCCGCCCATTCAACGCCTATATAGCCAACCTGAACCGTGACTATACACAAAAAGCGGCTAAGGCGCACAGCAGGCAGGAACAGGAAAAATGGAACAGCTATGTGATACCCCAGCGCAAGGGGTTCAGCCCTGCCAAATGGTACCTTGCCTGCCTTGCCCACAAAGGGCTTTTAGCAGGTTTTGAAATAGCCTGCTACAAAACAGCCGAAGACAGGCTGAGCTACCTGGAAAGCCACGGCATTGATGTGGATATACCGGCATTCAAGCTGAAGATAAAAATGGCAACAGGTGATGAAAAACGCAGGTTAACAAAAATATATAAAGAGGCGAAACGCAACTTCCTGTTTAAAGCCCCCGGCGGTACGGCCATGGACTATTGTATAAAAAACGATAATGCGATACTGCGGTATAAGGTTGGGGAAGACTGGGTACAGTTCACCACATCTGCCGACCTGCTGATGAAGTGGGTCTTTGCCGATATGGAGTTTGGCAAGGGAAAGGAGATACAAAGGAATATCTGCCACGCGCTCGAAAACCAGTATAATGCCCTTGCGGGTGGCAACTACAGGCAGGCCACGCTGGGGCTTCCCCCTTCGCTAGGCAGCCAACCGCAACAGGACGGCATACGGTACGATGTGAAAAAAGCGGAAAATAAGATACACGCCCGCCTGCAGAAACTGGATGCTTTTCTTGAGCTGAACAAGGCAAGCCGCGCCCCGTGGAAGTTTGCCGCGAAGCGCAAAATGGATTATATTTTTGATTATGTACACCTTGCCTATACCTATGGCGCAGTAGCCCAAAACAAAACCACCGGCCAGCGCCGCCACGATGCGCTGAACGATACGGAATACCTGCAGGCTATGCACTATATCCGGTTCTACGGCAGGTATTATCATATGCAGGAGTTTCGCGATTTCTTTTTTAATGAAAAAGCTACATATTTCAGCAGCCTGCACGATTGCATCAACCGGTCACAAACGCTGGAAGAATTATTCAATGCCGTAGCAAAAAAACTCATTCATTTTTATGAAAAAGAAGTTTTTGCAAAACTGAACGATGGCAACCTCGACAGGTTTGCGCAGGTGTTTAAACTGAGGCACCCGCCACAGCCCGGCGCGGCAGAAAGGCACGCCCCCCTGTTTGCAGTAAACCAGGTAGTGGAGCATAATTTTATTGACATAGTGCAAATGGCAAGAGACAGTAATGTACACAGAGGTGCTTACAGGAAATAGGCAGATAAAATAAAAGGCAAGGATTATACTACCACCTTTACTACGGATTTTTCATTCATCCGCTGCTGGCTGTCCGGTAAAAACACCTTCGATACCAACACGGATTACCTGATGAAAATCATTATGCCTGCCGTTATGAATGACCTCCCCAAAACGGATAAGGGGACTTTAAAAGGCAGCATATCCCTGTTCAATACACTGATGAAGAATAAAACCGATGAACTGATGCTGTGGGAGGTGGCTAAATACTACTGGCAGGAAACATATAGAAAGCCATACGAGCTCAACTGGAACCAGCATTTGCGCAAAGGGGAAAATATCAAAGACAGGCCGTACAAAAAGAACATGTTTTTCTACCAGGTGTTCAGCCGGGAGTTGCTGGTAGATTTGGGTAAAGACAAAGACGGCAAAGACATACAGGTTAAAATCAAGCCTAAAAAGTTTGACGATGAATTTCAGTATTATGAGAATGCAGAGATAGTGAAGTATATCAACGAGTATGCCCCACCTAAGTCGGAGAGGGACGAACATTGGCATTATGAAGAATTGAATAAGCACATTAAAGACAACATAGCCAAATATTTGGATGATGCCTACCTGATGCTGGTAGTGGAAAAACAGGTAGTGCATAATGATTACGATAAGCTTACAGAGGCCTTGCACGGGAAGTTTAAGAACAATGAAGCGGAGGGATATTTTATGAAGTTTGGTACTTCAGACGAGAGAGTAGCTGATGAGGCGTATGAAAATACTATTGCCAGCCTGTTATATAAGGCTATTAACCCCGGCCAGAAAAGTTATAACATGCAAGACCTGGTATCGTGCAGGAACGCTGTTATGCACCAGCAGGTGCAACCGGATAAGAAAAAATATTCGTCTATCAGGAAAGACCTAATAAAATATTGCGCTGCCAATTGCCTGCTGGAACTGCATAAACGGCAGGTAAGTACTCAATCAAAGAAATAAGTTTTTTGCTATTGTTCCTCGCCGGCTATGTTATGTATTGCCGGTGAGGAACACCTGCAATGGCAAAAGAATGTACCAATGCAGCTATTATCCTAATCTTTTATCATACTTAGGCAGGTGTCCAAATTTATCTATATGTGCCTGTTGCCTTTTTCTCTTTTTTTCCTGATAATTCGTTTCTTCATCCCATCTTACTTCCAGGTTCTCTTTTTGCTCGACGGCCATCATTCTATCCCTGACACTATGAGGGCCTGTACCTTTAATTAAATATCCTATTCTTCTACTAAGCTTATTTGTATACCCGATATGTAATCTTTCACCTGTATTATCATCTTTATACCTTACTTCAATAATGCCGGATGTAGACGTTGCTTCGTCGCAAGTAGCATCATTAAAAGGTTTCCATTCCATAGTAAATTGTATTTATTTGATACGATGCAATATTGAACAAGTTAATATTATAGCGGCGGGATACCCGGGGAGCTGGCAGGGGTGGTTTCTTTTGATGCTGTGCCGGATTGCAGGGTGCAGTATGTCCAGAATAAACGGTCTATCATCTTCTTCCGGCTAAAATGTGCCAGCGGCAGGCAGAGCAAGGCTATAACCGTAGTTATCAGCAAGGCTATCCAGATGGCAGGGCTTGCAATAACACTTATCAACAGCCATACCTGTGCCAGCAGCATAGTTGGTATGGCTATACAGCAAAGGGTAAATACATTGCGCAGAAAAAAATAAATGCTCTGAAAACCTTTTATGCTGTTCATTTTATCGGTCCCCTCCAGCGTAAAATAGGCCTCATCATAAAAGCCCGGCGCCAGTTCACCTTTATTGTGGAATAATGAGCGCCCGTATTTTTCAGCACATAGTTTTTCTAACCGGGGCAGGGCAGGCCGCAGGTTGTTGCTCTTTTTCATTACCGGCCCTGCCGGTTGAAAAATAAGGCGCTTGTACCATTTCAAGCGTATTGCCCAAAAAGTGATACAATGTATAGCGAGGCCGGTAAAAAAAGATACGCAGAGCAATATAAAGCCCAGCTCTACATAGGTATAGACAGCCGGTGATGATATAAGCGGCAGCCCTGCCGCAGTATAAAGGAACCTTGCCCACTCCACAGCAATAAACCCCGGTAGCAGGAAAGAAAGAAAATCATACAGTGATAGTTTATCCATGATGGTGTGTGAAGGAATGCTAAAATACAAAAATGTTAGCAATAGTAATATATCATCAGGTCAGGAAGCTTCTCTGAATGGCCTGAATAATGTTTGTATTTCGTAAGCAGATGCTTGCGGTGTTGTGGTCTAAGCGGATACTTAGACCAGTGGGTACTTAGACCAGTGGAAGATTGTGCTTTTATTGTGATTTTTGTTTTAGGGCTAAAACTACTGCTTTCGCTATACGAACACTATTTCCCTGAAGCGTCGTTCAGTAAGTTTTTAGGGGGGCATACAGCCGATATCGCAACTTCGGTTTTAACGATTGGCATTTTCTTTTTGCCTATTATAACTTCTGTGCTTTTTAATTTTCCTAAAAGAGCTGTTGAGGAGAAAATCTAAAGCTGTGAAGAGGTGTTCACATGTTCGTTTTGCTTTTCAATATTTATCATTATCAAAAACTCCACTTCAGGCGGGCAAAAATAAACTGGCCATAACCGCCGTATAATGAATTTGCAGGGCCGAAGAATAGTTGCCCGCCCAGCAGCAATTCAAAATTTTGAGATACGGAATAATTCAGGAACGGCCCCAGGAAGTAAGAACCGTCAGAAGGGTCTGCTATGCCGGAGAAGTTGCCCCGCAGCAACGGGGTGAACTGGTAAGCCACCTCCCCGAAAACGGAATGCCTTGCCGGTGAAAGCTGCTTTGCCGAAACTACCTGGCTGAGCAGGAGGTCCCTTTGTGCGCTGTTCACCTGTACCGCACCAAGGCTGCTGTACAGGTAAGCTACGTGTAAGTAAAGGCTGTTGGGGAATGTATAATTGACCCCTGTTGAAGCCGACACCACTGTGTTTCCCAGGCTCATGTCCTTACCGGGAAAGAAACCAGTCACTTCGCCCGTAAACCCTGCGCTCCCTATCACCCCCGACCACCCTGCCCCGGCCACGTAGTCGCCGTTCATCCACCCCGCAAGAAACTGGTAGTCGTACCCTCCCCTTGCAAACCGGTACAGCCCCGCCACAACTGTTGAATCTATGGTTTTGCCGGGCTTGTACGCCAGCTCGGCGGCAGCGGTTGTAGACGGGTAGTATTTAAGCCGCAAAGCATCCACGCCGGGGCGCTCTTCATAGTCGAAATTGAAATAGGAATATGCATTGAAAATATCGTTGGGGTTCCATACAAAATTCTGTCCCCAGTTGATGCGCTGCCGCCCTGCCGTTAGCTCCCATTTATCACGGGTGTACATTACTTCCAGCCTGTCCAGCGTGGTATGTATGATGTAGGACGGCCCTTGTGCTATTGTTTTTTGCAGGTCCAGGTAGCTGTTGCTGCTTTTGAACAATGCAGGCGCCTGTGTCAGGAACTGTACCGATTCGCCGTAGTATATCCTGTTCCTGAGCCCAAGGTGTGCCGTAAGGTGTTTGCCGGGGTAGTACCTGAGGTCTTCCCGGTTGTGGATGAGGTTGATAAAAAGCCAGTTGGAATCGGCATTGGCGATTTGTGCCGATTGCATGTTTTTCACATACCCGCTCAGCTCCCATTTTTTTGCTTTGGTGCTATCGCCGGTTTGTTCCTGCCCGTATAAGCGGTGTACGTGCAGCAGCGGCACAGCGGCCAGTGTGCAATACTTTAGTGTTCTGTACAGGTTCATGATGCTTTTCCGGTTCTGGTATCACCTATTATTTTACCATCTTCAAGCGTAATGATCCTGTGCGCCCGGTCCATTACCCGCTGGTCGTGCGTAGAAAAGATAAAAGTCATTTCCTCTTCCCTGTTCATCTTTGCCATCAGTTCCAGCAGGGTTTCTGTCGATTTGGAATCGAGGTTGGCCGTAGGCTCATCTGCCAATACAAATTTAGGTTTCGAGGCCAGCGCCCTTGCCACTGCTACCCGCTGCTGCTGTCCGCCCGACAGGTATTTGGGCCGTACATTCAGCTTGTTTTCCATGCCCAGTATTTTCAGCAGGTAAGTAACCCGTTCTACCGCTTCTTTTTTGTCTTTGTGCTGCAGGTCCATAATGAACTCTATGTTTTCCTTTACGGTAAGTACCGGGATGAGGTTGTAGGACTGGAATACAAAACCTATGTTATGCAGGCGAAAATCTACTAACCGGCTGGCGGAAAGGCCGGTAATATCTTCTCCCTGTATGATGATTTTTCCTTTGGTAGGGGTATCCAGTCCGCCAATCATGTTCAGCATGGTAGTTTTTCCGCAGCCCGAAGGGCCTACTATCGCGGTGAATTCTCCTTTGTTGATGGCAAAGCTGGCACCGTTGACGGCGTGAACCGGTACTACACTCTCGGTGTATGTTTTGTAAACGTCTTTTACTTGTATTATCGACATAATAATTTGTTTATTGTTATTCACCTCTTACCGCTTCTGCAGGTTTTAATTTTATAGCCCTCCTGGCGGGGAAAATTGACGAGAGCAGGGCAATCAGTATAACCATCAGGGCAAACTTCGGATAGAACCCTGCATCGAGCGTGGGATATACATGCGAGCTGAAGCCGAAAGCGTTGATGCCTGCTGAAATAACAGACAGGTCGATACCCGCCGAGCCGAAATAAGTGATGGTTACCATACTCATTGCCAGCCCTGCCATAGCCCCGGTAAACGAAAGAAAGAGCGTTTCCCATACAATCATGCCGAACACTTTCCGCTGGTTCATGCCTACGCTCATCAGCATCCCTATTTCGCGCGTACGGTCCAGCACAGCTATGAGCATAGTGTTGATAATGCCGAAGGCCAGCGCCAGCAGTATGATAAGCACAAAAATCATCGACATCTGGTCGAGCGTGGCCGACATGAGCTGTATCATCGGCGACAGTTCTTCCCATGTTTGTACCTGCATACCCGGCATGGCTTTTTGAATACTGGTTTTTACGTCTTCCGTCAGGTCGTTCCTATCCAGTAAAACACTGATTACCGATGCATGGTTTTGCGGGAAGCCAATGGCTTTTGCCAGGTCTTCCCTGCGTACATATACCATACTTTCGTTGAATTCGCTGTTGTGCAGCTTGTAGATGCCGGCTACCTTAAAGGCAAAGTAAGAGATTTCGCCTGTGTAGGTTTGCAATGTAAATACCAGCCTTGAGCCCACTTTGGCATGTAGCTTATCGGCCAGTTGCTGCCCTATCAGTATCGGGTTGCGGGTATCTTCTTTGAAGAAAGACCCGGCTATAAGATAGTCGCCAAGCTGGCTGACTGCCGCATATTGGCCGGGGGCCACTCCGTTTATCATCACCCCGGCAGATGCGTCTGCGGTAGATGCAATGGCTGTTAGCTGGATGGAAGAAGAAACGCTCTTTACCCCCGGTATCTTCTGTATTGCCTGTTCCGCATGTTGCACATCCGCAATATTTATCTGCAGGTCGCGGTTTTGTCTGAATCCCTGCATATTTACCTGTAAATGGCCGGTTTCTGTATGTATAGCCGAATATACCTGCTGCTCACCCATGCCCTGCATAAAAGCGTAAGAGAATATACCTCCCCACAGGCCCAGCGTTATAGCAACAATCACCACAAGGCTCCTCAGCTTATTTCGCCATACATTCCGCCACGCTATTTGAATAATCTTCATGTTATTGCTTTAAAGAATCCAGTATTTTAAATCGGCCCACATATACCAGCGGGTACAACGATGCAAGGAACGATATGATGAGCACCACCATGCCCTGGTATATAAACAGGTGCACATCGAGGGAGGCTGGCATTATCGGTTCTATGCCAAACTGTTCAAAGGTCTTTGCCGCGGTGCCGGTGATGCGGACAGGGTGCACATGGAAATAAATAAGTACAGGCAGCGCCAGTGCTATGCCCGACAGTATGCCCAGCAACCCTATAAATATGGTTTCGAAAAACAGGAGGAGTATCAACTGGAAACGTTTCATGCCGATGGCCACCATTACCGCAAATTCCTTGCGCCGCTCCATGGTCATCATCAGTATAGTGCCAAAAACACCAAATGCTATCACCACGTATAGTATCAGCAGCATGATGAGCCCCCCTGCATTGTCACCCGCTATTTCCTGCGTCAGTGTTTTGTTCATCACATCCCACTTCATTACTTCCCAGTCTTTATCGCCCAATACATGTTGCAGGGTGCTTTGCGTTTTGTCCAGTTGATTGGGGTGTTCCAGCATAATGCTTACAGACGTATAGCGTGCAGGTGCGGCAAACAGCTCCTGTGCAGCATTTAATGAAAGGTATGCAAGGCCGTTGTTCATCCTGTCGTCGGGAAAATGGAATATGCCTGCAACGGGTAATTTTCCTGCTGCCGTCATACCCTGAAAACCCTGTCCCAGCAGGATAATGGTATCGCCGACACCCAGTTTCAGGTAGTCTGCAATGCCGTCGCCCAGCAGTATGCCGTCGCCGCCTTCCATGAAGTACCTGCCTTTTGTTACTTTCCGGGATATGCCGCTCATCTTATCTTCTTTAGCGGGGTCTATACCAATTACCTGTACGCCTTTGGTATGCTCGCCCGACGATGCCAGCACAAAAGACTCCAGGCGTGGAACAGCCAGTGTGATATTGCTGTTATTGTCCAGCAGGCTGTCCAGCAGGTCGCTTTGTTCAAAAGAGTTGTTGATAGACGGTTTGTCCCAGTACCCTTTTGCATGAATTTGTATATACCCGGTAGAAAAGCGCACCGCATTGCCAATCATATTGGCATACATGCCTTTTTGCATCGAGCGCATACTTATGGCCAGCAATACGGCCAGCAGGATAGAAGCCAGTGTAATGAATGTGCGCCTCTTGTTTCGCCACAGGTTGCGCCATGCTATTTTTATATACCGATTCATATCAGCGTATCGATTTCATGTTCTGCTGGGAAAAAAAGTTTTTGTTCATAGGTATATTGAATTCTATAGTTTCAAATTCCAGTACAGTCTTCTTTCCTTTTTCTTTCACAGGCACTATGGTCAGTTTTGAAGGTAGGTCCCTGTCGGTAAAATGCCTGATATTGGTCTGGGTTTCCAGGTTTACCAGTTTCCCGTTCTCGTCGTAGTATTCAGCCTTCAGCATGAAGTGTTCTTTCTTTGCGATATACAGCACCACCCTGCCCCATATCACGGCAGCATCTTTTTTAGGTACCATATTTATTTTATAGCATTCGTAACCTTCAATCGTTTCCGTGCCTGCCAGCGACTGGTCGTAGTCGTTTACCAGCGAGTTCCTTTTCACAAGGTCATTATTGGTAAAGTCAGAGCCCATCCAGCTTTGCCCCATCATAGAAGGCGGTATCCGTACTATGCGGCTGATGGCAGGTATCCAGTTCCACATTTCATTTTCACGTTTCAGGAAGGTTTGCCCCTTATCGCTTGCAGGCGCTGTGATGAGTATCATATTGTAATCGTTGCCCAGCGACCATGTTTTCATGCTGATGGTGCGGGTCCATTTGGGCCTTACTACCGACATGGTAGCGGTGCTGCGGCTTGTTTTACCGTTCATCATATTGATGGCATCCTGCACAATTTGTTTGGCAGGAACACCCTGCGCCTGTACATTGCCGGCAAAGAACAGGGCTGTGGTTAACAATGCCAGGTATCGTATTGACTGTCTCATAATCTGCTTTTAAGTAGTTATCCGAATTTTTTTTCTATCAGTTTTATTACATTGTCTACCGGGTACATATCCGGGGCAAGCGCTACGCCAATCATAACGCCATCCAGTATAGAACCCAGCAGCATAGCCTCAGTCACAGGGTCAGCCACCTTTTTCTTTTTAAAATAAGTAGCGAATATGCCCAGGTACTCCTGCATGGCGCCGGCTATCATTTGCTCAAACCTTGCCGATATTTCTTTTTGCAGGATGATGGTTATGTACACGCGCCAGAAATCCTGTTCCTGTGTGTACAGGTTAATGGTCTTTCTTATTACCTCCCCGAATTCTTTACTGTTTGAAATCCCTTTCGGGGGAATGAATGTCAGGTAGCCCGACATTCTTGTCAACCCATATTGCAGCAGTTCATCCAGCAGTTCTTCCTTGCCGGGGAAATAGGTGTACAGCAAGCCTTTGGATATACCGGCTTCGCGGGCAATATCGCTGACGGTAGCGCCGTGGTACCCGTTTTTAGAAAACACTTTCATTGCTGCATCCAGGATGCTCTGCTTCCTGTTACTTTTTAATTCGTCTAATTGTTGTTTGGTTCTTGGTGCCATATTTTACGACTGAACGGTTAGTCAAAATTAGAATATACTTTTAAACCGGGCAAGTTTTTAATAAAGAAAGTTATTAGTAATATAGATAATGCAGTGTTTGAAGAGTATACGCCTCATTGTTCTTATGGCTCATGTTGGCACAAGAATATACTGTTCGGGATATTTCGCAGGGCATCCGGAATGCTAAATAGAAAGCCGTTTTACAAACGGGCACCAGGGATTTCTGCGCCCGTGTTACCGCGGGATTGCTTCGTCGCTCTCTGTTGTTCACTTCGCAAGGACGTGAGAAAATTTGTTGTAAAAAATGTCAGGTGGTAACACCTGACAGCATAGGAACAACAAAGAACCCTCCCCCTTGGGGGGGCTGGAGGGTTACACCTGACAGCAAAGAAAAAAAATGTCAGGTGGTAACACCTGACAGCATAGGAACAACAAAGAAACCCTCCCCCTTGGGGGGAGCTGGAGGGGGCTACACCGTGACGGAAGAGTTAAGGTACAAGTCATTGCCTTCCTGCTGCAGGTCGTAAGTGCGTATGGGTGCTGTGGCAGGGCCGGCCTGTACTGCCCCGGTTTTGCAGTCGAACTGGGAGCCGTGCCAGGGGCATTGCACCGTTCCGCAAACCATGGCCCCTGCTGCCAGCGAGCCGCCTCGGTGCGTACAATGGTCATCAAAGGCAACATAGCCGTCTTCTGTTTTGCCAATCACTATCCTTCTACCTTCCAGGTGCACCAGCTTCATCTGGTTGGTTTTCAGTTCGTCAACAGTAGCCACCTTTACCCTGCCAGTACCGGCAACATAGTCTTCTTTCCATTTGCCTGCATGGGCATACCTTATATCCACACCTATCTGGTTCCTGTGTACAAGGGTGCCACCCATCCACCCTGCTATCGACAGTAGTGCAATCCCGGCAACCTCTGCACCGATGATTACACCTGCTATGGGTGCGGCTGACTGCCGGTACACGAGTATGCATACAAACAGCAGCAGTACGGTAACATTGATAAGGCCATGTTTAACAGCCCTTTTGGCAGCCGAGCTTTTGGGCGGAACGGTAAAAAAATAGTCGATAACACCTGGTACTGCAGCCAGCAGGGCACCTGCAATACCGGCTACGTTCAGGTACCGGCCTGTTGTGGTGAATGCTTCGTTGCCGGTAATTGCCCCCAGGGTATCAAACAAAAATGTTCCGATAAAGAATGCGATTGGAAACGCCACCAGTATCGGGTGTATTGGGTGACTTTTAAGATTTGCTTTACTTCTCATAAGTCGGTTGCATCCCCTGTTTTTCTCACCCGGTACATTTTATTGCAGCAGATACCGTTTTTTGAGTATGGAATACTGATATATTGCAAAAAAATAATGCCGTCAGAATGTATAGCCGGAATAATAACAACATTGCATGGCAACAATGAATATATTATATTTGACCTAACAGTTAAAGTAAGTCGTGAACAGGATTATTGCAATATTATTAATCGCCTGCTATATGGCAGGTGCTGCGGGTGTGACTTTTTCACACCATTATTGCGGTGGCAAGTTGAAATATATCAGCTTAAAGAGCGAAGAAAAGGACATCTGCTGCATGGGCGAGATGAAAGATGACGGGGACGCGGACGGGTGTTGCAAAGACGAAATAGTTTCTGTAAAAATTGACGACCATCATAAGCAATACGCTGTTGACTACCTGTCATTATCTAAGGTTTTTACTCCTGCATTAGTTTTTCAAACTATACCATTCCTTCACAAAAGGATATACAGCGCACCCGATGTGCTGAAAATCTCGCACTCACCTCCCCTGCTATGTAGCCGGTTACGGTTATATGTCCTCAATTGTGTTTACCTGATTTGATTACCGGCTTTTCATGTAAGGCGTCATGGCAGGTTTATGCCATGCAGATGGATATTTATTACTATTGACAATAACAATTTAATCATGAATAAGCATTATATTCTAAACACAGTATTAGGCGCATTAATGTTGTGCACCATCAGTGCTTTCGCCCAGACACCGGTTGAACTGCACATTACACATAAATTGAACGGGGGCGATTTTACGTACAACCAGGCTTCTAAAAATGACCTTGGAAATGATTTCAACGTCAGCCGGATAGAATACTATATTTCTAAAATCAGTATCAAACACGACGGGGGTACTGTTACCAAAGTGCCCGACCACTATATTCTTGTAGACGGCTCGGCAAACGTAACAGATGCGCTGGGCTCCTTAAATATCACAAACGTTGAATCGGTTTCATTTTATATCGGCGTTGACACGCCCATCAACCATGCCGACCCGTCTTTGCAACCTGCCGGTCATCCGCTGGCGCCCAAATCCCCCTCCATGCACTGGGGCTGGGCATCGGGATACCGTTTTGTAGCAATGGAAGGCCAGTCGGGCAGTAACCTCGGCCAAAACTTTGAGATACATGCACTGGGCGACGATTATTATTACCAGGCAACCGTAAACGTTGCCGGTGTAAACAAAGGTGGCAAAATCATCATCCCGGTAAATGCCGACTATGCCGCTGCTATAAAGGGAATAGATATTTCATCGGGAATGGTTGCCCATGGCAGCGGCCCGGACGAGGTTAAACTGCTGGAAAACTTCAGGGATTATGTTTTTTCAGCCGGTTTCCCGGTTAGCGTTTCTTCTGTAAACGCTGCCGCAGCCGAAGTACAGGTTTACCCCAATCCCTCATACAGTGGCAATATCTCTGTCAGCTTCGGCACATTGCCGGGCGCTGCGCAAATCTGCGTTTACGATGTACTGGGACGCATAGTAGCAAGCGCAAACAGGCTGGCAGGAGAAGAGAAAGTAAGCATCAACATCCCCGCCAAAGGATTGTACCTGTTGAAAGTACAGCCGGCCAACGGGCAAACCGTTATGCATAAGCTCGAAATCCTGTAATGGGTATGAAGCCTGCCGGGCTTATACTCCTGGTTGCTGCTGCGGTAATATTTTCAGTTTCCTGTAAGAAGAAAGAAAATATTACCGCACAAACCGCTATGTCCCTGGCTGAGGCTCCCAGGGGCTTTCCCGAAATACCGTTTACAGAAGAAAACCCCTACTCTTTTGAGAAATGGCAGTTAGGGAAAAAGCTGTTTTATGAAACTGCGTTCTCTGTAGATTATTCCATCAGCTGCGCATCGTGCCACAAACAGGAGGCCGCTTTCAGCGATGTATTGCCCAAAAGCAAGGGTGCAGGCGGCTTAACAGGGCGGCGCAATGCCCCTTCCCTGGCAAACGTGGCCTATCACCCGTATTATACAAGGGAGGGCGGCGTGCCTACGCTCGAGATGCAGATACTGGTACCCATACAGGAACATGATGAATTTAATTTCAACATAGTAGACATTGCAGAACGGCTGAAACAAATGCCGGATTATGTAAGCATGAGCAGGAAGGCTTTCGGAAGAGAGCCGGACGCCTATGTCATAACCCGTGCCATCGGCATATTTGAGCGTACACTGGTTAGCGGCAACAGTCCTTACGACCAGTATAAAAATGGCAACAAAAATGCAATGCCGCCATCGGCACAAAGAGGCGCAGCGCTGTTTTTCAGCCACAGGACAAGCTGCAGCAGTTGCCATTCGGGTTTTAATTTTACGGACTACAGCTTTGCCAACAATGGCCTGTATGAACATTACCAGGACATAGGGCGGCAACGGTTTACCGGGAAAGAAGCGGATAATGCACTGTTTAAAGTGCCTACCCTGCGCAACATCGCATTAACGGCCCCTTACATGCACGATGGTTCCATAGCCACCCTCGCGCAGGTTATAGAGCATTATAACTCGGGCGGGAAGGCCCATCCGCATAAAAGCGAAAAGGTAAGGCCGCTGGGGCTTACGCAGCAGGAAAAAAACGACCTGCTTTCGTTTTTAAACGCGCTCACAGACCATGATTTTGTCACGAACAAAAACTTTTACAATGACGATAAATAAATATAATGTATCACTAATACTATTGCTGCTCCTGTGGTTCAGCAACTGCCGGAAGGATGACGATAAAGACGTTGCACAAACAGACAATGTTGTGTACGACTCTACGTTGTATGCATTTGACCCGGGCCCTTTTCCCATGCCCGATTTTAAAGACAACCCGCCCACGGTTCAGGGCGTAAAGTTGGGGCGCATGTTGTTTTACGAAAAAATGTTGTCGAAAGACGGCAGCCAGGCATGTGCCACTTGCCATGTGCAGGCATACGGCTTTTCAGATACTTCGCGCTTCTCAATAGGGGTGGAAGGCAAAGAAGGGAAACGCCAGGCAATGAGCGTTGTCAATACCGCGTGGCATACCAACGAGTTTTTCTGGGACGGACGTGCGCACCTGCTCCGCGACCAATCCCTGAAACCCATCCAGGACGCTTTGGAAATGAATGAGACACTTGAAAATGTAATCAGCAAACTATCGGCCAGCAAAACCTACCGCGACCAGTTTACCCGCGCTTTCGGCAGCGCCGATATTACTGCCGAAAAAATGTCGCTGGCAATGGAACAGTTTATGAATACTATTGTTTCCAACCAATCGAAATACGATAAGTTTCTTGCAGGGCAAGCTACCCTGACGGAAAGCGAGGAAAGGGGCCGAAAGCTGTTCTTCCAGGAGTACAACGAGTTTTTGCCTGAACAATCGGGGGCAGATTGCGCCCACTGCCACAGCGGGTTCAACTTTGCCAATAATAAATATGCCAACAACGGCCTCGACCCCGATGGTATGATGGCCGACATAGGAAGAGAAAAAGTAACCAACAACCCGGCAGACAAGGCAAAGTTTAAAATACCGTCTTTAAGAAATATAGAACTGACTGCGCCCTATATACATGATGGCCGCTTTAGAACCCTGGCAGAAGTTGTAGCCCATTATGACCACGGCATAGAAAAATCAGCTACGCTTGACCCTGCGCTGGACGTGACTACGCATACCGGGCTAAGACTGACCGCACAGGACAAATCTGACCTTGTTGCTTTCCTGAAAACACTTACTGATAATACATTGGCGGGCGATGGGAGGTACAGCAACCCCAATTAGAGAAGGAAATACATATAACAACAAAAGCCGCGTGAGCGGCTTTATTGTTATAGCTACCGAAATCAGTTGAACATGTTTTTCAGTTTATTCAGGTCGAGAATGGTAATATGGTTGTTATCGACATGGATAATCTTTTCATTGGTGAAATCCGTGAGCGTTCTTGTGGCGGTTTCTTTTGCAATGCCTGCCATGCTTGCCAGCAGCTCTCTTTTGAGCGTAATGCCGTTTGGGTAAGTAGAATATAAATTCACCAGCGTAACCGCCACTTTTTTTCTTACCGAATTGTAAGCAATGTCCAGGAGTTGCTGCTCCCTTTCTGCCATGCTGCCGGCCAGTATCCGGGTAAACTTTTTAAGCACTTCGTTATTCGTCATCAGCTCATCAAAAATCTTTTTAGGTATCATGATAATCTCGCTGTCTTCCAGGGTTTCCGCGTTCTCTTTATAATTGGCCGCTTCAAGCAGAGCCGTGTACCCGAAGAAATCCCCTTCTTTGAATAAACCAAGGGTCAGTTCCTTGCCGTCGTCGTTTACTTTATACGTTCTTACCCGGCCTTTTATAATGTAGTATAAAAAGATGGGATGGTTATGTTCGGAATAGATGACGAACTTTTTCTTCAACGAGGTTTCCGAATACTGGGATATGATGGAAGACAAGGTTTGCTCCCCGCTTACGGTTTGCACCAGCGAGTTGAAATCGGTAAGGCCGGGGCCGTATTTATCTTTATAAAACTGTACTTTTTTTAACCTTTGCTCTATCGCGTCCAGCAGTTCCACTTCTTCAAAAGGTTTGGTGATATAATCATCGGCACCCAGGTTCATGCCTTTCCGCATCTCCTCGCGCTCCGTTTTAGCCGTTAAAAAGATAAACGGTATATGCTGGGTCTCCGGGTTTTTCTGAAGGATGTTGATAACGCTGTAGCCGTCCATTACCGGCATCATAATATCGCAGACCACCAGGTCGGGCTTATGCTCCAGTGCAAGCTGCACCCCTGTTTTGCCGTTGTCTGCATCTAAAACCCTGTAATTGGCAAAGCTGAGTATCTCAACAATATTCTTCCGGATATCATTGTTGTCTTCAATAAGCAGTATCGTTTTCATGTAATAAGTTTTGATGTGGTAAAAATATCGTGAATTGTGTCCCCTTCCCCAGTTCAGACGTGCATTTGATGACGCCGTCCATGAGTTCGGTATATTTTGCTACTATGTGCAGGCCTATGCCCGTGCCCTGTATGTTTACCGCATTATCGCCCCTGAAAAACAGCTCGAAAAGGTGCTGCTTGTTTTCGTCAGATATGCCTATGCCGTTGTCAGATACCGTTAACATAAACCCTGTTTCATCAACATGGGTCTCAACGGATATCGTTGAATTGTCGTGTGAATACTTTATGGCGTTGGAAAGCAGGTTGGTGACTATAAGCCGGTACAGGGCCGTGTCGGTAAGCACCGTATGCGGGCCGGTATGGGTATAGCTGATTTGCTGGCCTTTGGACGAAAGTGTCTGTACCTCGGAAACAATGGTACCGGTATATTCATGCAGGTCTGTTTCTGTATACTTTACTTTCAGTTTGCCGTCTTCAATTTTACCAACGGAAAGAAAATCGTTCAGTATGCCGGTAAGGTTCTTTACAGACGACCTGATGCGGTCTATATATTCCTCGCGCTTAGGCTGCTCTTCGGCAGCGGTAAATTTGGCCAGCAGGTTCACCGACGATAAAATAACGCTGAGGGGCGTACGGAATTCATGAGATGCCGTGGAGATAAACCTTGATTTTAGCTGGCTCAGCTCTTTTTCTTTTTTCAGGGCCTCTGTCAGCATCTGTGTACGTTGATATATTTTATTTTCAATTTCGGCATGGAGCCTGAGTATTGTGTCTTTTGAAAGGGGCTTTGTAACAAAGTCGACCACATATTTGTTGCCGAATGCACGTTTTTTATCCTTCGGGTCGGTAGAAGAAGATACGACCAGTATCTTGAAGTTCTCTTTTACCTGCTCATCCAGCAGGTCAAATTGTTCCAGGAACTGCCACCCGTCTGTCTCCGGCATATTGATGTCGAGAAAAATCAGTTCCTCGGAGGCATCGGGGGCAACATGGTAATTGTTGAGGTAATCCATCATTTCCGCTGCCGATTCCATCAGTATCACCTCTTCCGCAAAATCATATTTTTTCATGATTTTATCGGCCAGCAAACGGTCTACATCTGTGTCATCTATTACAAGAACTTTTTTATACCTATAGTTATAACCACTTTCGTGCATTTATCTTCATGATTTTTTCCAACCCTAATTTACTATTTATAAAACTTTTTCAGCCTTTCTTCATTAAGTGGTTTGTTGATAAAGCCGTGAACGTACGGGTTGGCCTGCGTGCGCTCCCTGTCTTCGGGGTCGAGGGAAGAGGTGAGCATTACGATAATACAGTTGTTCCTGACCTCTTCAGGCAGGCGCTGGTACGCTTCTAAAAATTCAAAACCGTTCATTTCCGGCATATTGATATCGAGAAAAATGAACTCAGGCAATTCGTTCCTGTTATGGCGCATATTTGCCAGGTACTCCAGTGCTTCCGGTGCCGATTCCATATTGACCACGCTTTCGGCGAAGGAATAGCGTATCAAAACTTTTTCAGCAACAATGCGGTCGATGTACGTATCATCGATAATCATTACCTTTTTATGTAATGCTTTGCTCTCTTTATCCACCATGTTTCTTTTTTAAAGGTTAGCAGGAATAATTACAGTAAAAGTCGTACCCTTATCTTTTTCTGATACAAGATTTATTTTGCCTTCCAGTCTTTCAACCGCTTCCTTTACAATATAAAGCCCTAAGCCGGAGCCAACTGACTTTTTAGATACCCTGAAAAACATTTCGAATATTTTTTCATGGTACTTCTCATCTATACCTACGCCATTATCGCTGATGATGATTTTTGCCCCTTGCTCATCAGTCGTAATGCTTACATCTACAAAGGGTTCGGCAGCATCGGGGTTGTAATAGCGTATGGCATTTGAAATCAGGTTATTGAGTATGATATACAGGCGGCTCCTGTCCGAATAAAAATCAGATGTGGACTGCACGTCTTTCTTTATGGTTACGTCGCCTTTGCCGCTGCTCATGAATTTAAGGTTGTCGGTCACATCGCCCAGCAGTTCGTTAAAGTCTATTTTTTGCTGCTGTACCCCGGTGCGTGCGTTTCTTGAGTAATCGAGTATATCCTGTACAAACCCATCCAGTTTATTGATACTGGTTTTTATAAGCCGCAGGTTTTCAAGCATGTTTTCATCTTCGGTTTCCGTTGTTGCATACTCTACCAGCCCCAGTACCGATGAAAGCGGGGCACGCAGGTCGTGCGATACGCTGTAAACAAATTTATCCAGTTCCCGGTTCGATTTGACCAGTTCATTGTTCGAGCTTTTCAGTTCCTGTTCATAAGCCATACGTTCAGATATGTCCCTGAAGTTGATGACCACACCGTGCAGTACAGGGTCGTGCAGCAGGTTGGTCACAATGCTTTCTACCCAGATATAGCTGCCGTCCTTTTTTTGCCGCCTGTATATAAACTTTTCTATACTGCCGGGGGTCTGGTGTAGTTTGAGCCAGCATTTTTGCGCCGCACTCCTGTCGTCGGGATGCACGAAGTTGATACTATGAACTGCAAGGACTTCCTCGGGCAGGTAACCCGTAACTTTTTTTATCGAGTCGCTTACATAGATGATTTCCTGTTTTTCGTTCAGTACCGTTACCACGTCCGAGCCGTTTTCTATAAGGGAGCGGAACTTGCGTTCGCTGTCTTTAAGCGCTTTTTCCGCTTTCTTCCGTTCTGTAATATCGCGGAATATGACTACTATGCCATTAACCGACGGAATATGCATGAGGTTGGTGGCCGTGCCCTCGCACCAGATGTAATTGCCGTCTTTCTTTACCCTTCTGTACACTATGGTGAAAGGCACACCGGGGTTATTCAGCACGTCGTCCAGTTGCTTGTGCAGTATATGCAGGTCGTCGGGGTGTATGTGTTTGAAAGAGGAGGTGCCTATTACTTCCTGGGGCTTATAACCCATAATGCGGTAAAGCGAATCGCTGGCATAGCTTACCACCGACTGTTCATCTACTACCATAATGGCATCCGTACTGTTTTCAATCAGCGAGCGGAATTTATATTCACTGTTCCTCAGCGCTATTTCCGCTTCTTTCGACTGTGTAATGTCTGAGGTGATACCATCAATCCTTACCAGTTTATCGTTTTGCATGGTTGGCTTAATATAGGAGGTAAGCCACCTTACCGACCCGTTTTTGTGTTTGATGCGGTAGGTTTGCCTGAACGATTTTCCTGCATTCATTACAGGGTAATTGCTGTTGATAACCGGCAGGTCTTCTTCCAGTATTACATCAGACCACAGGTTCGGGTTTTTCATAAACTCCGATACCGAATAACCGTACACCTTTTTGCACGATTTGGATATCTGGATAAGGTCGTACGTAATCATATCTACGGAATAATATACCTCCTGCATGTTTTCAAACAATGTTTTTAACTCATGGTTTGATTTTTGCAGTTGCTCTTCCGCTTTTTTTCTCGATGTTATATCCTGTATGGTCCCCAATATCCTTAAAGGCTTTTGCGTGCCTGCCTCATATATGACTTCTGCCCTGCTGTGTACCATTACGCTCTTTCCCCCCGGCTGCAGTACACGGTGCTCCATATCGAATACCGAACCTGTATCAATCGATTTATACAGCTCCCGCGTTACTGCCTGGTAATCTTCGGGGTGTATCCGTTCATAAAAAACTTTGGCCTGTATGCCGGCGGTGTTGTGTTTATATCCCAGTATGCGGTAGGTCTCGTCTGAAAAATAGGCCGGTATCAGCAGCAGTTCTTTATCTTCTGCATTATGGATTTTAAATTCCCAGCTACCTACATGGGCAATGCGCTGCGAAGCCCGCAGGTGCAGTTCGTTCCGTTTCGTCCTGTTTTCTGCTTTCCTGCGTTTTATTATTTCGTTCTTCAGTACATCGGCTATGTTGTCGAGCGTTATATTTTTATTACGGTACTTCTGCGTATTGCTCTCGTCGCTCAGCAGTGTCAGCGATTCTTTTAGTTTATCGTAAATGATGCGGCTGTTTTCCTCGGTTTCTTTCCTCAGCTTGTTGTTCAGCTCTATCATCTCGCTGGAGGTCAGCTCTATGGAGCGTTCCAGCATTTTCCGGTCTTTTTCGTAGTGGTCGTACGATTCGCTGATGGCCTTAAAGAGTTCCTGTATGTTCTCCTTCGAGCCGGAATCGCGCAGGTATTTTTTTATTTGTCTTACTAAGAGTTTATTCATGCTGTTTCAGTCATAGTAGTTATTGTCATCGTCTGGTTGTGCAGTTCGCACTCCATAAAATTAAATGAGGGGGAAATCTCTCCGTAAGAGTAGAACCCTGTGATGGCCGTACCCGGCCCGTATACCGACCTTACAACTTCTATTTCTTCTTCAATACGCTGGTCGAGCACCAGCTTCCGGCCTACGCAACTGATGAGGATAGCGAGTTCGGGGGCGTTGCCCTCTACACTGTTCGATGCTGCCGACGAGGCGCCTTCTATCAGCCGGTCTATATTCGCCATCATCAACTGGGCATAAGCCCCCTCGGGCATGTTTCCCGCAAAGGTCAGGCTTTGTTCTTCTTCGTTTACGCCCAGTATAGTCCTTACAAGGGCATGTTCCGAATTGTTTACCCGGATACTGAGGGGGAACCTCAGGGCAGAGCCCGGCAGTTCTTTGGCATAATCGCCCAGGTATCTTTTATAAGTCTCCAGCGCAGGCTGTCCGTCCATTTCGTACAGTATGTTGTGCTCAGACTTTGTAATGAGCCGCTGCGGGCCAAAAGGGTCCCAGCCGCCCACACTGCCGTAGGTAACGGTAAGGTGCGGGCCGTAAAACCCTATGGCTACGATCTTCCCCTCACCGGGGGGGGCATTCAGCCCCACAAGCGTGTGCCGGAACAAAGCCCCGTCGCCGGCAAGGCCGCCCGTGAGCAGGGTGCCTTTGGGCAGCCCCGACTGTAAACCGGCCACCATGTCGCTGCCGTTTACCATTTGCCCGTCCGATATGACCAGTACGTTTTTCAACCCTTTCTTTTCAAGTCCTTCGGCCAGTTTCGCCCCCGCGTCGTAACTGTTGCCCGGGTCACTGATGTCGGCAGTGGCCGTTTTTATTTCTGTCCTTTCAAATTGTATGGCGGTTAGCGAAATAGAATCATCATTTACCTGTGTATCAATGATTTCGCCCGCCGTCGAGCTCATCAGTATATCGGCGTTCGGGTACTGCTGCCGCAACGTGTCGTAAAACGACGACCTGCTTAAAAGCTCCACACTGCCAAAAGCCAGCACCAACTGGTAAGCCCCTGCTGCCGCAGTTCCTTCCCTGAGGGTTTCCCAGCCGTTGTGCCCCGAATACTTCTTTTGCTCTATACGCATAAGCTATATTTTATCAATTTACTGTTTTTATATTGTTTTATTACACACAAAAGTTGTGTTTTGTTGTTTTATGCAACAGGTAATTGTATTGTAAATACTGCGCCGTTGTCGTTCTCCACGTTTATTTCGCCCCCGTGGGCCCTTATGTACTGCTTTACTATGGCCAGCCCCAGCCCCGTGCCATTGTTCTTATATTTGGTCACAAAAGGCTGGAACAGGCTTTTTAATATATCTGCCGGTATGCCGGGGCCGTTGTCCCTTATTTTTATAGTGGCATAGCTGCCCGTGGGGTCAAGCGTGGTATCAATCCTTATTTCCGGCTGTTCTATCCTGTAGTCTGTCAATACATCTATCGCATTGGTGAGCAGGTTGGCCAGGCACCTTTTTATTTTACTCTCGTCTCCGGCTATCTCCAGGTTGCCCGGCCCTGCCTGTATAATATTGATGGCGCCTTTCTCATCGCGCACTTTTGCCATTTGTACCGTTTCCGCTATCACACCGTCCAGGGAAAATGGCTTTTTATTGATTTTGGTTTCCTTTATAAAATCGAGGAAATCGTCGAATATAGCGGCGGCCTGTGTGCCGCAGGTGTCTATCATATCCAGGTACTCGCTGTTAACCCCCTCTTCGCGCAGCAATGAGGTAAGGATGCTGATGTTGTTGACGGGCGAGCGCAGGTCGTGCATCATCATGCCCAGGGCGCTGCCTATGGCCGATAGTTTTTCTTTTTGCAGCAGCTTTTCATTCAGCTCAGCATTTTTTATGGCCTTTGCGGCATTATGCACAAACAGCTTAAGCAGGTACAGCTTTTCCGTTTTCAGCTTCTCGTTTTTCTTCAGCGCGGCAAAAATGGTGTAGTTGTCCATGCGCGCCATCACCACCTCCTGCAGTTGCAATACCTCTTCGGTATCCATAGGCGCCGAGCGGATAAAGGAAATCAGCTCAGGCAGGTCTATTTTATCTTCCAGCGAGCCTATGGAGAATATCTTCTCATAAGAGAAGTCTTCATTGAGCTTGCCGATGAGGGCCATATCGGTTTGCGTGTAGGTAACCAGTTGGTCGAGTATGTTTTGCAGCAGGGGGGTAAGCTGCCGCTCGCTGAGGCTCACGGAGGAGATGGCCTCGATGAGGTTCTCCAGGTTGCGCAGTTTAGAATAGTCGGTCACGGCCTTGGTGGCCAGTTGTATAATCTCTTCGGCGGCATAGGGCTTGCAGTGGTAGCCTACGTTCTGGCCTGCTTTGGCCACAATCTCGTCTATCGTACGGTCGCTGAAGGCGGTTACGAAGATGATTTCCGCCTGGCTTTCCAGCTTCCTTATTTCCATTGCCGTTTCCAGCCCGTCCCAGCCCGGCATGCGCATATCCAGGAATATGACTGCATAGCGCTTGCCTTCCGCCAGCGCTTTTTTTATCATGGCTACGCCTTCCATGCCGTTGGCGGCCTTGTCAACATTAAAGTTGGGAATGTTATAGTTGCGGGCAATGGTTTCAGGGCGTGGTGTATCAAACAGGATACTGGCAGCATCATGTATGTTACTGTTCGTGTTTTTTTGCGGAACCAGTATTTCTTCGATATTGTCCCGTACCATTTCCTCATCGTCTATCACGAGTATGTTTGTATTAGGTGCCTCTCTCATATATGTTTTTTTTATGGGATTATTTTAAGTTGTTTTATCAGTTGGCATTGAATTCTATAAGCGTTACTGCCCCCCTGCCCGGCCCCTGGCTGGTGAGCCGGAGTGTGGCCGCATGGCTTTCGATGATGGTTTTGCAGTTGTACAGCCCCAGGCCCGAGCCCGTATGTTTGGTAGTAAACCCCCGTTCGAAGAGCCTGCTGCCGGTTTCCTTGTCGAAGCCCGTACCGGTATCGGTAATCTTCAGCCTGATAAGGTCTTTTTTGCTGGTAAGGTCTATGGTTATTTTTTTCTCGGTTGCCTGCATTTCAATAGCTTCCAGGCTGTTTTTAAGGATGTTCATCAGTACCTGCATCAGCTTGGTGCGGTCGCCCTTTACTACAAACTGCTCTTCGGGCACGTTGATGACGAGGTCTATGCCCCTCTTGTCGAAAGAGGCAAAAAGCATAGCAAGGCAGTCGTTGATGAGCCCCCGCAGGTTGACGGGCTTCCGCTCCTGCCCCTGGTGGCCCGATATGTATTGCCTTTGTATGTTCAGTATCTCCTGTATATGGGCAATGATGTTGAGTTGTTCCGTTACAGACTTCCCTATTTCAGATTCCACTTTTTCCTGCGAGTCGTATATGCCCCCCAGCAGGGCAATGATAGCTGCGGCCTTTTCGTTGCCTATGGCCCCGTTAAGCTGCGGCTTGTGGGCCTCAAAAAAGCTGCACAGCTTTTTCAGGTTCTCCAGGCTGCTGTGCTCCAGCTGGCGCCGGGTACGTGTAAGGTAAGAGCCGAAGCCTACCACGGCGTTGCCTATATCGTGCAGCACTTCCGAGGCAATCTCGAACTTGCCCTGGCTTACGGCTTTTTCCAGCTCCATCTGGCGTATGGCTATCTCGCGCGATTGTCTTTCGGTCACATCGTCGAAGCTGACCATGAAAGTGGCGTCTACCTGCTTATTGGCCATGATGTTGAGGTAAGTAGCCGATGCTTGCCCCGGCAGCGTAACCGCGATAAGGTCGTTGAAAGCTACCCCTATTTCCCCCTCAAACCCGGTTATGCTGTCTGCAATTCCCGGTTTTATAATATTCAGCAGGGGGAAGATATTGGTCATATCCAGCATGTGTGCCTGCATGAAGGGGTACAGCAACTCTTCGCCTTTGATATTCATTTCAAGGATGTTCCCTTCGTTATCCGTTTCCACAAGGCCTAAGGGTGCATATCTCAGCATATCTGCAAGCTTCTGCTCACGTGCGCTTACATTTTGGTACATACCGGTTTTTATTTTCATGCAAAATACCCAGGGCCGGCCCGCCAAAGATTGACGGTCATTTTTTATTTAGTGACGGTTGTCACCGTTGTGTACACAACTGCATGCAGGCGGGGTTATTGCCCTGTGCAAAAGCTTTTGAACAAGTGGGAATTATAATTATAAAAAAAACAGGGGGAAACCCGCCCGGCCATCCCCACCCGTAACCCCCTGCCACCTGCCGAATTGAATTACCGGTAATTATTTAAGACATTTGTACATTCATAACAAAGCACATGGCCGTAAGCCGGGAACGGTTTATGCGTATGGTTTAAATATGGATGACAATAATAAAAAAAACCTGCTCAGGCTGGGGCTGGCATCGCTGGGGGTAGTTTTTGGCGATATAGGTACCAGCCCCCTGTACGCTTTAAGGGAATGCTTTCACGGGGAGCATGCCATGGCGGTTACCAACGGGAATATCTTCGGGGTGCTCTCGCTCATCTTTTGGTCGCTGATTATCATTATCAGTATTAAATATCTCATCCTCATACTGAAGGCTGACAACAGGGGCGAAGGCGGCATACTGGCCCTTATGGAGCTGGTATTGCCGGGCAAAAAGGGGAAAAAATACCTGTTCATGCTCACGATAGGCCTGTTTGGCGCCGCCCTGCTGTATGGCGACGGCATGATAACCCCGGCCATATCGGTACTCAGTGCCATAGAGGGCCTGGGCATTGCCACCCCGTTTTTTGAGCCGTATATCATACCCATCACCATAGCCATATTGCTGGGGCTGTTCCTTTTCCAGAAAAGGGGCACCCACGGGGTAGGCATGATATTCGGCCCCATCATACTGGTATGGTTCGCCACGCTGGCTGTGCTGGGCCTCAATGCCATATTCCGCAATACAAGTATCCTGAATGCGCTCAACCCCTATTATGCCGTCAACTTTTTCCGTATAAACGGGCTGGAGGGCATCAAAGTACTGGGGGCTGTTTTCCTGGTAGTGACGGGGGGCGAGGCGCTGTATGCAGATATGGGCCACTTTGGCAGGAAGCCTATCCGCATCAGCTGGTTTTATATTGTTTTGCCCTGCCTGGTGCTCAACTATTTCGGGCAGGGGGCGCTTTTGCTGGAAGACCATACCGCGGCGGTCAACCCGTTTTATCACCTTGCCCCGGAATGGGCGCTTTACCCGCTGGTGTTCCTGGCGGCGCTGGCTACGGTGATTGCTTCGCAGGCGGTTATATCGGGCGCGTTCAGCCTTACCTACCAGGCCATGCAGTTAGGGTTTATGCCGCGGTTCAAAGTGGTGCATACGTCAGCGGCTGAGCGGGGGCAGATATATATACCGCAGCTCAACTGGATGCTGTTTATAGCCACGGTTGGCCTCGTGGTGTTTTTCAGGACCTCCAGCAACCTTGCCGCGGCTTATGGTGTGGCGGTATCCACCACTATGGTCATTACTACTTTGCTCGCCTTTGTGGCCATGACGAAGCTGTGGAAGTGGAACTTGTTCCTGGCGGGGGGCATCACGGTGTTCTTTCTGCTTATCGATTCTTCGTTTTTTACAGCCAACATCCTTAAAGTGCCCGATGGCGGATGGTTCCCGCTGATAGTGGCCGGCCTTATCTATTACATGATGTCTACCTGGGCGAAGGGCAAACGGATGATGAAGATACAGTTGCAAAAGGTTACCGACCCTGTCGACAGGTTTATACGGGGCTATAAATCGAAAGCGGAGCATACTGTAAAGGGCACGGCGGTTTACCTGTCCAGCGACTCGAAGCATATACCCCCCACCCTTGTTTTCAACCTGCAGCACAACAGGATATTGCACGAAAACATCATTATCCTGACCGTAAAATACCTGTCCGTACCTTATGTAGACCTGTCGCATAATGTAGAGGTGGTACAACTGGACGGCAACATGCACCAGGTGCTGATTTTTTACGGGTATATGGATACGCCCGATGTGCCGTATGCATTATCCCTTGTCAACGACAGGAACCTGCATATAGATGACAGCACTACTTACTTCCTCGGCAGGGAATCTGTGGTCATAACCGAAAACACGGGGATGCACCCCTTCCGCGAAGCCCTGTTTGAATTCATGAGCAGGAACTCGATAAGGGCCACGCGTTACTTTAACCTCCCCAACGAACGGGTGTTTGAAATCGGCTCCCAGATAAGGTTGTAGGCGGCTTACGGCAGAGTTACCCCTCACCTGTCCAGCACCACTTTTTTAAAGCTGCTGCCCTCCTTCGATGCTATTTTTAGAAAATAGACCCCGTTGGCGAGGTTGTTTGTTTCGATGACAAAATTATCGTTGATATTAATATTGTTGAAGGTGTAAACGGGTTGGCCTAAATTGTTCACGAGCGTTACTGTGGCATGATACAGTGCAGGGCCGTTTGAACGGATATGAATACCCCCTGCTGTTGGATTGGGGTACACCTCTACCCCGCTGCCCGCATGTACATCCCCCACTCCTGTTGACAGGTTGCAGGAAGCAGATAAGGCATTTGTATTTTCTAAAATGCTGCCGCCGGTTAAGGTATGGCCTGTAAAGCCGGGATAGGTGTACGGGTAATAAGTACACCTGAATACGGGATTTTGAACCGGTGCGGCATTTTGTGCAATAGTGCCTGTTTTGGTCACCGGGTTCACATATTTCCATACAGCGGCGCCCGTAGCGGTCACTTCCGTAAATGTACCCGCAGGGCCGTTGCATACCAACACATTCCCGTTGGGTAACTGCTGCGCCCCGGAGATATTCTGTGCATAAAAATTATTGGGGTTGCCTGAGTTATAGGTCCAGGAGGCGGACACGGGCAGATAGGGTAACGTGCCGGTGTAGTTGTACCCGCTGACGGGAGGGTCGATGATTTCAACCGTTGAGTAATTGCCCCCTGTTCTCCCGTTGCCGTTGTTGAATATCATGATTTGGTTGGCATAGGGAAGGCCGCTCTCAATCCAGTGGGCATTGTGCTGCCGGAACAATTTCTGGTCGGCGACAGTGCCCGTATTATACGCGGCGGGGTTGCCCCAGCGGTACAGTATATCCCCACCCTTTCCTGAATGGCCCCCGGTATGTGCTGCCGCTTCTGCCGTAGTGGTGCTGTGGTCTATTATCCAGACCTCGCTCATGTTATGGCTGCTGACCATGATTTGGTCTAAAGCCGGGTTGTAATCGATGGAGTTAATATGTATCCAATCGCTTTCCGTAGCGCTGGCCCCGTAGTTGATATTCACCAGTTGCGGGTTGGCCGATACCACCCCGTAATTATTTTTAGCCGCATCGAAATCCTGTACCAGGTGGTCCCACAAATGCCACTCCCAAACAATATTGCCCCCATTGGTACCCACCGGCTGTATCTCTACTATTTGTTCGCTCCAGAGGGTAGCCGGAACCAGTGAAGGGTCCCTGCCCGCTGCTATGGCCTGTGCATTCGTCTTGCTTTCCCAGGCTATGGCAAGGATATGGCCATTGGGCAGCGCCTTGATATCGTGGTGCTGGCATTGGGTGGCATCCGATATTTTATAGCTCCAGGTGATATTCCCGTTCCAGTCGGTTTTTTCTATAATGCCGCCTTTACCGCCTGCATTGAAGGTAGTATTGTTGGTATTCCCCGGCCTTAATAAACTGCCGTCGTCCAGTATATATACAGACTGGCCGGGGTTGTAGGCGCTCCCCCAGCTTTTTACCCGCTTCCCGCATTTATCGATGAGGTAAGTAGTATCGCTGACGATGGGTGAAAATAAAATATAGCCGTCGTCTAACGAGGCTGCATCGTGCTGTATTAAGCCTACCGTCTGGCTGAATGACTGGATGCAGATAAACAATAGCGGTATCAGGATACCTGTTTTTTTATGAGTGGCCATCTGATGTGTGTTTGTGCAGTTAAAACCCTGTTTTGACCCGGAATAGTTCAGGAGGTTTAAATACCTGTTCCGGGTGCTGCTGCCCCGGTTTATGAATAGACGGTGTTTTTATTGATTTCCTGCGGGGGGACTTTAAAGGAATGGGAAGCAGCTAATAAAATAAAGCTAAATTTATAACTGAATTCCCCAAGCCATGCAACAAGATTTAACAGACCTGCTAACAATTGATATACCCGGTGCACCCATTCTGCCCGACAGCTTTTTAGACATTACATGGCAAGGCCATAAAGAGAATATCATAAGCAGGATATACGGATATTTTCTCAATCCCAAAAAAAATGCAGCTATCGCAGAATTATTTATGAACACATTGCTTGAACTGATAAAAGAGCATTGCGATAAGAGCTTAAAATTTGAAACCTATACCTGCCAACTGGAAGAAAGTACGGATAAAGGCAACCGTATAGATTTGCTGATACGCTCTCCTGAAAATGAGGAAGCTATCATCATTGAGAATAAAATCTATCACGTCCTGAACAATGACTTATCAGACTATTGGAATTATATTAAATATCCCGAAAACCAAAAGGTTGGTATTGTCCTTTCATTGAACAAGACATATATACCAGATGCGCTGGAGGGTAATTTTATCAATATTACCCATATAGAATGGATAAACAGAATAAAGCAAAGGGGATTACCCTCAGGCATTACAACTAATGAGTTTATCTATCTAAATGATTTCATTAATAATATTGAACGACTTAGTAAATCTCAAACCATGAATGAACAAACAAAATTTTTCTTCAATAACCCTGAAAAGGTATTGACAGCAATAGATACTTACACTGCAGCAAAGGATTACATTACTACCCAATTACAAATCGCAGCAGAAAAAATGGGATGGGAACTGGATGGGAAAGCTGAAACATACACATACATTACAGACATGAGCAGCAATGCTTATTATACTATTATATATGATAAAATGCTATCGAAAGAAAAAAAAGACAGGGCGATAAACATTATTATAGAGCTATATCAAGATGCCATAAAACAGGACGAAGCTTTAAGGAAGGTTTTATCTGACAACACCTATTATAAAAGATTATACACGAACGGTAGCAAAACCCCATATTGGATTCATTTTGTATCATACGAATACCCGGTTAGCGATAACGAACTGGAAAATTTGGGCGAGTTTGTATATGAGAAAATCAAAGAGCATTTTGAGCCTGTAATGAGTATTATATTGAAAGAACTGAATAAGTAGTATGCATAAAAGCAGACATGTCTTCATAAACGCGGTTTCTACCTTGCTTTACTTTTCAGGTATAACAGCATATTACTGGAATGAATCGGGTGGAGATATTGTAATTTGGATGCTATTTGCAGTTGTCGTTATTATCCATTTTATTATTATCGCAGTTATATACTTAGGGTTTGTGAATGGAAAATCCTTTCGGCTGGGGTTAATTGGAATATTAATAGGCAGCTTTATATGTTTAGCAGCCTTTAAAGGTATTGAGTATTGTAAATATAAAGATGTAGGTAGTGGTAAGGTTGAAGAAACGAGCCTATAGCTCCCAACCCTGCTTTTTTGTATTTTGCTCCCCTACTAATACAAAACCATGTCCGAAGAACAAAAAAGGCTACTGGAGCAACAGCTTTGGAAGATAGCCGACGAATTGCGCGGCAAAATGGATGCCGACCAGTTCAGGGATTATATACTGGGCTTTATCTTTTACAAATACCTTTCTGAAAAGATTTACTTCTATGCCAACAGCATACTGGTAAACGACGGCTTTAAGTACAACGAAATAAAAGAAGGTACAGCAGAAGGCGAAAAAATAATAGCAGCCGTAAAAAGCCGCACGGTAAAGCAACTGGGCTATTTTTTACGCCCCTCTGAGCTGTTTACTGCCATAGCCCAAAAAGGCAATGCACAGGTAGCCGAAGAGGGCAAGGCCGATAAAGAGCACCACGGCACAGCAGCCAGTAATTACATACTGGAAGAGCTGGAAGCCATACTGAACAATATAGAGCAAAGCACCACGGGCACAGACAGCGAACAGGACTTTAATAAACTGTTTGAAGACCTTGACCTGAACAGCACCAAACTGGGCAGGACAGCCAGTGCCCGAAACACCCTTATAGCCAAAGTACTTGCCCACCTCGATA
Source organism: uncultured Flavipsychrobacter sp. (assembly GCA_964621795.1). GTDB lineage: Bacteria > Bacteroidota > Bacteroidia > Chitinophagales > Chitinophagaceae > Polluticoccus. Next base: position 105,676 of record CAZUMM010000007.1, read on the forward strand.
AGATTGATTTTAAGCTGGAAGACAGCAAAGCCGATGTGCTGGGCGATGCTTATGAGTACCTGATTGGCAAATTTGCCAGCGGCGCGGGTAAAACGGCGGGCGAATTTTACACGCCCCAACCTGTGAGCACCGTACTGGCCAAAATAGTGACCAGTGGCAAAAAACAAATACGCAACGCATACGACCCTACCTGTGGTAGCGGCTCATTACTGCTACGCATAGGCAAAGAGGCAGAAGTAGCCAACTTTTACGGGCAGGAAATGAACCGCACCACCTACAACCTGTGCCGTATGAACATGATTCTGCACGGCGTACACTATAGCAGGTTTGATATACAGCAGGAAGACACCCTGCTGCACCCGCAACATGTTGATATGCGCTTTGAGGCCATAGTGGCCAACCCGCCCTTTAGTGCCAACTGGAGCGGGGGCAGCCTGCAAATGAATGACGACCGATTTAGCCAATACGGACGGCTTGCACCCAAAAGTGCGGCCGATTTTGCCTTTGTGCAGCACATGATATACCACCTTGCCGAAAACGGCACAATGGCCGTAGTATTGCCGCATGGCGTACTGTTTAGGGGCGGGGCTGAGGGGCATATAAGGCAGTACCTGATAGAGCAGCGCAATTATCTCGATGCCGTTATAGGCTTGCCCGCCAATATGTTTTATGGAGCAAGCATACCCGCCTGCATACTGGTGTTTAAAAAGTGCAGGGAGCACCCTAACGATATACTGTTTATAGATGCCAGCCGGCGCTTTCAAAAAGTAGGCAACAAAAACCAGCTACGTACCGAGGATATTGATAAGATAGTAAGCACCTACCGCCAGCGTAATGCAGAAGAAAAATACAGCCATATAGCCAGCCTGCAAGAGGTGCAGGGAAATGACTATAACCTGAACATACCCCGCTATGTAGATACTTTTGAGGAAGAAGAAACCATAGACATACAGGCCGTAGCCACGCAGCTACAGGAATTGGAAAAAGATATGCAGGCTACTGATAAACGGATAGCCGCTTTTTGTAAAGAACTGAACATACCTACCCCATTTTAAGCCATGACAGCACGACAAAAGAACATACCTGCTTTGCGGTTTCCTGAGTTTAAAAATGGCTGGAAATCTATAAAATTGAAAAATCTTTCTACTTTTTTCTCTGGCTATGCATTTAAAAGTGAATTATTCAATGAAGCCGCAACTAATAAATTAGTAATACCTAAAAATTTCACCAAAAATGGGTATGCAAATTTTACAACTGAAAATACAAAGTTCACAGTCGAAAAAGTTGACGATAAGTATTTATGTAAATCAGGTGACTTATTAGTTCTCCTAACTGATTTGACACCTTCTTGTGAATTACTTGGGAAACCATTATTTATTAAAGATGAGGACGGTACTCTATGGCTAAACCAACGTATTGTTAGAGTGCAAACTGACAATACTCTATTACCGAAATACTTACTATATTTTTTATTGACGGAGAAGTACCATAAGAGAATAAAAGAAACAGCAACAGGCACTACCGTTAGACATAGCTCAAACAAAATACTTGGTGATACAATAGTGCCAATACCCTCTTTACCCGAACAACAAAAAATTGCTGATTTTCTTACGGCGGTAGATGACAGGTTGCAACAGCTTATAAAAAAGAAAAACCTACTGGAGCAATACAAAAAAGGCATGATGCAAAAGCTCTTTAGCCGTGAGCTAAGGTTTAAAGATAATAAGGGCAAGGATTTCCCTGAATGGGAGGAAAAGAAATTGGGCGAAGTGTTTTCTGCATCAAAAGGGAATGGATTATCTAAAAGCGCAGTTGTTGAAGATGGCAATAATGAATGTATATTATATGGAGAATTATACACTACTTATAACGAAGTAATCGAAAAAGTCATAAGTAGAACGAATGAAACAGAAGGGGTAAAATCGAAAGTTGGAGATATACTAATCCCCTGCTCAACTACTACAACAGGAATAGATTTGGCAAATGTTACTGAATTGAAGAAAGCTGATGTTTTATTAGGCGGCGATATAACTATATTAAGAAGTAAAAAAACAATATGCAGTACTTTTTATGCTTATTACCTTACCCATTTTAAGAAGTACGAGATAGCAAAATTCGCGCAGGGCAGCACAATTGTACATTTAAGTTATAGCCATTTCAAAATGATTGATATTGCAATCCCATCACTAAGTGAACAGCAAAAAATCGCCGACTTTCTAATCAGTATAGACGATAAAATAAACGAGGTACAAACCCAGATACAACAAACCCAACAGTATAAAAAAGGGCTTTTACAGCAAATGTTTCCCGCATAGGTGCGGGACAAGTATATAAAATAATAAATACTATGACCACCCAGCCGGAACAGATATTAGAAGATAACCTGATAGCCCAGTTGCAGCAGTTGGGGCACAGCCTTGTTACCATCAAGGACGAGGCGGCACTACTGGCCAACCTGAAAACCCAACTGGAAAAACATAATAACACCCAACTGAGCGAGGGTGAGTTTGCCCGCGTGCTCAATTACCTGAACAAAGGCAATATCTTCGACCGTGCCAAACTGCTCAGGGACAGGTTTCCCCTGCCCTTAGACAATGGGCAGACCAAACACATCGAGTTCCTGAACCTCGAGCATTGGTGTCAAAACCAGTTCCAGGTCACAAGGCAGGTAACCATGCAGGGCAGCTACACCAACCGCTACGATGTTACCCTGCTTATCAACGGCCTGCCACTGGTGCAAATAGAGCTAAAACGGCGCGGGCTGGAGCTGAAAGAGGCATTTAATCAGGTAAACCGATACGATAAACATTCGTACAGCGCGGGGACTGGCCTGTTCAGGTATATGCAGCTGTTTGTTATCAGCAACGGGGTAAATACCAAATACTTTGCCAACCGCGATTATAACCGTGCCAAAAAAGAAAAGCCCGAATTTAAACAGACCTTTTACTGGAGCGATATAGATAACAAGCGTATCACCAACCTCGACGATTTTGCCAAAGTGTTTTTAGAGCCTTGCCATATCAGCAAAATGATATGCAAATACACCGTGCTGCACGAAAGCGATAAAGCGCTGATGGTACTACGCCCCTATCAGTACTATGCAGTAGAGGCCATGATAGACCGTGTAAAGAACAGCACAAAGAACGGCTATATATGGCACACCACGGGCAGCGGTAAAACCCTTACCAGTTTTAAGGCCGCGCAAATAATCACCATGCTGCCACGGGTGCATAAAGTGGTGTTTGTGGTGGACAGGAAAGACCTCGACTTTCAAACGGCCAAAGAGTTCAACCAGTATAGCAAAGGCAGTGTAGACAGTACCGACAGCACCCGCATATTAGTAAAGCAACTGGAAGACGAAACCCCGCTGATAGTAACCACCATACAAAAGCTGAACAACGCCATAGGGCATAAAAAGTACCTGAACCGTATGCAGCCTTTGCAGGATAAACGGATAGTATTCATATTCGACGAATGCCACCGTTCCCAGTTTGGCAAAACCCACGATACCATAAAAAAGTTCTTTCACAATAACCAGATGTTTGGCTTTACGGGCACACCCATATTTGCCGATAATGCCAGCAAAAACGAATTTGGCCTACGCACCACCAAAGACCTGTTTGAAGATTGCCTGCATAAATACGTGATAACCGATGCTATACGCGACGAAAACGTGTTAAAGTTCAGTGTGGAATATATAGGCCGCTACCGCGAAAAAGAAGGTAGCAAAACAGAGGTAGATATAGAGGTGGAAGATATAGACAAACAGGAATTGATAGAAAGCCCCCAAAGGCTGGAAAAGATAGCCGACTATATAATAGCCAACCACGACCGTAAAACGCATAGCAGGGAGTTTACGGCCATGTTTTGCGTAAACAGTGTAGATGCCCTGATAAAGTATTACGAGCTGTTTAAAGCGAAAAAGAAAGCAGGGCTGCACAATTTGAAGATAGCTACTATATTTTCATACGGCGTAAACGAAGACGAAAGGGATAATGACGGCACTGTGGGCGATGATTTGGAAGCCAACGAAACGGGCAGGATAAACACACACAGCCGCGACAAGCTGGAGGAATACATAGCCGACTACAATGCCATGTTTACCACCAGCTACCACACCCGCGATAGTGAAATATTTTACAACTATTACAAAGACATAGGCCAGCGGGTAAAAAAGAAAGAAATAGACTTGCTACTGGTAGTAAATATGTTTCTTACAGGCTTCGACAGTAAGCACCTCAATACCCTGTATGTAGATAAGAACCTGAAATACCACGGCCTTGTACAGGCATACAGCCGCACCAACCGCATACTGAACGAGCAAAAAAGTCAGGGCAATATCGTTTGTTTCCGCAACCTGAAAGCCGCAACCGATGAGGCCATAGCCCTGTTTGCCAATAAAGAGGCCAAAGAGGTAATATTTATGCAGCCTTTTGAGGACTATGTAAAGCAGTTTAACGAGGCAGTGGAAGCCCTGAAAGCCATAACCCCCACCCCCGAAAGTGTGAGCCACCTGCAAAGCGAAGACGAGGAACTGGCATTTGTACAGGCATTCAGGCAGGTAATGAGGCTGAAAAATATACTTACCTGTTTTTCAGATTTCACCTTCGATGCCGTGAATATGACCGAACAGGAATTTGCCGACTACCGCAGCAAATACCTCGACCTGTGGCAGAAGGTGAAAACCGATACTGAAAAGGAAAAAGTATCGATACTGAACGACGTGGATTTTGAGCTGGAGCTATTGCACCACGACGAAATAAATGTAAGCTACATACTGGCACTGCTGGGCAGGCTGAAAGATGCCGAAGGCGAAGACTACGAAACCCAGCGCAAAGCCATACTGAACATACTGGGCGGTGAGGCAAGGCTAAGGAGCAAAAAGGAACTGATAGAACGGTTTATAAACGAGAACCTGCCCAAAATAGCAGACAGCAACAATGTACAGCCCGCCTTTAAGCAATACTGGGACGAGAACAAGGCCAAAGCCTTTAACGAGCTGATAGCCGAAGAAAACCTGAACCCCGCTAAAATGGAGGCCGTAATAAGCAAATACCTGTATGAAGAACGTGAGCCGCTTTGGGACGATATGCTGGACACGCTGGAAGGCCAGCAACCTGGCATTCTGCAACAGGAAACCGTAGCCAAACGGCTATTGCAAAAGATGAAAGATTTTGTTGAAACCTTTATCAACGGCATGTAACCAGGGTTGATTTTTTGTCATACTAAATAAACAAGCCTTTCAGCAATACACTGAAAGGCTTTTCTGTTCTAATAGCGAAGACGAAAATCAAACCTATTATCTCAGATTTAATATACTCCCACATATGCTAATGCCTAAATAATAATTGTCTGATTTTTTTATGCAGTACATATTGCATTTTCAATAATTATTTTTTTATTTTACAGTATCACTTTTGGCCGTTATTTCTTACCACTAAAAAAAATCGCCTATGGAAACACCCGTTTTTTGCACCTAAAAGCCCATTCAGCTTTCTATTTATTTTTTTAATCACCAAAACAAAAAAGTCCATGAAACAATTCTTACTGGTGTGCTGCCTGCTGGTAGCCACAAGCGTATCTTATGCGCAGCAAAATCCCGTCAACAAAGCCACTTTCATTAATTCGGTCAACCAGCTTAATACGAATATTTCGCAAGGCAACCTGCCCGCAGCGCAGGCCACATGGGTCGACATAGTGACCATGATGACGCAGGACCAGGAATACATCAAGCAAATGCTGCAGACTGCCGTGCAGGATGGAAACTCCAGCGGTCAAACCACGTACTCAGGCCGTGCAGACCTGCAGGCAAACAACTATTCGGAGGCTTTTGGTTTGATAGATGATATGGTGGCCAACCACACGGCACTTATCAACTGGCTCAACCAATACGCAGCAAATATTTTTTAGCCGTACCGACACTCTTATTTTTTACCAACAAAAACCATGTTAAACATGAAATACATCATGATATTGGTATGTCTGACCGTGTTCGGTACTACATACGCACAACCCCCTGCCGCCTGCGGCGACCGTTCCGTTATTGCTTATTATGACCCGTTCGGTTGTAACACGTCCTGCCCCACTGTTAAGGTTAAAGTGACAGGCGAAACACCCATTGCTACAGGCATCACCCTCGATGACCGTTACTCCGGTATCATTCCTATAGGTTTCAACTTCCAGTTTTACGGTATTAATTACACCAATTGTGTGATTGGCGCCAACGGTACCATTTGCTTCAACACTGCACTTGCCAATGCATTCCACCCGTGGAGCATAGGTGCGCAACTGCTGGGCAATGCAAGCGCCGCCAATTCGATATGCGGCCCCTGGTGCGATATGGATGTAACTGCGGGCGCGGGTGGCACTATTACCTACGCCACCAGCGGTGTAGCCCCTTTCAGGCGTTTTACAGCCACATGGTGCAACGTACCCATGTTCAATGCCAACACCTGCCCCGGCCAGCGCACTACTACGCAAATCATCATATATGAAACCTGCAACCTGATAGATGTGCACATTGGCGGGAAACAGATATGCGCGGCATGGAACAACGGCCGTGCTATAGTAGGTGTGCAAAACAACCCCAGGACCAATGCCGTGGTGCCGCCTGCACGCAACTGGACACCACCGTTTGCCGTTACAAACGAGGCATGGCGCTTTACACCCGGCGGGGGAACTTATACGGTAGCTTCCATCCCCTACCATCCTGTTCCCCTTGCTTCATCAACAGTTAAATGGTTTGTGGGCGCTACGCAGGTAGGCACCGGTACTACCTTTTCCTGTGCTGTGTCGGGCACTACCTACCGTGCCGAAGTGGCCGGTTGTAACTCCGTTTCCTCCTCTACCGTTACGCCGCAGGTTACGGGCGTATCTTATATTTCCAATATAGACGTGTGTGTGGGCGCTACGGCCAGCTATACCCTGAACCTGCCCGCCGGCGGCTGGTGGGTAAACGGCAATAGTGCCATAGCCACCATCAACACGGGCACGGCTACCATTACCGGGGTATCGGCAGGCACTACCAGCTATACCTATTACACCTCGCAAATGTGCTCGCACACGCTGTCTATAACAGTAAAGCAGTGCTGCAACGATACCTGTTCGTGGATTACATCGGGCAATACTATCTATAATGGCAAAAACATATTTGGTACGGTCAGCAACGATGATATCCGCATCTTCTCCAACAATACCCAGCGCGGCGTAGTGCTGGCCAATGGCTTCTGGGGTATCAAACAGCTCAGTCCTACTACCACGCTCAACGTCAATTGCGTGCCTACTACCGCGCCATCGGGGCTGCGCTTTGAAAACCTGCCTTCTGGCAGCGGTAATGCCCTGGTAGTAGATGCCAACGGGTATATCTACAAGGCCCAGAGTACGGTGTACAAACCCGGTAGCGAGGGTGATGATATGCAAGCACAACTGGATGCGCTGAAGCAACGCATAGATGACCTGACGCTGCAGCTAAGCCTGTTGGACTGCATACCTTGCGATAACGGCAGTGCTTCCATCCTTGTGACACCGAACCCCAACAATGGCCACATGACCATTACGTACAAGGTATCGGGTGGTTTTGAGAGCGGCTCGCTGAAGATTGTAGATGCAAACGGTAAGCTTATAAAGACCACTGCACTGCAAACCAGCAGCGGAACGGTAACCGAAGACCTTTCCGGCACTGCGGTTTCGGGCCACATTATTGTGTTGCTGATAGCAGACGGCAAGGCTGTTGCCCGCCAAAAAGTGACCTTAGTAAAATAATAAAGTCCCGTATCAGCATACGATAGGAAACAAAACAAACAGCCGTCCGCCAGGGCGGCTGTTTTACTTTCCGGCAGCGAAGACAGAAACAGCCCACCGGGCAGCAGGGCATACTAAAGAAGGCCGGCGCCACAGCATAGCTACTTAATACAAAAACTGTTTTACATTTATAAGGTTACGGTAAACTAATGCACCGCCATGAACCGGGTATTTGAGACAGTTACAGCATTTCGTACGGTGCGCTATTCAAATGGCAGGTGCACCGCCTGCCTGCTAAAATGCCTTTTCGGCCTGCTCCTTTTCCTGTATGGCACCGTCCGTGCCGTTAACTGCCCGGCAAGGGGCAACCAGTACAACATCAACATCTATAACGGCGCCCCCTCCAACCATGTATATAATACCTTCATCGACAGCAAGGGGTACCTGTGGATGGCCACGAACAAAGGGGTAGCAAAGTACGACGGGCATAACCTGAAAATATTCGACCTTACCAGGGGCTTTGTCAATAAAGACGTATGGGCCCTGTTTGAAGATAAGAAGGGCAGGATATGGCTGTACAGCATATCCAACAACCTCGGCTACATTTACAAAGACCAGTACCACAGCATCACAAACAATATTGTACATGGAGTGTTCTATCCCAAGTTCGAGATGGCCGATGATTATAACGGCGTTTGCTTCGTAAGCACTATCAACAACAGCACATACCTGTACCTGTGCCAGGTACAGAACGATACACTCAAAAAAGTATCGCGGTTAGACCGTTATGGTGACCTGATAGCACTAACGCAGTCACACCTGGCCGTTGCGTTAAATAAAGGGGATAGCCTGTGCTACGTGGAGATACATCCGGATACGCTTATATACCGCAGGCCGGCAAATATCATTGCCGCTAATGGCGAGGACAGTATTGTATCGAAAATGGTGCAGGAAAACTATTTCACTTTCAACAGGTACATTGTATCATACAATACGGGGCGGGATTTTATAAGGGTACTTGATACAAGAACAGCACGCTATTCCAGGTTGTATATCAGCCAGCTTTCGAAAGAGCGGTTACCTGAACCTATCAACATGATAAGCGCGGGTAACAATAATGTCAGCATCATTACCGGCAGGCATATCTACACGCTCGATACGTTGCTCCACCCTTTGGCCCAATACAGTATAGATTCCATAAGCACCGGTGTACAAAGCAACGATATCAGTTTTTTCCTGGACAACCCGTTTTGGGGCAAGGCTATTGCCACTTTAAAGAACGGGGTGTACATGCTGTACGATAAATGGGATACGGCCTATAAACAGGATATTTATTTCGACCCTTCGGATGATGCATACCTGGGAAATATATCGGACACCACTGCTTTCTGGTGGCGCAAGGCTACCGGTACGCTGGTGCGTACCACCCCGAACCGGCGGGTAACATATAAAAAGGTAGACGCTACAGGCGTACAGCGTGTAACGGCACTGAACGACAGCAGCTTTTTCCTGCTGTGCATGGGGGAAACCATACAAATGAACAGCCGCACACTGGCTGTTGAAAAACGTATGGCATTCCCAGCCAGCGATGCGGTTATTTATAGTCCTTCGGAATACTATTTCATTTCAAAAACACAGGGATTGTACGGAGCAAAGGTGCAAGACACAACGTCAGCTACGTACCTCCTCGAAAACGACAGGCTCAACGGTATTGCCTATGATTCGCTGAGGGACATTATATGGGCGCATAACAGCAGCAAGGCGATAGTATACAAAAAAGGGCACCACCCCATCGTTATAGCTAAAGATATATTGGAACGGTTTGGCCTTAACAGCCTGGTAAAAATACTGCCCGACCGCTATGGCAATCTCTTTATACAGGAAGACGGGCGGCTGTTATTGTTCCGCTATCCTTCGGGCCCTGTGGTGCCCGTGCTCAGCAATTATATATTGAACGATGCCCAGGTACACCTTATGGGAAACATATTGGTAGTGGCGGGCACTTTTGGCGTGCTGTTCAGCAAAATAACGGGGCCGGGACAATTATCCGCCCCTATTATATACCCGAATATAAAACATACGCGCTACAACGTAGTGTATGCCATGGGCATTACGGGCAACGAGGTTTTGCTGAAAACCGACCGTGGGCCTTATATCGTCAACATACCGCCTGCAGAACTGTTAGGCAGCGAAAGAAATAAATTCACGCTGCCTTATAAGCTCATATTATCGTATGCGGGCAGGCAGTATAATATGGCTAATCCGTATACTGTCTCCATTAACCGCCGCGCTCCAAAGCTCCAGTTCGATATGATAAACCCCATGGGCGATGGCCCTGTCAGGTATAAATACCTCATTAACGACCGGTACAGTTCCTGGCAGGCCATGACGACCAATGAGCTTACGCTGCCGGCAATGGCCGCGGGCAGGCAATACCGCCTGTCTGTGATTGCCTATGACAACCAGTGGCAGAGCAATGTGATGACCACAGGGTTGTATATTGAACCTTACTGGTGGGAGAAAAAAATGACCTGGCGCTTATTATGGATAACCGGTGTGTTGCTGGTGGCCCTGCTTGTGTACATCATTGTGCTGGTGACCAAGCGTATTGTAAGCCGCAACCATGCAAAACGCAACCTGCAACTGGAACTGGAATTGAAATCGGTGTACTCCCAGATCAACCCGCATTTCATATTCAACTCCCTGGGTGTGGCCATGTACCTGGTCAAAACAAAAAGGCTGGACGATGCTTACCAGCACATCCATAAATTTTCGCACCTGCTGAGGTCTTACATCCGGTCTTCCCGCAACAGGCTGATACCATTGGGCGATGAAATAGCCAATCTTAAAAATTATATAGAATTGCAGCAGGCGCGGTTCAGCAACAAGTTTGGCTACGAGATAGTTGTTGATGACTCCGTTAGCCTGCAACAGCCGGTACCGTCGTTGTTGTTGCAGCCCATTGTGGAGAACGCCATAGCGCACGGCCTGCTGCATAAAGAGGAGCAGGGCCATTTGCGAATCTCGTTCACGGCCCACGGCAGCAATGAGCTGGTATGTACTATAGAAGACGACGGTATAGGCCGGGAGCGGTCGAAGCTGATGAAAGACGAACACATGATAAAGGAAGAGTCGTATGGAAATTTGCTGATTGAAGATTTGATTACTATATTCAATAAGTACGAAAAAATGAAGATAGGGATAGCGGTAACAGACCGCCGCCCCCCGCTTACCGGAACCCTTGTAACATTAACCATAAAACACCATAACTGATGGCCGATACTTTTACCTGCATCATTGTAGACGATGAAGCACATGCCGCCGGGCTGCTGTCTGCCGCTATCGGCAGCCTGTACAGCAACATCAGCATTACACATACCTGCACCACGTGGAAGGCAGCCATAGACACGCTGCGCACGGAAAAACCCGATATACTTTTCTTAGACATTTCCATTGGCGGTAAAAACGGCATGGAACTGCTGAAAATAGTTCCATGCCCGGATAGCGAAATCATTTTTGTAACTGCTTTTTCAGAATATGCCATAGAGGCGTTTAAATATGCTGCAACGGGCTATATCGTAAAACCGGCAGGAGATGCAGAGCTGAGCAATGCCATCGACAAAGCCATTGAAAGGATTTGCAACAGGCGCCTTGCCCGCCAGCCTGTAAAGCCATCGCTGCCCGCCCGGCTCGGCATACCCGATGGTAAAGGCATCAACTACTTCAATGCCGCCGACATTCTTTATTTTGAGGCCATAGGAAACTATACCCGGGTAGTTACCAAAGACAGCGAGCTCATCAGTTCGTACAACATCGGCAAGTATGCAGATGCCATACCTGCCGATACTTTTTTCCAGGTGCATCGTTCCTATATCATCAATCTCAACTATGTTACCCGTTACGAGGCTGCAGGCGCAGTCATCATGTCCAACCAAAAGAACATTCCTGTTGCAAGAACCTGCAGGGAAAACTTCCTGAAAATGTTTACAGGCCTGCAGGCTAAAACCGTGTAAGCGGCAGCCTGCCCCGATAAATCATTCCTGTCGTTCAATAAATTACACCTGCCATTCATACAGTAGCGGGTGCGTCAACCCGTGCGGCTGTCTAAATTGTATATATCCGTACAAGACCGGCAGTTGTATATCGCCTGTCCGGCTCTGCGCGGCTGCCCGGACGAATTGATTTCTAACACGAAAACAACAAATATGAAAACAAACAAAAAACAAAGCGGGCCACATTGGCCGCGGGGTATTATTTTATCCCTGCTGATGCTCCTGGGCATGTGGCACAGCAGGCAGGCAGTTGCCCAGTGCTGCCTCACCTCTACCCTGACCATCAATACAGGCTATAATCCCATTACAAATTCTGTCATCCCCACGGGAACAACAGACCCGCACTGGATGATTAATTACAACACACCGGGTATTTGCCAGCCATGCGCGTTTCCTTATACTCCTATCGGCTTTACGCCTGTTGCGCCTGTAGCCCCTGCCCGTATCGTTCCGGGGGCAATCGCTTTTTATACTGCCAGCAATGCGCTAAGCTGCGTCAATTCGAATTTCTATAATACGGATGGCACGGGGCCCGGCGGAACGCAGTACTATACGGATTTTATCCGCACTTTTACTTTATGCACCGCCAGCTCTGTTACCGTAAATTTCAACATGTCGGTAGATAACGGTGCAGACGTTTATTTCGACCCTGCAGGCGTACCGCCTTTTATGGCGCCCAGCCTTTTCAGCCTGCCTGTGGGGGCAGGCTTCAATACCCCTAACTGGGCATCGCCCAATCCCGGTAGTTTTACAACCGGCCCTCTGTCACCCGGCACGCATACCATCTATATAAGGGCCTACCAGTACAATCACCCCCTAGGGGCTGTAGCAATCAATGGTTTTCATATGACTATGCAAGGAACAGTTACATCTGCTGTGCCTAATGCTATTATAGGAGAAGGCGCAGGCTGTGCGGGATGGTCTTTTTGCACGTTGCCGCCTATTACGGGCACCACCCATTGCTGCGTAGGCGACTCAAAAATCCTGTCCAACGCATACACAGGCGGCACATGGAGCAGCATGTCACCAGGCATCGTATCTATCAATTCTGTAACCGGCGTTTATACCGGTGTAATGGCGGGTACGGCTGTTATTGTTTATACCGACCCCTGCGGGCGTACTACCACAACCACCGTAACCGTGAATCCCAACCCTGTGGTAACGGGGCCGCCAACTGTTTGTGTCGGCTCAACCATTGCACTTTTGGCATCTGTTCCCGGCGGCACGTGGAGCAGTTCCAATACTTCAAGGGCCACAGTCAACAGCAGCGGTGTTGTAACGGGAGTAAGCGGCGGCAGCGTTATCATCACGTACACGTTACCAACGGGTTGCTTCGGCACTTTACCTGTAACCGTCAACAACCTTCCCACCATTACCGGCCCTGCTTCCGTTTGTGTGGGTAGTACTTCAACCCCGCTCACAGGTACACCCTCGGGCGGAACGTGGAGCAGTTCTGATATTACCATAGCCACGATAAGTGCCGGGGGGGCAGTAACGGGCGTCAGTGCGGGTACGGTCGTCATTACCTATACCGCCCTTACAGGATGCGTGCGTACCCGGCTCATGACGGTCAATCCCAACCCGGCCCCCATTACCGGCCCCGATTCCGTTTGCGTGGGCGCTACCATCACCCTTACCGATGCTACGCCGGGCGGCACCTGGTCAAGCGCACCTCTCGCCATTGCTGCTATCGGCGCCACCACAGGCGTGGTTACGGGGTCATCTGCGGGCACGGCCATTATTACTTACCTGCTTTCAACAGGTTGTAATACTACCCGGCCTGTTACGGTCAGCCCGCTCCCCACATTTTCCTATCCCCCGCTTTGCACGGGCAACACTTATGCGCCCACAGGCGTAACGCCGCCGGGCGGCACATGGAGCAGCAGCAACCCTGCAGTAGCAAGCATCGACCCGCTTACGGGCATGCTTACCTGCATCATACCTGGTACCTCCATTATTACTTATATTTCACCGGCAGGCTGCCAGGTCAGCCATACAGTAACGGTGAACCTGACACCTGCCCCCGTTATCGGCGTGAACCCAACGCCGACACCTGACCTGTGTATAGGCGATATGACGATGCTATACATAGAACCAACCTCCGTACCGGGCTGCACACTAACGTGGACCAGCAGCAATACTTCGGTAGCGACCGTTGCGCCCGGCTACAGTACTTCAGGCATCATCACTGCAGTGGGTGCAGGCACAGCCGTTATTACCTGCACGGCTTTTAACCCCGGCACTGGCTGCTCAGGTACCGTTACCTTTACCGTAACCGTACATCCTCCGCCCGCGGTTACCATTACATCCGTGCCCGCTGCAACTTCTGTTCCCGGCATACCTGCACCCATGCTGGTAATGGCTTGCCCCGATGCGAAGCTTACCGCTAACAGTGCTACTGCTGTTACCTATGCATGGACGCCCACAACCGCCATGACACCACCATCCGGCACTACGGCAACGGTTACCGTAACCCCCGGCATGCTTACGGTATATACGGTTACCGTAACGGACAGCATAGGATGTACAGGGAAAGATTCAATAGCAGTAACGCCCATTAAGAACCGTTGTGTATGTGATGCCCAGAGTAAAAATATTGCCGTGCACCTGTTCGCGCCAACAGGCTCCATAACCATGGCCACAGCAGGGGCTTACACGGCCGGCAATTATTATATGATGAACAATGTAACCATTGCAGGGCTGCCCGGCGATGTGGTGCACCTGACAGGCTGCGTGGTATTTATAGACCCCGGCCTGAAAATAGATGTAGCGCCGGGTGTAAAACTTGTCCTGGACAACTGCCACCTGTTTTGCTGCAACCCCGATATGTGGCAGGGCATCCTGCTGAATACCGGCGGAGGCCAGCAGGGCCTTATCGAACTGGAGAACAATACAATGATAGAAGATGCGGATATCGCTATCAATGTCCCGGCTCCGGTAACACCCCCGGGTGGTTCGCTTATCGTCCATTCGCATGGCGCTATTTTCAACAAGAACACCGTAGGCATCAGTATATCCCGCTATAACCCGGCCATTCCGCCTGTGCTGACACCTACCAGCGGATATGCTTACCCGGTGGTGCCGGTACCCTCCTACCCCTTTATTATTGAGAATACGGTATTTACCAGCCGCGATTTTTACGGTTATACAATGTCGGGGCCACCTACGCCAACCAGTATGTGGCCTTATACCTGGGCCGGCCTTTTGACACCCGATGGCCTGAAAACACCCTGGATACCTTTCGGCACATACGACCCGCCGTATAATATTGATAACCCTATGGCCTGCGCTGCCGGGGGCTACCCGATGACAACCTGTAACGATACGCTACCCGCCGACAAGGGTATTCTGCTAAGCGATGTGGGCTTAACTACCGGGTCGCTGGGGTCGGCTGTTTATTCCGGCGTAACGATTGGCTCTGTTCCTACATCGGCCGCAAATACGGAGTTAAACATGTTCGATAACCTGCGCTATGGCATATATGCCATCAATACCAACGTGGTGCCGCGCAACGGAACCTATACGCATTTGTCGGGCCCGGCCAATATACCCGGCGGCGGCTCGTCTGCGGGCATAGGTGTCTATGCAGAAAATACGAACCCGTCGGGCGTCAACAACCTGTACCAGTTATGGCTCTACGGGTCAGACGGGTCGTTGCTACCGAAGAAAGGCGGAGCAGTAGCTACCAACAGTAGCTTTTACGATTGCAATACAGCGGTAGCGGCTAAGGAGTATTATTATATGAAGGGCGAATTTGCCAGTATGATGAGCGCCCACAGCGCCATGACAACCGCCAGCCCGGCGGGGTCACTGGGTTACGATATGTCGTCATCGAATTATTACGACGTGCAGCTCAATTATAACAACATACACAACATTGCTATGGGCATTAAATATATAGCCGCTCCATCTTCGGGCACATCCTTGTACGGCGAGATAGAGGTGAAAGGCAACAATATATTTGCTGCCAGCCTCCCCGTTGCACCAACAGCGGGCGAATATGTGCGCCAGGCTATTTTAGTGGTCAATACTGCCGGTTATTCCGTCATCAATATGGTTCCCGGTGTGCAGGTAAATATAGAGCAGAACCACCTCGACCATGTATTCAACGGCATTTACGTGTCCGACTTTATGACCCAGATGATGCCGCCTGTGTGCAACGATAATATCATTAACCTGGCACAGGATGTCATCTTTACGCCTATGGCTGCCCAGACGGGCATCAGCCTTATCAACATCAACCCGGGTTTTGTATTGCACAATACCATTTCCGGGCCGGGTTATAACGTGCCGGCACCGCCATCTCACCTCGGCCTCAATTATAATTATCCTGTTATCGAGGGGATACATATCAATAATTTAGCGGGCTCCCTCAATTCCAGCTCTGCCCCGCCGATAATATCTGCTGTAGGCTGCAATACGGTTTCGCAACTGAACACAGGGTTTTATTTTGAGAATAACAATGGTTTTGAATGGGAGAATAACACCATGGACCAGGATGCGTATGGCTTTGTTATCAATGGCAACATCAACCCGCAACTTGGGGCAGGAGCCTATTGCAACAACCTGTGGCTGCCGGCATCGGGCTTCTGGACAAGCGTAGGCAGCACGCCTAACTACCAGACCTATACCATGGGCAGTACCGACCCTTCGTGGTCGCCGCTTTACGTGGATGGTTCTGCCGCAGCTACCCCTACGGAGCATGGGACCGAACTGCCTGCTATTTCGGCTTACAGCACAGGGTCAACCATCATCACTATGGGAGGCGGCACTTATCCTGCCTGCCCGGTGCTGCCGTTTACAACGGTAGGGTTTAAACAGGGTAATAACACCACTGGCAATGATAATGATGGCGTAGCCCGCTCCGTAGCAGATGCGACCGGCAGGCAGGGATACGCCTTGTATCCCAACCCCAGCGACGGGCATATCACTATCCGGCAACTGGCCGTGAGCGACCAGGTAGTTAAGGCCGAAATATGGAATGCTACAGGGCAGGTGGTATACCGGGGCAGCCTTTCGTTTATGAACGGCGAAGCGCAGCTTAACATGCAAACAGCGGTGCCGGGCATTTACCTGCTAAAACTGGCTGGCAGTAATGGTGCGCCATACACTATCAGGTTCACAGTTCAGTAATCATCACCCGCGCGCAACCCGCGCATGGATTACCATAAACCGTCCGGCTACCGGGCGGTTTATTTTTTTGCTTAGCAGATGGCAAGCCTGTTGCCCGGCCCTAACTGAATAAACGCAGGTCTCCCGACCGGCAAAACATTACAGTACAGTGGATAGATGCCCTGGGCAGACCTAAAGACAATATTTGTTGCCCGCTTAAATACCGCATAGACAGAAAAGTATGCTACCTATTGAGCTGCTCTATTAACCTGCCGGTCAGGAGACCTGCATTTTATTTGGTTAGATTTAAGTCGTCCGCAGGAAGATTTAAACCAGTTTGGAAAAAAACCGTTTTTCTATTGCTAAATCAAGGCTTGACTTAAATCAAAAGCGTAAAGGACATCTGTTCTGAAATTATATATTCCCAACATAAGGTATTATATTTATCACCATAGAAACTATTCAAAAAAACTGACTTAGCTACTTGGAATAGTGTATGGAACCGAATTTGAAATTTGTTCAAGACTGCATAGAAAAGTATCGAAAAAAACTACTCGATACTAGCAAACGCAACAATCTAATATCATTTAAACATAGCGAAAGCTCCCGCCAATATATCAGAGTAATTGACGAATTGCCTGATGTACTTTTCAAGCATTTTATTGATGGCAAAACACTAACCTTCGCGTCTTTGCCTGAAGAAGAAACTCTTCCAATGGATGAAAGCACAGAAGAGTTTAAGACGCTATTGGAGCAAGGCAAGCTTACAGATGAGGAGTATCTAAATTCCTTAGAGGATATTGATGGTGACGATGAAAATTCAATTGATGAAATAAAGAAAATTGAAAGGATACTTAGGAATAAGATAAGAGTACAACTTGGCCTGCAGCCACTTGTAAACCAGAAGCGCTTATCAAATGTTGATGTGGCTAAAAAAAATGGCATTAACCCAAGCTATGAAATGCCACTTCCTGTTGAAACCCCGGAAGAAAATAACAGAAAGCATACTGACAAATTCATTCAGACTCTGCTCAAACCAGAGGAAATGACGCGAACTTTAAGCGGCCTTTCTTCTTATATCAAAACTGACACTGACGAAACGGGTGTAAATACACTATATGCAGCATTTGGCTTTTTACACTGGTTTGAAGCAGAGAACTCAAACAAGCCATGTACATCTCCGTTATTTTTAATTCAGTTGGAGATTAAGAAAGAACTTTCAAAAAAGGGATATGTATTTAGGGTATTGAGCACTGGTGAAAAGGCCGAAATGAATCTTTCGCTTGCAGAAAGATTGAAACAAGACTTTGGCATGGAAATGCCGGAATTCGAAGATGACGATACTCCTGAGAAATATCTTCTTAAGGTTGCTGAAATACTCAAAAATGCTACTGGTATTCCTAAGAAAGAAGCATGGCGAGTAAAGCGGTATATTACGATTGGACGTTTTCGTTTTTCCCAATTGGTTATGTTTCATGACCTGAATTCCGATAAATGGCCAGTAAATTCCGGTGTTTCAACCAATTCAGTAATTCAAAAATTATTTTCTGGAGAGATTACCTCTGATAACCAAGTTTATGCAGAGGATTATAATATTGATACTGAGATTGTCGAAAACACCGTACCGTTACTTATAACGTCTGCCGATGCATCGCAGCATAGTGCAATTGTCGATGTTATGAACGGGAAGAATTTAGCGATTAAAGGCCCTCCTGGAACAGGCAAATCCCAAACTATTACCAACATAATTGCCAATGCTCTAGCAAAGGGCAAAAAGGTTTTATTTCTAGCTGAGAAAATGGCAGCATTGAACGTTGTTCATGAACGGCTCAATAAGGCTGGTTTAGGCCGTTCTGTTTAGAATTGCATTCAACCAAAGCTCAAAAGACGAAAATATTGAAGTCCATAGAAGAGCGTATTACGCATACTTCTCCAAGACTTGGTTCTGACGTTGCAGCAAAGGTCAAAGAGTTTAGAAAACATCGAGACCACATTAGCGAATATATCAACATTTTAAATTCAAGATTTGGAGCGCAGAATAAGACAGTTCATGAATACTTGTGGGGTACTCAATTAAGAAGGGAAAAACTTGAAAGTCTGCCCCATCCAGTTAAGCAGCTAAGATTATCTATCAATCAAGCGAACCTGTCCGAAACTCAATTATCTTCACACATAGAGGATATCAATTTATTCCGAAGCTTAAAGTCTGAAATTGATGCTGATTGCAATGGAACAGCTCACCCTTGGGCTTATATGCTCAATTTGAATTTAAATCCATTTCAGCAAGAAGATTTTTTTGAAACTATTAAGTCCTTCAAAAATGGAATTGATGATCTGATTTCAATTTTAAAAGAACTTGTCACTAAATACAATTTTGGCCTTACTTGGACGAAACAAGGATTAAGAGATTTTGAAAGCGACACGCAAATTATTTCTGATTTTGACATTAATGGAATTGATGGCGAGATACTTTCAAATATTAAAAGCCTGGCTGACATAAGCGAATTTCTTCGTTTTAGCAATGCTATTAAGGAGCACAACAAAGCTGTTGCAGAGCTGGAAGCTTTATCTAAAGTGCCAATGGACAATGCACAGTTGCATGAGCTCGAAGAATTAATTGTAATGAGTAACAAATTGGGGCTTACTGAAAAATCAGTCTTAGATATACAATCAACAATTTCTGAGCTTAAGGAGGTCAAGGATTTTCTTGAGCAAAGTGTTACATATTTGAATGATGCTGGAAAAAGCTTCGGCGTATCCCAAAAGGATACTTTAGACAAGATTATTGATTTCTCTGAGATACCCGAGATAATTGCTTCTGTTCCTCGTGACTATCTCTTACATAGAAACAAAGATGTTATTGATGAAAGTAACGCTTATGTTTTACAGACTGCAAGAGATACACAAAAGCAGGTGCAAACCTCGATTGAAACGATAGAAAGTAAAGTCGACATTTCCTTATTAGGCGAACCTAATGAGATACGAATTCATGCAGCAGTAATCGAAAATGCTGGCTTTTTCAGCTTTCTCGACCCGTCCTATAGGAGGGCTAAAAAAGTTTTGAAACTAGCCCATAAAACTAAGTTTCAATTTAACAAAGCAAATTCTGTCGCTCAATTAAGAGCAATTGCTACTGTTAAGGATAATCTCAAGAAAATCGAAAATGATGTTCATCTAAAAAATGTCTGCGGTATCAATTTCAAAGGAATTGATACCGATTTTGAGAAGCTCTTTACTGTCAATAATTGGGCAATAGGAGTAAGAAATCGCTTTAGTGGGCCAAAAGAGCTGTCAAGAAATATTCGCAATTTCCTTTTATCGGGAGACATTGAAGAATTGGATGCTCTTAGAGAATTGCATCATAGTTCAGATTTTAAAGAATTTAAGGCCCTGATAACAGGAATAAAAATCAAGCTTCCCAGTAATACAACGTTACAATCATATATCGCAGAACTAGGTAATGAGATTTTTTCATTGACAACTATCAGTGAAGGACTTGCTGCATTTACGAGCAATAGTTCAATCCCTGTAAATGCTATTTCAAGAGATTTCTCACGATGCTTGAAAATCAATCAGCTCATTCAGGAAGTTCAATCCTTGACGAGAGTGACGAGTATTTTGAACGAAAACTATCAGTCGGAGAAAACGGATATTGGCAAATACGAAGAAGAAATTAAGTTTCTGACTGAGTTTGCAAATTCAGGCTTCTTGTCAAAGCTCTTGAGTGAATTTTTCGTTCGTCAGTTTGCTAGTAAGTGGAAAGACTTTCTTTCCCAACGCGATAAAATCATAGACAAGCTAACTGTAATTGAAGGTGTCAGCAATAAAATAGAAGAATTTGGCAAAATCAACTTTGCTCCTGCCAATGACAACTGGAGGTATGTGAACCTTGAACAGATTTCAAATATTTTACAGCGCAGTATTTCAAACCCAACAGCCCTAGGCAGATGGGTAAAATATTCTGGTCAACTTCATAAGCTATCTTCTGACATTAAAGGTGAGCTGATCAACGCCTATTTGCAAAACGATTTAGAAACTGACACATTACCAATTGCTTTTGAATGGTTGGTATTTAATGCACTTTCAAGAGAAATTTATAATACCTACCCAACGATTAAAGACTTTAATGGTCAAAACCTTGCCCAGGCTAGAGTAAGGCTTAAAGAATTGGATGCTGAAATAATAAGTCTCCAACAAATAAGTTTAAATAAAGATTTGACCTCCGCAAAACCATTACCAGGGAATAGTTCAGGAAGCCGGAAGACTTGGACTGAAGGAGCATTAATCAACAATGAAATCAGTAAGCAAAAGCAACACATAGCAACAAGAGACCTGCTTGCCAGAGCTGGTAAATCAATCCAATTAATTAAACCTTGCTTTATGATGTCACCTATGACTGTTGCTCAGTACTTACAGCCAGGGAAAATCGAATTTGACCTTATTGTGATTGATGAAGCCTCGCAAATGTGTCCAGAAGACGCTCTAGGCGGAATCGCGCGCGCGAAACAAATAGTTGTGGTAGGCGACCCTGAACAACTACCTCCTACGAATTTCTTTAAGCAGAATTCCCGAGAGGATGATGAAGAATTCGAGGATTTCAACTCTGATGCTATAATGGACTTGGCCCTATCCTCCTTTAGGCCTGCCAAAATATTGAGTCGGCACTATAGGTCTCAACATGAAAGTTTAATTGAATTCTCAAATTATCATTTTTACAAGCGTAACCTGATTTTGTTTCCGTCACCCGTTAAAAACCCTGACGAACTCGGCGTTAGATTGGAATATGTCGGAGGAACTTATAGCTCTAGCTCAAATCTTGATGAAGTAAAAGCAATCACAAAGGCGGCTTTGGACTTTATGAGAAGATACCCCAATAGAAGTTTGGGGATTGCTACGATGAACCAAGTTCAAAGTGAACTTATCGAAGCAGAAATGGATAAAGCCTTTGTTGAAAATCCCCATGCTGCACAATATAGGGCCAGATGGCAGGATACTTTGGAATATTTCTTTGTAAAGAATCTTGAAAGTGTCCAAGGTGACGAAAGAGATGCGATTTTTATCTCAACTGTGTATGGCCCCGATAAGAATGGTGTCACAGTTCAAAAATTTGGCCCGATTAACAATCCGGCGGGATATCGTAGGTTAAACGTACTCTTTACTAGGGCTAAGAAAAACATGTGGGTCTTTACCTCTTTAAAGCCAGAAGATATAAAAACCTCAAAAACATCATCTAAAGGCTTATTAGCGTTCAAGGGCTTCCTAAGTTATGCTGTCAATGGTGTCCTTGATAGCGGAAACCAAGTTAGCGAAGAGGCTGATAGCGATTTCGAAATCTGGGTTAAGGAAAAATTGGAAAGCATCGGTTGCGAAGTTCATACTCAAGTTGGAGTAGCAGGGTATAAAATTGATTTAGGGATTAAGCACCCTAAATATCCCTATGGATATTTGTTAGGCATTGAATGCGACGGTGCTGCCTACCATTCGTCTAAATCAGCCAGAGAAAGAGATATTATCAGGCAGCAAATACTTGAGAACTTAGGCTGGAAAATATATAGAATTTGGTCAACGGATTGGTTCTCACAACCGGTGCAGGAATTCGAAAGGCTCAAACAATACATTGAACAATTGCTTAATACAGCTACGCAGCCAAGCAAACTAGAGCTTTTTGAGGCCAGAGGAAATGGCTAAATGTTGTACCAAAAGAAAAAAGCGTTTCAGGTTTTAGCCTGAAACGCTTTGTGGACTGGTAGCGAAGACGGGAGTTGAACCCGTGACCCCACGGTTATGAAATTTTATTATCGGGCATTGCTAATATATAATTCGTACTTCGCCCACCCGCATCTTCTTTAGTCAAAATATCCTTTTCAATTAAATCCTGAATATCCCGTAATGCCGTATCATGAGAGCATTTGGCGATTTTCGCCCATTTCGATGTTGTGAGTTTGCCGACAAAACCATCCAGCAACTTATTAAGCATTAAAACCTGCCGGGCATTCAAAGTTGTTTCAGAATGTTTTTCCCAGAATTGCGCTTTATTCAGAACGGTTGAAAGAATTTCATTCGTAGCACCCAAAGCATTATCCAGGCAGGTCAGGAACCACTCTATCCAGTCCGAAATGTCAAGATTGCCCTTTTGCGACCTTTCAAGAATATCGTAGTATGATTTCCGTTCTTTCTGAATTTGGGCAGACATGCTGTAAAAGCGTTGCGGGCTTTCATCGGCGCGGGCAAGCTGCATGTCTGCAATGGCCCGGGCGATACGGCCATTGCCATCATCAAAAGGATGTATCGTCACAAACCGGAAATGCGCGATTGCGGCTTTGATTACCGGGTCAATATCCGTAACAGAGTTGAACCATGTAAAAAAACGCTGCATTTCATTAGCCAGCTTTTTCGCTTCAGGTGCTTCAAAGTGTACCTTCTCTTTTCCCCACGTTCCTGAAACAACCTGCATCGGCCCTTTGCGCCAGTAGCCTATCGTGATTTTATGAAGGCCGCTGCGCCCGGCTGGAAACATTGCCGTGTGCCACCCGAACAGGCGGTCAGCGGTTAGCGGTTTTGCATATTCCTGGGTGGCATCCAGCATCATTTCTACCACACCATCAACATGCCGGTCGGTAAGAACCAGGCCGGCTATTTCCAGTCCTAAATGCCTTGCCAAAGAAGAACGCACCTGTCCGGGATTAAGGATTTCCCCTTCAATCTCGTTCGATTTGAGAATATCCAGGGTGAGCGTATTGAGCATGGCCTCGCTACGCAAATTAAAGCCCAGGGCACTCATACTTCCTGCCAGTTTGCCCTGCTTATGCCGGACGGAGGCCAGCAGGTTTGCCAGCTTACCCGCATCCCATCTGAATTGCGGCCAGTCGGATTGTTGATGAATATAGATGCTCATAGCCTTAATCTACGCAATGTATGCGTCAAATATACCGAGTATTCACCGCATTGTAAAGAATAATCTACATAAAAGCGTTAAGTAAGAACGATAATCACCGTCTCCTGAGTAGTTATTAAATGGTAATATTTTTGAGTCGTAGCTTAATGTTTCCGCCTTTGTTGGTGCTCCTCACCAACAAACCAAACGCGCGCTGCCCCATGTGTTGAGTTGCAGGTGAAGAACACCTGCAACGGCGGAAATTTCGAGGATTAGAATTAATAATGCAAACGCAACCATCAATGAATAAACGCAGGTCTCCCGACCGGCAAAACATTGCAGTACAGCGGATAGATGCCTTGGGCAGATCTATATATAGAGATAATGTTTGACGCCTCGCTTAAATACAGCATAGACAGAAAAGCATGCTTCCTATTGAGCTGCTCTATTAACCTGCCGGTCGGGAGACCTGCATTTTATTGCTTAGATTTAAGTCGTCCTGCGGAAGACTTAAACCAGATGGGGAAAAAAGCTTTTCCGCCTTTGTTGGTGTTCCTCACCAACAAACTAAACGCGCGCTGCCCCATGTGTTGAGTTGCAGGTGAAGAACACCTGCAACGGCGGAATTATTTTGAGCCATAGCCTAATGTTGTAGGATAGTTGTAGTAAGAAAAAAGCCTTTCAGCAAAATACGCTGAAAGGCTTGTCTGTTCTGGTAGCGAAGACGGGAGTTGAACCCGTGACCTCAGGGTTATGAATCCTGATTTTATTGTTTTCTACTGAAATCAAATGCGCTGAAACCCTTTATTTTACTACGTTCTCATTTCAGTAGGCTACAATACGCTACAATAAAAACCGCCTTTTGTTGTACCTATGTTGTACCAATTTCCTATCTTTGTTGTACCAAAACACCAATGAAAAATGGGTACATCAGTAAAGATAGTATTGCGCAAGAAAAAAAAGAAAAACGAAACTTATCCCCTTGCGATACGCATCACCAAAGACCGTAAAACTTCATTCATTTATACCGGGCAATATATCCACGAAAAGGATTGGGATGCCGCTAACGAGCGTGTCAAAAAGACACATCCCAATTCTACTCGCCTGAATAATTATCTTCTAACTAAAAAGGTTGAAGCCAATAACCAATCTCTTGAACTGGAGACAACACAACCAGAAGCATCAGCCAAAGCTGTAAAAAAGAAAATCAAGCCTAATGCAAACGGCTCTGTCTTTGCGCAAGCCGACCTTTATGTTGAACGCCTTAGGCAAGACAAAAACTATAACCGACTACAGGCCGAGGAACCCCGCGTCAAATACCTGAAGCAATTCCTGAAAGACGACATTGCCTTTTCAGACTTTACCATGCCGCTTATCAAACGATTCAAGGCATGGCTAAAGACTGAACGCAAGGTATCGGAACGCACGGCCTCGAATTATCTTGCCATGATCCGCTCGGTGTTCAGTCAGGCAATCGAGGAAAAGGTCTGCGACCCTAAGTACTACCCTTTTGGCAAAGGCAAGATCAGCATCAAGTTTCCTGATAGCAAGAAAATTGGCGGCAACCTTGACGATGTGACGGCGATTGAAAATGTGGATTTATCCGATAGCCCAAAAGAACACCACGCTCGTAATATTTGGCTGTTCTCGTTCTACTTTGCCGGAATGCGGGCCTCTGACGTGTTTCGCTTAAAATGGTCTGATTTTCAAAATGACCGCCTGTTTTATGCGATGGGCAAAAACAGCAAGGTGGACAGCCTGAAAGTGCCGGAAAAGGCTATGCGCATTTTAGACCAGTACAGGCATACCAAAGACGAAACCGATTTGGTGTTCCCTGAATTAAAAGGACTGGCAAGCCTTGACGACCCTTATGCTGTCAAAGTGCGTGTTAAAACCAAACTTGGGCCGATTAATCGGGATTTAAAGGAAGTGGCTAAAAAGGCTAAAGTGACCAAAACGATTTCCATGCATATATCTCGGCATACGTTCGGCAATCTGTCCGGCGACAAGATTCCTGTGCAGATGTTGCAAAAATTATACAGACATAGCAATATATCCACGACAATCGGCTATCAAGCAAGCTTTATCAATAAGTCTGCTGACGATGCTTTAAATGCAGTAATTGGAAACCAATCGTAATTTATATATGGTAAGCTAATGGCAACACAATCAGAACAAATATTGACAGAAATCAATACAAACGTCTTCTTTAGGGAGTTCACATTTAATGATACGTTTTTCCCTGCTGAAGGTGGCGAGCTTGAACTTGCTGATAATTTTATATTCTTAGATGATATCGTTTTTATAATTCAAGCAAAAGAACGAGATATAGCGGCTATAGACACAAATGAGAATGTTGATAAATGGTTTAAAGACCGTGTGCTAAAGAAAGCCAAAAATCAAATCAAAAACTCACTCTATTATATTCAAAAGTACGTGGACATTGAGATAAAGAATTCACGTGGACACAAAATCGTAATCCCTAAGGTTACAGCCAACGATGTCAGAAAAATTGCTCTTTACTGGCCAAACAGTACAAATTTGTCTAGCTCTTTCAGGCAGCAAAAATTCTACCGAAGCCAGGACGTTGGAAACATTAATCTGATTGAATTAGAGGATTACTATCAATTGTGCAAAACATTGCAAACGCCAGCAGAATTGAACAGTTACATCCTGTTTCGTGAAAGAATGTTTGATAAACACGGTATAGAGATAAATAATTATCCTGAACAATATTTACTTAGCCATTTCTTATATAATCCTGGCAATCTTGAAATTGTCAATCATTATATTGAGTTATTACCACGCTTCAAAAATGACATAGAGAAGTTTGATATTTCTTCAATTATTGAGCCATTCTATGATAAAATATTTGATAAAGAAGATAAAATTCCTGAACGGTATTATCCGATTTTAAAGCAGCTTGCAAAACTTAATCGCCATACCTTAGCCGAATTCAAAAGCCGATATACTTGGATGGTACGAGAGGTCAATTCCAATAATAAAGTGCTTCTCCCTAGAAGATTTGGTAGCCATGATATTAATTGTGGATTTATTTTCTTGCCGTTGGATAAAGATTTGAAACAATATTGGCAAAATGCAATTATGAATTTCACATCAATATTTAAGTATAAACACAAATACGAACGCTGTATTGGCATTACATGTTTTAAAACTGGCGATTTCTTCGATATACAATGGTGCTATATCGAACAGCCGTGGGAATTTGATGCAGTGATGGATGCAGAAGTAGCAAAAGAAGCAGGCATTTATGGAGCAGGCGATCCCAAAGCTAGTTTCTATGAGTTCGGTGGCTAAGCCAACTATTATAAGTTCTTATTAAAGTCTTTGAGGGGTCTTGGAAGAAAATAGCCTTTAATACAGTCTGCGTTTCTTACACAAATCTGTATATGCAAGCGTTCAGTTATTTGGGAACCAGGAAATGCAGGCCCACCTTCAGGAAATGCGCATCTCACTGTGTCATATGACGGCTGACCGTTAATCTCATTTGAATGATGAATATATTGAATCAAGGCCCGATCTAATGCTCTATTATGACCTTTATTAACTGGCAAATCAGTTTCTGCTTCCTGTGTAACTTTGACTAGACCGTCATATGCCTGCGTCAATATTTTAAGTGAGTTTGCATCGACAAGATTTAGACAATTTCTCACCTCAATTATTGCACCTATCACAAACGGAGTATCAATTTTTTTTGCATTCTTCTGTTTATTTTGGGAACATTCTACAGCGTATTCCCAAGCGCGCAAAGGATTTTGCTCCCAAAAATATACACCATCAGCCAACCAGTCCCATTTGTTATCGCTTTTCTTAAGTTCTAACTCACCATTTAAGACCTTTAGTCCAACTGCTTTGTCACAACTATGGAATCCAATAACACTGTACGGTTGATAAAACATCTATCTCTTTTTTGATGAAGACGATTTAGAGGAACTAGTTTTAATCCCGGCTTCTCTCAAAAATTTAGTGGCAGCACTTTTTGATTTAGTAGCAACCCTAGTGGCTTCTTTGATAGTTTGAACTTGTTTCTTCACTTCCATGATAACAAAGTTAGTATATATGAACTGAATGATGTAGTATATGAATTACATTTAACAAATAAGGGGGAACAGCCTCCCCCTTAAATTCACAATAGCATTAGAGATTATCTTTTCCCCTTGGGCTTGTTAGGAGCTTGGGATAAGACAGACCCTGCAAGACTTTTTGTGGTCTTGGATGCTTTTGAACTTTGCAAGGTTTTGCTTGCAAGTTTTGCCATCGCTTTGGATGACTGGCCACTTTTTGCCATAGTTGATAAATTTAATGGGTTCGGAATTAAACCCATATACAATTTACCAAGATTTCAAAACCATATAAATTCGGGTTTTCCACAAATGTTCATAACTTATAGAGATAGAATTTGTCCATATACAAACGAACGTATGTATATGGACAAACATTGGTCTTATAAGGTCGTTTTTACAGGTTTCAACTTTTCCAACCCTTGCGTCCAGCAAGGGTTTTTCATTATTCTACATGTCTAAAATCCGGTCTGTCGGACGAAAATCTGTCCAAAGATAATCGTTGGTTTGTCTATGAACAGCCTGCAAGTCCCAAGCACTGGAAACTCCCTATTGCGAAAGGATAAAAGGCATGAAGAAGGCAATTACGTATTACCGGGTTTCAACTGAACGCCAGGGCGAAAGCGGTTTGGGACTGCTGGCCCAGCAAAAGGCCGTCAAGGACTTTGCGGGGGCAAACAACTACCAGCTCCGGGGCGAATTTGTCGAGGTGGAATCCGGCAAAAAGAATAACCGACCTGTACTGGTTCAGGCATTGGAAAAATGTAAACGGGAAAACGCCACGTTGCTGATCGCCAAACTCGACAGGCTGGGCCGAAATGTAGCCTTTATATCGAAGCTCATGGAATCTGGGGTTGATTTTAAAGCGGTGGATAACCCCCATGCCAGCAAGCTTGTCATTCACATGATGGCTGCTTTTGCCGAGCATGAACGTGACCAGATCAGCCAAAGGACAGCCGCCGCCCTGCAAGCCGCCAAAAACCGGGGCGTTGTATTGGGTGGGTTTGGCCGCGAGGTACTGTCAAAACGCAACAAGTACCGGGCAATCTACTTTGCAAGGCACATGCTGCCGATTATCGAAGGGATTAGAAGCGCAGGGATCACAACCGTAAGGGGGATTGCTGCCGAGCTGAACCGCAAGGAAATCCCGACCTATCGCAATAACGGGCAGAAATGGCATTCCAGCCATGTCCACCAACTGATGAAACGAATTGATAACAATATAAAACCAGACAATGACACCAATCCGCCTTGCAGCAACGATAATCGCTGCCACGCTTCTGCTCAGTTCCTGCTCCAAAAAGGATGATACTGACCCCGGCAGCAATAACAACGATGCGCCCATCCTCGGTACATGGGCATTTCAGTCCATGACCTCCGACAAGCCTTCCGGTGCTGAGGTCTATCAGGAACAGACACCAGCCCTGCTTTCCGATTATACGGGTTCCTGCGCCCAGGGTAGCACCATGACCATAGAAAAAGGCAGTAGCACGTCAACGGGCAATATGCTGGTCTTCGACAATTGCAGCAGCGGGAACGATAACGGCACATGGATATTGCAAAGCAATACACTGACCCTCGATGGTATGAACTTCAATGTCCTGCAACTAGATAAGACCATGCTTAAAATCTCCTGCCCCGGCGGGGATTACGGCCATTACACCACTGCGGGTTATATCAAAGAGGGCGACATTACCAGCACATTCACCTTCAAACACAAATAATTTAACCACCTCAATCAAAAACAATGAAACAGCTTTATTTATGCGTACTCGCAGGGTTACTGCTGATTGCCTCCTGCAAGAAAGACGACACGCAGCCAAACAATAACAGCAATAATAACAACAATACCACGCCCAAGACACCGAAAGAACTATTGATCGGCACATGGCTTATCAATGCACAGGTCTATAAAAACGGCGGCGAACAGCAATTGGATGATTGCGTGAAAGATAACACCATGACCATAAAGGCGGATGGTACTTACGTCATAGACCAGGGCGCAATCAAGTGCGACCCTTCGTCGGCCCAATCCACCGATGGCAACTGGACAATGGACAGTTACCCCGCGATATATTTCAAGCTGAATGATCCAAGCACCGAAGGCACAAATGCCAAAATCACGCAATTGGACGAAACAACCCTAAAGATGCTGGAATATGAGGGCGAACCTTCGGAAGTGACAATAACATTCAAAAGGCAGTAGGCAGGTTTTTATGGTGATGGGGAAATAGAGACGGGCTGCGCTTGCGGCCCGTTCCCTTGAATATTGTATCTTCGACCTGTTTTCATGGTGATAGGGTTTATAGGGGCTGGCCTGTTCTCAGGCCGGCTTTTTTATTGCATCCGGTTTGTGTCATGCAGGGAATGCGAAAACCCAGGCGTTAGCCGGGTCGAGCATGAACGAATGCGCAAACGGGATATACTGGCCGCATCGCCAAGGTGGGGTGATGACAAACAACTTAAGCGGTGTAAGCTCTGCTTTCTCCGCTTGCCATTTATATCAAAACAAAAGAAGAACGCCATGCAATCGCATGGCGTTTAATCAAAAGGCTTTCGCCTTAAAGTTCAAATTTCATGATCTCGTCATCTAGGGCTGAGATTTTGTCGTTTAACAATGTGGTGAAGTAATCCCGCAAAAGGGCAATCAGATTAGAATTGTTCGTATTGAACTTCTGGCCCTGCCCGTCTGCAAGGGTTAGAACGCAGTTTTCATCGCTTGCAAACTGGAAGTTGCGTAATTGGTGCAGGATGTCAATCGTACGCTGGCGTTTATAGGTTAGAGAGCGTAATTCTTCAACACGCTGGATGCGGTCTTCCAATGTGGGTTTTGCTGCTTCCTGCTTCTTTGGTTGCGGCACGGGGATGGTTTTCACTTCCGGGGCAGCTTGTGGTTTGACAATGCCGTTTGGCTTTTGACTGTTTTTGTGGCTGATTGCATTTGCCTGTTTCATAAATCTTGATTTGTGCCTGCCGATGCGTTGGTTTTACACCGGCAGACGGTTAAATAATCATTTGCGGAATAGCTTTAATTCCAGGCAAGGAACCAGCCGAAGAGAAACGCCGCACGCAAGGAGGAACGCGAATGCGGCAAATCCTTGCGTGTTCATTTTACGGCGTTTTCGAGGCGACCTTAGCCGCAGAATTGAAGCGTATGCAGCAAGTGATTATCAGCCCGGCGGGTGTTGATAATAGGCACTATGGCGGCATCTATTTTATGAATAAAGCAGGCTTGAAAACAGAAAATATCAGGATAGAGCATATCAAAAAGTCCCGTAGTCATTTTACGGGACTTATAATACATTGGAAGTTGGAGCTAGTTATCGCACACGTTCTATATCTGCTTTGCGGGGGGAGCATCTTGACCTATATAATAAAAGGCTTCATTAATATCGCCTTTTATGGCCAGCCAGTCCAATAGCCTTTTGGGATCAGCAAACCATTTTAATTTTTCTCGTTGCATAAAGAAAAAGTTTGCACCGTCAACAAAAACTGAAATTCTCATACTATGTGGTTTTTAGATTATAATTTTCAAGAAACGTATTAATACTAAAATGTAGTTGGTCTATAAACCCCGGAGTAAAACTGCACTCCTAATTCTTTTAGTTAATCCATATCCATCCCCCTTTGCTTATCGCGGCTTTGGCCGGGTTTAGGCTGCATCCGTTGTTTAAATTCCTGTTTGCGTTTTTCTTTCTCTGCCTGACGATCGCTTTTCTGGGTGGTGTCGTTTTTGTTTTCTGCAAACTTTTCCTTAGTGCTTTTATCCTGCTGCTGGCCTGTGACGGATGGCTTGTTGTCTTTGAATTGCTCTTTAGTATTTCCCTTGTCCTGCTGTTGCCTGTCGCTTTGGGTCATATCGGCTTTGTTCTCTTTGAACTGGCCGGATTTCTGCTGTTCTTTCTGGTTGTCGTTGGCTGGTGTTTGCTTCTCGTTTTGTTTTTCTTCCTCTTTCATGGTTGATATTTTTTGCGTTAATGATGCTTGTTGTTTTCCTGTGCCTTTGTCGCCGCCACGTTCTTGCATCCCACTATTTTTACGAGCAAAAACGATGGCGTCTTTTTCACCAAGCAGGCTTTCATGGCGCAGCCTTTGCCGAACGTCTTTCAGGCGCACGCCCTGCAACTGGCGGGTTAGGTCGTATGACCGCCCGTTTTCATCCACCACGACAAAGGGGCTTCTGCCCGACCCTTCGGCGATAAAATAGCCGTGCTGCCTGGCGGCATGGACAAACTGCGCCCCTGTGCCTGTCTGGTTCCAAAGCTTTGTCAAGCTGGCTTTGAGTTCGGGACGGTGTTTGTTCCGGTGCGGTGTCGGCTTATGGCTGAACACCGCTTCCATTTCTTTGCGTGCCCGATCCTGGGCAAGGCGTGAAAAGCTGTCCGATACCATCCGGCCTTTCTCATGGTCGAAGCGTTCCCAAACCACATGGGCATGGGTGCGGCCTTTCTTGGTATGCAGCACAATTGCCCGCCGTTGGTTAGCCAGCCCCAATTGCCGCCCCAGGATGTCCCCGGCCTGTAGCCATTGCTCGTCGTCCATTGTCGCGTCTTCGCCAATGGCGGGGTTGATCTGCGCATGGTACAAGCCTTTTTCGCTTTTGCTGAGTTCCGCGCTTACGCCCATTAGGAAGATGGAACGGTGCAAGTCTTCGGCCTGCGGGTCTATTTGTCCGTCTGCATCCAAAATGCGGATCGCTTCGTTGTCTTTTTGCGCCAACAGATAATGCGATAGCTGCCGTGCATTGCCGCGACTGTTACCCCTGATGACCATGTCCCAATTCCTTTGCAATTTGCATAGTTAAGGTCTTGATACTTTGCAGGGCTTCGTCCACCAGTTCCATCGAAACGCCTGCCAGAGTGTCGGAATCCGCACGGCGGTTTAAGGCGCGTGCAATCTGGTTGGCGTTGCTGCCAACCTTATTCAGTTCGGCTTGCAGCTTGATAAGGATGGTGCGTTCCGGGGTCGCCTTGCGGGTCTGCGGCTTGCCGCCAATGGTATTGACACGCACAAAATCGCTGGGTGTTAGTCCGGCTTGTCGGGCCAGCT
This sequence comes from uncultured Flavipsychrobacter sp., assembly GCA_964621795.1. Taxonomy (GTDB): domain Bacteria; phylum Bacteroidota; class Bacteroidia; order Chitinophagales; family Chitinophagaceae; genus Polluticoccus. The sequence goes on from CAZUMM010000007.1 coordinate 138,585, forward strand.
CCAGCAGTTTTGTTTTCTCGGCAAGGGTCAAACGCATTTTGAATATTTCAACGCGCTTGTCCTCACGTTCCTTTTCGGGTCGTGTCATGGCTATGGGTTTTGCGGCTATTGTTTCAGGGTTGTTTAGAGGGTCAAGGGAGAGGGAGCGAAGGCGTTCTCCCTTGCAAGACGGTTTCGTGTGCGGACAAAAACGTTAGTTTTTGTGGCCACAAACCACGTCTTGCAACAACACTGAAACAATAGCCCGGATACCTGCTTCTGTCAAGGCAAGGACAGCAAAATAATCAATCAATACAATCACATACCACTCTATCCCATACGCTCTCATAGCGTCTGAATCCTGTGCCTGGCACAGGCGAAAAATAAAAAAAATCATTCACGGTTCCCACGGGAAAAACACCCCTCATGCCTTGCATGAAACACCCTCCCTCAATAAAACCCCGTGCCCTATATTGGGCAAAAATCCATCCCATGAACAAACCGCGACATCCGTTCGATGTGTCCGCCGACGAGCTGCGGCATCTCCTTGAGCCGCACCGCAATCCCGAAGGCCGCACCAAAATCATCCTCTGGCTGGTCACTGTCGTTTTGACACCGATTACGCTGCTTGGCTCCCTGCTTGGTTACATTCGGGGCTATAACCGCTTTATGGCGGCTTATGACGAATACCCATCATTTTATCCGATGCGCCCGATTGTTCGGGTGGCGATGATTATGGGTGCGGTGTTTATCTGGATCGCGCTGTTTGCGTTCCTGTGGGTAGCGGCGCGTGTATTGCCAAAGGACTGGGTGCGCAGCGGGGCGGTATTTTATTATATGGGAGTCAATATCTTCCTAGGCCTGCTGGTGTTCGGTTTTTTCAACAGGTGGCGGACGGGCATCAATAATGCAAAGGTCGAAGGCCGCAAGTTCGGGACGGCGCGTTTTGCGCGTCCCGATGAGCTAGCGCAATATCTGCCGCCTTTCGGGTTTTATATCGGCGGCGGTTACAGCTTTAGCGACAAGGGGCATATCCTGACGGTGGCGGGAACACGCGGTGGTAAGGGCACGAACCTGATTATCCCGAATTTATTAGGGGCAAGTGATTATCAGGGGTCTTGGGTGGTGATTGACCCAAAAGGGGAAAACGCGGCGATAACGGCGCGTTACCAAAGAGAGCGCGGGCAGAATGTGGTCGTACTGAACCCCTGGGGGTTATTGTCGGAACAGTTGGGCGAAGGGCAATCTTATAACCCGTTGGATATTCTGGCAGACAAGGGAAACATCCACCTGGTTGATGATGCGCAGATCATTGCGGAAATGATCGTGCCGATTGACAAGAACGACCATAACAGGTTCTTTACGGATAATGCGCGAGCGGTGATCGCGGGGCTTTTGCTGCACATGGCCACGAATGAAGATGATGATGGCAATCTGATTGCGGAACGCTCCTTAAAGACGTTGTGGCAATGGGTGCGTTTGCCGGAAGATAAATGGATTGATTTGGTGGCGGATATGGCGGTCAATGACCATGAATCCTTCGGGGAAACGGTGGTGCAGGCATCGAACGAGATCGAAAAACTGATGAAAGCCGGGGACAAGACCTGGGGCAATGTCATTGCAACGGTGTTGCAATGCACGGATTTTATCAAGTCGCCGGCTTTGCAAAAGGGCATGGTTTCGGAGTTCGATCCGAAAACTCTATCGGATGGGAAGACAACGGTGTATGTGATTATCCCGGCCGACAAGCTGCAAAGCCATGCACGCTGGCTGCGCCTGGTGGTGACAACGACGATGCGGGCGGTGGTGCGCCAGCCCAAAAACCGCGTCGCGTTTTTGCTCGATGAATTTGCGGCATTGGGTTACCTGCCGGAAATTGAAACGGCGTTAAGCACGTATGCGGGTTTTAACGTGACGGTGTGGACGATCCTGCAATCGCTGATTCAATTGCAAAGCCATTACAAGGATAATTGGGAAACATTCGTCGGCAATTCGACGATCCGGCAGTTCTTCAGCGTAAACGACAATTTTACGGCGGAATACGTCAGCAAGGCCATCGGCATGAAGTCGCATGTGATTTCGCAATATGGGCCGCTGGGGCTGGGCCATTCGGAAGCCAATCAAAGGGCACTGGTGACACCGGACGAATTGCGCCGCGCATCAGGACAGAAGATTTTTACGTTTATCGCAGACAAGCCCGTAACGCATTACTTCAAGCGGCCGTATTACAACATGCCGCAGCTAAGCGATAATGGGAAAGATAGGTATGACGAAAATCCTTATTTTAAGTAAAAGTAATTGCCTTAATTATAAATAACATGTCAATCAACCTAAAAAAAGCGGAAATATCAACCGAATTAGGAATTAATAACAAATTCCTTAATCATAAAATTAAAAGAATGCATGGGGCTAAAATCGATGCAATATTCATTCCAACCATCGGGGTACGCGACAGCCTCAAAATACTAGTTAATGAACTAAAAAAGTATACACCAAACATCATTTTATTGATGACAGCAAATAGTGCGAACATAGAAAAGCTATATGAAGACGTGGAAATAATCACATTCACGAAAAAAGATCATAGCCTTTTCCTAGCATCGTATTCTTCTAGTCAAAACCCTTCATTAAGTTTTATTTCCGACTATGATATTCCCACAAAAAGAAACTTCGCAATCGAATACGCAAAGTTTAAAGGCTATAAGCGAATAGGACTAATAGACGACGATATATTTATTACAAAAGACCAAATCATGCGTGCTGCATATTTTTTGTCCCATCATGCAAATATTGTAGGATTTTACTCACTACTGTTTCCCGACAAATCTGTTATTGGCTTAATTGAAGCTCACTTAAAGCAAATAAGTCCCAGTGTAGCACTAAGTGGCAACTGTCTATTTTTTGACATAGAAAAAACAGAAGGTTTCTTCCCATATGTTTACAATGAAGACTGGATATTTATTATACGGAACTTAATAAAACAGGAAGTGTTAGGGATAGGCATTGTCAAGCACGGTTATCACGAGCCTTGGAAAAACCTAAACAGAATTAAATTTGAACAGTTTGGAAATATAATTGCAAGAGGAATAAGACACTGCGACATCAGCAATATGAGAGCAATACCAGACACCATTAGCTATTGGAATGACACATACAAGAGTTACTATGAGTGGTTGGAAGAACTACTGAAATTATCGATTCAGTCAAATTCATTTACAACTCAAATTGATACAGCCATCGAAGCATTAAAAGCGTTTAATGGGCGGGAAATATCTGAATTTATACAGACATTGAATAGAGAAGATACAAAAACCTTTAACGAAACAATTTTTAGCTATAAATACAATTAGAAAGGGAAATTCTCTTTTTATTATTTTACTCTTTCAATAAGTTGGGCTAATATTAATAACAATATCATAAAATGTATATTGACATGGAAAATTATTCAGAAAAACAATTTTTTATAGATTCTTCGGGCATACTGATTCCATCAGTGTACGCATATCCAATCGATGGTTTTCCCAAGAGAGCAATTGTTCTCTTACATGGAATATCCTCGAATAAGAATGAGTATTTGAATTTTTATAAAACGCTTGCTATTGAGTTAGCCAAAAACAAGGTTGCAACTCTAAGAATAGATTTTCGGGGCCATGGTGAGAGCAACTTACCTCCAGCAGGTTTTACGATCGCGTCTCAATTAATAGACTTGCATTCTGCTATTGATTGGATTTTAAAAGAAACAAACTTGAAAAAAGTTGATCTTATCGGTTCAAGCTTTGGATGTCCGCCATGCATTTCAGCCTCCAGCTTATTTGGAGAAATTATTGATAACGTATATCTCATCGCGCCAGTTCTTGATTATTATAAAACTTTTATTGCCCCATCAACAACGTGGGGAAAGAAATTATTCCATGATGTAATTGAACGTACAATTGCAATGGGTGAGAAAGTCTATATGGATGATACTTTCTATTTGCATCAAGATATTGTATCGGAAATGTGCATGGTAAATATTGAAGCAAATATTGCAAAATCAAATAAAACAATTCATGTAATGCACGGTAATATGGATGGTATGGTGCCTATTTCAATTTCACAAGAAATTGCGAGCAGGAACTCCAATATTGTATTCTATGAATTTGATAATATGGAGCATGGCTTTACTAATTTAGGTGATGAGAAAGGAGATTCAGAGATGACAATCAATAACATCAATAAAATGCTAAAAATTATAAACAATGAGCAACTATTACGTTGATCCAACCGCTATAATAAATGCACCTTTGAGGTTTTTAGAGGGTTGCATTCAAACAAAAAAGAGAAAGAAAAGAGAAACAATACTTCCTAATAAAATCTATATAGGAGCATATAGCGTTATCGGAGAAAATGTATCACTAGGAGAAGGGGTAATAATCGATAGTCATTGTACAATTGATCCCAACACCAATATAGGCGATGATACTCTCGTGACATATAAAGCTACAATCGGTGGCAATACAATAATAGGCAAGAATTGTGTTATAGGTGGATATGTTCCGGAAAACTGTAAAATTGCCGATAGATGTAGAATCTTTGGAAATTTAGTTCATACACATAATGATACAACTATGTCATGGGATCATCATGAAAACCCTGAACCTTCAGTAACAATACATGAAGACAGTTTTGTTGGCTTTGGGGCGATAATAGCTGGAGGATTTGAAATTGGCCCCAAATCATACGTTTGTGCTGGGGCAATAGTTACGCGAACCGTTCCACCTTTTCACATTGCTAGTGGTGTAAATAATATTGTCCATTACACAGAATGGAAAGGCGAATTAAAAAACAATCCAATATTTCAAGAAATATGAATTTCTTTCTGTCCTCTTTCGGCTTACATAATCCATACATAGTAATCGAGCTTCCAGATCATGCTATATATCCTATCTCTAGTCCTTGTAATAAAGGTATTGACTTGGACTACACATCTCTGATGTTGGGTAATAAATATTACATGGATGAATTAGCTTTTGATTACGTTAATGATAAACAGAAGTTTCTTGCACCGATGTCTTATACATTAAACTTTTTAAAGAAAGAAGGTTATTTATCTACAATTGACGTTAACTCTATAATTGCAAAAAATAACGACGCTCTACTTTCAAAAGTGGAAGCCATATCGGAACAATCAAATATTTGGATTCAGGTAATCAGAGAGCAATGGAAAGATTTAAAAAGCGAGTTTTCAAAATTTCAGGCGCGCATAGGTGGTAGTGAAAAAGAATTTTTAAATACAGCGCACTTCCCAATACTAAACTATCTAGCAAGCATTGGGGAGATTGATAATCATCAAAAATATAGTAGCATTATCAAATTATTAGAATCAAAGAAAAAACATTTTACTCCCCTAGAGCACGAAATAATCAAAGCTATATCAAAGCCCTTATTAGCCCAGATATTGATAAATGATCTACTTAGAAAGCACTTAAATACTCCTGTCTTAGATTGGGATGATAACCAACCCTATTACGACCAAATACAAAAATTCTCATGGAATGATATCTCCTATGAAGATAAATACCATCAACAAGCAAAAATTCTTTTCAATTGCATTATTCCAAATTTAAAGCCAGTAAATATAGAGCATGTAGTTAAGTTTATTAACAAGGAAAAGGCAGTTGTATCATTAAGAAAAGAGCTTTGGCAGAGCATTGAAAACAATGTGCCAATAACGGATGCTTGGTATAAAGAGTTTATAGACAGACTTGTTAAGCATTCATTGCATTCGAAAAAGAAAATGAAAAAATTCAAATGGCTTGGTTTAGCTCTTGGATTAATTATTCCAGGTGGAGGGGCAATCATTGATGCAGGAGTTGAAGTGGGAAAATCTATCTTAGAAGATAAAATAGAAAATAATATGGATTCTAACTTTGAATGGTATTATACCTTACAAAGCTTGGTAAAGGAGCCGTGATTTTCACTTACCATCGAGGGCATCTATTAAAGCGGTTCGATATCATATAAAAGATGCCCGAATCAATCGGGCATCTTTTTTCATTCCTACTGCTGGGTTTTAAGGCGGTCTATTAGTTTTCTAATATCCTCGACTTTCCATGTGGTGACACCGGGGCCAAGTTTCACCGAGGCTGGAAAGCGACCAGATTTGACACCGTTCCACCATGTTGTCTTACTAACCGGGATATGGTGCAAAACAACTGGCAAACGAACAAAGCCTGTTTCTGGAAGCGTTTTATTTTCCGTCATAAATATTCCTTTCGTTCATAAACGCGAATGCGATCTAGTGCGGGTAGGATGCTCTACACGATTTCAAAGCCAATAGGTGAAAATTCGTACATCATTAAAACTTGATAATGTTGAACCCTCAAGTTATGCTTAGGGAAGAAGTCTGATGCGAATTGTTTTACTGCTTTTAACGACTGTTGAACTGTATAGGACAGTTAGAGGGCTGTGTTAGGCAACCTTTTGACTGTACTAAATAATAGCCTATATCACTTCATCTTATCCGTCAAGGACTATATTCCTATTTCATACAGTTGTACGCTTCAGACTTAACTATGAAATATCTTTTAGCGATGTCCCGCACCACGGGCAAAATTTGATTGGCGGAAGATCAGAGCCAATATTTGCATCATTCGCGCCATAATAGTCAATTAATTTTCCCCATCCTTCGTTGTCTGTGCCGTCTTCTTGTGCATGGGCAAAATTCGCACAGCAACTTCTTATTTCGGTCATACTTCCTCCTGTATTGATTTTAACTGCTTCTTACTCATGTCCAAATAATCAGCCCACCATTGCATCATTTCTCGGCGTTCTTCAAGGTATTCAGCATGGTTATATGCAGCGCGAACACTGTTGCGGTCAATATGCGCCAATTGCCGTTCGATAACGTCAGGTTTAAATCTGCCGATTTCATTTAAGATGGTGGATGCAGTTCCGCGTATGCCATGCGGTACAAATTTCTTTTCGCCTTTATCGTAGCCGAGAATGATTAGCACCTTTAACAAGGTAACATCTGAAATAGGATTATTATATCTGCGCTCGCCGGGAAAAACCAATGCAGCTTTACCTGTGATTGGGCGTAGCTCTTTCAAAATTTCCAACGCTTGTTTTGAAAGTGGTACAAGGTGAGGCCGTTTCATTTTCATTTGTTCGGCAGGAATGCGCCATAAGGCGTTATCCTCGTCTATATCTTCCCATCGGGCATTGCGCAATTCGCCTGGTCTAACGAATGTTAACCAAAGCAATTGCATGGCCAGCTTTACTTTTAAACCGCCGCGATAATTATCTAACGCTTTCAGGAAGTCAGGGATAAGTTTTGCATCTAAGTGGGGGCGGTGTGTACGCTTGTTAGATTTGATTAGCTTACCGCGATTGGTCGCGGGATTGTTCTCACATAGTTCATGCAAAAGTGCATAGTCGAAAATCGCTTCGCAGCGTTGATTGACACGGCGGGCTATATCCAGAGCCTCGCGTTCTTCCATCCTGCGCAAGACGCGCAGCATATCTTGCGCTGTGATCTGGTGAATAGGCATGAAACCGATATGCGGGAAAACATTTGCCTCAAGCGTTTGCAAAACGGTTCTGGTGTGGCCTTCGCTCCAAACCTGTTTGCTATGCCATTCACGGGCAACCGCTTCAAAGGTTTTCTCTCCGGCAGCGATGTTATTGGCGTAACGAATTGCTTTGTCTTTATTAGGGTCAATGCCCTGTTCAACAAGGGCTTTGACTTCATCCCGCTTTTTACGGGCATCGGCAATGGAAACTTGGGGGTACTGGCCGATAGTGCAAAGGTTTTCTTTGCCGTTCAGTTTGTAAGGGTATTGCCAAACCTTCGTGCCGCTTTTGCGAATTAGCAGCCGCAAATTACCCTCATCATACAGTTTATAGTCCCGCTCCATTGGTCGGGCTTTACGGCATTCTGTATCGGTGATTCGGCGGACTAATCGCGGCATAGGGTACAAACCAAAATTGAACTGGAATACCCTGCTTTATACCCTGTCAGGGCTTAAATTTGAGCGTCCAGCATGTTATCGGTATAAACATTATAAAGCAAAAACCCCTTGAAAACAAGGGGTTTTTGAACTGCATCGTATTGTATCTTTCGGATGTATGGTGGCCCGAGCCGCATCTTAATTGTTTCTATTTTCTTTGACGTTTCAATTATTTGTATAATATGGAAATATTTCTGTACCCTGTTTTATACCCTGCTGAAACACCACTTAAATGAGATTTGAACCTGCAACAACAATCACTTAAATAAGATGAACCTCGCATCCGAATTTGTCAAGAACTTTGGATGCCATAGGCCGATATGTTATTTCTTTGAAGAATTGCAAGCATTTGCATAAGGATTGACTGTTACCAGTCAATCCCAAGCCCGTCTGCAAGTTGGCGGGCGGTTTCTTCAAAACCGAACCAGGCATACCAGTTTTTCAGGTCGCCTTGCGGCTTTAACGCTTCGCCAAGCGATTGTTCGAGGTCATAGCGTAATTCTTCGATTTCGTCATAATGCGTATCGTAAAATTTGTGCGTATCGCTGTAATAGATGAGCGAACCGATCATGCCGCTTTGACAACCGTATTGCAGCAGATCGGCAAAAAAGCCCGTTACGGTGTCATAGCCTAAAGCTTCGCGGGCAACTGCCGCTTTCAGGGAATGTGGGACATCATGGATAATGGCGTGAAGTTTCTTGGCCAGTCTGTTTTGCTTTGCATTCATCATAACCTCCGAGGGATTTGAATTAAACATGCAAAACCCCGACAGCGAGGCTTACAGGCAGGATGTCAACGAGGAACCCGCAGGGGCAAATCCTTGACCTCCTGCCGCCCTCGCGTAACTTTGCATGGTTTTATTCTTCCCGATGGAATGATGAATTGCGAAATGTAGGGTCAAAATATTCCAAATGCTGACATGAGAGTCTTTAAGATAATTGCACCGAACGAGGCAAGATTAGTTAGACCATCCATACTAATACAGAATTAGTGGTCTGCAAATGCAACTTAAAAAAGTGTCAACAATTTAGGCGACCTTACACAAAACAGAACACTCTATGCATAATTAAAAAAAATAACTAATTTCCAATGTGTTGCAACAATAATTACGCACTTGAATCTATGTCACGCAACTTATAACATTAAAATATTGACACTGTTTAATCGAGCACACCATGAGCGGCTTATTTTTAAATTTTTATCAAGTTGAAATTCCCTTAAAAACAATTGAAGTGCATGCATTGAAATACGAGGCATTTCAAACAAAAGAAGACTACAAAAGATTGCGGGATAATTTCCCTGAATGTAAATTCTATCGCTATAATGAACACATACTTTTCTGGGGATGCAATGAAGAGAGCAAGCAACCACCAAACTCTTATTCAATAAAAATCGACTTATTCCAAGAGCTAAAAGTTTTATCCAAAATCTTCGAGTTGTCTACGATTGCCCTATTTAAGGAAAAGCTCAAAGATTATAAAGTCTACAAAAACAAGTACTCTAATACTTGGGAGATCATATCTCCTAAAGATGTATTAGAAGCCTCGATTGATGGCCTTGTAGTAAATCATGTCGTAAACTTCTCGCCGTGCTTTTTTATAAAAGACGATAAAGTGCTATTCGGATTTTCTTTGTCAGACTCATTAAAAAACACATTTACGTGGGATAAAACTCAGTTCGCAAAACATGGAGTAGACATTACAGGTTTAAGGGGAGACGAAACAAAAATTTTTGCGAACAAGCAATCGATAAAACGCTTTTTAGAATCTAAAGGGGTTGTAGCGAAATATGATAAAATAATTGGACAAGAAAGTAATAATATAAAAGCCTTTGTTACTATTGATAACTTATATGCTTGGCTTGAAAGGCATAAGGCAGAACTTGTACTTCCGTTTGAACTTACCGTCAAAGCTATTTCCAAAAAATATTTGCCACTTGAAAATGAGTTAGTAAAGTCAGAAATTATACAAAAGCCCGAACGCTATTTTTATAGTAACCGGAAAAATATTCAGAACCTGCAATACTACAATGAGATGGTAAAAGCTTACCAACCCTATACTTTAGAATTGTATCAGAACAAACAAATATCTATTGGCATCATCTGTCCTTTAGAATTTCAAGGTGAGACCGAAAATTTTATTAAGAAAATCGAAACCAATCTTAATGAAGTTTTTCATTTTAAAAATCTTTCCTTTGTCCTTAAAACCATACCAAATAAAGACCTTGAAAGTTATACAAGTGTTTTATACAAACAAGAGATACTAGAATGTAATCTAGTATTTGTTATTGTAACAGAAGCGCAGGAAAAACTTCCACCAGCATCTTCTCCATATTATGTTTGTAAAGCAAAACTTATTGGCAATGGAATACCAACGCAAGATATTCAAATCGAAACAATAAGAGCCAATTTGAATGCTTTTACAATGACGAACATCGCTTTAAATACCTATGCAAAATTAGGCGGCACTGCTTGGACAATAGAAAAAGAAGATAAGTTACGAGATGAATTGATTATCGGCATTGGTTCGTCTGTTTCGGATGATGGCCGACAAGTTCTAGGCATTGCTCAAATATTTCACAATGATGGACGATATTTAGCGGGTGATTGTTCTCCGTTGTCGACTTTTGAAAACTATGCCGAAAACTTAGAAAAGCATCTATTGGATGTACTTAACCCTTTAGTGCAAGAAATGAGTAAGTCAGGAACCTTCAGGCTTATTTTTCATCTCTATAAATCAGCAAGTGAAGAATATGAGATAGCAGCAATTGATAAGGTTAAACAGAAGTTATCAGATTATCAATTTGAATTTGCACTTGTACATTTAGGATACGGACACAACTTTCGATTTTATTATAACGATGGTAAATATCAAATTCAGCAAGGCACATATGTTCAGCTAAGTAAACATACAGCACTACTTCATTTTGTTAAAAATAGTGATTTGCCCTTAAAAATAGATTTGGATAAACGTTCTAATTTCACCAGCTTATTTTATTTAGCTAAGCAAGTGTATTGGTTTTCTCATTTATCTCATAGAAGCTATATGCCGTCAAAACGGACGGTGACAATCATGTATCCTTCCCTCATGTCAAAAATGACAGAAGAACTTAAAAAAGTTAATAACTGGGATTATGACCGTTTAAAAGCCGTGAGTGATAAATTATGGTTTATTTAAAGCAAATAATTGAGCAAAGCAAAGAGCGACTATTACGAAACAAAAATATTGAACAAGTCGCCTACTTATGTGTCCATCAATTAATGGACCAAAGAGCAAATGATTTTGAGTTATCCCCGGAAGAAGAAATTGCTTTTTCAGGTTATATGGGATTAAGCACTGATAAAGCAAAATTAAAAGTTGCCTTAAATAAACCGCCTCAAAAAGGGGTAAGTGTTACCTCTAATGTGTATAAGTTATTAGGTCTCTTTTTGGCAGATAATGAGCTATTAAAAGATAGAGTAGCAGAGAAGTATGCGCAAAGTGACTTCAAACAAAAGTATTTTATAACCAAATTTGCAAGTAATTTCAAAGAGCGACTACTTACAGATGCATCCAACAATAACGATCCCATCGCAATACTAGTTTCTTTTATCAACGATACTGATGTTTCTGTCAGCGTATTGACCCAAGCTCTCGAAGCTGTAGCCCGCCTGGACATTGACATCCAGCTTCTTATTTTGTTAGAAGATTTTGAAAAGAAATTACTAACAGTGAAATATATTAATATTGAGGCAGAGGAAATTGTCCGTCAAATACTAAATAATTTTAGTAATGCTGTCCAAAAAATTACAACGAATAGAAGACAAGGCCATTCACCTTTTATAATAAGTGATGAATATGATGTACAAGACATTTTATACGTCATATTAAAGCCGTTATTTCCTAATCTCAGAGCAGAAGATCCTATCCCTATAGTCGGCGCAAAGTCGACTAAAATCGATCTAATATTAAGAGAAGAAAAAATATTAATCGAAGCAAAAATGATTAAACAGAGTGATAATAATGAGAAACACTTTATAGAACAACTAAAAGTTGATATTGAATCATATCATAGTTGCCAATGGCTAGATAAACTTTTCTGCTTCGTATACGACCCAAGCAAAAAGACCCTTGACGCTGCAAATTTTACGGATTTAAATGGCACAAGAACAAAAAAGAACCACACTTTCGATGTGGAAATTGTATTGGTAAATTAAAATTAATTAATATCCATATCCTTCTCACGGCTTTGCGATTGATCACTGTTGCGTTGAAGCCGCTTTCTTATTGTTTCGCGTTCAGCTTCTTTGCGGCCAGCTTTAAGGCCATTGTGATAGGTTTCGTCACCTTTAGAACTTTCCAATACGGCATCAAGGTCTTTGCTATTGCCACGCTGCAACCAATAGCCGTGTTCAAAACCCCTGGTATAAATCGGATCAACTTTAGTTATTTCTTCCATTGGAATGTGTCTTTAGCGTGTTTTTCAAGATAGGCATCAATACTGTCACGATCATAAAGAATGATCCGTGGTTCCGGCTGCGAGAATCTAATCTTGCCTTCATCCCTAAGTTTCTGAAGCGTGGTTTTAGATTTGATACCAAGCAAAGACATGGCATCTTCACCCTCAATCCATTTCCGTTGCGGGGCGGCCTTTAGCTGGCTTTTGATTTCAACGACAAGTTTTTGGACAAATTCGTCCAGGCTTTCGCCGTCAAGGACGATAACACTCATGCTGATAAAAGGTTTTAACGAAGATATAAAATTATTCGCAGCAAGGCAAAGCCCCTGATTTGTTGTACCTATGTTGTACCAAAAGAAAAAAGCGTTTCAGTTTTTACACTGAAACGCTTGCTGGACTTGTAGCGAAGACGGGAGTTGAACCCGTGACCTCAGGGTTATGAATCCTGCGCTCTAACCATCTGAGCTACCTCGCCGTTTTGGGATGGCAAAGGTATAAAAAAAGTTTAAAAATCCACCCCTGTCAATCTATTTTTTAAGGCATCATGCATGGCCGTTATTTTCCGCGTGCTGTAGTCGAAGCAGAGCATGCCCGTTTTGGCGTGTGCAATATCCTTTTCTCCTGTTCTTATATGGTACAGCAGGTCAAAGGAGCGTTCGGTTATTTCCGTTGCATATACATCTACATATAATTTATCGCCATAAAAAGCCTCGCCCCTGTACGCAATCATTACATCGGCCATAATGAGCCCCGTGCCGTCTATATCCAGTTCGGTATATCCCCAGCTATCCAGCATTTGCATACGCGCCTCGTGTACTATGGAAAGGATGGCATCGTTGCCCACGTGCCCGCCGTAGTTGATGTCGCCAATCCTTACAGGTACCATTGTTTGATATATTGCTGAATTATCCTCAGGAAATTTTATTTTTACACGACTCATAAAAGATCTTTAGCTATGAAAATTATATGTATCGGTCGAAATTACGCGGAACATGCAAAAGAACTAAATAATGAGGTGCCTGACGAACCCGTAATATTCATGAAGCCCAAGAATGCACTTCTTATTCCTGATAAACCTTTGTATTATCCTGAGTTTACCGACGACCTGCAATATGAATGCGAGCTGGTAGTGAAAATCCATAAGAACGGAAAGTACATACAGGAGCGCTTTGCACGCAAGTACTACAACGAAATATCCGTAGGCATCGACTTTACGGCGCGCGACCTGCAGCAGCGGCAGAAAGCCAAAGGGCTGCCCTGGGAAATAGCCAAATCGTTCGACGCCTCCGCTGCGGTGGGCTCATTCATTGCCCTTACGCCCGATATGGACCTGGACAATATCGACTTCGAGCTCAGGCTCAACGACCAGCAGGTACAGCATGGCAACAGCGGGGATATGCTGTTCAGCATCAACAAAATCATTGAGCATGTATCGAAGTATTTTACCCTGAATATAGGCGACCTGATATTTACAGGCACCCCTGCGGGCGTTGGCTCCCTTACCGTGTACGATAAACTGGAAGGTTACATCAACGGGGAAAAACTGCTGCACGTAGATATCCGGTAACTGTCCAATCACACATTCAACATCTGACCTGAACAGTGCGCATATACAATCCCAAAAACTGGTTCGGCATCCTGTTCCAGTTCCACAAGTCTGACACCCTGCGCAAGCTGGCGCCGCTTATCCTGCTCATGGCGGGTTATTCGGCCGTCATTGCCTATATAGAGCTAAACTACCTGCGCATCGAAGATAAAAGCCCCTTCCGCAACCTGAGTCAAATACATGCATTGCTGGGCTTTGCTCTTTCGTTGCTGCTGGTGTTCCGCACCAATACCGCCTACGACCGCTGGTGGGAGGGCCGCAAGCTGTGGGGCGCGCTGGTGAACAACAGCCGCAACCTGGCCATCAAACTGCAAATGCTGTTACCGCCCGAAGATGTGGGGGGACGGAGCTTTTTCAGGCGGGCCATACCCCTGTACGCCAAAGTGCTGATGAAGCACCTGCAGGCCGAGAACACCCGCTTTGCGCTGGATGAGGCCGAACACCCCGAATTCAAAGGCATAGACAGCACCCAACACGCCCCCAACCAGGTAGCCGCCCTGATGATGCAGCGCATAGTAGCCCTGCAAAAAGACGGCATCATAACCGGGGAGCAGTTGCTGTTCGTCAACGGGGAGATAGCCTCCTTTACCGATATATGCGGCGCCTGCGAGCGCATCAAGAATACGCCTATACCCTACTCGTACAGCGCTTTTATCAAGAAGTTCATTTTCATATACGTGATGCTCCTGCCGTTTGGGTTTGTGTATATGCTCAACTACTGGATAGTGCGGTGGTGGCCCTTGTGTTTTACGTGCTGGCGAGCCTCGAGGTGATTGCCGAAGAAATAGAAGATCCCTTCGGCACCGACTCCAACGACCTGCCCATGGAAAAGATAGCGGACAACATCCGCAAGCACATTGCGGAAATATTGTGAATAAATGACCGTGGAAACGGCGGCCAAAACTTAGCGCAATTCAATATCTTCGCCACATACAAAGCCGTTAAGATGAAAAAAATAATATCAGCCATAGGAATTTGCCTCTTGTTTGCCGCACCTGCTATGGCACAGAAGCCCGCCGTAGGGTGTATGGACCGTGCCATACGCATACAGGCCGAGCAGGCCAAGCAAAACTTTATCAAGCAAGGCATGGCGGTATATAAGGAAGCCATGATAGGCATGGACCCGAATACCCCCTACCCCGTAGCCGTGCAACTGGAAAAAGGCGAACTGTACCAGATAGTGTACGTGGGCAGCCTCTCGGCCACCAAAATGCGGTTTGAACTGCTGGACGGCAACGATAAGCAGATAGACGAAAAGGTGCTGAACAGGCCGGTGGAGAACAATATGGTCATCTACTCGTTCGTGCCCGAAAAATCGGACATCTATATGCTGATGCTGACACAGAAGGTAAGAAAGCCCACCTGCGGCAGTATAGCCATATTCAGGAAAGACAGTAAGGAAACCCCCGCTAAAAAATAAGCGCCAGGTATGGATGTAAAAATAGAACAGGGCTGGAAAGAACAGTTACAGCAGGAGTTTCAGCAACCCTATTTTGCACAGGTGGTCCAGTTCCTGAAAGCGGAAAAAGCTGCGGGAAAAACCATCTACCCGCCCGGCCCCCTTATCTTCAATGCTTTTAATACAACGCCGTTCAGCGATGTGAAAGTGGTGATACTGGGGCAGGACCCCTACCACAACCCCGGGCAGGCGCATGGCCTCAGCTTTTCCGTGCCCATGGGTGTAGCGCCGCCGCCTTCGCTGGTCAATATATTCAAAGAGCTGCATACCGATTTGGGCATACCCATACCCCGGCATGGCAACCTTGAAAAATGGGCAAAACAGGGCGTACTGCTGCTCAACGCTGCGCTGACAGTGCAGGCCAACACACCCATGTCGCACAGCAAAATAGGCTGGCACCATTTTACCGACGATGTTATCCGCATTATTTCCGAAAGAAAGGAACATGTAGTGTTCATGCTCTGGGGCGGCTTTGCCAAAACCAAGCTCAGCCTGGTAGACCAGAGCAAGCACCTGGTGCTGACGGCTGCGCACCCTTCTCCCCTTTCTGCACACAACGGCTTTTTCGGCTGCCACCATTTCAGCAAGGCCAATAAGTGGCTGCAGGAAAAGGGCCTGAAACCTATCGACTGGTCGCTCGATTAATACTGTTCATGAAGCTGATAAAAAAAATATTAGGCCATATATACTTTGTGTACGCCATGCTGCTGTTTGCAGCTACCATGCTCATCGTATTCATTCCTATATGGCTCATTTCGCTTTTGCCCGACCCTGCCCGCTCCAGGGCATTGCATCCTGTTTTCAGGCTGTGGATGGGCGTGTATATGCCCCTCATAGGCTGCCCCGTGTTCCGCAGGGGCAAAGAGCATTTCCGGAAAGGGGAAAACTACGTGGTGGTCATCAACCACAACTCTTTTATGGATATACCCGTTTCCTCGCCGTGGATACCGGGGGCCAATAAAACACTGGCCAAAATAGAAATGGCACGCATACCCGTGTTCGGGGTCATATACAAGGCAGGTTCCATACTGGTAGACCGGAAGAAGGAAACCAGCCGCCGCGACAGCTTCAGCAAGATGCAGGCTACACTGGAAACGGGCCTGCACCTGTGCCTGTACCCCGAGGGTACGCGCAACAAAACAGGCAAACCCCTGCAACCCTTTTACGACGGGGCGTTCATTACCGCCATCAGGGCGCAGAAAGATATTATACCCGGGGTTATCTTCAATACGGGTAAGATACTGCCGCACAATAAAAACTTCTGGGGACAGCCGCGGCCTGTCCGTTTTCACTTTCTCGAACCTGTTTCGGTACAGGGCCTTACCCTTGCCGATACGGCCGCGCTGAAGGAAAAGGTGCATAAGCTCATGGAAGATTATTACCTTGCACATAGTAAAGACAGGTAATGACCTTTGATATAATAGGCACGGGTAATACCGCCTGGTTTATGGGCATGAGGTTAACTGCCGCAGGGCATACCTGTACAGGCGTATACGGCCGTCGCCCGGAGCACGCTGCCGCACTTGCTACCGCATTGGGCACACGTACGTACCACAACCTTCACTATATTCCCGGCACAAATGATTGCTGCATCATTGCCATATCAGACTACGCTATCGCGGAGGTGGCCGCACAGTTGCATTTTACAGACACGGTACTGGCGCATACGGCGGGGGCCGTAGATATGGAGGCGCTGGCAGGGGCTGCCGTGCATACGGGCGTTCTGTGGCCGGTCTACTCCATACTGAAAACAGACCTGCCGCAGCATCGGAACATACCCCTTGTATGGGAGGCAGGCACAGCACAGGCCGCAAACGTTTTGCAGCAACTGGCCGGCGGCATCAGCGATATTACCTACGAGGCTAACAGCGAAAAGCGGAAATGGCTGCATTTGTCGGCAGTGTTGAGCAATAATTTCACCAACCACCTGTACCGCATCTGCGAGCAGCTTTGCAGCGCGCATGAAGTGCCTTTTCATATCCTGTACCCCATCATCTGCCAAACGGCAGAGCGCATCATCAGCCAGTCGCCCGCAGCACTGCAAACCGGGCCTGCGCGCCGCGGCGATACGGGCACCCTGCTCCGCCATATAGATATGCTCTCTTCAAACCCGCTCTGGCAGGAGGTTTACAGGTCTGTCTCTGCCTCTATAGAAAACATGTATAACGCAAATGCCGGAGAAAAGGACACGAAACGTTAACTTTGCGGCAAATCTGCGGAAACCATACGATACCATACATGTACACGATAACATTCAAATTTGAACAAAAAGGGCTGGAACCGGTTACAATAGAAAATGTAGAACCGGGCGTCAGCATACTGGAAGTTGCCCTCGATAACAATATAGAACTGCACCACAACTGCGGCATGGTATGTGCCTGCAGCACCTGCCATATATACCTTGAAAAAGGGGAAAACCACGTTGCGGAGCTTTCGGATAAAGAAGAAGATTTCATAGACCGCGCGCGCAACCCACGCCTCACATCGCGCCTGGGCTGCCAGTGTGTGCTGGACGAAGGCAATGGCGTGCTGGAAGTGACGGTTCCCGACCAGTCGCTCATACATGGCGAATAACTGTTTTATCCATTTTAAAAATACAACCATATTATAATGGCTCATTTTGAACCACCCATACACTGGAACGATTACGAGGATATAGCCCTGAAGCTGTATGAGCGTTTCGGCGACGATTTCGGCGAAAGCCGGATATACCGTGTCCGCTTTACCGACCTGCTGGAATGGGTGCTGGAGATACCCAACTTTGCAGGCAAAAGGGAAGAAAGCAACGAAGGCCACCTGGAAATGATACAATCAGGCTGGGTATACGAATGGCGCGACAACCAGAAATAATGAACCAACTGGAACTTTTTGCACCTATACGCACTTTTGTGTTTGATGTAGACGGCGTACTGACCGACGGCACGCTGCTGGCAACGGAAGACGGCCACATGCTGCGCCGCATGAACATCAAAGACGGCTTTGCCATGCAACTGGCCATGAAGAAGGGCTATAAGATATGGGTGATATCGGGCGGCAAATCAGAAGCCGTGCGCATCAGGCTGAACAGGCTTGGCATTATGGATGTGCATATAGGCATAGAAACCAAGAAAGAACTACTGCTGGAAATAGCGGAAGAATCGAAAACCCCGTTTGAAAGCATATTGTATATGGGCGATGATATACCCGACTATGCGGCCATGCAGCTATGCGGCCTGCCCTGCTGCCCTGCCGATGCGGTAACCGAAATAAAAAGCGTATCGAAATACATATCGCCGAAGAATGGCGGCGAAGGCTGCGTGCGCGATGTAGTAGAGAAAGTACTCAAACTGAACGGCGACTGGGAATTGCCTTCGTGACGGGAAGCCTGCGCAAGACAGAACATATTAAAAGAAAAGAGTCATATACATGGCTCTTTTCTTTTACCGCCCCTTGTGGTTTAAGCTACGTCTCCGACGGCATTTAAAGAACAGAAGCTAAACCCCGCCTGGTTTAAGTCTTCCGCAGGACGACTTAAATCTAACCAATAAATGTAGGTCTCCCGACCGGCAGGTTAGTAGAGCGGCTCAATAGGAAGCATGCCCATTTGCCTGGTATAATAATCACCTGCACTGCTGTAAACATACTGTTGCGGTTCAAACACTATTCCCGCCCTTACAGGATTATCATGTAAATAGTCCAGTTTTTGCCTTGCAATCTTATCATTATCCAATGCTATTGGATGGCTGTCCTGTTGCCAAAACTGGAAATTAGTATTGTTTATATTTTGCTTACCAGCACTTTCAAAAAGCCATAACATCCAGTTCTTACGGCTTTCACCACTATTTTCTTTTATGGCCTTCACTATCTGAACGGAAGTGTACTTTTTTACATCCCGCATAATATCTGCGAGAGCGGTATCTTCAGAGCTTATGATGAGATGCACATGATTGTTCATAATGACCCATGCATGCAGTTTCAAGCCTTTGTTCTCTATGCTGTATTTAAGTGAGCTGACAAAAATATCCTTATATATAGGTCTGCTCAGGGCATCTATCCATTGTACTGTGGCGAAAGTAACAAAATGAGGTATATGATTTTCCGTAAAGCGGTACCGGGTGGCCATATTCTAAAATAGCTATTCTCTTCAACTACAGCAAATGTTTGCCGGTCGGGAGACCTGCATTTTATTCACTGATTTAAGTCTCCTTTCAGAAGACTTAAACCAGAAGGGGTTATCCTTCATCAACCTGGTTCGATAAACGTCCAACAAGGTTCACAAAATATGAAAGCCGCTACTGTAGCGACTTTCAGCATTATACTCCTGATTGGATATCGAACCCAATGCTATTATTATCCAATTTCACTCGCTATCTGAGCGAGAGTAACTGTAATTGCATCCTGCAAAAACGATTTTAAATTGTTTTCAACTTCGGAAGTATTTGCTTCTAATGAAATTATATGAGGTTTAATATCCAAGGGTAAGCTTGTAATCAAATTATCATTTTGCCCTTTTCTTTTAAAACCTTGTTTTTGTTTAGAGGTGCTATTTGTAATAGCCGATTCAATAAACTCTAAAAATGCACCTACTGCTATTGTGGAATCGTCGTAACCAAAATGATGTAAGGAGATTACCAGTTGATATTGTCTTTCCTGAGATAGCACAAAAGAAATTTTGAACCAGCCTCGAGGAAAATTTCTGTTAAAGAAATAGTCGTGCATTTTTGCATAATCAACTATTTGATGCGTAAACCAAAAATAATTTTCAGAATCGGGATAAGATGTATTAAGGTAAATTTCTGCTGTATCCTTCGAAATTCTCTTGTGAAGTTCCTTCACGGTTTCGTCTAATACAGAATTGGTAAATCTAAATAATGCTATTCTATTTTCATTAATTCTGTCAATCCGTTCCCGGTGTAAATTATGTTTCCAGGATTCGACCTTTTTTCCAAATACGTCTGCTACTTCTTCAAATGTTGATTTACCTGAAGGTATTTCAAGTTTAAGATTTAATACTTCTTCGATATTTCTTCTCTCTACCTCGCAAAAGAAATCGACAAGACTTTGGGGCTCAGTTTTATCAGCCATTTCTAAGCTGTCTATGTATTTCTTCTTCTCAGTACCCTTTACTGTAAAAGGAAATAAACCATGTTTAATCAATATCAGACTCGCAAGCAATCGAGCTAAACGACCATTGCCATCTTGAAACGGATGTATTTGTGTAAAGGCATGGTGAAACCACGCTGCAATAATAACTGGCTTTACTTTTTTACTTTCTACATTGTTTAAAAGATGTAATAAACTATCAATTTCAGAATCTACGTGGATTGGTGGGCAATAAAGGAAGATTGTTCCATCAGCTCTTTTGGGATTATTTTCAAACTTTTTAAATTGTCCTTTTAATAGGGATACTTTTACAATATTTCCTAAACCATCTATTGCCTCAGTCGTTTCTTGATGTTGAGTTAACAACTGATGCAATTCCAGAATGAATCCCTTTGTAATTTCTCTATCTTGTTTAACAACTTCAAAGACAAAATCTATCGCATCAAAATGATCCTTCAGATATGCCATTAGCTGTTTTGGTGAAATATTTGTATCGCCGTGTTGTAAATAAGACTCAACAAAGCCTTCTTTAATGAAAGTTTGAGTAATTCCTTCCTTTAAATCATAAAGCTTTTCAACAATACCTGTTTCTATGGCATGTTGCCTCTTTAATTTATTGAGAAACTCTTCGTACTCTTTTGAGCCTTCTTTAAGCTGTTCTCTTTTTCGAAACCAGGACGGAGAAATGTCATCAAGTTTTGAAGTATTAACTGTCAACCATTTATCAGCAAACTTGATGGGTTGCCATATAGCAATTTGTTGTTCCATATTATTATACTTTCCATATTTTCTAAAACGTAAAGTTAACTGTTAACAATATAATTTTTATTTGGGCAATTATTTGCCAAAACTTTCAAATCTTCCACAACCTGCTTCGATAAACATCCAATCGTTCACAGAAAAATCGTAAAATTTGCTAATCTGCGACTGGGAATTACCTTCCTGACGGGAGCCTGCGCAAGACGGAACATATAAAAAGAAAAGAGCCACGTGTGTGGCTCTTTTTTCGCTATACAAGGGGTAAATAAAGACATTAATATACATAAGGAATAAACCGGTACTTTACCTTTTCGCAATAAGCCACATAATCGGGGTCCTGCATCAGGTGGCGTTCTTCGGTCACCGCCCGCAGGAAGTACACTGCAGTCCAGCCCAGCATACCCGTGATGGCTATATAGTTGCCGCTGAGGTAGGGCAACAAGGTCAGCCACCATACTGTTACTTTGGAAATGTAGGCAGGGTGCCTTACTATGCTATAGGTGCCCCTGGTAACGATGCCCCGGTTGGTCAGGTTGGAGCAACGGGTGCCCA
This sequence comes from uncultured Flavipsychrobacter sp., assembly GCA_964621795.1. Lineage (GTDB taxonomy): Bacteria > Bacteroidota > Bacteroidia > Chitinophagales > Chitinophagaceae > Polluticoccus. The sequence goes on from CAZUMM010000007.1 coordinate 160,450, forward strand.
GCGATACCGATGCGCCGGCATACACCAGCAGCAATAATACAATGGCTACACGCAGCCAAAACGTGGCCATGTACGAATCGAAATAGGCATACATGGCCGTATGCATGGGGGCTACCCGCGACAAAATATCGTTGCAGGGCGGATAGCAGATAAGCGCTACCAGCCAGCCGCTCCACGTAGCATCTACCGACCTGATTTTGTTGTTCAGCTTCTTCGATTCGAAGAGGTAGCCGAATGTGTACAGCAAGGTATCAATCAAAAAGAAAGACATAATGACCACCGGGAAAATCACGTTGTTGAAATACATGAACCCGTCCCTGTCTACCCCGTGTGTGATGATGCGTTTTATTTCGAAGCTGAGGTCGTTATAGTTGTTTAGGCTAAACTGCAGCATTACCGGTATGAAATACAGCTTTACAAGCAGGAACAGGAAAGACCGCTTTTCTTCGGCAGAAGCGAAGCTGAACTTACCCGTGCTTTTCGATTTCATAACCATACTGCTGAACATGCGCCCCGTTACCGAAAAGAAGATATAGCCGGGCGATGTGGCCTCCGCGTCGCCCTGCGCAGCAATATTGCGCACAATGCGGATGATGGTAAAAAGTACCACTACGCCCCCTGTCAGCAGCAGTGCCTTGTTTTGCAGAAAATCGTCGTACCATGCGTTCCAGCTATACACCGCATACGCCCCCCATATCAGGCATACATCGGCCAAAAGCATTACCAGCCAGCGCATACCGGCTTTCGCTGCTATACGCTGTGGCATTGTATATGTATCTGCCATAGTCATTTATCTTGTCAGGTTCCAGGTGGTGCAGCTCACATTTGCCGTTGCCGTACCGCTCCAGTTATATGAGCCATCTTCCGCAGTGTAAGAAATAGCGCTGCGGGGAGAAGTGTACACTTTGGTAACACAGCCCGAAGCACCGCAGGAAGGGGTACTGGTGTAATATTGTGTAATCTGTCCGGCATACGAACCGCTGATATATACGCTGATGGGGCTGCCGTTGAAATCGGACCAGAAGGTAAGCGTATAGCTGGACGAACCGCCCGAAGAACTGCTGCCGCTGGACGAACTGCCCGATGACGAACTGCCGGAAGAGGAGCTTCCCGAAGAAGAACTACCGCTTGACGAGCTGCCGGAAGAACTGCTTCCTGAAGAAGAACTGCCGCCGCTGGATGAGCTGCCTACATAGGTAGCACACCATTTGCCGCTATAGCCCGTATTGCAAACGCAGTCGCCCTCTGAGCAGTAGCCATTGATACAGCTATCGTTACATTCATCCTTTTTAGAGCATGAAGGCAGCAACGCCAGCGCCATGACGACAGCGAAACCGTAAAATAATGTCTTGTAGTTTTTGTGGTTAAGATGGAACATGTGGAAGAAGTTTTAGTGATGTGTAAAATTCATCCACTTTAAAAAAAGGTACAATACCTATTAATAGTGATATTTACCCTTTTTCGTCGTTTTTTTGATATGATAAAGTAAGGCTTTACCGGCAGAAAGTCCATACTCATTAATAGGTATTTTTTCCTGCGGCCTTTTTTCCCATTTTTACTTTGCTGATTATATCTTCTCTTGCAACAATATTGATTAAACAATTGTTGATTAATGAGATGTATATTCACTCACCTGTAGCCCGCAACGTAACGATATGATAAAAAGAGAAACGCTTGAACGCATCAAAGAAGCGGAACCTGTTTTTAACCTGGTGCCCGGGGTGGTGATTATCCACCATATTCACAATGGCGCTGTTGTTTACATGTCTGACTACGGGCTGAAGGTACTGGGGGTAAGCCTGGAAGAGTTGCAGGAAATGGGCACGGATTATTATCCCCGCTTCTTTAACGTAGAGGAAGCTGCCGAGTATGTGCCTAAGATACTGGGCATGCTGGAGCGTAACAATGACGAAGAAACCGTATCGTACTACCAGCAGGTGCGCCGCTCACCCGGGCATGAATGGCGCTGGCACCTGAGTGCCACCAAAATATTTGCCCGCTGTGAAGAGGGGAAGCCCTGCCTGACTATTACCACATCCGTACCGGTGGATACGCAGCACAATTTTACGGCTAAAATAGAACGGCTGGTAAAGGAGAATGATTTTTTGCGAAAGAACAAGCATTTGTTTGCCCGGCTTACCGGGCGCGAAAAGGAGGTATTGATATTGATAGCCACGGGCAACAGCTCACTGGAAATTGCAGGGGCGATGAACCTGGCAGAGGATACGATAAAGACACACCGCCGCAACATCAAGAAAAAAATAAATGCGCAAAACCACTATGACATAGTGTACTTTGCGCAGGCGTTCGGACTGATATCCTGATGCGGTTTACTTGGCTTCAAAGTTGCCGCTCAGCATAAACAGGTCTGAGAGGTCATTGCCTTTGAATGAGGCGTCTACAGTGTACCCCCTGGCTTCTTTCTGCCAGCTTACGTTTACAATAGGGCTTACATCTGCCGTTACCATTTCCAGCATTTTCACCTGCCCTGCGTTCCGCATCCACAAAGACTGGTCTGTCTGCTGCTCCAGCAGTTCTTTTACCATCTCCATCATGCATACGCCCGGCACTACTGCCCTGCCGTTATTATCCCTGAAAATATCGTGCTGGTTGTTAAAAGCCACTTTGCAGGAGAAGCTGTTCGGGTCGCGCTGGATATACTCGATAGTATAAAAATCATTCATTAACATGGTACTGCTTTTTACATAAAGACAAACTATTTGCAAAATACCCCTATGTACAAACGTATTAATTTGTGGTTAATGCGTTGTATGTTGTAAAATAAGGTATGGTTTGTATATAGCACGTACCGTGCCATTTTTCTATAATAAGATAACGCTATTGTTAAAAAACGAAAAAAGGGCACCGGGGTGCCCTTAAACGATATGGAAGCAGAAAAAACGAACATGGAGGGATAATCTGCCTTACAGGCGTTCATACAGTGCCCTGAGGCGCTCACGTGTCATTTGTTCCTGCCAGTTTTTACCTAATGCATTTTCCCACAGGGGCGCCATGCCCAGCGATACGTCAATCATGGTATTGAATTGCCCGTCTGTAAGCCCTTTGGTGATGCCCTGTGGTATGTCTATGCCATTTTGCTGCACCATCTGGTGAAACTCTTTAACCCCTTCAGGGTAAAACTCTTCGAGGTGATTAAATACAATGCAATTGCCGATACCGTGTTTGGTGCCCAGCAGGTAGCTAAGCCCGTAGCTGACCGCATGTGCCACGCCTACCTGCGAATAGGCTATGCTCATGCCCCCTGCATAGGAGGCCATCATCAGCTTTTCGTCGCTCTCGTCCGTCCAGTCGGTATTGTGCAGGAAAACATCCTGGCAAAGCTCCAGCGCCTTTTCGCCATAAGAGCGGCTGAAGGCATTGATGTAGGTGCCCTGCAGCGATTCTATGCAGTGTATATAGCAATCCATGCCCGTGTAGAACCTTTGATTTTTCGGTGCGCCCTTTATCAGTTCCGGGTCCAGCACTATCTGGTCGAAAGGGGTAAAGTCCGAATTCATGCCCAGCTTTTTTGTCGGGCCGGTCAGTACACAGGTGCGTGATACCTCTGCGCCTGTGCCCGATAAAGTGGGGATGCCTACTTTATAGGCCGCGGCATTCTTCACCAGGTCCCAGCCCTGGTAGTCCTGTGCCTTGCCGGGGTTGTTCATCATGATGGCTACCGCCTTGGCCAGGTCGAGCGTAGAACCGCCGCCTATGCCTATCACACCCGATACTTCACCAAACTCTGTTTTCAGCCTGTTGGCTATCTCGTCTACATAAGAGGTTTTAGGCTCGGTAGTAACGTCAGCATCTACCAGTACATCGTTGCCCCGCAGCGGTATGCGCGCTTTGAAAGCCTGGTCGTTGATGAAAAAATGGTCGAGCAGGAAAACCATAGGCTTGCCTTCTTTTCTGCGTGGCGCCAGTATCTCGTCCAGCTGGTCGAAACATCCCCGGCCGTAAACCACGTAATCCACCATCTTAAAGTTGCGAAACTTCATATTGTGCTATTGATAAGAATAAATAAAAACCTGTGAAGGTAGAACGGCGGCTTTATTCCAGCCCCATCTTTTCCATGTATGCTTCTGCGCGGCCAATGTCTTCGGGCGTGTCTATTTCCACACCCATATACTGGGTGATGACCATGCGGATGGGCACGCCGTTTTCGAGAAAGCGGAGGCATTCTATTTTTTCCGCCGTTTCAAGCGGGGCCTGCGGCCATTCGGCAAAGTTGCGCAGTGCTTTTTTGCGGAAAGCGTACACGCCTATATGTTCGTAGTAGTTGATATGAAAATCCTTGTTGCGGTGGTAGGGTATCACGCTGCGCGAGAAGAACAGGGCATTCTGGCGCAGGTCCAGCGCCACCTTTACATAGTTGGGGTCTGCTACCAGTTCGGGGTCTTTCAGCTTTTGTACAATGGATGCTACCTGTATGTTTTTACCCAGCTCCCCTTCAAATACTTTCAGCATTTTCTCCAGTGGCTCGCGCTGCACAAAAGGCTCGTCGCCCTGTACATTCACTATGATGTCTGCCTCCAGCCCGGCCACTACCTCGGCTATACGGTCGGTACCTGTTTCGTACACCCCTTTGCTCATGATGGCCTTGCCGCCGTTGCGCTCTATTTCGTCATATATCTTATCGCTGTCTGTCACCACGATGACATCATCGAACAGTCCCGTATTCTTTGCCGATTCGTAAGTGCGCCAGATGACAGTCTTCCCTTTGATACCGGCCAGCAGTTTTTCGGGAAAACGGGTAGCATCGAGCCGTGCAGGAATGAGAGCAATTGATTTCATAGTATCTATATATTACGAAGCGCTTAAAAATAATAAAAATGTAATGACTAATGAACCTGCCGCCGTCTTATCTTTTTGCCGCACCTATCATTAAAAACAGCCAGCCCAGTATGAAGAAAAGGCCGCCTATGGGTGTCAGTATGCCCAGTCCGCCAAGCCCCACCTGCCCGTTGGCCTGTAATGCCGTCATGGCATATAGTGAGCCGCTGAACAGCAGGATGCCGATAATGAAGAAGGTAACGGACAGCTTCACCCCGCGTGCAGGTTTAAAGCCATATATGAGGCCGGCAACCAGCAGCGCCAGGCTATGGTAAAACTGGTACTTCACCCCTGTTTCGTAAGTGGCCAGTTGCTGCGCCGTCAGTACCGCCTTTAAGGCATGTGCGCCAAATGCACCTAAAATAACGGCGAGGCCTGCAAAAAACGCCCCGCTGATTATACCCTGTCTGTACATTCCTGAATTATTTTCTCAAAGGTAAGCACTGAAATGTTTTGCGTGTCTACAATATAACCGGCCTGCATATAAAAAGGCTCCCTTTTTACATGCAGCGCTGCCAGTGCGGCTGCCATATCGGTGGCATTGGCCAGCAAGGGCCTTTGTTCCATCGTTTGTATGCGCTGCACCAGTATATCTATAGCTGTGCGCAGGTACACTACGCAGCCCGCCCTTTTCATCAGGTCTGCATTGTTGAAGAAGGCAGGCGTACCGCCGCCGCAGGCTACTATGTTCCTGCCCGTTGCCGTACCTATTATTTCCACCAATGCAGCTTGTTCTTTTTCCCTGAATATATTTTCCCCGTCTTCCCTGAAAATAGCGGGGATACTACGGCCTTCCGCCGTTTCTATATATGCATCAAGGTCGGTAAACTGCCAGCCGTACTCCGCTGCAATTTTTTTGCCCCAGTACGTTTTGCCAGCGCCGGGCATACCCACCAGGAATATCATGCTCATATTTTCCCGTTTATGAATTTCCACACCATCAGCATGCCCATCTGTACGGCCAGTTCTTTGTTGCGTAGCCGGTCGTAATGAAAGCGGAACTCTTTGCTCACTACCCTGTCTTTATCTGCTACGGCCATCCATACGGTGCCTACCGGTATATCTTTATCTACCCCGCCCTCGCTCAGCTTGCCGGTCACGCTCAGGGCATAGTCAGAGCCGTATATCCGCAAAGCGCCCTGCACCATCTCTTCTGCCGTTTGTTTGCTCACTGCCGTGTGGGCCTCTATTGTTTCTTTCTTTACGCCCAGCAGCGATTCTTTTATTTCGTTCTGGTAGCATACCGCGCTGCCCATAAAGTAGCTGCCCGAGCCGGTCACCTGCGTTATCATGTGTCCTATGTTGCCGCCGGTACAGCTTTCGGCAAAGCTGACGGTCGCATTTTTCTCCAGCAGGCTTTTGCCCAATATGTATTCCATCGGGTTATCCTCAAGGGCCACCACAATATGCTCCAGCCTGTCGGCAATACGGTGCTGCCAGATGTCCAGCTCCTGCGTCAGTTTCATTTCATCTTCACTGCTGCCGGAAAGGCGCAGGCGCACCGAGCCCATGCCCGGCAGGTAGGCCAGCTTTATATAGGCGGGCAGTGCAGTTTCAATATCCGCTATTTTTTCCGCTATAAAGCTTTCGCCCTCGCCTGATGTGATGACGGTGCGGTGCAGGAATGCATCGCTGATAAATGTTTTCCTGATAAACGGTATTACCTCGTCCTGCATGATGGTCATCATTTCAAACGGCACACCGGGCATCGAAACCAGGTAGCGGCCATCCCTTTCAAACAGCATGCCCGGGGCAGTGCCCATCCTGTTGTGCAGTACGGTGCAGTTGTCGGGCACTTCGGCCTGTTTGATGTTGATGTCGTGAAACGGCCTGTTCCTTTTAGCAAATAGTTCCCTTACATGTACCAATACTTCTTCATTCAGCACCAGCTTCCCGTTAAAGTATTCGCAGAGCAGGGGCTTGGTAATATCGTCGGATGTGGGGCCGAGGCCGCCCGTTACCAACACAAGGGGCACCCGGGCCAGTTCGCTGTCAAGGGCATCTTTTATTTCCTGCGCTTCATCGCCTACAGCTATGCGCCTGATGACGTGTATGCCCAGTTCATTCAGTTTATGGGCCATCCAGGCCGAGTTGGTATCTACCGTTTGTCCAATCAGCAGTTCATCTCCTATCGTTATTATAGAAGCATATACTATCGCCATACAATTATTTAAAAAATGGGGTGAGTCTTTTTTTCAGTTCTTCGTGCATCCCTGTTTTCTCTTTCTTCACGGGGTCATAAAAAACAAGGGTTGTGGTGCCTTTGTTCAGCAGGTCGCCGTTTTCATTATATAGTTCGGAATGGAATGCTATTTTGGGGCCTTCGGGTAGTTCCTTCAATATGGTCTTTACCGTTACCAGGTCGTCGTACAGCGCGGGGCGAAAGTACTGCGACTTCAGTTCCACCACGGGCATCATAATGCCCAGTTCTTCCAGCTCGCGGTAGGTAAAGCCCAGTTGCCGGATGGCTTCGGCCCTGCCTACTTCGTAATACAGGGCATAGTTTCCGTAATACAGGAACCCCATCTGGTCTGTTTCTCCGTACCTTACCCTTATATGCGTGGTTGCCTCGTACATGTGTTCTTATTTATTGTTGCTCTTTTCTGAATTCCTGAGGGTGTAGATGCCGTTTGCCTGTGCGGTACATGTCAGCGTCAGGTCGTTGATGCACACATGCGGCGGCAGCGTGGCGCAGTAGTACACTACACCTGCAACATCCTCTGCTGTCAGCGGTACTATATCGTTGTACACTGCTTTCGCGCGTTCTTCATCGCCTTTGAAGCGTACCAGCGAAAACTCCGTTTCGGCCATGCCGGGGTTGATGGCCGTCACCTTTATGCCATAGGGCAGCAGGTCTATGCGCATAGCCTGTGTGAGCGCATCTACGGCAAATTTGGTGGCGCAGTACACGTTGCCGTTTTTATATACCAGCTTGCCCGCCGTAGAGCCTATGTTGATGATATGGCTGCCCTGCTGCTCCTTCATCAGGGGCAGCACATTGCGGGTAATGTACAGCAGGCCTTTTACATTGGTGTCTATCATTATATCCCAGTCGTCTATATCGCCTTCATCTATAGAAGACAGCCCAGATGCCAGCCCCGCATTGTTTACAAGTATATCTATCGCCTGCACCTGTTTTTTCAGCTCGTTTATTGCTGCTTTTACTTCTTCGCGGCTGCGCACGTCAAATTGCAGCGCTATCACTTTTACGCCGTGCTTTTGCTCCAGTTCCTGCTGCATTGCATCGAGGCGCTCTTTCCTTCTGCCGGTTATTACTATGTTATAGCCGTTTTGGGCAAACAGCCCTGCTATTGCTTTACCGAAGCCCGATGTAGCCCCGGTCACCATTATCGTTTTATTGTTCATGAAACAGACAGCATTAAAAAATTAATGCCGTAAAGATAATACCGATTGTGTGGAGTAGCTATGGGAATGTAATGCAGAACCCACTTATAGCATAAGTTTAACGAAGCAGTGTGGCATCGCCTTTAATGAGTTCTTCGTTGCCGAAGCGGTTCACTATTTTCAGTACCCAGTAATAAGTGCCTATTTCGGCCAGTTGCCCCTGGTAGGTGCCGTCCCAGCCTTCGCGGAAGACGTTGGTCTCGTACATGAGCTTGCCCCACCTGTCGTACACCCTGAAAAAGCGTAATTGGTTGTAGCCCACACCTATGGGGCGCAAAATATCGTTCAGCCCGTCGCCATTGGGCGTAAAGCCGCTGGGCACATACAGGTAAGGGTTGTCTACCACCAGCACGCTGATGCTGTCGTCGCCCTCGCAGCCTGTGTTGGTCTCTACATGCACCGAGTAGTTGTACACGCCCGTATCGGGGTAATACCCTACGGGGTTGGGCGAATTGGCAAATACCAGCCCGTCGGCAGGTACCCAGGTGTACCGGTCGCCGCCGGTAGCGTTGAAGCGTATCCGCTCCCCTTTTACCACTATAGTGTCATTGCCTGCAAACGGCCTGAAATCTTCGATGTATAGGCCTTTCGAAGCAGTGTCCACGCACCCTTTCGAGTTGGAAGATACCAGCGTGGCTGTATAGGTTCCGCCTTTGGTGTAAACATGTGCCGTCTGCTGCCCGTCGCCCGTGGTGCTGTCCCCGAAATACCACTGCCAGCTATTGATAACGCCAAAGGTAGTGTTCGATTTATCGGTAAACTGTTGGGGCGAATGGGGGCAAGGCAGGCCCTCCACATCAAAATCTGCATGGAACGTAGGGAATATCTTCACATCCCTGCTGATGCTGTCGGGGCAGGTAGAGCCTTCGTTTACTTTCAGGGTCACGGTGTACACGCCCGTATCGGGGTAGGTATAGGTAGGCTCAAAATCTGTTGAAGTAGCGCCGGGCACGCCAAAGTACCAGTTGTATCTAAAGCCGCCGGTGCTCAGGTTCACAAACTTCACGGTATTCGATTCGCATTGTACGATGTAGGTATTGAACTCTTCCGAATATTGCGGGATGTTCGCCGTTACCGCCTTGGAGCAGTTGGTCACCACGAACTGGAATTCCCTGCGGGTGGTATTGATGAGCTGGCCGTTGCGCCATTCATGACAGCAAACGGTTACTACATAGCGCCCCTGCAGGTTGGGTGTGCCGGTGATGATGCCGGTTACCGGGTTGATGCGGATACTGGGGTTGCCCGTCATGGGCCTTGTGGGCGAATAGGGCGAGTTGTAAGAGAGCTTGCCGGGTATGCCGGGGCCGGGTGTGGGTTTCGGCGCGTCGATGGTACCGCCTACGTACCCGGTACAGAACTCATAGCTCAGCGAGTCGCCGTCGGGGTCTGTGGCCGAGTGGTCGTAATACAAAGGCGTATTGACGCAAATGATTTGCGGGGGGTATTTTTTAAACACTGCACTGCTGTTGCAGGTATTATTGGGTGCAGGCGGAATATCGATGAAATAAGTAGCCCCTGTGACTTCGGGGTGCCTGACATTTTGGGTGCTGGCATTCCTGCAGCAGCGCGCGTAGCTGACCCGGTAGCCCGAGTTGTTGGAGCGCAGGGTTACTTCGAACATGAACGTGAGCTTGGTGAGGCAGGTATCGGGCGGGTTGTTCACGCACTGGTTGCTGAAGTTGCCAGGTACGCTGATGGTGGAAACGGGGTATAAATTATCGAATATCATCCCGCTGCCGTCGTCGAGGTTGAAGACACCTACGATGGCCGGTGTATCTGCTGCAATGGCCTGTGCATCGCCGGTGAGGCAATCCTGGTAGATATTCAGTTGTATCTGGTAGCGGTCGTTGCCGAGACATTTATAAAAGAATTCGCCCCCCGCTATATGCGATGCAATGGAGCTGAACGGCAGTGCAAAACATACCGTACAGAGCAAGGCGAAATATTTATAAAATAGTTTCAACATTTTTTTACCTGCTGACACTGAAACAATACTTTGAAAAATCTGCCAGGTCTTTCAACAGCCGGTCCGGTTTTTCAAACATGCTCATGTGGCCGCACCCGTTATATACTGATACAAAGTTAACGATTGCGAGCCTACTTTGCGGCAATACTATTTCAGGCGAAGCTATTTTATCTTCCCTGCCGATGACCCATTGCACGGGAAAATCTACTTTTGACAATATAGGTATTCTGTCGGGCCTGTTTATCATCGCATTGTAAAATGCAATCATGTTCCCCGGTTTCATTTCCAGCCCCGATGCTATCTGCCGCTGTACGGCTTCGGGCTGTCCTGTCCTGAACTCTTCTGCAAACAGGGCGGGTACCATCTGTCTTACAAAGGGTTCTTTCCCGCCCTTTCGTATCAGTTCTATCGATTTTCTCCGTGTTTCTTTTTTCTCTTCCGTATCTGCCGCGGCAGAAGAGTGTACCATAGAAAGCCCGGCCAGGCGCTCGGGGTACAGCTCGGCAAAGGCCATGGCCGTGTACCCGCCCATGGAATGTCCTGCCATGACGGCGGTGTCTATATGTTCCTCATCCATCACCAGTTTTACGCTCTCAGCCATTTGTTCCATCGTGATATTTTCCTGCTCCCATACGCTGCCGCCGCTGCCGGGCAGGTCGGGAACAATGACGGTGTATTCCCCGGAAAGCCTTTCCCGTATTTTATTCCACAACTTCCCGCTTTCGGGGAAACCATGCAGTAAAACAATGGCATCGCCACGGCCTGTCTTCAAGTAGGTTATAGCCGGAAACTTTGCCGAATGTATTGTGTGTACCTGTTCCATTTACCTATCCTTTCTATAAATCGTGCCAAAAATGAACACCAGCGCCAGCAGTAAAGGCGACAGTTCTTTGATAGGCATTTCCTGCACTTTCAGTATATGCAGCAGGAAGGCGAGCAGGATAAAGCCGATGGCTGCAAGGGCGTATTTACCTTTCCGGCGTTTGGGGGCAAATGCCACGAATGCATTGGTTGGCAATGCCCAAAGTATATTGAAATTGTTTTGGCAGCCCTGGTGGTCGGTGCCAAACCACATCACCAGTATGAGTATGCCCAGTAGGCCTGTAACCAGCAGCAATAAAAACTGCATTACCTGCCCCAGCGGTTTCAGGTTGGGCAGAGTGAGGCCGAAAATGGTGAGGAGGGCCACAAAAATATTCACCACGAATGGCCAGTTAACACCTGCCGGTTTGTGGGGCGAACCGTCCAGCACAATTTGTGCAGGCCGGGCTACGGGTTTACCGTTTACGGTGGCGCCCGCTACCCCGTCTTCCAGGTAGTCGGGCAGGAACATGATGTCTTTGTTCGACATTACCGCGTCTATACGGCTGCCCAATAGTATATTGATGCCCAGGCGCAGCCAGTGGTCGCGGTAATAATACCGGTTGATGATATTCCTGAATGTCAGCCTGTGGTTCTTTGCTATCGTAGTGCCGAATCGGAAGTTGTTGCCCAGCGCCTGTGGAAATACATCGCGTATGCGCGTGGCGCAGTTGTCGAAAAAGAAATCGTATTTATAATAGCGGTTTTCTTCTTTGGCGTTTTCCTGCAGGAAGGCATATACCTGCTCCTTTGTCTTTTCGTCCATCACCAGCACCTGCTCTTCCACGCTGCGGTTTTCTTCTGCATATTCGTCCAGGAAGCTGCTGTACGGGTAAAAGGAAAGGTAATACAAGAGCTTTCCCCTCATAAACTGGATGGCGAAATCATCGCCAAAGGCAAACGTACCGTAGTTGTACACCATATCGGTACCATAGGTACTGTCGGTAACGCGTATAGCCGTATGGCCGAAGGTTTGCCATATCTCATCGCCCGTGCCGCAGGTCAGCAGGCTCATGCGCAGGTGGCCCGATGTGTCCTGCGCGTGTGCGGCGAGGGTTATAAAGCACAAAAAAGAAAGTAATAGTTTCCGAAACATAGCGCCAAAATAAGAAAAGGCAGCCGTATAGGCCGCCTGTGTCTGTTATTATATTTTCATACTGCTATATGGAGTTTTGCGAACCGCCTGCAAATACGGCGCCGAGGTACTCGCGGTTGAGGCGGGCGATGTTTTCGAGCGATATGCCTTTGGGGCATTCCGCTTCGCAGGCGCCGATGTTGGTACAGCTTCCGAAGCCTTCCTTATCCATTTGCTGTATCATGTTCACCGCACGTATCTTGCGCTCAGGGTCGCCCTGCGGCAGCATGGCCAGGTGCGATACTTTGGCCGATACGAAGAGCATGGCCGAGGCGTTGGGGCAGGCAGCCACACATGCACCGCAACCGATACAGGCCGCAGAAGCAAAAGATTCGTCTGCATCATGTTTTTCAATAGGGATGGCATTGGCGTCAACGGCATTACCCGTATTTACCGACACATAGCCGCCTGCCTGTATAATGCGGTCAAAAGCTTCACGGTCGACCACGAGGTCTTTGATAACCGGGAAAGAATTGGCGCGCCAGGGCTCTACTACAATAGTGTCACCATCCTTATACTCGCGCATGTGCAGCTGACAGGTAGTGGTATGGTGCCACGGCCCGTGTGCACGGCCGTTGATGTACATACTGCACATACCGCAGATACCTTCACGGCAATCGTGGTCGAAAGCAATAGGCTCTTTACCTTCCGCTATCAACTGCTCGTTCAGCACGTCAAACATTTCAAGGAATGACATTTCTGAAGAGATGTTCTTCACCTGGTAGGTTTCGAAACGGCCTTTCGTGTCTTTATTCTTTTGCTTCCACACTTTTAAAGTGAGGTTCATATTGTAGTGTTCCATAAGCCCCCTCCGTCTCCCCCCAAGGGGGAGGGTTGTTATTATGAGTTAAAAAATATTATTTAA
>CAZUMM010000007.1:173617-195636 GCA_964621795.1 uncultured Flavipsychrobacter sp.
GGGGGAGGGTTGTTATTATGAGTTAAAAAATATTATTTAAAGAACCAATCAATTTGCCCCTTCCGTCTCCCCCCAAGGGGGAGGGTTGTTATTATGAGTTAAAAAATATTATTTAAAGAACCAATCAATTTTCCCCCTCCGTCTCCTCCCAGGGGGAGGGTTGCTACTATGAGCTAAAAATACTGTTAAGAACAATTTTGTTATTCAGCCTTCCATTGCGTTTTTCTATCACACCATTTCCTGACACCTCCTTCCCCTTGGGGGAAGGCCGGGATGGGGTCTATTTATAAGAACGCTGTGTCGGGTGAACTACCTCGTAGTTCAGGTCTTCCTTGTGCAGTTCGTACTGGCTTTCGCCTTTGTACTCCCATGCAGCTACATACATATACTGGTCGTCCTGGCGCAGTGCCTCGCCGTCCGGTGTCTGGTACTCCTCGCGGAAGTGGCCGCCGCAGCTTTCGTTGCGGTTCAGCGCATCCATACACATCAGCTCGCCCAGTTCCAGGAAGTCGGCCACGCGGCCTGCCTTGTCCAGTTCCGGGTTGAACTCGTTCACATCGCCGGTGATGCGCACATTGCTCCAGAACTCTTTGCGCAGCGCTTTTATTTCTTCAATCGCTTCTTTCAGGCCCTGTGCATTACGCGCCATGCCGCATTTGTCCCACATGATTTTGCCGAGGCGTTTGTGGAAGCTCTCTACACTTTCGGTGCCTTTGATGCCCATCAGGCGGTCTATACGGTTGCGCACGCTCTTCTCAGCCGCTTCAAAAGCAGGGTGAGAAGTAGGTATGGCTTTGGTGCGTATATCATCGGCGAGTGCGTTACCTAAAGTATAAGGTATTACGAAATAACCGTCTGCCAGCCCCTGCATCAGTGCCGATGCGCCGAGGCGGTTGGCGCCGTGGTCGCTGAAGTTAGCTTCACCCAGTGCATACAGGCCGTCAACAGTCGTTTTTAGTTCATAATCCACCCACAGTCCACCCATTGTATAGTGTACCGCAGGGTATATACGCATGGGCACTTCATACGGGTTTTCGCCGGTTATCTTCTCGTACATTTCAAACAGGTTGCCGTATTTCTCTTTCACTACTTCTTTACCCAGGCGGATAACAGTATCGTGGTCGGCATTGGCAATACCCTGCTTATTAACTTCCATGTGGCCGTAGCGCTCAATGGCAGATGAATAGTCGAGGTAAACAGCTTGTTTGGAAGCGCCTACTCCATAACCTGCATCGCAGCGCTCTTTGGCGGCACGGCTGGCCACGTCGCGGGGCACCAGGTTACCGAATGCAGGGTACCTTCTTTCGAGGTAATAATCCCTTTCTTCTTCGGGTATATCGTTGGCTTTGCGTGTATCGTTTTGTTTTTTGGGCACCCATATACGACCATCGTTACGCAGCGATTCCGACATCAGGGTCAGTTTCGACTGGTGGTCGCCGCTCACGGGGATGCAGGTCGGGTGGATTTGCGTGAAGCAGGGGTTGCCGAAATAGGCACCTGCCTTATGCGCTTTCCATGCAGCGGTTACGTTGCTGCCCATCGCATTTGTAGATAGGTAGAATACGTTGCCGTAGCCGCCGCTGCACAGCAGTACTGCGTGGCCGAAGTGGCGCTCCAGTTCCCCTGTTACCAGGTTGCGGACGATAACGCCGCGGGCTTTACCGTCTATAACAACTACTTCCAGCATTTCGTGGCGCGAGTATTGGGTCACGTTGCCCAAAGCTACCTGGCGCTCCAGTGCCTGGTATGCGCCTATCAGCAATTGCTGGCCTGTTTGCCCTGCCGCATAGAAGGTACGCTGTACCTGTACGCCGCCGAATGAGCGGTTGCTGAGCAGGCCGCCATATTCGCGCGCAAAGGGCACACCCTGTGCCACGCACTGGTCTATAATGTTGGCGCTCACTTCTGCAAGACGGTACACGTTGCTTTCGCGGGCGCGGTAGTCACCACCTTTCACCGTATCGTAAAACAGGCGGTAGGTGCTGTCACCGTCGTTCTGGTAGTTTTTGGCTGCGTTGATACCGCCCTGTGCGGCTATAGAATGCGCACGGCGGGGGCTGTCCTGGAAGCAGAAGGTTTTTACCTTATACCCCAGCTCGCCCAGCGATGCTGCCGCAGAAGCACCGGCAAGCCCTGTACCGATAACTATCACCTCGAGGTGACGTTTGTTGGCGGGGTTCACCAGCTTACAAGTCGATTTATATGTTGTCCATTTCGATTCTAAGGGACCGGCAGGAATTTTAGAATTAAGTGTCATATCGGGAAATCGAAATTATTTGAATAATGAGGTTAATTATGCTATCCAGCCCATGTAAAATGCAATCGGCATCAGGGCGAATATCAGGGGGACGATGATGGAAAAGGCCACGCCCAACCCGTTAATCATACCCTTGTATTTATGCGTGGTGAGGCCCAGTGTCTGGAACGAGCTGTAGAAGCCGTGTACCAGGTGCCATGCCAGCGAAATGCAACCCAGCAGGTAAACAATCACGATTACGGGGTTCTGAAACTCATCGCGCATCATGCCGTACAGGTCCAGCTCGCCGGAGCCAAACGTTTGCGATGCCCTGTTGGGTGCCCAGAAGGCGGCAAGGTGTATCACCAGGAATATCAATATCAACGTGCCTAATAAACCCATAGAGCGGCTGTACCACCTGCTGGTCTTATTGCCTGCGCTTACCGCATAGCGGGTAGTGCGCCTTGCGCGGTTTTTCGCCCACAACACCAGCCCTTGTATGATGTGCAGTACCAGGAATACAAACAAGCCTATCTCTACAGTACGTATCACTACATTTGTACCCATAAAGTGGGCAGCTTCAGAAAACTTCTCTCCCCCATCGTTCCAGAATATCATTGCGTTCACGTAACAGTGCACTATAAGAAACAGGATGAGGAACAAACCGGTAAGGCCCATTTGCAGCTTTTTACCGATAGATGTACTGAAATAATTTTTCCAGGTCATATTATTTGGTAGTATTTTGTACAGTGATGATTTTCAAAAAATCACCGCAAAGATAATCTTCATAGCCTAAAACTAAAATGCCTGTACTTTAATCTGTACAGATATTTTAATAATAGTTGTGAATAACCTGCTAAATAACAGCCGGGAAAAGGAAAAGTTGACCTGTAAATCTATGATGGGTTCAGGCTGTCGAGCCTTAACATCTGGTTATCTACCATGTGAAAGAAGTGTTCGGGCTGGTAGGTGCGCCAGTTGGGGTTTTCCAGCAGTTTTATATACCGGTCTACATGCGAACGGTGAAAATCGTACCGGGTCTGCTCCGGCATGTTTACCGAAGCTATCCAGCCGCCTTCGTCTTTTATATCATCATACCACTCTTCATAATAATCCTGGTCGCTGCTGTGAAAGTTCAGCACGTTTTCCGTTACCAGTATGAATTTGGTGATGCCTTTGGCTATCATCATATCTATGACGGAGCGCTTCAGCTGCATGATGTCGTTTTCCACGGCATCATTCCATTCGCCTATCAGTTCGATGATGGCAAAGTCGAGGTCATAATCGGCATACAGTACTTTCAGGTATAAAGTGCGCGAGCCGAATTCGTCCCACTGGGGGTGGATATAATAATTGTAAACCGTATTGGAGTATTCAAATTCGCTGTATTCTCTTCCGTAAAAGGGTGAGTCTTCGTCCTCTTCGGCGGTGTACAAATGCCGCCAGTTATAGTATGGTTCTATCTCGTGCATTTCTTTCTCTCTTTACACTACATCACAAAAAACTGTTCCTTCACTGCACTTTAGCCCACAATGGCGTTTTCAATTTTGGCGTTGCCATACTTGTCTATCCATGCCAGTATGCCCCCTTTCAGGTTTACCGTGTCTTTAAAGCCGAGCTGGTCGAGCATCATACAGGCCTGTGCGCTGCGCATGCCCGAACGGCAGTGTACAATCAGCTCTTCGTCTTTCAGGTCTTCTATATCTTCTACCTGCATATTCATAATAGTGCCCAGCGGTATCAGCTTGGCGCCTATGTTGGCCTCGTTGTATTCCGATGGTTCCCTTACGTCTATTACGTAAACAGGGTTGCCCGAGTCGGCTTTTGCTTTCAGTTCTTCAACGGTTATTTCTCTCATAATCGTACGCTTAATATTTAATAATCTTTTGAGGCGAAGTGGTTTTGCCGTCTATGCGCATACGCACCAGGTACATACCCGGCAGCAGGCCCGATACATCTACCCTTTCATTGTTCCGCACATTCCCCTTCATCACTGCCCTGCCCTGCATATCCGTCATTTCAAATGTTGCATGGTGCGCTGCCGCATCAAAGCTTACCTGCAATATATCGTTTACGGGGTTGGGCTGCACTTTCCATGCAGTTTCTTTACCTGCAACCTCTTCTACATCGCTGGGGAAAAACTTGCCGAACAGCGGGCGTATCATTACTGCGCCGTTTATCGTAGAGCCTTCCCATTTTCCCACTACGTTATAATAAACATGGTTGCCTCCCTGCCTGTTGGCATCCAGCCCGAAATACAGGCTGTCGCTGTTGCTGAGTGCCGGCTGTATGGTGCCTATGTAAAATGTGCCCTGCGGCAGCGGCACGGGCTTGTCGAATTTATAATAGTAAAAATAGTTCGTGTTGCGGTAGCCCGGCTCCAGGAAATCCTGCTGGTAGGCCACCTTGTCGCTGCCGCCGTTTGCGGCTATGGAGTTATATACAACGGCTGAAAAATATTTATTGTTCCCCACCGGTACCTGCCTGCCGAAATAAATGGCCATGCCAGTTATAGTGTCCGGTGTATTCAGGTGGTACTCTATAGCCAGCTTACCGGGCAGTGTTGTAAACAGGTTCAGGTAGTAGCTTTTTTCTGCGGTACCATCGTCATAAGCAAGGTAGTTGTGAAATGCCTGTGTTTTTACAATGGTATCGTTGGACGTGATGCCGGTAGCGCTGTTTTGGTGCACATAGTACTTGTTATCGTAAGGCACCCATGCGTTTCTTTCCACATTCGGAATGGTGGTGTTGTAGGTGTTGAATACTACGCTCACTTCCCCCTGCGGTTTGATGGTTGCATTGGCCGGGCCGCCCGCACCGAGAAAGGTACCGGTTATCCGTTCGGTGGCCGAAAAGCTCACATCAACGTTCTGGTTGTTTTCCGTCATGTTGGAGACAGAGGCCATGTGCTGCGTGGCCAGTTCTTTACCGGGGTCGGCAATGAACTGCTGGTAGGGCATAAAGGTATAATCGTTCAGCATGAAGGAAGGATCGGCAGACATGGCTATATCGTTAACCAGCGTATCGTACATATTGCGCCCTGCGGCCAGGTAGATGTAGTCTACATTCCACACATCATCATTGGTATTGATAGATGCCTTGTTGATAAAGCGGAACTGGAAGTTTTCGAAAAAGAAGTTAGTATCCCTTACCGGCACCAGCACTTGTGTGAATGGCTGTACCTGCGTGCCTTCTTTCGACCATACTTTTGCCCAGGTGTTGTTTTTCCGTTTGAGGTACAGCATGAGCGAGTCGCCCGTTTCGGGGTAAAAACCGTAGCCCTGCGGCTGGTAAAAGAAACTGAGGTAAATACTGTCGCCGGGGTTGTTGCCGGTAAGGTCTATGCCTTTGCTCGTCAGGCTGTCGGCATACAGCAGTACCTGGTTGTTGACGGTATTATAAGGTATGCCTTCTTCGTTCAGCGCATCAAAGGTAGCCACGCCCCAGCTCACGGGCTCTTTGCACATGGTATTGTTCAGGTACACATAGCGCTCTACCCATTTATTGCCGTCGGGCAGCGGAGAGTAGCGTGTAAAGTCTTCGAAAAAAGGCAGTGTGAGTGCGGTGGTCTTATAAACGGGCCCGCTGCTTTTTTCAGGCTGCGCGTTTGCCACTACGGGGTTATACAACAGCGGCGCCACCTGTTCCTGTGCATAGGTGCGTATGCAGGCAACAGCTGTTAAGATGAATACAGGTATAAACTTCAAATACTTCAATATCAAAAATCGTTTTCATTATCAACATCGCCTGAAGGGTTTCTATTGTTTTGAAGTTCTTCAGGGCTTACTGTCTGTTTGATGCGTATATCTACCACGTCTCCTTCCTTTATCCTGTTCGGGGCCATCAGCTCGTTGGTGGCTTTGGGGTACTGGTCGTACACAACAGCCGTAGCCGAGTCTGTGATTACCCCTTCCCATATCGGGGTAAACTGGAGGCCCGTACTATTGAGTATGGCTATGGCTTCGTCATAGCTCATACCTACTACATCAGGCACATTAAACTCTACATTTCCCAGGCCGTCCCCTATTATAAGGTCTATACGGCTGCCCTGCGCTATCATTTCGCCGGGCTTCACCGGCCTGCCTTTATACATCTGCTCCAGTATAGCGCCTTTGGCAATATCGGGTTTGTACGAGGTATCGCCCAACACTAATTTATTACTTTTCAGTATCATTTCAGCACTGCGGAAAGATAAATTTAACAGGTTGGGCATGGCTGTTTTAGGCGGTTCGGCCTTGTTGATGGTCAGGAATACGGTGCGCCCCGTCTTTACGGTAGCATTCACATCCGGCATTTGCGACAGCACGATAAACGGCCGCTGCTTCGGGTCGTAAGCCGAATCGACCTCTACCTCGAATTCCATGTTCTCCAGCGCCTTTGTCGCCATCCTGACATCCCTGCCCAGCACACCGGGCACTTTGATTTCCTGGTTGTGACGGGTGATAAAACCGAGCGTCACAAAAAATAATGTATAAAGTACCGCACACAGTACGAGTACGATAAGGAGGTTAAACTTGAACGACCGGCGCAATTCTTCTTTCATAATAGTATCCGGCTGCAAAATAGGGAAACAACATTAATAATTGGCAGACTGCAGGCAATCCTCTATCAGCATACCGTAAAATTCCATAAGGGTTTTACCATCGGCCCGCACCTGCTGGGGCACTATGCTGTTCTCGCTCTGCCCCGGGGTGGTGTTCACCTCCAGGAAGTACAGTTTATTAGTGCCTTTTTGCATAATAAAATCCATGCGCACTACGCCATTGCAATTCAGGTGTTTATATATATATGCAGCTTTGGTTTTCAGTTGCTCGTTAATGGATTCGTCAATAGGCGCAGGGGTTATCTCGTTGGTGACGCCGGGGGTGTATTTGGCCTCGTAGTCGAAAAACTCATTCTTGCTCACTATTTCTGTAGCAGGCAGCGTATATACATACCCGTTTGCGCGGTACACGCCTATGGTCACTTCCCTGCCCTCAATAAACTCTTCGATGAGTACCTGCGTATCTTCCTTAAAGGCTTTCTCTATGGCAGGCAGCAACTGCTCTACTGTCTTCACTTTGCTGACACCGAGGCTGGAGCCGTTTTCGTTGGGCTTTACAAACATAGGCAGCTTCAGTTGCTCCAGTATGCTGCCCATAGAGTACGGTTCCGATTTGATGAGGTGTACCGAATTGGCGATGTTCACAATATTGAACGCCTTCACCACCTTGTTGCAGTAGCTTTTGTTGAAGGTAAGCGCCGATACAATGGCGTTGCAGGTAGTATAGGGCACGCCCATCATATCGAGGTAGCCCTGCAGGCGGCCATCCTCGCCGGGGGTGCCGTGTATGGCTATACAGGCTACATCAAACTTTATTTTTTGCCCTTGCAGGGTAAGGGTAAAATCATTTTTATCAACCTCTGTCCTGTCGCCGCCAGCCGTTTCGTGCCACCAGTGGTCGCGCGTGATGATGATCTTATAAACGGCGTATTTTTCCTTATCCAGGTTTTTTTCAATCGTTTCCGCCGATTGTATGGAAATAGCAAACTCACCCGAATAACCGCCGGCAAGCAGGGCAATATTTTTCTTCATGAAGTTCTTACAACAATATTGTTGCCAAAGGTAATAGAAAAATGAAGAAGTAAAATCCTAAATAACAGGCTACTGCACTACTACCCGCATCGTTTCCCCACCTGCTTTCAGCAGGTACGGCCCTGCAGGCAACTGCACCGATACCGGGTGGGTTATCATACCGTTCACAGGCTGGACGCTTTCTGTATACACTACCTGCCCTATGGCATTGAACAGTTGCAGAAGTACAGGGCTATTGTCCGTTACTTTTGCTTTTAACGTAAAGTTGCCGTCGTTCGGGTTCGGGTAAAGGTTAAACAGAGTTGAACCTCCACGCGCATCTTTTACCGATGCGGGGAAATTGACAACCACGGCCTCGCTGGTTGCGGTTTTCACATGGGCACAAGGGTCGTTGCTGGTAATGGTCACCGTTATCTTATCATAGGGATATAAATTATTGGCACTCCATGTAGCATAAATAGCCCCTGCCTGGTCTGTTCCGTTGCGCTGCCACTGGTACTGGGGGTTAGGCCCTCCGTTGGTCACGTGTGCTGTAAAAGTTACCGGGTTGCCCGGCAACGGGTTAACAGGTACGGAAGTTATAGTGACCGACGGCGTGGTAATAACCGGTAGCACGGTCATGGTAATAGGCTGGCTGGTGACCGGCTGGTTGCAGGAAGTGTTTCCTGTAACGCGGAAGGTAACTACATCACCCGTTACCAGTGCTGCAGTAGCCCAGATGAGGCCTGTCTGCCCGCTTACCGGGTTGTTATTTTTCAGCCACTGGTATTGGGGGGCGGTACCTGCATTGGCCGGTACCGCTACAAAGGTCGCTACCGTTCCGTCGCATATCGTGTCGTTAGGACTTACATACATCCCTGCTGTTGGGCTTTGATTAATAATGGCCGTGGTAATGGCGCTGCTATTGCAGTTGCCCAGGGTAGCCGTCACGGTAAAGTCGCCGTTGGCCGACATAGGCACATTGGTGATGTTGGGGTTCTGCACCTGTGGCACGGTAACAGGCCCTGTCCAGCTATAGCTGACCCCGGGAGTGGTACAGTTGGCCTGCAGGTTCAGGGTCAGGCCGCTACATATAGGGCTGTTGTTGGCAGCAACAGGTGTGGCAGGTGTTTGTCCTACAGTTACCGTCACGGTATCTTTAGCCACACAGCCGCCGTTATCTGCACTGACAATATAATCACCGCTGCTATTGAGCGTAGGGCTGCTAATTGCCGGGTTTTGTTGCGTAGAAGTAAAGTTGTCCGGCCCTTCCCAGCTCCAGCTTACACCGCTGGTAGTACAGGTGGCGCCAAAGCTGAGGGGTTGCCCCGTACATGCCGGGCCGCTGGCCGTAGCTACAGGTTTTGCAGGATAGTACGAAACATGTATATCTATCCCGTAGTCAATAGTGGTATCGGCAGGGGTACTCGTTACGATACGCAGGCGGTAGCCCGTGCCCGGAGGTATAAAGCCGGGGATAACTACTTTAAAGGTATCGCCGAATTGCGTGGTTTTGGTGGCCAGGTTGGTAGGGCTGGCAAAACTGCCGCTGCTGTTCGATAATTGCAGGGTAAATACATTGCCGGGGTTGTACGGATTGGTCACCCCGTAAATTACCCGCAGGGTATCGCCCGTGCAGAGTTGGGTATTGTTCAGCACATCATCTATATATACCGCCGTATCGGCAGCATACTGCACCAGGAAGGCATCATCATAGCCTGCATAAGTGCTTTGGTAACTGCCGGGGGTGGCGATGCCGCTGGTACTGGTTGTAGCGCTGGCAAGGTACACTTTGCCGTTCTGGCTGGCAGCCATTTTACAGGTCTCTCCGTATGTACCAAAAGGTTCTTTTCCCGGGCCACCGAAATAGGTAGCCCAGAGCCGCTGGCCGTAGATGCTAAACACGCCCCAGAATACATCAGCCGTTCCGCCTCCGAATGCAGGTTGTGAACCATTGGAGGTAGCTATGCCGCTGGTAGAGCTGGTAGACCCTGAATAGTATATATTGCCGACAGGGCTGACGTATAGACCGAGTATATTATCTGCCCCGGCACCTCCGTAGTAAGTACCCCACTGGCGCGTGCCTGCCGGGTTGAATTTTACGATAAAGCCATCCACCATTCCCGCCAGGCTTGCCTGGTACGCCCCTGTAGTGGCAATGCCGTTGGTAGCAGACGTAGTGCCCCCGGCATATACATTGCCTGCCGGGTCTGTAACTACCGTTCTAATCCAATCTGTCCCGTTGCCGCCGTAATAGGTGCCCCAGATACGCTGCCCGTTGCCATCAAATTTTTCCAGGTACGAGTCGTTTGGCGTGGTCATGTAAGCGCCGCTGGTAGCTATACCGGTTTGTAACTCGGTATAACCGCCAAAGTAGATGTTTCCGTTCACATCCGTCGCAAGGCTCCAGGGGAGCGTTATTGGCCCGGTAATCGGGTTATTGCCAAAATAGGTGCCCCAAACGCGTGCGCCGCTGCCGGTAAATTTGGCCAAAAACACATCGCCTACAGTGGTTTGGAAAGCCCCGGTCGTAGCCAGCCCCGTGGCATTGCCGTCGCAGTCGCCCAGCAGGTAAACGGTATTGCTGCCGTAGCAGGCTATCTTATCTATTGAGGCCCCCCCGTTGCTTACGTTCGGTGCATAATAGGTAGCCCAGGTGCGTGCGCCGCTGCTGTTGAATTTCACCAGCAAACCGCCCTGATAGCCTGTATACGTGGCCTGGAAAGCTCCTGCGGTGGCCATACCTGTGCTTTTTGTAAACCCGCCGGCATAGATACCGCCTGCGCCATCAAGGGTCACTGTCAACAACTGCTCATTATCGGCGCCGCCATAGTAAGTGGCCCATGCCAGGGTACCGCTAACAGTGAATTTGGCCAGGTAGCCATCTCCTAATCCGCTGTAGCTTGCCTGGAAAACCCCCGTAGTGGCTATGTTGGAAGAACTGCTGGTACCGCCACATATATAGGCATTGCCTGCTGCATCGGCGGTAAGGCCATAATTATATTCATATCCTGTCCCGCCGTAATAGGTAGCCCATTTTAGCTCAGGGTCTATAATTATCCCGTTCTCACTGTTTGCTGCCAGGGCAAAGCTGAGTATACCGTTCTTTAATACATACCTGCTGGCTATTGGTGCATGTGTCAAAGCATCATAACTCTCCGGCGCAGCTTCTGTTATACCTCCCATAGGGGTAACAGCATTTAATCGGCCCTCTTCAAGTTGCAGCCTTGTTGCCCCTTTATACCGCAGTTGTATATCCGCAACGTTCCCGCCGGGGTGTACAACAAAATCATATTTCAGTTTATTGTCCCTGCTGTACAGCACCCAGTCTATATGCGGGTATACATCCTTGTACACTATTCGGCTGTAGCTATGTACAGTGGCCCCTTCTTCCCCTGTAGTGGGGGTATAATAGGTTTCATAATAGGGCTGCTCCTGTTCTTTTACCAATATAGCATTTGTATTAGCCCCTACCAGTTCCACATCCATCCGGTAGCTTTCAATGGTATTGGGTTCGATGATGGGGTGAGGAGTTAACCCTTCGGCGTTGCCATTTTTTGCTTTTGACTTTTGAATTTTGACTTTTACATTATTCCACTGGTAATGGATTTGCCCATTGCCGACGAAAATATTCAGCCCTTTTTCTGCGGGTAGCTTCATATCTATATCGTGCCGTACTTTCCCATACTGGTCGGTTACCTGTCCTTTGTTTTCTATAAAGCTTACTGGAACAGTAGCTGAGAAGGCGTGGGCTTGTTCCGGTGCAGGCGTTTTGCCAAAAAGAGGATTATTTAAGCATACAGCTGCTAAAATGGCTATGGCGAATACGAGTGTATAACGGTTCATGCAAATAGGTTTTGCGGGGTTACATAGAAATTTATGCCTAAGTTCTTAAAAAAAATCTGAATAAATACCGTGAAAACACCCTTTTTATATTAATAATCTTTTATAGCTTTATGCATTATTACCTTTTACCCTTTAACACAACCTATCAACACCGGTACCAAATAAATAAACATACACATGAAAAAACAAACCCTTTTCGGACGCCTGACGCGCGTCCCTGCCGCTACCGGCAAAACTGTTATGACCCTTTTTTGTTCCCTTCTCTCTGCCTCCGGATTTGCACAGACCTACAACATGACCAACAATGGCGTCTCTATTGACCAAAAGAATTATTCTGTAGAACGGGTGGATAATGCAGGCGCCGATGAATACATTTTCGGTGGCACGCTTTACGATGTACCCGCCGGTAATACATACCGCCATTTTTATCGTACAGATTACAAAGGGAACGTAATGGCATCAAAAGCCTACTCCAACCATACCGATTACCGGGATGAGCGGGTGATGGATATCGTCAGCAAAAGCTATAAGGAGAATTTCATTATTTCACTCATACGGCCCACAGGTACCTATACTCCTTTTCTCGACGGCATCAACATCATGGAGGTAGATGAAGACGGGCAACTCGTTGGCGGCTTCGATTATAACGTGCATGCCAATACGGCCATCAACAATGTGCGGTATGGTGAACTGTACCCGCAGGATGCCGTTTACCTGAACGATTATATTTATATATGCGGTTTTTTTACTGATAACATCAATGCTGCCGGGGGTATAACCGTTTATCCTTTCACCACCTTCGACCCTATGTTCATCAACCAAAAGATGGCGTTTATCCTGAAGTTTGACATCAATAACCCGTCCAACTCGACGATGAAGTTGTACGATACCCAGCACAACCCGGCCCCCACCGGCACAATCAATGATTACGATATGGCCCTGCGCATAAAGGTAGACCAAAATGGCGACCTTGCGGTAACAGGTAGCTGCAACGGGGCCATTGACCACCAGGTAGGCACAGGCGGCGATTTTTACAGTGCCACGCTGGTATTGGTGGTAGATGCCAACCTGAATACGGTAGCCCGCCGCGGCATCCTCATGCTGCCGGGTTCAAATCCTAACCATGGAGTGCCCGACGAATACGGCATCGACCTGCAGTATGTACCCGGCACACCGCCCGGCCAGGATGCCGTATTTGTACTCAGCAATTATTTTACCCCGGTCGATTACCCCAGTATGAATACCATGGGGCTTGTAGCCCCATGGGGCATGGCTATTACAGCTATGAGGGATTATTATGTGCTTGTAAATGAAGGATATTTATACCCCAACAAACTGGACAGGATGGAAGTTGTTCATGATTGGGACGGCTATTGGGGCCTGCAACTGTTCCCGAGCATATCCAACAATTTCGGTAGCGCTAATCTGGTGGTTGCCGGCATGCAGGCGGGATTGCCCGGTGGTTGCTGGCCTAAGCCAGATCATAATGACCCTTATGGTGGCAATATCAACCCGTTCATTGCCCATTTTACAGCAAATATGGACTTTGGTGACCCTGGTCCCTACCCCGATGACATGAGCACGCTCTCCAGCCTGCAAAACTGGGAAGTCCATTTTTCAAAAAACAATACTTATACCAGTGCCGGTGTCAGCTATGAAAATCTTGGTGGCTGCCTGGATATGAATGCCTGGCACCCGCAATTTGCGGCCCAGATTACAGGCACAACTAATGATGGTTATATGTTTAGCGCCCCCGTGGCCGATAATACGATTAACTACCTGAACCTGAAAATGATACGTGCAGATCAGGATGGTAAAGATAATTGTGGCTCACAGGATTGTAACCCGCAAATTGATTTCAGCAAATGCCTGAAATACTTTTCAGACGAGGCCAATAACCAGATTATAGAATCGGTATATAGCGTTACACCTATCATTGTTGCTGCCACCTCGGATGTAATGGAAGATTCGGATACTCCTATGCCTGCAGGTATTGACTGCAACATTTTCACCGATGCCCATAAAACCAATGCAGTGCAGGATATGCAGCAGCGGGCCAATGAAAACACCTATATCTTCCCTAATCCTGCAACCCATGAGATACAACTGAAACTGGCAGGCAAAACCCCTGGAGATGCTGCGGTGAAAATGCAGCTTGTAAACATCACAGGGCAATCCATCAGCATGTTATACGATGGGCCTGCTTCCGGTGCAGAAAAGAAATATACCCTCCCCTCGCTTGCCGACGGTATATACCTGGTACATGTATATGTAAACGGTGTAATCGCCTGCCAGCAAAAACTGACCATCAAAAATTAATATTTCTTTGAATTATCCTAAGTGGGCCGCATAGAGCGGCCCATTTTTTTATACTATACTACATAAATTATCGTATACCCGTAGTTGTACATTTATATCCCCCCCGATCACCATTTTTTACCTTTTACATTTTGCATTTTACCTTTTGAACTTTACATTTTGCATTTGCATTTTACCTTTTACATTTTGCATTTTACATTTGCCCATACGTGCGCAATAAGTTAATCATATATGGCATCCTGCTGGCCTTACTGATTATAGGGTTGAAGGTAGCGGAATACCGTTTCGTTATTCACGACCATGCCATAGAAGTATATGCGGGTATTATTGCATTGCTATTTACCGTAATAGGTGTTACCGCCGGGCGCAGGTTCACCGCCCCCAAAGAGGTGATAGTGGAAAAAGAAGTATTGGTACATGTACCTGCCCCTGCCACTCCTCCACTAACAACAGACGGGCAACTGGAAAAATCCGGGCTCAGTAAACGGGAGTACGAAATACTCCTGCTGATGGCCGAGGGGCTGAGCAACCAGGAGATAGCGGAAAAAACCTATGTGTCTGTCAATACCATTAAAACCCATGTATCGAACGTGCTGCTGAAAATGGATGCAAAGCGCCGCACCCAGGCAGTGACCCGCGCCCGCGAGTTGGGCCTCCTTTCCTGAGAAAACCCTCCCCCTTTTGTATGATTTTGACCGGGAAACTGCGCCTGTACGGCAATATGGCCGCAAAATCACCCGAAAGTATGAAGATAACCGCCGCCCTTCAGTATATGTTTGCCCTCAATAAAAACCGACAAGTATGAAACTGAAAAAAACATGGATGGCCTTGCTCCTGTTCCCGGCCTGTACCGCACTGGGGTATGTGGCGGGTGCATATAAGGGCGAGGACATCCCGGGAGAAAAGCGTGCGCATGTCACGGGTATAGGCGGCATATTCTTCCGCTCGGCCAACCCCAAAGTGCTGAAAAAATGGTACGACGAACACCTGGGCCTCCATGCCGGGGATTACGGTACTTTTTTCGAATGGCGGGAAGGGAGCGACAGCAGCCGGAAAGGATATACCGTATGGGCGCCTTTTCATGAAAAGACCACCTACTTTCCCAAAGCACTGATGATTAACTACCGGGTGAACGACCTGGCGCTGCTGCTCGAACAATTAAAAACAGAGGGTATCGAGGCCGTTGATACCATAGAGCATACTTCCTATGGGGATTTTGCCCATATCATGGACCCGGAAGGGAATAAGATAGAGCTATGGGAACCGAAAGACGAGGAATATGAAAAACTGATTACTACCCCGCCAGTTAAATAACAGAACACCATTCCTGTAAAAGCAATTAAACGATATAAATAACAACAACTAAAAAACAACCAAAAAGCAACAATATGAAAAGAGTAATATATACCTACGGCATCATAGCCGGTGCTATAGAACTGGCAATGATGATTATTATCACCGCCTTTAAAGACAGTATACCGTTTGAGGCGGGCATGTACATCGGCTATACCACCATGATACTGGCATTCTCGCTTATCTTCTTTGCCATCCAATCGTACAAAAAAGCGCACGGCGCTATCAGCTTCAAAAAAAGCATGTATATAGGGCTGGGCATTACCGCCGTATGCAGCATTATATATGTAGCTGCGTGGATGATTATTTACTACAACTTTATGCCCCACTACCTCGACAATTATACAGACCATTATATCCAAAATATGAAGGCGGCAGGTACGCCACAGGCCGAAATAGATGCCGCCATCAAAGAGATGAATGGTTATAAAGAACTGTACAAAAGCCCCTTCAATGTAATATGGCTAACTTTGATAGAAATACTGCCGGTGGGGCTTATCGTGAGTTTGATTGCCGCACTGGTAGAAAGGCTCAGGACTAAACCAAAACCTGTAAAAACTGTTTAACAGGGAAAGGGCATCATAAATAATGACGTATAGAAGGGAATTTTTAAAACGGGTATATCCTTTGTTCAGGTGGCTGTCGGGCAAAGGGAAGAACGGTAAGATACTGAAGAACCGGGAAGCGGTTACACCGCCTTCCGGTTTTTACAACCTCGGGGTGACGCTAAATACCGGAGAACAGTTATCATTTGTCACACTCAGGGGCAAATATGTATTGCTGGTCAACACCGCCTCCGATTGCGGCTTTACCCCGCAGTATGCAGAACTGCAACAATTGTATGAAGAAAACAAAGACCGGCTGACCATCATCGGCTTTCCTGCCAACGATTTTAAACAGCAGGAGCCTTATACGGATGAAGAGATAGCGGGTTTTTGCCGGGTGAACTACGGCGTTACCTTCCCGCTTGCGGCAAAATCGGCAGTGCTGCCCGGCGCCGGGCAAAACCCCGTTTATCAATGGCTGACCGACCCTGCCCTGAACGGCTGGAACCATCACCCGCCCGACTGGAATTTCAGCAAATACCTCGTTAGCCCGCAGGGTGTATTGCTGTATTATTTCGGCCCTGCCGTAGCCCCTTCCGATGTTCAGACATGGCTGCGGCCTGCGGGCGGTTAAAGTTGATTAACTTTGCAGCGCAAAAACACCGCACATATTGAACAGGATATATTTAGACAACGCTGCCACTACCCCCCTCGACCCGCTGGTGCTCGAGGCGATGATGCCTTACCTTACCGAAAAGTTCGGCAACCCCTCCTCTATCTACTCATACGGGCGGGAAACAAGAATGGGCATCGAGCAGGCGCGTAAAACCGTAGCCCGCATACTGAATTGTGCGCCGGGAGAAATATTCTTCACATCGGGCGGTACGGAAAGTACCAATACCGCTATTAATGCCGCCATACATACACTGGGCTGCCGCCACATCATCACTTCCCCTATCGAGCACCACGCTACCCTGCACACGGCTGAGCATGCGGATAAAACAGGGCTGGCAAAGCTGAGCATGGTGCGCCTGGGCGAGAAGGGCCATATAGACCTGCAGCACCTTGAAGAACTGCTGGCAGGGAGTGAAGAAAAGACACTGGTTACCCTGATGCATGCCAATAACGAAATAGGCAACCTGCTGAAGATAAAAGCCGTGGGCGACCTCTGCGAAAAGTACGGGGCCGTTTTCCATTGCGATATGGTGCAGACCATTGGCCACTACCCTGTGGATATGCAAACCCTGAAGGTGCACATGGCCAGCTCTGCCGGGCATAAGTTTCACGGGCCTAAAGGCGTGGGCATATTATATGTAAACGGCGATATCAGCATCACACCTTATATATATGGCGGCGCGCAGGAGCGCAATATGCGTGCAGGCACAGAAAACCTGTACGGCATAGTTGGCTATGCCAAAGCGCTGGAACTGGCTATGGAGCGCTACAAGGCCGACAGCGCTTACATCAGCGAATTGAAGGACTATATGGCCGGGCGGCTGAAAGAAACTTTTCCGCAGGTACGCTTCAATGGCGATTATGACAGCAGTTGCCTGTACACGGTGCTGAGCGTCGGTTTTCCCGTAACCCCCAAATCGGAAATGGTACTGTTCGGGCTGGATATAGCGGGTATATGTGTGAGCGGCGGCAGCGCATGCAGCAGCGGCGCCAATGCGGGCAGCCATGTCATCAATGCGCTGTACGAGGGCGATGACCGGAACATTGCCCCCATCCGTTTTTCCTTCAGCAGGCACAATACCAAAGCCGAAATAGATACGGTAATAGAGAAGCTGAAAGAACTGGTATAGCTACAGGTACGGTTTTTTAAGGTGTTGGATACGATTATTATTTACACCATACATTAAACTTATCGGTATGAGCGAATACGACTGGAGCCGCTTCACGGTTAAAATCAATATCAACGCCCCGCTTGAATCCATTTACATGGCATGGACCATTCCCGAAATGCTGGAGAAATGGTTTCTGCGCAGGGCTGTATTTCACACTAATGGCGACACCTGCGCCCCGGGTAAAATGATACAGGAGGGCAATAAGTATGAATGGTACTGGCACGGCCACAATGACGATGTGGTGGAGAAAGGCGAAGTAATAGAGATAGACGGCATCCGTAAACTGGTATTCTCGTTTACCGCAGGCGCACTGGTGACCGTTGACATTGGCGAAGTAGCGGGCGAGAAAATAGTGATGCTGACACAGGAAAAGATACCCACCGATGAGCATGGCAAAGTCAGCTACCACATGAACTGCAAAACGGGCTGGACATTCTACCTCGCCAATCTCAAATCTTACCTCGAAGGCGGCATCGACCTGAGGAATAAGAATATCATGCTGGCCAATATGGTGAACGCATAAAAAAATGCCCTGCTTTTTTGCAGGGCATTTTTTTACGGCATGGGTAGTGAATACATTATCACCCATCGGGGGATTTGCTGTGATTTTCCATCACTCTTTTACAATCTTCCTGTTGATTCGGCTTCCGCTTTTATCCATCAGTTGCAGTACATAATTACCCGCAGGCAAGCCGGAAACATCAATTACTTTATTCCCGTTGTACGTGCTGCTATGATATACTTGTTGGCCTATCATGTTGCAGATAAATAGCTCCGTGCCTGCTTTGGCACCTTCAATAATAAGCCTGTCTGTTGCAGGGTTGGGATATATTTTTACTGCACTGGTAGTTGTGTTTGCCTCAACGGAAGCAGGCCACATGTCGCCGTATTTTACGACGAACCAATCCATATCACCGCCGCTGCTGCGGATGGTGTCCGATTGGTTGACAAACATATCTCCATCAAATTCTCCGCCGATATAGACATGGCCATTGCCGTCGGCAGCCATACAACGGACAAATTCATAGTAACCGAAACTACTGCTGGTTCTGTCCATACCCAGCACCGTACCATTGCCTGCATCAAAACGGGTAATGAACATATCGTAGTAATAATTCTGCGGGCTGTTGAAACCCGGAATACCCGACCCCGGCCATTCCAGCAAGCCGGGGAATTCCCCGGCCAAAATTACCTGGTTATTATTCAGGAGCGCAACGGCTATAGCGCCAGTCGAAGCATTTATATTTGCTGTCTTTACCCAGATATGATTACCGTCTTTGTCCATTTTCATCACAAGCGGTGCCTCTTTGCTTTGCGTGAGCGGAATGCCGTTAAAAGTTGTATTCTTACCCGCGCCTCCCGCAAGATAAATATTACCTGCACCATCTACAACGGGACGGTAACTAAATCCTCCAAAAGAACCTGTTGTATTTTCTTTTTTCCAAAGCAAGCTACCATCCAATTTATAACAGCCGATATACATACCCCCGGTTAAGGTTTGACCACCTATAGTAACGCTACTATTCGCCTGAAGAGTACCTGAAATATAAAACCTATCATTGCTCTCATCAATGGTCATAGCAATGCCGGGTACCCCACTTACTTCAATGTCAGGTTTCAAATAGGAGAAACCACCTGATGTGCTATATTTGAAGATATAGGTACTCTGTGTTGTCACACTTAATGCACCGCCTCCATATCCACCCGGTGCCAGGTTCATCAGCCAATACACATTGCCCGATTTATCTACATCCATTGCATAAGATATTGAATTTCCTGAAGTGGTCAATGTATCAGGCTCCGGATGCCTGTACCATTGAAACTTGCCTGCCGTATCATACTTTACAAGGATATAAGTCTGGTTATTTTTAGGAGATATTGCGTCAGTATTGATGTAAGCAGGACCGTCGTATTTCTGTACTGAACCTGAAAGATAGACTCCGTCTTTATCATCAGTAGCCAGCCAAGTACAATAATCGCTTCTATTACCACCTATCATCTTTACCCAGCGCAGGGTACCGTCCGGCTTATAACTGGCCAGCATGATATCACTTTCTCCATACCCGGTTAAAGGTTGTCCCGATATCTGCAATCCGTTTTTCTTAACCGGAGCAATGAGGTACACATTGCCGTTCCTGTCGGTTGCTACATCGTATACGGATTCACGGTCAAGGCTCCAACTCGAGATATCAGTACTGCCGCCGCTACGGCCCCAAAGGAAATTTTGGGCATAGAGGAAGCCTCCCCCAACCCCTCCCAGGGAGGGGAGTATCACAGAAATTATAACGACAATCAGGTAAAGGGTACATTTCTTTTTCATAAGCCGGGATTTAGAAGCACCCCGCACAATGCGGGGTGCTTAAATTTATAAATTTAATTACAGTCCCCTGTCATCGAACTGTTTTCTCTCTCCCCTGGGGGAGCCGGAGGGGGCTTTTATCGCACCACGCTCAGGTTACGGTGCAGCAGTATGTCCCCGTCGCGCCGCAGGATGACATGGTACATGCCGGGGGCAAAATGCCCGAGGTCTATATCAAAACTGCCGCGGTGCGTGTTCAGTTTACGGCCAAACAGGATGCGGCCCACCACATCATACACTTCTATATAGCCGCTCTCTTCCTTGCCTGCGAGGTTATAGCTTACCTGGGTGCTGTTGCCTGCAGGGTTGGGCACCAGTTGCAGTTCCGGCACGGAGGATACGAGTTCGGGCACATATTGCGTGGTCCCGGGCTTTGTGCCGCCCACGCTGCCCGGCCCGTTGGGTGTACAGTTAGTGTCCACGTTCATATCGCCGCTGGTAATGCTGCACCAGGCGTTTTGCAGGGACAGGTTGTACACGCCGGGCGCAGGTCCGGTCATATTCAGACTGGTGTTATACACATAGCCCGGGCCGCCCGTAAAGGATACACTATTGTACAGGTAATCCCATTGCGTAAATTTGGCGATGGGGCCGGTGAGGATGTTGGGGTCTTTGACGCACAGGCTGTAGCAGCCGGTTGGGAATATCCAGAGGTACACCCGCAGGTCGCGCGGTGTCTGTATCTTTTCCCTGCTGATGCAGCCGTAATCATCGGTATAGGTCACCTGGTACGGCCCGCCGTGGTGTACCTGTACGGGTGTGCCCTCCATGCCGTTGCTCCAGTTATAGGTGCCGGAATAGGTGGGCGATACGTCCAGTTCTATGGTGTAATCGTTGCAATCGGTCACGGTAAAACTGACCTTGGGCGGTGCAGGCGTGGCGTGCACGGTCACCACAAAATCATCGCTCACATCGGTACAGAAGCCACCGCCGGGGTTGGGCACCGAAGTGGTTACCTTATAGGTATAAGTACCGGGAGTGCTCAGTTTTTGTATAAGGTCGGCATCCGTAGCCCCGCTGATGGGATTGCCGTTCAGTTCCCACTGGTAGGTAAGCCCGGCCATTTCCCCGGCATAGGCGCTGAGGGTAAAGGCCACGTCCTGGCACTGGTCTTCGCTGCCAAATATATAGGCAGGGGCAACGCGGGTAAAGAGCACTGTATCACCCGGCGTGGTTTCGCTGCATTGGTATTTATCAGTTGTATAGGTATAGTAATAACCGGATTTATTTATATCTATATGGTCAACTATTGTACTGCCATAGGATTGCGTCATATCATGCCATTCATAAGAAATGGGGGTTGTATTCGTTACGGAGTTTTTATTATAAACGGCAGTGGCTGTCGTATGCTCACATGGGAAATCAGGACTAATAGTTACTTTCCCATGCATATTATCGGGTACTATCATTACATCTTCCGTAGTATCATCCTGGCATCCCCAAGAATCGGTTACTGTTAAGGTTACATGGTATGGCCCACTTGGTGAATGAGGGTGTTCATACACCCTGTACGGGTCCTGAAAATGATTTCCTGAAAGGTCATCAAAATCCCAGTCATGTTGCAGGTTGGAAGGCGGCGGGTAGCTGGTATTGGTAAAATACACTGCTGCATCTTTTTCGCAGGTACTATCGCCCCGGTAAGTAAAACCGGCATTGGGCAGCGGCGGTATTGCTATATTGTTATCATAACTACAGGTATCGTGCGCCGTGCAGGCAATGACGCGGAAAGACACCGCACCAGGTGCAGGAATACGCGGATAGAAGAAAGAAGTCACGTTAGTGCCCTGGTTAATGATGCCATAACCCGGTCCCACCTGGAACCAGCGATAGGTGATTGGCTCAATGGAGGTACTGCGGTCTGTAATTTCAATGAAACGATAGCCCGCCGAATCCACACAGGTGGGTTTCACCTCCAGCCCGGCTATAAGAGGAAAAATAATAGCGGTGTCGGCTACATACA
>CAZUMM010000008.1:0-179489 GCA_964621795.1 uncultured Flavipsychrobacter sp.
AACCCTGGAACTTAGAAAACTAAAATTGTCAGATTAAGTGCAAACTATTACAATTAAAGTCTGGAAACCGATTGCACCACATAATTTTGTTCCAGCCTTTCCTGCTCTAATCTTTTCTGGGCCTGTAGCAATCGGTGATATAGTTTTTGTTCGGACTCATTTAAATATGACAATTCTTTTCTTCTGCTGCTATTAGTGACTGCAAATTGTTCATATCGCTCATAGGTATTATTATCCATTAAGAATGATGATGCATGGGGATAGTATTGGCGTATTATATTCAGCATTTCAAACCCTGCTGCGTCCAAATCAAACCAGCAATACAATTCAACTTGCGATAGCCATGGAATATACTTACTTACCCGGCTTTTAAACCCTTCGCCGAATATTGCAACACTGTTCTTTACTTTTGGAAACGAAAGGAAACAAGCTTTATTCTCAATTATAAAAACTCTGTCAGGCTGCCAGTCCAGTACTGCTGCATCATCAATTGTAAGTGCTAATTCGTTAAATTTTGAGGTGGTCATTAAAATGTCATCTAATACCCGGATTTGCGCATATACGTTGGGGCGTTTTATTTTGTAACGCGCCGAAAAGTCATTTTCCTCAAAAATTATCTTGTCAACTGGCAAGATAATGTCCAGCATTTTCTTTAGTGGTTTGAAATTGTCTTCTATAAACTTAGAGTGAACTTGTATAGGCAATTCACGCAAATAAAGATTGTGTGGAGGGGCCTGGTCAAAGAAATAACGGACGACTTTCACTAAATTCGGCATTAAGTCAGCATTTTCTAACAGGAAGGCTGGTTGGTCCATCGCCCATCCTGAATTAGGAAAGGAATCTGCAATGTGTTGATAAGCTTGTTTTATTTTTAGATAATCCTTGCCCCGTTTTGTAAAAAACAAAAAGTCCTCGAAAGTTTCATAAAAGATCTTGTTTGGGATTTTCTGCTTCGTACCATCTATACTTTTAACCTTCCATTCTACTGAATACCCCCGGCCTTTTACATCTTTGGAGCTAGTGTAGAGGGGAACAATAGCATCCCTTAGCTCGCTAAACCCAGAATTTGCAATCTTTTTATTAGATGGTATTACCAAAGGGAATAAACTTTCTCCTTTCAAAACAGCTGTCACAATTTTGAAGAACAATTTGTCGGATTTGTCTAGAAGTTCTTTAGGCGTAATCATTCTATATCTTCAGCTAATTGTTTAAAGCTCTCTTTTTTCTCGTAATACTGCTCCATTGTCAGGTTGTAAAGAACCGAGCTCTTTTTATTTTTTATCTCAACAAAATGCACGGCGTGAATATAGGGCTCGGCAATATTTATTTTATCTAATGGAGTTACCACTAGTATCTGAAGGTTCAGTTGTTCGCAGAATTCCATTAAAAAGCGGCTTTTCTCAGGGTCTAGTTTACTGAATGCCTCATCTACAGTGATAAAGCGAAGACTTTTATGTTGTCTGCCTTGCTGAAAAATTCCAAACTGATGAGCTATAGCGGCTCCTAGTATAGCGTAAGTGAATTGCGCCTTTTGACCACCAGAATAGCTTGCAGTATTATCATGGTACTGTTCCGCTTTATTTTCAGCCATAGAATATTCTCTCGCGCCAAAAGTTATCCAATTCCTTACATCACTAACTTTTCGGCGCCACGCTTCTTCTTTTTGCAATTCCGTAATTAGATCTTTTATCTTCTGAAATACTTGTTCTCTGTAATTGTCGTCTTGTTGCATCGCAAAGTCAAGCGTACTCGGTATAGCTGCATTCAATTGACCTCTGAAAATATTAATTTCATTTTCACCACGCACTGCGCGATATTCCAATTGTAAATAGGTGTCAGGGTTACGATTAAATGTAATTTTCCTTAGTGGTACATTGAGTTCGTCGATCATATCCTTGATCTTATCCAACTCGTTCTCAAGCCAGGCACGGTAACTTGTTAGCGCATCTAACATGCTCTTGTCCATGTAGTCCCTGAACCTTCTTTTATGTTCGACAAGACGCTGTGTTTGGATTGTTTTATAAAGTTCCTCAATTTCATCGAGGCTCCTTAAATCAGCACTTATATTCATTACATCACCGCTCCAATTTGGAAAATCCCTGATTATTTTTTCCTCGGGGCTGGTAAACGCAGCAATATCCTTAATAATGTTTTTCTCTAATTGGTTGACCGCTTCTGTAGCTGCTTTCTGTTTAGACTTTAATCTAATACCAATCTTTTTTTACAACGCTTTCAAATTGCGAGAGTTCTTGATCGCTTTCTATCTTTATTTCTTCTTCTTCTAAAAATACCTGAATTGATCTCTCGCTTAGGTCTGTCAGCTCTTCAAATCTGAGCTTTTGGACCTTCGCATTCTTTTCATTGTATTCTCGTTCGAGATTACTTAATTTTTTGAGCAATGAATCTCTTTTCTGGTTTTCTTCTTTAAGTAAATTGTCCAATTCCACAATTTGCCTCACTATTGCTTCATATGCATCTGATGATTTGCTTAATTCTGCTATTTGTTCGTTTATGGCAGCTATTTTTTCTGCATGAGTCTGCCAGTCAAGGTCGTCAAAAGCGTGATATCTTAGAATATCACCAACGATATTTATTGTCTTGTCAATGGCGTCTATACGAGGAACTACCTCCTTGATTTTTCGACTAATACTTTCATATTTTGCCTCTTCTTTATTTTTTTCCTGCTGCAAATACTTTATTGTTTCCCTATTATCCCATCCGAGGCGATATTTCCCTTTATGCCATTTTCCAGGACGATCATCCTTTTCATGGCGATTGACATTTCGGATTAGACCGTTGGATGTAACTGCCTTTTGACAGCCATAGAAAACATCAAGGTCGTCTGTACAATAATAGTTGAATCGTTCAATCAATGTAGCCTCCACCCAATCCTGATAAACAGTTTCCTTTAATTCAAGTTTATTCACGAGATCATCATCGCTCGTTGACCAACGGAGAGCTTGTCTTGATCTTCCATCCACTTTCTGGTACACCAATTTGGTCTGCATATCATTATTGTAGATAAAATGATTCGCAGCCTTAATGTGTTTCTCGGGAACTAGTAACTGTAAAGAGAAATTATGCAAGAGGCGCTCGATAGCATCTTCCCACTTTTGTTCTGTTGGAGAGACTTTAATCAGTTCGCCAACAAACGGAAGCTGCTCCTCGCTAATTTCAAGTATATCTGTCAGACGCTTTCTGGCATATATGAGATCATCGGGAATTCTATTTTTTCGTTCAAATAATGATGTAATCTGCTGCTGATATCCTGTAGCTCTCGATGCAGCACTTTCTTGTTCAATTTTTAGGCGTGTTTTTTGCTCCGTAAGCGTATCCCTTTCTATTGAAAGGGACGCTCTTAACACTTCAGCCTTTCTTCGGTTGTCACTGAAACTTTCGTTGTCATTTGGTATATCTATCTCAATCTCTTTACAAAAGTCATT
Source organism: uncultured Flavipsychrobacter sp. (assembly GCA_964621795.1). Classification (GTDB taxonomy): domain Bacteria; phylum Bacteroidota; class Bacteroidia; order Chitinophagales; family Chitinophagaceae; genus Polluticoccus. The sequence continues at coordinate 3,444 of CAZUMM010000008.1, forward strand.
GTATCTCTTGCTTTGTGTCGATTTCGTATTCCTTTTGTCGGTTTCTGAGATTAGTTTTTGGTTTAGTAGTGCAATCTGACTGTCAATATTTAGTGCAGCTCGTTGTGCAATGAGCTGTTCTTTGTCCCGTTCCAGGCTCTTTATTTTTTCAGATGTGAGTCTTTCATCCTCCTTGAAAATGCCTGCTTCGTGTTCAATTCGTTCGATATCTTCAGTTAGCAAATTGCCTTCTACCTTGTTCAAATAGAATTGCATCTGCTCATCAATAAAGTCAAGATTTTCTTTTTTTACTCGTTCAAGGTATAGGGTTTCTCTATTCTTAATAATAGGTGTGAGTAATTCCAATTGTTTCTCGTCTTTCTGGATTGCCTTGTGGCTTACCAAAAGGTCGCTATAATGATCATAGAGATTCTTGAATTGCTCTTCAGCATCCGATTCTTCCAACATTTCCTGCCTTATGAAATTTGTCAGATCTCCCAATACTTTAATACCAACCGTCTGGCTAAATAATGAAAGTGCTTTATCCTTTAGACCAAACAAGTCGCTAAGCCGGGTCGCATACTCTTTTAAAACTGTTGTATAATTCTGTTTTATTAAATTGGTTTTTAAGTTTCTTTTTCCAATCCCCCTTCAAATCGAAATGGTCTTTTCCAAAATGATCATTGATATTGAGTTGATAAGGAGAAATAATAAAGACTTTTTGTAGTCCGCCATTATTGTACCATCTTACCTGTACGAGCGATATCGTATGCTGAGTACCGGAGTTTTGAAAACAGGCAAGGAGTACCGAATAGGGGTTTTCTGATTTGTGTCGGAGTTGTTCTGTTTTTGATTTGTCTTCCAATTCTGAGAAGGTTTTTCCATAGTATCCCCAGAAATACGAGCTCTCATCTCTTTCTCTCTTTGATTCTGCACCTGAAGATTGGTTATAAAACCGCTTATTAGTTGGGACAAGTACGGTAAGCAAAGCATCAATCAATGTGGTCTTTCCACTACCGTTTGCTCCTGTTAGTAGAGATGTTCTGCCGTCTGGTTGTAGTTTATATACCTTCCCGTTAAATGTTCCCCAGTTAAATACTTCCAGGTAACGCAGGCGATAACCATTCTCTGAATTATTATTGTTGAATAGAGTTGACATGGTGACCAAGTTTTTGTTTTATTTCCTCCAACTTATCATTGCTGATAAACGCTTTGACTATCCGCTTTACCTCGTATTGGTGATTGTCCTTATTCGAAAAGTCCTCCCGGTTTAGTTTCAATATTCCGATATTCAGCAAGCTGGTTATAGGTCTCGACAAGTCTCGCCAAAGTTTGCTTTTATTTGTTTGTTCTTTATAGAATAACTCAATCCGTTCTTTGATCTCTTTTTGAGTGAGAAAATATTTTGTCCCTTCGCTTCGCACATCAAACTCTTCTAATCCTTCTCTCAGCATTACGGCTAGAAGGGTAGCTTCGTAATTGAGAGACTGTTTTTTCATAAGCCGGGGTAGTGGGTTTTCGTCATCTTCGCCTGCTTCGGGCTGTAGAACTCTTGCAAAACCGTCTTGCTCCGTAATAACTAGTTCGAGTCCAATCTTTCCAAAATACTCTTGTATGGCAGATTGCCATCCTAACAGTTCACGCCATACATTTTTATCATCAGCATACACAGGGCCCTGCAATAACTTGATGATAGCCGCGGCATATGGTACTCGCTGGTTTCTTAATTCCATCTTAGTTTGAAATTAGCTTTGTATAAATAATCATAGGAACACTTACCCGTCTGTCGCCGATAACTATCGGTTCCTTTGCATCTTCAATAACGATATGATGGTTACTCGCTGTTGCCAAAGAAAAATAGCCGACAACTTCGCTTAAACCATTTTCGATTCCATATTCATCAATAATTTCCTTCAGCGTTACCTGATCTCTGGCTTCCAGCATTGCGTCTATTCGCTGTTGAAGTTTCTTTTTGTCTATTGTAAATTGATCAAACAGGACTTTAAAGTCAACAGTATCTTCCTCCTCTGTGTTTTGTGGGAACAATACACTGGTGACATTTTCCTTTTCGTCCCCAGGTTGCCACCGGTCAAAAAGACCAATGTTAGGCTCATCCTCAATGGAAATGAATTGTTCGTCCTTAATCTTAGCATCGATCAATTCGTAAGCCATTTGCCGGATGTCTCCTATTAGCTCCATTGCTCTTCTTCGCTCCAAAAGATTTTTTTCTGACAATACCCGGCTAATTTTCTCACTCAGCTTTTTGTTTGAATCAATCACCTTTCTTCCTGAAACATGCAAGTATCTCTTCAGGTTTTTCAGAAACTTATCGTTATTGTAATCAATATTGTTTTCATTCAGGATTTGATAAAGCCGTTCCGTAAGCATTGTAAATTCTTGCTGCCTCTTCTCATCCATCAGGAACTCCCAAAAGGCTTTGAAACTTTTCCCTTGTGGTTTTTGGTCTATTTCATCCAGGGCATCCAAGGCGAATACCAATAATGTTCCTTTTGAAATGTCTCGCTCTGTATATTTCCTCTGAATATCTTTTCGTATCTGTTCAAAATTTAATTCTACTTCGGAAAAGTCGGCCAATAGTTCTCTGGCCATTTTATTTAAATCATAGAATTGTTCTTTGATCTCAGTCTCGTCAAATACATTAGGCTTTTTCCCCAGTTTTATCAAGTTAATCTCATTTTCAATTTCCCATTTCTTCTTCTCCAGTTCTTCTATTCTTGATTCAGGGTCTTCATTGGTCTGTTCAACCATTTTCTGAAGTTTGAAAAAGATATCTTTAAACCGGCTGTTAGTACCAATGTATTCCCTTGGCACCAGGTCTTCCAGCCACATTAGAACCTTAATTGTATCAGGAGTCAATTCATGAAGGTCTTCGCCATCGTCTCCGGGGTATTTCCTGAGATAACCGTTATTGCTCCACCGCTCGATATACTGCGCTGCTCTTATCGCGAAGTCGTCAAACAAACTTTCAGCATCCAACTCTTCGTCTCCTTCCTCATAAGACAGTTCTTCGATGTATCCTTCTAACTTACTTCTTAGTTCCCCATTTGAAATTGTTGTAACATTTGCATCAGAAAATGTTTTTCGCAAAAAAGAAATGACAAACGGTGCGTTTTTAGCTCTTAGCAACAGCAACGCCCGTGCAGTTTTGAACTGCTGTACAATTTCTTCAAATGTCATAATCCCAAAATAAGGTTTTTGATTAAGTATGGGAAGCCGTATGCTGGTAATTAGGATTTATTATATAGCGAAATAGCGCTATGTAATGTCTCCCAAGCTATAAGCTGCATTTCTAATTAAGTTCCGGTTGGAAATTCCCCCTGCTGCAATAAGGATTTTTGTGTTAGCAGTTAACGGTTTTTCTGCAAATAAGAGATTGAGTAGTTAGGCAATATGACCGTCAGGTTAGAATTTGTTAATAAAACAAGGTGTCAGACCGGCATAAACTCAGAGATACGCTTTGTTCGCATTATTCACCCTGTTTATTATGCCGACTACTTCGTGCATATTCGTCAATTCGTATCTATCATTGACAAGAAGCGACATGTAGGCTTCGTAGTGTGCTAAAAAACGGTTTCTGAAGTCTCTGTCATTAAAAAGAAATTCAAGGTAGTCTTCCTGTTTCTTTGCTGTGAGCATTTCAAGGTAAGTGCCTATGTGGTTTTCCAATAACTCCCATACATTCGGGTATCTGAGGTAGTAATTATCTACCCGCGCCGCATCATCAATTTTGTTGTTCCAGGCATAAACCATTGCTACAACATTATACCCCAGCATAATTCTTTCCATCTCAAACAAACTTGCATCAATATCATCGCTTAGTGCTACATTTTCGGTGAGTAGTGAATTAAAGCCTTTATAAGATATTGAAAACAAACGGATTGTAGAGAAGGTTCCGTTACCCCTCTCTCCGCTGAATCGCAAAAACGCCTGTAAATCAATGATTTGCAGGCGTTTTTGCATGAAATTAAAATCTCCTGAACCCTGATTGTTTGGAATACCAGTGATTCTAAATTAATAAATTACGCATTGCTTTCGGGGCGATTTAAGTCAGGTTATTGCCGATTTTTTTAACCAGTGAGTATATTCGGGAACTTAGCGAAGTTAGATCATGTTGGAAAAAGCAACGTGCAAACAGAATGTAATCTCTACATGCAACTTACTTCCAGTTGCCTATAAGAGATATATTGAGACTATCATTTCCCACTTCCATATCAATCGGAAAGACGATCTTGTATTCTTCCATGTTGACTCGGCATCTTCCAATATATCCGGTAGAGTCGCCTGTTAGCTGAACATAATAGGTTCTGTCGTATAACATCATTGGTATAGTCGGCTCTACTTTAAAGGATGCAGGTAAAGTTAGGTCACTTGGATAGATTCCCGTATGCGCCATTGGAGCAGCGACGTTATCTTCAAAGATTTCCAGATATAATTTTTGAACAGGAAGATATTTTTGCCGGTAATCATTTAACCGGATCGTTTTCAGGGTAAATATTTTATTCTCCTTTGTGCACCCGGTTGACAAGATTAACAGGAATAAGTAAATTATTTTCCTCGCTTTCATTAATAGTATCTTTCGTTAATAATAATGTTAGTGTTAGCCAGTTCATCGTTTATGGGAATAGCACAGGATAAAGTACTTATACCTTCAGGCTGCTTATTGGTACAGATCATAACCATACAGGTACCACAGCTTCCCATGCCACTACATAGTCCAAATCCTAGAATACCCAGATGGTCGGATACCAGGCTCATTAGAGAATGGTATTCATTACGGGCTGTCTGAACAGGATATTCCTCGTCTTTATAAGTCAATCTGAACAATATGGTTCTTTTCTCAGGCAGTTGCATATCTCTCTTCCAGGTATTGCTGTAAAACAATAGCATGCGTGTGTTCAGTATCCTTTGCACCATAAACCAAGGTAATTATCTTTTTATCCTCATGATTTTCGACAAAAGCATCAACAGCCTTGTTACGTTTCAATTCTGACCTGTATTGTTTCTGAAAATCAGTCCATAAGGATGGATCATGGCCAAACCATTTCCTGAGATGCACCGATGGTGCCAGATCTTTTGCCCATTCATCCAGCGCAGCTTCTTCCGTCGCTACTCCTCTCGGCCAGAGTCGGTCTACAAGCACCCTGTAACCATCCTTTTTGAGCGGTTTTTCATAAACTCTTTTGATCTTAATTGTTGGTTTCATAAGCCATATTTTTAAGCGTGAAACATTATGCAGGAGAAAGCCTCCTTGACCTTAAATAAGCCGTTGTCCTGTTCAGGTACGGAAATAAAGCGATAAGCAGCAATATCCCTACGATCAGCCAGGACATCAGTTCATAATAATCCATTGCAAAACGAAGGTGCCCCTGTCCGTTAACGCCGTTTACCAATAATTTATGGGAGGCTTTAGCCGACTGTCCTTGCGAAAGGCTTTTCGCTGCTAATTGTGTTGATTGTTTATAAAGGTACTGCCTTACCATCGGGTCAACCCGGGTCAGGTGATCCTGAAAAGCGTTGTAATGCCTGCTTTTTTCAAACAGTTCAAAATAGTTGATGATGCCGATGCTCACACAAAATCCGAGGTAGCGTATTGCCAGGCAGATTGCGGAAGCGGAGGAGCCTAATGAAACCGGCACTGAGGAAATAGCATATACTATTGTCGGCACCATGATCATACCTACCCCAAGCCCCTGCGCAAACAGTGGTATGAAATAATTGAATTCATCCGCCTGGACATCGAAAAGAAAGAACATGTGAATATGGAATGCCAGCAATAGGAGGAATCCCGGTAGCCAGATATACCTTATCCGTTTCTTCTGAAGGATCATGCAGCACGCTATAATGACACCCATTACTAAACCGGCAAGATTGACCAGATTAATATAGGATACATGCATCGGGTCAAAATGTAATACCACAGCAAAGAAATTATTGGTGATACCTGAAGCAAATCGGCAGATATACATAATGAACAACACGACCAACCCTACTTTAAAGTTTCTAAAATTGAATATCCGCAAATCAATATATGGATGCTTCATGGCTTTCTGTCGTAACAGGGATAACACAATGAGTGCGATAATAGCTATCGCGCTATACCTGATGCGGGTATCTTCCAGCCAATAATATTCCTGTCCATAGATCATGATATACCCGAACAGGCAAAGCATGATACTGTAGAGGGAAAAGCTCTGCCAGTCCAATTTATATAAAGGGAAACGGACATTCAGCCGTACATTATTCATCGTAAGCAGCAATAAAACAAGACAAGGCAGGTAGGAAAAAAGCGCTCCTTTATAGACAATGTTGAAATTGTAGGAATCGATCATATCTGCCGTTACAAAATTATTGAATGGAATGGCGCATAACAAAAGACCAAAGAAAACCGAAAAGCTGACCTCTCTTGCCCGTTCGCTAAGCAGACGGGTGAACATCAGGGAAAGAGAAAGATTAACCGTGCTGCAGAACAGCATCCCCTGCATAAATCTTATCGGGAACAGGAGATATAGTTCGTGGGTGTGATAACAGATGAAATTGGTCAGTATCTGCAGGAATGTGAACAGGATAAAATACTCTTTTGCCGCCAGGAAAGTGAAAAAGCGGCGTTCCAGGCTATAAAAACCGACGTAGCCGGCATAGAATAATGCTACGGCAAACTGGATATCAGCAGGCTCACTGCCATAGTAACCTGCGGCTGCATTGATATTTGCCAGTGGCAGGAAAAACAGCACTATGCTGGGTAGCAGCAACAGGAACAGGATGATCCTTACCAGCCATTCCGGTGCCCACTGCCTGAATATGGGAATAGCACTATCCATGATGCTGATCTTTCGGTATATAAACATTCACATTCATACCCACTTTCAATACCTCAATATCCTTTCTGTCACCATCAATGCGGATACGTACCGGTACGCGCTGTACGATCTTCACATAGTTACCAGTTGAGTTATCAGGAGGTAAGAGGGAAAAACTGGAACCGGTTGCAGGTGATAGGGAGATAATAGTTCCTTTAAACTCCCTTCCCGGAAAAGCATCGGCGACTACTTTTACAGAATCCCCGATCCGCATGTGTGCTACCTGTGTTTCCTTATAATTGGCAACCACCCATTTGTCCGTTTCATTATTGACAATAAATGCCAGGGTTTCACCGGCATCGATCATTTGCCCGATCTCTACGGTGCGCCTACCCATTCTTCCATCATAAGATGCGGTAATAATCGTATAGCTCACATCCAGTTTATGCCTGTCCAACAGCGCTTTTAGTCGTACTATCTCTGCAAACACGACTGCTTTTTCGGCCCTGATATCTTCAATGCGTGAAGTTGCGGCATCATAGTTTTCCTGTGCCGTGCGGTAATCACTTTTGTTGACATCCAGTGTGGCCTGCATATTTTCCAATTGCTGCTGCGTGGCCGATTCCTCATTATAAAGCTGTTTGTAACGGTCATAATCCAGCTGCTGTTTCCAGACCTTGGCCTTGGCTGCCGTGATCTGCGACTGTGAAGATGCTGCTGATCTTTGCAGCGTATGGATATTGCTTTCCAATACCTGTAGCTGTGCTTCTGCCCGCTGAATGGATGCTTCCGTCTGTTCCTGTTGCAGTACATATTCCCGGTTGTCGATAACCAGTAGTGTATCTCCTTTTTTTACATGTTGGTTCTCCTCAAATTTCACAGCCACGATAAAACCACCGGCTCTGGAAATAACGGGGTTCACATATTCCTGCACTTGTGCATCATTGGTCTGCTCATAAGTATAATAGCCCCAAAGCGTGTACACGCCCCAGATGGCAAGAGCTATAACGATCGCGCCTGCCATCCATCCTGTTATTCTTGTGATCAGCCTGTCTGTAACAGAGTATTTCTTTTTCATTATTTATAATACACCAGTGATGTTTTGTAATAAGTAATATTTATCCTGCGCCATGATCCTGGCAGCTGCCAGTTCAAAACGAGTCTGCAATACCTGTATGTCGGCATCCAGCAGATCAGTAATCAGGGAAGTCTGATTGAAATAGGTGTTTTTAACGATCCGTGCATTTTCTTCCGCCTGTGCTACGTTCACTTCGGCTACCTGTATCTGTACCAATGCTTCTTTATAGCGCAAAAATGCTTCCCTCACCTGTTGGCGTACCTTATCTTCTGCATCTTTATGAGCCTCCTCCTCTTTTTCGAGTTCTAATCTCGCAGCCCTTACTTTATGGACATTATGGTACAAAGAGGATATAGGGAAAGAGGCTTTCAATCCCGTCACTCCTAAAGAATACCAGTAAGGGTTGTAAGGATACAGGAATATCTGGGGGTTAGCATAATAGAAGTCGCCATACATACCTAATTTAGGTCTTCCATTGGCTTTTATCTGTCTCAGATGCAGTTTGCTTAACTCTGTATGCTGTTCTGAAATATGATAAGGGAAGGAATGTTCCAAGGCTTCTGCCAGGAATTGTTCATATGGCTTATACTCATCCTGGCGTGCGTCAAACACAGCAGGCTGTATGATCCGGTCATCGGGTTCACCGATAATGATATTGAGTTTCTGGGTAGTGATAAGGATATCGTTTTCAATGGTCACTAAGGTCATTTTACGTCTTGACAAGTCCAGTTCTACACGCAGCACATCGCTTTTGAGTACCGTACCGTTCTTATGAAAAGCTTTTATCTCTTTCAACTGCTTTTCCTGGTCGGCAATATCTTGAATAATGAGTTCCCTGAAAACGAGGGATTTTTGCAGGTCGAGGTATAGAGTTGCTGCTTTATAATGTATATCCGATATCGCTTGTTCTTTTTGGATCAGGCTTATCTGGTGTAACACCCTGTCTTCTGCTATCTTCAGGTTCAGCTTGTTGCCATTGTACAGATTCAGGTACATATCAGCACCTACCCGGTATAGCGTATGGATCACTTCATGTTGGGAGGGCCTGGAAAACAACCCATTCTCATATATGGGGATATTGGAGGCTTTTTCGGCAGTGCCCATCATGCCCAGCTCGGGGTAGCGTTCCATCCGTGCATCTTTCACTTCCTCCTCTGCAACTTCTGAGGTCTTGCTCCTGATCTCGATCAGGCGGCTGTGTTCTTCCGCTTTTTGCCATACTCCGGATAATGTGATATGTAACGTATCCTCTTTTGCACTTCCGGACGTCCCATCCTTCGCAAAAGAAGCATGTTGTAAAAACAAGAAATAAAGCGCGATGGTAAGCTTGCGCATGTTATACTGCTGAAATTTGGTGCGCAAAGTTACCGAGAGCAAAAAGTCTATATTTTATTATAATAGCCACATTTTTATTCATTTCAGCCAATCTGTTAAGGTGTAATAAGGGCCTGTTTCTGTTAACTTTGTCAGATAAAGGCACGATAACGTGCTATAATCAGAGATCAAATAACGTGTCATAGAATTATGGGATTAATCGCGTCATTGCCGGACATTGATAAACAGCCGCAGTCGGTCTTTGTTATGCATGAGAAGTCGGAGAAGCTTATACCTCTGCATACGCACAAAAAGGGACAGCTCAGTTACGTAGAAGGTGGTATTGCCTACATTACTACCCACAACAAGACCTACATTGTTCCCGCAAGGCATTATTTCTGGATACCAAAGTCAATGCCCCATATTCTACGTATCGGGCATTCCGCAACTGTGCTGCGATCCCTGTATTTCTATGCAACGGATGATAAGGACCATCCTTTTTACGATAAACTGGGCATTTACCCTGCCAGCGAATTATTGATACAGATGATCAATTACACGGAAAAATGGGATGGCAGTCATATCAACAGCAAAAGCTACAATTTCGAGTTCCTGATGTCGCTTAAGAAGTTGTTACCGCAGCTCAACAATAAAGCGTTGCCTATAATACTACCGATAACCGATGATGAGCGGATGCAGCAAATACTGAAATATCTGGAAAAGAATATTTCTGAGCCTATCAGCCTGAGCGCACTCAGCGCTCGTTTCAGCATTAGCGAACGCTCCATGTCCCGCCTGTTCCAATCCCATCTGCATATCTCCTTTCTTCAGTATTTCAAAACACTGCGTATGGTAAAGGCTATCGAGATGATACTAAAGACAAAAAAGCCCATCAGTGATATTGCTTTTTTGGTTGGCTATGATTCTATTGGCTCTTTCAGTAACGCTTTTTACTTGTTTACGCATTCCAGACCGTCTGACCTCAGAAAGACGTAGTAAAGCTGCTCGATGATTTGTCCGGAATGAATAAATAATTGACTATTTAGGAATAATCTACTCCGATTGTGGCTGCTACCTTTACAGGGTTCATTGTATAAGTTATGGACCTTAAACATAAAGCGAAGTTCTATTTCTATTTAATTTGCGGGCTATCCATAGCCCCCGTCAAAGCGCATGCTCAACCTGAGATTTCCGGCACGACAGCAATATTGACTGTCGGATCATTCCTTGTTTGTCTGGTAGTGTTTTTCCTGCTGATCAGGCTGCAATCCAGGTCAGAAAAGCTCGCACCTAATCCGAAACTGACACGGAAGGAAAAGCGCAGCCAGATGAAGCACAGCCGAACGTTCATCAATAAGTCGTACTGAATATGGATGTGAATATTAACCAGGTGATTTACATTGACTAGTTTAGAATATTGTACTGTCGGTGATGTGGTAGTAGCTGATTATCGGACAGCTGCTATCTTCAGAAAATATCAGATTGATTTTGCATGCAGTGGAAACAAACTACTAAAAGAAGTTTGTACCAAAAGTCTGATCCGGGAATTGGAAGCATTCATTGGTGTATCTTCATCTAAGGCTGATCCATTTAATGAATACCAGCAACTACCTTTAGACCTGCTGGTTGCCCACATAAGAAAGAAGCATCATGATTTTGTCAGGAGCCAGATCCAGATCATCAAGCGTTACCTTGACGACTTATGTGTGCTCTATAGAAAACAATATGCGGAGCTTACTGAAATTCGTAAATTGTTTTATAGCGTAGCCGATATGCTAATTATCTGCATGGATATGGAAGAGCGGGAGTTGTTCCCGCTCTTCTCGGATATGCAAAAGATTTTTGAAGCAAAGATCGCAATGGACTCAGTGCTTTCTTGCAGCCTCGAAGATAACCTTGACGATATTAAATCAAACCACAAGTTCTGTATCAGCTGTTTTCAGGCGATACGAAATCTAAGTGGCGGGTACACTATTCCTGGGGAAACATGCACCTTATTCAGGCTTACTTATGTATTATTAGGAGTCTTCGAGACAGACCTTTTCTTGCATATTCACATTGAGAACAATATTTTATTTCCCCGGTCCATTGAGTTAAAAGAACTATTGAATTAAGTAATGAATCATCCATTCTTCTCTTGTCTGTAATTAATAAATTATTGACCATTTGTGTAAAACGGCAATTGCCATCTGCAACTAATTTTGCATTGTGAAGCATACGGAATATTGAACCCTGCTAACCTATCAAAGCATGATTACGCTATTGGCATATAGAGTCATTCACAATAGCTTTCCAAACAGCTAACTGGCAGACGTATCTAATATTTACGGTGCATATTATATGATGGATTAATATAATAACTAAATATGGATATCATTGCAGAACAAAAAATTGCAGAACAGGATACACATCGCGAAGAACACGGGCATGCACATAAAGAACCGCATTTTGTCTTCAAGTATATTTTTAGCCAAGATCACAAGATCATTTCCAAGCAATTTCTGATCACGGGTATTATCTGGGCTGTAATCGGAGGATTGTTTTCTGTTTTCTTCAGACTGCAACTAGGTTTTCCCAATGATACGTTTCCTATTATGGAGAAGTTCTTAGGGGAATGGGCCAAAGGAGGTAAACTATCGCCTGAATTCTATTATGCGCTCGTTACCATGCACGGCACTATACTGATATTTTTTGTGTTGACGGCTGGATTAAGCGGTACATTCAGCAATTTGCTGATTCCATTGCAGATTGGAGCCAGGGATATGGCTTCACCGTTGATGAATATGCTTTCTTACTGGTTCTTCTTTGCTGCAAGCCTTGTAATGTTCGCTTCACTATTCGTTCAGACGGGACCGGCATCAGGTGGCTGGACAGCTTATCCGCCGCTTAGTGCTTTGAAAGATGCTTCATTAGGGTCAGGGTTGGGAATGGATCTGTGGTTGATTAGCCTGGCCCTATTTGTTGCATCGACATTATTAGGTGGGCTGAATTACGTAGCTACCATATTGAACATGCGCACGAAAGGTATGAGTATGTTGAAAATGCCATTGACCATATGGGCATTTCTGTTTACGGCCATTATAGGCATACTTTCTTTCCCGGTATTGCTTTCTTCTTTCGTGCTACTGATATTTGACCGTAATTTTGGTACCAGCTTTTATCTGTCGGAAATATTTGTTGCAGGTAAAGCATTGCCACATGTCGGCGGCTCTGCGATATTATACCAGCATTTGTTCTGGTTCCTCGGGCATCCTGAAGTCTATATCATCATACTGCCCGCGATGGGCATGGTATCTGAAGTGCTGGCGGTACATAGCAGAAAGCCTATATTCGGATATGTCGCCATGATCATATCACTGGCAGCTATTATGTTCCTTTCCTTCCTGGTATGGGCGCATCATATGTTCGTATCAGGCATGAGCCCGTTTCTCGGTTCTATATTCACCCTGATGACGCTGATCATCGCTGTTCCTTCTGCTATTAAGGTATTTAACTGGCTTACGACTATTTGGCGGGGCAATATAAAGTTCACTGTTCCTATGATGTTTGCACTTGGATTTATTTCCACTTTTATCTCGGGTGGCTTAACTGGTATATGGGTAGGTAATTCCATCCTGGACATGCACCTGCATGATACTTATTTCATCATCGCACATTTCCATATCGTGATGGGGGTTTCCGCATTTATGGGCATGTTTGCAGGTATCTACCATTGGTTTCCGAAGATGTTTGGGCGATTTATGAACAATACATTAGGCTACATGCATTTTTTCATCACTTTTGCAGGGTCATATCTTATATTCTGGCCCATGCACTATGAAGGCATTGCAGGTATGCCACGCCGGTATTATGATTACAGTGCCTGGGAAACATTCAAACCTTTCCAGGGGTTAAATACCTTCATCAGTATTGTGGTGATTATTGTGTTCTTTAGCCAGTTCCTGTTTATCATTAATTTCTTTGTGAGTATATTCCGAGGCAAAAAAGTAACCACACAAAACCCTTGGAATGCAACCACACTTGAATGGACGACACCAATTAAAGCGTTGCATGGAAATTGGGAAGGTGAGATACCTGAAGTGCATAGATGGCCATACGATTATAAGGATGATGGGAATGGAGGTGATTTTATTCCGCAGACACGACCTTTAGGACAGGAAGAAGAAGCACATTGATCAAGAATGAAAATGGAGGTCTTGCGGCCTCCATTTTCTGCTTTATTATTTTTTTTTACTTCTTAATGCTCGTCTTCATCAAAAAAGAAATCATCATTCGTTGGATAATCCGGCCATACATCCTCTACACTATCGTAAGTTGCATCTTCGGCATCAAGTTCCTGTAAATTCTCCACTACTTCCAGTGGCGCACCTGTGCGTATAGCAAAATCAACCAGTTCATCTCTTGTTGCCGGCCAAGGGGCATCTTCCAGATATGATATTAATTCCAGTGTCCAAAACATAACCCATACATTTTGCGGGGAATAGGCAGAAGCGGTCTATCGGCCCAAATAGATAACTACTCTAAATTGCGTGCAAAAGTAAGGCTAAACCACTTCCTTATCAAGCACTATTGCTCAAAATTTACTGCATTGGGGTCAACACCCTTTTGGATCAGTATGTTTGAAATGCTTTTTATCATCGCATCGGGTCCGCAGACATAAAATTGTTTATCAAAGCTATCTACATGTATATCTAGGAATGTTTCATCAATAAAATCACTGAGATAGGCTCCTCCATTCCGGTCTGTAACTATATAGAGTGCATTTGCCCCCAGTATCAGCTCCAACTCCTGCTCATAAATAATATCCTGCGGTGTTTTATTAGAAAAAAACAATTTGTTGCCAGTAGCTTTTCCCTCTTTATGGAGTTGGCGCAGAATAGCGATGAAAGGTGTAATACCGGCACCACCTGCAATAAAGTACCCAGGCCCTTTGTAAGATATAGCTCCCCAGGGATCGTCAATAATTAGTTCGTCGCCTTCTTTCAAATGTCCCATCTGGTTGGTAACTCCGTCATGGTCATTGTAAGACTTAATTGTAAATTCAAGATATGGATCATCATTGAGGGATGTAAAGGTGAATGGCCGTTTTTCCGTAAACCAACCCTCTTTATTTATAGCTACATCTGTGGCCTGCCCTGGAGTAAAAGAATAGCCACCGGGCTTTTCAAGTCTGATGCAATGTACATCATGCGTGACCTGCGAAATGGATAATATTCTAAGTATATGTGTCATTGCGTCTATTTAAATGGTTAACATCGTATATAGTTGATTGCTTCGCTCGGGCTGCAGGAACTGTCCATGAAAACTGCTCGTAATAGTGGCACAACCTGTATGGTTTATTCCCCTGGAGGCAACGCATAAATGCTCAGCATTGATGATCACGGCAACGTCTTCAATATCCATGACAGATTTCAGGTGTTCTGCGATCTGAATGGTCAGGCGTTCCTGCACCTGCGGACGTTTGGAAAAATAATGAGTGATTCGGTTCAGCTTCGACAACCCTATAACTTCTCCCTTAGAAATGTAAGCAATATGTACTTTGCCGATTATCGGAACAAAATGATGCTCGCAACAAGAATATAAAGGTATATCTCTTTCCAGTACTACTTCGTTATATTTAAACTCATTCCTGAATAGACTGACAGATGGTTCATTCAAGGGGTTCAGTCCCATAAATGCCTCATTAACGAACATCTTTGCTACTCTGAGCGGCGTGCCTTTTAATCTGTCATTCTGCATGTCCAGTCCCAGGGCTATCATGATTTCCCTAAAATGGCGCTCTATGACGCTTATCTGTTCACTTGCTGTCAGTACGGCATCTTCTTTTATCAATGTATCTTCCCGCATGTTTGTATATATCTGTTATTACTTTTGATTTTGCATTTTCGTGAGTTGAGCTAAAGTATAAGCGCCGATTGCCATTACCAGATCACGTACTGCTACATCAAAATAATGACCGCCGAAAATTAATTGTAAAGCAATGCAGATGAGCCATGACATTACGATGTATGCACCGAGCAGCGGTCGAATCAATACGATAATACCTGCGATTATCTCTATAATACCTACGATTTTCATAAAAGTTAATGCGTCAATTGGAAGCATGCTGATATTGTTACCCAGATAATCGACCCAATTGGTCAATAGGTTGGTAAATTTGTCTAATCCGGCTACTATGGGTACGATGCCGAATGTTAGCTTTAAAGTTTGCTGTATTTGCCTGATAGTTGCCATGATACACTGTTTTAATAGTACTTTAGAGTATCTATTTCAAAAAAGGTTACAAAATCAATTACATAAATAATCTCATTGCCACTGTAACCTTTAGCAGATTTTTCTATCTAACGAGATATGGAAGCCGAACCAATCACATTAGAGGCGATACAGGACCAAGTACTGATTACCCGCATACTGGCAGGAGAGAAACGTCAGTTTGAACCACTTATCCGTAAATACAACCAGCGGCTGTACAGGATTGGCATCTCCATTCTCGAAAACGATGCAGAAACTGAAGATGCTATGCAAACCGCATATATTAATGCTTATGAGCATTTACAGGATTTTAAGGGACGTTCTTCTTTTGGTACCTGGCTTACGCGGATCATGCTGAATCAATGCTACGCTCAAAAACAGAAAAACAGGTATACGCATTTCAATCTTGAGCAAACAGATAATTTTGTAAATATGAGCACACCGGCAAATGAATTAGCGAATAAAGAGCTGGGCAACCTGCTGGAAGAAGCCATTGGACAATTACCAGAGAAATACCGCCTTGTTTTTGTGATGCGGGAAATTGAAGACATGTCAGTCCGGGAAACATCAGTGGTGTTAGATATCGAAGAACCTAATGTAAAGGTCCGTTTGAACAGGGCGAAAACAATGCTGCGAAAACACCTGGAAGGCTACATGAAAGATCATGTTTATAATTTCCATCTGACTAGATGTGACGGTATGGTTACCCGTGTCATGCAACACCTAGGCATTTCATAGGTTAATTCAAAATCTACTTAACTAATTTTTAAATTGTTAGGAATCCTAACTATATTTGCTTTGCGATATTGCATTGACCACTCTAAAAATTTAAGACATGAGTAAACCGGTTTTTTATCATGCAGGTTGTCCTGTATGTGTTAGTGCGGAGCATGACATTGTTAATCTTATCGGCAAAGACAATGTGGAGGTCGTTCACCTCGGTGAAGACAAGTCACGCATTGAAGAGGCTGAAAAGGCAGGGATAAAATCAGTACCTGCTTTGGTTACGGATAATGGTAATGTTTTGCATATCAATTTCGGTGCATCTATAGCAGATGTGAAAGGCTAAAAACAATGAAGCGGTGTACTTCTTGAGGATCACGCCGCTTCATTCTATTCATTCATCCATAATCAAAAGTATTATGCAAGTAGCTGTTTGGGACACATACGTAAAAAGCCAATCAGGGGACGTATTACATTTTGATATTATTGTACCGCAGGAAATTAAAGACTCAAGTTCAATCTATCAATTTGGAGTTCAATACCTGAACTCCATTAATGAACCTGAGCATGATCTTTCTTTAAATGAATGCCAGTTCTGCCATATTGAAGAACCTACTATGGAAATGGTTGCAGCTATTCAGAAAAATGGTTACTATATCCTTGAAATGGATGCAATACCGAAATCATTGAATACAGATGCATCAAGGCGGGACAAGATAATGTACCTCAAAGGTCACTACCCACAGCATCGGTTTCAGAACTTTAAGGGTATATCTGAAGAAGATGTAGACCAAATGATATTAAAAGCCGGCAAATGAGTACCATAGCGGAACGTCTTCAGCAGATACGGTCAAGAATAGATGCAGCATGTTTGAAATGTGGCAGGAACCCTGAAGAGGTGAAATTACTGCTTGCCACAAAGACAGTTGAACCGGATCAGATTACACAGGCTTTTACAGCGGGGATGAACTATATTGGGGAAAATAAAGTGCAGGAATTAAAGCGCAAATATCCATTGTTACTGGGACATCAGGTGGCATTTCATTTTATCGGGCATTTACAATCTAACAAGATCAAAGATGTGATACAATATGCCGACTGTATTCAATCAGTAGACAGATTGAGTCTGGCAGCAGCTTTGGACAGGCAATTGCAAAAGCAAGGCAGGAGCATGGATATCCTGATGCAGGTTAATACTTCTTATGAAGAAAGTAAATTTGGCGCTAATCCTGAAGAAGCGATTATACTCGCTAAGGAACTTTCAAAATTTAGCACTTTGAAAATAAAAGGCTTGATGACGATTGGCCTATTCAGCGCTGATGCCGAAAAGGTTCGGAAATGCTTTCAATTACTGACTCATTTAAAGAAGCAAATCGCAGTGCTGGCGCTGCCGAATACGGAAATGAAAGAACTATCTATGGGTATGAGTGGTGATTTTGAAACAGCCATCCAGGAAGGTGCCACCATTATTAGGATCGGCACAGCATTGTTTGGCCATAGAATATATCCCGACAGTTATTACTGGAATGAAAACTCACCAGCATGAACCACGCAAAGGTGCATATTTTTCAACATGTTGCTTTTGAAGGCCCCGGATATATTGAGGACTGGATGAATCAAAATGATTACGCAATTAATATTATAAGATTTTACCAGACAGGCTTTACTTTACCCAGAATCGACGATGTAGCTGCACTCATTGTTTTGGGAGGCCCTATGAGCGTCTATGACGAATTAGAATACCGGTGGCTGCATCAGGAAAAAGCTTTTATCGAAGATTGCATAGATGCAGGAAAGAAGGTAATGGGGATTTGTCTTGGGGCACAGCTTTTGGCTACATGCATGGGAGCAAGGGTATGTACGGCAACCCATAAAGAGATCGGATGGTTTCCTGTTCTTCACACTAAGGAATGTTGTGAAATTCCCTGGTTGCACGAGCTGTTCAGTAAGCAGCCTGTCGTATTCCATTGGCATGGGGACAAATTTGACATTCCCTACGATGGGAGCCTAAATGTATTATCCTCAAAAGCTAATAGTAATCAAGCATTCATTAAAGGCGAAAATATTATAGGTCTGCAATTTCATTTGGAAGTAACGGAATCTTCTGTGAAAGAAATGCTACAGCATGGTGTTCATGAACTGAAACCAACCGCATTTATACAATCAGGAGAGCAAATCAATGAAGAAAGTGGCTATATAACTTCGTGTAATAAGCTCATGGCGGCAATATTAAAGCAATGGCTTGCTATAAGCGCTTCTGAATAATATTGCTTAATTTGATAAGATAACGAGTAGCTGCGATGTCCATATTTAATCCCGAAGATCAGAACAAGCACCTTGACAACAAGATCGTTGCCGGACTGGAACGCTTGTCACAGGTTTTCCGGACATTGTTATGGGAGCAGGCGAAGGCGAAACAGCTAAGCCCCATCCAGATCCAGTTGCTCATATTCATACGGTATCATGGTCCCGGTCAGAATAATGTTAGTTACCTTGCTCGGGAATTCAGTGTTACTAAGCCCACTATCAGCGATGCCATTAAGGTGCTAGAGCAAAAAGGATTGATCAGGCGCACGGCGGACAATATAGATAACCGGCGTTATAGTATAACGCTTACTGCTACAGGTAAAAAGATCGTGGCAGATACAGAAGGTTTTACTATGCCACTTACGCAATGGGCTGTCCAAACGGGTGAAAAAGAAAAAGAAGTGCTGTGGAAATCCATAACGGGGCTCATACGTTCATTGAATGAAGCCGGATGGATAAGCATTCAGCGGGATTGTTACAGTTGCCGACATTATATGCAACAAGACGGGGAACATTTTTGTAAACTTATCGATGATGTATTGCAGGGTAAAGATATACGGATAGATTGCCCGGAACATGCAATTCTGCATTAAATTTTTTCAGCTACAATAAAAGTAATCTTGTGTTCAAGGTTCGGCTATCAGAGGTTGTCACACAATACACGACTGAATGTTTCTTGGACCTGTTATTTGAATACGTTTGCCTTCTGTTCTAATCCATCCTAAGGAAATCCATTCTGTAAAGATTTTAAATACAGTTTCGTAAGTGGTTCCAGCATATGCAGCAATATCCTGCCTTGAAAGCTTTATTCTTAAAAAATGATCATCATCCATGCCAAATGTACTTTCGAGGGTTAATAAACATTCAGCAATGCGCCCTTTGACATCCCGATGTGCGAGATCACTCATACGTAGTTCTGCATTATTTAGCTCAATTGCATAATACTGAATCAATTTATAGGAAAACCTTGGATTTATATGCAGGCTCGCTTGCAAGTGTTCGTCCGGAATAAAACAAGCTTTTGTTTCTTCTAACGCTGTAGCGGAAATGCGGTAAAACTTATCACCCAGCCCTCTTATTCCTAAAATATCTCCACACTTTGCGAAACGGATAATCAGTTCTTTATTTCCTCCCCACTGCTTATGAACCTTTACAGTTCCGGACAGTATGAAGTATATGCCGGTAACAGCTGTTCCCTCGGTCAGCAATTGTTCATTCTTTTTGAACAGAAATGTTTGTTTTTTAAGTTTGGTAAGCTCTAGCCATTCCGTCGAGCATCCTTGGCAAAAAAAGCAGGCACTTAAGTCACAATTTGATCTTTTCATTAAAAAATATTGCGTCCGTGTTATAAATAAAGCACAATAATAAAAAAAACAAGAAAAAATATTGTATTTGCAATAGTTTTGCGTCTGAAATTAAAAAAATGAGACGTCAGGACGAAAGTATCCCTTTAGCACCATCTTTAGCTAAAATTCACCCCAAAAAAGAAATAAGCCGTGTAGCCGGTGTGGATAGACGAATTGTATTTCTTTCTGTTCAGGCAATAATAAACGCATTCATAATAGGTTTGATAGCTAAAGTGCTGGTCTATCTGATAGAACTAATTACAAATATCGCTTTTTATGGTAAGTTTTCTATCCAGCCAGCGAGCCCTGCAAGCAATAACCTCGGGATAGCAGTGATCGTCATTCCCATTATCGGCAGCTTACTGGTTGGACTTATGGCAAGGTTTGGTTCAAAAGCTATTCGTGGACATGGCATTCCCGAGGCAATGGAAAAGATTATTTTGGAAAAAAGCAAAATTCCACCTTTGATTACAATTTTGAAACCCTTGTCCGCTGCAATTTCGATTGGCACGGGTGGACCCTTTGGTGCAGAAGGTCCGATTATCGCCACTGGTGGTGCATTCGGATCTTTTACTGGGCAGATCATGCACATCTCTGCGGCAGAAAGGAAAATCATATTAAGTGCGGGTGCCTGTGCAGGTATGGCAGCAATATTCGGCAGTCCGTTAGCTGCTGTTCTATTGGCCATTGAATTATTATTATTTGAATTTTCTGCACGTTCCATCATTCCTGTTGCCTTGGCCTGCGTTACGGGTGCAGGAATGCATATCTGGTTATTTGGAAGCACACCTGTTTTTGCTATGGGTGATATCCCAGTTCCTTCGGGTGCAGATTTGGCAATTTATACTTGCATTGGGCTAATTATCGGTATCGCCGCATCTTTCGTATCTAAATCTGTGTATGCTGTAGAAGACCTGTTTGAAAAACTACCTGTGCATTGGATGTGGTGGCCCGCTATTGGAGCGGTAACTGTAGGCATCGTCGGATATTTTGCCCCATATACAATGGGCGTAGGTTATGATAATATCCAGCAACTGCTGACGGGCAAATTACAACTGACCGTATTGTTTTCTCTCTGTCTACTTAAATACATCTCATGGGTAATTTCATTAGGGAGCGGTACATCAGGTGGTACCTTAGCACCTTTATTTACTATTGGCGGTGCATTAGGAGCATTAACCGGAACGGCACTTTTATTTTTCTTTCCATCATTAGGTATCAATCTTGCTACGGCTGCGCTGATAGGTATGGCTGCCATGTTTGCCGGTGCTTCAAGAGCTTTGCTTACCTCTATCATATTTGCCTTCGAAACAACTGGCCAACCTAATGGATTATTACCGCTGGTAGCAGCCTGCGTTGCCGCTTATTTTGTATCGTTCTTTTTAATGGAAGGCAGCATCATGACAGAAAAGATCCGTAGAAGAGGTATAAACACTCCTGATTCTTATCATCCCGACCTACTCATGCATGCGCATGTAAAAGACTTATTACAACCTGTTACCAATGAAGAGCAGTATCCTTCAATCGGTGAGAATGAAGCCTTGGACGTTTGTGTACAGCTGATGGGGAAACTTAGCGTTGAGTGTTTGCTTGTTACAGATGCTGATAATGATACCTTTGTAAAAGGAAAGATTACCGCTATGGATATTCTAAAATATTATAGTGCCAGTAAAGAGGACGACCAAAGATTCAGCGGGCCTTTACGTACGAAGAGATGGATGGTTTATACCAGACAAGTCATCAAACCACGTAAATAAGGTATTAATCATTATTAAGAATAATGACTGTACAGTCATGCAATGATGCATCGACAAGCAACTGGCAACTCAGGCGTATATATGGATTTGCGATGCCTTGTTTGGATAAAGTAGTTGATTCATTCCGTTCCATACCGGTGATCTCTTTTTCTAACCGGACAATGCAAGTAGCGCATCTACCCATCCCACCGCATTCACCAAAGCCATCTGGATAAAGCTTATCCTTAATAAGGACCATCAGGGAGCGGTATTCATTCTTAAAAGTACTGATAAGATGTTCTTCTCCTTCAGAAATGATTTTAATGAGAATTTCGTCCTGCTTGTCCATAGTCGTACTTACACCCAAAACTCATCAGGATAATTATCTTTCTCACGTATGGGGTGTAGGTTCTGTAATCTACTCCCTAATTCGGCCAGTTTTTCTTCCGACAGCTTTTCTTCCATATGCGGAAATAAAACCCTTTCTTCAAAACGAATATGATTATCCAGTGTATCGACTAATATATTGAGTTGTTTTGAATCTATCGGTTCGGTAGTCACGGATACTGCCAATAACTGCCTGATATGCTTGTGTTCGGCTATCGCCTCTTCAACCAGGCTATCCTGCATTAATATAAACAGCAACGTTTCCTCTTCTTCAAAATGTTTTTGCAGATGATTTTCCCAAAAATATTTAATATATGGCTGTATCCTTTCAGCAGACACCTGCTTTTTTATACCCTGTCTTATCTTCCAGCAAAAGAGCAATCCAAAATGATGTTCTCTGGAAAGTGTTACTATACTTTCATGTCTTTTCATAGCTAATGATTTATTCCACGATCAATGTGCCGTTCATGGACATCGCATGACCGGGAAATGAGCAGAGAAATGGGTAAGAGCCTTTTGCAGGTGCTGCAAATTCAATACTATCCGATTCTCCGCCTCCTATAAGTTTTGTATGAACTATAATATCAGCCCTGTCTTTCGGGATATAATTGTTATTCTTTGCTTCAAGCGCTTTTGTAATAAACCCGTCGAGTGAAACGCCGGCTTTTAATAATACAAAATTGTGGCCCATCGCTGTTTTGGGTGCCTTACCTGTATGATGCAGCGTCAGCCTGATTGTTTCGCCTTCTTTAACCCGGATTTCTGTCAGGTTAAACTTCATGTCGTCGCCGGCATTTAGTATAATATTACCATCTGATACGGACACATCTTGTTGTGTTGCTGTCGAAGTTTCCGTTGTATTCTCATCATCACCACTGCCTGTGTTATTACAAGCAGACAAGAGTAGAACTGATAAACAAAGGACTACGATCTTATTCATGTCATTAAAGTTTAAAATGATTAAAGGTGCTTTTTCAAGTGTTCGACCAATTTAGAAGCGCGGTATCCGAAGTCAGCACCAAAACTGTTTATGACTAGTCCCTTCACGTTATGATTCGGTGAAGAGATAGCAAACACGATACTTGCGTCTCCCGGATCCGTCATACCTTCAAAGCGGTACACCTCGTCGATAACAAAATCTTCAGGCGATAGCTCCAATGAGTTATTTTTACATAACAGGCATTCTTTATCTTCACGTATCAGAAAGTCAGTTGTATAACCTCTTTCGAGAAGATCATTTACAGCTTCACTAAGTGTATCGTAGCTACGGCGAGATAGTTGGTTGTTGTTCATAAAACGTGATTTTGAAGATCAAACTTACCAATAACTACCTAGCAAATGATTGTTCCAGATCAATACACCTGGGAAATAGAATATTATTCTCCAGGTGAATATGCAGATGCAGATCATCTTCAAATGCCTGTAAGTTCTGATAAGCAGCCTTGTAAGTACTGCATCCATCTTCAGGAACAGTGTATTGGCTGCTGAGTTCTTTTATCCGACGAAAACGCTCACCTTCGGTATCGTGCTCGTGCATCATCATCCGTATTGGATTCTGCACTGTACCAAATGGAGCCACTATTTCTTTACTATCTTCCTGTTTTGCCTGTACCATTTTTCGAATAAATGGGAAAAGCATTAGTTCTTCTTTTTTCATATGAGCGGTGAGCTCACCAGCGCAGGCATCGAAATGCGCTTTGATCTCCGCCAGCTCCGGGTGCCTACGTCCATGCACTCTCACGATCTTTTCAAGAAAAGCCTGAATGACCGGTGTCTGTTCATTTACATAACGGTGATGCTTTTTCTCAATATAATCGGCAAGTAGATCCAGTGGCCATAATTTATAATCGCTGATTCCCTCTTCTTTGCGGGAGGGGGCATCTACCGTTTGCTGTAAAAGACTGACCAGTTCCTCAGCTTCGATTTTTTGTTCCCGGCAAGCTACTTCTATATTGCGGTTGCCGTTACAGCAGAAGTCAATGCCTGCCTGCTCAAATACACCTGCGGTACGATAATCTTCCGCTACTATGGTGCCGATGATACTCTCTTTTGAAATGTTCATTTTGAAATGTTTTAAATTTTCAGCAATGATGGTAAGGGTATTTATTAATCTACCTGCGTACCATATTTATGAAGTACTCTTGTTTACATCCTGATCTCATAGAATATCTGCAGATGATTTTAGGAAATTTATACGATGACTGATCCCAACTCGGCACCCCAGTTTTTCGTTTCTTCACCTGTCCATAACGCAGGGAAGAATTTCCGTTGCTGAAATTGAGGATGCAGATATTTCTTCCACTCAGAGCCGCCGGTTGCAGCTTTATTTTCTCCTTTGCTATCTAAATAATGCTTTGCAGTATTTAAGTGTACTAATGGCCATTCAATATTATAAAGACGGTCAAATTCGCGGAGTGTATCTTTTAATGCATCCGACGGATTAGTTATTGCATTGAAAATTTCTTCAATGGTCCTGCCCCTGACCTTCTTCGCCAGCGCCACAAACCTGTCTTGGTACTTTTCCTCAAACTGGCGAAGGGTCAGGGTTTTCTCACCCGTCGCACGGTTCAATCCCGCATCTTTCCAATAAATATGTTCAAAATATTCGTCCATGTCCGGTTCATCTGACAACCTTTTTTTACCTTCTTCATTAATGAGGTTGCTAATGCGAGTGCAGTATATTTCCACTAAACGAAACTGTGCTGACTGGAACCCGCTTGCAGGAGCAAGGGTACTCCTGAAGGTATTATAATCATTATAATCCATACCTTCCCGCATGACATCGAAGGAGGTAATTAGCATCCTTGTATAACGGTTCATCCGGCTGATCTTTTGAATGAGCAACCCTTCCGTGATTTCCTTGCTGTAAACAACCTGTTTTATCTCATGGATCATCAGTTTCAGCAACAATTCCGTCACTTGGTGGTACATGATGAATATCTCCTCATCGGCGAAGTCCGTTCGCGGTTTTTGCAAAGACAACAAGGTGTCTACCTGTACATAATCCCAGTAGTTGATCGGTTTTGCCTGCAACAGCCCTTTTAGATAGGTGTCAGGATTTTCACCCAATGTGCTGTATTTATTACGTATGGCATCTATAGTTTGTTCCTGCTCCATATTTATGATTGTTTAAAAAGTGATATTGCCGTGATGAAAAGGGTGATTACCTTGACCAGTTCTGCACCTACAAACCAGAAATGCAGGTTGGAATGTGCAACTGGTTTATGCTGTATATGCAGCTCTGCACGTACATCCAGTGCCGGTAGTAGCCATGCAGTTTGCAGAACAAGGATAGTTATGATAATTAACAGTGAAATGTTAGGTATGGTAAAAAGCGATTTGCTGCTCAGAAAGGCACTTACACTTACAACGATAGCAAATATCCATTCCACTTTATTCAATGCACCAAATACCAGCCGACCGATGCCCAAACCGATAGGAACGGTTACACCCGGTGCCCTGAATTTCAACCAGGCTTCCAGGAAGCTGATAGCACAGACAAAGCCGATCCAGGTAAACAGGCAGGCTACTGCTACAGGTTGTTGTACGGTGGTATTCATAATAACGGTGTGGCTGAATTATTACGGTAATACTCGATCTTGGAAAGAAACATAACAGCCATTTTATCACCCCGCCACTTTGCTTCATCAGCCTTTGCTCCTTCAAAATGCTCATCTATCGTCTCATACCATAGCTTCAGCCAGGCATCGAAATGTCTTTGTTCGACGGGTAATTGAGCATGTGGTGGAAAGGGACTTCCATAGTAGGTATGTTTACCCAAAAGGACGGTCTGCCAGAAACGGTACATTTTCTCCAAGTGTTCCGGCCAGCGGTCTTTGATCACTCCATTGAATATGCCTCCTAATAAAAGGTTCACCCTGATCTTGCCATAAAAGCTATCCACCAGTAGTTTGATGTCTTCTATTGTTGTGATGTCCTTGCTGTCATTCATCTTTGGATCTATTGTGCAATTGAAAAATACATGAACGTATAGAAGAGCGCCCATCCTGCGAACCCGATGATGATCAGCCAGACCCACCAGGGAATACTCTGTGGTGTTTCACTACCCGATATCAGGAAGGACTTCTGGTCACCTTTACCATAGGCATTGATCATCAGAGGAAGTACGCCATCTACAATGGCATGTTCTTTCATCCCTTCAATAGCTATGGCAGGCCCATTGCGCACTTCAAAGGGTATTTTACGGATGCCTTCCTTGCCGGTAGGGTCTTTGCTGACGATCTTCAGTACGTGTTCTCCATCCGTAAGTTTACGTGTGTCCAACTCAAAGCTCACAGGAGACTGTACTTCCGCTATGGGCTTGGTATCATCGTCTATAAAAATGAATATGGTGCTTTTATCAATCATCTTACTCGTTGTTTAGTATGAAGCGTTTAATGTGACGATCTGATTTTTCACCCGGGCGTATCAGCCATTTCACGGAAAAAAAAAGTGTAACTAATACAATTGCTGCGGTCGTCAACACGATCACATAATCCCATTGACTTTCGGGTCCGGCACCATGTGTAATGCCTTTTAAAACTTTAGGCTGGTTTCGTTCACATACGGGGCATGCGAATACAAATAGTACATTTAGCAATAGAATGCCTGTCAGAAATATCTTTTTCATTATTGGGCAGCTTTAAGTTTGACAAAATCCATGATCTTCCTTATCTCTTCAGGAGTTACTTTTTTACCGTTATTACCCCAGCTACTTCGCTCGTAGTTGATAATGGCAGCCACTTCATGTTCTGTCCATTCCATATTAGTACCTACCGCCGACATCACGCCATATTCCGGCCGCGCGTCGTATCCATTCATGATAATGTCTACATACATTTCCAGGTTGTCACCTGTAACGATAGGACTGCCTTTTAACGGTGGGAATGCGCCCGGCAAACCTTCGCCATTCGCCTGGTGACAGCTTTGGCAACTGACCGTATATAGTGCTTTACCATCCGGTTCCGCACCTGTTGCTCCAGTGGCTTTCTTCTCTTCTTTCTTATACAAGAAAGCCGGCGCTTCCGTACCATCCGGCAGTTTGACCTGTTTCAGCGACTGCAGGTAAGCGATCAGGTAAAGTGCATCCTTAGTAGCGACAATTTTGCCTTCTTTCCCACGCATGTATTCGGCAGGTATGTTAACTATCACATCGGATTTAGAAGGTTCTTTTTTGAGTTGAAACAACCAGGGATAGGCTGGCATTATAGATTCCTTGACCACAATGCGTGGGTTATAAAGGTGCACCAGGTTCCAGTCTTTGCTTGGCTGGCGGTTGCCAATATCTGTCAGGTCGGGACCGGTACGTTCCGTACCCATCAAGGTAGCCGTATTACGCCAGATATCGGTACGGTGAATATCCGCATAATCGGCAGCAAGGCTGGGTCTTGCGCCCCACATCTTATCCATGTCAATATTCCTGACCTGCTGAGTATGACAGGCTACACATCCATTCGCAACAAATAATGCCTTTCCTTTTTTTGCTTCATTACTTAATGGTTCAGCCGCAGGCAATGGCTGGTTCATATCCTGATTTCTGATAGCAGGCATAATGGCTACCAGTACGGTCAGTCCTATGAACATAATAGTGGCTGTACCGAATAGCGTTTTATGATTATCGAAGAGTTCCATCTTATTTGCTTATAATATCTATGCAATTGTTTGAGCTGAAGTAGTTGAATCATCCAGTTTCTGAATGGCGGCTTCGCGAACATCCACCACATGCCTTCTCACCATCATTTTGTACATATTGTAAGCGAAGAACAGGTGTGATAACCACATCAGGCTTCCACCGATAGCGCGCCATAGCCAGTAAGGCGCCATTAGCACCACGCTATCAATAAATGGCTTTCCTTCCATCCATGACAGCCCTTTCAGGGTACTGCCGTACATTAGTGGTATGGTATAGAACATCAGCCCGATAAGCGCCAGCCAGAAATGTGCGCCGATAGTTATTTGCGGTGCTTCCTTACCCGTGAGGCGTGGAATGATCGCATAAATACCAGCCCAAAGGAAAAAACAAATAATACCATACATGGTCAGGTGAGAGTGGGCTACAGTAAAATCTGTAAAATGCCAGAGCAGGTTGGTACTGCGGAATGCTTCAGCTGTGCCTTGCATGGAACCAGTGAAATAGAAGATGATTCCTACCAGGAAGAAAGGAAGCGTATAACTGTCTTTTATCTTGTACCACGCACCTTTGAAAGTCATCGCAAAATTGGTGGTACCTGCAATTACCGGTATGGCCATACCTGCACTGCCCACGATAGCTACTGTCTGCAGCCACCATGGAATAGAACTGAACACAAAATGGTGCGTACCTATCAGGGTGTAGAAAAGTATCTGTGTCCAGAAAGCCAGTATCCCGAGACTATAAGAATAGATGGGCTTATTTAGTTGTTGTGGCAGGAAATAGTAAACGATACCCAGCGTGAAAAGCATGAACCACATACCCACGCCCTGGTGCATATAGTAACCCTGTATGATGGTTTCACCCAACCCGTTCTGCCAGTAAGGAACATAAGCAACTATTGTAATGACAATGGCAAATATGATAGCTGCCACAATGTACCAGTTGGAGATATAGATCTCTTTGGTAGTACGACGTGCAATAGTTTGCAGGAAATTAACCAGGGTCAGCACTACTCCGATAGCGAATAGAAGTGTTACTGGCCAGATGTATTCCCGGTACTCGCCGCCGCCGTTGTTAATGCCTGCCATCAGGCAGATAGTACCCAACACGACGGCTGCATTGATCAGCCATAGTGCCCACCAGCCATATTTCATATTAGCCAGTTTCACATTGCTGACGCGCGGGACTACATAATAACCCAAGCCCAGCATACCCAGTGATGCCCAACCCCAGAATACTGCATTGGTATGCACGGGGCGCAAACGTCCAAAACTAAGCCAGCTTACATGGTCCGCATCGGGTGCCACAAATTTTATCCCGACATATTCACCGATGGTGGTCCCGAATAAAAGCCAGAAGGTAGCGCAGCCTAAATACCATAAGATCAGGCGTGATAACTCAGGATCTATATTGGGACGCGGAAGTGCTTTCTTTTTAATGGCTACAATAGGAAGACCTGCGTGTTCATTAATCTGTAACAAACCCTTTTCGTCCTCGGCAGGCAGGTTGCCGGAAAGCTCATGGTGGTTAAGGCGATAGTCTAAAGCGGCTTTACGTCTTTTTAGATGTGTGTCGATTTCTTCTTGCGGTAAAGAGCGTAAGTAAGCGGCGAGTTGCTCTGCTTCTTCGATGTTTTGCTGGTTTTTTGCCTGGTTCAGGGCGTTGATGATTTTAATTATGAGGAAGATGACAGCAAAAAGTATGGGAACGAGCAGAAGTATGATTGTAATAATAATGCCCGCTTCTCCCAGTAATGACTGGGCGACAGGTTTTTCTGTGCCTTGTGCCCATATGTCCCCTCCAGGCATTAGCGATAATACTGTAGTGAGCAAAAAGAGTAGCATAATAATGCGGTTACCACGTCTTTTGTAGTTTATCAACCGGCTGATCTGTTTGCTGTTCAGGTTCCGAATATGTGTTTGAAGTTTTTGCTGTTCCTCTTCGCCTGTTTTTCTTTTATGACTTTCCTGTATACCATTTACTTTTTGCTTTAGTATCAGTGCTGCACAAAAGAGCACAAACAGGATGGCAAAAAGCAACCAGGTTAATCCTGCGGAAGAATCAAATGAGAAATCTGAGGGTGTTCCTTGCTGCGCTAACGCGGTGAACATACATAACATCATAGCCGTCAGAAACAGGGAAAATCGTTTTATAGACTTGTTTGGTTTCATTATATGGATATTAATACCTTTTTATCCTTTACTTACTCAAAAAAAAGCACTATCGTTTTAGAAAGGTCAGCCTCTTTTCTAACTCTTCAGTAAACTCATCCAGCTTTGCATTTTCAAGCATGGTCTGAATGCCTTTTCTCACTGATCTAAACTCATTGTGTATAGGGCAAGGGTGTGTCTCTGAACATTGTTTCAGTCCTAAGCCGCAGCCGGTAAACAACTTGTCACCATCTACTACCTTTACAATATCTGCAAGAGAACATTCCAATGCTTCTTCATCCAGGTAAAAACCACCATTAGGTCCTTTGACTGATTGCAAAAGCCTTCTTCTACCCAGATCCTGCAAAATCTTGGCAATAAAATGCTCAGGGGAATCAATACCCTTGGCTATTTCTTTGATGCCTACTTTATTGCCATCTTTTGACTTTTGTGCAATGAATATCATGGCACGAATGGCATATTCACAGGTTTTTGAGAACATTAATTTCTTTTACAAGGCAAAGATAAACAGACTTTTTCAAATAAAGGACATTTTTGTCTTTTATTTGAAATGTTTACTGTCTGATTAAATACTCACTTGCAAAGATCTGACGATATCAGATCTAATTATTACCTATTGTTGAATTATTCGTTGCCAATGCCTTGCCTGGCGTACTAACATTTTCATTTCATACCATTTGTCAGACCGATAATTATAAAATGGAATCTGGCAGATGCTGTCGTCCCTTTGTTTAATCTTTAGTGAAACACAATCAATATATTCTTTTTGAACATTACGATTGAACAGAAAGCGAAATGGCGGTGTAGTATATGTGTTTAGAATATTACAAGATCTCACCTTATGTAGGTCAAGCAACTTCGCGTTCGAGCTGTTAGCTCTAAATGAAATATATAGTAGTTTTGACTTTTCCTGATCAAGCAGAATACCCCAATTGTTCCGTATTAGTGTGCGACTTGCTTGCAAACGATGTTTTTCTGCGTAGTTTTTCATCTCTTCCGAAATACGCTCCTGTCCGTAGTTTGACGCTGAAAAATGCCCGCTTAAAAAAAGAAGCGTTATGATTATCGCTAATGCTATTAATGTGACCATGTAAATTAATATTATACACGAATGACTACAAACTTTGCTTATACTCGGATTTGTTTACTACGTCAAGTATTCGAAAGCGCTTCAATCCTGCAGGCACTTTCCACCTAACTTCGTCCGATTTCCTGAAACCGATTAAAGCCGCACCCATCGGGGTCAAAACAGAAATTTTATTCTGCTTAATATCCGCGTATTCTGACAGTACTATTGTAAACTCAAGCACCTTCTGCGTATCCAGGTCAAGTATCGATACTTTTGAATTCAGTCTGACGCCATCTTTAGGGAAGGATTCTTTTTTAACGACTACTGCGCGTTTCAGCTCATGAGCTAACGACATCTCATCATTTCTGTCAGGTAGTTTATCAATATAAGGTTTGAGTACATTATAATCCTCTTCTGTAATAAAAATCTGATTTTGCTCTTTAATATTCATGATTTACATATTTAGTTTAGCATAGACGTTCCTAACAAATTATCTCTTAAACGGTCGCTTTTAGTGTTATTGAAGTATATCTCCTGAAAGCTTTGAGTCTGCAAACTGTCTACCTTTCTGAAAAATCTGGATGGTACAATATCATTCAAGGTTTTGAAACCGCAAGCTTCCATCATTTCTACAACAGCATGGAGCGTATTTTTGTGGAAGTTCGCAACGCGGACACGTTTATCGGTAACACTCAACCCTTTATACAGGGAGGGTTGTTGCGTGGCAATGCCAACAGGGCACTCGCCACTATCACATTTTAATGCCTGAATACATCCTAACGACATCATCATTCCCCGCGCACTATAACAGGCTCCCGCTCCCAGTGAAAGTACCTTTAAAATATCGAATGCGGTGATGATACGACCCGATGCGATTATGGTAATATCTTCTCTAAGATCGAACATATCCAATGTTTCTCTCACAAACGCGAGTGCATCATACAATGGCATGCCAATATTGTCAGTGAATTCTAAAGGGGCCGCACCAGTGCCACCTTCAGAGCCGTCAATGGAAATAAAATCCGGAATGATACCGGTAACGACAATGGCGTTACATATATCCAGGAACTCTTGCTTATCACCAATACAGAGTTTAAAGCCGACAGGCTTCCCTTCGGAAAGCTCTTTGAGTTGCCCGATAAACTGTATTAGCTCTATCGGATTAGAAAAAGCCGAGTGTGCCGGTGGCGAATACACTGTTATATGAGGCTCCACATTCCTGATTGATGCAATCTCACGCGTATTCTTTTCTGCCGGCAGAATGCCGCCATGGCCCGGCTTTGCTCCCTGGGAAAGTTTCAATTCAATCATTTTGACACTCGGGCGAGTAGCGATAATATGAAACAACTCAGGGAAGAATTTCCCTTCAGAATCTCTGCAACCAAAGTATCCTGTACCGATTTGCCATATCAAATCGCCTCCCCGCCTGTGATAATCACTTATGCCGCCTTCTCCGGTATTATGGGCAAATCCTTCCAGTGCAGCACCCTCATTCAATGCGCTGATCGCCGTTTTGCTGAGCGCGCCGTAGCTCATGGCTCCTATATTAAGGATGCTTGCATGGTAGGGTTGATTACATTGGCGGTTTCCAATTTGCACACGCAAATTTTTATCAGCTACATGCACAGGGAAGGTGGAGTGTGCTACCCATTCATGACCAGGTTTGTGAGGATCATCCTGCATACCAAACGGCACTGTTTGCCTCACATTTTTCGCTCTTTGATATACTATGGATCTTTGTCTTCGATTAAAAGGCCTTCCATCGAGGTCCGATTCCCCGAAATACTGTCGCAGTTCAGGCCGGATCGATTCAAAAAAATATCGGAAATAGCCCAGAAGCGGAAAGTTCCTGAGTATCGTATGCTTGCTTTGGCGGGTATTATAAATAGCCAGCCAAAGTGCTGATATCGTGATGGATAGCGCAGTTAGTAACCAGTAATTTTCTATGAGTAAGGCCGCAGCGAGGATTAATACATTCAGACCAAACAAAGTCCAAAGTATAATGCCCTTAGCCGAAACCTTTATAAGATTCCGTGACATATCTGTCCTAAATTTTGTAATGAAAAAGGATATACCGAAGTAGTCCCCGAACCTATATACTTAGCAGGCCGGGGCTATGGTATTAAAGTCCTTAAAATTGGACAGATAGTACAGCTTGTAACAAAAGCAATGAAAATGCTGCGGATGTATTTCATGTACCACAATATCACGTTCAATGCCATGATTTTTGGCAACTAAATGAGATGTATGTATCGGTACAAACATGATGATGCAAAGTTACAAATTATTTTCAATCCAATTGTTAAAACAGAGCATGTAAACTCACTCTGTTATCGTTAAGTATTTGCAATAAAAAATTAGAGCTGCCTGGAAAGACAGCTCCGGGTATATGGAGATGTAAAAAACCGTTTTAATTGGTAACATCCAATATGCGGAATCTTTTGAATCCTGCCGGCACTTTCCATCTTACTTCTTCACCTTTACGAAATCCGATCAGTGCCGCTCCCATTGGTGTAAGAATAGACACTTTATTCTTGTGCATGTCGGCGTGTGCAGGCATCACTAAGGTAAACTCGATCACTCTGTCGGTATCAAGATCTTGAACTGATACTTTTGAGTTTAGCCTGACTGCGTGCGAAGGAAAAGCATCTTTAGATAAAATGACAGCCCTTTTAAGTTCTGCGCTTAATGTCATTTCTTCATCGTTACCGGCATCATGGTTGATATAACCTTTCAACTGCTGGTAATCTTCTTCTGTAATTATTACCGGATTTTTTAGTTCTGTACCCATAATTGTGGAATTAAATTTATATAGAATACTACCTGAATATTGTTCTAACCGCATCTTAGCATGGAATCTGTCATCAAGTAATGATAACCTAAAAAAATATGCGGATACTATCCCCGGATGTTACTTAGCTAAAGACCGGGGATATCGTGACAAAGTCTTTTAAACCCGTGCTATGTTCGACTTTGCAATAGATGGAAACTTGGTTAACGCGCAAACAAATGCTACCGTTCGCTATCCAGCGAATCATTGTAGTCGGCGTATATGTGCTGATTTCAAGCATGGGTAGCATCGAAATTACCGAATTAATCCTATTGGGTCTGTTAAATTCCGTATTATGGTTTTACACTATTCCTTATCTTTTGCTGCCAATCTTCTGCTAAAGATAGCAAGTTCATTTTCTCTAATATACCGTCATGGATCTCACTATACATGTGAACATCGGCTATAGCAGTCCCATTAACGGATAATGAAAGGTAGACCTCACTAATGTGCTCTTCATAAATTGTTTTCCCTTTCTCCTTTCTCGTTGGTATTTTCATTCCAACACTTTTTAGCTTGCAAGTCACTGAACTATTTAGCTGAACAATGTCTTTGACAATTGCTCCAAAGTCATAAACAAACACAAAAATGTTCTTGTCAATGTCAAGCCCCAGTATTCTATTGTTAAGCTTATTCTCATAAGTTATTCTCAGGTCGTTCTTAACAATAATACTATCATATACGACTAGCAATTCGTTTCTTCTCTTTCTATTCGTTCGTCGCGATTGTGCAACGAAAAAAAACACTGCTATGCCGATAAGGCTCAGTATTATAAATGTCATCAAAATGGTACCATTCATGATCTTATCCTATTAAATATTTTCTAAATCTTCGTCGTTTAGTTTGATATTATTCTCTTTCCCTCTCAGTTTTATATTGAGCGCCTCTACAATCAATGAAAATGCCAGGCAGGAATAGATTATTCCTTTCGACACTTCCTGATGCAGCCCTCCGGCTATCAACACTACACCAATAACTACCAAGAAAGTAAGGGCGAGCATTTGTAGCGTCGGCTGTTTATTGATAATCCTGGTCACAGGTCCGGCGAAAAGCATCATCACAGCTATGGATATGATTACTGCTGTTATCATTATAAGAACATTTTCAACCAATCCTACAGCCGTCAAGATCGAATCGAATGAAAACACGGCATCGATCAACACAATTTGCATCAATACTGCTCCAAAGCCTGACTTTACAGCGCTGCTTCGCTTTTTGTTATCGTCTGCATGTGTTGCTTTCAGCTTATGATGAATTTCCAATGTGCTTTTTACTATTAAAAAAAGCCCTCCGCCAATAAGAATTAGATCCTTGTAGCTCAAGCCTATTGGTTGCTCCGACAAATATGTCATTGCAGGTATTGACAAAACAGGTTCCTTTAGCCCTATGATCCAGCTGATGGAAAGCAAAAGCATCACACGGAAAAGCATTGCCAGTAAAAGCCCATAATTTCTCGCTTTTCGTTGCTGACTGGCTGGTAATTTACCCGCAACGATTGAAATAAAAATTATGTTATCTATGCCCAGCACAATTTCAAGAAAGCAGAGTGTCACCAAGCTTATCCAGGCTCCAGGGTCAGAAATATCAGGTATGATAAATTCCATTTGCTATGGTATTAATAGGTCTTTTTTCTTTCTTGATGATAAGAACTTAATAAGAACAGGCGCTGTTGTAATGATCACAATTCCAAGGATGATCTTATCGAGATTTTCCTGGACCCATGCGTTTTCGCCTAGCAGAAAGCCGGCTCCTGTAATGCTGCCCACCCATATAAATGACCCGAGGATATTATACAATGAGAACTTGCGTCCATTCATTTTTACCATTCCGGCAACTATCGGTGCAAAGGTTCTTATAACAGGGAGGAACCTGGCCAGTATAATAGCTCCGCCACCTCTTTTATCATAGAAATCGTGAGCTTGCTGAAGATACTTCCGCTTAAATAGGCGACCATCCTTTTGCTGCAACAATCCACCAAACCTTCGACCGAACCAATAACCCAGATAATTTCCAAGTATTCCTGCAACCGAGATAAGCATCACCCAATAGATTAGCGGAAACAAGCCTGAACTACCGGGTATCACAACGTTGGCAATAAGCATTCCGGTAATAAACAGAAGTGAATCACCCGGCAGAAAAAAGCCAACGAATAATCCTGTTTCAGCAAATACGATTAACAATACAATATACAAACCGCCGTTTTGCATAATCCAGTCGGGGTTTGTAAGATTTTGAAATAATTCTATCATACATTTTTCGATTATCTACCAGCCACCTCCCGATGATCGATAAACGGTTATTAATGACATAAAAAGTTTTTTCTTTGTTTCCACCTGGTTGATTTCAGCTTCCAGCATATTACGCTGCGCGGTTATTACCTCCAGGTAAGAAGCATAGCCTACTTTAAACAGTTCGTTGGATGTTGCGATCGCATCCGATAACACTCGTACTTCTTGCTGATTGAGATCATGTATACGCCTTAAGTTTTCCATGTTGCTAAGCGCTGTTTGGACCTCCTGAAATGCATTCAATACAGTTTTATTGTAGTTGTAATGAGCTTCAAGCCTTTCTGCCTCTGTCCTGTTAAGATTACCTTTCAGGGCACTTCTGTTAAGTAATGGTGCGGTTGCTCCGCCAATGATACCATAAGCTATTGACGCAGGGTTAAATAGTAAACTACTATTAAAAGCGCTATATCCTGCAAACGGAGAAATTGTAAGTGCTGGCAACAATGCCGCTTTTGCGGAAGCCACGTCTGCTTTTGTAGCTCTAAGTTCAGTTTCTGCCTGCAATACATCCGGGCGCCTGCTTAACACATTTTGCGGCAAGCCTGCCACCAAATGATCTGGTAGTTGCTGTTGCAGAAAGTTATTAGTCCTGGTTATTTTTTGCGGAAACCTTCCTAACAAGTAATTTAATTCGTTCTCAGTCTTTGTAATGTTTTGCTGGGTTGCCACTAACAGGCTTTTTGTCCTTAGCAACTGCGCCTGAAATTGCTGTACACCAAGAGCATTAGCCCGACCGGCTTCTTTCTGCACCTCTGCTATTCGTACAATGCTATCTTGTAATGCAATATTTTTCTTCAATATGGCTACTTCTTCATCAAGGGCCAGCAATTCGTAATATCTGAAAGAAACTTCTGCCACCAGTGTTGTTATTACCAGGTTTCGTGCCTGTTCAGTTCCTAGTAATCGCATGTAAGCAGCATGTTTCTGATTCTTCAGTTTTCCCCAAAGATCCACTTCCCACGAACTTCTTAACCCAAGAAAATAGTGCGGCACCCAGGGCTGAGACACCTTTTGGTCTTCGCTTATGTTTCCCGACAAATTAGTGTCGAAGTTGCCAACACCCTCCATGGTATAGTCTCCATATTTCTGTGTTGATGCGCTTACCGCAGCTTCTACAGAGGGCAACATTGCGCCTTTCCTGACCCTGAAAAAAGATCGGGCTGCTTCTATTCGCTGCATTGCCATAGCTATATCGGGATTCTGCCTGACTGCTATGCCTATGAGTTGTACCAGTAATGAATCTACAAACACATTCGAGCGGCTCACCGTATTGTCAGGCATCACAGTCACCCTGCTTTCAAATGATGATGGCACGTCCATGTCCTGAGGTGTAGATGTTACATGCGTTGTTTTACAGCTTGCGATGCTTATAAGCATCAGGATTATTGCCGGGAACTGTATTCGTTTATAATATTTCATTGAATACTTCACTTTTTAGTCAAAATCAAATAGATCACCCAGGAAAGACTTTTTCTTATAGGGTTTGTTGTAGTTGCCATGTTTGCTCCTGTCGTCATACATGTTATCGCGGTAATTTTTTGGAGGCTCAATTTTTGCGGCGTCATATTTATGTTCGGCATATTCAAGCATCTTATCCAGTTCCCCCTTATCCAGCCATATACCACGACATGAAGGGCAGTAATCTATTTCTATATTGTTTCGCTGGGACATTAGCAGCGTTTCATTACAATTCGGACATTTCATATCTTCTGTTTTTTTGTTAAGATGATTGTTTCTGACATTGTCTTGTCATCGGATATCAGATAGCAGGACTGCATTTTTTTGCTGACTAATCGTTTCTTTCGCCTTTTTCGGCCCACGCTAGCAAATAGCACATATAATCCGGGAACTATTATCACTCCGAATATTGTCCCTGTTAACATACCTCCTGCTGCCGCTGTTCCTATTGACCTGTTTCCCATCGCCCCCGCACCTGTCGCTATACACAGAGGTATTAATCCTGCAATGAACGCAAAAGAAGTCATCAGGATAGGGCGTAGTCGTGATACTGCTCCATCTATAGCAGACCGCAGGATACTTGCACCTTCATTTCGTCTTTTTATGGCAAACTCAACTATCAGTATCGCATTTTTCCCAAGCAGCCCGATAAGCATAACAAGAGCTACCTGCGCATAGATATTATTCTCAAGCCCTGCCAGTTTCAGAAAAAGGAAAGAACCAAAGATGCCCGTTGGCAATGAGAGTATCACGGGAAGTGGCAAGAGGAAACTCTCGTACTGCGCAGTCAGCAACAGGTACACGAATACAAGACAAATAAGGAAGATGAACACGGCCTGGTTGCCGGAAAGTATCTGCTCGCGGGTCATCCCCGACCACTCTATATCATAACCTCTGGGTAACTCAGCCTTAGCTATACGCTCTACTTCCGCTATTGCGTCTCCACTGCTATATCCTGTCGCTGCTTCACCGTTTATCATGGCTGATGTGTACATATTGTATCTTGTAAGTTGTTCAGGCCCATACACACGTTCCATCCGTATGAAAGTTGAATACGGTACCATTTCACCTTTGTTATTTTTTACGTACAGGTTAAGAACGTCTTCAGGTTTACTGCGGTATTGCGGGCCTGCCTGCAGCATTACCTTATACATTTGGCCAAAACGTATGAAGTTGGTGGTGTAGTAGCTACCTAATAGTGTTTGTAGGGTGGCAAGTGCATTGTCAATGGTCACACCCTTCTTTGCCGCCATTTCCTGGTCTACATGTATCAAATATTGCGGAAAATTTGGGTCGAAGCCCGTAAATACGTTAGTTACAGCCTGGGATGTATTAAGCGCGCTTACAAACTTATCTGTGACTTCAGCCGTTCTTTGCAAATCATCTGAGCCGGACTTGTCAAGCAACCTTAATTCGAATCCACTGGCATTACCAAAACCAGGTACTGTGGGTGGCGGAAAGAATTGAATACTTGCATCGCTCACATTCTTTGTTCTTTCATTTAGTTCATGTATGATTTGTTCTAAAGATTCCTTCCTTTCATCCCATGGTTTCAGGTTAATCATACCCATACCATAAGATGCTCCTGCCACATCACTCATGAGACTAAAACCTGCTAGCGTAGAAACTGATTCTACTGCATCCATATCCTTAGTAGCTTTCTGTATACCGTTCAACACTTCTTCCGTGCGTTCCAGCGTAGCTCCCGGCGGTGTTGTCACATTCACATATATCATTCCCTGGTCTTCCGTAGGTATAAAGCCGGATGGGAGTATAGCACTGAAGCCCCATGTAGCCAAAAAGAATATAATCAGCATTGCAAATGTCACGGCTCTGCGCGGGGCTATCTTTTTCAGGAATCGTGCATAGCCACCCGATAACTTGTTATACCCTTTGTTAAACTTATCGAAGAACTTAGCCATCCATCCTTTTGAAGCCTTTTTAGGATTATGAGGGCGTAACATAAGCGCGCATAATGCAGGGGTTAGCGTAACGGCATTGATACCGGAAATAACGATCGCTATGGCGAGCGTCAAAGAGAATTGCCTGTAAAATACCCCAACCGGCCCCTCCATAAATGCAACCGGCACAAACACAGCCGACATTACCAGCGTAATAGCTATAATGGCCCCGCTGATATCCTTCATGGCAGCAAGCGTTGCTTGCAAGGGTGGCATATGCTCTTCTGTCATCTTGGTATGCACGGCTTCCACTACCACGATTGCGTTATCCACCACTATACCGATGGCCAATACCAGTGCAAATAGGGTGAGGAGGTTTATAGAAAATCCAAGCATCTGCATAAAAAATAACGTACCGATAAGTGCTACAGGCACTGCTAATGCAGGGATAAGCGTTGACCTGAAGTCCTGGAGGAAGAGAAAGACGACAATAAACACTAATAGAAATGCCTCTACGAGCGTTCCAAGTACTTCACTGATCGATGCGTCCAAAAATCTTGAAACGTCATAACTGATATTATAAGTCATGCCGGGAGGGAATGAAGCTTCCTTCAATTCTTCCATGCGTGTCTTGATATTGTCAATCACTTCTTTCGCATTTGATCCCGGACGTTGTTTTATCATGATAGATGCCGATGGCCTTCCATCTGTCATAGACGTCATGTCATAGTCAAGCGATGCAAATTCGACTTCTGCAATATCTCCCAATCGCAATACAGAACCGTCCTTTTCAGCTCTTAAAACAATATCAGCATATTGTTCAGGCTTCGTGTATTTTCCGGTGTAGCGCAACACATACTGCAACGGCTGGGTCATTTTACCCGAGCTTTCGCCCGTTTTCCCGGGTGCAGCTTCCACATTCTGTGCCCTGATGCCTGCGATGACTTCCTCTGCAGAAATATTATAGGCATGCATGCGATCCGGTTTTAACCATACCCTCATGGAATAGTCGCGAGCACCCATGATCTCTACAAAGCCAACCCCGTCAATTCTCTTTAGTTCCTTAAGTACATTGATATCAGCGAAATTGTAGATGAACATTTCGTCGGCTGTAGTGTCTGTGCTGAGTACATTTAAATACATCAGCATACTGTTTACTTCTTTCTCAGTCGTTACGCCAGCCTTAATTACTTCTTCAGGGAGTTCATCGAGCACAGTAGTTACACGATTTTGGACATTCACCGCTGCAATGTCAGGATCAGTACCTACTTTGAAATACACCTGGATGATCGTCATCCCGTTGTTACTGGTAACGGTTGACATATACGTCATTCCCGGTACGCCATTAATAGCCCGTTCCAGTGGCGTAGCTACGGCTTTTGTACATACTTCAGCATTGGCCCCAGTATAATTGGCAGTTACAATAACAGATGGTGGTACTATATCAGGGAATTGCGTCACCGGTAGCCTGAATAGGGCAAGAACACCCAGCAAAACAATAATAAGCGAAATGACCAGTGAAAGTACCGGCCTTTTTATAAAGGTCTCAAACATGCTTATATAGATTTGTACTCGGGATTCTAGAGTATATTCTTTTGAATGAGGCTATC
Source organism: uncultured Flavipsychrobacter sp. (assembly GCA_964621795.1). Taxonomy (GTDB): domain Bacteria; phylum Bacteroidota; class Bacteroidia; order Chitinophagales; family Chitinophagaceae; genus Polluticoccus. Next base: position 44,343 of record CAZUMM010000008.1, read on the forward strand.
AAGGCTTACAAGAGCGGGAGATACAACCATACCGTCCTTGATATTCTGTATGCCTTCGTAAACGATAGTTTCACCCTCTTTTAAGCCCGATTCAATGACGTAGAGTTCATTCAATCTTGCCTTCGGTTTAAAGCTGCGCATACTTATCTTATTGTCTTTGCTAACAACAAACACATAGTTTTTATCCTGAATTTCAAAAACTGCTTTCTGTGGCACCACCAGCGCGTCATCGACATTGCTGGTTAGCTTAATTTTTCCGGTAGCCCCGTGTTTCAGCAAATGTTGTTGATTAGGAAAACGCGCCCTGAATGCTATAGAACCCGTATTTTCCTGAAACTCACTTACCACAGTTTCGATTTTTCCGACATGAGAGTACTCTTTCCCATCGGAAAGAAAAAGATGAACAGTTTTATCGGTTGTATCATCGGTTTGATGTTGCGTTCTCAGGTAGTCCAGGTATTCATTCTCAGAAATATTGAAATACGCGAAAATTGAGCTGATGTCAGAAACGCTTGTGATCAATGTACCTTCCTCCAGCAAACTACCTGGTTTCAATGGTATCCTGTCAATAATGCCATCGTATGGTGCATATATCCGGGTATAAGACAGCTTTGCCCTGGCATGATCTAATGCTGCTCTCGCTTCCTCTATACGGGCATTTTCTGCAGCAAATTTTGCTTTTGCTACATCTAGCTCAGTTGACGAAAGGATTTTCTTATTAACAAGCATTCTGACACGCTCAAGTTCTAATTCAACTGTTTTAGCATCGGCGATAATGCTGTTAAGACTCGCCTTGGCCTTGCTTACTTCGGCTTTATATTCTTCATCACTTATCGTAAACAATAGCTGTCCTTTTTTTACATGCATCCCTTCGTCAACATGGATTTTCTCGAGAAATCCGGACACTCTGCTTCTTAATTCAACATTCTGAATAGCCTGAATATCGGCAACATAGACCCTGTCGAGAGATACGTCTTTTTCAACAACCGTGGTAACAGGTATTTTCTTTCCTGCTTCCGAATTATCTTGATTTGGTTTTGAACTACATGAGGTTATTAACATTCCCAATAAGGGAATGCAAAAAAAGGCACTAATACGCATGATCCTCGCGTTTAAATTTTAATGATTAGCAAAATGTCCCGTAGGAACAAAAAAGGTGAGAACGTCGAATTCTTTTGCTATCAAAATAGCGTATACCTGAAGAGAAACAAGTAGTACGCGGGCTTTGTAATGTCCGCTGATGTGTTTAATAATAATCTGGTTGACCTTAATGCATCCAAAAAGGACAAAGTCTCAGGATTCTGGACTACATTAAACTTCTTAGCCAGGTATTTGATCTTGGTTTTTGCAAAAATCCTTGCATGAACGTCCGAATGGCCAATTGGAACATCAACTTTAGCATACCTGTCTTCAGAAATCTGTTCATGACAACAAGAACTGTTTTTTGAAGAGCTTAAGTTTGAATATTGAGAATAAATGTTGTGCGTTGGCAAAATGAATGCCATCACAAATACCAGAAGACATATAATCTTCGAAAACTGCACTCTGGTATGTAAAATTGGCAACATTATATACACCGCATATTTGGCGCTGCAAAGATAAAATAAAAATGCTTCTAAAATGTTAATAAATGACCGCTTACGCAACTAGTGAGCCATTTGAAGTCATTGAGTATTACTAGTTCAGGGACTGTCTCTGATTTCTATTGAATATGACATGATCGGAAATACTCAATATCGCCATCGTAAATAGCCCCAGAACAATAAGTAGTGCCATCTCGAAAGTAGAAAAGGCTATTGAGCTGTTTACTATAGACTTCGATTGCTTACGTAGCTGTGTACCTTCGCCTATTTGTATTCGGCTAAGCTGACTGAGGTTTTTGAGCGCACCATCAAATTCTACAGCCATTGCTTGTCTATCAATTGGGCTTATTTCCTGATTTTCAAAGTAAAGGTGTTCAGAATGGTTATAAGCATCCAAATGCTTTTTGAAAGCTTCCCATTGATTTTTCTCTTCGCTGGTCAAATAGGTCTTTTCGTAAGATTGAATAAGCGTATCAATTTTTTGATTGTGGGTGCTAATCCTTGCTGCAACTTCCGAATCGTAAATACTATCTAAAAGCAACAGCCTTTTTTGATAGATGGAATTAGTAAGCTCGAAAATATACCCTGAAGGCATCAGCCGGTCATTCATAATAGACGACATAGACTCATCCAAAGCCGACATTTTCCCCCTGAGGACCAGATTGCCAACCAGGATGACAACTATAAGCGAAGCCAGGCCGAATACCGCCCTGATCTTATATTTAATATGGTATAACCATTTCATTGTCGAATATTTATAGACCTTGCAAAATATACTGTACTGTGCTAAAATATTGAATGTAACTGTAAGATGGAGATTGAGTTTTTTGTATCTTTGTAAAAGCGTTGCAGATAGCAAAAGAAAAGGTGAGTAATTCGGTGAGTAGTGAATCAAAGCCTTTATAAGATATTGAAATACAGCGGTGTAAGGTACTGAGTTCTATTACCTCTCTCTCCGCTGGTATCAATACCAAAATTGTTCAAAAGCTCGTAAAACGGTGATTTTACGGGCTTTTTTGTTTTTGGCTGTCTTAACTCAGCTAATCTTGTTCAATCTGCTAGGGGAAAATTCGGTGATACGAACTATTCCCGAATCGGTATCTAGTAGCAAATTTACTTACTGAAGCAGCTTACCCACAACTCCCGGTGCCTGCCGGGCGGCGTTTAGCAGTGCACTCACCGCCCCCATCACTGCCGTTTATTAACCCTTTTCGTAAAAGGTATTGTCGCATCATTCTAATTTATAGTACTTTTCCAGCGTTTTATCGACACCTCTTCGTTTTGCTATACGTGCTATAAAGCCAAACAGCGCCTTTTGCAGTGTGCATGGTAAGCTGGGCAAATATGTACCGCCCTTCTGAAACATGATGGATAGTGGTAGTATAGAAGGCATACCTTTTTTGTTAGTCAGGCCATCGTTAGCCATTCCATAGGCTATGCGCAGCATCTGCTCAAACTGCATGGCCGGTGTTATGGTACACAGAAATTTTACAGGCTGCGTAGTGCTGGGGTTGAAGAAACGGTGTACGGCATTTCTTACCGCTACTGCCGACTGACCGGGCTGCAAATGCATTAGCTCTTTGCCCAGCTGTATGCCCAGTACGCCATCCACTACTTCAAACGTTTCATCGAAGTCTATATGATAGTGCATGCCATTTCCGCCACCGGGCGCCAGCTCCACTTCTACCAGTGGATAGGCACCATTGGTTTCTTCGGATGTCTTTACAAAAGTTACAGTATCGCCTATCAGCGGGTTTTTGATCACTCTTGGTAACTGATTCACGTATTATTATTTTAAAGAATGGAGGTATGTGTACAATGCGGTTATCTCATCGTCTGTGTATTGCGCCGTCATTTTCCAGGGCATGTTCTCATTATCTATTTGCCGGCCTGCAGGTGTTTTACCCGTGCGCAGCATAGTGGTAAATTGGCCTTGCGTCCAGCTGCCACTAGGGCCTAGCGCAGTTATATTCGGCACTTCGGGAAAGCCCGGGGCCAATGGTGCGCCACCTTGCATATTATCTCTATGGCAGCCCTTGCAGGATATGGCGAGATATTTACCTTCGGCTATCAGATTGCCCGATATGATGTCTCCGGTCATGGGGACTTTATGATCTATCATTTCCACCGACAGCAAGGGCATTTTGCCTAAAAAGGTCATCAGTCTTACTACAGGGCCTATTTCTATAGGTGGCAGTTCATTATTAACCGGCTCCAGTTGCTGGCAATAGGCAATGATGGCCGCCATATCTTTTTCCTTCAGCAATGTGCTCTCGTGCGATGGCATCAGCAGCAAAGGCTTGCCTTCCTTATTGACACCATGCCTCAACGCAGTGAGCCAGTCACCAGTGTTGTAATCGTTGGGCAAACCGCCGACGCCTTTTGTAAGGTTTGGCGCTGTGAGCGTCCCTAAACCTCCATCGTTTATCATTACTTTGCCGGCCATGTTCTTGCCATGACAGTCCGTACAACCTTTTATGGCTACCAGGTGGGCGCCCATTGCTATGGAGGTGCTGTCACTGGGCACCACGATTGTTCCCTGCTGAAACATATATGTTTTGGTGATGCGGTGACCTATATTGAAATAGGCGATGGCATAAAATATTAACGCCAGCATGACTAAACTGCCTAATACTATACCTACCCGCTTGAGAACTTTCTTCATTATATAATCTATTTTTGCACAAAACTATCGCGGCTGGAAATGAGCCCGTTACGCCAAACGGATAAGTATTTACGCCAAACGGATTATGTCGGTAAAGATCAGGATGAATGATGTGTTCGACTTCAGGGTATTACCACACCCTAAGACCATCGTGCCGTCTTTGTTAACTACAGAACCCGGATCTCCCGGCATAGTAAGCGACCCTAAAGCAGGTACACTCGAATTCAGCAACCTTGCATTCCCCCATATGCATATTATGTGCATGGGCTGGCATACAGGCGACGAAGACCTCATACTATACGATGAACCACTACCGAATGAAACTGTAAATATCAATTTCCAGTTAAGTGGTGATATGTTTTCTACTTTCACTGGTTTGCCACACAACCTCGATATGCAACCCGCGCGACACAACCTGGTATTCGTACCCGAGCCGGGCGACGTACACCGCATTAAGAAGAACCAGACACTATCACTGCTTCATATAAGCCTTGAGAAAGATTTTTTCATGAACTGTATAGGCCAGCATGACGCATGGAGTGAACAGGCTTATGAAGCCATATCAAAAGGAAGGCCCTTTTCGGGCAGGCACGGTACTCTGGATATAACATTGCAAATGCAGCGACTGATACACAGTATATACAATTGTGAGGAAAGAGGGTCTATGCGTAGCCTGCTGATACAATCACGCACGTTGGAATTGCTGGCCTTACAGATAAGGCAGTTTGCACAAAGCCCGCAAACCTTCATTGCAGTTAAAAGCGAGGACCTAGATAAGCTGTACCGGCTGAAGGCATACCTTGACGAACATTTTCTGCAAGACTTAAGCCTTACACAACTGTCTAAAGTGAGCCTGCTGAACGAGTTTAAACTCAAAAGTGGCTTTAAGGCCGTTTTCAACACGACGGTATTTGGATATATACGCAACCTACGTATGCAATATGCCAAACGCTTGCTTTGCGATATGAATATGCAGGTAGCAGAAGTAGCCATGATAACCGGCTACGAACATGTCCAGCACTTCTCTGTAGCATTTAAAAAACACTTCGGAATTAGCCCTTCCATACTGAAAAAGTAGTCACGCTATAATGTCTTTTATGCCCTAAAATTTAGCTTACGGGCAATGAGAAGCTGAATCCTGATCCTTACTTTAGCAGCTACTTTAAACAGAAGGATTCCACGGGTCATTCTACGGGATGAAGAAGGTGACATTCTTGTAAATAGCATCACTAATCGTGACGGGTATATTGTTTTCTTTGGTCATTTGGGACCAGTAGTCAACTGAAGCCTGTATTTCCATAACAATCCCCTTGAAGTTCTTTATAGTAAACCTATCTGCAATAGTCTCCAGATCCTTGACGTCAATACCGGTACGTTTTCCGTTCTCGGACAGTGCGCGCGTGGCCGGGTTTTTATACTGAGTTCCGGGTTAAGCGAGTAGGTTAGATCATAGGCTGGTGCAAGTTCCTTTGCAAAAGTGATCTCAACAGAATTTGATCCTGGTTGTTGATTGTACTTAGACCCAAAACTCATCTGAATAGTCATCTTTTTCACGCATCGGATGTAGCTCCTGTAACCTGTTCCCTAATTCAGCAAGTTTCTCTTCCGGCAGTTTTTTCTGAATATGCGGAAATACAATCCTTTCTTCAAAACGAATATGGTTGTCTAAGGTATCGGCTAATATACTAAGCTGGTTTGAAGCTAACTGTTTGGTAGTAATGACCGCTTCTATTAACTGCCTGATATGCTTGTGTTCAGCAATTGCCTCTTCGACGAAGCTATCATGTATTAATATAAATAGCAAAGTTTCCTCTTCGTCAAAATGTTTTTGCAGGTGACTGTTCCAAAAATAATTGACATATGGCTGTATCCTTTCAGCCGGCACCTGCTTTTTTATCCCCTGCCTTATCTTCCAGCAAAAGAGCAACCCGAAATGATGCTCCCTGGAAAGTGTTACTATACTTTCATGCCTTTTCATACCTAATGTTTATTTCACAATCAATGTATTGTTCGTGGGCGTTGCATTACCTGGGAATGTGCTTTTCAATTGCTCTGCAATGTTGCTGATTTGAATTCCGGATTATCGATAAGCACTGCACTAGGCGAACGATTGCTCCAACTCAATAGATTTTGGGAAAAGTATATTATTCTCCAAGTGGATATGCAGGTGAAGGTCATCTTCAAAAGCCTTCAGGGTAGCATAGGCAGCCCTGTACGTATTGCAACCGTCTTCAGGAGCGGTGTATTGATTGCTAAGTTCTTTTATCCGGCGAAAACGCTCACCTTCGGTATCATGCTCATGCGTCATCATCCGTATGGGGTTCTGCACCGTACCAAAAGGTGCCGCTAAATCTTTATGCCCTTCCTGCTTTGCCTGCACCATTTTACGGATAAAAGGAAAGAGCATCAATTCTTCTTTCTTCATGTGCGCTGTCAGCTCACTGGCACAGGTATTAAAATGCACCTGTATCTCCGCTAGTTCCGGATGCCTGTTGCCATGTACCCGAACTATCTTTTCCAGCAAAGACTGTATGATCGGAATCTGGGCCGTTACATACCGGTGGTGTTTTTTCTCTATAAAGTCTGCCAGCAGGTCCAAAGGCCAGGATTTATAATCGCTGACCGCATCTTCTTTCACAGGAATAGCGTCTACTACTTCCTGTAAACGGCAGACTAGTTCATCAGCTTGAATTTGCTGCCCGTTACAGGCTGTTTCAATACTACGGTTGCCGTTACAGCAGAAATCAATGCCTGCTTGTTCAAATATGGCTGCGGTACGGTAATCTCCGGCAACCACTAATCCGACTAAATTATCTTTAGAAATCTTCATTATGATTATTTTAATTTTCTTCTTTAATTAGTTCTGATCCCCAGCTATTTATTTCTTCATCTGTCCATAGTGCAGGAAAAAATTTCCGTTGTTGAAATCGCGGATGTAGGTATTTTTTCCATTCGGAACCACCCGTTGCCGCTTTATTTTCTCCTTTGTTATCCAGATAATGCCTCGCGGTGTTTAAATGGACTAATGGCCATTCAATATTATAGAGACGGTCAAATTCACGGAGTTTATCCCGTAATGCATCCGATGGGTCGGTTATTGTATTGAAAATTTCTTCAATGGTCTTTCCCCTGACTTTCTTCGCCAGCGCCACAAATCTGTCCTGATATTTTTCCTCAAACTGGCGAAGGGTCAGAGTTTTCTCACCTGTTGCACGATTCTGCCCTGCATCTTTCCAATAAATATGTTCAAAATACTCTTCTATATCCGGTTCTGCTGACAATCGTTTTTTACCTTCTTCATTTATAAGATTGCTGATACGGGTGCAATAGATCTCCACTAAGCGGAACTGAGCTGACTGAAAGCCGCTTGCCGGCGCAAGCGTAGTTCGGAAGGTGTTGTAATTATTATAGTCCATACCTTCCCGCATGATATCAAAAGAGGTAATCAACATCATGGTATAACGGTTCATTCGGCTGATCTTTTGAATGAGCATCCCTTCTGTAATTTCTTTGCTGTAGACGACCTGTTTTATTTCGTGTATCATCAGCTTCAGCAGTAATTCCGTCACCTGGTGGTACATGATAAATACCTCCTCGTCAGCAAAATCAGTTCGTGGCTTTTGCAAGGACAATAAGGTGTCTACCTGTACATAGTCCCAATAATTAATCGGCTTAGCCTGCAGCAGGCCTTTCAGGTACGTATCGGGATTTTCACCCAAGACAATGTATTTATCGCGTATGGCATTTAAAATCTGTTGCTGCTCCATGTTTATGATTTTTTAAAAAGTGATACTGCCGTGATAAAAAGACCGATTACTTTGACCAACTCAGCACCCACGAACCAGAAATGCAGGTTGGAGTGGGAAACAGTTTTGTTTTGTATATATAACTCTGCACGTGCATCCAGTGCCGGCAGTAGCCAGGCGGTTTGCAAAAGCAGAATGGTCACAATGATTAACAGGGAAATATTCGATATCGTAAAAAGCGGCTTACCATATACAAATGCACTCATACCTATAACCACGGCAAATATCCATTCTATCTTATTCAATGCGCTAAATACCAGTCGTCCGATGCCCAATCCGATAGGAATGGTTACACCCGGTGCACGGAATTTCAGCCAGGCTTCCACAAAACTAATAGCACATACGAATCCGATCCATGTAAACAGACAAGCCACTGCTACTGGTTGCTGTACGGTGATGTTCATAATAACGGTGTTGCTGAATTGTTACGGTAATACTCAATTTTGGAAAGAAACATGACAGCCATCTTATCGCCCCGCCACTTCGCTTCATCTGCCTTTGCACCTGCAAAATGTTCATTGATGGTCTCATGCCATAGCTTCAGCCAGGTATCGAAATGTCTTTGTTCCACCGGTAATTGGGCATGTGGCGGGAACGGGCTGCCATAGTAGGTGTGCTCGCCCAAAAGAACGGTCTGCCAGAAGCGGTACATTTTCTCCAGGTGTTCCGGCCACCGGTCTTTAATCACGCTGTTAAATATGCCTCCCAGTAAAGCATCTACCCGGATTCTTCCATAAAAACTATCAACCAGTAGTTTGATGTCTTCTATTGTTGTAATGTCCTTTTTATTGCTCATTACCTATACTATTGTGCAATTGAGAAATACATGAACATATAATAGAGCGCCCATCCTGCAAATCCGATGATGATTAGCCAGACCCACCAGGGGATGCTCTGCGGCGTTTCACTGCCAGATATCAGGAAAGACTTCTGATCGCCTTTACCATAGGCGTTGATCATTAAAGGCAACACACCATCTACAACAGCATGTTCCTTCATCCCTTCAATGGATATTGCCGGGCCATTGCGTACTTCGAACGGTATCTTACGGATGCCTTCCTTACCGGTTGGGTCTTTACTGACGATCTTTAGTACATGTTCCCCATCCGTAAGTTTACGTGTGTCCAGTTCAAAGCTAACCGGAGACTGCACCTCGGCTACAGGCTTGGCATCGTCGTCTATAAAAATGAATATGGTGCTTTTATCACTCATCTTACTCGTTGTTTAAAATGAAGCGTTTAATATGGCGATCTGATTTTTCACCCGGATGTATCAGCCATTTCACGGAGAAAAAAAGCGTACATAGTACAATAGCTATGGTCACCCATACGATTATGTAATCCCATTGGCTTTCCGGGCCCACACCATGTGTAATACCTTTTAAAATTATGGGCTGGTTACGTTCACATACAGGACATGCAAATACCCATAAGGCATTTAGCAAAAGAATAGCTGTCAGAGATGTTTTTTTCATTATTGGGTAGCTTTAAGTTTTACAAAATCCATTATTTTTTTTATTTCTTCCGGTGTCACTGTTTTACCATTGTTACCCCAGCTTGTTCGTTCGTAGTTTATTACTGCTGCTACTTCATGTTCCGTCCATTCCATATTAGTACCCACCGGTGCCATAACACCATATTCAGCCCTGGCATCATAGCCATTCATGATAATGTCTACATACATTTCCAGGTTATCGCCCATAACCACAGGGCTACCTTTTAATGGCGGAAACGCACCGGGCAAACCTTCTCCGTTTGCCTGGTGGCAACTCTGGCAGCTTGCTGTAAATAATGCCTTGCCGTCCGGCTCAGCACCAGGGGTGCCTGCTGCTTTCTTCTCTTCTTTCTTGTAGAGGAAAGCTGGTGCTTCCGTACCATCTGGCAGTTTGACCTGCTTTAGCGATTGCAGGTAAGCAATCAGGTAAAGCGCATCTTTTGTAGCGACTACCTTGCCTTCCTTGCTCCCCATGTATTCTGCAGGAATATTTACTACTACGTCTGATTTGGAGGGCTCTTTCTTTAGCATAAACAACCATGGATAAGCAGGCATGATGGATTCCTTGACTACAATACGCGGGTTATACAGGTGTACCAGGTTCCAGTCTTTACTGGGCTGGCGATTACCGACATCCGTCAGATCGGGGCCGGTACGTTCCGTTCCCATTAGTGTGGCCGTATTGCGCCAGAAATCAGTACGATGTATATCTGCATAGTCAGCTGCAAGGCTTGGCCGGGTCCCCCACATCTTATCCATATCCACATTCCTGATCTGTTGGGTATGGCAGGCTACACAACCATTGGAAACGAATAAGGCTTTCCCTTTTGCCGCTTCAGGGCTCAATGGCTCAGCGCCCGGCAACGGCTGATTTTTCTCCTGGTTGCGGATAGCAGGCATAATGGCCACCAGTAGGGTGAGTCCTACAAACATGATAGTGGCAGTACCGAATAGTTTTTTATGATTATCGAACAGTTCCATTTGTTTACAAATAATATTTATGCATTTGTTTGAGCCGAAGCGGTTGAATCTTCCAGTTTCTGAATGGCGGTTTCTCGAACGTCAATTACATTTCTTACTGCCATCATCTTGTACATATTGTAGGCGAAAAACAAGTGGGATAGCCACATCAGGCTACCGCCGATAGCCCGCCACAGCCAGTAAGGAGCCATCAGTACTACACTGTCAATAAATGGTTTGCCCTCCATCCACATTAAACCTTTCAATGTGCTGCCGTACATCAGCGGGATGGTATAGAACATCAGTCCGACAAGTGCCAGCCAAAAATGCGCACCAATAGTGATCTGTGGGGCTTCTTTGCCCGTAAGCCTTGGAACGATAGCATAGATACCCGCCCATAAGAAGAAACAGATGATACCGTACATCGTCAGGTGTGAGTGTGCCACTGTAAAATCAGTAAAGTGCCATAGCAGGTTGGTGCTGCGGAAGGCTTCTGCTGTTCCTTGCATCGATCCTGTGAAATAGAAGATAATTCCCACCAGGAAGAAAGGGAGTGTGTAGCTGTCTTTTATTTTGTACCAGGCACCTTTAAAGGTCATTGCAAAATTGGTTGTACCCGCGATAACAGGTATAGCCATACCTGCACTGCCGACAATAGCGACGGTTTGCAGCCACCAGGGGATAGAACTGAATACAAAGTGGTGCGTACCGATCAGGGTATAGAAGAGTATCTGTGTCCAGAAGGCCAATATTCCAAGGCTATAGGAATATATTGGTTTATTTAACTGCTGTGGCAGAAAGTAATAAACGATGCCTAGTGTAAATAGCATGAACCACATGCCGACACCCTGGTGCATATAATAGCCTTGTATAATGGTTTCGCCGAGCCCGTGTTGCCAGTAAGGCACGTAGGCTACAATGGTAATGACGATAGCAAAGATGATAGCTGCTACAATATACCAATTGGAGATATAGATCTCTTTAGTGGTACGGCGTGCTATGGTCTGAAGGAAATTGACCAGACTCAGTACAACCCCGATAGCAAACAGTAAAGTGACTGGCCATACATATTCCCGGTACTCACCGCCGCCATTATTGATGCCTGCCATCAAACAGATTGTTCCTATTATAACAGCTGCATTAATCAACCATAATGTGTACCAGCCATATTTCATATTAGCCAGCTTAGTGTTACTAACCCGGGGTACAATATAATAACCTAAGCCCAGCATCCCCAGTGAGGCCCATCCCCAGAATACAGCATTGGTATGCACAGGGCGCAAACGTCCAAAACTTAGCCAGCTTATATGATCTGCATCCGGTGCTACAAACTTTATCCCAACGTATTCACCGATGGTGGTACCGAATAATAACCAGAAGGTGGCGCAACCGAGATACCATAAGATAAGGCGTGACAACTCATGATCGATATTAGGGCGTGGGAGCGCCTTCTTTTTGAGCGCGACAATCGGAAGCCCGGCCTGTTCATTAATCAGCAGCAGGCCCTTTTCATCCTCGGCGGGTCGATTACCGGATAACTCATGATGGCTAAGCTGGTAGTCTAATGCCGCTTTGCGTTTTTTTAGATAGGTGTTTATTTCTTCTTCTGGTAATGAACGAAGGTAAGCTGCCAGTTTCTCCGCTTCTTTGAGGTTTTGCTGGTTCTTTGCCAGATTTAAAGCATTGATGATTTTTACTATGAGAAAAATGACAGCAAATAGTATAGGGATGAGTAAGAGTATGATAGTAATGATTATACCTGTTTCTCCCAATAGGGGGCCGGTAACAGGTTTATCCGTTCCTTTCGCCCAGATATTTCCTTCTGGTAACAGAGTTAATACAGTAATCAGTAACAGGAGAAGCACAGTTGTACCAGTGCTATGCTTTCTGTAGTTTATGAGCCTGCCGATTTGTTTACTGTCCAGGTTATGGCTATGTCTCTGCAGCTTTTCCTGTTCTTCTTTTTCTGTTTTTATTTTTTGATTTTCCTGTATGCCATTTACTTTCTGCTTTAATACCAGTGCTGCACAAAAGAGCGCTAACAGTATAGCAAAAAGTAGCCAGATGAAACCGGCTGTAGAACCGAATGAAAAATCAGAGGGAGTGGTCTGCTGTGCTAAAGCCGGGAACATATATAACAGCATAGCTGATAAAAGCAGGGAAAATCGCCGTATAAACTTGCTTGGTTTCATTATGTGGATATTAATACCTTTTTATCTTCTATTTATTTAAAAAAAACTATCGCTTCAGGAATGTCAGGCTCTTTTCCAGCTCTTCCGTAAACTCGCCCAGCTTTGCGTTTTCCAGCATGGTCTGAATGCTTTTTCTTACTGATTTAAATTCGTGGTGTATTGGGCAAGGGTGTGTTTCTGAACATTGGCTTAGGCCAAGTCCGCAACCTGTAAACAGCTTATCGCCATCCAGGATTTTCACTATATCTGCGAGAGAACATTGAAATGCATCCTTATCCAGGTAAAATCCCCCTTTCGGACCCTTCATCGATTGCAGTAATTTCTTTTTGCTCAGCTCCTGCAATATTTTGGCAATAAAATGCTCGGGAGAATCGATTCCCTTGGCTATTTCTTTTATACTTACTTTATTGCCATTCTTTGACTTTTGTGCAATAAAAATCATAGCACGAACGGCGTATTCACAGGTTTTTGAGAACATTTATTCCTTTTGCACCGCAAAGATAATGCAGATCTCCTGAATAAAAGATAAAAATGTCTTTTTTTTGGTGAAATTTTATTTCGCCCTCTCGTTTAAAATTATAAGCACATGTAAATTAATAATTTACATGTGCTTATAATTTTATTGGTATTATTTGTAAGGCGATTAATGTTTAATCTTAAAAACCTTACCGCCGTTTTCAGCGAGTTTTTTCATCAACTCAGCGTTCCCCATACTATATGTTCCATCTGTAGCAAGGTTGTAAGTATAAGGGTTCTCAAACCATTCATTAATATTCATCTGCAGGGTTATTTTTTGAGTTTTTCCCGGTTGCATTGTTAAATATGCTTTCATGCCTGCTTTTACTAAAAACTGGTTAGTGCCTATATGCATTGCATAACCGGAAATGCTGGTGTCATTTTTCCAGTGTCCTTCAAGTTTCAGAAAATGATAACCGCCTCCCATTATGTCAGGCCATTCCATATTCGTGTTTTCAAGGGTGCCGGGAAGTGAATAGGATACATTATGTTTTTCATCTAAGCCAATGTTACAGGAAATAGAATCATATTCGGAAACCGGTATATCATTTAGCGTCACTGTGGTGTATTCCTGCCTGGCCGCATCCAGGTACATCACTGTATCTATAGTATATTTTACCTGGTTATTAAGATAGAACTTTATCCCGCTGAGATAGTATTGCAGCCGGGTAACACTATATAAATTGCCTGCCGCATTGGTGTACATCATTGTGTCAAATTGCAATGGGGTGGTATCTACATAATATTCAAACTGTATCTGCAGGTTGCTGCCGGGTGTTTGTGGCCGGACTTTTTCTTCTTTCCGGCAGGCGGTTACAAGCAGCAATAAAAGGAACAGTATAAAAGAACTCTTTTTCATACGGATTTTTTTGTTTAATAAGATGGCCGGCTAAAGCTTGTATCGGTTATAAATGTTGAATCCGTCAATGTATTTAGAAATGCAATGAGCTGTTGCTTTTCAAAGTCTTTCAGGTTGAGCCCGTCTTCTTTACCTGCCTTGGTCATAATCGGGTCGATATTGGGTACCCTGTTTACATTATGGTCATAAAAATTAATTACCTCTTCAAGGCTTTTGAACCTGCCGTCATGCATATAGCGGCTTCTTAGGGCTACATTGCGCAGATTGGGTGTCCGGAACTTCCCGATATCTTTTATATCATGTGAAACATTGTAGTACCCTTTGTCGGTTTCTTTTATATAGGTGCTGTCCAGGCCGGTGTTGTGAAGGAGGTAGTCAGTTGTGGTAAGGATAGAATGACAATGAAAACAATCCCCACGTTCCGAGAAAAAGATTCTGCGTCCCATTTCTTCATCTGCTGTTAAAGCTTCTGTGCCTGACAAATACCTGTCATATTTTGTATTCCCCGAAATCATTATTCTTGTGAATTGGGCAAGGGCATAAGCGATATCTTTATAGGATATTTCATCAACGTTATAATAGTCTTTAAATAGCTGCCTGTATTTCGCGTTCCTGTTTATTTTCTCCAGGTTTGTAGCAAAGAACTCCCGTGTTTCAAACAGCATCACATCTTCAAGGCCGGGTCTCTTTGAACCGTCCCACATGAAATTGTTGCACCATCCAAGGTTTACATGCGGGAGCACGGGCATTCCATTTACTACCCCGGGAATGGTGAACCCGTATTGCTGATGATGACAGGAAGCGCACGCCCTGCCGTCATTTGAGAGAATTGTATCATAATAGAGCATACGTCCCAGCTGTATTCTTTCTATGTATGGCTGGTTATCATCCGGTATCTGCATTTTGGGGAAATGGGCCGGGTAAACGATACTATATGGAGTAAGCGATTTTGGCTTGTCAATATCGTTAGGTGCAGACTGCTCCTTTTTTTCACAGGATAAAATAATTACCGGCAATAGTATAATGCCGGACAGAACAACCAACAAGTGTTTTACACTTTTCATGCATACCTCGTTTTGACCTGTTGTAAAGATGAGGTACTAATCGGGTACAGATTATGATAAAAATCATTTTAAAACATGATAAAAGACAATTTTGTCTCTTTTTATTGCCGGGCGCAGTTTTTAATGAATCTTTAGTTGCTATAAACAATCGGGAAAAGAAGATGGCATCTTCCTATATCCTTACCCAGGGCCGGTATCCTGTTTATGGAACGATATAGATTTCGGGTGTAGTAATGTGGTTACTTTCATTGCCATCCCGGTCGTGCATATAAATCTCAAATTTCAGGGTGTCTGAAGTGCGGGCCGTATCATCTTCGCGCAGGGGAAAAAAGCGTACATCGAGGTATATCATGCATGTTGCCTCAAACCGCTTGGTTGGGTCTTGCAGGTCGGGGGGTATTACCGGCAACAAAAACTGGTTGGTATAGTAGGTTGTATCACTGCGTTTGTCTATCAGGAAAATATCATAGTCAGGTGTATCTACCCCAAGGTCGGAATTGGCATCGGAAATATGCAGCCAGATAAATAGACTATCTTCGCTCGACAGGCTTTTGGTATTAGATGACATATTCATCAGGCTTATCTCGGGCGGTGTAGAAGCTGTATTGCTTTTTTTGCACGATAAGGCCAGAATACTACAAATAACCAGTAAACCTGTAAGGAATTTCATATTAACCAAAGTTAAGGAAAGTGGGTAATAATGTTCTGTTAAATGAACAACTGCTTATTGATAGAATAAACGCTCAGACGTTTGACGATATTGCGCTGGATGTATTCCGGTACCAGTATGAAAATAATACAATTTACAGGACATTTTCCGATATGGTGCGGAAAACGCCTGCCAATGTATCCCGGCTGGCAGATATCCCTTTTCTGCCGGTTTCTTTTTTTAAAACGCACGAGGTAAAGACCGGAACCTGGGTTCCCGACCTGGCATTTGAGAGTAGCCGCACAACCGGCGATACTCCTGCAAGGCATTTTGTAAAAAGCGCGCTGCTGTATGAACAGGCTTTGCTGACGGGATTCAGGCAGTTTTACGGCGCCCCCGGCGATTATACTATTCTTGCTTTATTGCCCTCTTACCTGGAGCGGTCGAACGCGTCCCTGGTGCATATGGTAAAAGTTTTAATGGAAAAAAGCGGTAATGATATGTCCGGTTTTTACCTCAATGAATGGGATAAACTGGCCGCCAACATTCGTGGGTTGCAAGCTAAGGGAAAAAAGGTTTTATTGATTGGCGTTACGTTTGCACTGCTCGATTTTGCTGAAGCCTACCCAATGGATATGACAGAGGTTACGATAATGGAGACCGGGGGCATGAAAGGTCGTAAAGAAGAGTGGACAAGGCACCAGGTACATACATTTTTGCAGGAAAGGTGGGGCATGGGCGCTATACATTCGGAATACGGTATGACTGAACTGCTGTCGCAGGCTTATGCAAAAGAAAGGGGGATATTTTACCCTTCCGTTACAATGCAGGTTTTGGTAAGAGATATAAACGACCCCTTTTTCATACAAACAACCGGCAGCGGATGCCTGAATATTATAGATATTGCCAATCTTCACTCCTGCTCCTTTATTGCAACTGACGACATAGGGAATATTCATGAAAACGGTAGTTTTGAGGTGTTGGGACGTTCCGATCATTCAGCCCTGAGGGGGTGCAATCTTATGGTTTTATAAGATATTTATTTTTTGATTTGGTAGAATACAAAACCTGTGTATCTTTGCAGCCCAAAGTTCTTAAAAGTAATGCCCAGATGGCGAAATTGGTAGACGCACTGTGTTCAGGTCGCAGCGCCCGCAAGGGTGTGCTGGTTCGAATCCAGTTCTGGGCACCCACAATAGCCTTGCAATCATTGCAAGGCTATTTTTTTGTCCCATAGGGACCGGTTGCAAGTAAATGTCTTCGGTGCTAAATTGACCGGGATCATTATCGTAGTTGATTCCCGTATAGTACATAGTAGAAGAATAATTCATACACATCCTTTCTGCAACAAATCTTTTGATGTAAATCAAAACAGCATCTGACAGCAGTCAGCAGTAATGAGAGAAGCCGGGTTTACTATTGCCCTTCAATACTGAACATAATGAAAAACAGATCTCTCCTATTGTTTATTGCATGCTTGTTATCCCTGGCAACCTTTGGCCAGGCGCCTAAAGAGGTTACAGCGGTTGGTTTCTTAAATAATACTTTGACCAACGGCACTCATAAATTTACAATACTTGAAAAAGATATTCCTGCCGACTTGCGAAAGATTGCCCTGCGATACAGGCAGGCAGTTTCAGATAGCATGCAGTGGTTTCATGAGTACTCGCAATTGTATGCAGACCAGTCGCCATTGCCCTACCATAAGAATTTTGGAATATCGGAGGCTGAGTATGACAGGATGAATAATGAGTTCCCGCGATTGAAGATGAAAACAAAAGATGTAAAAACGCTGGAAGTAAACAAGACAGATGGTTATATCGGCTTTAAAGGTGATGGGGTTTTTACAATTTTTGATGCGGTTGTAATTGATGTAAATAACGATAAAATGCTTATTGATGAACAGGCAGTCCCTTATTCCGGAGAGGTTAGTGAAGACGAGTCCTCAGGGTTTGGGGCCTGGAAAGGATATAAGTGGCGTGCGGAAAGCGGTAGCATGGATGATGTCAAAGCTTTTAAAGACACAGACTATAGCCTGATTGAAATCTCTGTTGGCAAAACATTGCAAAGCAATAGGACTGTCATTGTATATAAGACTATTTATGTAGAAGGTGGGGAGCCCAGGATAAATGGATCGGTAACAGGATACCTCGACTAAAAAATAGAAACCTGCGATGAAAAGAATATTGTTAATAGCTATTAGTTTAATGCTAATTCTCCCGGGATACGCACAAAGAAAAAAAAGTGCGATTTCGATAGGCCCGGCCACACTTAATTTTAATTTGGCCCCCGGCCAGACCAGTACACAAACTGTATATATCCACAATAAGCTGAACAAGCCATACAGCTTTACGCTGGAGTTAGGCGACTGGAGCCTGGATACAGCAGGTAATGATGTTTTTTATGAAGCAGGAACCTATCCAAATTCATGCGCTCAATGGATCACCATAGATAAGAAGGCACTCGAAGTGCCTGCCAACTCGAAAGAGGGCATTAATGTTACACTGACTGTTCCCGATTCGGCAAACGTGATGGAGACTAAATGGACTATGCTGAACATTATGACCACCAGTGAAAGAAAAGCGCCTAAAGCAGCAGGTGCACTGGAAATTGCCGTAGCTAAAAGCCTGGCTGTTGGGGTAAGAATATATCAGAACCCGAATAGCCCGGAAATAGTTAAAGAGATTAGGATGCTCGATTTTATAGAGCTTCCTGACAGCAATATCTACCGTATAGAGAGCCGTAATACAGGTGCGGCACTGTTGCGGTGTCATTATTCCATTGAATTGTCGGGCGAAACCGGTGAAAGAATAACTGTAGGGCCTGTAGAAGCGCTGGTGCTACCGGGGCAAGACAGGAATGTTGATATTAAGCTTCCTGATACTTTGCCTAAAGGCAGGTATACAGCAATAGCATTGATCGAAGCCGGTGACGATACTATTCCCCTGGAAGCTGCACAAAAAGAAATTGAAATAAAATGATGAGATTTGGTACAATAATATGTTTATTTCTCTTATGCCTGCAGGCAGCAGGGCAGATAACTGATAATAACGATATTATTTGCCAGTTGAATAAACCTTTGACAATAAGCTACAATTCTATCGAAGAGGTTGGCCAGGAGTATGTTATACGAAATGCAATAGAGCTGAAATTATACAATAAAGAATATGCAAGGACTATATCTGCATCAATAGCATTTACGAATATTCCCCAAAATAAGGTTCCTGATAAATGGGTTTCAATCCGGTTAGCCAGTCATAATTCACCGAGTGCGATAATACATAACTATGAAACGTTTTTGTCAACATCACCGGCTGTAGTTTTTATGCAACCTTCTTATGGAAATGGTAAAAATTCTTACTGTTCCTTTTATTACGATATTGTCATTCATCCGTTATCAAAATTTATTATGACAGGTAATTATGATTATCATATAACATTTACCACTGCAGAACAATGAAAAAACATCTCATCATTGCACTGTTTATTCCTATTGCCACCTTCGGGCAGCGTGTTGACAGGCAAGCTGCAATTACGGGGGTGAATGGCAATATTTCCATGCCGGCACTGATGAGCCTGGATATAATACCACTTGCCAACCAGTCTTTATCTATTCAAACTTTCCCCGAAATTTCAGATGGTAAAGTGTATAGGGCTTATGTTAAATTAAAAGTGAAAAGCAACAGCCCATGGGTAATAACCGTAAGAGCTGATAACCGGTACCTTTCGTCTGGAAAATCTATAGCCGGAGAGCTGCCCGCCGGTACATTTTATCTCAAACAATCCGGAAGCTCAAATTATGTTTTGGTTTCGAATAGTGCGCAGCCATTGATATATAGTAACAACGACCTGATTGAGAATGAGTACTATATTGATCTGAAAGTGGGACCGAGCTTTGACTACAGGGGAGGGCAATATGACTTTAACCTTGTTTTTACAATATTGCCCAGGTAATATATAGCCCGCTAAGAATAAAAAAATATTCTGCAATACAATACCCAAAAAAGTAAATACTTTTTTGGGTATTTTTTATTTATTTAGCGCCTTAATTGCTGTTCGCAACTATATCAATTCATACTTTTCTTTATTGACAAATAAATATGCAATCATCAACTTTTTGCTAAAAAATGTTGATAACCTGTGCATATCTGTTGATAGCGCTGTTTATTTTTCAATATATTTTGTTAGTATCCGCTGTATTCCTTTTCTGTACACGGTTTCGTTCGTTTTTAAGATATTAAAATGATTTGGTGAAAAAGATGATAAAAAGAGCGTTTGTTTTTATTTGTAAGCTTTCCTTTAGATGATTTTCTGAAAATATATAGATATAGTATTGTTGTACAATTGCTGTGTTAAATTCCCTGTTCGATTGCCTTTGCGGTATTTTTAGATTTTAGACGTTTTTGAATAAATATCCGTGGTCAATTTTATTGTCAAAAAGTGGTTAAATTGTTCATAAGGCGGTTTATATCATTTAACATTCTGTTAGAGATTTGTGTCATCAAAGCGCTTTTGATAAAACAAATTTTTTAACAACAAAATCTTAATCAAATGAAAAAAATCGTATTGACCGCTGCCATCGCCTTAGCAGCTTTTTCAGGAGTACAGGCACAATCAATTGCTAACAACGAAACTCCGGGTACACAAGATGACGTAACCCTGATTGGAAACCTTGGCATCGTAGACATGATTGACCTGGTACCTGAATTCCAGGTTGCTGGTAACAGCGCTGATACATGGATGGAATTTGAAAATGGCCTTAGCCTGATTGAAGCATGGCCTAACACTCCTCCCGGTGGAAGCGATATCGAATTCCGTATCTCAGCTACACGTCATTTCCATGTAGCAGTAAAAGGTGCAACTTTTGCACGTATTGGTGGTGGCGACCCTGGCATAACTGCAGACAAATTCAAAATGACAGTTTACAACTACGGTTCTATACCAGGCGGTGCTGCAGAAAACGGTTTCGGTGGTAGTGGTTCTACTCTGTCTAACAGCTACCAGGATTTCCTGCAAGGCAATGGCTGCTATAACAAACTGTTTGTTTGCAACCTTACCCTGCTGCCCCAGGCTGCTTACAACCACTTAGGTGGCACTTACAGTGCAAACCTTTCTTACAGGGCTACTTTGGCACCATAAGAATTGCTGGCTATAAAAACCACATCATGAAAACAACCCGATCAATAAGCCCTTTCCTGTAAGAAAGGGCTTATTTTTCATCTTGTTCCAGCCTAATATTTTATCACCGCTTAATATTATTCCTGTGAATGTTTCATTTTCATATAACCCGGGATTATTAAAATTCATCATCGCCTGTTTCTTTGTTCTTTCAATTCAACCGTTATATGCGCAGCATTGTAAGTTTTTTGAAGTGTCGTTTAAAGATTCACTGGTTGCAGGCAGTGACAATAGCATATTGTTCAACACAATTAAAGTCAAAAACCCGAGCAAGAAAACAGTACGGCTGGCTGTAGCTATTGAAGTGCCGGCTAACTGGAAAAGCTTTTCTCATGATAATTATTTTGAAGGCAACGAAGTTTATTATAACCTGTTCCCCGGCCAGAGTAAAAATATTCCGCTCAACCTGCTCAAACGGCCACGTACCCCGGCAAGCTGGGATAGTGTGAAAATTCTTGTAAGAGTACGTGGTGTAACAGACACGCACTTTTATTATTATCACTTACGGGCAGCGCCAGAACCCCGGTTTTATGCACAACACCTGACAGAAGACCTGAAATTCGAAACCCGTCCCGATGTAATTCCGCTAAGAATAAACCTGAAGAATACAGGTAACATGGAAGATACTTACAGCCTGCGTTGGCAAAACAGGGATCTTGAACTTGATGATAAGGTGTTTGTAAGGTTAAAACCAGGAGAAGACAGCAACATAATGTACTTACTAAAAATGCACCCTGCAGAATGGGGCGCATTGTACCATACCAGCATTATTCTTGTGGTGACAGGCAGTGGAAGTGGTTCTTACACGCATACATTTGAAATTTCAAAGCCCAGGAACAATATTAAAGAAGCAGAATCGGCCTACCCGGTCATTCCGCTTTTTGTAGAAACAGGAATAATCAACCAGAAAGACGAATACTATTATTATGTAGGAACCAGGGGTAATATTCATTTTGGCGACCGGAACGATTTGAGCTTCTTTTACCGTAGCCGGCAATTTGGCAGTGAAGTTTACGGTATCCAGCAAAACATGTACCTGATAGATTATAGCTATCATAACTGGAAACTGTCCGCAGGAACAATTCAACCGCTGCAGCGTTTTTTTATCAGTAACGGGCGCGGCATAAGTATTACCCACAGGTGGAATGAGAAAAAAGAAATTTCGGCTGCAGCTGTATTTCGCGACCGTAATTTCTACTATACAAGCGATAATTTTTCAATTCGCGCAAAGTACCCTGTTGGAAAATTCTCCTTAACGAATATCCTTACTGCCAATTTTGATGATAGCAAGGCATTAAATGGATATGCATTAGGAAATGAATTACAAATCCTTCAAACAAGCCGATGGTCTTTAGACATTCTGACAAATGCCGGAGTAGAAGAAAAAACACGCAATGTACCCGGAGTGGAAAAGCTTACTGCCGGTATAGCGGGTGGTTATCACCTGGGTTATAAGAGCAGCACCTGGAATTTTATTTCCAACACCGAATTTTATAGTAACATGTTCCCCGGCATTAACAAAGGGATGCGTTTACAAATGCACCAGTTGACGAGAAATTTCAATAATAAATTCGCCGGGCTTTTTTACACTTCAAATTATCTGAATGCAACTTACTTTAAAGATACATTGTACAATACGGATGTGCTCAGGTTCAATACAGAAAAATTCGGCATTACTTCCGGTATAAAAAAATCGGGGAGTATGCTTACGCTGAATACGGGTATTATGCGCTATACCGGCGTGAGCGAATTTGGGCTGGACAACCTGTATTTTGCAGATATAAATGCTACAATTAAAAGCGGGAAGGACCTGTTTATCTCTGTCAGCAGCCAGAATGCTTTTAAAAACCATATTGATAAAGAGAATAACAATGTTTATTTAACAAGCACACTATCTTCTTTTAAGTACAAGTGGGCAGGCTTTTTAGCCACCTATACTTCAAGGCCCGTATTTGAGTCGGAAGGAGGGGAACCTGTACTGAAGAACTATGATGAGACAATAACAGGCGGACCGTTTGTCAATTACCAGCTGTTTAGAAAAAGTGTCACAGGTTTGGCCAGGTACCAGGTTTCCAAGTCGGTATACGACCAGACTATCAGGACTTCAGCCGGCGGTAGCATTAGTTACAGTAGTTCAAAGCTGGGGCTGAATGTACAATTCTTTGCCAATATTCCATTAACTGCGATTAATACAGGAGGCGCAAGATTACCTGTTTATGAAGATAAATTGATGAACCTGACAGTAACAAAACAAATTTCACTTCCGGTATTGGTTAACAGAAAATATTACGACATCAAAGTTGTCCTTTATCACGACAGGAACAATAACGGGGTAAGGGATAAAAACGAACAGGCACTGAAAAATGTGCAGGTTGGTATTAACGATGCGCATATTTTATATTCCGATCAAAACGGGGTAATCAGGTACAAAAACATTAAAAAAGGGAACTACCTGTTCAACTTCAGTGCTGTAAAGGAAAAAGGTTTAATCCCTTCTGAGGGGCAGCAACAAAGTTTTTTGGTTGATGGCAATATTACTGCAAATATAGCATACAAGAAAGGTAAAAAAATATCCGGCCACATCAATATTATCCGTGACTCATTCAGTAAGGCTAAACTGGCTAACGATAACATCAGGGTTACGGCTACGGATACGGCAGGTAAAACGTTTACAACATTTACAGACGGGAATGGTGATTTTTCATTCTATTTACCAGCCAGTCTTTTTAAAATATCGCTTAATGAAGTTGCCTTTGAGGGTAGTGAATTCAAACCTGAGCAGTTCTTCTATTATATAGACTTAATAAAACATGAGGAAGAAGCGGTTGTATTTACAATCAGGCAGAAGCAAAGACAAGTAAGGTTTCTTGAAAAAAAATAATAACAACAAAAACTAAAAATCATGAAAATATTATTGATGCTGTTGTTTATGCCGGTTTTTACAAAAGCCCAGGTTTGTTATGCTTATAACAAAGTAGTTGTTTTTACTAAAGGGAGTGATAATTTTTCCTTTGACAGAACAAGTATCAGAGAAACAGCAGGTACGATAAGGGTTGACAGTAACCGTCTTTACATTGATGGGAAACAATACAGGATATTCCCGAAACACAGAAAAGGAAATTTTTTTAAAAGGAGGCCTATCAGTTTTATGTATAATGATGGTGCATTTGTAGGAGTACAAATATGGAGTTACGGCACAAGTTACCGTTACTATATAAAATAGCGTTGGTTAACCTCTTGTTAATGATATTGCGTTTTTTCTAAAAACAATTTTTTATTGTACTTTTAATTAGATAATGACATGAACATCAATTATTTAGAAGTCTTTAGTCATCAAATTACTACTGACAAATTATTGCGGCTATTCGAAGAAATTGCTTTTACTGTCACATCTGAATACAGGCAGGAAATCGAGGACCTGGTCGCAGATCAAGGCCCAACCCCGGCATTTGAAGATATATTTGATATAGCCAGGAAATTGAACAGCGATCTCATGTCAAAAGCTACGCTTATAAAGAATGATTATAAGCAGCACCGCGGACATAATTCTATAAGGCTGACCACGGGGTGTAAAAGAATAATAAAAACTTCAGTGTTCAATTTACTGGCCCAGGTAAAAATTTTCCTTGATAAGAAAGCCTATGCAAGGCTTAAACGTGAAAGCGAATAAATCAGCAGTTTAAGAGTGCTTTAGCAGACATGATTTCCTTTGCCATTACTGTAAATAGCTGTTTGCCGGTTTTTTCAGATTTATATTGTTTATTATCGTCCTGGTAACCAAAGCCTCCCAACATCATAGTTCCGCTTACAACGTTGGTGATCTTCCAATATGCCAGCTTGTTATTTGCTATGAATTCCAACTGGGCATCTGCAAGCGGGTAAACATTTTTTCTTGCCGGTCCGAATGCAGAACTACTACCCTGGAACATAAACTTCATTACTGTATCGTCTGCAAAATGGAATTCTACTTCGTCTCCTTTATTTAAGGCAAACTCGCGAAATGTAGACAGGAATTCGATATAGTTGATGAAATTATAAAACTTGAAACTAATGCCAATGTATGCAGCCCGTTTATAAGGCGGCATCTCCTGTTTTATCAAATGCATAACTGTCCTGTTGCGGTAGTCGGTAAATGGGAATGTCTTTATGAATCCCTGGTCTGTATTTGCTACTTGCGTTATTTTCACTGCCATTCGCTCTATATTCGTTTCGCTTTCGTTTACAAGCATAGCTTTCGCGCGGTATACAATCGGCATAGTGACTGGAAAGGTTTTATTTAATGGTGAAAATTTTTTTTTCAAAAGTATTGCACTGTCAATGTCATACAAATGATTGTCATCAAAACTCAAAGTGATATAGCTGAAGGGTATAATTGACAGGCATCAGGAATAACAATAAAAAAAGCGTTGCAACTGCAACGCTTCCCCTATATTCAATAACAGATATTAACTTATCAGAGTTTCAAGCTTTTTTTTGTTTGTTACTATAATACTTCCATTCTTCATGTCTATCAGTTTTTCTGCTTTAAAATCAGTAAGTGTTCTTACTAGGGATTCGGTTGCGGTACCGGCAATAGATGCCAGGTCGTCCCTGCCAAATTGAAAAGAAAAATGCCCGTTATGGCTTTTGTTGTATTTTTTATCGAGGATGAGTAATGCTTCTGCTACTTTTTTTCGTAGTGTGTTATAGGCAATTCCAAGCAGTTGTTTTTCTCTTTGAACAAGGCCGTGCGCAACTATGTCAAGAAATTTTTTGTTTACTTCCAGGTTATTCTCCAGTAGTTTTTCGAAATCTTTCTTTGGTACCATCACCAGTTCCGTATCGTCTATTGCTTTGGCCGATTCGGTATTGGCCGAATTGTTCAAAATAGACATGTAGCCCACAAAATCACCTTCGCCGTACAGGGCCAGTACAAGTTCCTTGCCATCTTCATGCACTTTGTAGGTCTTTACTTTCCCGCTTTTTATATAATAAAGATACCTTGACGCTGTACCCTCTTTATATATTGTATCCTTTTTTTTGCATTCTCTTACTTCACTGGTGTCTATCAGCGCAGCCAGGGGGTCGTTAGATGTAGGAATATCCGGTTCATCTTGTTCCGTTATGTTTTCTTCAGCTATCCTGTCTGCCTGTTTTGTTTTTCTCAATACTGCTTCAATAGAGTTGAGCAGTTCATTGGTTTGAAAGGGTTTGGTGATATAATCATTTGCTCCCAGTTCTATAGCCGTTCTAAAGTCGGCCTTTTCTGTTTTTGCCGTTAGAAAAATGAATGGAATGTCCCTGGTTCTTGTTTCCTTGCTTAAGATATGTTTTACTCCCCAGCCGTCTATATTGGGCATCATTACATCACAAACAATCAGGTCGGGTATAAAGGTTTTGGCTAGTTCTATGCCTTCTTTACCATCTTCGGCAACCAATACCCTGTAGCCGGTAAGCGACAACAATTCTGCAACATTTGAGCGAACATCCTCATTGTCATCGATTAACAATATATTACTATTCATAAGGGTATACATGTGTTCTGGATAAATATTGTGTGTATTGTGTAAAAAAATCATATATCGTTAGCCGGCGCAATGATCTTGGACAGGCTACTAACTGATATTAATCAATAAAATGATTTTTATGTTTCTGTGAAAATACATGATAATCAAATAATTAGCTAACTATTATCAAGGGTTTATGGTTCAGGATGTGTTTACTTTGCTACATCAACATACGAAAGGACATCGTAATCATTTAGCCCCTGATAGAACTATAACTATGAAAAGCAGGCCCGGACCACCGGGCTTTTTTATATCTCTACTATAAACTCCGATCCTTTCCCTGCTGCGCTTTTTACGTTTATTGTGCCGCCAAGTATGTCGGTATATTTCTTTGCGATGTAGAGGCCCATACCTGTCCCCCCCTGGTTCTGGTTTTTTGCACTTTTCCCCTTATAGAATCGTCTAAAGAGGTATTTCTGGTCTTCTTCAGGAATGCCGGTGCCGTAATCCTTAACGCGAAGTGTCAGTTTCCTGCCTTCTGCAATAGTAAACAGTTCAATTAACGGGTTCTCATCGGTAGAATACTTGATAGCATTTGAAAGGAGGTGGTATAGTATATGCCTGATGAAAGCAGGGTCAGACGTTACCATCGGGTCGCCGGAATGTTCATAAGTAAGCCTGCATTTTTGGGCTATAGTATTCCTGAGGTCATCACAGAGTGTCCGAACCATTTTCTCCATATCAAAAACATATATATCCGGCTGGGTGGTACCTTTTTCCAGGTCTTCCAATGATAGCAGGTCATCTAATATTTCTACCAGCCGTTTTGTAGATACGGCGATTTTGTTAATGTGCCTCAGGCGGTCTTCCTGCCGGTTAGTTGTATTGTATTTCTCCAACAGCCCTGCAGACGACAAAATAGTGGTTAACGGTGTTCTGAATTCATGCGATGCAACAGTGACAAAATTGGATTTTAAAGCGCTCAGTTCCTTCTCTTTTAAATAAGCGCTCCTCAAGAGGTCTTCCGAACGTTTTCTGTCAGATATATCAAGCGTGGTTGCCAGGAAGCACTTTTTATTGTCTATTTCTATAATGTCGGATGAAAGAAGTATATCCCTGGGCACCCCCATAGCCATTAATTTAATTTCCAGGTTGTCTGTATGGCCCCCATCCTTCAATACTTTCTGTGCAATCATGTTGCGGTACTCTGCACTGAACAGGTTTAGCTCAACGGATGTTTTTCCCACAATATCTTCGTACGTCATATCAAAAAGCCTGCAGAAAGCGTTATTGACATAGAGGAATTTCCCCGAATCCACTTCTGAAATAAATACAGGAACGGGTGTCATCCTGGTAATAATGGAAAACTTTTTTTCGCTTTGTCTTAATTTTTCAGCTGCTATTTTGTTCTCCGAAATGTCTAAAAATGAGCTGAGCAGACATGTGAGCCCTTCAATTTCTATAGTATCAAAGTTTGCATATAGATCTTTTACCTCCCCGTTTCTGGTTGTTAGCTGCAGTTCCATGTTTTTCACTCCGCCTCCGAGTTCCATTATCCGCATAACCGTTTGTAAGCGGAGCTGTTGATTGGAAATACCTGCTTCTACAACTGTTTGGCCAATTACTTCTTTACGCTGAACGATAAAAAGGTTTTCATAAGCGTCGTTAACGTATAATATACGCCCCGTTTGGAGCTCTGTAATGGAAGTAGCTACAGGGTTATGGTTAAAGAAAATTTTAAACCGCTTTTCACTTTGCTTCAGTATCCTTTCATTAATAGTTTGTCTCCTGAGGTTATACTGTATGGAAAAAAATGCGAATATAATGAGCGCCCAGATACCTGCACCCCAGGCCATGTAAAGTTTCTGAAAGTGCTCGATACTTTTGTTATTGTCGCGTTTAATTAACGCCAGTTTCCCTTGCCGGTCACTAACCAGATTGTTCAAAAGGAATATGGCCGCCTTTCTGCGTTTGGCGCATTCAAATACTTTATTGTTTAAACTATCGGGGTTAAACCTGCCATTTTTTTTCAGGGCTATATACCGGTCACAAACCCGGGTTAAAGCTGAAATTTTTTCAGTCACAGAGTCAATAAACTGCTGCCCTGTATCATCATTGACAATGTTCCGGAGAATAAACATCTGGCCCGGTGTACTTTTTTTAAGCTTATTATAAGTAACCAGGAAAGATGTATCACCCGTTACCAGGAAGCCATTAGTCTCCAGTTGCAGGCTGTATACGGCAGACTGTAAATGGTATAACTCTTTGATTGTACTTTCTGTAATTTTTACATTTTGAGATGTCTTGTCAGTAGCTTTTTTTGTTTTATTTACACTAAAGGAAAGAAAAATTACAAATACCAGTACTACGGCAAACAGCGTGACCAGTATCTTATTAATATACATACTTTATGTTGTATTATTAATTTCATTAATAAATTGGTGGTTTTGGTCGTACAGAATTTGATATTTTAAAATTATATAGGTATGCAGATGATAAAATTGATGACAGTCAATTATAAAAATGATTTGGATCATTTTTTATTAAAGTCTTTTAGAAAAGATGCTATGCATACAGCTCTGCTTTGCATTGGAAAATAGTATTGCGTATATTTTAGTTTAACGTAATGTAGCTGGCCGGGTCCCCAATATAATATTCTAATCCTTCAAGGTCCTGCAAAAAATTATTTTGCAGCGTATTATAGGTGATAGCTTCGGTGTTTATAGTTTGTATTGTATCCAATAAACTGCCAGGGCATTCAATTATGTTGCATAGTTGCTCAAGATCACTCGTTAGTTCATCTATACGGTTAATAAACTCACTGGTCAGAAACCTGAGGTCGCTGGCATCTTTCGAAAACTCCTGGATGTTCCGGATATTATAATGGGTAAAATAACCTGCGCCTTCTGCAAGCCGGAACTGGATATATTTATAATACGTAGTCAATAGTTGTTGCAGTTCCCTGAATATATTCAGAAAGGGATGTAAGAGATAGTCGGTGCCATACGCGGTACGCAATAACAGGCTATAAGTGCTCGTCACCTGTATATAAAGCTTTTCAGTGCAAGGAAGATAAAACCTGCACGTTTTTTCAGCGAGTGCATTCAGTTTGGTACAGTCGTATTCAAACCTGAATGGCACAAGGAATTTTTGCATGCCTGCTTTTTGCTGTGCAGGATAGCATAAGTTAACATAGTAACTATGATTGTACTTGTTGCTGAGGGGCACAAGTGTTCCGTTAAATACTTTTCGTTCCATAGTAAAGCAATAAGCAGGAGTAAGGTATGCCGGCAATCATGCAGAAATAATGACCGGTATCAAAAGCAATAACGACAGATATCAAACTTCTAAGCAATAAATATCATGTGCGGAATATAAGTGTGGAAGTGTGTATGAAAAACGTGCTGACCTTCCGCGACCATTGCAGTTATTTGCTTTGACGACTATCAAACCAACCACTAATGGCCGTCAGGTCTCGTGAATGCCGGGCAACCGTACTTTGTTTCCTCTAAAAAAACTTAAATACTTTTTTATGAAACGGATTACTAATCTTTCAGAATTACTTGCATACGATCTGAAAAAACTTTACTTCGCTGAGCAGCAGCAAACTTCTGCATTATCATTGCTCACCGGGAAAATCAACTCGCCAGAGCTGAAAAAAAAACTTCAAAGCTATTCTAAGCTCAAAGAGGAAAATCTCAACCGTCTTAAAAAAAGCTTCCAGGAAATTGATATAGCGCCTGTAGCTGAAAAATGTGAGATAATGCAAAGTCTTATTGACAGTTGCCAGGCAGTAGCCAGCCACACCAGCAAAAATGTAGCGGATGCTGAGTTGATAGGGCTTATACAACAAATCAACCATTATAATATAGCTGCCTATGGTACTACAGCATCTTATTCCAGAACAATAGGTAAGAATGATATAGCTACCCAGTTGCATGATTCTCTCGAGAAAGAAAAAGAAACTGACAGCCAACTGTCCCTGATCGCAGAAAAAACAATTAATCCGGCGGCGATCTTGGCCTGATCAATCCTTTATGCTCACAGGCCGGCAGTATGGGACACTGCCGGCCATTCTACAAACAAAATATTAACCGTTAAAAACTATGAATGTGAAAAATTACAAAACAATGAAAAAGTCTGTTTATTGCTTTGCTTTGTCAATGTTAGCAGTTCTGTCAACACCACGTGTATATGCGCAAACTGACATGGATATTGAGCAGGCCGGCATGACAAGCGCATCGACCAGCTTCTATTTAGGCGTGCGGGGCATCCCACAACTGAGCTGGATGGTGAATAAAGATGATATTGACAATAGCAGCTACGAAACCCAAACAAAATTCGGAGCTGGTTTCGGATTGGCGGGTGGCTATAACTTCACCGATCATTCTGGGGTTGAACTGGACGCATTATATTCAATAGAGGGAAAAAAATATAAACTAGGTGGGACTGAGTATAACCAAAAGCTTAATTACCTGAAAGTCCCCTTAATGTTTACTTATGCCACAGCACCTGCAACATTCAGGTTTATCGGAAAGATTGGCCCGCAGATCAATATACTTTCAGTGGCGGAAATAAACCCTGCCCTGGTAAACGGGACAAAGATAACCGATAATAAGGATGCGTATAACGACTTTGTGTTTGGGGCAGTAGCAAGTGCCGGTGCCAGGTATGCAATAACTGATATGTTATCGCTGGAAGCATTATTGCGGTATGATATCAGTTTCACTAAAGTGGAAAATGATTCGTACAAATTATTTCCTGCAGGCAGAAGCAATACTTATAATATGACTGCAGGCCTGGAGATTGGCCTAAACTATCTTATTCAATAACTAACAAGGTATATTTTAAAATTTCCGGCACAAAAAAGCATAAGGGTTGTCTTTATGCTTTTTCTTTTAAGAATATGGTTAAGATAGTTGAAGGCCGTTGAAACTACAGCCTGACGGGTATCATAACACGGCCTGATGATAATCATTTTTAAAGCATTTCCAGGATAATAGTTTCGATACATAAAATGATAAACTATGAATTGGGATGAAAAACTTGCCGGCGAAATAACCCTGGAATTACGATGGGACCCTGTTCTTGACGGGGCGGATATACATGCCGGTGTGGTAAATGGTGTAGCGACATTAACAGGTCATGTAAACAGCTACATCAGGAAATCGGTTGCGGAAACTGCCGCAAGGCGGGTAAAAGGGGTAAGAACAGTTGTGAACAAGCTGACAGTAGACCTGCCTTCCGTGAATAAACAAAAAGACGCGGTGTTGAAATCTGCGATACTTGATATATTAAAATGGAACAGCTTTGTGCCTGATGATAAGATTAAGGTACAGGTAGAAAACGGCCATGTTATGTTTGAAGGTGAGGTTGACTGGCAATACCAGAGAGAAGCGGTTGTAAACGCCGTTAAATATCTCAGCGGGGTTACCGATATAGCCAATTATATAACCATCAGGCCAAAATTTGATACTACATTGATTCGCGAAAACATAAGACAGGCCCTTGAACGCAATGCTGATATACAGGCCGACAAAGTAACTATAGAAAACGAGGGCAATGAAGTTATCGTGAAAGGTAAAGTACGCTCATGGCTGGAAAAACGGATAATTGAAGATGCCGTATGGTCTTCGCCGGGTGTTACGGTACTGAAAGACGAACTGGAAATCGTTTAATGATAAATGTTTTTATACTGCCGGCCTCATGGGTACATCTTTGAGGATAGAACGCAATCCTGGCCAGGTAAATGAGCATAATCAGCAATTGTTTTGATTGGCATCATTGTCCCGCAATACCCATCGCAATAGTTTCACAATAAAATATGCAACAATGAATTTAGCACCTGATGAACTGGAAGTAATTAACTCCATAAAATATCAGCCCGCCGTATCGCTTATTCTTTCTTTTGAACCGAAGATAGCTTTGGAAACAGAGTTGAGACACAAGCTGAAAGTGGCAGCGGACAACGTAAAAAGGCAATTGCTGGAAAACTATTCTGAAGAAATAGCCACCCGGGTACTACAAAAACTGAATGAAGCTATAGCCGGGATAGATTATGAAACGGCTACGGGCAGCCTGGCGATATATGTATCGCCTGTGATGTCTAAAATCTTTTATCTCAATCTGCCTGTTGAGGAAAAAATTGTAATTAACGACTCCTTCGAAATACGGGATTTGATTTATGAGCGGCAACAACCGTTCAAATACATTGTGCTGTTGCTAACAGGACGGCATGCAAAGGCATACATCGCCGATAACGGCCAGTTGGTAAAGCTCAAATTGAACAGGCCGGCCAATATAGAAGCATACGAAAATGAAATAGCAGAACAGGTTGCCAACTTTTCCGACCCTGAATCAAGAAAGGAAGTAGTACTGGATAAGTTTCTCAAGCATATTGATAACAGTTTGACAGATACGCTAAAAATGCATAAGCTTCCCGTTTTCCTGGCAGGGGTAGACCGGGTCACCGGACATTTCAAAAGTATATCTGCCAATACCGCGCAAATCATAGAAACGATTCATGGGAACTATGAAGAGGCCACGCTTGCGGAATTGAAAGACATTCTAAAACCACACACACAGGAGTGGAACAGAAGAAAAAACCGGGAACTATTGAAGGAACTGGAAAAAGCCGCTGATACAAACAAACTGGAAGCAGGTGTAAGTGCCGTATGGCGTGCTGCCAGTGAAAAAAATGCACGGTTGCTTATTGTGGAAAAGGATTATGTATGCCCGGCAGATGTTACCGGTAAGCCTTCCTTTATTAAAAAACATAAGGAAAATGAGAAGTCGTCAATATACATTAAAGATGCTGTAGACGATGTTATTGAGCAGGTTATTCACTGTGGGGGAGATGTTGTGTTTGTTAATGCTGGAGTGCTTAACGAATACGACCACATTGCACTAATCAGATATTATTAAAAGTAACTAAAACTATATTTATGTCTCTGAATTTTGAAAGCTTTACACAGCAAGGGCAGGAGTTTGTCAATAAAGTAGCGTTTGCTTTAGGCAACATGGATGATAAGGAGCATGCCGCACGCGTAGTTACGGCATTTTTTCATGCGTTAAGGGAAAGGATATCTCCCGAAGAGTCGCTGCACTTTATTTCGCAGCTACCCATGTATTTAAAGGCTGTTTATGTCGATGGCTGGAAGCTGTCGAAGCGGGTAAACAGTGCGGATACCCTGGCAGATTTTCTGAATGTGATCAGGGCACAGTGCGGTGTTACTGCCGCCCGCGACCTGGGCAATGATGAAACAGCGGCACGTACGGTACGACAGGTAGTACACGTGATTCGTGAATATGTAAGCCAGGGAGAACTGGACCATTTAAGCGCACAGTTGCCCGAAGGAATTGCAGAAATATTTCAACGAATAGAGGTATTATAGGTGTTTCACCGTACTATAAGATTTTAACCCGCTTTACGCGGGTTTTTATGTTTTAAGAGCAATGCAGGTATTATCTTTAGGAAAATTTGGCTTCCGGGCCTTTACACCTATATTCTGATGGATAATTCAAACTCGTATTCCCTGTTTCCTGTAGTCAGGCAGCTATACCTGTACAGGCGGCTGATAATAGCTGTTACATTGCTGTCAATAGTTGCCGCGGCAGTTTTTAAATTCATTAAATCTTCTAAATACGAGGCGCAAACAGTCTTTGTGTTGAAAAACCCGTTGTATGCAGACCGGAACTTTATTTATAATAATGAGACGAAGTTCATTGACTATTTTGCGGGTGAGGACGACATAGATAAGTTCATGCTGATGGCAGAGTCTGACTCTGTGCAGAATTATATTATACAGGCAATGGATTTGGATAAGGCGTATCATTATAATCTATCAGACCCGGAGAAAGCCAAAGCCTTAAAAAAAGAATTCATCACTAATCTGAAAATTGTCAGGACAGACAAAAAGAGCCTGACTTTATCCTATACAGACAAAGACCCGCAACGCGCAATAGATGTAGCAAACCTTACGGTATCGGTACTGGAAAAATCGCTGCGAAGTTTTTATGACGAGATACGGTCGAACCTGTACAATTCGATTGCAAATAAAATAAAGGATGAAGACAGCGCTATTATTGCGTTGACGGATACACTTACATACCTGCGCGAGCAATATGGTATATACGATATCATAAGCCCTTCTCGGTATAACATTATGCTGACAGCAGGCATGAAACCCAATGGCAGGGAAGGTTTTGCCAAAGGGTTGGAAACCATACAGAATTATGAATCGGTAAAAGACCAGCTTGTGGCTGACAGGTCGCGGCATATAAGCCTGGTAAACCAGTACACCACGGGTACCGGTATGAATGAGCTGCCGCTGACCAAGGTTATTAAAAAAGCAAAACTGCCGTTGAAAAAAGCCGGTATGGGCTTTTTTACAACTATAGTAGCGGCAGGGTTTGCCGGTGCTTTTTTTAGTATGGTGTACGTGTTGTTTACCGGTTTTTACCGCAGGCTGACAAATGAATCGTAATGCCGGGCAGGCAGGCACATATCAATATTCCCGGCAGGCTGCTGAAGGTGGGCATTCTCGTGCTCATGGCAGGGATAGCTATGTTCGTGTTTACAGGCCAATATTTTTTCCTGTTTGCTCCCTTGCCCGTATTTTATCTTTTTTTAAAAGCTGCAAACTGGAAAGCGGCATATTGGTTGCTCTTATTTTGCATACCGTTGTCAGTTCAGACAGGCCTGGCAGGGCATAGCCTTTCGGTCTCATTGCCTGATGAGCCGATGATGTGGCTGTTTTTTCTGCTCACAGTAGTATTGTTGGCACAAAACCCGGCAAGGTTACCCTTATGGTTTGTGGCCAACCCGGTTACGCTCATTGTCCTGTTGCAATTGCTCTGGTTGATTGTTGCGGTAGTCTTTTCAAAAGTACCGCTGCTGTCGTTAAAGTTTTTAATTGCGAAAACATGGATGCTGGCCTGCTTTTTTCTCTTGCCGTTATGGGTATTTAAAACGAAAAGCGATTATAAAAAAGGCTTGTGGGCTTTATCGGTACCTGTACTGTTTACTGTAGTTATCATAATGAAACGGCATGCTGCTATGGATTTTCATTTTAGCCTTATAAACAGCGCCATAGGGTCCTGGTATTACAACCACGTGGAATATTCTACCATATTGTCCATGATATTCCCGTTATTATGTGTTGCTTACCCTTTAGCCGAACGAAAATCCAAACGGCTTGGCATAGCTATATTGTTAATGGTATTACTACTGCTGCCGGCTATATTTCTCACGTATGCAAGAGCGGCTATACTTGCTGTGGTTTTTGCAGGCATAGTGGCTCTGTTTATCCGTTTCCGGCTGGTAAATATCATCATGCCCTGTTTTTACGGGTTACTGGCCTTGCTGGTTATTTACCTGGTCAGGGATAATAAGTACATCGACTTCAGGCCTGATTATGAACAAACCTATATGCACCGTGGTTTTGCAGACCATATTATTGCAACTTTTAAGGGGCAGGATATGTCGTCGATGGAAAGGCTTTACCGGTGGATAGCGGCAGTACGGATGAGTGAAGATGAGCCGCTTACAGGCGTAGGCCCCAATGGTTTTGTACACTATTATAAACCTTATACCGTACTATCATTCCGCACATATGTAAGCAGCAACCCTGAGCACTCTACCACGCACAATTACTTCCTGTATGTACTGACTGAACAGGGCTGGCCGGCAATGCTTCTTTACGGCTTACTGGTTATTGTTGTTTTTGCCGTTGCACAGGCAACTTATCACAGGTTTACTGATGTTTTTTATAAAAACTGCACACTAGGCCTGGTGATGATGTTTGCCGCCTGCTTTGTCAATAACTTTTTTTCTGACCTGGTGGAAACACATAAGATAGGGGCATTGTTTTACTTATCACTTTCCCTGCTGGTGGTATTGGACCATAAAAGCAGGGAGAAGATTGCTATTGACCAGCATTAAGCATCACCCTCGGTAGGTTCTACATAGCTGCTGCCGTTTTTCGACCAGAATAACAATCCCAGCATCATAAGTATACTGGTGACCACTACTACGAAGAATAGTATACCCTCGTTAAAACTGCCCAGTCTTTTTTCCAAAGGAATGCTATAAAATAAAAGTATAGTCACCAGGCCGCGGGGCATCAGGAATAGTTCAGGTATCAGGCTTGTTTTAAGAATGAACTTAAGGTAAAGGAAACGTACAGATAAGAGTAGAAGGACAATAAGGCTGCCCAACTCCCAAACCTGTGTGTTGTTGAATATTTTTAAATCGATAGTATAGCCGAACAGTATAAAAAAGAACGTACGGATAAGAAAAGATGTTTCCCCGGTTATCGACTTCAGAAACGTGAGTACGCCATCAAATTCGTCCAGGTTTATCCAGTCTTTGACACGCCCACTTACAAGGGATGAAATATTGTTCAGCACCAGCCCGAATACGAGTACGATGAGTAGCGACGGTAAATGTATCAGCTCGGCAGAAGAGTAGACAAGGGAAAGAATGGCAAACAGCAGGAAGAATTTGGCATCTACCTTTATTTTTGCCAATATATATACCAACATCCACGTTGCTATAGCAGAAATGATGATGGCCAGCCCAATATTTCCTGCAAATTGCATGGTAGATGAAAAGCTGAGGATGTTTTTCATCAGCATGTAATTAAAGGCAAGAATGCCGAGGATATCAGAAAAAGAAGATTCATAAATGATGAACTCCTTTTTTGAAGTAGGCAGGTGGCTGGTACTGGGTATT
The DNA here is from genome assembly GCA_964621795.1 of uncultured Flavipsychrobacter sp. Lineage (GTDB taxonomy): Bacteria > Bacteroidota > Bacteroidia > Chitinophagales > Chitinophagaceae > Polluticoccus. Next base: position 81,530 of record CAZUMM010000008.1, read on the forward strand.
ACAATAGCACTGCTGATGATGCTTAATGGTATGGCATACATGAATGCCTGGTCGAATGGTTCCTGGAGCCATGCAGAAACTACAAACCCGATTCCGAAAGCCGACACCAGGAATACTACCAAAGCGGAAAAAAAAGACCCCCTGATTAACTTTATTTTACTCCGGTTCACTTTCAGGTCAAGTGCCGCTTCCAGCACAATCATAATCAGCCCTATAGCCCCTAATACACTAACCAGTTTGCTTACCTCCTGCTGTGCATATCCGTAATAACCCGATAAATATTTAATACCGATACCCGTAGCTATCAGCAACAATACGGAAGGTATTCTTGTCTTCCGGCTTATAAGATTGAAAACATAGCTTAGTATAACTATACCGCTAAGTAGTATGATAATGATATGTGCCTGTAAACCCATTCGGCACTGAAAATATTAAAAAAACACTTAGCGCCTTCAGTCAGACGATATATTTTAATAAAACGCATCTTCAAAATGCCGGATTTCGGACATCTGGTCCCCTTCTATAATAATGCTGATAATATCGAACTGTATACGTATATAATGGGCGTGTTGTTCCAGGAAGGCTTCGGCAGCGGTTTTTAAAAAACCTATTTTTACCGGGTTTACTGCTTCCTCAGGAAAGCCGAAACGGCTGTTTTTCCGGGCTTTTACTTCTATAAATACCAGTAAATCACCCCTTGCAGCTATAAGGTCCACCTCCTTTTTTTCAAACCTCCAGTTCCGGTGCAGGATCGTGTATCCCTTTTTTAGCAAAAAGTTTGCAGCGATTTGTTCGCCTTTTATCCCAGTTTCGTTATGTTTGGCCACTGAAAAGAAAAAATATGAAGCAATTAATATCTGACTTTACGGTTCAGCTAAAAGAAGCCCTGATTATCGGACAAAATTATAAGTTCCTGGCGACGAAGAAAGATTTTTCAAATATCGTATTAACTGGTTTGGGAGGGAGCGGTATCGGAGGCTCAATTGTTCAGAATTATGTTTTCGATAAACTGAAAATTCCGTTCATTGTTAATAAAGATTATTTCCTGCCCGCCTTTGTAAATTCAGGATCACTGGTTATTGTTTCATCTTACTCCGGCAACACGGAAGAAACAATTGCAGCCTTAAACCAGGCGTTAAAAGCTAAAGCCACTGTTGTATGTATTACTTCAGGCGGAAAAGTTGCGGAAATTGCCAAAAGGAAAAAACTGGATTGTATCCTGCTGCCTGCCGGTATGCCGCCCCGTTCCTGCATCGGGTATTCGATGACACAGGTATTGTTCGTTTTATCACATTTCGGTTTGGTGAAAGAGAATATAGTTAAAGACATAAAGGCATCTATTAAACTGCTGGATACGGAAGAAAAGGATATACAGAAAAAAGCCAAAGCTGTTGCTAATAAGCTAAACGGCAAATTGCCCATTATCTATGCATCGGCCGATTTTGAAGGTATGGCCACTCGTTTCCGCCAGCAACTGAATGAAAATAGTAAAATGCTCTCCTGGCACCATGTGATACCGGAGATGAACCACAATGAACTGGTGGGGTGGCGCGATAAAGACCCGAATAAAGCAGTTGTCATCCTGAGAAATGAAGATGACTATGAGCGTGTACAAACAAGGATAGAAATCAATAAAAAAATCATTAAAAAGTATTCTCCCAGTATCACAGAAATATATTCAAAAGGAAAAAGCTATTGGGAAAAGATATTTTACTTCATTCACCTTACCGACTGGGTATCGGTAATGCTGGCCGACCTGCGCGACCAGGATGCTACCGAAGTGAAAGTGATTGATTTCCTGAAAAGTGAACTGGCTAAATCTTAATAAGTACAGGCATATAAGCTATTGACAGGCAGCCCGGGTATCCGGGCTGCCTGTTTTTTAAATAATTTCTTATTTTCTTTTTGATGAAAAGCTAATTTTTATACCTTTGCAGCCCTGGCAAGTCTTATACGGCCAGCTCCCGCTGAATCCCCCAGGACAGGAATGTAGCAAGGGTAGGTGGTTGTAGCGGCGCGATGTAAGTAACTTGCCAGTTTTTTTATTTATGATATATAATATATGATTGATGATTTTTCTTTATGAACGTAGAGGAATTGAAAGAAAGATTGAAATCATTTGCGTACCGGAATGTAAAATTGGTAGAAGCTTTACCCAGAACCATTACAGACGATATTATAAGTAAACAATTAGTCCGGTCTTCATTCTCATCAGCCGCAAACTACCGGTCGGCTACGAGGGCCCAGTCGAAAAAACAATTTTTATCTAAATTAAATATTGCGCTTGAAGAAATTGATGAATCTTTGTTTTGGCTTGAGGCTATAAAAGATTTGCATTATTTTCAGGAGGATAAGCTTATTTTGCTGATTGACGAAGCGACACAACTGACGAAGATATTATCAGCAACAAAAAATACTACAGTTAAGAACCTGCAAAATCTTAAATAATAATTCATAAATCATAAATAAAATGAAGTTTTTTATTGATACGGCAAATCTTGCCCAGATTAAGGAAGCCCACGATTTAGGTATACTGGATGGCGTAACGACCAATCCCAGCCTGATGGCCAAAGAAGGCATTAAAGGAGAAGCGGCTATTGCGGAGCATTATAAAACCATTTGCGAAATGGTTGACGGCCCTGTAAGTGCAGAAGTGCTGGGTACTACTTTTGAAGGTATTGTAGAAGAAGGTAAAAAGCTGGCAGCGATACACCCCAATATTGTGGTAAAAGTGCCTATGATTAAAGACGGCATTAAAGCCATCAAATGGTTTACGGACAATGGCATCCGTACCAACTGTACACTGGTATTTTCAGCAGGGCAGGCTATACTGGCGGCCAAAGCAGGCGCTACTTATGTATCGCCCTTTATTGGCCGTATAGACGACAGCAACTGGGATGGTGTACAGCTCATCGAGCAGATTGTAAGCATTTATAACTCACAGGGCTTTATGACAGAGGTGCTGGCTGCTTCTATCCGTAACCCGCTGCATATAGTAAGGTGTGCAGAAGCAGGTGCAGATGTATGCACTTGTCCATTGCCATCTATACTGGGTTTGCTGAAACACCCGCTTACTGACATTGGCCTGGAGCAGTTCCTGAAAGATGCAAAATCAATGCAATAAACATTGTTGATAATAACAGAAATGCCCGGCACTTGCCGGGCATTTCTTATTTAGCGGGTATTGCTGTTATAGTATGGTTTTTATTACATCGTCCAGTATATCAAGGGCTTCTTCTTTGCTGTTACCTTCAGCATATACACGCAATAAAGGTTCTGTACCGGAAGCGCGCAGCAATATCCAGCCACCATTGTCCAGGTGATATTTTACGCCGTCAATAGTTTCAATACGGTTAAAGTTGTACTTGCCGAAGTTTGCATACTTGTTGCCTTGCGCATTGGCAATGATGCTTTCTTTTTTAGCATTCTCAATGTGCATATCATTACGCTCATACACAAACCTTCCTACTACCTCGTACACTTCTTCGCAAAGTTGTTTCAGTGTTTTCCCTGTTTCCGTCATGAACTGGTACAGCAACAGGCCGTCGAAGATACCATCACGTTCCGGTATATGGCCTTTTACAGCAATACCGCCGCTCTCTTCACCGCCTACCAATACATCTTCTTTGGTCATTATTTCGCTGATGTATTTAAACCCGATGGGTGTCACCTCAATAGGCAAGCCGTAAGCCTCGCACATTTTCTTTACCCTGTCGGTAGTAGAGAAGGCTATGGCTACTTTACCGCTCATGTTTTTGTACTTGTGCAGGTAGTGTATCAGCAGCAGGATAATGTGGTGGGCATCTACAAACTGGCCGTCTTCATCGTACAGGCCTATACGGTCGGCATCGCCATCGGTAGCCAGTCCTATTTTCAGCTCAGGGGTAGAGGCAATGGTTTTGGCCAGTTCCTGCAGGTTTTTATCCAGCGGTTCCGGTGCCTGCCCGTGAAAGCCGGGATTATGGTCGCAATGCAGCAAAACAGCATTGGGCAGTAAACGTTTTATTACATTCTGGCCTGCGCCAAACATGGCATCATAAGCTATTTTGAACGGGGAATTATTCAGCGCTTCAAAATCGAACTTCGATTGAAGATATTCCACATACATATCTTCAAGCGCAATGTATTCCAGCAAGCCTTTTTCTTCCCAGTGTGCCAGGTCTTCCGTTGGTATTTCAACCGTATCGGGTATCAGAGCTTCTACAGCCGCAATATCTGCCGGGCTGGAAGGGCCGCCGTGTGCGCCTTTCAGTTTATAGCCGTTGTAGGAAGGCGGGTTGTGAGAGGCTGTGATGACCGTGCCCTGGTCGGCTTTCAGTTGCAGCACTCCCAGCGATATCATAGGCGTGCTGATAAAGCCCTGCGCCATCAATACTTTTACGCCATTGGCACATAAAACTTTGGCTACTGTTTCCGTAAACAATTCGCCGCCGAACCTGCAGTCGTGCCCGATAACTACTTTCGGGGCTGAGGTTTTATTCAGCAACCATTTTGCCTGTCCCTGTGCTACACGGGCTACATTATAGACTGTAAACTCGCGGGCAATGATAGCCCTCCATCCATCTGTGCCGAATTTTATTTTATCGTTCATCATGTGTTAAATCTTTCTTTAGATTTTCTATACGGGCATCAAAAATAGTAAACCTTTCGTACCATCGCGGTTGTTTAACTTTAATTAAATAAAAATTAAGGGCATGTCCGCTACTATTACATCCATTAATCCCGCCACGGGAAAAGTTCTCGCCTCCTATAATATTGATACTCCGCAAAAAGCAGAAAAAGCACTGAAACTGGCTTCAAAGACGGCTGATATATGGAAAACATACACTTTTAAGGAAAGAGGAGCTGTATTAAAGAAAATAGCCGCAGAACTGCGCAGGCAAAAGCGTAAGCTGGCGGAACTGGCTACGGCAGAAATGGGGAAGCCCATACGCCAGAGCATGGATGAGGTAGAAAAGTGCGCCCGTACGTTCGACTTTTATGCCAAAGAAGGCCCCGCCTTTCTTGCCGACCACGTAATAGAAACAGACGCGCGCAAAAGTTATGTATCGTTTCAGCCGCTGGGGGTGGTGTTCGCTATTATGCCCTGGAATTTTCCTTACTGGCAGGTATTCAGGGCTATGGGGCCTGCACTGATGGCGGGGAACGCCATGATTTTAAAACATGCGTCTAATGTGCCGGGCTGTGCTTTAGCCATTGAAAAAGTATTGAAAGATGCCGGTGCGCCTAAAGGGCTGTTTCAAACTTTATTATTGCCTTCTTCAGAAGTGGCCGGCGTAATAGCTGACCCGGTTGTTTCGGCAGTTACCTTTACCGGCAGCACGTATGCCGGCAGCAAAGTAGCCGAGGTAGCAGGAGCGCATATTAAAAAGCAGGTATTGGAGCTGGGTGGCAGCGATGCTTACATTGTACTGGAAGATGCAGATATGGAGCTGGCTGTAACCACAAGCGTGAACGGCAGGCTGGTAAACAGCGGGCAAAGCTGTGTGGCCGCCAAAAGATTTGTGGCTGTAAAAGCCATCCGAAAGGAGTTTGAAGCAAAGATGGTGGAGCGAATGAAGGAAGCCACTTTTGGCGACCCGATGGATGAAAGTAATAAAATAGGCCCTATGGCAAGAGTTGACCTGCGCGACCAGCTTCATGAGCAGGTACTGAAGAGTATAGAAAAAGGTGCAAAACTGCTTTGCGGGGGCTATGTACCGGAAGGTGACGGGGCATTTTACCCGCCTACGGTGCTTACGAATGTAAAAAAAGGTATGCCAGCCTACGATGAAGAATTGTTTGGCCCGGTGGCCGCTATTATAGAAGCGAAAGATGAAAAAGATGCTATCCGCCTTGCTAACGATAGCATATATGGGCTGGGAGCGGGCATATTCTCCAAAAACAGGAAACGTGCCGAGCAGATTGCTGCCAGAGAGCTGAATGCGGGCAATTGCTTTGTCAATTCGTTTGTACATTCAGACCCGCGCCTGCCATTTGGCGGGGTGAAACAGAGCGGCTACGGCAGGGAGCTCAGCGCCTTCGGCATCCGTGAATTTGTGAATGTGAAGACTGTATTCATCCAGTAGCCATCATGTGCGGCTGGGGTAAAACAGTTGCTCGGCTGACAGTGTTTGCGGCTATTTGTTTATTATGCAATAAACCATCATCTTTGATGGCTTCACCCCCTGCAAAGAAACCAGATACTATGTACACATACCTTGCGCTCGGCGATTCATACACCATAGGTGAACTGGTACCTATGGCTGAGAATTTTCCGCACCAGCTTACAGATGTTTTGCGCAAAGAGCATATAGAAGTAGCGGCACCTGTTATCATTGCCAAAACAGGCTGGACAACGGATGAACTGGCTGCTGCCATTATGGAACATAATATTACGGATACTTTTTCCTTTGTTACCCTGCTGATAGGCGTAAACAACCAGTACCGGGGCAGGGATGTAGCCAATTATAAAGAAGAATTTACCCAACTGTTGCAGCAGGCTATAAGCTTTGCAGGTAATAAGCCGGAAAGGGTTTTTGTTATATCTACCCCCGATTGGGGGGCAACGCCTTTTGCCGAAGGCAAAGACCGGAAGCAGGTAGCCAAAGAAATTGATGATTATAACCATGCAGAGCAGGAAATAACAGCGGCACATAAGTGCCATTATCTGAACATAACCGAAAGCACACGTGAAAACGGGAATAAAGAGGCGTTTCTTGCAGAAGATAAGCTGCACCCTTCCGCGAAAGAGTATGCTATATGGGTAAATGAACTGGCACCTGTGATAGCGACGGAACTCAAGAAATAATCAACCTTCCAGAGACTCGAATAGTTTATCCAGCTTTTCTTTGAGGAGTATTTTTTGCCATTGGCGGCCTTCTGCAATGACGCGTTCACCAGCGCGGGCTGTATAATCTGTTACCACCTCGTTTTTGTTCACCTCGTACAGGGTGGCGGTAAAGACAACTTCCTGGCCTATAAGTGCGGGCGAAACATGCTTTACGGTAATGCCGGTGCCAATACCTTCTTCGCTGTCCTCTTTCATTTTCAGTACAAACAGGCGGCCGCTCCATTCGGCATCGCGGGCCAGGGCAAATGTGGAATACACTGCATGTACCTGCCCGCTTGCAAATTTAGCAGTATCAGCTTCCGTCACTATATGTTTGTATACAAGCGTATCGCCAACATGGAATGGATTTTTCATAAGCACAAAATAATATAAAAACAGGCCATTATCTTATAAGGGATTTTCTTCTTTTATTAACGCTATAGGGCTTAACTTTGCAGTAGTGAAAAGATTCCTCGTCATACCCATAATGTTCATTTACCTGCTGTCGGTAACAGGGATAATGATTCATATGCATTATTGCGGCAAAAGGCTGGAATCATGGAACGTATATACGCAGCCAAAAGGTTGTGCGGATGACGCATGTGATAAGAGCGGAGATAAAGAGGACGGGTGCTGCAAGGATAAAGTAGTAGCATCCAAAGTATCGCACGACCAGCAGGTAGTAGCTGCTTTTCATGTTAAATTTCAACCGGTAACAGCTATACCGCCGTTGCCGGTTTTCTATATTCAAAATGAGGCGGTTCCTTCTTCGCTTGCAAAAGTGAATATGAAGAGGGCCAATGCCCCGCCGGGCAACTGGCAGCATATTCCTTTATACAAACTGCACACGTCTTTTACTTATTACGGATAACATGCCTTCATTTCCAGGTATTACTGCTTATGAGCAGTATAGGTATGTATTTATTTTTTAGAAACGTAATAAGTAATTTTATGAAAAAGCTATTAGTATTTTTAGTTATAATATTTTCTTCTCTTTCAGTAGTATTTGCCCAGCAGGGTAAAGATATCGTTACAGAAAAACATAAGGTAGAAGGCAACTGTAACATGTGTAAAAAGCGCATCGAAAACGCCGCGTATGTGAAAGGCGTAAAACGCGCAGAATGGAATAAGGAAACACAGGAGCTCACAGTTACCTACAAGCCTTCCAAAACCAATACGGAAACCATACTTTCAGCCATAGCCAAAGCGGGGCATAGTACTGACAAAATACCGGCTACGAAAAGCGATTATGAGAAGCTGCCGGAATGCTGTCATTACGAAACCAATACGTGTAACGAATAAACCCGCTGTTTATGAAAGTAGTACAAATAAAGCGTATGCTGCTGTTGTGCAGCATACTAACGATATGCATGGTACAAACACATGCGCAAACGATTATTCATGGTAAAGTTTCCGGAAAGGGTGTTAAGGGGCAACAGGTACCGCTTATAGGTGCTGTGGTTTCCAACCCGGGGCATACTGCCGGTACGCAAACAGATGCGAATGGCGATTATGAATTAGAACTCCCGCAGGACGAACATACTGTTATCGTATCCTATATCGGTTATCATACAGATACGGTACAGGTTAGCCCTTCCGGAGAGCCGTTGAATATTGTTTTGGATGAAAACCGTAAACTGAATGAGGTAGTCATCAGCAAGCGCAGGGAGAATACCATGATTGGCCTGATGGGGACAATTAAAACCGAGAAGATAGGTACAGCGGAACTGCTCAAAGCGGCATGCTGCAACCTGAGCGAAAGCTTTGAAACTACCCCTTCTGTTGATGTTTCTTTTACCGATGCCATATCCGGTTATAAGCAAATACAAATGTTGGGACTGGCAGGGCCATATACCCTCATTACCCGGGAGAATATACCGGACACACGTGGGCTTGCTGCTATAACAGGCCTCACGTTTACCCCCGGTACGTGGATAGAGGGCATGCAGCTAAGCAAGGGCACGGGTAGCGTTGTGAATGGCTATGAGAGCGTAGCCGGGCAGATAAATATAGAACTGCTGAAACCCTTTAGCGAGCAGGCTGACAAATGGTACCTGAATGGCTACCAGAATTCACAGGGACGTTCAGAAGGTAACATCATCTACAATCATGTACTGAATGACCGTTTATCGACCAATTTCTTTTTGCATGGCAAAGGCCAATGGCTGAAACAGGATAAGAACAGTGACGGTTTTCTTGACCAGCCTTTGGATAAACAGGTGGTGGCCCTGAACCGGTGGTTTTACCATACCCCGAAGGGCTGGGAAATACAAGCAGGTGTGAAAGGGGTATATGCTGAAAATACAGCAGGCCAATGGAACTATAAAACGGGTACGGAGCAAAAGCCGGGTAACCCCTGGGGGTATGAAATGAACACGAAAAGGATAGAAGGATGGGCGAAAATAGGTAAAGTATATCCTGATAAACCGGGAACGAGTATGGGCCTTCAACTGGCGGGCGTGCACCACGAACAGGATGCATTGTATGGCAGCCGAGGCTATAAAGCCAGCCAAAACAGCCTGTATACCAATTTCATATTCCAGTCTATCATCGGCAATACCAATCATGTGATTAAAGCAGGTGCCAGTAGCCTTGTAGATGTTTACGATGAAACGCTTGCCTCAACACCCTATTCAAGAAACGAAATAGTACCCGGCATTTTTACAGAATATGCATACACGCTTTCTGAAAAGTTCAACCTTGTAGCGGGATTGAGAGGGGATTATCATAACATATACGGCTTCTTCGTAACCCCACGCCTGCACATGAGGTATGCACCGTTCAAGCGTACGGCTATCAGGGCCTCTATTGGCCGGGCACAGCGTACAGCCAATATTATTGCCGAAAACATAGGATACCTTGCCAGTAACCGTGCGTTTGTGATTGACTACAGTATACCCGGCAATCCTTACGGATTGCAGCCGGAGGTGGCGTGGAATACAGGGATTAACCTGACACAGAAATTCATGCTCAACTATAACGATGGTACGTTCGGCATAGACTACTACTACACCAATTTTAACAACCAGGTGGTGATAGATGTGGAAAACCCCACACAGGTACACATGTATAACCTGAACGGGCAGTCTTTTGCCAACAGCCTGCAGGCGCAGCTCGATTATGAGCTTATCCATAACCTTGATTTGCGGCTGGCTTACCGCTGGTATGATGTGAAAACTACCTATGGCGGTGTGTTAAAGGAACGCCCGTTAATTGCTAAAAACAGGGCTTTTGCCAACGTGGGGTATGAAACAAAGAATAGCTGGAGGTTTGACTATACCGTACAATGGACAGGGGCAAAACGCCTGCCTTCGTTGTACGAGGAGGGCGTGCAGGTGCCGGGGCGTAATTCTCCTTCATTCGTAACCATGAATGCACAGGTAAGTAAAACATGGAAAGACGTATTTGAAGTGTACGTTGGTGGCGAAAACCTGACCGGCTACCGGCAGGATAACCCGATATTAGGTGCTAATAACCCGTACAATCCCGGTTTCGATGCCTCAATGATATGGGGCCCGGTAATGGGTGGCAACTACTACGCAGGGTTCAGGTATCATATAAAATAGTGGCGCTATTATATTGTTAAAGGCAGGTGTTGTTTGCGCCTGCCTTTTCTTATTTTTGAAGTGATGGATACGGAAAAACTTACTTCGTTTTGTCTCAGCATGAAAGGTGCGCATGATGGCATTAAATGGGAAGACCACCTGTGCTTTATGATAGCAGGAAAGATGTTTTGCCTTACCGGCCTTACCGATGAATCAAATGTCAGCTTTAAAGTGTCTAACGAAGAATTTGAAGAATTGTGCGAGCGGAATGGCATCATTCCTGCGCCTTATATGGCGAGAAATAAATGGGTGTCTGTACAAAAACGCAATGCGTTAAAGCCCAAAGAATGGGAATATTACCTGCGCCGCTCTTACGAAATCATCAAATCGAAACTTCCGAAGAAGGTTCAGCGGGAAATTGATGGTTAGTTGATTGGTTGATTAGTGACCTGTTGATTGGTTGACTAGTGGAATTTGGATTTGTAATCCGTAAGTTATGACTGAATGAACTGAATTACCTCAATCAACTAATCAACTAAGTTTTGCGTGGTTTTTTCTTTGCAGCAGGGAAGAGGACATTGTTTAATATTAACCTGTAGCCCGGCGAGTTCGGGTGGTTGCTGAGGTCAGTTGGCGGGTCGCCAATGGCATGTTGATAATCTTCCGGGTCGTGGCCGCCGTAAAAAGTCCAGGTGCCTTTACCATATTCCCCGTGTATATACCGCGCTTCATTCGCAGGTTTATATTCCCCCATTACCAGCACGCTCGATTTCAACGTTTCATTCCTGAAAGAAGTAGTTTGTCCCATAAAACCCTTTATGGTAATAGTATGGTTCTGGCAGAGCATAGTAGGCACAGGGTCGAACTTGGCAGAGAACGTGAATAAAGTGAAGTAGTCTACATCCATTTTTACATGGCGGTAGTTGGTGTTGTCGATGTTTGAGAATTCGTATTCGTACGGGCTTCGTGAAATGGTAAAGTCTTTAAAAGCAAAACCCTGTGTGAAATCCAGCTTTTGCTGCGCGTTCGGGTCTTGCGGGTCTCCATCGAAAGGCACATCGCAAATGTCCGTATTCATAGCATCCAGCGCTATATCATAGCTATCGGTAGCAGAGCACATGGCAAATAAATACCCTCCTCCGGAAACGAAGTTGCGTATTTTTTCTGCTACTGCCAGTTTCAGTTGCGATACTTTTTTATAGCCATGCCTTGCGGCTATGGCTTCGCTGTTCTTTACATCTTCCTGGTACCAGCTTGCATTACGGTATGCAGCCCAGAATTTCCCGTATTGCCCTGTAAAATCTTCGTGGTGCAGGTGCAGCCAATCGTATTCGTGTAGCTTGTCTTCCAGTACCTCATCGTCATATATCTTATCAAACGGTATTTCGGCATAGGTCAGTACCAGCGTTACGGCATCATCCCAGGGCTGTTTTCCCTGCGGGGTATATACCGCTATTTTAGGTGCTTTTTCCAGTTTGATGATGTCACCGTTATAATCGGGATTGGCGATGGTGGTAATAATGCCGTGATATTGCGCATCGCTGATTACCTCGTAGCTTACCCCTCTCAGTTTACATAAGCGCTCTATGTTTTCAACCTGGTCCATCGAAAAACTTCCTCCTTTGTAGTTCAACAGCCAGTCCACCTCCATCCCGTCTTTTAATGCTGCATAGGCCACCCCATAAGCTTTTAAGTGATTTGCCTGGTTGTCTGCATCCATAGGTATGAAGATGCGTGCAGCAAAAGCAACAGGAGCATACAATGCAAGCAGGGCGCAGGAAAGAAGAAATCTGTACATAATTATCAGGGCCGATCTGTTCAGATTCTAAGTTACGTTATTATCAATCATAGCTTTATAACAACTGTTATTATTTAACATTCATATAGATAACTGCTTAATAGTTATTTATTACTTCATTGTTACCAAATTATTAACAATTAATTATTTTTAAGTTAATTCATGTTTCTTTTACTACGTTTGCGCCCAAATTTTGAGGATGAGATATAAGCTTTACCTTCTTTTTTGCCTTATGGCTTTGAGTTATGGCGTAAAGGCGCAACGGTTTTTGACAGATATGATGGATACCAGCACAGCCAGGGGTAAAGGGCTGTACCCGTTGTATGGACAGCACGACAGGCTTCGTTTTGGCGGATATATGCAGCCCCAGTTCCAGGTGGCAGAAGAAAAAGGCGCAAAAAACTTTAGCGGGGGCGATTTTTCGCCTAATTCTGACAACAGGTTTATGCTCCGTCGGGGACACCTGCGAATAGACTACGCGCATTTTAATGAAAAAGACCAGCCGCTGGCTTTGTTTGTCTTCCAGTTTGACGGTACGGAAAGAGGGGTATACATCCGCGATTTCTGGGGGCGTATCTATGAAAACAAGCTAAAGCTTTTTTACCTCACCACAGGTATGTTTGCCCGCCCTATGGGGTTCGAGGTAAACTATTCATCGGCCGACAGGGAAGCGCCGGAACGTGGCCGTATGTCGCAGACGCTGATGAAGGTAGAGCGGGATATAGGCGCGATGGTAACTTTCGAGAACAGGAATGATACCTACCTGAAGTGGCTGAAAGCCGATATCGGTGTATTTAACGGCCAGGGGTTATCAGGCCCTACCGATTATGACAGTCATAAAGACATCATAGGGCGGGTGTCTCTGAAACCGCAAAAGCTGACTAAACATAACTGGATACTTACAGCAGGCGTATCGGGTTATTACGGCGGCATCGTAAGCCAGTCGCCCCTTGTATTTGAAGTAACCGGAAGCGGCGCGTCTGCAAAAATGGTTGGCGACTCCCTGTCGTCGAATAACGGAAGGGTAGCGCCCCGGCAGTACTATGGTGCCGATGTACAATTGAGAATACCCAACAAAAAAGGCTATAGCGAATTCAGGGCCGAATATATAGCAGGTATGCAAACTGCAACGGCGTTGAGCAGTGAAACGCCGGGTACTTACCCTGTAACCAGTACCAATATTATACAGCCCTTGTATATACGGCCTTTTAACGGTGCTTATTTTTGCTACCTGCAAAACCTGGGTACAGAGAAACTGCAACTGGTGTTGAAGTATGACTGGTATGACCCCAACACAAGCGTGCAGGAGAAAGAGGTGAATGCCGTCAACGGCTTTACTGTAGCGGATATAAAATACAGCACATTGGGCGGTGGATTGGTTTATTACATCAATGCGAACGTAAAGACGGTGCTGTATTATGATTGGATTACCAATGAAAGCACTTCTGTTCCCGGTTATACCGCAGATGCAAAGGACAACATAGTTACGCTGCGCCTGCAGTATCGTTTTTAAAAACACGTAGTATAATAAATTCAGGGTAGCCGGTATTTTTTACCGGCTATTCTTTTTTGTAATTTGTCTTGATGAAATGGTTTTTCTTCCTGGCAATATTCTTTACAACCAATACGCTACAGGCACAGCAAGGCAAAATTGTAGCTACGCGCGATTCTAAATATGTGCTGGTGATACATGGGGGTGCAGGGGCTATGAATAAGGAAAGTATGCCCCCGGCTAAAGAAGGTGCTTACAAAGCAGGCCTGCAACGTGCACTGGCCATCGGGTACAACATGCTTATCAGGGGGAAAACAGCTGTGGAAGTAGCGGAGGCGGTAGTCATGGCCATGGAAGATGATTCCCTGTTCAATGCAGGTAAGGGGGCGGTGTTTACCCATAATGGCCATAATGAGCTGGATGCTTCTATTATGGACGGTAAAACATTAAATGCTGGGGCTGTGGCGGGTGTTACTACTATCCGCAACCCCGTTAATGCCGCCCGGAAAGTTATGGAAGAGAGCAGCCATGTTCTATTGGCAGGTAAGGGAGCTGAAGAGTTTGCAGCGAAGCACGGATGTACGATAGTTGATCCATCCTATTTTTTTACACAGGAGCGTTGGGATGCATTACAAAGAATAAAGACAAGAGATTCGCTTAATGATTTACAGAAGAAGAAGTCAGGTATTGGCCAGCCCGGCAATTATGATGAGAAACATGGAACGGTTGGAGCGGTTGTGCTGGATATATACGGCAATCTTGCAGCAGCCACCAGTACAGGAGGTATGACCAACAAGCGATGGGGCAGGATAGGTGACAGCCCGTTGATAGGTGCAGGTACTTATGCCAATAACCATACCTGCGCTGTTAGCTGCACCGGTTGGGGCGAATATTTCATCAGGCTGGGCATAGCTAAGGCAGTAAGCGACCACATGGAGCTAAAAGATATGAGCCTGGAAGAGGCGGCAGGTGAAATGATTATGAAAGAATTGCCTGCCCTGGGAGGTGACGGTGGCCTGATAGCAGTGGACAAAAAAGGCAATATAGCTACACCGTTTTGTACACCCGGCATGTTTAGGGCATGGATAAAATGGAACGGTGAGCAGCAAGTTAAAATATATAAGGATTGATGGTATGTGTGCCCTGCTTTATAAGGAAGCCGGAAAAAAACCATTCAAACAACTATTTTTGCCACTCAACTACCTAATATATCAGAATGGACCTGGAATTCAATAAGAATGAAGATGCGATGCGCCTGAGCATCAGCCAGATGAAACAACGCCATGCGCAGATAAGCCTCGGCGGTGGTAAAAAATCCATCGAAAAAGCCCGTGCGAAAGGTAAAATGACTCCGCGCGAGCGTATTCAGTACCTGATTGATAAGGATAGCACCTTTACTGAAATAGGCAGCTTTGCAGGGTATGACATGTATAAGGACGAAGGAGGGTGCCCTGCAGGCGGTACAGTGGCAGGCCTTGGGTACGTAGCGGGCCGCCAGTGTGTGATAGTAGCCAATGACAATACCGTAAAAGCCGGTGCATGGTTCCCGATTACAGGCAAGAAAAACCTGCGCCTGCAGGAGATAGCTATGGAAAACCATCTGCCGGTCATTTATATAGTAGATAGCGCGGGGGTGTACCTGCCTATGCAGGATGAGATTTTTCCGGATAAAGAACACTTTGGCCGCATTTTTCGCAACAATGCACAGATGAGTGCTATGGGCATTTCCCAGATTGCAGCGGTGATGGGAAGCTGTGTGGCTGGCGGGGCCTACCTGCCTATCATGAGCGATGAAACGCTGATGGTGGAAGGCAACGGCTCTATCTTTCTTGCCGGCCCCTACCTGGTAAAGGCCGCTATTGGTGAAGATGTAGATATACAAACACTGGGAGGCGCTAAAACCCATACAGAGGTAAGCGGTATAGCAGATTATAAATTTGATACGGAGCAGGAGTGCCTCGACCAGGTGCGCCGCATTATGGATAAGCTGGGCGAACAACCGCGCGCGGGGTTTGACCGTGTAAAACCTGCCGCACCCAAAAAAGACCCGCAGGAGGTGTATGGCCTGGTGAACATAGAAAACAGCAAGCCTTATGATATGGTAGAGCTGATAAAATGCATAACAGATAATTCGGAGTTTGACCAGTTTAAGGAAGACTATGGTAAAACCATTGTTTGCGGGTATGCCCGTATTGACGGCTGGGCAGTAGGTATTGTGGCCAACCAGCGCAAGATTGTAAAAAGCGGTAAAGGTGAAGTGCAGATAGGCGGGGTTATCTATAACGATAGCGCTGATAAGGCAGCCCGCTTTATACAAAACTGTAACCAAAAGAAAATACCGCTGGTATTCCTGCAGGATGTGACCGGCTTTATGGTAGGCAGCCGCAGCGAGCATGCAGGCATCATCAAAGACGGGGCAAAGCTGGTGAACACAGTAGCTAACTCGGTAGTGCCTAAAATAACCATTATTGTAGGCAACTCTTACGGTGCAGGCAATTACGCTATGTGCGGTAAGGCTTACGACCCGCGTTTCATCTACGCCTGGCCTAATGCCAAAATAGCTGTAATGGGTGGTGAGCAGGCTGCCAAAACGCTGTTGCAAATACAGGTGGCTTCCCTCAAATCGAAAGGGGAGACAATTGAGCCTGAAAAAGAAAAGGAGCTTTTGAAAGAAATAACCGACCGCTATACTGCACAAACTTCAGCTTACTATGCCGCAGCCCGCCTGTGGGTAGATGAAATCATTGACCCTGCCGAAACCCGGAGAGTAATATCAGAAGGTATCAATGCCGCTAACCATAACCCTGAAATGAAGGAGTTCAAAACCGGGGTTTTCCAGGTGTAATATATTTTATGTAACTGTATAAAGCCATTGCAATGTTGCAATGGCTTTATTCTTTTCGCAAGCAGATGCTTGTAGAAGGAAGGTCTAAGTTAAAACTTAGACCAGAGTTAAAACTTAGACCAGTGCAGTGGTTTTACTTATTTTGTTCCGCCTGTTTTTGTATGATTACCTTATCGATGCGGATACCGTCCATGTCAACAATTTCCATTTTCAAGTTTTTCCAGGTAATTGTTTCACCTGTGGCAGGAATGCGCCCCAGTATATTGAGTATTAAACCGGCGAGCGTATTGAAATCTCCTTCAGGTAACTCTTCGTCAGATTCACTAATGTTAAAGAAGTTTAGAAATTCGAAATAAGGATATTGGCCGTCGGCCAGCCAACTACCGTCTTCACGGCTCATTATTTGGTATTCATCGTCTGTGTTTTCCGATACGTTCCCCACCAGTGCATCCAGTACATCGTCTATAGAGACGACTCCCTGCACAACGCCATATTCATCAACCACGATGCTGAAATGTGTGTGGTTTTCTTTCAGTTTTTCCAGTAGTTTATAGACGGGCGTATTTTCATGCACAAACATAGGCTGGGTTATATGGTCCTCCAGCCGGAAGGTGTTTTCATGAAGCTGTTTGGGAAACAGGTCTTTCAGGTTAAGAATGCCTGTAAAATTATCGAGGTTGCCGTCGGCTACAGGATATATGGAATGGGCTTCTTTTTTTACTTTTTCTTTTATGGTGCTAAGGGCATCGCGTATATCTATCCATACAAGATCGGAGCGGTGGGTCATCAGTTCGGATACGCGCCTGTCGCCCAGTGCAAATACCCGCTGCACGATTTTTTGCTCTATCTCCTGGATGTTGCCTCCTTCTGTGCTCTCCTGTAACATGGCTTTTATCTCTTCTTCCGTTACTTCGTTCTGGGATTTTTCACTGATGCCAAGGATACGCAGTACGAGACTGTTTGTTTTGGAAAGCAGCCATATAAACGGGGCCGCAATCTTTGAAACAAAAATCATCGGGGCAGCCATAAAAGCGGCAATCGTTTCCGGGAAAAGCAGGCCTAAGCGCTTCGGCAGCAATTCCCCGAAAACAATAGAGAAAAAAGTAATGATGATGAGGATACAGGTAATTGCGAGTGTTTCGGCATAAGGCTGCAGTATGGCTACGCGCGATATAGTTGCCTGTACATCGGCTGTTATTTTTTCGCCACTGTATATACCGGTCAGAATGCCGATGAGGGTAATGCCTATCTGTACCGTAGAAAGAAAAGTATTAGGGCTTTCAGAAAGCTTCAGGGCTTTGCGGGCATTCAGGTTCCCCTTTTTTGCTGCATTTTCCAGCTTGAATTTTTTTGATGAGACCAGGGCAATTTCACTCATTGAAAAAACGCCGTTCAGCAGGATAAGCAAAATAATAATAAATATTTCCATAATACATGCTCAGCTCGGTAAGTATCAATATTAAGAAGAATCAAAAGAAGAGCAGTAGTTTTTAGATTTATTTATGACATGCAATAGGTAGTGCTGTGCAGTAAACTGTATTGTATCTTTACAAAAAGGAATTGTATACTATAGTATTATGTTGAGGCACACAGGTGAGCGTCGCAATTTCAGGCATAACATACGCCTTGCAGCACTATTGTGCCTTACTGCCGGGTTTGTGAATGTTTCCGGGCTGCTGGGCTTTACAGTGCTTACCACCAATGTAACGGGGCATGCGGCGCTATTTGCAGAGAAATTATCATTGGGCGATTTGCGTGCTGTACGCACAGTAGGGCTCTGGATGTTGTTGTTCCTTTTGGGGGCGTTCACTTCCAGCTACTATATACGTAAAGTGGGGCGTAAAAAACGTGCTTCCTATACATTGCCTATACTGGGGGAAATTATCATATTGGTATGCGTTGGTACTTACGGAAAATTTTATGACGGTTCTGTACTGAAAACAGAATACTTCGCAGGCAGCCTCCTGTTTGCTATGGGTATGCAAAATGCGATGGTATCAGTAATATCGGGTGCTGTAGTGCGGACCACCCATCTTACGGGTATGTTTACAGACCTGGGTATCGACCTGGCTGCCATTAGCCTGAAAAAGGAGCAACGCCAGCCCGGTCTGAATCAAAAAATTGCATTGAAGCTGGTTATTATCTTCTCCTTCCTTGCAGGTGGCATCATGGGCGGTTTTATATTTAAGTCTATGTCCTATGCTACTTTTTACATCCCTGCATCTATTCTTGTAATAGCGTTGTTTTACGATTATTTCCGCGTCCGTGTAGTAAGGGTACTGACCCGTGGATAAGCGTCAGGTTGTTATGGTGCCTTCGCTTGTCACCACCCTTGCCGGGAAAGGTTTTGCGGGTTTATGGGTGGGAACCCAGCCGCGTTTGTTCTGGCAGATAAGGAGCAGGCCGTAATCATCGCCCATAGCAATAAAATCGTGCAGGCGCGGGCCTTTTGCGAAATAGGGTATACTATACTGCTGATGAAGGTGCTCAGCATATTCAGCCACATTCTCTACTACCAGCCCTATCTCGCTCACTTCGGCGATGCATGCCGGAGAAAACGGTGCTGCTGAGTAATATGGCAGGTCGAACCTTGTGATGAATTCAAGAATGCTGCCGTTGTTATCGTGAAAATAAAAAGACTGGGCATTCCATTCGTTGTAGCCCGCAATGAGCATATCGTCTTCTACCGGAAGTATGTCGAGCTTATTATTTATCCACTCAAAGCTATCGGAAAACCTGTTATTGATAATATTGAATGCAAGGTGATAAATGGGCTTTTCTTCAGTTGTTTCTTCAAACGTTAGTATTGTTTTGCCGGCACGGAATGATATGGCTGTTTCTGTTTCGGCTACAATTTCCAGTTCCAGTGTTTTGTGGTAAAACAGTCGTGTGCGGTGAAGCGAATTTGTCTTAAGTACCAGTTCGTTTATCTGCATGATTTTTTCCGTGTTTTCTAATATAAACAAAAAATTAGTGCCTGTGCGTATTTGTGTTTTTATATAATGAGGAAACCATGCCCCAAATGTGTCTTTATACATAACATATTTCTAATAAAATCCTGTATGGGTAAAGGGGTAGGTAAGGAAACTGATGGCGGCACGTATTTAGTGTATGCATTTCAAAAAAATAGCCATGATATCAGAAGAAGCGCATTCGGAACATGATTCTCCCCGAACTACACGCATGCCTTCTCTCAGTGCACTCGCATTTTTTGTTGTACTGGGAGGGCTATTTGTAGCAGCAACTAACTTTGTTGGGGTGAATAACCGGGACGAGGCAGCCACACATACTGCCGGGGGAATAGGGCATGACCCCCACGAAGCCAATGAACATTCTACACCTAATGACCCGGCGGTGCATTATAAATATACGCCTGCAGCAGGTAATCCTGACACTTCGGCAACAAGACCGTAAAGGGGGACCCCAAAATAGTAGTAATGTACATATTTGTGCAATGTTATATACATATTACTTATTTGTTACTAAATTGTTACTTAAATATGTAATATTCAATACATTTGTCGCTGTATTGCGTTCGTAAAAGCAATACAGTGTAACAATGAGGGCTATCATCGCTTTTCGCAATTACCTTCTTTCCATATCAGAAGAATGGAAAGCCGAATTAGGAAACAAAATATTCAGGTATAAGCTTATTCTCACTCCGGGATTATTTATTGTATACTCAGCTATCACACAACATTTGGGCAACTATGTGGAAATGAGGAGCGGTGTAAGGCTACAAGATAAGCTTCTGACATTTTTCCCAAGTACTGATTTCTCCACACTTATTTTTCTGTTGCTGTATTCTTCGCTGCTTATTTTAATATTCACACACCTCGATAAGCCAAAGATTATTTTGCGTATACTAGAGATGCATCTCTTTGTAGCCGTGGTGCGGCAGGTATGTATATTGATGGTGGCACTGGAGCCTCCTGCAGGAATGATTGTGCTGAGGGATGTTTTCCTGGAAAATACTTTTTATCCCCACCATTCGCCCATGACGAAGGATTTATTTTTCAGCGGGCATGTGGCCAG
Organism: uncultured Flavipsychrobacter sp.; assembly: GCA_964621795.1. GTDB lineage: Bacteria > Bacteroidota > Bacteroidia > Chitinophagales > Chitinophagaceae > Polluticoccus. The sequence goes on from CAZUMM010000008.1 coordinate 102,056, forward strand.
TATCTGGATATACTTTCTCTGCGCACAAAAGAAGTCATTAAAAGTCTACCTGGGGTTTGCTACAGGATTGATGAGCTTTATGGTATTGAGCATGCGCATACACTATACTTATGATGTGTACGGGGCTGTTTTTTTCACTTCCGTCATCTACTTTGTGCCTGTATGGATACGCTACTATGCAGCAAGCGGTAAAGATGCCCCGGTTGTATTGAGCAATGAGGAAATAAAGCGATAGTATTATCGTACGTATAAAAACAAACAGGCAGGTTGGGTTTCAACCTGCCTGTTTTGTTTACCGGTATATCTACTAACTACAAAGATTTAAGGAACCTGATTACAGCTTTACGGTCTGTTTTACTCAACTGTGCAAATTTGTTTTTAGATGCTTCCGCTTCGCCTCCGTGCCAGAGTATGGCTTCTTCCAGCGTGCGTGCACGGCCATCGTGCAGGTAATAGGGCGTGCCGTTCGTTTTCTCAAACAAGCCAATGCCCCATAGCGGGGTAGTACGCCATTCGTTGCCGGTGGCCAGGAAATCGGTATAGCCGTCGGCAAGCCCTGCACCCATATCGTGCAGCAGCAGGTCGGTATACGGGTGTATGCGCTGGTTGGATATAGCGGGCAGTGTCACATCGACCCCTGTTTGTACTGTAGGTTTGTGACAGCCGGAGCAGTTGAGCTGTGTAAATATTTCCTGTCCTCTTTTTACTTCAACATCGGTTACGTTGCGGCGTGCAGGCACAGCCAGCGATTTGATATAGAAAGCTACACGGTCCAGCACGCTGTCTGCCAGTTCAGGGTCATCAGCAAGGTCGTCGAGCTGCGATTGTCCCCATGTGCTTTCCTGCCTGAAAATACGGTTGGTAATACCCATATCCTGGTTATAAGCACCTGCTACCTGTGTTAATATGCTGGCCGTATTTGCCTTAAGGCCAAAGCGGCCTATTTCTTTTCTTTTTGTATCGGGATTGTAAACGTAATTGGCCTTTCCGCTGATACCGTCCCCATCCCTGTCGTTTTCATCGGCAAAGCTGAGTAATGTCTGCTCCGGTATGTTTTCGAGCAGGCCAAGGCCGAATACCGGCGGGGCAAGTCGTGGCGATAAACCGTAATGACCGGAAATGGCCATATAGGAATTGGTCAGTGTATAGGAAGGCTTACGCAAGTGTACTTTTTCACCGTCAGGGAAAGTATATGTTTCTTCTGTGTAGCTAATGTTTATTGTTGCTTCTGCTTTTTTGCCGAAAACAGCAACATCCTGCAGTTGCCCGCCATAGCCCGGCACAGGTACAGGGCCTCCCTGTTCTGTAGTGCCCGGCAGGCTGATGCGGAAAAGCAGGGAAGAGTTTACAGCGCCTGCGGTAGGGGTGCCCTTCCCGTCATTGTGGTGGCAGGAAATACAGGAAACATTGTTGAATACCGGCCCCAGCCCGCTGTTGATGGGCGCGGGAGCAGACACAAATGTTTGTTCAAAAGAAGCATCCCCTTTTTCGTGCGCCAGCATATCATTACCCGTAAGTCCCTCTATGGCATGGCTGAAGGCTTTGGACGTTTCGTCAAAGACTGTGGCAAGGCCACCACTCAGGCGGTCATCATATCCCTCCTCTGCAAAGGGTTCTGCCTTGCGGCACATACTGAACCCTACCAGTACCAGTGAAACGCCCAAGAGGACTTTGAACTTTCGCATACGGTAATTAGTCGTTGATATATTGAATAATGAATGGCTTCAACTCTTCGTCGAGCGTTGTTTTCAGCGTAGCCAGGCTTTCCATTACCTGCTCTGCCTGTACTCTCTGGCTGATAATCGCATCTTCGTAATAAACAGTAATATTATCGAATGAGTTGATAGCTGCTGTAAGCTGGCTTTGTATTTTATTATCAAGCGATTTGTTTTTTGCTGCTACGAGGTCATTCAGGCCTGCACCATCGGTTTTGTATTTGCCCATGTACACATTTTGCAGCCCGATGATGTTGTTTTTAAAATCGGTAAGAGAATTACCTGAATAGGGAGACTCTACAATATTGGGGTTTTGTGCATCATAAGGCTCTTTCATTTTGCCTTCGCCTACTTCTTCGCAAATGCCAATCATAGATTCTACAATGGCTATATAGGCTTCCTGCTTTTTAGCATATTTGGTACTGCCGCTGCCTGCAGTTATTACTTGCTGTGCAAAGTTGACGGGTGCTGCGGTCCAACTCAGGTGTAACTCATGGCAAGTGTTTTTCAGGTCGGTGGCCAGGCTCATTATATACTGTTTCTGACGGCCGGTAATAGCTGCCGCTGTTTTATCTCCATGATTACCGAACAGGATATATTCAATAGGGTGGTAACCGCGTAATGAAAGGGTTGCAGATTGTATATCGGCAAGCGTCAGTGCATTGTTGCTGGAAAGCAGGGAGTCCATTTGTACATAGTCTGTAGGCCATGTATCCATATTGGGATCGTAGTCGTTATCTTCTACCGGGCCGAAAAGAAAACCTTCGCACTGCTCCCATATGCTGCGCATATCTTTCCATGCCTTACGGGCAGCTTCCAGGTTTGCATCGGTAGCATTGTTGTTGAGTGCATCAATGGAATTGTATAAGGTTACAGATGCATCATCAAGGTCTTTATAACCTGCAACGGCAATATTGTTCGTGAAGTCGGTCAGCACTGTTTGCTTCATAGCTTCAAAATCTACTGTATTGGTAGTGGTTTCCGTATCTTTTTTGCAGGCCGTAGCTGAAAGTACTACAGCTGCAAGTATCGCCAGGCCTGATTTGCTATTATTCATCTTCATTTTTATCAATTTTTATAATAAGATTTTCATCGTTGATAACTGTTTCATAAGTTTTTAAAGGACGCTCGGCAGGCCCTTTTATTACTTCTCCCTGCTTGCCGAATTCACTGCCGTGCAGGCTACACCGGAAACCATCACCTGTTAAGTTCAATTGGTTGTCCATGTGGGTGCACTTCATCAATATGGCAGTATAGGTTTCGTCTTCTTCTTTATGCACCGCTATGTCGTAAAACCAATGTTTGATACGTACAAACCTGAGGTTGCCTTCTTCGAAGAGTGATAAGGGCATTTCTATTTCGTTATTGTCGTTCAGCCGCGTTTTAAACACGGAAGACTTTTTGCCCGCATAGCTGATAAATGAAGGCAATGCTGTGCCTGCTGCGGCCAGCAGGCAAAAACGACAACCCAGCTTCACAAAATCTCTTCGCTCCATTATCTAGAATGAGTATCCTACGCCGATGTTTAAAAATGTATTTTTAGGCTGATAGGGTAATGCATTAGGCGCCGGGTTTATCACCAGTAAGCTATTCTGGTCGCCGGTTTGCGCCAGGCGTACATCTGCTTTAACGACTACATTGGGTATAGGCAGGTAGCTAAAGCCCAGAATAACGTGCGATTGCTTCAAAGTACCATCATATATAGCTTCCGGTGGGCCAGGGAGATTTGCATTCAGGTCAATGACTTCATACCGGGCAAATGCAATTAACTGTGCATCTTCATGAAAAGGGTGCAGGCAATCATATCCCAGCTCGGCATAAGCACCATACATGGTGCTGGCTATGTTTTTGGCATAGGCAGTATTTATTTTTCCAGCTTCCGGCAGTGAAATATAAGCACCGAGTATTTTTGCCGAAACGCCGTCACGGTTATATTGCACATCTGCCTCACCCAGGTAAACCGGTGTGCCGAATGCGCCACTGTTGAGTCCCAGGCTATCTGCACCACGTTTATTCAGTCCCACAGTACCGCCCATGTATCCCGAGGCCTGTAATTTAAAATCGCTGATGCTGTACTGCACTGCTGCAGAGAGGGCAAGGTTATTAGCAAAGGCCTGGTTACCTTCGGCGCGGCCGCTGCGTATGCCATCGCCATGCTCAAAACCTGCTGAATTGAGGCCGTTCATTAAAGAAACGGTATAATTGAGCGGCATATTACTGAGCGAGCCATAAAAACCAACACCCAACTCGCGCCAGGTAGCAGGAATTACCAGTTGCTCTACCAACGGGCGCTCTACACCATTAAAGTTAACGGGCAGGTGGTTTTCGTTGAGCAAACCGATGCGGGGAATAAACAGACCGGCAACGAGGTAATGCCGGGGTGAGAAATTGAATTTCAGGAAAGCCTGCTCCATAGCAATCTCACCTTTTTCTTCGCCGCCAACAACAATAGCATTCTCCAGTTCCATTTCTGAGAAGAATGCGATACGGGCATTGAACCTGTGCCCTACAAACAAAACAGCACGTTCTAACGTGGCTTTTGATTGTTCACGGTTAAAATCGCGCTGGTAGAATGCGCTGCCATATCCTGACAAAACGGTTTTTTGTTTGGATACACCTGCATGCAGTGAATCTTCGTTAGTCAGCACCTGCTGCTGCGCAGGTGTACGGAATTGTGCATTTGCTGCGGTTGCGCACAATAATAAAAAGGAGATTGAGTAAATCTTTTTCAATGTATACTTTTTGGGCACGCAAAGTAACCGCCTATCAGTCGGTATGTTTTTCATTATCAGGAAAAATGCGGGGTAAATATTTTTCTAAAAATGAAAACTGGTGTGAGAAATCAGTTTATGGCACAATAGTTCATTACTTATATTGATTGTATAATGGAATATATTATTGTGTGTACATTGAAACTTACGGTATGGGACTATTTGATTATATAAACACATGGACACTGGAACACCCTACGATAATGAATATTATTAAATATGCGGCGTGGGTAATTCTTATCATTATTGGAATTTCCTTTTTAAGAAGGATGTTGAAGAAAAGATTGCCAGATACGTCTGTCAGGTACAAATCGCAAAAAGGTGTGGAAGCAATAGGATATATTTTGATATTGTTTTTGAGTGTATCCTATTTTACCGGGAAGATTAAGGACTTTACGTTAGCTATTGGCCTGCTGACTGCAGGCATAACTATCACCTTGCAGGAACTGATACTCAGTATTGCAGGTTCTTTCTATATATTTTTTGTAAAAGTATATAAACCCGGTGACCGTATAGAGATAAACGGCATAAAAGGAGATGTGCTGGACGTAGATACCATATATACAACCATGATGGAAATAGGCGAATGGGTGAGCAGCGATAATTACAGTGGAAGGGTTGTAAAGCTGACTAATGCATTTGTATTCAGGTCGCCGATATATAATTATTCACAGGATTTTCCTTTTGTATGGGATGAACTTGTTCTTCCCATACGCTATGGCTCTGACCTGGAACTGGCAAAATCTATTGTTACGAAAGCGGCAAGTGAAGTATTATCCGATTATGTAGAAAACTCTACCGAAAACTGGAAAAGGATTGTAAGCAAATATTATATAGAAGATGCGCAACTGGAGGCTACGCTGGCCATTAGCATGACTGATAACTGGATAGAATTTAACCTGCGCTATATTGTAGACTATAAAAAGCGGAGAGGTACCAGGCACCTGCTGAATGAGCGTATTGGTAAAGAAATCATGAAAACAAACGGTGCGGTCGTACTGGCATCGGCCACGTTCGAGATTGTTAAAATACCCCGTTTACAGGTAAATAAAACCGGGGAAGATACGGAGCAGCATTAGTGTATGCCACGCTCATTGAGCGCCTGCTGGTACAGGCGGGCATTTTTAGCGTGCTCGGCCAGTGTGGAAGCAAAACGGTGATAACCGCTGAAATCCTCACGTGCGCAGAAGTACAGGTATTTTGTATCAGGGGCGTTCAGCACGGCTTCCAGCGTTTTCTTGGAAGGGGTACAAATGGGGCCCGGGGGCAGGCCTGCATACATGTAGGTATTGTAGGGTGATGTTGTGAGCAGGTGGTTGCCCGTTACCCTGCGGATGGAGAAATCGCGGAGGGCAAACTTAACGGTAGGATCGGCCTGCAGGCGCATACCTATCCGGTAGCGGTTGATGTACACGCTGGCTATATTGCCTTTTTCATCATTCTTATTGGTTTCCTCCTCCACAATAGAGGCTATGATGATAGCTTGTACAGGTGTGAGGCCATGCGCGCGGGCTTTTTGCTTACGTTCATCCGTCCAGTATTCTTGATAATACCGGGCTATTTTCCTGAATGCCTTATCTGCGCTTGTATTCCAGAAAAATTCGTAGGTGTCTGGTATCACTGCACACATTACCGTACTGGTATCGAGGCCGAACTGGGCAAGGTAAACAGTATCGGCAAACATCTGCCGCATTACCGATGAATCGGCTTCAAGGCTGGAGCATACGAGGTCAATGAAATCATCTTCGGTGCGCAGTTTATTGATAACGAGCTTTACAGGCGTTTGCCTGCCGGAGCGCAGCAACCGTATGATGTCATAATTGCTCATCCCCTTTTTTATATGGTATTTACCTGCGTGCACATGATTCGGGTAATTTGCCCTTTTTGCAAGCAGGTCAAAGCTGGTAATGTCTTTTATGAAACCATTTTGTGCCAATGTTTCTTTCACATCGGCATATACTGAGCTGGTACGTACGTAAAGATATTCGCCCTCAGCCATGCTGCCCGTATTCGGGCCAAACACTTTCAACAGGGCGTAAACGCCCAGTATAAGTAAAGCCACTACCAGCCAAAGCAGGAAGCGGGATGTTTTCTTTTTCTTTTTTGACCTGGCGGCACTCATGATCGGGAACAAAAATACCTGCCCGGTTACAGAGCAGGTATCTTATAGTGAAATTATTTTAAAATTATTTACCGGGTTGTTGAGGTGCGCCACCGGCAGGAGCCTGCTGTGGAGCCGGAGCGCTGCTTTTTTGCGGTTGTTTGCCCCTGTTCAGGTCATTCTCCTTGGGCACTTCAAAAAACATAACGGTAATAATGCATAGTGCGGCAATAATGCCCATTGTACTCCATGTACCTTTTTCCATTACGTCTGTAGATTGCTTCACGCCCATTACCTGGGTGCCGATGCTGCCGAAAGTACCTGACAGTCCGCCTCCTTTAGGGTTTTGTACCAAAATGAAGAAAGCCAGTATCACACAAGCCAGTAAAATAAGTATGGTTATTAACGAAATCATGATTGTTTTTCTTTTTGTATCGTCTCGATTTTCCGGGCAAAATAAGCATTTTTTTGAGGATTGCGCAAACTTAATTTGCGGTACATATCTATGGCTTTGTCATATTTGCCCTGCTTTACATATATCTCGGCCAAAGATTCACTGGCAAGGTCTTCTTCCTTTGTAATAGAATTTACGGCCATTTCAAATACATTCTCGGGTATCACATCATTTTCCTCTTCCAATGCCGCTGCCAGTTTTTCTTTCTGCCACATGGTTTTCAGGGCGCGCTGGTCTTCTTCTTCCTCTTTTGCTTTCTGGCTTTTGGTCTTAAAATAGGCCAGCCACTCGCTGAAGCTCATTACCACCATCAGCGATTTATCTTCATCATTTTCTTCTTCTGTGTGAGGTTTCAGGGTTTCAGCCCCAGGTAAATCTCCGGGTATATCTACGCCCTGGTGTAAAAAATAATCTTCTGTATATATCGGTTTTATTAGTGGTTCGTCTTTCATCTCTTCTGCAGGCTCTTCGGTTGGGGGTACTTCCAAAATAAGCGCTTCGGCTAAATTTTCTTCTATGATTGCGTCATTAGTTTCCGTAGCGGCGTTTGCCGTTACAGGTATTTGCTCCGGTTCTGCGTCTGCCTGCACAGCGGGTTGGGGCATTTCTTCTTTAGCAACAGCTTTTTCCAGCCATTGGTGCAGCAGCAACCAGTTGCCTTTATAAAGCTGTAGTTCCTGTAAAACCGCATTGGAAAAGGGTTCCCGCAGGTGTTTTTGCAAGATGTTTATATAGCGTGCTGTAACAAAATAAGGGTAGGTGTCCTTCAGCGCAGCAATTTTAGTGGCATCCATACCGGAAACCAACTGCGGGTCGCGAAGAATTTTTGTAATATCTGCTGTTGATAAACCTGCCATGTATTTTGTTTATTACCAGTTTACAAATGCTTGATTGAAAATAACATCAGCCAATTGATTGCCTATTTCCTCTATTTTGGCTGCTTCTACACTTTGCAAGGTCTGCGTGGCCGGGAAATCGGAAAAGCGGGTAAATGTTTGCGTAAAATCCTTTCTCTTATCGAGGCGGTTCTTGAACGTAATACTTACTGCAACCGTCAACCTGTTTTGGGTGGCCTGCTGGGTGTTTTGTATGCCCGAAACCGTTACTTCGTAAGAAGTGATAGCTCCTGAAATATCGTAATCGGCATCATCGGTAGTGACAGGTGAAAGGCCGGTTTGCGACAGGATGCGGCTCCTTATCTTACTGGTAAGTGCGGGGCTGAGCGTGGGTACCACATTTCGTGCATGGTTTTCGAGCACATGCATATTCATGGTTTTACCTTCAATATTGGCACCTGTAAAGCTGTAGATACCACAGCCGGCAAATAGTAAAATCAGTAAAGGGGCAAGCAACAGGAACCTACGCATAAGGCTGCAAAAATAACTTAATTAAGCGGAGCTGCTATTCTTTAATGTCGTATTCTTTTATTTTCCGGTACAGGGTACGTTCTGAGATACCCAGTTCGTTGGCCGCATCGCGGCGGCGGCCTTTGTGTTTTTTCAGCGATTTGATGATGAATTCTTTTTCACGGTCTGCCAGCATCAACGATTCTTCCACCTCTTCGTGATGGTCTACATGCTCATTGTGCTGCAGGTATATGGGGGTAGGCTGAGACGGAGTGATATTGCCGTTGGACGCAGGCTCTGGCGCAGCAGGGTAGGGCAACAGGTTATCGGGCAACGGTGACGCAGGGTATGCGGGTTGTCCGTGCATCATATCATACATCAATTGCTTCAGCTCATTCATGTCTTTCTTCAGGTCGAAGAAAAGCTTATATAATATATCTCGTTCGGTAGTGCCGGCATATTCCTGGCCCGCAGCGGCGGGTGCAGGTGCCGGCGGCAACAGTGCCAGGCTGCGCGAGCTGCCCCGTTGCGGTAAAAAGGCCTGAAGCATTTCTGCTGTAATGATTTTATCTGTACTGAGCACGGATACCTGTTCTGCTATATTCTTCAGCTCCCGCACATTGCCCGGCCATTGGTAGGTGACGAGCAACTGCTGCGCCGGTGTATCGAGCTGTACGGTTTGTGTTTTATAGCGTTCTGCAAAATCGGAAGCGAATTTGCGGAACAGCAGGGGAATATCTTCCTGCCTGTCGCGCAGGGCAGGTACGCGGATGGGTACCGTGCTGAGGCGGTAATACAGGTCTTCCCTGAATTTGCCTTGCTGCGTATATTCCAGCAGGTCACGGTTCGTGGCAGCTATTACACGCACATCTGTCTTTTGCACTTTGGAAGAACCCACGCGGATGAATTCGCCTGTTTCCAATACCCGCAGTAGACGCGCCTGTGTACCTATGGGCATTTCGCCTATTTCATCAAGAAATATGGTTCCGCCATTCACAGTTTCAAAGTACCCTTTGCGGCTATCTACAGCGCCGGTGAATGAGCCTTTTTCATGGCCGAACAGCTCACTGTCGATAGTGCCTTCTGGTATAGCCCCGCAGTTGACGGCTATGAATGGGTTATGTTTGCGCGATGACAGGGCATGTATGATATTGGAAAAAGCTTCTTTACCTACACCGCTTTCCCCCACTATCAATACAGACAGATCGGTATTGGCTACCTGCACGGCTGTATTCAGCGCATGGTTCAGCGCGGGCGCATTACCTATAATTCCAAACCTGTTTTTTATACTTTGAATATCCATTGTAAAGTCAAAAGTTAAAAGTCAAAATTCAAAAGCCGTAGCTCTTGTTATTTAACTATCTCGCCTATCAAAGTGGCTGATGTAGCTGATGTTATTTTCACCGTCACATAGTCTCCTTTTTTCAGGTCGTAGTTTTCTTTGGGGAATACGGTCATTTTGTTTTGGCTGTTGCGGCCGCACCAGTCATCGGCGCTGCGCTTGCTATCGCCTTCTATCAGTATCTCGAAGGGTTTACCTATATCATTCTGATAGCTTTCGCGTGAGTGCCCGTTCTGAAGTTTGATGATTTCTTCCAGCCTGCGTTTTTTCACATCTTCAGGCACATCATCGGTATAGCGGCGGGCTGCTAGCGTACCGGGGCGCTCGCTGTAAGAGAACATATAGGCCATATCGAAGCGGCAAAGCTCCATCAGGCTCAGTGTGTCCTGGTGTTCTTCTTCGGTCTCCGTACAAAATCCGCTGATAACATCGGTACTTAATCCGCAATCCGGCATTATCTCGCGTATGCGTTTTACTTTGCTCAAATACCATTCGCGGGTATAAGTACGGTTCATCTGCTGCAGTATGCGGGTGTTACCGCTCTGTACAGGCAGGTGTATGTATTCGCAGATGTTCTTGTACTTTGCCATAGTGTACAATACATCGTCTGTAATATCCTTGGGGTGAGATGTACTGAAGCGAACACGCAGCAGAGGAGAAATGAGAGCAACCTTTTCGAGCAAAAGCGCAAAAGTGATAGCCCCCTCCAAACCTCCCCCCAAGGGGGAGGCTTTTTGCTTATTTTGAAACCATAATGGTTTGTTGGGCAGCTTATTAAGTGTTTCAGCAATAGTAGTTAGTACAGCCTCAATGTTATTAATTACTTTGTCATTAGTAAACCTAAGTACTGTAAAGCCTAATGTTTCAAGTTGTGCTGTTCTTTGTGCATCGCTTTCTGCATTCTCAGGAAGCTGGTGAACTTTTCCATCAACTTCGATTATCAATTGCTTTTCAAGGCAAATAAAATCAGCAATGTACTTGGAAATGATATGTTGCCTGCGGAATTTATAATTATCTAATTTTTTGCCGCGTAAACTATCCCATAAGATAGATTCCGCATGGGTAGCATTATTGCGATTTTGAACCGCATACTCTTTTAATAAACCATAAAGCGAAGCATCAGCAGTAGCATAGCCAAATTCATCTTCTTCAACAAGCGAGGGTTCAGTTCCCTCCCCCTGGGGGAGGGTTAGGGAGGGGCTTGTATAATAGTAGCTGTCCACATTTTGGCCAAGCAGGGTTACTTCCCTGAATCCCCGGTCAAACAGGTTTTGACATTCAGCCACAATACTCTCTGCATCGCGGCTGCGCTCGCGGCCACGGGTAAAGGGCACTACGCAGAACGAACACATATTGTTGCAGCCGCGCATGATGCTGACAAAAGCCGTTACCCCGTTACTGTCGAGGCGTACGGGCGATATATCGGCATATGTTTCTTCGCGGCTCAGGAGCACGTTTACAGTTTTTTGTCCGCCTTCCGCCTCGCTGATAAGACCCGGCAGGCTACGGTAGGCATCGGGGCCTACCACTATGTCTACCAGTTTTTCTTCTTCCAGGAATTTCGCTTTCAGGCGCTCTGCCATACAGCCGAGTACGCCAATGAGCATGCCGGGCTTTTGGTCTTTTACCTTGCGAAATGCTTGCAGGCGGTTACGGACGGTTTGTTCCGCTTTTTCGCGTATGGAACAGGTATTCAAAAGCACAAGGTTCGCCTCTTCAAAATTGCGGGTGGCGCCATAGCCTTCACCATGCAGTATAGATGCCACAATTTCACTATCGCTGAAATTCATCTGGCAGCCGTAGCTTTCTATATAGAACTTCTTATTGTATTCATTTACATCACCTGTGAAAGGGGCGTATGCCTCTCCCTGGCGGTTTTCTTCTATCACTTTTTGCAGGATGTCTGCCATAATTTCCGATTCAATTGCGGCAAAGGTACGGTAATAATGAAAAATGCCGCCCTTTTAAAGACGGCATTTTTAACGTGTTCGAGAGCTGTTAGTTGAACTCTGTATCAGGTATGTTTTTGTTTACTTCTACGGTTTGCACTTTCGCTTCTACAACCTGGGGGCCAGCGCTTTGTTTCACCGAATGCGGTATTTTAAAGCCATTGGCTCCGGGTACTTCTTTGTAGTCGCTGTATTCAGATACTACGCTGATGGCCATATCCCCCTGCTTTTCTACCTGTGTGTGTTTTACCATGAGGCCTGTATTAGCATCATAGTATTCAGTTGATTTATTGCCGTCCGCATCAACTGCTTCTACAACATACGCATCTGCGTTATTCACTTTCTCCATGCCTTTCAGAGTGCGCTTAATGCCATATTTTTCCGGGTGCAGGTCAGCAGATATGTCTGCATCTTTTTTAGCTTCGGCAATGTCATCTGCTTCCATCTCCATCCTTTTACCCTGTGCTTCTTCATAGCCTTTGTCACCGTTCAATACCTTTTTGTCCAATACCATGCCCATGCCTTCTACTACTGTTTTCGATTTGGAAGGCGTTTTTTTCATTTCGGTAATGGTCAGGTTCATTTGCTGGCCACCGAAGCTCATGCTGGCATTGCTTACGGTCTTGATGTCTTTAATATTGTTGATTGCTTTTTCCCCACCTATTGCAGCAATGTATTTTTTCATTACATCGGCTGCCGTCATGCCTGCAGGCGCTGCTGATATTTTATCGCTCACCGGCTCGCCATAGTTATCGTAATACAGCACTTTGCCGAAGCGGCTCATGGTTTTTGCTACGTCGTCTTTGCTGCCTACCACTACTATGTGGGCATGTGCCGGGTCAACGTATTGTTTAGCTGTATTCTGTACATCTTCTACGGTTACTGCATTCAGGTTTTTCAGGTAGTTCTGGTAGTAATCCTTCGGCATATTGTAGCGCTCGATATTAATGGCATACTGAGCTACTGTTTGTGGGCGCTCCAGGGCTATGGCAAAAGAACCGGAAAGATTGGAAAGGTGGTTCTGCAGTTCATCGGCAGGTACTTTCTCATCGCGTATGCGGTTCATCTCGTTCAGTATCTCCGCTACGGAGCTATCGCTAACCACGTTGCGACATTTGGCGTAGGCCCTGAAATTAGCTTTCAGGTCGTCGGGGTTGATGGAAGAATAAGAACCGTAAGTCCAGCCATGCTTTTCGCGCAGGTTCAGGAACAGGCGGCCATTGGAACCACCACCGAGCATAGAGTTAACTACACGCGCTTTAATAGCATCGGGAGCGCCCGGCTGCAGGTCGATGGGGTAGGTTACATTGATAACACTTTGTACTGCACCGTCGCGGGGAACAAAGGCTACAGATGTGCTGGGCGGCATTTTAGGATTGCTATATTGCGCAACGGGCACATCGGCCTTTTGCCATCCGCCAAAGTACTTTTCTACCAGGGGTTTTATATCTTTTACAGTTACATCGCCCACGATAGCCATATAGGCAACATTGGGGCGGAAGTAAGTGCTGTAGTATTTCTTTACTGCATCTAACGTAATATTATCCACAGTTTCCGGCGTAGGCACTTCACCATAAGGGTGTGCTTTACCGAAGTTTACTACGGCGCTCACATTGTTCAGCATGGCATCCGGCTCGTTCTTTTCTGCTTCCAGTCCCGATTTCATGCGTTTTTTATTCTTGTCGAGCTCCGATTGTTTGAAATCGGCATTCATAGCAATATCGCCCATCAATTCCATGAGTTTGTGCTCATGTTTGGTAAGGCTGCTGCCGAATAATCCTTCATCCGATGCGTTGATATCGGCACCGATAAAGTCTATCTCTTCGTTGAGTTTTTCGTTGGAGCGTGTTTTGGTGCCTGAGGTAAGCATATCGGACATCAACTGGCGGTAGCCGGTCATATCACCCTCAAGGGCAGGTTTTATATCCAGTTGAATGCTGACTGCTATGGTAGGCAGTTTATGGTTTTCTACCACGAAAACGCGCAGCCCGTTGGGCAGGGTAAAGCTTTCCGTTTTACCGAGCTTTATTTCGGGGGCAGGGCCCGGTTTGGGGCGTACACTGCGGTCGAATGACTGTGCGCCGGCCGATAGTGCCAGTGCTATGGTAAGTATGGAGAGTGTTATCTTTTTCATATAAATATCAGTGTGTTGATGCTGTTAGCAATTGTTGTTTACGGTTATCCTTTCTTTTCTGCAGATTTAGGTAAATAATATACTACCAGCCTGTTCTCCTTAGTGAAGTATTTATTGGCAACACGCTTCAGGTCTTCTTTGGTTATTTTGGTATAGTGGCTCAGTTCTGTATTGATAAGCCCTGCATCGCCCATGAAGGTATAATAGGTAGCGAGGTTTTCAACCACACCTAATACACGTTGGTTTTGGGTTACGAAGTCGTTTTCAGCCTGGTTAATGAGTTTTTTGTATTCCTCATCGCCAATACCGTTTGTTTTTACTTTTTCAATTTCCGCCAGCATCGATTTTTCAATCTCTTCAGGTTTTACGCCTGCATTGGTAATGCCGAACATGAAAGCAACGCCCGGGTCTTCGTTGGGTATCATGAATGCACCTACTTCAAGGGCTTTCTGTTGTTTTTCCACTATTTCTTTGCGGAAGCGGGAACTTTTACCCTGCGATAATGTTTGTGTGAGCAGTTGCAGTGCATACCAGTCGTCTGTGCCCATTTTAGGTACGTGGTAGGCAATCACAACGGCAGGAAGCTGGATGTTATCGTAAAACTCTACGCGACGTTCGGCAGTTTGCGCCGGTTCCACTTCGGTAGGGCGGGGGATAGTTGTGGTACCTTTCGGTATGCTGCCGAAGTATTTGCTGATGAATTCTTTGGTTTGCTTCACGTCAATATCTCCGCCAATAACAAGGGTTGCATTGTTGGGCACGTAAAAAGTGTGGTAAAAATTCATGAATTCATCCAGCTTTGCCTGGTCTATATACTGCTCTTTACCGATGGGCGACCAGCGGTAAGGGTGTACTTTATAGGCGTTTTCATACACTACATTCAGTATCTGCCCGTAAGGCGTGTTGTCGTAGCGTTGTTTCTTTTCTTCTTTTACCACTTTGCGTTGTGTCTCTACGCCTACATCGTCGATTTTTGCATAGTGCATACGTTCCGCTTCCATCCATAAGGCCAGCTCAAGCTGGTTGGAGGGGAGTACTTCGTAATAAAAAGTACGGTCCTGTGATGTATTGGCATTGAGCTGGCCACCTGCGGCCTGTACCAGCTTCATATATTCGCCACGTTTAATATTATCACTGCCTTCAAACAGCAGGTGCTCGAAGAAGTGGGCAAAGCCCGTACGTGCGGGGTCTTCGTTTTTAGAGCCTACATGGTACATAACCGACACTGCAACAATAGGTGTGGCATGGTCTTCATGCAGGATAACATGCAGTCCGTTGGGCAAATCGTATTCCGTATAGTTAATTTTGTTTGCTGCACGGGAGCCGGTAGCCAGTACGGAAGCACCGAGCAACAGGGCAAAAAAAGCGTTGCGCTTCATAAGTATAGTTTAATGTTTAGGCCTCAAAAATAACGTTTGGGGCGGGATTGACGAATTATAAAAATAAAATTTCACCCGAAAACTCACCCGTAGAACGGATATTTGCGGACAAACAGGAAATAATGATTAATACGGTATTATATGATATGGACGGATTATTGCTGGATACGGAGCCGCTTTGGGGCGAAAGTATGCTGCGGGTAGCCAGTAAACATAATATACCTATTACAAGAGAAAGGTTCAAAGAAACCACAGGGTTGAGGATATACGAGGTGACCGACTACTGGGCTATCAAATACCCGTGGACAGGCAGTACTTCGGATGAAGTGGCGGATGAAATACTGGATGATATTATTACTTCATCGAAAGAGGTGGGCCGGGTATTGCCGGGTGTTATTCATTCGATGGAACTGTTGAAAAAGCATAAATTCAAAATTGGGCTTGCTTCCTCGTCACCCGCGCGAATGATAGAGGCACTGGTAGAGCATTTCGGGATAAAGGATTATTTTGACTGCATTACATCGGCTGATGTGGTAGCACTGGGAAAACCGCACCCGGGGGTATTCCTGCACTGTGCGGAGGCAATGGGTTCTACTCCCTTGCAGTGTGTGGTGTTTGAAGATTCGGTAAACGGGATGATTGCAGGCAAGGCGGCAAGGATGAAAGTAATCGTAGTTCCTGACGAAGTGCATTTTGACGACCCGAGGTTTTCACTTGCCGATGCCAAACTGCGCAGCCTTGAAGATTTTGACCTGAAGATGCTGAAACATTTATAATGGTGCGTTCCTGCGGTCCATATCTTTCTTACGGAGCAGGGTATCGATAAAGACAAGCGCCGAAAGGACGAATAAAAAGCCCATAACTTCCAGCGTCGCAGGGTTAGATATCCAGTCAAGGTTAACCTTTTTTTGCGCCACGGGCGGCGTATTTACCGACGAGGCGGCAACAGCTATAATATAAACCAGCAGTGCCACAATTCCGGTAAGCATAAAGACTGTGATGCCTTTAATGAATGTATTGTTCAGGTATTTGGCTGTATGCGGGGCTATAGTAGTTGCTTCTACTGTTTCCATTACGTTTTTTGTGAAGCGCAGGGATGTATGTTCCGGCTCAGTAGTTTTCAGCAGGCTGTTTGTGGCGGTTATTTCTTCGTACAGGTCTTTCCATACGGCATCATTCACTATTAATGCAGCAATACGTATGCGTTCCTGTTCGCTACAACGGTTATCGATGTAGTCCCAAATCTGCAGTTCTATTTCTTCGAACGGTTGCATATTTCTATAAAATTACATCATTCATACTATAAATCGCTGCGGCTGATAGCATGTTGATGGGTTAATAATTGTTTTAACTTTTGCCGGGCACGGAAGAGGCGCACTTTTACATTGGCCGCGCTCTGACCTGTTATCAATGCGATTTCTTCTACCGATTGTTCTGCAAGGTAAAACAGGGTGATTGCTTCGGCTTCCTTTTGTTCCAGTTGCTCAATAACTTTTACCAGCCAGTACTGTCTCGATTTTATTTCAATCCGGTCAACCATATTGACGGGAATGTTATGGTGATTTTCGTTAATTGGGTTAAAGGCGGGTTTATTCTTCCGCAGGTGCGAGAGGCAGGTAGTATGTGTAATGGTATAGAGCCATGTACTGAATTTACTGTTGCCCCTGAACCCTGAAAGGGAGCGATAAGCTTTGACGAAGACATCCTGCGCCAGCTCTTCTGCTTCTTCCCTGCCGGAGGCATATTTCAGGGCAAGTGTAAATACAAAATGACGGTACCGTTCTACCAATACTGAAAAGGCCTGTTGCTCCCCTTTCAATACCAGTTGAATGATATCCGTATCCTGTAGTTGCTGCATGGATATATAAATAGACTACCTAAAGCCATAACAGGTTACAGGAAAATGATTTTTTCTTTTTGTGTAACCTTCCTGTAAACTATTGCGTCTTAAATATCGTAACCGGTTCAAAATATTTAATAACAACAAATAAAACTATACTATATGGCACTTGTAATTGAAAGTCTTGTACCAATATTTATTATGCTGGGATTATTTACACTGGTATTTGGCGTGGTGTATATAAGGAGCCGTGAAAATATGGCACTGATAGACAGGGGCATCAACCCCAGAAACGAAAACCCAAGGCCGCGTTATTTTGCCAACCTGAGGTATGGCCTCCTGCTGTTGGGGTCGGGGATAGGGTTGCTTTTGGCTTATATCATTGATGTGCTGGTCATGGGCCATAAACGTATTATGACACACGGCATAGATGCAGGTAACGTTCACTGGACGGACGTCAATGATACGCGTGAACCTATCATCTACTTTGCACTTATTATCATAGGAGGCGGACTGGGGCTATACCTCTCATACAAAGCCGAGCGAAGGGAATGGGAAAGGCGCCAGGTGCAGCAGATAAATTAGCAGATAAGTTGAAAGCCTGTATTCACAGGCTTTTTTACTGTGGTTTTGTTTCTGCAATGATAACCCCGAAGTTGCCATCGGTCTGTTCCCGGCCCTGTGATGGCAGGTACATACGCGACACAAATCCATCGAGGTAAAGGGCATTTTTGCAGCCTTTATGTTTAAACCAAAGTGCAAAGTCGTACAGGTTTATTTTGTCTTCAGATATGGCAAACAAAATCTTTCCATCGGGCAGTATGCCTGCTCCGTTCCTGATATTGGTATATGTGGAGCCTTCTTTAAAAGCGGGGTGTATTTTGCCGTCAATTACCAGCATGGGGCCGGATTGTGTGGCGTATTTAATGTCTTTTGAAGGTTTGAAATCCTCGGTAGGTACTATGTATGACCGGCCATTTTCCCTGATATAGAAGATGCCATTGGGCTTCATGTAAAAATTCCCGTAGCTGTTCGATACCCTGTTGAGAGGCGCCAGTTCTTTACCGTTCCCGATATACAGCCCCAGTGGCGATTGGTCTTCTTTATACATTCCCCCATTCATGGCAAATACCAGGGTTTGGTGTTGCGATTGCGCAACTTCTTTCATCCTGCCCAGGCTGCCGATGATATGGCCTTTATCGTCTTTCCAGTAAAAACGCAGGGTTTGCTTTTTAAGGTCTACAGTATGGCTGAGCATGGTATGTTCGCCCTTAAAAGCAAACAGGGCTATTGCTGCCGGAAGCAGCAACAGCCCTATAATATTTGCAGCGTATTTACTAATCCTCATGATTTTTTCAGCCATTCGTCTGTAAAGTGGCGAACGCCTTTTTCCTGTGCAAATTTACCTGCATTATAATCTTTCGATTTATTGCGCGGAATGGACAGCGTTTGCCACTCGTCATTTTTGCACATTTTAGCTATATACACAATTTGCCCTACGTGGCTGGCATAGTGTGCTATCTGGCGGTTGATGGCTTCCAGTATCGTATGCCCTTCGTTGCGGATGTATATGATGCGTTCCAGGTCATTGTCCGTAATACTGTCCAGCGCATGGAAGAGGCAATCCCATCCTTCTTCCCATGCTTTTTCCAGTTGCTCCCGCGTTGCCCAGTCGTTCTCAAATTCCGCATCGCGCTGGCGCCATTCTTTTTCGCCGTCTGTAGTCAGGAAATCGGTCCAGCGGCTGAGCATATTGCCCCACATGTGTTTTACAATAATGGCTATGCTGTTGCTTTCTTCGTTTGGCTGCCAAAACAGTTGTTCATCGCTCAACTGGGCCATGGCTTTATCGGCCAGTGATTTATATAGTTTGAATTGCCTTTTGGCACTTTCCAGGTATGCTATAGTAGACATGTTGTTTCGTTTTGTAGTATGTATTAACAGACACTTTCTGTATCGCCGTAAATAATGGGCCGGCTTATTTCCATATATCTTTCTGAAATAACCATAGGGGTGAAACCGTATTGTGCATACAGTCCGTGAGCATCGAGCGTGGCCAGCATTATTTTCCTGAGCCCTTTTACCCAGTCCTGCTCCAGTAATATTTCCATCATCTTTTTGCTGAGCCCTATACCCCGGTGCGGTTCAGTAACGTATACATCGGCGAGGTAGGCAAAAGTGGCATAATCGGTTATGAGCCTGCCGTAGCCTACCTGTTCGTTGTTTTTAAGAATGCCTATGCAAAATGAGTTGTCAAAGGATGTCTTTACAATATCGAAAGGGATATGTTTGGACCAGTACGATTGTTCGGTCAGCCATTTGTGAATAGCTTCGGGCTGCATTTCCGTTTTGTCGGTAGTAATGGTATATCCTTTGTATTCAATTTTTACAGGTTTCATATGGTTTATAATATATAGTTCCAGTTATGCGTATCGGGGGCATTGCCTTTACGTATATTGTAGAGCCATTTTTGCAGCTTGTACATCGTGGCATCCTCACCCGTATAGCAATTATAATGCTTGTTCCCGATTGCTATGGTTTCTATCGGTGCAATGACTGCCGCCGTACCTGCGCCAAATGCTTCTACCTGTTTGCCGTTTTCCAGTGCATCCAGTATCTCTTTATACCTGACCGGGCGTTCCTCCACGGCAATGCCATGTTCCTTTGCCAAAGTTAATAAGGAATCGCGGGTTACACCATCCAATATAGTGCCAGATAGCGGAGGGGTGATTAATGTATTGTCTATAAAGAACATCAGGTTCATGGTGCCCGATTCTTCAATTAGCTCATGGGTTTTGCTGTCGGTCCATATCACCTGGTCGTATCCTGCTTCACGCGCCATTTGCGCCGGAAGGAAGGCCGCGCCGTAGTTGCCGCCGCATTTGGCAAAGCCTGTGCCGCCCTCTGCTGCGCGAGAGAATTTGTCTTCCACCTTCACCTTCAGCGGTTTAGCGTAGTATTGGTAAGCGGGTGTGCATACAATCATGAAGATATACTCGTCTGAAACTTTCACCCCCAGTCTCTCTTCAGTGGCTATCATGAAAGGGCGTATGTATAAAGAACCGTCTTTGTCGTTGGGTATCCATGCGGCATCGAGCTGTACCAGTTGGTGCAGGGCTTCCATGAATAATCCTTCGGGAACGGAAGGCATGCATAAACGTTCCAGCGATTTTATGAAACGCTGGTAATGCTTCTGCGGTCGGAAGATGTTGATGCGCCCGTCTTCCAGAAGGAAGGCTTTCATGCCTTCAAAAACCGTTTGCCCGTAGTGCAGGCATAGTGCAAAGGGACTCAGGGTCAGGTCGGCAAAAGGTACTATGCGGCTGTTGTGCCATTCTCCATTTTTATATTCGGCAATGAACATGTGTTCGGTAGGTTGCTGCCCGAAAGGAATGGACTTTGTTTCCTTTACTTCTCTTTTGGTTTGGGGTGAAATTGCAATCGAATACGCCATATCGTCTGTTTTAAAGGTTATCAGAATCTGCTGCTGCAGCCTGCAGCGCAGCTAAATTTTTTATGGTATTGATACGGTGCTGTCTGCGGTAGCCATAGTTAACGAGGTAAACACCGATAATTATTGTAATGAAGGCTAGTGCGGTAAACAAAGTAAGCGGCTCAAACAGGATGATATTGCCCAGTATTACAGCCACCAGCGGATTCACATAGGCATAGGTAGAAACAAGGCCGACGGGCAGCTCTTTCAGGGCATACATGTATGCGGTATATGCCAGCACCGAGCCGAATATGACGAGGTAAAGCATGGCCCAGAGCGCATCCGTATCTATTATGCCGATATGCTCATAAGAATCGATAGCAGGACTGAACAGTAGAAGGAATGCACCGCCGAAGAATAGTTGCAGTCCGGCATTGAATACAGGATTGGTGGTTTGCGGGCGTTTTTTATTGAACACACTGCCGAGCGCCCATGAGGAAGTGGCCAGGAATATGGCCAGTATGCCCATAATATAGGAGGGATTGGCAAGGTCGGCAATATTGTCTTTGAATATCAGCGCCACACCTGTAAACCCCAATAATAATCCTGCCACTATATACAGGTTCAGCTTCTCCTGTTTGGAAGAGATAAGGTTGAATAGTACGGCGAATATGGGCATCATGGAACAGATTAGCGCCGCTACGCCGCTGGCTATATATTTTTCGCCCCATGTCACCAGCCCGTTACCGGCAGTAATCAGCAGGAAGCCAACCAGCAACTGGTGCCGCAGGTTTTTAAATGAGAGGTCGGCCTTACGGTACATTGCCAGGCCAACAGCCATAATAATGATGGCCGAAAGTACCTGCCTGACGCCTGCAAACAGAAAAGCCGGATAGTATTTTACCCCTACACGGATAGCCAGGTAGGTAGTGCCCCATACAATGCTGATGAAGATAAGTGCCAGGTATGCTTTAGTGTGTTTGCCCACAACGGATAGATTGTTGGTATAAATGATGTAGCAAAATTGACCTGATTTTTTGAAACAAAACAGATACAATTTTTGTAATTTCGACCATAACAGTTGTTTTATGAAAACATTGACAAAGGGTAGTAACGACCACCTGTACCTGAATATTTCCGATAATATAGAAAGACAGATAATGGATAAAGTCTTGAATATAGGAGACAAACTTCCGTCTGTGCGGCTGCTGAGCAAGGAGCATGAGGTGAGTGTGAGCACGGTATTACAGGCATATTACCACCTGGAGGGTAAAGGGCTGATAGAATCGAGGCCACAATCGGGGTATTATGTGCGGTTCAACCCTGCGCGCTTCCCGCAGAAGATAGAGAAGAGTAATCCCGCGCTGACGGTGAAGAATAAGAGCGTAGAGGCCATCATATCGGAAGTATATGATGATTTTGCCACCGATAACGTGATGCGTTTTTCGCTGAGCGTGCCTGCGCCGGAGATACTGCCGCTGGCCAAGCTGAACAAGGCCATGATGCAGGCCCTGCGCGAACTGCCGGGCAATGGAACTTATTATGAGTCGATACAGGGTAATGAATTGATGCGCAGGCAGGTGGCGCGCATGTCGGTGCAATGGGGCGGCACGCTGAAGGCTGAGGACATCATCACTACTGCGGGGTGTATGAATGCCATTGCCTACTGCCTGATGGCGCTGACCAAACCGGGCGATACCATTGCGGTTGAAAGCCCTGTGTATTTCGGTACACTGCGCTTTGCGCAAAGCATTGGGCTGAAAGTGGTGGAATTGCCGACCGACCCCGATACGGGTGTAGACCCGGATGATGTAAAGAAGGCGCTGGAGAAACATAATATTAAGGCTTGTTTCTTCGTGACCAACTTTAGTAACCCTCTGGGCTATTGTATGCCCGATGAACAGAAGGAGGCATTAGTAAAACTGCTATCCCGCCACGGTGTACCGCTGATAGAGGACGATCTATACGGCGATGTGTACTTCGGTACGAAACGGCCGCGCTCGTGCAAGAGCTTTGACGAGGAGGGTAATGTCTTGTGGTGTGGGTCAATTTCTAAAACATTGGCGCCCGGCTACCGCGTGGGCTGGTGCGCGCCGGGCAAGTACTATGAAAAGGTGAAGCGGCTGAAGCTGTATCACAGTATTACCTCGGCTACGCCGCAACAGGCTGCTGTGGCCAACTTCCTGTCTACAGGCAGGTATGAGCACCACCTGCGCAAGCTACGGCAGACGCTGCATGCCAACAGCCTGCAATATATACGCACCATAGGCGAGCATTTCCCCGAAGGGACAAGGGTAACAAACCCTACGGGTGGTTTTATACTGTGGGTAGAGCTGGACAAACATATAGACAGCTACCACTTGTACCAGGAGGCGATGCTGCATAAAATCAGCATTGCGCCGGGCAGCATGTTTACCCTGCAGGACCGTTACCGCAATTGCATGCGACTGAGCTATGGCCTGCAATGGAGCCCACAGGTGGAGCGTGCGCTGAAGAAATTGGGGGGATTGGTGAAGGGGATGGGATAGTTGAGCGTTATGGAAGTAGTACATTAGGATGTTGATATATCTATCAGAAAAACGCCTCCTGAAAAATACATGGAATAAATTCAATTTAAAGATGATGTCCTTAAATAAAATGCTTTTGGGTTTGTTGCTGTTGCCTGTTGTTTTATCAGCGCAAACACATGATACAGATAGGGGGGCTACACGAAAAATTGATTGGCAGAAAGAATTTGCTGAAAAGGATTTTTCGGGTTTGTGGCTGAATGAGGATAATACAATCGTAGTAGGTTTTTGCGGTGAAAGCTATGAACGGGCAAGGGTTAAGTTTATTTCTGTTACTAAAGAGAAGGGAACAGATAACCGGTACTACGTGTATGGTAAAACAAAAGTGGGGGCAAAGGTACATGTGTTTCGTGGAAGTATGATTATCAATGATATAGAAGCATATAAACAAATGGAGTACGGTGTGGATGATGAGCATAAAGATGACGGCATGAAAGGGCAGTACCGCATGGAAGGGGACTATGTGTTTTATGAAGACAGTACACTATCGCAAACAGGTAAGCTCTACGGCAGGTTCACGACAAGATTTTATGTAGACAGGAATGGCGGGATAAAATATATGGATATTGATGATTATGCAGACGGGTTTAATAATAACCAGTTTGAAGGCAAATGGACCGGGTATCAAAACAAGGTGACAAAGACTTTTAACTGGGGCGATTACCGTATACCCAATAGCAGGGGTTTAGATATTGGGGCAGGGGAGTTTTCTCCCGATACCAAGTATTTACCGTATGGCTGGAAGTCGTACGCTGATGCATATACGTATGGAGACAGTGCAGCTTTGAAAGAGGAAAAGGCAAGGTGGTGGTGATTGCGGGTGTTGTTGATGCTTTGCTGTTTCATTTTCATTGCAGACAAAATATTGTACTGTTATGTTGTAAACTATAGGAAATGGATAAAATTAATGACTGGAAAATCACTAAAAATGATCTGAAAGATTTAGAAGATAAAGACCTTAATGCAGTTGAAGATTTATTGATCGAAGATTTATTTCAAGCTGAATTAGATAATTATTGTATTGATGCAGGCTGGTATGAAGGTGTAAAGGGATTTATTACTTTTCTAATAAAGGATTATGATTGGGATAACCCAGTCATTAAAATTGTTTCTGATAAAATTTCTGATGTATATTGGAGTATGGGTATTTGCATGGAGTATTATGAGCGAATAAAATAATCCAGGACCTATCAGGTGGAAACATAATGTTAGCAGCAGAATAGCCGGTGACGGGATTGGTATGTTTTGAATTGTATATATGTTCTTTTCGCCGTTGTTGGTGTTCCTCACCAACAACTCATAATGAGGGCAACGCACAATAAAGGTAATTTACTATCTTAGAATGATGCGCCGCTATGACCTTGATTTCTTTACCGCAACCATATTGGAGTGGAAGCCGCTGTTGGCAAATGACCCGTATAAAGATATTATCATAGAAAGCCTCAGGTTTCTGGTGACTGAAAAAAGAATTTACCTCTCTGGATTTGTTATCATGAATAATCACATCCACTTGCTGTGGCATATCATTTACCCACACCAATCTGCCGACGTTCAAAGGGATTTTCTACGGTTTACCTCGCAAATGATGATAAAAGACATGCGCAATAACAATAGAGAGCTACTAGAATCCTTTCGTGTAGATGCCAAGGACAGGAAATATCAAATATGGGAAAGAAACGCACTTACAATTCCGCTGCGTACAGAAGAAGTAGTAGAACAAAAATTAAACTACATCCACGAAAACCCAGTTCGCAAGCAATTTAGTAAGATAGCATCAGATTATCCTTACAGCAGCGCAACTTATTATGATACTGGCATAGACAACTGGGGCTTTATTACTCATTTTCGCGACTAGTGTTACGTGGTTGTTGGTGAGGAACACCAACAACGGCGAGAAGGGTTGGAAATTTCCAATCCAGCTTGTGCCATCATCTTTGTATAATCGTATAACAAAACCTTCGGAATAATAACCGGAATTATTACCTGTAACAGGGATTGGCATTGGGCCATAGGCCGGTAATGAATCCAGTATTTCGTATTTCCTGCTTAGTTCCATTATACTACTTCTTCACCTTCCCGTTCTTCCCTGTTTCTTTTTGTTTTTTGCGTACTACTATCCAGTCTTCGAGGGAGACGGTAAAGGGTAGCTGGCCTATCTGTACGATGGCTTTTTTATCGCGCATTTCTTTCAGGGTGCCTACCTGGTGGTTGATTTTGTTGCGCACCAGGTCGCCAAGCTGGGGTGTGCTGCCTACTACTTCGTAGTTCTTGTCGGCCTTTTTGGCCATAGCGGCATTGGCCTGTATTTGTTTCTTTTTAAACAGTACGTTTTCGGCGGCGGTTATTACCTCCTGTTTGTTCTCGGCCTTTTTCCAGTCGTGGATGATTTGCTTGAACTTACGCTCCATATCGCGCAGGTAATCCAGTTCTTCCTTCTTGATGGCGTTTTGAAGCTTCAGGGTGTTGTAGTGCTGTTTCAGCTTTTCCTTGTCGGTCAGCTCTTCAAAGTTTTTTTTCAGTTTTGCATTTTCCTTTACCAGCTTGTCTAGTTCTTTTTCTTTCTCGCGCAGGTTCTGCGATTGCTGCTCGGTTTGGTGCAGCATCTTATCGAGCTTGAAGTGGCCGCGGTCGGTTATCTGCCGGGCACGGTCGATAATTTTTGGGGAAAGGCCGCTGCGCTGTGCTATGGCAAAGGTGTAAGAGCTACCGGGTTTGCCTACTACCAGTTGATACAGCGGCTCCAGTTTGGCCTCGTCGAACGACATAGCGCCGTTTACAATGCCCTGCACTTTCCCGGCCATTACTTTCAGGTTCAGGTAGTGAGTGGTAATGATACCGAGGGCGTGTTTACGTGCCAGTTCTTCTACGATGGCTTCGGCAAATGCCCCACCGAGGTTGGGGTCGGAGCCGCTACCCAGTTCGTCTATAAAGAACAGGGTTTTGCCATTGGCAAAGTCGAGAAAGTATTTCATATCGCGCAGGTGGGCGCTGTAGGTACTCAGTTCATGTTCTATCGACTGGGTATCGCCTATATGTATCATCACCTGCTTGAAGATGCCTATTTCGGAATTTGGGTCGACGGGGATAAGCAATCCCGCCTGTGCCATCAGTACCAGCAGTCCTACGGTTTTCATCGAAACGGTTTTGCCGCCTGCGTTGGGCCCGCTGATAATGAGTATGCGCTGCTGCCGGTCGAGGTGTATATTGAGGGGTATGGTGGGTTTGCCTGCCTGCTTGTTGTGCAGGTACAGCAAAGGGTGGTATGCTTTGACCAGTTGTACACCGGGGTGGGCGTTCAGCCTTGGCATTTCACCGTTCATGTCTATGGCCAGCAGTGCTTTTGCACGGATAAAATCGTACACCCCGCTGATATGGTAATAGGCATCGAGCTGCGGGTGGTAGCCGGATATGGCTGCGGTGGTTGCCGCTAATATGCGTTGTATCTCTTTGGCCTCGGCACGCTCCAGCGAGAATATTTCGTTGTTCAGTTCTATGGTCTCTTCCGGCTCAATGAACACGGTGCGTTGCGAATCGCTTTCGCCGTGCAGTATACCTTTTACTATGCGTTTATGCTCGGCGAATACGGCTACGGTGCGCCTGCCGTTGAGGTAGCCTTCCGATATATCGGCAAGGTAGCCCTGCTTGTTGAGCCTGCGCAGTATGCCTTCAAACACTTTGCGCAGTTGGCCACGCAGCGATGTTATTTCGGTGCGTATGTGCATCAGTTCGCGCGAGGCATTGTCGCGCACTACGCCGTTATCGTCTATTACTGCCGATATGGTTTCGGGGATGTATTTCTCGTATTGTATTTTTTCAGCCAGTGCCCGCAGGTGGGGGAACAAGGTATCGTGCCTGCCAAACCATTGCAGTATATCGCGCATGTTCAGCGCCAGTTTTTGCATGGCCAACAGTTGTTCGCCACCCAATACGGAGCCTTGTATGGACAGGAGTTTTAACTCCTGGCTAATATTCCTGGTGAAATCGTTGGGGAAATAATCGCTGCCCCTGAGTATGGATTTGAATTCGCTGGTTTGTTCCAGTGCTTTCTCCACATAGTCGATGCGTGTATGAAAGCGTATTTCGTCCACATGTTCACGGGCAAGGTCGGTGCGGCACTTTTGTTTTAAGAGCCGGCATACTTTATTAAACTCCAAAGCTTCTGCCGCATGGGCAGGATACAGTTGCATCATATCTTATTCCTGTCTCGGATTGCAAAGGTACGTATAGGAAAAATTTAAGAAAGCAGATAGATTATTTCCGTTAAATTGCGATAGTACCTTATGAATCATTACGACTGGCTTATATCACGACTGGATGCATTTATACGTAAATATTATGCAAACCGCCTTATCAGGGGTACGCTCGTGTTACTTATATGCCTGCTTTTTTATATTCTTACCATCAGCTTAGGAGAGTATTACCTGTACCTGCCTGTATGGATAAAGGTAGGGCTGGTATCGCTATTCGTGATACTGGGAGGTACGGCGCTGGTGGCCTGGGTCATTATCCCCGTCATGCAGATGGCAAGGATGGGTAAGGTCATCAGCCATGAGCAGGCGGCGGAGATAGTGGGTAAGCATTTTCCTGAAATCAGCGATAAGCTGCTGAATATCCTGCAACTGAAAAGAACGGGCGACAGCCATGTAAGTCGTGAACTGATAGAAGCGAGCATCGACCAGAAGGCGGCGCAAATATCTGTTGTGCCCATCACGCAGGCGGTTGACCTGCGGCAGAACCGGAAATACCTGCGCTACCTGATGCCCTTGCTGCTGGCAGGGATATTTATACTGGTGGCAGCGCCGAATGTATTTCGCGATGCATCGGAACGGCTACTACAACCAACGAAAACCTTTGAGAAGCCCGCCCCGTTTCAATTTATCATAGACCAGCCGCTGAAGGCGGTGCGCAATACGGATTTTACGTTACAGGTATCGGTGAAAGGAGATGCGCTGCCTGCTGAAATGGCTGTAGCACTAGGTGGTGACCGTGTGCTGATGCAGGCAATGGGCAAGCACGAGTTTTCCTACACCTTCCGCAATGTGACGGACAATATAGATTTCCGACTGTATGCAGCGGGTTTCTATTCGCAGCCGTACACGCTTACTGCGGTGCAGAAGCCGGTATTGAAGGCTTTTAAAATAAGTGTTAATTATCCCGATTATACAGGGCGCAAGGATGAAGAACTGACCAGCCTGGGCGATATGACTTTACCGGCAGGCACTTATGTGAACCTGGCCTTTGTGGCTGAGTACACGGACGTGGCGGCCATCAGGCTGGAGGGTGGTGCGGCGGTTCCGTTGATGAAGCAGGGAAATATGTTTGCTGCGCAATACCGGTTTATGAATGATACTACATTTACCCTGCTGCTGCAAAATAAGGCATCGGGCGTGACGGATAGTTTCCAGTACCATGTGAAGGTAGTACCTGACCAATACCCTGTGATACAGATGCAGGAGTACAGGGATACGGTATCGGGCAAGCAGGTATTGATGACGGGGACTGCGGGGGATGACTATGGTATCAGCCGCTTGCTGTTTCAATACGAGGTGACGGATGCAAAAAATAAATCGCTATATAAAAAGGCGGAGCCATTGAGCATTACACCGGGCTCACTCAGCACTTTCCAGAAGTATTTTGATATTGGCAGCCTGAACCTGCAACCGGGGCAGAAGGTGAGTTACTTTATAGAGGCGTGGGATAATGACGGTGTGCATGGCAGTAAGGCTTCGCGAAGCGAGGTGATGACATTCCAGATGTTTTCGCCCAACCAACTTGACTCGGCCATCAATGAAAATGCAGAGCAAATCAATTCGGGTCTCAGCAACAGTGCGCAACAGACGGAGCAATTGCAAAACCAATACCGCGATATGCAGTCGAAGATGCTGCAATCGGAAGGCGTAAACTGGGAGCAGCAACAGTCGATACAGCAGATAGCCAAACTGCAGGAGCAACTGCAAAGCAAGATGGATGCGCTGAAAAAACGGTTTGATGAGCAGGTGCAGCAAAGTAAACAGAAGGATTACAGCCAGGATTTAAAGGATAAACAGGACGAGTTGAAGAAGCAGATGGACAACCTGATGAATAAGGAACTGGCCGAGCAGATGAAGAAACTGGAAGACCTGATGAAGCAACTGAATAAGGATAAGGCTTTCGAGACCATGAAGCAACTGGAGCAGGATAATAAGCTCTTCAATATGGACCTGCAACGTATGCAGGAACTCATGAAGCAACTGGAAATGCAGATGCGGCTGGAGGATATGGCCAATAAGATGGATGAACTTGCCCAAAAGCAACTGGACCTGAAAAGCAAAACGGATAAAAAAGCAGAAAGCAATGAAGCGCTGGCACAAAAGCAGGATGAGTTGAAGAAAGAACTGGACTCGGCTATGGCAAAGGAGATGAAAGCCATGGAAGACCTGAATAAGGATATGAAGAAAGAGCAAAACCTTGACCAGGTAGCAAAGGAAGGGGAAGAAGCAGAACAGGAAATGCAGCAGAGCGAAGACCAGTTGAACCAAAACAAAAACAGCCAAAGCAGCCAGTCACAGCAAAATGCGGCGCAGAAAATGCAAAAAATGGCTGGAAAAATGCGGTCTATGTCGGGAGGCATGGGCGCCATGCAAATAGATATAGACATCAAGGCCACGCGCCAGATACTTACTAACCTAATGCGCCTTTCTTTCGAGCAGGAGCAACTGATGAAGAAGGTACAGACTACCACGGTTTCCAGCCAGTCTTACCTTGCTAATCAAAAGGAACAGAAAAGGCTGCATGAAAATTCGCGTATGATTCGCGATAGTTTGTTCGTGCTGAGCAAACGTGTATTTCAGCTTGCGGCTACGGTGAATAAAGAAACTACAGAACTGGAGCATAGTCTTTCTGCATCTATTGACGAACTGGAGCAACGCAGTGTAAGTGAAGCCCTGACCGACCAGCAATATGCCATGACGCATACCAATAACCTGGCCCTGATGCTGAATGAAGTCCTCTCCAACCTGCTGCAGATGCAGGCACAATCGCAGCAACCAGGCGAGGGCAATTGTACCAAGCCGGGCGGTAAAAAGCCAATGCAGGGTGCCGGGCAGCAACTTTCGGATGTTATTACCCAGCAAAAACAGCTTGGGGATGCCATGCAGCAAATGCAAAATGCCATGCAGCGCAGACAGGGCCAGAGTGGCAGCCAACAAGGCGAAGGGCAAGGGCAGGAGCAGGACGGGAAAGACCAGCAGGGTAAAAGCGGTAAGCCGAACGAGAACGGGAAAACGGCTTCGGGCACGGGAGAGTACGGTAATGCAGAACAACTGGCACGCCTCGCAGCACAGCAGGCGGCTATCAGGCGGCAGTTGCAGGAACTGGCCAGCTTGCTGAACAGCAAGGGCCTGAGCGGTGCCAAAGAACTGCAGGAACTGCAGAATAAAATGGACAGAACAGAGACAGAACTGGTAAACCGGAGGCTGACGAATGAAATGCAGCAAAGGCAGCAGGAAATATTGACAAGGCTGTTGAAAGCAGAAAAATCTATCCGTGAGCAGGAGCAGGACGATAAGCGCTCATCTGAATCGGCGAAGGAAATAAGTAAACCGATTCCGCCTGAACTGCAGAAATACATAAAAGACAGGCAGCAATTGCTGGAATTATATCACACAGTACCTGCCCAGCTTAAACCATATTATAAAACAATGGTGGAGCAGTATTACCAAATGATTGGAAATAAATAGTATAAATTTCCCCTTCTTTTCAAAATCAATTATTTAGTGCTGTGAGAAAAATGTGGAAATTTAAAATATGAAATTAAAATTGCATTAAAAATAAGTTAAATAACTCATTTTCAGAATATTGCAATTGACTGGCACGCATATTGTATTAACTTTATAAATGAAAGCTTGAATATTTGGAAATGCCCTGTTGTAAGGCATAAAAATTATACATAACTTTCATGTAAATCGTTCTTTAACAAATAAACTGTGTGCCAATGATTTTCTCAAGAACTTACCGGTACCATTCTTCCAGGCAGGCAGACGACATCAGAGGTCGTTTGGTAGGCCAGCACGTTAAGGTGCATAATATGGATTTCGAGGTTTCAGAAAAAGACCTCGTACTTAGAATTATTCCCCATGCCGAAACAGAAACAAACATTAAAACACTGCCTATCACTCATATTGAGTTAAAAGGAAAGGGGGATAAGACACAGGTCGTTATTAATTCCAAAATGCGCAAAATCGATTCGGGTGGGCCTATGCTCATTCTTATCTTTTGCTCTTTTATGCTGGCTGCAGCTTTACTTTTTTTGTTTTTTGGAGAGAAGGAATACATGTCGTTCACCTATACACTGGGCGGTATTGCACTGCTGATATTCCTGGTGTTCTGGATGAGAATGGAAGCCGGGTACTTCGATTACGTACGTAAAATACGGGACTATATAAAGAAAAGCGTAGTATAATATACTACGCTTTTCTTTTATTGTTTTTTTAGCGTACAGCACCTCGCGGAGGGCTGTAGCAATGATTTCTACTCTATATATTGTCTTAAAGAATCGAGCGGCGTATCTCCGTTGAAGATGCGCAACAGCTTTCTGTCCTTATCATATATATTAATTTGCGGCAGGTCCATATACCTGAATGTTTTATCAATGAACTTGGCACTGTCAAGCCCCATTTGCAGTGTAGGGTATTGGGATACATGCGTCACCGATTCAAAAAACTCAAGATAGTCCTGCATGTTTTCCGAAGCCATCAACAATACTTTCGACTTTTTGAACAGGTAGATGTTTTTTGATAAAAGAATCGTTTCTTCCTGGCAGTGTTCGCAGGTAGGGTTGAACAGCATAACAAAGAGATTGGCTTTATTCTCCGCATCTTTATTCGTTATCACTTCTCCTTTAGGCGTTACCAGCCGTATGGGGGGAATAGGGCTGCCGGGTTGCTTATAATCTATATTGGCAGGTATGGTATTTTCTGTATTTTCCTGATGGTGCTTATGTTTTTTCTTTTTTTGGCCATAAGCGACCACAACAGTGCCCAACAGGCAGGTAATGATTAGTAACTTGCGTAGCATAAGGGCGAATTTAAGTAATTGCCTGATAAAACAATGCTAAATATGGCACAGTTATCTTCTCATATACCATTGGCAGAACGTATGCGGCCGCATACCCTGGAAGAATTTATAGGACAGGCACACCTTGTTGGCCCGGGAAAAGTGCTGGAGCAAATGATACATGCACGCAAAGCATATTCCATTATTTTCTGGGGGCCTCCGGGAGTGGGGAAGACCACGCTGGCGCAGATAATTGCCCAATCGCTGGAGATACCTTTTTTCACCCTGAGTGCAATAGACAGCGGGGTAAAGGAGGTAAGGGCGGTAATAGAACAGGCGCGTATGGCGGGCCATGCGTTGCTGTTCATAGATGAGATACACCGTTTTAATAAGGCGCAGCAGGACAGCCTGCTCGGTGCTGTGGAAAAGGGGGTTATTACCCTTATTGGTGCTACCACAGAGAACCCTTCCTTTGAGGTTATCAGTGCCTTGCTGAGCAGGTGCCAGGTGTATGTGCTGAACCCGTTGACTGAAGAAAACCTCAGGGATTTGGTGAACCAGGCTTTACTAAAAGATGCCTGGCTGCAGGAGCAAAATGTAAAGTTGGAGGAATGGGAAGCGCTGCTGCAACTGAGTGGCGGCGATGCCCGCAGGTTGTTGAATTTGCTGGAACTGGTTGTTGCATCATTGCCTGAGGATGAGGCTTCCATCACCAATAGCATAGTGCAGGATATTGTGCAGAAGAAAATGGCGATATATGACAAAACAGGGGAGCAGCACTATGATATTATTTCAGCTTTCATCAAATCGGTAAGGGGCAGCGACCCCAATGCTGCGGTGTACTACCTTGCCCGGATGATAGAGGGCGGGGAAGACCCGAAGTTCATAGCACGGAGGATGGTGATACTGGCCAGTGAGGATATAGGCAATGCCAACCCCAATGCGTTGCTGCTGGCTACGACTACTTTTCAGGCTGTGGAAATGATTGGCTGGCCCGAATCGCGGATAATACTCTCCCAATGCGCTACTTATCTTGCCTCATCGGCCAAAAGCAATGCTGCTTATATGGCAATCAATAATGCCCAGTCACTGGTAAGTAAGACCGGCGACCTGCCTGTGCCCCTGCATATACGGAATGCGCCTACCAAACTGATGAAGAAAATGGATTATGGTAAGGGGTACCAGTATGCCCATGATTTCCCGGGAAATTTCGTGGAACAGGAGTTTTTACCTGATAAAATTGCGGGGACAAAATTATACGACCCGGGCAATAATGCTACAGAAGCACGACTGCGCGATTACCTGAGGCATTGCTGGAAGGAGAAGTACGGGTATTGATAAAATTTCTACTTACGCGTATTTTTTAACGCCTAAAATATATAGGGACTGCGAAGTTTGTACGCGCTTTTTGTCCGTTTATAACAGCGGGTTCCCACCGTGGCATATTACGCACTACCCTTATTGCTTCGCTGTCCAGTAGCGGATGGGCTGATTTTGCCACCCGAATGCTATCCAGATAACCGGTTGAGTCTACCACGAATTTTATGATGCCTAAGCCGTCAATATGGTTTTTCCTGGCTTCTTTAGGATACTTTATATTGGCTGCAAGATATTCGTTGACATCACCTGGAAATTCGGGCATCTTTTCAAAAAATTTCATCTGTGCATGTGAAAGATATGCTCCGGACAAGGCTAAAAGGCTAAGTAATATGGTTTTATAGTACATAAGGGGCGGCAAAGATATACTACCTTATTCTAACCGGAAAGTAACAGGTAAGGTAAAATGTACCCTTACGGGCTTGCGCCGGTTTTTGCCCGGCTTCCACGGTTGTGGGAGGCTGTTTATAAGACGTAGGGCTTCCTTGTTCAGGGAGGTGTCGGGCGATTTGACAATTTTTGCACTGTCGAAGAAGCCCTGTTCATCTACAACAAATTGTACAATCACTCGTCCTTCTATGCTGTTTTTAAGTGCATAGGCAGGGTATATAAGGTTTTTGTCCATAAAGGCATGTACATCATAACCGGGTTCGGGCATTCGTTCTATAAGTATGCAACAGGAGGGAGGGCTGAAAACGGGTTCTTCTATTGTAATCGTGTCTCCGTTTATGATTTTCGTGGTTTGTTTATAGCCGGTTATGTGTGGTTGTGCAACGGCTGATGCCAGCCAGAAGGTTGCCATGAAGAGGAACAAATATTTCATGTCCAGCATTTTTTATACAGATACAAACGGGAAGATTTTCCATAGCCGGGATAAAAAAAACTGCTGATTTACAGGCTTTTTTGGGGCAGAGGGTGTGAAAAAAGATAATAAACATTACCTTTGCGCCCCCGCTGCAAGGCAAAAGTGTTGATGGAGCGCAGAAAAGATTAAAAAAAACTTTTAAAATATTTTGCTGAGTTGAAAGTAGTCTTTACCTTTGCAGTCCCAAATTTTACGGGTTAGAAGATATTTATAAGTATGTCACAGCGTATCAGAATAAAGCTGAAATCTTACGACCACAACCTGGTTGATAAGTCTGCAGAGAAAATCGTTAAGACTGTGCGCAGTACGGGAGCGGTTGTAACAGGCCCTATTCCCTTGCCTACAGAGAAGAAGATCTTTACAGTATTGCGCTCACCGCACGTAAACAAGAAAGCACGTGAGCAGTTCCAACTTTGTACGCACAAGCGTTTGTTGGATATCTATACATCTTCTTCCCGTACAGTTGATGCCCTTTCCAAGCTTGACTTGCCAAGTGGTGTTGAGGTAGAGATCAAAGCGTAACAGCTTACAGTAAGGTTCTTTAACAAATTGAATAAACGGCTAATCCCGGTCCACACACTAACAGGCACCCGGGCGCTTGGCTAAAACATAATAAAATGAAAGGTATTATTGGTAAAAAAATCGGCATGACCAGTATTTTTGAGCCGAATGGAAAGCAGACAGCCTGCACCATTATCGAAGCTGGTCCTTGTGTGGTTCTTCAAAAGAAAACCGTAGATACCGACGGTTATAATGCGCTGCAAATCGCATTCGGCGAAGCCAAGGAGAAAAATACTCCCAAGGCTATGCTCAATCACTTCGCTAAGGCAAATGCTACGCCTAAATCTGTAGTAAAAGAATTACGTAATTGTTCCATAGATAAACAAGTTGGTGAAGCAATCACTTGTGAAATTTTTGCTGAAGGAGATAAAGTATCTGTAATAGGTACTACCAAAGGTAAGGGTTTCCAGGGTGTTGTTAAACGTCACGGTTTCGGTGGTGTGGGTGAGGCTTCTCACGGCCAGCACGACCGCCAGCGTGCGCCGGGTTCTATCGGTGGTTCATCATATCCCAGCCGCGTATTCAAAGGTATGCGCATGGCGGGCCGTATGGGTGGCGACCGTGTAAAGGTAAAGGCCCTGCGTGTAATTAAAGTGTTCCCTGAGCAGAACTATATATTGGTAAGCGGTTCAGTACCGGGACATAACGGATCTATTGTTTTAATTCAGAATTAATTAAGTCATGCAAGTTGACGTTTTAAATAGTAAAGGTGAAAAGACCGGCCGCGTGGTAGAACTGCCGGAAGATATTTTCGGTATCGAGCCAAACGACCATTGCATCTACCTGGCAGTGAAGCAATATCTTGCTGCACAGCGCCAGGGTACGCACAAAACCAAGACCCGTGCAGAAGTTCACGGTTCTTCCAAAAAGCTGCACCGCCAGAAAGGTACCGGTGGCTCGCGTAAAGGTAACATCCGCAACCCTCTTTATAAGGGTGGTGGTACAGTTAACGGCCCGCTGCCTCACCTGTACACCTTTAAGCTGAACCGCCAGGTGAAAGATCTGGCTAAAATGTCTGCTCTTTCTCATAAGGCGAAAGAAAACAAAATCGTTGTTATAGAAGACCTGGACCTCCAGGCACCTAAAACCAAAGATTTTGCAGTTATGATGGGCAAGCTGCCTTCTGCAAACCAGAAATCACTGTTCGTTATGCCGGAGTATGATGTAAACCTGTACATGAGCTCGCGCAATATAGACAGGAACAAAACCATCATATTGAGCGACATGAATACTTACGACCTGGTAAATGCACAGGTAGTGATATTCACAGAGTCTGCCGCTAAAATGTTTAACGAGCCTGCAGAAGCTGAAGCATAATAATTATAAAAGAACTTTCGTAAACCGAAATAATATTAGAAAATGAAACTCGCTGACGTTTTGGTAAGGCCGGTGATCACTGAGAAGGTAAACCTCCAGATGGAGCGTAGCGGCCGCTACACTTTCGTAGTGGATAAAAAGGCAAACAAACTGGAAATCAAAAAAGCTGTAGAAGAATTTTACGGTGTAAAGGTTGACGATGTGAATACAGTAGTTGTGCCTGGCAAACGCAAAGCCCGCTTCACTAAAGCCGGTTTTATCCAGGGTATCAAACCTTCTTATAAGAAAGCTGTGGTAACACTTGCTGAAGGAGATTCGATAGATTTATTCTCAATGTAAATCTGATAAAGAAATTAGAAAATGGCATTACGTAAATATAAACCGGTAACAGCCGGAACACGTTGGAGAATAGGTAACGCTTACGCTGAGGTTACCACTAATGAGCCTGAAAAGAGCTTGCTGGAGGCATTGCCCGGAACAGGTGGCCGTAACGCACAGGGCCGTCGTGCCATGCGCTACATTGGTGGCGGTAATAAAAAAATGTACCGTATCATCGATTTCAAGCGTGACAAGCACAATGTGCCTGCTACCGTAAAAACCATCGAGTACGATCCTAACCGTTCGGCATTCATCGCACTGCTTTCTTATGCCGATGGTGAGAAACGTTACATCATTGCACCGCAAGGGCTGGAAGTAGGTAGTAAAGTGGTAAGCGGTGAAACTGCACCTCCCGAAGTTGGTAATGCACTTCTGCTGAAAAACATGCCGCTTGGTACTGTTGTTCACAATATAGAATTGCAGCCGGGTCACGGTGGAGCGCTTGCCCGTTCAGCCGGTACTTATGCCCAACTGAATGCCAAAGAAGAAAAATATTGCGTACTGAAAATGCCTTCAGGCGAGCTGCGCAAAGTGCTGAGCACTTGTATGGCTACCGTAGGTACGGTTTCGAACAGTGACCACGCCCTTGAATCTATGGGTAAAGCAGGCCGCAACCGCTGGAAAGGTATCCGCCCTCGCAACCGTGGTGTAGCAATGAACCCTGTAGATCACCCGATGGGTGGTGGTGAAGGTAGGTCATCAGGCGGTCACCCGCGCAGCCGTACCGGTAAGTATGCTAAAGGTGAGAAAACACGTAGCCGTACGAAAGGTTCTAACAAACTGATCATTCAACGCCGCAACGGTAAGAAATTATAATAAGTTGATAAGTTGATTGGTTGACTGGTACACAGGAAGCAATCATCAATCATAAAACATAAATAAGTCAATAAATGGCTCGTTCAATTAAAAAAGGTCCTTACGTAGAGGCTAAGCTGGAGAAAAAAGTCGCAGCTATATCTGAAGGCAAAGCGAAGAAAGGTGTTATCAAAACCTGGAGCCGTCGCTCGACCATCACTCCGGATTTTGTAGGCCAAACTTTCGCAGTACACAATGGTAACAAATTTATCCCTGTGTATGTTACAGAGTTCATGGTAGGCCATAAGCTGGGTGAGTTTGCTCCTACCCGCAACTTTAAAGGACATAGTGGTAGCAAATAATTAATAAATTTTCCGGGCTTGTCTTCAGGCAGCCCAACTTAGAAATAACAATAAAATGGAAGCTGTAGCTCGTTTACGTAACTATCCTACATCGCCGCGCAAGATGCGCCTGCTAGCCGATTTAGTTCGTGGCCTGGATGTAGAAAAAGCGCTGAATACTTTGAAGTTTAGCACTAAACATCCTTCTGTGCCCCTGGAAAAGCTGTTGCTAAGTGCAATTGCTAACTGGAAAGTGAAGAATGAAGGTGTTGACGTTGCCGGCGCAAACTTGTATGTAAAAACTGTTTTCGTTGATGGTGGCCGTACGCTGAAGCGCATGAACCCTGCACCACAGGGCCGTGCTTACAGGCTTCGTAAACGCAGCAACCACGTAACTATAATCGTGGACAGCCGTAATGCTGTTAACGTAAACGCATAATAAAAACATTCAACTTTATAATAATACAAACGAATGGGTCAAAAAACTAATCCTATAGGTAACAGGTTGGGCATCATCCGCGGATGGGACTCCATGTGGTATGGCGAGAAAAAGGATTATGGTCAGAAACTGGTTGAAGATCATAAAATCCGTACTTACCTGAATGCACGTATCAACAAAGGCGGCATTTCGCGCATCGTTATTGAGCGCACGCTGGGTAAGCTGATCGTTACCATCCACACTTCCAAGCCTGGTATTATCATAGGTAAAGGCGGTGCTGAGGTTGATCGTATTAAAGAAGAATTGAAGAAGCTGACCAGCAAAGATGACGTGCAGATCAACATTATGGAGATCCGTCGTCCTGAACTGGATGCGAACATCGTTGGTGAAACAATTGCCCGCCAGCTCGAAAGCCGTGTTAGCTATAAGCGTGCTGTAAAGATGGCTATCTCTACTGCCATGCGTATGGGGGCCGAGGGTATCAAAATAAAAGTAGGCGGCCGTTTAGGTGGTGCTGAAATTGCCCGCTCGGAAGAGTTTAAGCAAGGCCGTACGCCGCTGCACACCTACCGTATGGATATTGATTATGCTTCCGTATTTGCACTGACAGTATATGGTAAAATCGGTATCAAGGTATGGATATGTAAAGGTGAAGTACTGGGCAAACGTGACCTGAACCCGAACTTCTCTGCCAACTCTGACCGTCGTGGTAACGAAGTACGCGGTGGTGAAGGTCGTGGTGGTGACAGGGGCGGTGACCGTCGCCGTGGTGGTGGTGGTGATCGCCAGGGTGGTCGCGGAGGCCGTCGTTAATAAAAAAAATTGTAGAGCAACTTTTTAAAATATTGTAACAATGTTACAACCGAAAAAAACGAAACATCGTAAAGCGCATAAAGGCAGGATTAAAGGAAACGCTCAGCGTGGTGCTACTATTGCCTTTGGTTCTTTTGGTTTGAAAGCTTTGGAGCCTAAGTGGATTACTAACCGCCAGATAGAGGCTGCGCGCCAGGCAATGACCCGCCACATGAAACGTGAGGGTAATGTTTGGATACGCATCTTCCCTGATAAGCCCATTACCCGAAAGCCGCTTGAGGTAAGGATGGGTAAAGGTAAAGGTAACCTGGAATTCTGGGCTGCTGTAGTAAAGCCGGGTATCATTATGTTCGAACTGGACGGTGTGCCCCAGCAAGTGGCTAAAGAGGCACTGGAACTGGCAGCGCAAAAGCTCCCCATTAAAACCAAATTTGTTGTACGTCACGACTACGTAGGCGCATAATAAACAGGAGCAGATAAAAGGTTGTAGCATTAAATAAATTATTAAATAAAGTTTTATCATGGCAAAAGCAAAAAAAGCGAAGGTTGACGATTACCGTTCGCTCGATGACCAGGCACTGAGCGCTAAGATCAGTGACGAGGAAGTGCGCCTTAAGAAACTGCACTTCAGCCATGCGGTTAATCCAATTGAAAATCCGCTTACTATCCGTCAACTGCGCCGCACTATTGCACGCATGAAGACCGAACAACGCAGGAGAGCATTAGGTTTCTAATAAATTTTTATAGATGTCAACAATAATGACTGAAAGAAAACGCAGAAAGACCCGTATAGGTGTTGTGAGCAGCAACAAGATGACTAAAACCATCACTGTAGCTGTTGAGCGTAAAGTAAAACACCCGATCTACGGTAAGTTCGTTAAGAAAACGACCAAGTTCCATGCTCATGACGAGCAAAATACCGCTGGTATTGGCGACGTGGTACGTATTATGGAAACACGCCCGCTGAGTAAAACAAAACGCTGGCGCCTGGTAGAAATTATTGAAAAAGCTAAGTAATCTTATTTAAAGATGATACAACAAGAATCCCGGCTCAATGTAGCCGACAACAGTGGTGCGAAGGAAGTGCTTTGCATACGTGTGTTGGGTAATTCGGGACAAGCATACGCCGGTATCGGAGATAAAATCGTGGTTACCGTAAAAGATGCCCTGCCCGGTGGTGGAGTAAAGAAAGGTGCTGTTTCTAAAGCTGTAATTGTTCGTACAAAAAACAAGTTACGCCGTAAAGACGGTTCTTACATCAGCTTCGACGACAATGCGGTTGTGCTGCTGAACAACGCTGATGATCCCCGCGGTACTCGTATATTCGGCCCTGTGGCCCGCGAACTCCGCGATAAGGGTTACATGAAAATTGTTTCCCTGGCCCCTGAAGTATTGTAAAAAATGTTGTACCTTTGCAGCCCGTTTTGAAAACGACTGTTCAGAACAACAACTTAATTCATAGTAATTGTGAAACAGAGATTTAATCCTAAGTTTAATATTAAGAAAGGCGACAGCGTGGTTGTTATTGCCGGCGATGATAAAGACCGTAGCAAGCCCCGCAAGGTATTGGCCGTTTATCCCCAGAAAAGCCGTGTGCTGATCGAAGGTGTAAACATGGTGACCAAGCACCTGAAGCCTAATGCCCAAAACCCGCAGGGCGGTATCGTGCAGGAAGAAGCTCCTGTACATATCTCAAACGTGATGCTGTGGGATGCCAAGTCGAAAGCACCGGCACGCATCAAACGTGAGCGTAAGGAAGGAAATTTTGTACGTATCTCTAAAAAAACAGGGGAGGAGGTTAAATAATGGCAACGACAATATATATCCCTCGTTTACAGAAAAAATATAAGGACGAAGTTGTGCCTGCTTTGATGAAAAAGTTTGGTTACACAAGCGTAATGCAATGTCCGCGCCTGGTAAAGGTATGCCTGAACCAGGGTGTAAAAGGTTCTGTAGCAGACAAGAAACTGATAGATGACGCAGTAAAGGAAATGACTATGATTTCCGGTCAGAAAGCTGTGCCTACATTATCTAAAAAGGATATTTCAAACTTTAAGCTGCGTAAGGCTATGCCTATCGGTTGCCGTGTTACCCTTCGTGGTGTTAACATGTTTGAATTCCTTGACCGCCTGATCTCTGTTACACTGCCTCGTGTACGCGATTTTAAAGGGGTAAACGATAAATCTTTTGACGGTCGTGGTAACTATACTATGGGCGTTACTGAACAAATCATCTTCCCTGAAATCGACATTGATAAGATCGCACGTATCAGTGGTATGGATATCACATTCGTAACAACTGCGAATACAAATGAAGAAGCATACGAACTGCTGAAAGAGCTGGGTATGCCATTCAAAAACATTAAGAAAGATAACCAATAAAATGTATGATAAATGATTTATGAAAGGTAGTTGCCAATCGTAAGTCAAATATCACAAATCATAAATAAAAATGGCAAGAGAATCAGTAAAAGCCCGCCAACGCAAACGCGAGCGCATGGTAGAAAAATACGCTGAAAAGCGCGCTGCCCTGAAAGCTGCCGGAGATTATGCTGCATTGGATAAACTGCCGAAGAACTCTTCTCCGGTACGTTTGAAAAACCGTTGTCAGCTTACCGGCCGTCCTAAAGGCTATATGCGTCATTTTGGTATCTGCCGTGTCATATTCCGTGAAATGGCACTGGATGGCAAAATACCAGGAGTACGTAAAGCTAGCTGGTAAACCCCTGCCCTGAACCGGGGTAAGGAAAAACGTTTCAAGGTCGGAAGTGATTTCTGAAACCGGTAACAATTAATATTTACAAAACACAAAAAGAAAAATGGTAACAGATCCAATAGCAGATTATCTGACACGCATCCGTAACGCCCAAATGGCCCGTCACCGTATCGTGGAAATCCCGGCTTCAAATGTAAAAAAACGTATGACAGAGATCCTTTATGATAAAGGGTACATCCTGAAATACAAATTTGAAGATGATAACAAACAAGGCATTATCAAAATAGCATTGAAGTATGATGCCCAGACAAAAGAACCTGCTATTAAAGGTTTGGAGCGTGTAAGCCGTCCGGGTCTGCGCCAGTATGCCAAACCAGCAGAAATCAGCCGTGTAATGAACGGGTTGGGTATTGCAATCGTGTCTACTTCAAAAGGTTTGATGACTGATAAAGAAGCACGTACGCAAAATGTAGGTGGCGAGGTAATGTGCCACATTTATTAATAAGATATCAGGGTTCCGATACATTAAGCTGTACCTATACAGGCTGACCGGTCGGGACTTTTTAACAATAACAATATAAATTATAGACAATGTCTCGTGTAGGAAAAGCACCGATTAAAATTGTAAAAGGTGTTACAGTAAATATCAGCCCGGCTAACGAAGTGACTATGAAAGGTCCTAAAGGTGAGCTGAAGGAAGTGCTGGACCGTGATATAAAGGTAGAGGTTGTTGATGAGGAAATCATCCTTAGTCGCCCTACTGACCAAATCCGCCACCGCGCATTGCATGGTTTGTACCGTGCCCTGCTGGCCAATATGATGAAAGGTGTAACCGAAGGGTTTAAAAGAGAACTGGAACTGGTAGGTGTGGGTTATCGTGCCACCGTACAGGGCCAGCAGATAGATATGTCGCTGGGTTTCTCTCACAACATTATAATGGACCTGCCTAAAGAAATCAAAGCTTCTGCAG
The DNA here is from genome assembly GCA_964621795.1 of uncultured Flavipsychrobacter sp. Taxonomy (GTDB): domain Bacteria; phylum Bacteroidota; class Bacteroidia; order Chitinophagales; family Chitinophagaceae; genus Polluticoccus. The sequence continues at coordinate 144,691 of CAZUMM010000008.1, forward strand.
TAGCTGAAAAAGGCCAGAACCCAAGGATTATCCTTGAGTCTATCGACAAGCAGTTGCTGGGCCAGGTAGCTGCCAAAATACGCAGCCTGCGTAAACCAGAGCCTTACAAAGGAAAAGGTGTACGCTACTCTGATGAGATTATACGCCGTAAAGCAGGTAAATCTGCCGGTAAATAATATTAGCTGTTGTCACTCTTTAGCGAGGGTGACAACAGCCTTTATAATAAAACTTTTAAAACCCGGTAGCCATCCTGCAAAGGGTGAGCCCGTAAAACTCAAATAAAATGTCAGTTGATAACAAAGTAATCCGCCGCCAGAAACTGCGCTGGCGTATACGCGCAAAAGTGAAGGGTGCTGCTTCTAAGCCCCGTCTTTCAGTTTTTCGCAGTAATAAAGACATCTATGCCCAGCTTATAGATGATGCTACAGGCACTACACTGGCTTCTGCCAATTCACGCCAGAAAGATATAGCTGCACAACCTGGTAACAAGACTGAAAAATCTGCGATGGTTGGTAAAGTTTTAGCCGAGAAAGCTAAAGCATTAGGTATTGAAGTGTGTGTGTTTGATCGTGGTGGTTACCTGTACCATGGCCGTGTAAAGGCTGTAGCTGACGGTGCACGCGACGGCGGATTGAAGTTCTAAACTAAAACATTTATTAACATTCTTTTTTTCGATTATAATGGCGAAATCACAATTAAATCGCGTAAAGGCCGGAGACCTGGAACTGCAGGAGAAAGTAGTGGCTATTAACCGTGTGGTGAAAACCACAAAAGGTGGCCGTGCATTCAGCTTTTCTGCCCTGGTTGTAGTAGGTAATGGTAACGGTGTTGTAGGTCATGGTCTGGGTAAAGCTAAAGAAGTACAGGAAGCAATCACCAAAGGCATTGATGATGCCAAGAAGAACCTGATAAAAGTACCGGTAATGAATGGTACTATCCCTCACGACCAGTTTGCCAAAGAAGGTGCTGCAAAGGTGCTGATTAAGCCAGCTGCACACGGTACCGGTGTGATAGCAGGAGGTAGTATGCGTGCCGTACTGGAAGCTGCAGGTATTACCGACGTGCTTTCCAAATCTTTAGGTTCTGCCAATCCTCACAACGTGGTAAAAGCTACATTTGTAGCGTTGAGTAAACTGCGTGAGCCGGTAGCTGTTGCCAAAACCCGCAACATCAACCTGAAGAAAGTATTTAACGGGTAATTTTTTTGAATCTTAACTATTTGAATTTATAGCGTCATGGCTAAAATAAAAATAACACAAGTGAAGAGTGGCATTGACCGTCCTGAGCGTCAAAAGCGTACGCTGGTAGCTCTTGGATTGCGTAAAATGAATGCCTCAGTAGAGGTAGAAGCTACCCCCCAGATACTGGGTATGGTAAAAACAGTATTTCACCTGGTGAAAACTGAAGAAGTAAAATAATAATTATTTAACCCGAATTGCGAGCGGTTATACATTCCGCGCAAGTTCAAAAATTGTAGATATTATGCAACTGCACAATTTAAAACCGGCTGAAGGCGCTACTCAAAGGTCAAAACGTATTGGCCGTGGTGAAGGTAGTGGTCATGGTGGTACTGCTACAAAAGGTAATAAAGGCCAGCAGGCCCGTACTGGTTACCAGTCTAAAAAAGGACATGAAGGTGGCCAGATGCCTATTCAGCGCCGTATGCCTAAGCGTGGTTTCAAGAGCATCAACCGTGTTGACTATAAAGTTTTCAACCTGGGACAGCTTGATTTCCTGATTGAAAAATATGAAATAACCGAGTTTAGCCTGGATAACCTTTACCTGAACGGACTAATCAATCGTACCGATGCGGTTAAGATTTTGGGTAATGGGGAGCTCAAAGCTAAAATGACATTCAAAATCAACGCAGTAAGCGAGAAGGCCAAGCAAGCGATCGAAGCTGCCGGCGGCTCTGTAGAACTGGTCTAATTTATACCGATTTCGAAAAGACGCATTTGGATAAATGCGTCTTTTATCGTTTATTCGCATTTCATTTTTTGATTAACAACAGTCCAAGTGAAGAAACTCATTGAAACGCTTAAAAATATCTGGAGTATTGAAGAGCTCCGTAAGCGTATTTTGTATACATTATTACTGATATTAGTATATCGTGTAGGCTGCTATATCACCCTTCCAGGAATCAACCCTAACCGTCTTGCACTTGAAGGCAGTAAAGAAGGATTGCTTGGATTGTTCAATATGTTTGCCGGCGGTGCCTTCAGCCGCGCGTCTATATTTGCATTAGGCGTTATGCCGTATATCTCTGCATCTATCTTTATGCAGCTTGCAGGCATTGTTGTGCCCCAGGTAGCAAAAATGCAGCGTGAAGAAAGCGGCCGCAGAACGATTAACCAGTATACAAGGTATATTACCGTTTTGGTAACTGCATTCCAGGCAAGTGCTTATGTAGCATACCTGCGTACACAAACAGCGGGTGCTATTGTGCCTGAGTTTGGTGCTTTCATGTTCTGGTTGTCAACAGTTGTGGTACTTACGGCAGGTACCCTGTTTGTAATGTGGCTGGGCGAAAAAATTACCGATAAAGGTATTGGTAATGGCGTGTCCCTGTTAATCATGGTGGGTATCCTTGCCCGTCTGCCAGAATCTTTATTCCAGGAGTTTGCTGCCAAAAACCTTGGCGGCGGTGGCGGATTGCTTATATTCCTGATAGAGATGGCGATATTTATAGCTGTGGTGGTAGGTCTTATCCTGCTTACACAAGGTGTACGTAAGATACCGCTGAACTATGCCCGCAGGGTAATAGGCAGCTCTAACGCAGCCCGTGAGATTGCCGGCGGTTCAAGGGATTTCATTCCCCTGAAAGTTAACAGCGCAGGCGTAATGCCCATCATCTTTGCCCAGGCTATTATGTTTATCCCTGCCACCATTGCAGGGTTTACTACCAACGAAACTGCCGCAGGTTTTGTGCGTTCTCTGTCTGACCATACCTCATTCTGGTACAATCTTATTTACGCTATACTGGTTATTGCCTTTACCTATTTCTACACGGCGTTGATATTTAACCCAACTGAAATGGCTGATAACCTGAAGCGTAATAACAGCTTTATTCCCGGTATTAAACCCGGTGAACCTACCGCTGATTACATTGCTACGATCATGGACCGTATTACCCTGCCGGGTGCTGTGTTCCTGGCTGTAGCGGGTATCCTTCCCGGTGTAGCTGCCCTGCTGGGTGTTACCAGTGGTTTTGCTTCATTCTATGGCGGTACTTCTATGCTGATCGGTGTAGGTGTTATTCTTGATACCCTGCAGCAGATAGAAAGCCATTTGTTGATGCGCCAATATGATGGCCTGATGAAAACTGGTCGTCTTACCGGCCGCCAGGCAGCAGGCGCATCTGTTTAATTTGAATTGCTTGTATGATACATATCAGAAGTAAAGAAGAAATTGAGTTAATTAGAAAAAGTGCTTTAATGGTAACTGCCACCTTAACCGAGGTGGCAAAATTTTTAAAGCCCGGTATTACTACCTTGTCAATTGATAAAATGGCCGAAACCTTTATCAGGGACAATGGCGGTACACCGTCCTTTAAAGGGTACGGGCCTTCGTATTCCCCTTTCCCGGCATCTTTGTGCATATCCGTAAATGATGTGGTAGTTCATGGGTTTCCCAGTGCCTACCAGCTAAAAGACGGTGATATTATTTCTGTGGACTGTGGTGTGTATATGAACGGGTTTCATGGAGACCATGCATATACTTTTGCGATTGGTGATGTGAAGCCTGAAGTGCTTAAACTGATGCGTGTTACCAAAGAAGCGCTTGCCAAAGCAGTTGCACAGGCAAAAGAGAATAACAGGGTTGGAGATATATCGTTTGCTGTAGAGCAGCATACCGGCCGTGAATATGGGTATGGGGTAGTAAGGGAACTGGTAGGTCATGGTGTAGGGCGAAAGTTGCACGAAGACCCCCAAGTGCCCAACTACGGGCGCAGGGGCGATGGCAAACGTTTGAAAGAAGGGATGGTACTCGCTATTGAGCCGATGATTAATTTAGGTTCGCGCGATGTATATACGATGGAAGACGGGTGGACTGTTAAAACAGTGGATGGCAAACCTTCTGTCCATTACGAACATACTACAGCAGTACGTAAAAACAGGGGAGAGGCACTTTCTGATTTTGCGCCTATTGAAGCAGCTGAAAGGCAGAACCCGGAGTTGAATACAGGCCACCTCGATGAGCTGGTTGCTGCTGCAGAATAGCCTGCTCTATAGTTCTACCTGGTAGGGTGCTTTCTTAAGTATTTGCAACAGGTGCACCTCATCTTCATTCAGGCCATTGTTTAGATCGCAGTCGCCATTTGCAGGCGGTAAATACTTATGAAGGGTATTTGCTGAAAAACACTCGATGACGATAGGGTGCACGTAGTATTTTTTGCAAACAGTCCTTGTATTGCCCAGCTGTTCAGCTACAATATCCATTGCTTCTACTATTTTCTTTTTCATAGCGGTTTCGGTTTCAGGCATATCTGATTCTTTAAAAAACTTCAGGGCTTCTAATGTACCAGCCCATGTCCTGAAATCTTTCGCTGTAAAATTGTTTCCACTTATTTCTTTAATATAGTTATTGAGCATGCCTGAGTCTATGGTATGCCGTACATGATTATCATCGTAATACTGGAACAGTTCCTTTCCGGGAATATCGCGGCACTGCCTGATAATATGTGCGAGCTTTTTACTTTTGAGCGATAGTGAGTGGTAAATACCTTTTTTACCTTTAAAACTGAACCGTACATTACTGCCGTTAATCTTTACATGTTCGTCTTTCAATGTGGTAAGGCCAAATGAACCATATAGTTTTTCATACATATTGTTGCCTACCCTGATGCAGGTGCATTGCATAATAGAAACGGCAGCGGCAAGCACTTTGTGCAGGCCCAGGCCGGGGAGCGATAAATCTTTATTTATTCGTTCCCTGATAGCCGGCAATGATAAACCAAAATCGTACAAGTGAGAAAATTTTGTGTGGTTCCGGAGCAGGTTCCATGAAGGATGATACCTGTACTGTTTACGGTTGGCCGCATCTATACCCGTAGCCTGTATATGTCCGTTTGCTTTGGGACATATCCATACGTCTCTCCACGCCGGAGGTATAACTATACGTTTAATCCGCTCCAGCACGCGGATATCTGTTATTGTCTTGTTCCTGTATTTATATATGTAATTGCCCTTATTCCCTAATCGTATGATGCCTGTAGTGGTATCACTTACATGTACAAGGTGTGCAACTTCCGATATTTTATCAGGGTTACTTAGTTGTTTTAACTGCTTTTTACTTAAAACCTTTGTCCGGCTTTGCATGATCTGTTCTTCTCAAGGGAAGAGCTAATAATTTCATGCCTGCACGTTTTTGTAATAAATTTCTAGTGGGGGATAGAGTTTGGTATAAATATGCCGTGACTATTAGTGTTAAAGGTGCGAAAATATAATTAAAACGGTCGCCCTGCCAGAATGATATGCCTGAAGTGATAAGATAATAGCTGCAGAACAATTGTATAATGATTACACTGGTAAACTCAGTTTTAAAACTGAATTTAGTTTTGAAAGCTACAATTAATAATCCCAGCCAGTTGACGAATAACAATAGAGTCATAAGAATGTTTTCGTAGCGTGTAGTTGTGTTGAAAAATTTTTTCTTTTGCTCAAACGTATTGTCTCCATTTCCACTTTTAAGGCTACTGGTAAAGTTTGACCCTGTAGTGCTGTTCTCGATAATATTGTATATCATTTCTTTAGCTACAGATGCAGGGTTCTCTTTTACATTATAGGCTATGTTTGCTTTATACCTGTTGTCAAGGTACTGCCATATGCTTTTGCCTTTGCCAAGTAAAGAGTCCTGCGCCGCTAAAGCATTAATAGTATCACTACGCTTTTTATAAAAATCCTGATAATCGTTATCGAATTTTTGCGGATTGGTCTTATACTCGGCACGCGCAAAAAGATAGTAGTAAGCTGTGTGATTTTGTATGAATGAAATAACAGGTTTCCCGAACTGCTGCTGCATGAGGAAGCACTGTAAACCTATAGTGATACAAAAGGCTACGAGGACACCTGCAAGAAGCCTGAGATTTTTCCGCAACAACCAAATTGCTGCAATCAGTATAATGATAGACGGGTAATAATTGGACGGCCTGATAATAGCAGAATAAAAAATAAAGAAAGAGCCCAGGAATAAATTACCTGTCTGCCGGTAAATAAAAATTTTTTTATTTCATTCACAAAAAGCAGCAGGAAGAAAATAAACATACCTTCTGCCATCGACTGATATATCATCAGGATATTCGAAAACAGGAAAATAAATATTATGCTGCAAACAAATGCTGCACGCTGGCTACCATACCTCTTAATAATTGTGTATACAAGATATATGGAGCCGGCCCAAAATACCAGGTTGAGAAACATGGAGAATTTCAGGATAGTATTTACAGGTGCCGCGTTTACGTAGAAAATATGGGGCAATCCTAAAACAATCGGCCAGCCATAGGCCGTATTGCATTTGGGGTAAAATGATTGTTGTACAATGAAAATGCTGTGGCCGTATAGGATGTAGCATCCGGGTATATAAAATAATCTTTATTGTAATTATCAGGAATGTGTAATGATAACGTGACAATAAAGAACAGGATAAAAGCTATAAGAAAGAGTAACTGTATTTTTTTAACTCTCATGCAGAAGCTGTGTTATGCAGTTAATGTATCCTATTAAATTAATAAATAATCAGATGTTGCTTATAGTTTTTTTATTTCTTACGAGCAATAATATGCCAGCTAATACTAAAAGAAACGAGATTATTTCTGCCTGTGTAGGATGAATGAAACCAAGGTCATACTTATAGTTCACCCGTATTTTTTCGATGAAAAACCGTTCGATACCATTGAAAATAAGATATAAGCCAAAAAGTTGCAACGGTCTTTGTAACCTGGTCCGCATTTTCCAGAGTATAAAAAAGAGTATGATACATGTTATGGCTTCATATAAAGGTGTAGGAAATACACCCACAGGTAAAACACTGCAATAGCGACCGGCGCACCCAGCCAGTGGTACACCTTCATTATTTACATTATGAGGATAGTTCATTGCAAACATCCAGTCGGGGAGCCAGGATGGCGCTTTTGCAAAAAGGTGGGGCACATGTTCAATGCTTTTAAATTCAGGCAGAATAGAATAGTGAAAATAAGTGGTGTTTTGTTGTAGGGCTTCTATATAGGCTTGATGAGAGTTGACCAGGTGCAACAGTCCGTCACTGCCGGTAGCGTATGCGCTGTTAAATATTCCCCAGTCCCCATCGCCTGCAAACTGGCACCCGAACCTGCCCAAGCCGTAAGCCAGCATGAGCCCGGGGGCTGCGGCGTCACACAAATGTTTAAAAGGAATATTGTTTTTTCTTGAATAGTAGAATAGCAGGGCCGTTGCTACAATCAGACCTCCATAAAACGTTAACCCGGCAGAAGAAAACAAGTTGCCCATTGGGTCTTTAAGAAATGAGTCCCAGGTTTCAAAGGCGTTAAATACTTTCGCACCAATAATTCCCCCGATGGCAGCAATCATAACAATCTCGCTGATTCTCTGGTGAGGATAAACAGTTACCTGTCTTTTTTCAGGCTTAGCTAGCTGATGTTTCTTTTTTTCAGAAAACTTCAGGTATCCCAGTAATGCGGCTCCTGCAACTCCGAAAATAACGTTGCCTTCTGCTGAAAACAAATATCCCATGGGATTAGGTGCAATCTCTGCGGCATGGTTCCACAGGCCGCCTAATTTAAAGCCTAACAGAAAGCCGAGTACAGTCGAAAACAATATTTCAGATATAGTAGCCGGTTTCCCTACTTCAATAAAAGTAACAGTAGGTTGTAAAAGACCGTCTTTTTCCTTCCTTTTCAGTTCAAGTGTTAAAGTATATGCAGCACCTATAAAGGATAGTGCTACTAAAAAGCCAAATGTTTTGAATATACTGAGCCACTCGGGCATTTCGCTGCCTGTAAGGCTTTGAAGCAGATATTGGAAATCGGGATACATAATTGGCAGCAAATGTAATAAACTAAATGACGACTGAATGATAATGCTTTATTAAATGAAAGAAAGTGATTAACGATTTTGCTATAGTTTTTTTCGCGGCTATTGCAGGGATACTTTTTTTTGCTACATTTGTAATCCGCTAAAAATGGTCGCGTGGCCGAGTGGCTAGGCACAGGTCTGCAAAACCTTCTACAACGGTTCGAATCCGTTCGCGACCTCAGCAATAACCCCCTGTATTTCAGGGGGTTATTCTTTTGTTATTATCACTCTTTTATTTTTAACCCAAGAGCTAGATTGTATAAAATTTTTAATCTACTTTTGGTGCGTAAATTGCGGTAGTTTTAGCGTATATAATAATATATTATTTTTTAATATAGTTTTTTATTAAAGCTAAACAGACGTATAACAGCTTAATGACAATAATGCAAGACAACAATTCTGCAAACCAATCCTTAGATAATCAAAATGTAGATGGGGAAAGTATTAATTTCAGATGGTTCATTTCTACAATTTTAGGTGCATGGCCGTGGTTTCTTATTTGTATAATCATATCACTCTCTATAGGACAGCTTTACCTGAGGTATACAACGCCAATATATAGTATTTCTGCAGATATAGCCATTAATGATTCCAAAAAGGGGGGAGAAGCTTCCATGCTGGAAAACCTGGGCCTTCCTGCGGGTAGAAATAATATAGAAAATGAGGTTCGTTCGCTGAAGAGCAGAACAATAATGGAGAAGGTTGTAAGAGATCTGCAACTGAATATAAGGTACCTGGTATCGGGCAGGGTGAAAACAGCAGAACTATATTCCGACCATCCTTTTGATTTCATAGTTATTGACTCTGTTAAAGACGAAAAGAAATATTATTCGTATGTGGTAAAGTCGAAAGGGAAGATGGGTTATACCTTGAGTGATGCTGAAAAACAATACAGTGGAAGGTGGAACGATACGGTCTCTCTTCCTGTTGGAAAAGCGGTTTTAAGTCTTCACAAAAAGAATATCGACGAGGATAACGAATATACGGTGAACATAATCCCTGTAGCCGATGCTGCAGACAGATTCAGGTCGCGCCTGAACGTTACCGTACCTAATAAGCAGTCGAATATGATTATGGTCAACATGACCGATGAGTTGCCTATAAGAGGTGAAAATATAGTAGATAAACTTATTGAAGAGTACATGTTGGCAAATGTTGAAGACCGCAACAGGATAGCTGATAACACTATTCAATTTATCGATAATGAACTGGCATATGTAAGCGAGGAACTCAACAGTGTAGAAGAAGAGATTGAGAACTTTAAAAAACGGAATGAACTAACGGATTTGAATATACAATCTACTATGCTGTTGACCCAGACCAGCGAATGGGATAAAAAAATTCAGGAAAAAGAGCTGCAGTTACATTTGGTGACCAACTTGGAAAAGTATATTAAAGAGAACGAAGGGGTTACAGGTGCACTTATTATTGAAGAACCTACAGTAAAAAGTGCCATGGAAGAGTACAATAGCCTTGTTTTGGAGAAAGAGAAAATGGGGTATGTTGTAACCGGTGACAACCCTATTGTAAAAAATATTGACAAGCAACTCGCGGCAAGTAAGAACAGGTTGATTGCAGCCATCGCCAGTCAGAAAAAGGTACTAAAATATGAATTGGATAATTTAAATGACCAGAGGAATGCATTAACTTCTGAGATAAGAAATGTACCTACTAAAGAACGTAAGTTTCTTGATTATTCCCGCCAGCAGGATATTAAACAGCAGTTATACCTTTTCCTGCTTAAAAAGCGTGAAGAAACTGCAATATCAAAATCGTCTACAATACCGGATGCAAAAGTTATAGATAGTGCTAAAAGTTCCAGTTGGCCAATTGCCCCCAACAGGTCGAAAGTATTATATATATCGTTTCTTGCCGGCTTTATTCTACCTATCGCAGGTTTGTATATCAGAAAAGTTACCAATAACAGAATTATCAGCAAATTTGATATTACAAATCAGACACAGATTCCGGTACTTGGCGAAATTGGCCATTATGATGAAGAACATGCTGTAGCAGTGAAAGCAAATAGTAAAAATGTACTTGCCGAACAATTCCGTTCTATAAGAACGAACCTGCAGTTTTTACTAACAGACAAGGATAAAAAAATCATTATGCTGACTTCCAGTATGAGTGGGGAGGGTAAATCTTTTATCGCTATAAATCTTGCCAGCACGTTTGCCATATCCGGCAAAAAAGTGGTTTTAATGGAGCTGGACTTACGTAAACCCAAGATTTCTTTAAACCTTGGTCTTGATAACAATTTAGGATATTCGAGCTATGCAATTGGTAAAGCTACTTTAGACGAAATTATCAAGCCGTCGGGTATACACGAGAATTTGTCTGTTATTTCTTCCGGTCCTATACCTCCTAACCCGTCAGAGTTAATCATGTTGCAGAAAAATGATGAAATGTATGATGAACTAAAAAGAAGGTTTGACTACATTGTCATAGATACGGCTCCTTTAGGCCTTGTAACTGACGCACAGTTGTTAAGTAAATATGCAGATACTACATTGTATGTTGTAAGGCAGGCTTATACCTATAAGCAGCAAATACAAATACCTAATACTCTTTTTGTAGATAATAAGATTTCCAGCATATCCATTTTAGTCAACGATGTTAAAACAAATCGTGGATTCATGTATGGTTACGGCTACGGTTATGGCTATGGTTACGGCTACGGTTATGGTTATGGCTATGGTTACGGCTCATACAATAATGGTTATTATGTAGAAGATGAAAAGAAAAGCCGTGGGATAACAGGCATGCTAAAAAAGATAAGAAAGTAAACTCGTGAAGTGTCCGGGAAGAAGTAATAGCCCGATATTATGGAAAATAATATTAAATTAAGAAACTAAAATTATATGGATTTAAAAGACTCAAAGGTATTGGTAATAGGTGGCGCAGGATTTATTGGAGGGTTTGTAGTTGCAGAATTGCTAAAGCATCCTGTTCGTGAAGTTGTGATATACGACAACTTTGCCCGCGGGAAAATGGATAATATAGTTGAATCTTTAAAAGACACCAGGTGCAGCATATTTCCTTTAGGCGGAGATATCCGGGAGACAGATATACTGGATAAAGCGATGGAAGGGGCTGATTATGTGGTGCACCTTGCAGCAATGTGGCTGTTGCATTGTAAAGATTTTCCAAGAACAGCTTTTGATGTAAATATAGGCGGCACATTTAATGTATTGGAGGCCTGTGTAAGGCACAATGTAAAGAAGCTCATTTATTCTTCTTCCGCATCTGTTTATGGAGATGCAGTTGAAGTGCCTATGACAGAGGAGCATCCATTCAACAACAAGAATTTTTATGGTGCTACAAAAATTTCTGGCGAGGCCATGTGTACTGCATTTAACGACAGGTACGGCCTGAAAGTGGTAGGCTTAAGGTATATGAATGTATACGGACCGGGCCAGGACCAGCATGCTGTATATAGCGGGGTAGTACCCATTATGCTCAATAAGATTGATGCCAATGAACAACCGGTTATAAACGGTGATGGTACACAGGCATACGACTTTATTTATGTAGAAGATGTGGCAAGATGTAATGTTCAGGCTATATTATCTGATGTTGATCATGGTTATTATAATGTAGGTACAGAAATACAGACTACAATAAAACAATTGTGTAACACTATTTTGAAACTAAAAAAGTCTGGCTTGGAAGTTATTTATAAACCATATAGTGCTGACGATGCAAGGGCTTTGGTTAAAAACCGAATTGGCTCAAAAGAGAAAGCGGAAAAAGAGCTGGGGTTCACCTACCAATATAGCTTGGAAGAAGGATTAACTAAGTTGATAGAATGGAGAGATAGCTTTGCTGTCAGTACCCCGGAAAAAGTATTACTGTAATAAATTTGGCCTTAACTGTTCAGGAATACATTTGACCTGAAAAATTATAACCAGGATGGAATCGCTCACACAAAAAAGAAACATACCTATTTCTCTGCCCAGTATGGGCCAGGAAGAATGGGAGGCTGTAAAAGACCCTATATTCAGTGGTTGGATAACCCAGGGGCCTAAAGTAAAAGAATTTGAAACTTTATTTGCTGAAAGGCATAATGTAAAACACGCACTGGCCGTATCCAACTGTACTACCGCCTTGCACCTTGCATTGGTAGCACTGGGCATCGGCCCGGGAGATGAAGTGCTGGTTCCTGCATTTACATGGGTTTCTACTGCAAATGTGGTTGTTTACTGTGGCGCTACTCCTGTTTTTGTAGATGTTGATCCGGTTACATTTAATATAGATGTCAACAGCATAAAAAATAAAATTACGCCCAAAACCAAGGCAATAATACCGGTACATCTTTTCGGTTTGTGTGCCGATGTTGAAGCAATCAGAACTATTGCCCCCGATTTGAAGATAGTAGAAGATGGTGCATGTGCTGCGGGTTCGGGTCTTAATGGTAAACCAGCAGGCAGCCTTGGCGATATAGGCTGTTTTTCTTTCCACCCGCGTAAATCAGTTACAACGGGCGAAGGCGGTATGCTAACTACCAATAATGATGACCTAGCCGAAAAACTGAATATGCTGCGCAACCATGGAGCATCTATATCGGAAGAGCAAAGGCACAAAGGGCCTAAGCCATATATATTGCCTGAGTTTGATATGGTGGGCTATAATTACCGTATGACTGATCTGCAAGGTGCCGTTGGTGTTGTACAGATCAAAAAGCTTGATACCTTTATTGATGAGCGCCAGAAATGGGCTGATTATTACAATGAACAGTTTAAAGATATTCCATGGATACGTACTCCGCGTTATGGAAGTGAATACAAACATGGCTGGCAATCTTATGTACTGTTTATAGATGAAACCAAGTCTCCTCTGAAACGCAATGACCTGATGGAGTATTTGCAGAAAGAAGGTATCAGTACAAGGCCGGGTACACATGCGGTACACATGCTGGGATATTATTCCCGTACCTATGGTATTAAACCTGAAGATTATCCTGGTGCATTTGCTGCCAACGAATATTCTATGTCCATTCCGCTGCACAATAAGATGACGGCTGAAGATTATAAATATGTTGTAAATGCGATAAAAGCATTATAAGCCATGTGCGGTATTGCAGGTATATTCAATCTTAGCGGGCACCCTGTTGCACTGCGCCAAATGCAACAAATGGCCACCGCTATTGCACACCGCGGGCCTGATGGCGAAGGCTTCTTTGTAAAAGATAATATTGGGTTAGCCCACAAGCGACTGGCTATTTTAGATACATCCGCGTTAGGCTCCCAACCCATGACGTCGAAAAATGATGAGTGGGTAATCGTTTTTAACGGCTGTATTTATAACTTTCTTGAGTTAAAGCAGGAACTAAAATCAAAAGGGCATACTTTCATTTCACAAACAGATACCGAAGTAATAACAGAAGGTCTGGCTGCGTATGGCCCCGCTTTTTTTGAGCGGCTGAATGGAATGTTTGCTATCGCCGCATGGAATAAGAAAGAGGAAACGCTTTACCTGAGCAGGGACAGGTTTGGTGTAAAGCCGCTGTATTATTGGTTTAATGGTAAATCGCTGGTTTTCTCTTCAGAGATCAAAGCAATTATTAAACACCCTGACTACAAGATAGGTGTAGATTATAATGCACTCAACCAGTATTTTACTTTTCAAAACGTATTTACCTATAATACACTGTTTAAAGGGGTAACCATGTTGCCCCCGGCCAACACCGTAAAAATAACTACCCAATCCAGCGATATTTTGCATCACTCTTGGTGGGATTATGATTTTACGCGTGCGGATGAAAACATGAGTTTTGAAGACGCTGTCGACCTTACAAAAAAAGGTTTTGAAAGAGCGGTAGCACGCCAGATGATAGCTGATGTCCCCGTTGGTTCTTACCTCTCAGGCGGGATAGATTCCGGCTCTATTACAGCAGTTGCTTCCCGTCATGTTGACCGTATTTGTACGTTTACTGCCGGGTTTGACATGTCTGAAGTAACAGGTGTGGAGGCCAACTATGACGAGCGAAGAGATGCAGAGCTGATGGCCAATTACTTCAAAACGGAGCATTATGAGCAGGTAATAAATGCTGGAGACCTCAGTTGGTCGTTGCCGCGGCTGGTATGGCATCTGGAAGATTTGCGCGTTGGGATGAGTTATCCTAATTATTACATTAGCCGCCTGGCATCAAAGTTTGTAAAAGTTTGCTTGCAGGGTACAGGTGGTGATGAGTTGTATGGTGGATATCCATGGCGTTACTACCGGGTTTTTAAATCACTCAACCAATCCGAGTTTTTTGACAGTTACTATGGCTTTTGGCAAAGGTTGGTGAGCGATAAAGACAAGTCAAAACTGTTTAATGCGACTACATTCAGGAATATTTCATTAGATGAGCCGCGCAAAGTATTTGAGCGTGTGTTTACCTTCAATGATAAACTAGGTTATGATACGCCTGAACAACATATAGAGAACAGCCTTTATTTCGAAATAAAAACCTTCCTTCCCGGCCTGTTGTTGGTAGGTGATAAACTCTCTATGGCTAATGGCCTTGAAGAGCGTTTCCCCTTTCTTGATAATGATTTGGTGAACATTGCTCAGAAAATACCTGTACGACATAAACTCAGCAACCTGGAGAGCATGGTGAAGGTTGACGAGAATGAGTTTAGAACTAAAGCAAAGGTTTACCAGGAGTTTAACGACGGTAAGAGCGTACTGCGTAAAGCTATGTTCGACTTCCTGCCTGAAAAAATTGTGAACAGGAAAAAGCAAGGTTTTTCAGCTCCCGATGAAAGCTGGTACCGTGGTGAGAATGCTAAATACGTTAGGGAATTATTATTGGGTAAAAAAGCAGTTTCTTCCGAGTTTTTAGATGCAGGCTATATAGAAAAGATAATCAGGGAACATACTGAGAAGCACATCAATCATAGGTTGCTTATATGGTCGTTCCTGTGTTTCGAGTGGTGGTGTAAAATTTATCTTAACAATGAAAAAGTTAATTAATGTATATTCCCCATTCCAAACCATATCTCAATGGTGCATCAGCAAACGCAGTAAGCGATTGCCTCGGCAGCGGGAATATATCAAAAGGTAGTATAGCCACCCGTTTCACAAACGAACTTTCGAAGTATATAGGCATAAGTGAACAGTCACTGCAATTGGCCACCAGTGGTTCGGCTGCATTGTTTCTTGCGTTTAAATCCATAGATATACAACCGGACGATGAAGTTATTATTCCTACGTATGTATGTTCATCGGTAGCTGAAACAATAATGAGAGTAGGGGGTAAACCTGTATTCTGCGATATATCGGATAATTGGTTAATGATGCCCGAAGACGTGGCTAAATGCATTACACCCAAAACAAAGGCAATAGTAGTTGTACATATATTTGGTATTTGCGCTCCTGTGGGCGAATACCGTAAATTCGGACTGCCTGTGATAGAAGACTGCTGTCAGCTATTTGCTCGCGAGGTAAATGGAATAGCAATAGGTGTTGATGCTGATTTTGCTTTCTACTCGTTTCATGCCACCAAATGCCTTACTACAGGCGAAGGTGGAGCTGTTACGTGCATTAATTCAAAATATGCTGAACCGTTCGCACAAGTTTGTGAGGCATATGCTTCCTTGTTCCCGTTGAGCGATATGGCGTGTGCATTAGGTTTATCGCAGTTGAAAGAATATGATGCCATGCAGGCAAGGCGCGCAGACCTTGCCAAATATTATTTCAATCACCTACCGGAAGAGTACACATCTTCATTAAAAAACGCTGGGGTAAGCCTGTATTTCAGGTTTCCGTTGCGCGTAAAAGGGGTAGGCTTTGAATCAATAAAAGAGAAAGCATACGAAGAAGGTGTGGCTATAAGAAAAGGTGTAGACGAACTGCTGCACCTGAAGTATAATACGGACCGCTTGTGCCCTAATGCAGAAGCCGTTTTTAATGAAACGGTATCTGTGCCTATGTATCCGGCACTCACTGATACACAAGCTGCTAAAATATGCAGTGTAATAAATACATTATTTGACCGATGAGAATTGAATTGTTGAATAAAGGCCTTGAAGCAGTATATACTCGCTTTATTACAGGCTTTGAACATACACTTTTGTATGCTTCGGTAAAATACCGTGAGCTGCTGAAAGTGTACACACATGCAACTGATGAATACCTTTTGGCAATAGATGATAATGATGCTATACAGGGCGTATTGCCGTTATTTAAGAAATATGCGGAAGGCTACGGCTGGGTATATAACTCATTGCCTTTTTATGGTAGCAACGGCGCTGTTATAGCTGCTGACGATAATATAGAGGTAAGGGAACTGCTCATTAACAAATACCTTGAAATGCTGCAAGGTGAAGATGTGTCTGCCGGTACTATAATAACCTCACCTTTCGAAGCGAACCATAATTTTTACGATGATGCAATAAAACCTACTTATAAAGATTCGCGTATAGGACAGGTGACATTTTTGCCCGAAAGCAGTGAGCAGGTAATGGATATTATTCATTCGAAAACCCGGAATAATGTAAGAAAAGGAATCCGATCGGAAGTAAAGGTAGCTTGGGAAGATGGGCTCGATTACCTCGATTTTCTTTTTGAAGCACATAAAGAGAATATGATGAAGATAGGCGGCTTATATAAGCCTAAAGAGTTTTTCGATACCGTTACACGCATATTCGAATACGGAACGGATTACAGGATATATGTGGCAAAGCTGGGAGATGTACCAGTGGCGGCACTGCTCAATTTTTATTTTAATAAAACCGCTGAATATTTTACACCAGTTACGGTAGATCAATACAGGGAATTTCAGCCCACCAGCGTTATACTATATACTGCCATGCAGGATGCTGTGAACGAGGGTTATAAATGGTGGAACTGGGGCGGTACATGGTTGAGCCAGGGGGGGGTGTACGATTTTAAAAAGAAATGGGGTACTTCCGATTTGCCTTATTACTACTATACAACTATCAGAAATAAACAATTGGTGAAAACACCTAAAGAAATATTACTGAAAGAATACCCTTACTTCTTTGCGTTACCATTCAACCAGATTCAAAATGAAAATATCGGAAATAGTAAATAATATCCTGTTCGATTATCAATCGATACCCGAAACGGAAATTGAACAGCTATCGCAGGGACTACAGCCCAAAATGTTGCGTTGGTTAGGCGCCCACCACCCGGATAACAGGACAAGGAAAATATTTTTCAGACTTACTAATATCAGCATCGGGGCCGATACGGTCATCAATCAAAACTTTATAGTAAGCGATAATTACCTGCCGTTATTAAAAATAGGCGACAGGGTAGCTGTATCTCCTAATGTAACTGTAGTGTGTGCCTCTGCGCCCAATAATTCGTTGCTGGCAGAAAAACCATACGTACGGGAAACACTTATTGTAGAAAAGGATGTAGTGATAGGCGATGATGTGTGGATAGGCGCCGGCGCTATTATATTGCCCGGTGTTACTATAGGTAATAAAGCCATAATAGGCGCCGGTGCGGTGGTCTCAAAAAATGTAGGGGAGAATAGTATATTTGCCGGAGTTCCGGCTATTCTTAAAAACAAAATATAATATTACCATATTTATGGAGCAATATAAAGGTAAAGACTTATTAAAGCTTAACCTGAAAATATGTACACGTTGTATTTACGACGAAACAGTAGCCAATATCTCTTTCAACAACGAAGGGGTATGTAACTATTGCGAACTTGTAGACCAGTTAAAAGAACAATATGGTACAGGGCAGGAGAAAGGAAAGTTGGAATTCGAGAGCATAGTGGAAGAAATTAAAAAAGATGGTAAAGGGAAACAATATGATATTGCCGTAGGCGTGAGTGGGGGTACTGACTCATCATATATGCTGTACCTTGCCCAACAATATGGTTTAAGAGTATTGGCAGTGCATTACGATAACACATGGAATACGGCAATTGCCACCGAAAACATTAGGAAAGTAACTACTAAACTGGGAATAGATCTTTATACACACGTTTGTGATAATAAAGAGTCGGACGATATTTTTAAATCCTTCTTTTTGGCAAGTGTACCTGAAATAGATGGCCCTACCGATATAGCACTGGCTGAAGTAATGTATCGTGCAGCTGCCAAGTATAAAATACGTTATGTATTTGAAGGACATTCTTTTATAGCAGAGGGCGTATCTCCGTTAAGTAAGGCTTATATCGATGGGGCGTATATAGCAGATGTACACAAGAAGTTTGGCAAGGTGAAAATGAGAACCTTTCCTAATATGAGCTTCTCAAAGTTTCTGTATTGGACCGTTTTCAAAAAGATAAAAAAGATACGTCCGTTGTGGTACCTGGAATATTCTAAAGAACATGCCCGTGAGTTTCTCGAAAAAGAATTTGGCTGGGAATATTATGGTGGCCATCACCTGGAAAACCGTATGACAGCCTTTCACCATAGCTACTACACACCCAACAAATTCGGTCTCGACCAAAGAAATAACAGTCTTTCAGCCTCAGTAAGGAGTGGTCTTATTTCCAGGGAAGATGCATTAAAAGAATATGCTCAGCCACCGTTTCTTGAAGGTGAACTATTGGCATACTTCAAAAAAAGAATGGGCTACACCGACGCAGAATTTGAAGCGGTAATGAACCGACCTCAAAAAACATATCGCGACTACTATACTTACAAAAAGCGCTTCGAACTGTTTAAACCCCTGTTTTTTAGGTTGGCAAAGGCGAGTTATGTGCCTATGAGTTTTTATATTAAGTATTGCAACAAAAGCGAGATATAAATGATCACTATAGTAGACTACGGCATGGGTAACCTTGGTTCGGTTCAGAATATGTTTAAATACATAAAAGTACCCGCCCAAATCAGCTCGGATGAAGAAGAAATAGCAAAGGCGTCAAAGTTGCTGTTGCCGGGTGTAGGCTCATTTGCTTCGGCTATGAGTAAAATCAATGGCTCCGGTCTAAAGAACATTTTGAATCATAAAGTACTCGTGGAAAAAATACCTATATTAGGAATTTGTCTTGGAATGCAGTTGCTAACCTCATTCAGCGAAGAAGGAAACGTAGAAGGGCTTGACTGGATAAAAGCCCAAACAAAACGCTTCAGGTTTGAGGATAAGAGCATCAAGATACCACACATGGGCTGGAATAGAGTGCGGGTTCTACGGGAAACACCCCTAACGAAGGGATTTAATGATGAGTTCAGGTTTTATTTTGTGCATAGCTACTATGTGAAATGTGAAAACCGTGAAGATGCAATGCTTGAAACACAATATGGTTTGACATTTGATTCCGGAATCCATCACAACAATATATATGGTGTACAGTTTCACCCTGAAAAGAGCCATAAGTTTGGTATGAAAATGTTGCAAAACTTTGCCGATCTATAACATTAGTAGTTTTGTTTATTAGCTAAAAAAAATACATGAGTATTACTAAAGACGGACCTGAAGTAAAATGGGATTTACATATACGTCCCAGCGGAGGCCCGCTTACACTTGGTTTAAAAGATGTATGGAGATATCGCGATTTGCTCGTGATGTTTGTACGTAGAGATGTGGTAACTGTTTACAAACAAACTATACTTGGGCCTATATGGTTTTTCCTGCAACCGGTACTCACCACCGCTATTTTTATGTTTGTTTTTGGTAATCTGGCAGGTTTATCTACAGATGGTATTCCACAGCTGGCATTTTATCTGGCCGGTGTTACTATATGGAACTATTTCAGTGAAACACTTACTAACACCTCAAAAGTATTTACCGAAAATGCAAATATTTTTGGTAAAGTGTACTTCCCCCGGCTGGTCATGCCCCTATCTAAAGTAATATCGGGGCTCATAAAGTTTGGTATCCAGATGTCACTATTTATTCCTATCTGGGCATGGTACTGGTATCATGGTCAACTGGCACCCAATGCTGCTTTCTTTTTGTTTCCGTTGCATATTATCTTGATGGCAGGTTTAGGTCTTGGGTTTGGCCTCATTACCAGTTCTCTTACCACCAAATATAGAGACTTGACATTCCTTATTAGTTTTGGGGTTCAGTTGTTAATGTATGCAACCCCTGTAATATATCCTCTCGCATCATTACCTAAACATGTGAAGACATTAATTTGGCTTAATCCACTTACTTCTATTCTTGAAGCCTTTAAATATGGTTTTTTAGGTAAAGGCGAGTTCGATATTTTTTGGCTGGGATATAGTGTGGCTTTCACCATAGTACTGCTGGTGTTGGGAACATTGATGTTTAATAAAGTTGAGAAGAAATTTGTTGATACCGTATAAGTAATAATATATGTCTGTTGATTCTGCTATCCGTCTGGAACAAATAAGCAAACTGTATCGGTTGGGTGAGATTGGTACAGGTACGTTAAGCCATGACCTGAACCGTTGGTGGGCACGCATGCGTGGTAAAGAAGATCCGTTTGCGAAAGTCGGCACAGTTAACGACCGGACAGCTAAAGGTGACAGCCAATATGCATGGGCGCTCAGGGATATTTCTTTTGATGTTAAAAAAGGAGAAGTGTTGGGTGTTATCGGTAAAAACGGTGCTGGTAAAAGTACTTTATTGAAAATATTAAGCCGCGTGACTACACCTACAGAGGGGAATATTTATATGAAAGGCAGAATTGCTTCCCTACTGGAGGTTGGCACTGGATTTCACCCGGAACTGACTGGTAAAGAAAATATTTTCCTGAATGGTGCAATTCTAGGTATGACCAAGGCGGAAATTAAAAGAAAGTTTGACGAGATTGTTGAATTTGCCGGAGTAATGAGGTATATAGATACACCTGTGAAAAGATACAGTAGTGGTATGTACGTGCGATTGGCATTTGCTGTTGCAGCCCATCTTGAATCTGAGATATTGATAGTGGATGAAGTACTTGCTGTGGGTGATGCGGAGTTCCAGGCAAAATGTATAGGCAAAATGGGAGATGTCTCGAGAAATGAAGGAAGAACTGTTTTGTTCGTCAGCCATAACATGTCTAGTATAAAAAAACTGTGTAACGAATGTGTGCTTCTGAAAAATGGGCAATTGGAGCTGAAAGATAAAACAGACCAAATCATTTCAAAATATATTGATACTTCAGGTTCTCTTAGCAATGGAGAAATTGGGAGGGATGTTTACAGGCCCTATTCAACCGGGCAGGCATTTTTTGATTTTGTACAGTTGCGAAACGAGGAGAATGAAGCTACTGACCAGTTTTTTTACAAGGAAAAAATATCCACCCGGATTATACTGACAGTGGAAGAGGATATTAAGGATTCGATGGTACTGAGCATTATTGTGTCCAGCAGGGAATTGGAGCCAATCGTTTTTAATGAAAAATATTTGTCCTCGCTCAAAAAGGGAAAATATGAAATAGACGTATGGTTCAATACTTCTTTCATGCCAGGTAGATATAGCATATTACCCTCGCTGTCTTTTGAAAAAGGCAAAACAATTGACTGGGTAGAAAGGGCTGCTGATTTTACGGTTGATAAAGTAAGTAAAGATAAATCGTCAGACTATGTATGGACAAATGTACATGGTAAAATATATGATAACAGTAGTTTTAAAATTTCACCCTTATAACATTACCCGATTACATAGATACTGTAATAGCTTTTAAACTGTTTAGTATGATATAGTACTACTTAAGCGATTCAATCATTAAGAATTGTTCATGTCTTCAAAATAAAAGATGAATAGAAAGGTTGCCTTATTAGGTAATATGAATAATAACTTTTTTTCTCTATGCAGGTATTTGCGAGATGAAGGGTATGATTCGTGGTTATTTCTATTAAATGAATATCATCATTTCAGTCCTGCATCTGATACATTTGACGATGCTTATAAGGAGTACGTGATTGAAACTGACTGGCACAAGTATTACTTTTTTGATCCAGTGTTAAAGGCTAAAATAAAAACAGCCTTGGAGGGGTTCGACCTAATAATAGGATGTGATTTATCGCCAGCTTATATGAATCTTATTGATCGTAAACTGAATGTGTTTATTCCTTATGGTGGAGATCTTACATACTTTACCCGCCCTGTAAGATTATCTGCAAGTAAGCGTTTGTACAGGTTTCTAACCGGTAGACGCCCTGTCGATCCGATGATGGAACGCGTACGTTATCAGCATGAAGGTATAAAGAGTGCAGGTTGCATTATTGCCGAAAATGCTTACCATACAGATGCTGTTATTGATAAGCATTTTTCCAAGGTGAAAAGATACAATTTCACATTGCCTATGGTATATGATGTGTTTAAAAATACTACTCAAAAGCAACTAGAGAAGGTAAAGCAAAATGAAAATGTCAGAAAATATTTACAAGCTATTGCTGGCAAAAAAGTATTTTTTAGTCATTTGCGGCATTGTTGGGTGCCGGGTAAATCAGATTTCCTGAAAGGGAACGATAAAATAATACGGGCTTTTGCTGCATACTGCAAAACATACACAGATACGATGTTAGTGCTATTTGAATATGGTACAGATGTAGAAACCTCGAAAAAGTTAATAGCTGATGTAGGAATTGAGAAATATATCTTATGGATGCCTGTAATGGAACGAAGATATATTATGTATATGATGAAATATGCTGACCTTTGTATTGGTGAGATTGATGACTCATTTGTAACATACGGAGTAGTGCTTGAAGCAATTGTGATGCAAGTCCCGTTAGCTCATAATTACAAAGAGGCTTCAGAATGTTCAAGTTATGATACTATGTATGAAGCGTTTAATGTAACAACTGTTGAAGAAATAGAGCAAGCAATGGTTCAAGTTCACAATAGCAGCTTTGATAGACGTGAAATGGTATCTGCATCAAGCAATTGGTATCGGTCTGCAATTGTTGATAAATTTCTAAGTACATTCAATACAATATCTTCTGGACAGGTATAAAATTGTAAAAACTTAACGGACGTTTTATTGCTATATATTCCATAGGTCTAAACAGACAAAAATTTGAAATTAATTATTCTTACTCCCAATTATCCTAGAAAAAATCAGGAAATGAATGGTGTATTTGTACACCAGCAGGTAAAAGCTTTACGCGAACTGGGAGTAGAATGTCATGTGCTGTTATTATATGGTTGGTACCCGCCATTTAATTTACATAAAGTTCATCCACACTGGCAGCAAGGTTTTGAACAGAAGCAATCTTTTTTTGATGAGTATGAAGGGGTGAAAATTCATCATGTGCCAGTAAAAATGAGAAAACCGGACAGGTTTTTTAAGGATAACTACTACGGGCAGGCAGCCAAGGCCATTGTCCAATATATTTCAAACAACAAAGCGCTTGCCGGGGCCGATTGGCTGTATGCACATTTTTTTATCAGCGAAGGGTATATAGCGTCTTTGACAGCAGAAAAACTGGGTTTAAAACTTGCAGTTATTGCACGTGGCGATGATATTCACGCCTGGCCCAACCAGAACCGTGAATTACAACCCTTACTGCACCATGTTATACGGCAAGCAGATATGTTGCTTGCAAATAGCGGTGGTTTGGCAAAAGATACAGAAGACTGGATGGAAGCTGCAAACAGGAGACAGGTAGAGGTTGTATATAACGGCATTGATTATCATAAATTCCACCCCAGTTACAGAAAACAAAGAACGGAGACCTTAGGTCAATATAATTTAGAAGTAGATACAAAATACCTGGTTTGTATTGCTCTTCCTGTAGCCTTAAAAGGATGGCTGGAATTATTGAAAGCCATAAGTCTTGTCAGCGACAAACTAGCAGGATGGAAGCTGTTGATGGTAGCTCCTGAGAGACATAATAGCGACAGGTTAGATTTACAGCAGATTGCCCGTGAGCTTAATATAAGCCACCTTGTGCACTATATGGGGCAGATACACCCGGAAGATATAGCGCGGTTGTTGTGTGCTACTGATATTTTTGTCCTGCCCAGCTATAATGAAGGAATGGCTAATTCTCTGCTTGAAGCGATGGCTTGCGGCCTTTCTTGTATAGCTACCAATGTAGGAGGGCATAGCGAAGTGGTACAAGATGGTGTAACAGGGGTGCTTATCCCGTCAAAATCAGAAAAAAGATTGGCAGAAGCAATTGAAATGCTCGTTGCGGATGAGGCTATGCGCGATAGATTAGGGCATGCTGCCAGGGAACGTATGATTGAGTTTGGAGATTATAAAGATAACGCACGGAAACTTTTGAATATATTAGAGCAATATTCTAAAGAAGAGTGATGCTGATAGATATTATTGCCGGAGCCAGGCCGAATTTTATAAAAATAGCTCCTATTATAAAAGCTATTGAGTTCAAACAGCAGCAGGGCTTTCCTGTCCATTACCGTCTTATCCATACAGGCCAGCATTATGACAGGAATATGAGCGGTGATTTTTTTGAGCAGTTAGATATTCCAGTACCATATATTAATCTTGAGGCAGGCGCAGGTACGCAGGCTGAGCAAACCTCAAAAATAATGTTAGGCTATGAGCAAGTGTTGAAGAACAGGCCATGTGATTTGTGTATTGTAGTAGGCGATGTGACGTCTACAATGGCCTGTGCCATTGTAGCCAAGAAAGCTAATAATATTAAAGTAGCACATGTGGAAGCCGGCATACGTTCGGGAGACTGGACAATGCCGGAAGAAATTAACCGTATTGTAACAGATGCTGTCACAGATTATTTCTTTACAACAACGGTTACCGCAGGCAAGAACCTGGAAAAGCAGGGTGTACTTCCCGAGCATATTTTCTTTGTTGGTAATACAATGATAGATACCTTGCACCAGCAAGCTCCGTACCTGGCTAAGCCTGCTATATGGGACAGGTTTTCGCTTCAATCGGGTAAGTATATAGTCATTACCTTGCATAGGCCGAACAATGTTGACAACAAGGAAAAATTAAAGCAGATAATAGATTGCATTGTCGACGCGTCAAAAGGCTGTCCTCTGGTATTCCCGGTACATCCACATACCTCAAATGTACTTAAGGATATTAAGTTCGGGGCGGATAACCTGCATACTGTTACTCCTTTAGGCTATCGGGAGTTTAATTTTATTGTGAAGAATGCTATGGCTGTAGTTACAGACTCAGGAGGCGTAACCGAAGAAACGACAGTTATGGGAATACCATGTATGACATTGAGGGATTCTACTGAACGGCCGGAAACGTGTATAACAGGTACAAACGAGCTTTTGGGCACTAATCCTGTAAATTTAAGCCCAGCCTTTGAAAAGTTATTTTCCGGCAGATGGAAAAAAGGAGCCATACCTGAGTTATGGGATGGTCATGCAGCAGAACGTATTGTTGAGCATATATGTACTCTTTTTCAATTAAGGGGAAGTGTGGCCTGAGAAAATAGCATGTATGGAGCATAAAAAATATTTGAAGACATAAAGTCAGATAAATGAAAATACTAACAGTAGTAGGTGCAAGGCCCCAGTTTGTAAAAGCGACTGTAGTAAGCAAACAGCTTGCTGAAACAGGTGCTATTGAAGAGATAATAGTACACACAGGTCAGCACTATGATAAAAATATGAGCGATGTTTTTTTTACAGAATTACGTATACCCCAGCCAAAATATAATCTTGCTGTAGCGGGAGGCCGGCACGGTGCCAGCACAGGGCAAATGCTTGAAAAAATTGAAGAGGTTTTACTAGCCGAAAGCCCCCAGGCTTTAATGGTGTATGGAGATACTAATTCTACACTTGCAGGTGCTCTTGCAGCACGAAAGATGAATATACCTGTTATACATGTAGAAGCAGGGTTACGAAGTTTTGAAATGCGAATGCCTGAAGAGATTAACCGGATTTTGACCGACCGGATTTCCAGTTTATTATTTTGTCCGACAGATACTGCTGTTCAAAATTTGCGAAATGAGGGATTTGAACATTTCGACGCAAGTATTATTAAATGCGGAGATGTGATGCAGGATGCCGCTATTTACTTTGGAGGCATTTCTGATGAAGAATCGACTATTGTATCGCAGATGCAATTGGATAAATATGTATTGGGTACGATACACCGTGCTGAGAATACAGATAATGCCTCAAATATAGCGTCTATTGTGACGGCATTTAATGAGATAAATAAGGAGGTACAGGTGGTTATTCCGCTTCATCCCCGTACACGTAAAATTATTGAGCAGCAAAAGTTGAATTGTGATTTTACGGTTATTGAACCTGTAGGTTACGTGGACATGATACAACTGATAAAAAATGCAATGCTTGTAATGACCGATAGCGGTGGATTGCAAAAAGAGGCTTTTTTCTTCAGGAAAAATTGTGTAACACTGCGTGAACAGACTGAATGGGTAGAACTGGTAAATGGTGGATTCAATATAATAGCAGGTACAGATAAAAATAATATTACCCAATGTTTCCGTGAAATGCTTTTGCGTACTCCTGATTTTGATATTGATCTCTATGGAAACGGCAATGCTTCAAAGGTCATAGCCCATAATATTCTTAAATATTTTAGCTGATTCTATAGCCCTCTGATATGTCATACCATCTTATATATATTGTTACAGGCGGAGAGTTTCGTACACCTTTAATAGCGACACAGCTATTTGACCGTGCACAGACCCAGGCCGTTATTGATGGGGCTGGGAAGCCGTTATCCGTTTCTGTGTGGATTATCGAGCCAATGAGAATCTTGTTGGACGAGAAAAGTAAGAATGTTGTAAAAGCATTGCGTAAAAGATGTCCGGATGTGGCGATTAGTTTTGTAGGTGGTATCAGTAGGCTTAATGAGTGGCCTGCCTTATTGGGCTTACGTTTTTTACGCAGTAAACTGGGCAAAGCTCCGGCAGTATATCAC
Organism: uncultured Flavipsychrobacter sp.; assembly: GCA_964621795.1. Lineage (GTDB taxonomy): Bacteria > Bacteroidota > Bacteroidia > Chitinophagales > Chitinophagaceae > Polluticoccus. Next base: position 171,484 of record CAZUMM010000008.1, read on the forward strand.
TGTCGTGGGGAAGCAAGTGCAGATTGGGCATTAAAAGTGAAAAAATATTATTCTAAAGACAGAATCGTTTTAGATATAAGAGGGTATTGGCCATTGGAACGCCTTTCGTTAAAAGGCATTTATGATGACTCGGCATTGTTGCCCGCAGATGCAAAGCAGTATGAAGCCGATAAGGACCGGCTGAGACAGGCGATTCTTAATACAGATACTGTGACAACTGTAAGCAAGCCATTGGCAGAATTCCTTATCCGTCATTTTAATGCCCCGGCTGATACTCTTGTAGTGCCATGCTGTGTGAGCGGTACGGTAGATAGCGGGAAGAGGGAATATATACGCGAAAAGCTGGGGTTGCAAAAGGAATATGCGATATTATATCTTGGCGGAACCCAAAAATACCAGCACCTTGACGACCTGGTACTACCTTTTCTTGAGGCGGCAATAAGGCTGAACGATAAAATAATGGCAATATTTATTACTCAGGATAAAGACAAAATGCAGCAACTGATTAGTAGCTACAAGTTACCTGAAGATCGTTACAGGCTATTAAGTGTACCCCAAAAAGATGTGGCTGATTACCTTACTGCTATGGATGCAGGGGTGCTGTTGCGTGCGCCCTCTCTCATGAACAATTTCGCACAGCCTGTAAAGTTAGGTGAATACCTGGGGGCCGGTTTACCGGTAATAGTGGAAAAAGGTACAGGATGCGTAGGGGAATTATTACGCCCGTATGATATAGGCTATGAACTCGCATTGACAGGAAAAAACGCTTTAAGTTTTGATAATGAGGTGCTTAGTGCGATAAGTTGGATAGAAAAAGATATAGATGGTGGGCGAAGTGTAGCAGCCAAAGCTTTCGTAGACAGTCAGTATACATGGTTGGTTAATACTCCACACGAGCGGGAGATGTATACAAAAATCATTGGGAAATAATATAAAACAAGGCTCATAACGAATTGTATTTGTATTTTAGAGGCGTAAAGTTGTATAATGAAAAATTTTGCTTTGATAGGTGCAGCAGGCTATATTGCCTCAAGGCATCTTATGGGTATCAGGGATACTAAAAATAACCTTTTGGCTGCTCTGGATAAATTTGACAGTGTTGGAATACTTGACAGCTATTTCCCTGAGGCACATTTCTTTACAGAGTTCGAACGGTTTGACAGGCATATTGATAAATTGAAAAGAAAGGGAGAAAAGATTGATTATGTAAGTATATGTACGCCGAATTACCTGCATGACTCGCATATCCGCTTTTCGCTTAGGCATCATGCCGATGCAATTTGTGAAAAGCCGCTTGTTTTAAACCCGTGGAATGTTGAGGCCCTTAAAGAAATTGAAATAGAAACCGGTAACAAAGTATATAACATACTTCAGCTCAGGCTACATCCCAGCATAATAGCACTAAAGAACGAAATTGCTAATTCTGATCCCGGTAAAGTATATGATATTGACCTGACGTACCTAACCTCAAGGGGGCAATGGTATTTTAATAGCTGGAAAGGGGATGTTTCAAAATCGGGGGGGATAGCAACCAATATCGGTATCCACTTCTTTGATATGCTGATATGGATATTCGGTGCAGTGAAGGAAAGCATTGTACACGTGCTTGATGCCGACAGGGCTGCAGGAGTATTACACCTGGAACGAGCCCGCGTAAGATGGTTTTTGAGCGTTAATTACGATTATATTCCTGCGGAGATAAAAGCTAAAAATAAACGGACATATCGTTCTATTACAGTTGATGGTAAAGAAATAGAATTTAGTGACGGCTTTACTGACCTGCATACACGCAGTTATGAAGAGATACTTAGGGGGAATGGGTTTGGTTTGGAAGAAGCATTACCCAGTATCCAAACCGTTCATGATATACGTGTAGCAACGCCAATTGGGTTAAAAGGGGAGTATCATGAATTGCTAAAGTCTCAACAACCGGCCTGATTAAATGTGTGGAATATTAGGTATTATCAGCTTTGGCAAAAGTATTAGTCCGGAAGAACTTACAAGAGCATCTTCCATAATAAAACATCGTGGTCCTGATGATGAAGGCTTTCTTACCTTAAATCCGGGGGAGAATCCTGAAATATGGGCAGGAAAAGATACTGCTGATTCTACAAAACAGTACTGGAAGTACCGTCCTTTACCAACCGGTGCCCGTTTCCAGGTAGCTTTAGCACATAGAAGGCTGTCAATATTAGACCTTACACCGGCAGGGCATCAGCCTATGCAGTATAAAAGTGCGGGCCTTTCTATTTCCTTTAACGGAGAAGTATATAATTACCTTGAAATAAAAGATGAACTGGAGTCGCTGGGCCACAGTTTTGTAACGAAGTGTGATACAGAAGTAATACTACACGCATGGGCCCAATGGGGTGTTGCCTGCCTGGATAAGTTTAACGGGATGTTTGCCTTCATTATTATTGACAATAATAAGGGTGAAATATATGCTGTGCGGGATAGGTTTGGTGTCAAACCTATGTATTACTATCAAAAAAATGATAAAATCGTACTTGCGTCTGAAATAAAGCAAATCCGTACTACCCAAGGGTTTAAAACAGAGCTGAATGAAAATATCGTTGCAGATTTTCTGGGGTTAGGACTTGTTGACCACACGAATGAAACATTTGACAAGCAGGTGAGGCAGCTTCCTGCCGGCCACTTTGCGTATATTAATTTTCTGGCGCCCGCTCCAAATATTAAACTGGAACAATGGTATACGTTAAAGCCTGAAAAATGGAACGGGAATAACATTTCTGAAGCTGCAGAACAGTTTAAGGCTTTACTGACCGATGCTGTAAAGTTGCGGTTACGGGCAGATGTATCCGTGGGTTCTTGCTTATCAGGAGGGTTGGATTCTTCAAGTATCGTTTGCCTGGCTGCACAACTGTTGCAACAGGAGAAACACTTTGTAGGGCAGGAAACAGTAACCGCCTGTTACGATATTCTGAAATATGATGAATGGGAATATGCGGAAGCAGTTGTAAAACATACACAGGCAAAACCACATAGGGTGTTCCCCGGCTTTCGCGATATAATAAATGAATTCGATGCCTACACCTGGTACCAGGACGAACCTACGACCAGTTCTTCAACCTTTAGCCAATGGGCTGTATTTAAAAAAACACATGAAGTAGGTTTGAAGGTAATGATAGACGGACAAGGTGCAGATGAACAACTTGCAGGGTATACAGGAAATGATATACCCTTGTATGCAGGTTTAATAAAAAGCTGGTCATTTGGCAAATTACTTAAAGAAGTATCAGCCTATAAAAGGAAAAAAAATCATTTGCCTGTTAGTTTTATACTTGGCGGATTACAAATAGCCTTAGGCCACCGGGTATCGTCAATAGTTATGCCCGGGAACTGGAGGATAAATAATAAGATTTCCAACGGTTGGATAAAAAAGGATATATACGCAGCAATGCCTAAACCCACCCTTATTGACAACCTGTATTACCAGGCGCAGGTATCTCCTCTTCCAGGCTTTTTAAGATATGAGGACAGGAATTCAATGGCATGGAGTATAGAATCAAGAACGCCTTTTATGGACTATCGCTTATTTGAATTTGTATTCGGCCTGCCTGATGAATTTATCTATAGCGGAGGTGTTACTAAAAAAGTGATGCGTGAGGCAATGAAAGATGTTCTTCCGGAAAAAGTACTTAACAGGAAAGATAAAATGGGATTTGTAAGTCCGGAAGAAGTCTGGCTTAAAGGTGAGGGTAAAGAATGGTTTATGGACTGGCTGAAGTACATGTCTCACCGCCTGCCGGAATTTGTAGACGGTCAAAAGCTGGAAAAGGAAGTAGTAAACATTATTGATAGCAAAAAGCCATTCAACTTTTTACCTTGGAGGGTAAGTGTGTTAGGGAATTGGTTAAATAAAAACTGCTGAGTTAGAATACAGGTAAATGCCAATCGTTATTAGGTACGAAGCAAAAAGCTATAAAAATATGATGTAACAATTACGGTATATCGTCATAGAGTAGCTTACAGGCTTTGCTGATTAATATTTTACAACAAAGGTCAGAAATGAAAAAGAATAGATTACTGCTGTTAACTCATGTTCATCCGAATTGGTTGCCTCCTGTTCATGCGGTAGCGCAAGTATTTCGTGATGAAGGTTATTTTATTGACATACTTTGTTTTGATAATACCATGGAGGATGATTTTCATCCGGGCAAAAACATAAACGTACATCCTATAGGAGAATATCATAATAAAAAATTATCCCAAAGGATATATTTAAAACTCAGGTTTAATAGAACAGCCAATAAATTTGTAACCCCTGAAACGGCTGCTGTTATCTCGTTCTGTTCCTATAGTTATTTGGTAGCCCTTAAATTCAGGAAAAAACTTTCTGTGTATCATATTGCCCTTGAAATACCTGACTCAAATCTAAAGAGCTTTATCAATTCGCCTTTAAATACCTATTATCATTTTCGCGCAATTAAAAGCATGTCAAAAGCAACAATGGTGGCAACGCCATCTATACAACGATCAGCGTGGCTGGCCGGACGTGCAAGGACCAAATTTTTGCCTTATACGATACATAATACTTCGTATTTACCATCAGAACCTCAACAACAGGATTATAAAGAAATATACGAATCAATAGTGCCGGCACATTTTAAGAATAAAAAGGTGCTCTTATATACAGGTAACGTTAATTCAACATTGTGCATACAAGAATTTATTGAAGGCTTCCGCCTTGTAAAGGAAGAGTGTTACGTTGTCATAACCGGTATGAAAGACAACGAATATTGCACAAATATTATCAAGACGATTAATGAGGCTAAGATGGCTGAGCGTTTTTTGCTTCTGCCCTACGTTCCCCGCGAACACATGATAGCATTGCAATCATGTGCCAATATCGGTATTCTTTTTTTTAGACAGGATGATGAGCGGATTGCTACCCGAATGCATGCACCCAACAAAGCCGGTGAATATTTATTCCGTGGTTTACTACTGTTGGGTAACGATGTTTACTATCTACGCCAGTTTGAAGCAGAAGGGTTAGCTGTGTTATCTCCCGACCTAAGTCCTCAGGAAATTTCAAAAGCCATATCATCAGCCCTTGATAAAGTTGAAAATTCAAGAGATCTAAGTACAAAATTTGTGCAAAGGAAGTTCAACATGAAGGTGCAGTTGAAACCTGTTACAGACCATCTAAAAGGTTTGAATGTAGTATAATAAAACAATTTAAAGGTGAATAAAATATTGATTGTATTTGGAACAAGACCGGAGGCTATTAAAATGGCGCCCCTTGTTTCTGAGTTTCAAAAGCACAGCAATGAGTTTGATGTAAGAGTTTGTGTAACTGCACAACACAGGGAAATGCTTGACCAGGTTTTACATTTTTTCAAAATAAAGCCTGATTATGACCTGGACCTGATGAAGCCTAACCAGAACCTGTACAGCCTTACTGCCGATGTTATTACCGGCATGCGCCAGGTGCTCGAAGATTTTAACCCGGATTATGTGCTGGTGCATGGAGATACCACCACTTCCACAGCCGCTGCTTTAGCGGCATTTTATCATGGTAGCAAAGTATGCCATATAGAAGCCGGATTAAGAACATGGAATAAAAAATCTCCCTTTCCCGAAGAAATGAACAGGTCGATAACAGGACGCATAGCTGATTATCATTTTGCACCAACATCTGCCGCCCGTGAAAACCTTTTGAAAGAAAACATAAAAGATGAAACGATATGCGTTACAGGGAATACGGTTATTGATGCATTATTGGAAGGAGAAAAGATAGTAGAAACACAAGAGTTTGATACTATTAAGGAGCTGGAGCAGATTGTAGATAAGAATAAAAGACTGGTACTTGTTACCGGGCATCGCCGCGAAAATCATGGAGAAGGTTTTGAAAACCTGTGCCGGGCATTGGCAAGAATCGCTGCAGAGCCGGATGTGCAGATCATATACCCTGTACACAAGAATCCTAATGTATTAATTCCTGTGACAAAATATCTGGGGAATACTCCCAACGTAATATTAACGGAACCTCAGCCATACGAAGCATTTATATGGTTAATGAATAAATCTACCGTTATTATTACAGATAGTGGTGGCGTTCAGGAAGAAGCCCCATCGCTGGGTAAACCCGTACTGGTCACCCGGAATACAACAGAACGTCCTGAAGCAGTAGAAGCCGGTACTGTGATATTGGTTGGAACAGACGAGGACCTGATAGTGAAGGAGACCCTTAGCCTGCTGAAAGATAAACAGCGTTATGAAAAGATGTCGATGCTCCACAATCCTTACGGTGACGGGCTTGCGTGTAGCAGGATTGTACAATATCTATTGGAAAAAGATATTTAGCAGTTGTTTTTTGAAATGAGAACCCCATTTTATGTGGTGTATGGTTGTTACAGAAACAATTGTTATAGCTTTTATACTAAGTTAATATGATTGCATTTATATGTCATCCGTATCATCGTGGCGGTGTTACCCGGTGGATGGTAGATATGGCGTTAGCGTATGCTCAAAATAGTACACGAGTATTTTTTATTACTGTAAATCCTGTTAAACCTTTTTCATCAGGTGGAAAAGAGACAGTTGTTGAACTGTTGGGTAACAGCAGCAATGTTGAACTAGTGATATCTAATGTAGGGTGGGAGTTCGAATTCGGTACAGAGGATTATCGAGCACATGTTTATGCATCATTATTGTCTCGAAATGTACCAAAAGGTATTCCCGTTATCATGTCTGATGATCCGTCTGTATGGAAGGTGAGTAGCTTCTTGCCGAATGTTTATAAGTTTGTTGGTGTTTTACATGCAGATGAAAAATATTACTATGATATTGCTGACCGTTATAAATCATTTGTCAATATATGGGTTGCTGTATCTCAAAGGGTAAGAAGGGAGTTGCAAAGAAATGCTGCATTTAATAGTATAAATATAAATGTTATTCCATGTGGTATATTTTTGCCTGCAGAGCGCCCCGTGGCTGTTTCAGGTATATCTTGTATAAAAATGCTTTTCGTTGGCCGGCTAAATCAATATCAGAAACGGGTATTCGATCTTTTAAAAATTGCTGCAGAATTGAAAAGCAAAGCTGCTGATTTCCATTTAACCATTATAGGTGATGGAAAAGACAGAAAACAACTGGAGCAAGAAACTTATGCTACAGAGTTGAACAATCAAGTTGAATTTAAAGGATGGTTATCAAAAGCAGAAGTATTGTCGTATTTATATCAGTCTGATATTTTACTGTTAACCTCCGACTTTGAAGGAATGCCTATTGCTGTTATGGAAGGCCTTTGTGCTGGTTGTGCAATTGTAAGCACTAAAGTAAGTGGTGTAGAAGATTTAAAGAATATTGAGAATGCTGACAATTGTTTATGGTTGAATGATGTTGGAGACATAAGTAATGCTGTCAAAAACATTCTTTCAGCTATAAAAGTCCCAGTTGCAAATAGAATACAGGCTGCCCGACATATGGCTGAACAGGAATTTAGTATTCAGACATGTATGAACAGATATGATGTTGCTATTGCAAAAGAAAATATTTTTGTTACCTCCATTGGAAAAAAACGTTTGAGCATTGTGTTGATTATGTATTCTTATATTTTAGCGGCTGGTAGGAGATTGAAAATGAGTTGCAAGATAAAACAATGTACAACATGAAGATTGTCTTAATCAAACAGTACCTTCATGTCAATATATAATTTTACATAACATACATCCAAGGGAATTTATCAATAATTACGTAAGTGTTACTTCATATAATATTTCTTCTTTTATATAGCCTCTGTTCTAATTATAGAGAGTTAGAATGTTATCTTTTGATAATACATTGTATACTTATTTTTTTTCAATATGTTCAGTTTAAAAAAAGAATAGATCCTCTTCTAATTTATTGCATTTACCTGATATTGTCTTCTATTGCTAATATTTATATGATAAACAGCGCATTTGCAGGAAAGGTATCATCATATTATGACTATATAGTTGTTAATAAAGTTAGTGTAAGTCCCAGTCGCGATGATCCTGCCA
>CAZUMM010000009.1:0-164673 GCA_964621795.1 uncultured Flavipsychrobacter sp.
AGATTACCGATGCGAATGTTACTACCGCAAAACTAGCTGATGGTTCGGTAACTACTGCAAAAATATTGGATGGTACTATTGCAAACGCAGACGTTAGTCCTACGGCAGCGATAGCGTACAGCAAACTGGCACTGACCAACAGCATCGTAGCAGGCGACCTGACCAGCAACTCGGTGACTACTGCCAAAATCATGGATGCCAATGTGACCACCGTCAAGATAGCAGATGCGAATGTGACCACCGCGAAACTGGCTGACGGCTCAGTAACTACCGCAAAAGTGAACTCAACCGGCGCAACCAGCGGGCAAGGCCTGGTATATAATGGTACCAGTGTAGTGTGGGGGTCTCCTGCACCCGGTGGTGCAGCAGGTGGCGACCTGACCGGAACCTATCCTAACCCAAGCGTAGCGAACAGCGCTATTACCTCGGCTAAGATACTGGACGGTACTATTACCAATACAGACATCAATGCAGCGGCAGCCATAGCATACAGCAAACTGGCATTGACCAACAGCATCACAAACGGCGACCTGACAGCTAACTCGGTTACCACCAGCAAAGTGGTAGACGGAACAGTGACCAGTGCTAAAATATTCGATGGTACAATCACCAATATAGACGTTAGCCCTACAGCAGCTATCGCAGCTTCAAAGTTAGACCTGCTGAATGCTATTGGTACATCACAACTGCAGGATGGTGCCGTAACAAGTGCCAAACTTGCTTTGGATGCGGTAACTACATCTGAAATTGCAGATGATGCGGTAACAACACCTAAAATAATAGATGCTGCTGTAACTACGGCGAAACTGGCAGACGGTTCTGTAAACAGCACCAAGATACTGGACGGAACTATTGCGAATGCAGATGTTAGTCCTACGGCAGCGATAGCGTATAGTAAACTGGCGCTGACCAACAGCATCACAAACAGTGACCTGACCGCCAATTCGGTTACCACCAGCAAGGTTGTAGACGGAACAGTGACCAGCGCTAAAATATTCGATAACACCATCCTGAACGCAGACATCAACGCAGCAGCAGCTATCGCGTACAGCAAACTGGCGCTGACCAACAGCATCGTAACCGGCGACCTGACCGATAATGCAGTAACTACTGCTAAAATTACAGATGCGAATGTAACCACAGCGAAACTGGCTGATGGCGCAGTAACTACGGCGAAACTGGCAGACGCTTCTGCAACTGTAGCCAAGATATCAGCTACAGGTACAGCAGATGGTACTACCTTCCTTCGTGGCGACGGTACATGGTCAACACCATCAACCTCGCCCACAGGAGCAGCAGGTGGCAGTCTGAGCGGTACCTATCCTAACCCGACCATTGCCTCGGGTGCAGTAGGTTCTACCGAAATAGCAGACGGTGCCATTACCAATACAGACATCAATGCAGCAGCAGCGATAGCGTACAGCAAACTGGCGCTGACCAACAGCATTACCAACAGCGACCTGACCGCCAATTCGGTTACTACCAGCAAGGTTGTAGACGGAACAGTGACCAGCGCCAAGATATTCGATAATACCATCCTGAATGCAGACATCAATGCAGCAGCAGCGATAGCGTATAGCAAACTGGCGTTGACGAACAGCATCGTAACCGGCGACCTGGCCGATAATGCAGTAACTACTGCTAAAATCGCTGATGCGAATGTGACCACAGCGAAACTGGCAGATGGCGCAGTAACTACTGCTAAGGTAGATGCAACGGGCGCAACCAGCGGACAAGTGCTTTCTTACGATGGAACCAATGTAACATGGGCTACCCCAAGTGGCGCACCAAGTGGTGCAGCAGGCGGCGACCTGAGCGGAACGTATCCTAACCCGACAGTAGCGAACAGCGCTATTACCTCGGCTAAGATACTGGACGGTACTATTACCAATACAGACATCAATGCAGCAGCAGCCATAGCATACAGCAAACTGGCACTGACCAACAGCATCAGCAATACAGACCTGACTGCTAACTCGGTTACTACCAGCAAGGTTGTGGACGGAACAGTGACTTCTGCCAAGATATTCGATAACACTATCCTGAATGCGGACATCAATGCAGCAGCAGCTATTGCCTACAGCAAACTGGCATTGACCAATAGCATCGTAACAGGTGACCTGACTGACAATGCAGTGACCACTGCTAAAATCACAGATGCCAATGTAACTACAGCTAAGCTGGCCGACGATGCGGTAACAACTGCCAAAATACTGGATGCGAATGTAACCGGTGCTAAAATTGCAGATAATGCAGTTTCTAATACGAAAATCAATGCTGCTGCCGTATCTACTGCCAAAATACAAGATGGCGCAGTAACTACTGCCAAAATAGATGCAACCGGTGCAAGCAGCGGTGATGTACTGACCTACAACGGTACAACAGTAGCATGGACTGCTCCTTCAGGTGGTGGTGCACCAAGCGGAGCAGCAGGTGGTGACCTGAGCGGTACTTATCCTAACCCGACAGTAGCGAACAGCGCCATCACTTCAGCTAAGATACTGGACGGTGCCATTACCAATACAGACATCAATGCAGCAGCAGCCATAGCATACAGCAAACTGGCACTGACCAACAGCATCACGAATACGGACCTGACCGCAAACTCTGTTACTACCAGCAAGGTTGTAGACGGAACAGTGACCAGCGCCAAAATATTCGATAATACGATTCTGAATGCGGACATCAATGCAGCAGCAGCGATAGCCTACAGCAAACTGGCATTGACCAACAGCATCGTAGCAGGCGACCTGACATCTAACTCGGTAACTACCGCTAAAATTGCAGATGGTGCAGTAACTACTGCTAAAATAGATGCAACAGGTGCAAGCAGCGGCGATGTGCTGACTTACAACGGTACTACAGTTGCATGGACTGCGCCTTCAGGCGGCGGCGGTTCTCCTACCGGAGCAGCAGGTGGCGACCTGAGCGGTACTTATCCTAATCCGACAGTAGCGAACAGTGCCATTACTTCGGCCAAGATACTCGACGGTGCTATTACCAATACGGACATCAATGCAGCAGCAGCCATAGCATACAGCAAACTGGCGCTGACCAACAGCATCAGCAATACAGACCTGACCGCTAACTCAGTTACTACCAGCAAGGTTGTAGACGGAACAGTGACTTCTGCCAAGATATTCGATAACACTATCCTGAATGCGGACATCAATGCAGCAGCAGCTATAGCTGTTACGAAACTGAGCTCATCAGGTGCAAGCAGCGGAGATGTACTGACTTACAATGGTACAAACATCGCATGGACTGCACCTTCAGGCGGCGGCGGTTCCAGCAATGTTTCCGTTACAGCGGCAACAGTTGGCGGTGTAACCAATATTACTATTACAGATGTAACCGTAAATGCAGTAATTGTAACATTTGGAGGTTCTGCCGCAGGTACTTCAACAATTAATGTGACCATACCTGCTGCAAGCAGCTATCCTGCGGGACATGTATTATACTTCATACCTGCCGCGTTTATTACATCAAACCCATCGTGGAACGTTACATGCCCTGGCGCTAGCTACAGTGCATTGAATAATAATGGTGTTTCAATGAACCCCGTTGCATTGGGTGCAGGAAACAACTTCAGGATGGTAACTGATGGAGTTAGCAACTGGTACAGGGTGATGTAATATAATAAATGTAATGTAAAAGGGGGCGTAACAACGCCCCCTTTGTATTTAGTGTATACTGTGATTAGTTTTGCTTTAACTGTTGTTATACTAGGGTAATGATGTTATTCCTGATTGCATAGAGTACAAGGCCGGTACATTGCGTGAACCCGTTTTTTGCAGCAGGTTGTTCCGGTGGCCGTTAACGGTTTTTATACTGATGAACAACTGTTCCGCGATTTCTTCGGCAGTGTATTGCTGACACAAGCTGCAGCACTTCTTCTTCACGCCGGGTGATTTGCATATCCGTTTTTTTAGGGAGTGCTTTCTTTCCCATATTGCGCTGCAGGGCTTTCAGCGTACGTTCGTTTATATAAGAGCCTTTATGATATACCGTTGTAATGGCCTCGTGTACTTCTTCCGGGTTAGAGTCTTTTACCAAGTATCCGTGCGCACCACATTCTATCAACTGGTTGATAAAATTGTTATCATCGTGTACCGATAAAATAAGCACTTATTACCCCGGCTTGCATTGTGCATAAATACCCGGTTGGGAGAAGGATGATTGGACACATAATACCCCCAGTACTGTTAATATGCATTTTTAGCTTCATGGTGTAAAGGATAATAGATAAATGTATATGTCTATTTCATTTGCATGCTTTTTGCCTTTTAAATTTTTATGCCGGCCTTCTTTGTGTTTAATGTTGTGCAGTACAGTTGTGTAAAAATTAATTTGTACAATTGTACATAATGTCTAACTTGCTGTCAAAACCCCTGTTAATATGCGATTTACCGAAAATTCCATACAGGCATCTTCAGCATCCCATATTATGTACATTGATATGAATAGCTTTTTTGCCAGTTGCGAGCAGCAGGACAGGCCCGAACTGCGGGGCAAGCCCGTAGGCGTTTGCACCTACAACAGCCCCAATGCCTGTGTAATTGCACCTTCCACAGAAGCCAAAAAATATGGTGTAAAAACAGGGATGCGGCTGGGCGAATGCCGCGCCCTGTGCCCGCATATTATCCCGCTTACCACCCGTCCGCACCGCTACCGCGAGATACACGTGGAAATCATGCGTATCCTGCACAGCTACTGCGACAGTGCCAATGTATTGCCCAAGAGCATAGATGAGGCCGTCATGAACTTTAGCACTTATCGCCTGGTGTACCCCGACCTGAAAGAAGTGGCCCGTAAGATAAAGGCGGATATTACAGCGAAATTCGATTATATCACCTGCTCCATAGGTATAGGCCCCAACTCCTTCCTGGCAAAGCTGGGCACAGAGCTGCAAAAGCCCGACGGGCTGATAGAAATAACCCCGGACAATATAGACTACTACCTGGGGCAACTGAAGCTGACCGATCTGCCCGGCATAGCCAAAAATAACGAGCGACGCCTCAACATGATAGGCATTAAAACCCCGCTGGAGATGCGGCATTCCTCCGAGGCGCTGTTGCGTAAAGCATTCGGCGGCATAGTGGGCAACTACTGGCATGGCCGCCTGCATTTTAAAGAGATAGATTTTTATAAGAACGATTACCGCGCCATGAGCGCCATGCGCACTGTATCGGCACAGCAGCGGGAGTCGAGGCAATCGCTGGAGTCGATGCTGGTGGCCCTGTGTACGCGGCTGGAACAGCGGCTGGTAAAGCAGCAGGTGTTTTGCAGGGAAGCCAGCTTTTTTATCAAGTACAAAGACTTCACCGGCTGGGATACCCGCGTGCGCTTTACCGACCCCGTGCAGGATGCTATGGAACTGCGCAGCTATATCATGGAACGGGTACACGATTTTGAGCGTAGCCGCAACCTGGAAACCCTGTTCACCAATAAAACCCGGAGCATGGGCGTGGCCATATCGGGCTTTGTAGGCTGGGAGCACATGCAGTACAGCCTGTTTGAAAACCGCCTGGCCAAAGACAAAGTGCGCAAGACGATGTACGATATAAAAGACCGATTTGGAAAAAACATCGTACGTAAGGCTTCTGAAACCGTAGAGCCTAAAGTAATGACCGATGCTATAGGCTTCGGCTCGGTAAAAGACCTGTACGAAGACGGAAAATTCAACAAATACCTGCTGGAAGCAGACTAAAAACGGACTATGATACTATGATGAGAATGATAACTATGATACTATGATAGGAATGATGACTATGAAAGGTTTTTGTTGCAACAAAATGCCCCCCCCCTTGGGGGGGCAAAAGTTCCCCCGGCATCGCCTCGAAGCATTTCGGGATGCACAGAAGTTCCCCCTTTGAAGGGGGGGAGGGGGATGTTTATGGGAAACGATGGGATGGATACACATGTAGTCGCGGGATTGCTTCTCCCGAAAGCATTCGGAATCGCAATAACGTACAGTTACGAAAAAGTTTCCCCTTTGAAGGGGGCGGAGGGGGATGTTTGTACAACAATTAAAGTTCCCCGGCAAAGTCCCGAAGCATTTCGGGAGGGCGGAGGGGATGTTTTGTGGGGAAACAACCAGGTGGACACAGGCACATGTAGTCGCGGGATTGCTTCGCTGTCACTCGCAATGACGTGGAATAGTTCCCCCCGACAAAGTCCGAAGTATTTGGGGATGCACAGAAGTTCCCCCTTTGAAGGGGGCGGAGGGGGATGTTTATATAATAACACAAAAAGTTCCCCCGGCAAAGTCCCGGAGCATTTCGGGAGGGCGGAGGGGGGGTATGGAAAAAAACAACCAGGTGGACACAGGTACATGTAGTCGCGGGATTGCTTCGCTGTCACTCGCAATGACGTGGAATAGTTCCCCCCGACAAAGTCCGAAGTATTTGGGGATGCACAGAAGTTCCCCCTTTGAAGGGGGCGGAGGGGGATGTTTGTATAACAACAAAAGTTCCCCAGGCAAAGTCCGAAGCATTCGGGAGGGCGGAGGGGGATGTTTGTATAACAACAAAAGTTCCCCGGCAAAGTCCCGAAGCATTTCGGAGGGCGGAGGCGGATGTTTAGTGAATCACTATGATAACAAAAAAACACAATAATTAATAACAAAATAAAACCCTCCCCTTGGGGGGAGTCAGGAGGGGGCAATATGATAAACCAAACAGCAAACCATCGGTTCGACAAAGGCAGGGGAGCGCAGTTCAACCCGAAGAATAAATTTTTGAAAGGAGAATATATACAGGAGCATGTAGAGGCCATAGACGACTGGGAACTTGAGCCGCGCAAAACCGAATATATATACGACGACAGCAAAACCCTTGTCAATAAAGTGACCAGCCCTGATGTGGGCATGATGTACTCGGCCAATCCCTACCAGGGCTGTGAGCATGGCTGTATCTATTGCTATGCCCGCAACTCGCACGAGTATTGGGGTTACAGTGCCGGGCTCGATTTTGAAAGCCGGATAGTGGTAAAGAAGAACGCACCGCAACTGCTCAAAAAATTCTTTGAAAACCCCAACTGGGAGCCTGCGGTCATATCCCTTTCCGGCAATACCGACTGTTACCAGCCCATAGAGCGCAAAATGCGCATTACCCGCAAACTGCTGGAGATATGCCTTGAGTTTCGCAACCCCGTAGGGCTGCTTAGCAAGAACGCCCTCATGCTGCGCGATATGGATATCATACAGGAGCTGAACAAACATAACCTCGTGCGCGTGTTCTCTTCTATCACCTCGCTCGATGAAGACCTGCGCCGCCTGCTGGAGCCGCGTACCGCCTCTTACCGTTCGCGGCTGAAGGTGGTGGAAACCTTTGCCAAAGCAGGTGTGCCTGTAGGCATTATGAACGCACCCCTCATTCCCGGCCTCAACGATATGCACATGCACGATGTGTTGAAAGCCGCATCGGAGGCAGGGGCTAAATGGGCAGGCTATACTGTAGTGCGGCTCAACGGCGCTATCGGTTCTATCTTTCACGACTGGCTGCATAAAGCCTTCCCCGACAGGGCCGAAAAAGTATGGAACCAGATATGTGCCTGCCACGGCGGTAACGTGAATGACAGCCGCTGGGGTAACCGTATGGTGGGTGATGGTAAATTTTCCGAACTGATAAAAACACAATTCCACCTGTATTGTAAGAAGTATGGATTGAACCAGGAGACAATGGAATGGAATACAAAATCATTCAGGCGGATAAAAAATAACCAGTTGCCCCTGTTCTGATTTATAACTCGCCCAGGTGCGTATGTTTAAAGCCTGTAACATGCTTCAATCCGTACCCCATCATCCGGTCGAAGCTGGAATGCGCAAACAGCATAAGCCCTGCAAAGATGAGCAGGGGAGCGGTAAACCATACACCTGCTGCGGCTATAGCAAGCGCAATGCCCCTGTGGTGAAAGAGGTTGTAAAAGAATGCGCCTGCGGCATTGCCACCAACATAACCGAGCATACTGATGTCGGGCGCAAAAAACAGCAGCAGGTAAGCCCACCAGCTAAAGCCCGTATGCAGGATAGAAATAAGATAAATAGCAGCGGCTGTCATAGCCAGTTCTTCGGTGCGGATGATTTTTTTCATTGTAGTTCGTTTTACTGCTACAAAGGTGTGCACTATAACGGCGCGCCCACTTGATATAGATCAAGAAATCAATTCATGGCCTTGCGGCGCAGGCGGCTCAGCGTTTCGGGCGTCATACCCAGCATAGATGCAAGGTACTGTAGGGGCACCTGGTTGAATAGCTCCGGCTGTTGCTGCGATAACGTATAGTACCGCTCTTCGGCGCTCATGGAAAGGTGGCTGAACACACGGTTTTCCAATATGATGAAGCATTTGGATATGAACAGCTTTTCCAGTCGGTGCCAGTCAGGTATGGTTTCGCCCAGCTGGTTATACGTTTTATGGTCTATGCAATACAACTCGCAATCGGTTAGTGCCTGTATGTTCCAGCGTGCCGGCGCCTGGAAGAGGAAACTGGCAAGGTCGGTCACGAAATAGCCTTTGGAGGAAATCCATTGCGTTATCTCTTTATCCGGCTGCTGTACATAGATGCGAACCAGCCCGCTTTGCACGAAACATAATAAATCACAGATACGCCCGGTCTTCAGCAGGTAGTCTCCCTTCTTTATACTGCGTGGCCTGAAGAAAGCTGCCAATGATGAAAGCGTAGTTGCTTCCGTTTCAAACAGGTTGCCTATATATTGTTCCAGTTCCGTCACCGCATACAAGTTACAGAAGTTTGTGTTGAACTGTATATAAGCAGAACCAATAAAAGAGTATTGCAATAGGTTATATATTGCCACGCGAAAACACAAATCGTATATCAATCATAAATCATTAATTGCAGCTAATCCCAAATCGCAATCAATCATAAATCATCAATCACAACCAATCACAAATCATAATCAATCGTAAATCACAAATCGCAATCAATCATAAATTATCAATCACAAATCATAATCAATCGTAAATCACAAATCGCAATCAATCACAAATTATCAATCACAAATCATAAATAAACAAGGATGAGCCTGAGTCAACTACTGGTAAAAGAACTGCAGCACGAAGCTGTAAGCACACGCAAAATATTGGCCATTGTGCCCGACGGGCACGTAGAATGGAGGCCGCATGAGAAATCGTTTACACTGGGCCGCCTCGCTTCGCACGTAGCGGAGTTGCCGCAGTGGATGAACCGCATCCTCGATGCCGACGATTACGACATGGCAGCACACCCTTATGCGCCGAACAATTGTACAACCAATAAAGAGTTGCTTGAACTGTTTGAAGAAAAACTGCAACTGGCCATAGCATCGCTGGAGAAAGCAACCGATGAAGAACTGCAAAAGGAATGGATATTCAGAAGAGGGGAGCATGTAGTGACAAAAGGTACAAAATATGAGTCGCTGCGAAGCTGGATGCTGAACCACCAGGTACACCACCGCGGTCAGCTCAGCGTTTACCTGCGATTGCTCGATGTGCCGCTGCCCGGCATGTACGGTCCCTCTGCCGATGATGTGATTGCAAGGAAAAAAGCAGCGGAAGCCAATAGCTGATTAATAAAGGGCAGGCCTTAGTAAGACCTGCCCTGTTTTTTCCATAAATAATATTGTCTTGTTTTGGCATACTTGATGCGGCTTTCCCCCGCTGTAAGCGCGCATACGATAAAGCCGTAATACCCATCCAGGAAGCCGAGGCGTATAATATAGTTCATAAAGAAATTCCAGCAAGGCACTACTGCTATTTTAAGTATGCTGCACGATTTGCCTCTTTCTGCTGCAGCCCTCGCGCTCATTTCCGTGTACTTTTCTATTTTCCTGATGTGGTCTGAAATAGTATAAAAACTATAATGCAGTAAGTCGCCCTTCAATGTGCCTTCGGCAGCATGGGCATCATGGGGCTGCCACTTCTCATGTATCATGTCGCCCTGCCAGCGCCCTTTGGTGCGGTCAAAAAGGCGTATCTTTTTATCAGGGTACCAGCCCGAATGTTTTATCCATTTACCGCAGTAGTTCGTCAGTCTTGACAAGCGGTACATATCGTATTTGGGACTGGCCTTTGCCGACAGGATGCCCTGCTCCAGTTCCGGCGATATTACTTCGTCGGCATCTACCGATAATACCCAGGTGTACAGGGCAGCGTCGCAGGCAATATTCTTTTGCTTTACAAAGCCCTCAAACGGGTGCTGTATGACCCTTGCCTGGTATTTTGCTGCTATGGTAAGGGTTGCGTCTGTTGAGAAGCTGTCGATAATGACCACTTCATCAGCTACTCTCGTTACTGATTTTAAGCACCTTTCCAGGTTCTTTTCTTCGTTGTAAGTGATGATGGCTACGCTCAGCTTTATCATGAATATATCTTAAGTAAAAAACCGTATGCTGACGGCCTGCTCCAAATTTCGGAAATTATTAACGCAGTTTTTTGGAAATTTTATGTGAAAATGGCTTTTTTTCTTTACTTATTTGGTAATTTTATTCCTTTCAGAATTTCATTGAATTATTGTGCTTATGAATGGTGTTGCTCCGGGCAAGGTCGTTAATACGGCTATGTCAGTCCTTTTTCTGTGCCTCTTATCCTCTTTTTCTTTTGCACGTACGGATGCCAATAATAATAAAGACAGCCGTATTGTTGTAGCTGAAGAAAATGTAAATACACCCGCTGTTGCAACTGCTTTCCAATGGAGTGCCGACAGGAAACTGACCTGGGACGATTTTAAAGGTGCGGTAGATTACAGCGATGATATTACTGCTGCTGCCACCTATTGCGGTATCGGTTTCGAATCGGAAGCCGGTTCTGCAGACGGGCCTGTTTACGTGAAAGTATATAACCGTTTTTTCCCCTCCAGGTCGTGGGTTAAAGCCGGGCAGTTGAATTCGTACATCCTCGCCCATGAACAATGTCATTTTGATATCTGTGAATTGTACACCCGTATACTGCGCAAAAAATTGAATGAAGCGGCTGCCGGTAAAAATGTAACTGCGGAACAGCTAAAGGATATTTATGCTAAAGTGCAGTCGGAATATACAGCCTGCCAGGAACAGTATGAGCAGGAGACCGCCCACGGCACTATAGATGAATTGCAGCAGGCATGGGAGTATAAAGTTGCCGGGCAACTGAAAGATACAGAAAGCTGAAACTTGTCAGGAAAGTAGTTGCTGTCTCAATAAAAACTCTAACTGTTCGTTTGTAACTCCCAGTTTTTCAGTAAGTTCCTTCTCGTCCATCTTTAAGCGGTACACATCGTATGCGCGCTTGATGGTCATATCCAGTTCTTCCTCATTCCACGGTTTGGTGAGGTAATGAAATATTTTACCCTTATTAATAGCGTCTATTACTGCGTTCATATCGGCATAGCCGGTAAGCAGTATACGCATAGGGTCGGGGTATTTTTCCAGTATAGATTCCAGGAACTCCACGCCGGTCATGTTGGGCATGCGCTGGTCTGTAATGATAATATCAATGGGGTTCGACTCAAGTACTTTTTTAGCCTCCTCCCCGCTAATGGCCGTATAAACGTTATATTTTATGCGAAAAGTGGCCTTAAATGAGATCAGATTATTCTGCTCATCGTCTATATAAAGAATATTAATTTTTTTATCAGACATAAGTACTATGAAATTAGCACTAATTTTGGACAAAATAAAGTGCCCTGCAAATTAAATAACTTTTAGGATAGCTGACATTAATTTGTATTTTTATCCCTTTTTTATTTTAGCACTATAAACCAGTTATTACTATATATGTAAAAATATATGTATGTCATATAAGGAAATAGAACTCAATACCAGGAAATTAAGAGATGTTTATAAACCCGTATTCTTCCGCCTGGGGCACGATGCCGATAAAAAGGCTTTTGATGACTTGATTGAAAAGGGGAATATTTTTTTACATGACGAAATAACCGACCAGCTAAAAGAGCTGATTAAGAGCAGGCACCCGTCGAGGCTGCTGAAGCCCCAAGATTACGAAACGCTTGTGCCCGCCCACCTGAACGGGAAAAATGCAGATGAATACGGCGTGTGGGTGTACTACCCCTGGAGCAACAGGGTGGTGCATATACTCGATGAAGAAGAATTTACGGAAGTCCGCACTTCAAGAAACCAATACAAGATTACTGTAGAAGAAAAGCAACTGCTTGCTACCAAAAAAGTAGGTGTGGTGGGCTTGTCGGTAGGCCAGTCGGTTGCCGTCACCATGGCCATGGAGCGCTCGTTTGGCGAAATGAGGCTGGCCGATTTTGATGTATTGGAGCTTACCAACCTGAACAGGATAAGGACGGGGCTGTACAACCTGGGTATAAAAAAAGTAATAGCAGTAGCCCGCGAAATAGCTGAAATAGACCCGTTTATAAAGCTGGTACTATTTGACGACGGGCTGACGGAGGAAAATATCGAACGTTTCTTCCTGGAAGGCGGCAAGCTGGATGCCATTATAGATGAGTGCGACGGGGTAGATATGAAGTTTAATATCAGGCATGTGGCTAAAAGGCTGCAGGTGCCTGTACTGATGGAGGCCAGCGACAGAGGCACAATCGACGTAGAGCGGTTTGACCTGGAACCGGACAGGCCCATATTGCACGGCTACCTGGAGCACCTGGACCTCTCAAAGCTCAAATTCCTGAAGACAAATGAAGAAAAAATACCCTACCTGGCACCTATGGTAGGTATCGATACTATGTCGCAAAGGCTCAAAGCCTCGGCGGTAGAGGTAGGCAAATCCATTACTACCTGGCCGCAGCTTGCTTCGGCAGTAGTGCTGGGCGGCGGCGCCGTGGCCGATATATGGCGCAGGCTCGCACTCGGCCAGTACCATGAGTCGGGGAGGTATTTTGTAGATATGGAAGAACTGGTAGGCGACAAGAAGCCTGCCCCTCCGCACGATAATCCCGATGCCTATATACCGTTTGCCCCCATTTCGAAAGATGAGGCGGTAAAAACAGCCGCGCAGGCAAAGCATCACCCCGAAGCCGTTCGGCTGGCCGATGATACCTTGCAGAAAATAATTGCCGCGGCGGTTACAGCACCTTCGGGCGGTAACGCACAGCCGTGGAAATGGGTGTATGCCAATAATACCCTTTCCTTATTGTTCGACCGGTATTACGGGTATTCCTTTATGGATTTCCAGGACAGGGCCTCGCTGATAGCGTTGGGCGCTGCTATAGAGAATGTAGTACTGGAAGCGCACAAGCAGCAGCAGGAAGTAAAAATAGACTACTACCCCGAAGGCACAGACAGCAATATAATAGCGCATATTCACTTCTTTGCAGCCGGTGCCCCGGTAGAAGGCCTGGAGCCGCATATAATGGACGAACTGGAAGCACAGTTGTACCTAAGGCATACAAATAGAAAAATTACTACCAGAATTCAGTTAAAAAATAATATATTAGATGAACTAAAAGCGGTAGCAGCAACAACGCCCGGCGCTGAGCTGAAGTTTTTTGAAGATGAAGACCAGCTCAGGGAGATAGGCGCCATTATTTCTGCTACAGACAGGTTCAGGTTGTTGTACCCTCAAAGCCATCGCGATTTTATACATCAGGAGATGAGGTGGACAATCGAAGAAGCGAATGAACGGAAGACGGGGATGGACGTAAACACATTGGAACTGCGGCCATCTGAACTGGTAGGTTTAAGATTGATAAAAGACCCCGGTGTTGTAGCGTTTTTAAGGAAGATAGGAGGGGGAAGAGTATTTGAAGGAGCTTCGGAAAAAATAGTGAACAGCGCATCGGCAATGGGTTTTCTGACCATGCCGGGATATGCGGAAAAAGACTATTTAAAAGGTGGCAGAGTAGCACAAAGAATATGGTTAAAAGCAACGGAGATGAATATTGGCTTTCAGCCGATGAATGTGCCTTTTGCTTTCTTTTCGAGACTGAAATATGACCGCACGGATTTGCCTGCGGAAATAACAGGTGAACTGGAACAGTTGTACGACAGGTTTAAAAAACTGATGAACTATTCGGGTAAAGAGGGAGAAATATACCTTTTCAGGATTTTTGCTATGGAAGAAGCGGCCATAAACCCCCTGAGACGGACATTGGAAGAAGTTTTGATCATAAATAATTAATTGCCTGCTGCGGATCATGGATACCGTTAAACTGGTCATACGGGCTTTCAGGGCTGTCGATAATACAGAGGCTTGCCATAGGTTTGTGGATGGTCATGTGAAAGTGCTGAAAATTTTCGGGATTACAATGATAACATCTGCAAAAGTAGAGTGGATGAATGACCCCGATACGTATGTTATTCTCGTTGAATCGGAAGAAGGCAGTAAAGTACTGGGCGGGGCAAGGATACAGGTAGCGGGGGGCAAGTACAGGCTGCCTATTGAAACTGCGGTTACAGACCTGGACCCTACGATACACGATGTAGTGAAGGGCCTGGCGCCCGAAGGCACGGCAGAGTTGTGCGGCCTCTGGAACTCGAGAGAAGTGGCCGGCCTCGGCATTGGCAGCATTTATCTGGGAAGGGTAGGAGTGGCATTGACTACTCAGCTAAATTTAAGTACATTGTTTGCGCTTTGTGCGCCGGCTACTGTGAAGAACTGTTTAAGGGTAGGTTTCCAGGTAGCATCCAACCTGGGCAACAACGGTACCTTTTACTACCCGAAAGATGACCTGATTGCTACTGCAATGATTTTGAACGATACCGGCACGCTTTCCACGGCAGATCCTGATGAGCGGCAAAATATATTTAAGCTGCGGGAAGATTTTGAGCAGAAAGTGTTTGAAAGTACAAGGCGAGATAATTTAGAGATTCAATACAGATTGAAGATTGATATATAAGCCTTAAAAATTATTATGCTCTTATGCACCCCATAACGCGGTATATGCCATATTTATCAGCCAGGAAATTCATATCCGGGCTTTCCTGTCTCCTATCCTTATTGTTCCTACTTACCTCTGTCGTATCTGCTGCACCTGTAAGTTATTCGGCAGACAGTACCATTATTACCGTACCTGCAACACAGGTTTCTGTTTTGGAAGATGAAACGGGAAAAATGCCGCTTACGGAAGTGTACAATACACAGTTCAATGCGTATGAAAAACCTGTACTGAATTTTCCGATTTCCGAGTCGGCCTACTGGATAAGGTTTACACTTACCAACCATACAGATTCGCGGCACCTGTTGCTGTTGCTGCAGCAGCCAATGATAGATGAAGCCTCCCTGTACGTTTTCCGCAACGGCAGCCTTATTTCGGAGGAGCATATTGATAAACACGAATCGTTCAATAAACGAAAATATAAGGAAGTAGATTACATTTTTGATTTAGATATACTGCAGGAGCACACACAGGAATTCCTGATAAAGGTCAGGAGCTCTTCGCAAATGGTAGTGCCTGTAAAAATAGGTACGCCGAATACGGTATTTAAAGTAGAGAACAACAAGGAAATATTGTTTGGCCTGTATGCCGGTATCATACTGGTTATGGCTATATACAACCTTTTCGTATTCTTTACTGTTCGCGACAAGAGCTACCTGTTGTATGTCTTGTACATATTCTTTATCGGCATTACGCAAACAACGCTGCCGGGCTTTACCTACAAGTTTTTATGGCCCGGTTCTATATGGCTGGCGCTAAATGGGGTCAACCTCTTTTCCTGCCTTGTAAGCCTGGCCATACTCGAATTCATCAAAGAGTTCCTGAAAACAAAAGAGTTTGTACCCAGGCTGAATTACGGTATTCTGTTCTTCGAGCTGCTGTTCGGTATTGCGCTTGTACTGACCATTGCCGGCAACCGCACGCTCAGCTTCCAGATAATGCAGGGCGCTACGGCGCTGGCTTCTTTCTACGCGCTGTATGTTTCTTACAGGGTATATAAAAAGAAGTACCGCCCGGCAGGGTTCTTCCTGGCAGCATGGACAGTACTGCTGGTTTGCGCCATCGTATTCGTGATGAAGGATTCGGGCGTTTTGCCATTGAATACCTTTACCACTTACGCCATACAGATAGGCTCTGTAATCGAAATCGTACTGCTGTCGTTTGCACTTGCCGATAAGATAAACATACTGCGCAGGGAGAAAGAAGAATCGCAGGCGCAGGCCCTTCGCGCCCTTGAAGAAAATGCCCGCATTGTGAGCGAACAGAACGTAATGCTCGAAAAGAAAGTGAATGAGCGCACTACAGAGTTGAAAGCATCGAATGAAGAACTGAATAAAACCCTGAAAGAACTGAAGGAAGCGGAAATGCAACTGGTAGAATCAGAAAAAATGGCATCGCTCGGTCAGCTTACGGCAGGTATAGCGCATGAGATAAATAATCCCATCAACTTCGTAACTTCAAACGTGAAGCCGCTGAAGAGAGATGTTGAAATGATACTGACCATGCTCGACCAGGTTGCAGATATATCCGTTGCCGGGGACTCTGTGGAGGAGAAGCAGAAAAAAATCGAAGAGCTGAAACAGGAGTATGATTTCGATTACCTGAAAACGGAAATCGATTACCTGCTGAAAGGTATTACAGAAGGCTCTACGCGCACTGCCGAGATAGTAAAAGGGTTAAGGATATTTTCGAGGCTGGATGAGGACGACCTCAAAAAAGCAAACATCAACGAAGGGCTCGACTCAACAATCATCATCATCAACAACCTGCTGGAAGGCAGGATAGAGATTGAGAAAAACTATGGCAATGTACCTTTGGTAGAATGCTACCCCGGAAAGCTCAACCAGGTTTTCCTGAACATCATCACCAACGGCATACATGCCATAAAATCGAGGTATAAGGAAAACGCGGGAGGTAAGTTTACCATCACAACCTCGAATACGGAGGATGCGGTAATCATCTCCCTGAAGGACAACGGCACAGGCATGGATGAGAACACCAAAAAGAAACTTTTTGAGCCTTTCTTTACAACCAAAGATGTAGGAGAAGGGACGGGCCTTGGCCTTTCCATTGCGTATAATACCATTAAAAAACATAATGGCACCATCACCGTGAACTCTGAATTAGGCGTAGGTACAGAATTTCTAATAGAAATACCTATAATTCATTAAAAATTGTAAATTAGATTGTTGAACGATCAGAAAAAAATAAAAGTTTTATATGTAGATGATGAGCAAAACAACCTCATCAGCTTCAAGGCATCTTTCCGGTTCGACTACAATGTGCTTATTGCCAACAATGTAGTGGAAGCAAAAGAGCACCTGGAGAAAAACAGGGATATCAGTGTTATACTTTGCGACCAGCGTATGCCCGACCAGACGGGTGTAGAGTTTTTTGAAGAGATACGCAAAGGGTACCCCAACCCCGTAAGGATACTGATTACAGGTTATACCGATATTGAATCGGTTATCAGCGCCATCAACAGGGGGCATATTTTCAGGTATGTAAAGAAGCCCTGGACAGATGTAGACGTGAAATCGGCCATAGACGAAGCACACAAGTTCTTTGTGACAACATCTATGCTGGCGCTGAAGAACGAAGAACTGCAAAAGGCCTATAACGAACTGGATAAATTTGCCTACAGCGCCACGCACGATATGCGCGGGCCTATTGTGAGCGTACTCGGCGTTATCAATATTGCCAAAAGTGAAGATAACATTGCAGATGTGAAAGATATGCTGGACATGATGGAGAAAGCAATGCTGAAGCTGGATAATTATATACAGAACCTGCACGACTATTATAACATCAGGCGCGGCGAGCTGAATATTGCAGAAGTGAAGTTTGATGAAGTGGTGAAGGACATGAAAGATATGTTTGAGCTGAGTAGTAAGGTGGATAACATTGATTTCCAGGCAAATGTAACGCAGAACGAAACTTTCCGCTCTGATGAGGTTTCTATAAAAATCATCCTGAACAACCTTTTATCCAACGCATTTAAATACCAGAAAAAAGATAAAAATGAGGAAAAACATGTTTATCTTAACATAGAAATAGCGAAAGGTATAGCCACTATCAGGGTGAAAGACAACGGAATAGGGATACCGGAGGGTAGTATTGGTCACATTTTTAATATGTTTTACAGGGCAGCCCACCACGAGTTGGGTTCCGGGTTTGGATTGTATAATGTAAAAGATGCCCTTGCGAAAATAAACGGGACAATTGAGGTAGAATCGAAAGAGAACGAAGGAACAACTTTTAAAGTAACTATACCAAGTAAATAATGAGCGCAAATAAATTGCATTTTATAGTAGTAGATGATAGCAAACTGGATTGTTTTATAGCTGAGAAAATAATACAAAATACCGGCAGGTGTGAGAGCGTTCGTACATTTCAGCAGGCTTCAGATGCATTATCTTATATAAAAGACTTACCAGCCCACAATCCCGGTACCATACTGTTTATAGATATACAGATGCCGGTGATGAACGGTTTTGAATTTGTTGAAGCGTTTGAACAACTGCCGCAGGAGATAAAATCTGCCTACATCATTTACATGCTCTCTTCTTCCATCAACGAAAACGATATAGCCAAAGTAAAAGGTTACCCCTCTGTAAAGCAGTTTCTGAACAAGCCGCTTACCGGTAAAACCATGACGGTGCTGCTCGAAGAATATCCATAACCAGGTTATTCATTTGCTTCTATTCTTCTTCCCAATCGTTTTCTTCAAGTTAGCATATCCGACATACCCGGTCAGCGGGTATATAGCGGCAGCAGCAATAAAGAACTCATTAATACATCTGGTTTTGCCCTCAGCAACTATATGCTGCAACTGACCGGGAATAACGGCATCAGGAAGATGATAAAAATCGTAAAGGAATAGCGCTCCCCGGCCCCTGCCGGTGAGGGGAGGCCTATGCTGTCAGGTGTTACCACCTGACAGCATAGACAATCCATTTTTCTTTATTCTCGTTTCCCGGACCCTGATGCGCCTCCCGATGAACTTCCAGTCGTATTTGACCCAGAGTTGCTATTTGTATTATTGGTCGCCTTAGTCGTACCATCATCGCTATTCCACGCATCATTCAGCTTCTGCCTGTTTATGGTGGGTTGGTTTAACTGGTTCTTACTCCCGTCACCGTGATTATTGTCACCATGCTTGTCTTTATATGCTTGTGATTTTTTGTACGCATCATCGTGATTATGGTCATTAGTCTGGGCAGATGCGTTTTCAACACCCAATACAAACATTGCTGCAACAATGGCAACAAAAAATTTCTGTTTCATAAAATCTGTTTTAAGGTTCATACAAACCTACCCCTATTAGCATGAGGTGGCAATCGTATTTCTACGCAATTATCCCCAGTATTTATTCGCTGATAATTCGCAAAAGACATCCAATTAAATTCCCTGCCTGCTACATTCACTTTGCATCAGCAGTGAACAAGGAAAATTCAATCATCACAGAAGAACCGGCGGAACATTATATGCTGTCAGGTGGTAACACCTGACAGCATAGATAATTCGCAAAAGACATCCAATTAAATCCCTGCCTGCTACATTCACTTTGTCTCAGCAGTGAACAAGGAAAAATTCAATCATCACAGAAGAACCGGCGGAACATTATATGCTGTCAGGTGGTAACACCTGACAGCATAGACAACACCTGACAGCATATAATGTTCGCAAAAGACATCCAATTAAATTCCGCCAGCTACATTCACTTTGTCTCAGCAGTGAACAAGGAAAATCAATCATCACAGAAGAACCGGCGGAATATTCAGTTTTTTTCAGCAAGGCCATGGCCTTGAAAGAATGCACAGGAACTTGAGAAAAGTATTCTTCGACTATATGTGCCAGCAGACCAATGAAAAAGTTTTTACTGCTATAATGGAAACCCCAAAGAAACAAAACCCTCCCCCCTGGGGGGAGTTGGAGGGGGCTTTTACTCACCTTACAGGCTCTACCGTATAGCCTGCCTTCCGCAGTAGGGTGATGAGGCCGTAATCGCCCCAGAGGTGGCCGGCACCCACGGCAAAGAAAACAGACTCCTGTTCCATTTTCTCCGTCATCCGGCCAATCCATTTTTCGTTGCGTACATCAATAAAGCCTTCCAGGTCAAGGTCACGGTGCTTTGATGCCTGGATAATGTTATAGATAGTTATGATGTCCTGGTTTTTGTAGGCTGTAATCAGCCTGAAGTATTCATCTGTTTCACTGTACCTTCCGGAAACTATATCAACTAATTCTTTAACTACACTATCTACCGGAAGGTTGTCGAACAGGTCAAGCTGCTCTGCTGCTTTTTCAAGCCCCAGCACCTCTTTGTCTTCCTTATGGGCTATTTCCATCAGCTTGTTTTCGTAGGAGACCGTATTGGCACATTTTAATATATTGCTGCCCAGTACCGTTTGCAGCACTACAGGTTTCATTTGCCTGAATATGGAAATATCGATTTGCAGGCTGTCGGCCAGGTACTGTTCAATTTTGGTATAATCCTCAGGCGAAAAATAGTCTTTGAGTTGTTTGCCGCTGTGGTCCATCATCCCCTCCGTTATCTCCATCAGCAGCGCAGGGTCGTCAAAATCCATTTCAAAGCATACGGCATCGGCATTGTCCAGGCTCTTTTGCATAACAGGTGTCCATGTGTAATCTTCCTCGCACAGCAGGTGCATGGTGCCAAAAAGGTAGGAAGGCTCTTTTAGCTGCGGGCTGCTGATGCGCCAAAGCAGGGACTTATTTTTATCGCCGGGCGGGTGGGCATAGCTTTTCCTGTTAATGAATACCAGGGTGAGTATTAACAGGAAATAAGCTGTTTTTTTCATATTGCATAAAGGTAAGCTATTCAAACGCAAGCGTGGCCAGCCCTATGCCCACACCCAAAATCATAGCTGCTATCTTTTGCCTGGTAAGCAGGTGTTGTTTGGTGCCGCTTTCAAAAAATATAGTGGTGGAAATGTGGATGAACGCACCCGCTACAACGGGAATTAGTACGCTCACCACCTGCGACATGGCGTAGTAACTTTCGCCCAGGCGTGCGGCAATGATACTGGCCACAGGTGTGAGCAACGAAAATAATGCCAGTACCATCAGGCTGCGGCCTTTTCCCCGGGTGCCCATTACCAGCGTGGTCAGCAATATGGCTTCGGGAAGCTTGTGTGCGGCCACGGCAAGGTACAGGGATGGGGTAGTGGCGCCCATCCGGTAATTGAAGCCCAGCGGCAACCCTTCCATAAAAGCATGGAGGCTGAGGCCCGCCACAATAGAAGCCAGCGGAATGCTGTGCTCGTGCGGCATATGGTGCACATGGCCATGTTCTATACCGTGGGTGAAGCGCTGTATCAGCAGTTGCAGGAAGAAGCCCGCCAGCAGGTACAGCCCCGCAGAGGCCCCCAGTTCCTTAAACGTTTCGGGCAGCAGGTGCAGGAAGGTAATGCTTAATAAAAAAGAGCCGGAAAAAGCCAGCAGCAGGTGCATTCTTCTGTCGTCCAAACCCTTTATCCAAAGAGGCAACCCGCCACCAATAAATGTAATCAGGAAAAGAAGCAGGTTGTATAAAAAATGCATAGAAGCTATGTATAATCGGTGAAAGCGGTTGTAAAAATAGGTATTTTGTTTTGATGGTTGAACGTAGCGAACTATTAATCAGGGTATTCCGTTATAAATAAATTTGAAGGCATAGTTTTTTGTGTTTTTAATTGGATAACATTAAATTTAGTATGTCATGGACTTTTTAAATTTAAGCAGACCGGTAAACGATAAAAAGCTTGTTGCGGGAAACCTGCTGATAGCAGAACCATTCCTGGCCGACCCTAATTTTTCAAGGGCCGTAGTATTGCTTTGCGAACATAATGAAGAGGGGTCGGTAGGGTTTATATTGAACCGTCCTACCCAATTGACCGTGGGCGATTTGCTGCCCGATTTATCTTCCAAATGGCTGAACATAAGCCAGGGCGGCCCCGTGCAGTTAGACACTTTGCACATGCTGCACCGCATACCATCTATGCTGGGCGGCAACAAAGTAGCCAACGGGGTATACTGGGGCGGCTCATACGAAACACTGGAAAAAGTAGTATTTGACGAAAATATACACGATAACGACCTGAAACTGCTCCTGGGGTATGCAGGATGGTCGGCAGGCCAGTTGGAAAAAGAAATAGACGAAGGCTCGTGGATGGTAACAGACCCTACGGGGAACATACTATTCGATACCGCGCCCGAATCGATGTGGAAATCGTCGATAGCGCTTTTAGGCAAAGAATATGCCTACCTCGCCAATATGCCTTTGAACCCGCAACTCAATTAGCGTAAGACATACATCTTCTTATACCGCGTTTTACTACCTTTACCCTGAAAGAAGATAACATGTTTCAACGAATAGTTTTGTTTATTACCATTGCTATCGCATTCTGTTCCTGTGCCCCAAAAAATAAAGATAAAGCGCCCGTAAACCCGGGAGATACTTATTTTTCCATCAAGCAGTTCATTGTAGACCAGTGGAACACCTATCATGGCCAGCCGTATAGTATACAGAAAATAACGTACCTCAACGGCAAGTCGGACACCGTAATGTTGCATGCCCTTAGTATGGACTGGGCGCCTATATTCAAAGTGTTTTTTGAAACCGACATCAGCGACCCCAAGTACCTGGGCCGCTACCGCTTCACCATGTTTGAAGACAACGCGACCATTACCAATAATTATTATTACGAGGCGAAAGACGATAAACTGTTTACCCGCAAGTTCCAGATATCGGCAGACGAGTTTACCAACAAAGTGCGTTCTATATACGTAGAAACGGAAAAGAAAAGCCGCTGGAACACAGTGACCCAAAAGCTGTTCTACATTCCCGTAAAAACCATCAGTATACAGGAGTATGAATGGTCGACAGGCGCCGAGCCGAAAGAAATGCGTATTGAATATCATTTCTTATAGAAAAGATAAGTGTTTGAATGACGAAAGAAGAATTTGCATTAATTGTTTCCTCCATACCGCACCAGCCGGGGTGTTATAAATACTACGATGTAAAAAGCGAACTGCTCTACGTAGGCAAGGCCAAAGACCTGCGCAAACGGGTAAGCTCCTACTTCAATAAAAACGTAGATAACTACAAGACCCGGAAGCTGGTCACGCTGATACACACCATCGACTATACCGTTACCAATACGGAGCATGATGCATTCCTGCTGGAGAACTCACTGATAAAGCACTACCAGCCAAGGTTCAACATAGACCTGAAAGACGATAAGACCTACCCCTTCATCGTCATCAAAAACGAAGCCTTTCCGCGTGTGTTCCTGACACGCCGCGTTATCCGCGACGGCTCGGAATACCTCGGGCCGTTTACAGGCGTGGGCAGGGTGCGGGAACTGCTGGGCCTTATTAAGCAGAACATACCCCTCCGCACCTGCAACCTGAACCTTTCCCCGCAAAACATAGCCCGCGGTAAGTATAAAGTATGCCTGGAGTATCACCTCGGCAACTGCAAAGGCCCCTGCGAGGGCCTGCAAACGGCAGAGGAGTATGCAGAGAACCTGCAGCACGTGCGGCATATACTGAAAGGCAATACGGGCGAGGTACTGAAATACCTGAAAGAGGAGATGATGCAACATGCCGCAGAAATGCGGTTTGAAAAAGCAGAGATAACCCGGCAGAAGATAGAAGCCCTGCAAACCTACCAGAGCAAATCGACCGTAGTGAATGCGCACCTGGGCAACCTTGATGTAGCCACCATCATCAGGGATGAGGAAAACGCGTTCATCAATTACATGATGATAGCAGAGGGGAGCGTGATATATGCCAAAACAGTGGAGGTGGAGATTAAAGTGGAAGAAGAGGACAGCGATATACTGTCGCTGGCGCTCGACAATCTGCGCACTACCTTCAACAGCAATGCCAAAGAAGTGATTGTGCCCATTCCCGTAGACGTGTCGGACGAAGCGGTAAAAGTGACCATACCGCGTGCGGGCGATAAGAAGAAACTGCTGGACCTGAGCCTGAAGAATGCGGAAATATTCAGGCAGGAAGTAAAAAGGCAAAACAGCCTGCTGCTGGGCAAAGAGCAGAAAGAAAGCAACCTGGAAGTGCTGGAAGAATTGCAGGATGCCCTGCAACTGCCCGACCTGCCGCTGCATATAGAGTGTTTCGATAACTCCAACTTCCAGGGGGCTTACCCGGTAGCGGCTATGGTATGCTTTAAAAACGGCGTGCCTTCTAAAAAAGATTACCGCCACTACCATATCAAAACCGTAGAAGGTATTAACGACTTTGCCTCTATGGCCGAAGTAGTGTACCGCCGCTATAAACGGCTGACAGAAGAAGAAAACCCGCTGCCGCAACTTGTCATTATAGACGGGGGCAAGGGGCAGCTGGGCGCAGCATTGGAAAGCATCAACAAGCTGGGCCTTTCCGGCAAAATGACCGTGGTAGGTTTGGCCAAGCGCGAAGAGTCTATCTTTTTCCCGGGAGACAGCCAGCCGTTGCAACTGCCTTACGATAGCCCCGCACACCTGCTGGTAAGAAGGATAAGGGACGAGGTACATCGCTTCGGTATCACCTTTCACCGGCAAACAAGGAGCAAGGGCACCTTTAAAAACGAACTGGAAGCCATACCCGGTATAGGGGAGAAAACCGCAACGGAACTGCTGAAAACCTTCCGCTCTGTAAAGAACATCAAAACGCTTACCGAAAGGGAGCTGACCAAAGCGGTGGGCATATCTAAAGCCCGGCTGATATGGGCCTACTTTCATGCGCATGAAGGCGACCCGACCGCACCCGACGCATAAGGTGTTTTTGTATTAAGTGATGTAAATCACATAACAACCCGTGAAACAATTGTAACTTTGCGGAAATTTTCAAAATGCCGACCGAGAAACCAGCGCTGCTCCCCAGTATACTCAGGATGAAATGCCCCAATTGCCGAAAAGGCGATATGTTCATCAATAAAAGCGTATTCCCGCTCAACCACATGCTGGATATGCCGGACAAATGCGCTGTATGCGGGCAGAAAATGGAGCTGGAGGTGGGTTTTTATTATGGTACGGGCTATGTGAGCTATGCCTTGTCCGTAGGCTTGTTTTTCTTCAACCTTGCCTGGTACTGGCTCCTGATAGGCCTTTCTGTAGAAGATAACAGCGTTTTTTATTACCTGATAACCAGTATCAGCATCGTGGTATTGCTTCAACCCTGGATCATGCGCATTTCAAGGGTGCTGTACCTGTATATGTTTGTGAAATACGGCAAGGGAGGCGAAAGCACCGCTAATGAGCTGAGGTAAAGAGGTTCCCCGTAAACAATTTATGAAGTATCTTAGCGGCCATGCAAAAAATTCTTGTTGCCAACCGTGGTGAAATAGCCATGCGCGTGATGCGCACGGCTAAAGACATGGGAATTAAAACAGTAGCCGTTTTTTCCGAAGCAGACCGTAATATGCCTTTTGTGCGTTATGCAGACGAGGCAGTATGTATCGGCCCTGCCTTATCTGCCCAATCCTATTTGCGCGGTGAAAAGCTGATTGAAGTAGCCAAACAGACCGGCGCCGATGCCATACACCCCGGTTATGGCTTCCTGAGTGAGAATGCCGCTTTTTCGAAAGCGGTAACGGACGCGGGGCTGATATTCATAGGCCCTTCGGCTAACTCTATCGAAATAATGGGCAGCAAGATAGCCGCCAAGCAGGCAGCCAAGAAATTCAACGTGCCCATGGTGCCTGGCACCGAAGAGCCGATAAAAGACGTAGCGGAAGCCCGTACCATAGCCAACAGGATAGGGTACCCCATACTGATAAAAGCCTCAGCCGGCGGTGGTGGTAAAGGTATGCGCGTGGTAGAAGCCGATGCCGAACTGGAGCAGCAGATGCAGATGGCCAAAAGCGAGGCCCTGAGCGCCTTTGGCAACGATGATGTATTTATAGAAAAATATGTAGGCTCCCCCCGCCATATAGAGATACAACTGATGGGCGACCAGCATGGCAACTACGTGTACCTTTTTGAGCGGGAATGCTCCATACAGCGCCGCCACCAGAAGCTGATTGAAGAAGCGCCCTCAAGCTGCCTTACTCCCGATATCAGGAAGGCGATGGGCGAATGCGCCATTGCAGTAGCACAGTCCTGTAAATACTACGGTGCAGGTACGGTAGAGTTTCTTGTAGATGAAAACCTGAACTTTTACTTCCTCGAAATGAATACCCGCCTGCAGGTAGAGCACTGCGTGACGGAAATGATAACAGGCATTGACCTTGTGAAAGAGCAGATAAACGTGGCGCGCGGCAATAAACTCTCGTTCTCGCAGGACGACCTCACTATTTCAGGCCACGCCATAGAGCTGCGCGTATGTGCCGAAGACCCGATGAACAACTTCCTGCCCGATACGGGAAAGCTGGAAATGTACCAGCCGCCCAAAGGCCCCGGCATCAGGGTAGACGATGGCTACGAGCAGGGGCAGGATATTCCTATATATTACGACCCCATGATTGCCAAACTGGTGGCGCACGGAGCTACCCGCGACGAAGCGATAGCCCGCCTGTGCCGCGCCATAGACGAGTATTATATAAAAGGTATACAAACCACCCTCAACTTCGGTAAATGGGCCGTGCAGACAGCGCCCTTCCGCACGGGTGACTTTGATACCAAGTTCATAGAAAAACATTTCAAGCCGGAATACCTGGTAGAAAACAACCCCGAAGCCGAAGAAGTGGCCGCACTGCTGGCCGCCTTTGTATGGCAGGGAGCCAGAAAACAGACAGCCGCTACGGTAAGCACCAACGGCCATGCTAATAAATGGAAGTTGAAACGTAGCAGGTAAATAAAAAAGGCGCTGGTATCAGCGCCTTTTTTATGGGTATTACTTATTTAAATGTTATAGCTAATTATGTCTAGATTAATTAATCTAATATTCATAGCTTGACTACTTACCTCAAAAATGTCTGCAAGCTTGCGAACCCATTCTTCTGTATTTTCAATAAGAGCTACATTATTAAGTTCAGATTCGATTAATTTTTTAGGCATCAATAAAGCTGCTGCAAAAGCATTTGCCTCAATTTCTTTTATGTGCTCACCAGTGGAGGATAAAGAATTTCTATACATTCGTTGTTGATCATTCTTTAGCGACTTATCAATAAAAAGTGGTGCTTCTTTTTTCGCATGTAACACATAATGAGCCAACTCATGAGCAATTGTAAAACGCTTCCTTTCATTGCCATGAGAGATATTACATCCAATATATGTTCTATCCCCATTCAATGCTAAAAATCCCGAAACATCATCCTCTAATTTTACATCCTCAACATTAATTTTAAGATGTTTCGCTAAGTTTCTTACATCTACTGGAACAGAAAAAAAACCATTGGATTCTAAAATCTTTTCAGCTCTCTCTTCTAAAAAGTTATTTATCATCTTCAGTTTTTTTATTTAATAACTGTAATATACTGTTTTTAGTAGATTCTGTTACATCATGTTGTTGCAACTTTTCAGTTATCAAGTCTGAATCAGAAGAAGATTCCATTTCCAAATGTTTTACCAAAGGGAGGAAATCAGTTATCTCCACATTTAATTTTTGAGCGAGTTTATAGATAAGGCTAAGGGTAAACTGCTGTTTACCCGCTTCTAACTGAGATAGTGTGGCTCTGTTGATGTCAACCTTATTTGCAAACTCAGCTTGTGATAAACCTAGAAAGGTTCTGTATTCTTTAACCTTTTGGCCTACAATGATATTAATATCCTTAGTGCTCATTTTCGGAGTGCAAAGGTAGTTATCTATTTTTATTAACAAAATAATTTTATCCATCAATGATGTTGATAAAAACATTGATAGAATTTCTAACTATGTTACCATTTACATCATTATTGAATTATATTTGCTAAAAATTAAACTTTTATAAAATGGCTAAAAATGGAAAAGTAGGTGATAACCACCGAAATGGAGCAGTAAAAGACCGCTCTCAGACACTAAACCCCAAAACTGGACTCTTTGTAAAAAGAGATACCGATACTGGGAAATTCATGGAGAATAAAACTACAGGAGGTAAATTCAAAGGTGTACGAACTGAAAAATAATACACTTATAAATTTTATAACATTTAAATGAAGTAATTATGAAAAAATCTTTACAATCTAATCAAATCAATATCTGTTGGGGTAATCTCTGTGCCAATACAAAAGGCCGAGTGGCTGTTGCTATAGCTTTTGCCTTTTGTCTAATGTTATTAATGATTGGTTATTCATATGTAAAACGTGCGAGTTAACCAATTAATCATTAACCATACAATTTAATGTAATGAAAGAGAAAAATGATGAAAAAGTGGTGAAGGTTGACCTTGAAGAACACTTTCACAATGAAAAACCTATCCCTGATCATGACCCTGGGGTTGTTATCCTTTATAAGATAAAGATCGACGATCAGTACTTTGAAGTCCGTGATCGACACATTAAAGGAAAGTTGTTATATGATTTGGTAGGTAAAGACCCAAAAGAATATCAACTGTATCAGCTATTAAAAGAACATGGGGAAAAGAAGGAAGCCGCTGTTGAACCCAATACTCCTATTGATTTAGGGAAATTCGGTATTGAACGCTTTATTACCAAACGCATTTATTGCTTTAAAATAGGCAAAATAGACTACACAACAGAACATGCTAAGTTGACTGTTCGACAGATACTGGTTGATTATGCCAAAGTTGATCCAGATAAAACAACATTGGCATTAAAAGTGGATGGTGGGTTTCAAGAATATAAAAACCTTGATGAAACTGTCCCCCTCGATAAATGTCCAGCATTTGTATTGTTTGATAATGATCCACTTCCCGTCTCATGATAGTGGGTATTGACAGGCTAGTTTTAGAATTATCAGATTTGGGTTATACTCAAATCAGTATTCAGGAAGCTGACGGGAAAAAATATGCAATTATATCTGGCTTTGAGATTCCGGCTGGTAGTCATGCTGGCCGGGTAATTGACTTAGGCATACCTGTCTCCCCAGATTTTCCACGTAGCGTAGAGGCCTCAATGCACGTAAAGGCAACCCCACATTTATTCCCGTTTGGTCATGTACCCAATGTCCGAAATGTTATAAAAAGCCC
The DNA here is from genome assembly GCA_964621795.1 of uncultured Flavipsychrobacter sp. Taxonomy (GTDB): domain Bacteria; phylum Bacteroidota; class Bacteroidia; order Chitinophagales; family Chitinophagaceae; genus Polluticoccus. Next base: position 28,910 of record CAZUMM010000009.1, read on the forward strand.
TTTAGGAAACGAATGGCAATATTGGAGCCATCGATTTAGGGTATCACAAATCAATCCATCACATGAATTAATAAACCAAATCAATGAAATCTTTAAAAGAAACTAATTACGAAGAATTTAGTGTTGCGATATCTAATATCTTAAATGATGAATTATTTAAACACCTTATACGAGAAGATGGGCAAGAAGATGTTGCTTTTGCCTTATATAAACCATCTGTTGGTACGAACAGGTTTACTGCACTTATTCACAAAATAATATTGCCCAATGAAGGTGACAGGAATATTCATGGAAATGCTACAATTAATCCAGACTATATTAAAAAGGTTTGTAGAATTGCAGCTACAGAGAAATCTGGAATTGTTCTATTGCATAGCCATCCAAGTATGGGCTGGCAAGGCATGAGTATCGATGATATTTGTACAGAACAAAAAATAAACGGTGTGGCTCCCGAATTAACTGATTTACCATTTGTTGGTTTAACAATGGGTTTAGACGGTACATGGAGCGCTAGAATATGGGAATATAACAATGGTTGGTTTGAGCGTAAAATGGCTGCAAAAATTAGAGTAGTTGGCAAACGGTTACATGTTCATTATAATGACACTTTAGTACCCAAACCTAGTTTTAAGGAAATATATAAACGTACTGTTACCGTATGGGGTGAAAAAAATCATGCAAGTATAGCACGGTTAAAAGTTGGAATTGTAGGACTAGGAAGCGTTGGTAGTATGGTTGCAGAGGCTTTAGCCCGTATGGGTATTGAAAGGGTTGTATTGATAGATTTTGATGAGGTTCAAGAACATAACCTTGATAGATTATTAGGGGCAACTATTAGAGATATCGGACATTCAAAAGCTATGATTGCTCAACGACAAATATTAAAGTCTTCAACAGCAACGAATCCACAAATTAAAGTTGTCCTCAGTGGTATAACTGAAGAACTTGGCTATAAAAGTGCATTAGATTGTGATGTATTATTTAGTTGTGTAGATCGTCCTTGGCCACGCCATGTTATGAACCACATAGCGTATAATCATTTAATACCTGTTATAGATGGAGGAATCAAGGTTAAATTTGAAACTGAAACGAAAGAATTTCTAGGTGCCGATTGGCAAGCAGTCACTGTTGGACCAGAAAGGGTATGCCTAAAATGTGTGGGGCAGTATGAAAGTGCAGATGTATCAACTGAAAGAGAAGGCTTACTTGATGATCCAACATATTTGGACGGTTTGCCAGTAGACCATACATTCAAACGAAACGAAAACATTTTTCCGTTCAGCATGAATCTTGCATCCTTAGAAGTATTGCAGTTTGTTGAAATGGTAACAGGTATAGGGGAAGTGAATGGCTACTATGGCACTCAACGATATAGCTATAATCAAGGTTATATCAGGCTTAACGATAAGAGAAAATGCGAAGATGGATGTTTGTTTGTTGAGGGTATTGCTCTTGGCGATTCTATGTTTCCCCCTCCAACGGGATTTGACCATTCCGCTGATAATGCTAGGAAACGTCAAGATGAAACTATTTAAAATGGCTTTAATGGAACTGTCTTTCCTCTCAATCTATGTGTGCAATCATTTAAAAAATTAATATTTCCATCCGTAATAAATGAATGGCAATGAGGTTTTGCTTTTGAAGAATCCCCGATTGATAATACTGAGGCTCTTATTGTTGGTTTTTCAAGAGTGCCTGTAAATGTATGGCAAGGGTGACCTATACCGTGTAACGTATTTATCATGTGGATTGCTTCGCAACCTGGGCAATAAAAGATGTACTTACCCGGGGAATTCTTAATTGGCATTAATACATTTGGGCTATTTATAGTTTGATTCCCTGTTGTACGATATTTATTTCGTAAGTGGTTCCATAGAGTAACTAAATATCTAATTATTGCATTGAAAATATTCATAAACCTCAATTTGAAGTAAAATATAATGCAAAAAGCCCCTAAAGCTTAAGTTGGGTTTCTTCCCATCTACAGTACTTTTGAGCTTTTGTAAGCAGAAATATTGTTAGCTGTATCAATTATACATGTAAAGGTAGTGGTCCAATTATGATCACTACCTTTCTGTTAATTAAACTGTATTAAATGTGATAATACAGAATTCACGAATCTTGCTAATAGGACTCTGTATAATTACTTTATTACTTTATTTATTTATTTGTTAATAGCTTCCAATAGTTCCGGGCTGTCCGGGGTGGTTTTGGAGTAGAACACCGCAATTAGTTTCCCGTTTTCGTCGAGCAGGTACTTCTGGAAATTCCATTTTACCTCGCTGTCCATAAAATGGTTATGGCTTTTTTGGGTGAGCCATTGGTACAGCGGGGCTATATTGTCCCCCTTTACATCCACCTTGGCAGCCATCGGGAAGGTAACACCGTAGTTCTTCTTGCAAAACGTGGAAATCTCCTCGTTGCTGCCCGGCTCCTGTTGGCCGAAATCGTTGGAGGGCACACCTACGATGACCAGTTTATCCTTGTGCTGTTCATACAGCTTTTCCAGTCCTTCGTATTGCGGCGTGTACCCGCATTGCGATGCCGTGTTCACCACCAGTATCTTTTTGCCTTTGTACTGCGAGAAATCTATGGTGCCGCCTGTAAGCGCATCAATTTTAAAATCGTAAATGTTGGCCGGGATGTTATTGTCGGGCATGGGTGCGAAAAAAAAGATTTTTAAGAATAAGAATATGCTCAGCATGATTGAACGTGTAATTTAATGATGTAAACATTTTTGTGCGGCGAAAAGTTGATGCGTCGCACTGTTTTTACAAATTTACGGGCGAATCAGTACATTAATGTTATTTTTGAGCGCAAATGAATGGCCGCGCTACCCGTATTCTATTATTGCTTTTTATAATTGGTTTTGCCACAGGCTGTGCAAATATTGTTCCCCCTACGGGTGGTAAAAAAGATACCCGGCCGCCTAAGTTGTTATCGCTTACCCCGCGCGATTCGTTGCTGAACACCAAGGTGAGCAAACTGGAGCTGCGCTTTGACGAATACCTCGACCCCTCGATGTCTGCTTCGGAAGTGACGGTTTCCCCGCTGCTGCCATTCCCTGTTTCCATACAGGCCTACGGGCGGAAAGCGGTGTTGAGCATCCCCGATTCGCTGCTGAAGCCGGAAACTACCTACCGCATCTCTTTTGGCAATGCCATTAAAGACCTGCACGAAGGCAACGTGTTCAAAGGGTTTACCTACACCTTCAGCACAGGCGGTTATTTCGATTCGCTGCGCCTGCGGGGTATGGTGAAGGAAGCCGTTACGGGGCTGAGGGATACCGCCGCACTCATTATGTTATACGACGCCACCAAATCGGACAGCGCCGTAGTACGAGAAAAACCCCTGTACGTAACCAAAGTAAAGCCCGACGGACAATTCTTCTTTGAAGGGCTGCCGGGAAAATCTTTCAAAATATATGCCCTCAGGGACGAGAACAACAATATGGTGTACGACGGCGGCAAAGAAGCCATTGCCTTTATAGATAAAACGGTAGTGCCCGCCGACAGCATAGCAGATACCATACTGCTGCGGACTTTTGTAGAAGAAAACCATGATACAGCGCAGGTGCAGGCAACATCCCTGGGCAAACGCAACCGCAGGAACCTCGAAAAGGAAAACTTCGGCTACATGGTAGCTGCCGATACCACCAATGTGAGCAAACGCACACAGGACGTTACCAAACCTTTATCCATCAACTTTAATAAAGAGCCCGATACCTTCAATGCCGAACGTATAAGCATGATGTACGACAGCTCGGATATAGCGGTTGAAGTGCCCTTTACCCTGTCGCGCGATAGTGTGAAGGAAACAGTGCTGCACATAAACGTGGCATGGAAAGAAGATAAAGTGTACACACTGCGCCTGCTGAAAGGTTTTGCGGTAGACAGCACAGGGGCGGAAGCAATGCCCTCGCGCCATACCTTCCGCACGCAGAGCGACGATGATTACGGCAAACTGGCCGTGCACCTGCCTGCAAAATACTATGGTGAAAAGTACCTGCTGCTGGTGTCTGCCGATGCCGATACCGTGCATTATAAGCCGGTAACAGATACCCTGGTGCGCCTGGTGAAACTGCGCCCGGCCAGTTATAACCTGAAAATAGTGGTGGATGAGAACCTGAACGGGAAATGGGACACGGGCGACCTCTTTGAGAAAAGGCAGCCCGAACTGGTGATACCCTACGACATACCGGTGCAGTTGAAAGCAGGCTGGGATAATACCATTGATTTTGTGCGGGAGGAAAAGAAAGACAAAGCATCCCCCGGAAAGCGGGATAAAAACCCTTCCAAATGATTTTATTTTTATCGCCAATAATCAAAATAGTAATATGAAAAGACTATTTATTCCGTTGCTGTTGATGGCAGTAAACGTGCATGCGCAGGACCACATGACGCCCGAAATGCTCTGGGGCCTGCAAAGGGTGAGCGCAGACGGCCTGAGCCAGGATGGCAATTTGCTGTACTACACCACCAAAACGTATGACTGGAAAACAGAAAAAAGCTCAGTTGCACACTATGTGCTGGACCTGAACAGGCCCATGCGTAAAGAGTGGAAAATGCCCGAAGGCAAAAACATCATAGACCATAGCAGCACCAACTGGTATGCTGCCGATGAAAATGCCCTGTACATCAGCAAAGACAAGGGGAACACCTGGAAAGACTACTTCAAAGGGCTGAAAGATGCCGACAATATACAGGTATCGCCCGACGGCAAGTATATAGCCTACTCGAAAGAGGTAATGGTAATGCCTATGGAAGGAACGGATATTTACCCCGACCTGCCCAGGACCACTGCCAAAATATATACCGACCTGAGCTACCGCCATTGGGATACATGGGAAGACGGTAAGTTCTCGCATATATTCATACAACCCGTAGACGGCGGCCAGGCTGTGGACATCATGAAGAACGAGCCTTACGATTGTCCGCAAAAACCGTTTGGCGGCCCGGAAGACTTTGTATGGTCACCCGACAGTAAGGGCCTGCTGTATGTATGCAAAAAGAAATTCGGTAAAGAATACGCTACCAGCACCAATACCGATTTGTATTACTACACCGTAGCCGATGGCACTACCACCAACTGGACAACCGGTATGATGGGCTACGATATGCAGCCCGTGTTTGCAAAGAACGGCAACCGCGTGGCATGGACCAGCATGAAGACCGACGGCTTTGAAGCCGATAAAAATGATATTTACGTAATGGACCTCGGCAAAAAGGAGCCCATGAAAGTAAATATGACCGGGGCATGGGATGGCACCGTTGAAAGCATCACATGGAGCAACGACGGTAACGCTATTTACTTTACTGCAGCCTATAAGGGAACAGAACAATTATTTGAACTGACTGTTTCTAAAAACCTGGGAGTCAAGATGATGCCAAAAATCAGGCAGGTGACAGACGGGGTGTTCAACGTGAGTGGTATAGTAGGGCAGTCGGGCAACGACCTGGTGGTGAACCGCTGCGATATGAACCATGCCAACGAGATATACTCGGTAAACATACCCACAGGTACCATGCGCCAGTTGACCAACGAGAACGGCGAGGCGTACAGCAAAATAAAGATGAGCAAGACCGAGCTCAAAATGGTAAAGACCACCGACGGGCTGGATATGGGCGTATGGGTAATTTACCCGCCCGATTTTGACCCGTATAAAAAATACCCCACGCTGCTGTACTGCCAGGGCGGCCCCCAATCCCCCTTATCGCAGTTTTACAGCTTCCGCTGGAACTTCCAGTTGATGGCGGCGCAGGGCTACATCATAGTTGCCCCCAACAGGAGAGGTATGCCGGGCTGGGGCGTGAAGTGGAATGCCGACATCAGTAAAGACTGGGGCGGACAGCCGATGAAAGACTACCTGACGGCCATCGACGAAATATCGAAAGAAAGCTATGTAGATAAGAACCACCTGGGCTGTATCGGCGCCAGCTATGGCGGCTACAGCGTGTACATGCTGGCAGGTATGCACAACAACCGTTTCAAGACCTTTATTGCGCACGATGGCCTTTTTGACCTGAAAAGCTGGTACGGCACTACCGAAGAACTGTGGTTTGCCAACTGGGACATAGGCGGCCCCTACTGGGAAAAACCTGCCCCCAAAGGTTACGAACTGTTCAACCCCAGCAATTTTGTAGCTAAATGGAATACGCCCATCATGATTATACAGGGCGGCATAGACTACCGCGTGCCCATAGAGCAGGGGCTGGAAGCTTTCCAGGCGGCACAACTGCGCGGCATCAAGAGCAAGCTGTTATACTTCCCCAACGAAAACCACTGGGTGCTGCATGCGCAAAACGGCATAGCATGGCAGCGCGAGTTTTTCAAATGGCTGGATGAAACGCTGAAATAAGTGAAATCTTAACGAATCAGAAACACCGCAGCACCCTATATGTTGCGGTGTTTTTTTATTTTGTGTGCAAATAGGAAATGTATATGTTGCGTAAAATAGTAATCGTATTGATTGTGATTTTGGTGGTATTGCAGTTTATCCGCCCGGAGCGTAACCACAGCGCCTCGGCCAGCCCCGATGATATAACTGCCCATTACAATGTACCGGAAAATGTACAGGCCATTTTACAAAAAGCCTGTTACGACTGTCACAGTAATAATACTAATTACCCCTGGTACACCAACATACAGCCCTTCGGCCTGTGGATGCAAAACCATGTGAACGAAGGAAAGGAAGAGCTGAACTTCTCTGTATTCAATACCTATTCCCCTAAGAAGAAAGCCCATAAAATGGGGGAAGTAGTGGAAATGGTAGAGCAGGGGGAAATGCCCCTGGACAGCTATAAATGGGGGCACAAAGAAGCCCGCCTGTCAGAAGAAGAGTCGTCACTGCTCGTATCGTGGGCCAGTGCTTTGGAGCAACAGATAAAACAACAACAGTAATTATGCGTATCGTATCATACAATGTAAATGGCATCAGGAGCGCCATTAAAAAAGGTTTTACAGACTGGCTGGCAACAGACCCGGCAGACATCGTTTGCCTGCAGGAGATAAAGGCACACAAGGAGAATGTGGATTGTGCGCCCATCGAGGCGCTGGGTTACCATACCTACTGGTTCCCTGCCGAGAAAAAGGGGTACAGCGGGGTGGCTATTTTCACCAAACGCCAGCCCGACAATATATTTTACGGCAACGGTATTATGCAGAGCGATGCAGAGGGCAGGGTCATCCGTGCCGATTTCGGCGACGTGAGCCTGGTAAATGCCTACTTCCCCAGTGGCACCAGCGGCGATGAACGGCAGACCTATAAATACCAGTGGCTGGATGAGTTTTTTGAATACCTGCATGAACTCAGGAAGGAGCGTCCTAAAATAATTGTTTGCGGCGATTATAATATTTGCCACAGGGAGATAGATATACACAACCCCGTAGGCAATAAGAAAAGCAGCGGCTTCCTGCCCGAAGAAAGGGCATGGATGGATAAATTTTTCGATTCCGGTTTTGCCGATACTTTCCGTGTGCTGAATGCCGACCCGCACCATTATACATGGTGGAGCAGCCGTTTCCCCACCGTGCGGGAGCAAAATAAGGGCTGGCGGATAGATTACATCAGTTGTACCGAAGCGTTGCGCCCTTCTTTGAAAGGCTCAGCCATATACCCCGATGTGAAACATTCGGACCATTGCCCTGCTTTTGCGGAGATACATTTTTAGCCTGTTTTGCAGGAATAACATATTTTAGGGATTGACATGAAGCAATTTGTTGACCTGAATTTTGTTATTCATCCTGCCAGTTACGATATCGGCTATGTACTCGGCAGGTACAGCGAATCGGTGTACTACATCAATCACCTTACAAACAGGTGGGAGGTGGAAATGGTGATGCATGGCAGGAAAGAACAGGTTATTGTTGACGGTGTAACCTATACTTCCCTGCAAGCTTCCAAAGATTTTTCCGAAACCATTAACTATATCCAATCCCTGCAACCCGTTTATGTGTTGGTGCAGGGGCTGGTATTTCCGCGGCAGGTCATACAGCTTAGAAAGGCTTTGGGCGCGGCTGTGAAGATACTGGTGCAGCACCACGGGGGTATTTCTTTCCGTAACCCTTATAAACGTTACCTGCAAAAAAAGGCCGATGCCTGTACCGATGCCTACCTGTTCACAGCCCGCGCAAATGCGGATGCATGGATAAAACAAGGCGTGATACGTGATGCCCGCAAGTGTTTTGAAGTGCTGGAAGCATCTACCACCTTCACCATGCAGGAGGCACAGGCCGGCAGGGAACGGACAGGCATTGCGGAAGGGTTGAGTTTTTTATGGGTGGGCAGGCTCGATGAAAATAAAGACCCGCTTTGCGTGTTGCGTGCGTTTGTAGCTTACTTTGAAGCAGGAGGGCAGGGGCGGCTGTATATGATATACCAAACGGAAGATTTATTACCGCAGGTGCAGGCATTGATACAGCGTACACCCGCCTTGCAACAGCGTGTGGCACTGGTGGGCAAAGTACCCCATGAAGAGCTGGAATACTGGTATAGTGCAGCGGATTATTACGTTTCGGGAAGCTATTATGAAGGCTCCGGCTATGCGTTAATAGAGGGCATGGCCTGCGGCTGCGTGCCGCTGGTAACGGATATACCTTCATTCAGGGCCATAGCCGGCAATTGCGCCCCGGCACACCTGTATGCACCGGGCGATAAAGAAGCCCTGTACCGGGTGTTGAAATCATTACCCGCGTCCGTTGCCCCCGCTACGCGACAGCAGGTGCGTGACTATTTCAGCCGCCATCTTTCCTTTGCGGCCATTGCGGATAGTATCTATAATGTTTGCACCCGCCTGCACAACAATGGCTAAGCCGTATTATTTTTGCCTGTTATGACACCGGAACGCAAAGAGAGGATTACCAGCGTGCTCAACCACAGGCAGCCGGATATTACCGTTATTCTTGAGAATGTACACGACCCGCACAATATATCGGCAGTGATGCGCACCTGCGATGCCATTGGTGTGCAGGAATTATTCGTGCTGAATACAAAAATTGCCCGCCATGTCAAATTTGGGAAGAAAAGCTCGGCAAGTGCGGCAGGATGGCTTACGGTACGCCAGTATACTAATACGGAAGAATGCTTTAAAGAAGTAAGGAAACGGTACGATAAAGTATATGCCACCCACCTCGGCGAACAGGCGTATTCATTATACGAATTGAACCTTGCGGAACGTGTGGCCCTCGTGTTTGGCAACGAGCATGCCGGTGTTTCCGAAGAATGCCTTTCTTACTGCGACGGTAATTTCATCATTCCGCAGGTAGGTATGGTCAAGTCGCTGAATATATCGGTGGCCTGTGCCGTTACCCTGTACGAAGCCTTCCGGCAGCGGCAAATCGCAGGCTATTATTCGGGAGCGCCCCGCCTGCCGCTGGAACAGCGGAACGAATTGTCGGAAAAATGGGGGCTGGCTGAGGAAGGTATGGTAACAGATGACTAAATAAAAACAATAGCCGGTATAAAGCATACCGGCTATTGTCAAACACTATACTGAACGGGTTACTCCTTGATTAGTTTGTAAGACAAATCTCCTTGTGTGGTTGCAACCCGCACAAAGTAAATACCCGGTGCAGCATGATACAGCGGTATATTTATCCTGTTTACACCTGTTGTAAGCTGTATTTACTTCGCCCAGATGGTACGCCCTGTAATGTCGGTCAGTGAAACACCGGCCTGGGTATTACCTGATAGAATCATATCGAGCGTGGCGGTATTACCGGCAGGGTTAGGGTATAACTTACTGGTCAGTGAAAGCTCCCCGATAGATTGTACGCTTGCAGGTATATCATTACAAAGTTTACGCGTGATGTTTCCACGTACTTCACCATTCATATTGGCCATAGTATGGAAGTTCACATACACACTGTCTTTCCTGAAAAGGTTGGAGAACATGGTGCTGAACGGTGTATTGGGGTCATTGTCTGTCCAGAACCCGTATACGCCGCCGTTCATATACATATTGCTCAGGTTGTAAATCACCGGCCCGTTTTGCCCGGCAATATTTTTGTGGAAGTGCGCCCCGCCAAAATCGCTTAGCCCGTCTACTGCAATCATATAATGCGCATTGGTTTGGTTGCGGTCTACAGACACCATGCCTGTGCCTGATGCGTTGCTGGTTACCGCAGGGTTTTCCTGTGCCCCGTTTACATGAAACGTATACCCTTCGCGGAAGGTACGGTACACCTGCCCCCTTACTTCACCATTCATATTGGCTGCTGTATGCACATTGAAATATACATTTCCTTCCAGCATAAAATGAATGAAAGAGTCTGTAAGGTCCGGTTTGGTAAAATAGCCTTCTATAGTATTATTGTTGATGTTAGCTGTAGGTATGCCCAGTAGCACAGGGCCGGAAACGTTAAGGCCGCCTTTATGAAAGTGTGCGCCCGTTACAGGCCCGGTGAGCCCGTTGGCTTGTATATGGTACCAAAGCGTATCAAAAGTGTAGTTGAGGCTGAACACGCCTGCGGCCATTTCATTGCCAGTGCCCGCAACAGGCGTAGTTTCCTGCATGGTATCCAGCATAGCATCGAAATGCAGCCATGGTTTTACATGCAACTGCGCCCGTACTTCACCATTCATATTGGTAGCAGTATGTACGTTGATGTATATGCTGTCGGCCAGTAAGGCACTCAAATAAGCGGAAGGGTCAACACTGCCCATGATGCGGTTGCCCGATACAAAAGAAGTCAGGTTTTCCACAACTGCACCATTTTGCCCGGCAGCATTCAGGTGCAGGTGTGCGCCTGTAACAGGGCCGCTTAAACCATTTAAAACAATGTTGAATTTTAACTGGTCCATCTTTTTTGACAGTACGAAAGAGCCGATGCCCCTTGCACTTGTTGCTACCGCAGGCACTTCATTAGCGCCCGACAGGTCGGCTAAAAATCCCTTGTCTTCTTCCGGCAGTATTTGTCCGCGTATTTCGCCGTTCATATTGGCCGCCGTATGCACATTGATGTAGAACATGCCGCCAAACATGGCCGTAAGTAATTGCGGCGTAACGGCAGCGCCTGATAATGTGGCCTTTACATGGTTCCCGTTCAGGTACGGCATCAGGTCGAGCAATACCGGCCCGTTGGCCCCCATTGCCCCCTGGTGTATATGGATGCCTGTAATAGCGCCGCTCAGGCCGGTTGCCGTCATTTCAAGGCATACGGTATCCCGCCCGTCATTTACATAAAGGGTGGCCACACCTAAAGCATTGGCGCTTACGGCAGGAACTTCCTGGCCGCCATTCAGCCGTGCGGCAAACAGGTATTTTGCTGTTAAGTGGTCTGCATACGATTGCAACGCGATTATTAATGCGCCTGCCATTAATAATGCTGTTTTGGTAAATTTTTTCATCTGGCTCAATTTTATTGTTCCCTGTGATGTACGACGTGAAATAACTTTCGGTTTTCTGGTTTATTAAAAAATGTAGGTTTACTTTAGTGAGTTATTAAATAACGATTTGATTATGCACGATATGGCGAGGATAAAAAAAGTTGTGCTCTTACTTTGTGTTTCCGCAATGTTGTTTAGCTGCCGGCAGCAACCCGCGCATAAGGATGAAACAAAGAAGTTGAACGTGCTTCTCAGCAATTACTGGGAAGAGCGGATGCAGCTTTTCCCGCTGGAGGCTACGGCCAATGGTGATAACAGGTACAATGATAAGCTGACCATTACCATAGCCGGAAGTTTCAGGGACAGCCTCTCCCGCTTTTATAAAAAATACCTCGACAGGATAGATGAAATAGACAGCTCGGCATTGCAGGGCGAAGACCTTATCAGTTACCGCCTCTTCCGCTACGAGATGGAGATGAACCTGGAAGGGCTGAAATACCCCACGCACTATTTGCCCATCAACCAGTTCTGGAGCTATACGCTCGACTTTGCGCAATTAGGCTCCGGCAAGGGCAACCAGCCTTTCAGGACGGTAAAGGATTATGACAATTTTTTGCAAAGGATATATGTTTTCCCGCAGTGGACAGATACGGCCATTTACAACATGCGTGAGGGCATACGCACGGGCTGGGTACTGCCCAAAGCGCTTGTGGTGAAAATATTGCCGCAACTGAAAAATGTAATAACCGCCCCGCAGCAAAGCATTTTTTACGGCCCCATACAATCATTCCCCGATAGCCTGCAAACGGATAAAGAACGTTTGACAAACGCTTATGTACAGGCCATCGACAGCATCATCAACCCATCTTACCAAAAGCTGTACGATTTTTTTGAAAAGGAATACCTGCCTGCCGCAAGGGCCTCAACCGGCATCAGCGCATTGACGAAAGGGGATGATTACTATAATTATTGTATCCGCTACTGGACCACTACCAACCTGTCTGCCGACAGTATATACAACCTGGGGCTGGCAGAGGTAAGCAGGCTGGAAAAGGAAATGAACAAGGTAAAAGACGAAGTAGGCTTCGCAGGGTCGTTGCCGTCTTTCTTTGAATATATTGGTAAGGACAAACAGTTTTACCCCTTCGCTACGCCGCAGCAAGTGCTGGACAGTTTCAGGAACATAAAAAGGCAGGAATCGCCCATGCTGAAGAAACTGTTTACCGATACGCCGAAAACAGCATTCACCATCAGGCAAACGGAAGCATTCAGGGCGGCATCTGCCAGCGCGGAGTATAACCCCGCTTCTGCCGACGGCTCAAGGCCCGGTATATTCTATGTGCCTATACTGGATGCGAAAAAATACAACGCAGTAGGTATGGTCACCCTGTTCCTGCACGAAGCCATACCCGGCCACCATTACCAGATATCGCTACAGCAGGAGAATGAAAGCCTGCCTACGTTCCGGCGTTTCCTCTGGTACGGCGCTTACGGCGAAGGCTGGGCCATGTATTCCGAAACACTGGGCACGGAACTGGGTTTGTACGATAACCGTTACCAGTACTTCGGCCACCTGAGCGATGCCATACACAGGGCCATAAGGCTGGTGGTAGATGTGGGCATGCACCGCAAAGGCATGACGCGCGAAGAAGCTATTGCCTACATGATGGCGCACGAGCGCACATCGGAAGAAGAAGCTACCGCCGAGATAGAGCGGTATATGGCCATACCGGGGCAGGCGCTGTCGTACAAAATAGGGCAGTTGACCATCAGCTCCCTGCGGCACCAATACGAACAGAAATTTGGAGAACACTTTAACATCGCGGCTTTTCACAGCGAAGTGCTCAAACACGGTTGCCTGCCACTGGCTATACTGGACGAGCAGTTGCAGGCGGCGGAAAATAATTTGAAAAAATAGTACATGGGCAGGTTTGCAGTAGCATCGAGGGAATATTTAGACAGTTTAATCAGTAAGCGCCCCAACGAAACAAAGCTGGGGGAAGAGGTTTGCGTCATTGAGTCGGAAGACTGGGAAGGGAACCTGCACAACTGCGAGGCAAAGTTCGTGTTGCTGGGCATACCCGAAGATATAGGCGTAAGGGCCAACTATGGCACAGGCGGCACACATACGCTGTGGGAGCCTGCGCTGAAAGCCCTATTGAACACGCAGGAAACGAAGGCGCTGCATGGCTGTGATATTATGGTGCTGGGCGCTTTTGATTTCTCAAGGTCGATGGCGCGCTCTGAGAAGATGGATATAGAGCACCTGCGCAACCTGGTGGGGTATGTAGATGAAACGGTAACGCCGTTAATCACCAAAATAGCCGGGGCAGGTAAAATACCCATTGTGATAGGCGGGGGGCACAACAACTGTTATCCTTTGCTGAAAGGCGTTTCTATGGCCTGCGGCAAGCCGGTGAACTGCATCAACCTTGATGCCCACAGCGACTTCAGGGATATGGAAGGGCGGCACAGCGGCAACGGTTTCCGGTATGCGCACAGGCAGGGGTACCTCGGCAAATACTCTGTAATAGGGCTGCACCAGAACTACAATGCGCAGAATATACTGGACGAGCTGAACGACGACCCCGACCTGAGCTATACTTTTTACGAAGACATATTTATTAAAAACAAGCTCAGCTTTGAGGAAGCCGTACAATATGCGCTGGCCAAAACAAAGGGTAAACATACAGGCATTGAGCTAGATATGGATTGCATAGAACATGTGCTTTCGAGCGCGGCCACGCCCTCCGGCATCACTTCCTTACAGGCAAGGCAGTACCTCGCGTACTGCGCCAAAGAGGCCAATGTATCTTACCTGCATATAGCCGAAGGGGCAGTAACGCTGAACGACGGCAGGACAAGCGGCTCCACGCCGAAACTGGTGGCCTACCTCGTTACCGATTTCATAAAAGCATATCACCAGCGCACGCACTGGCTGTAGCGCTACAGGTCGGGGCTTACAAACGTATTGCCCTGGTTGATGTCCCCCGTTTCAAAGCCTTTTTTGAACCATGCCACCCTTTGCTGCGAAGTGCCGTGGGTAAAAGAGTCGGGTATGATGTACCCTTTGGAGCGCAGTTGCAGTTTATCGTCGCCGATAGCATTGGCCGCATGTATCGCCTCTTCAACATCGCCGCTGTCCAGTAGCTGCATTTTGCTGGTATAGTGCGCCCACACACCGGCATAGAAATCGGCCTGCAATTCCTGCTTTACCGAAAGGCTGTTCACCTCTACGGGGTTCTTGCCTGTTTTCAGCTCCTGCACCCGGGCGGTGGTGCCCAAAAGGTTTTGCACATGGTGGCCTATCTCGTGGGCTACCACGTATGCCATGGCAAAGTCACCATCCACTTTATACCGTTCTTTCAGCAGGTTGAAAAAAGAAAGGTCGAGGTACACGTGCCCGTCGCCAGGGCAGTAAAACGGCCCCGATGCTGACAGGCCGTACCCGCATTCCGATTCCACTTTTTTATCGAAGAGTATCAGTACCGGCTTTTTGTACGTTTTGCCCAGGCGTTTGAATTGTTCGGTCCAGACATCTTCCGTTTCGGCCAGCACTACGCTTACCAAAGCGCTGTCTTCTGCCTCTGTCGCGCGTTGTGCTGCGCTGAAGCTGCCATTGTCATTCTTTGCATTGAGCAGGTTGACGGGGTTGCCGCCAAATAAATAGATGATAATACCAAGAAGCAGCGCACCTATACTGCCGCCAAGAACTTTTCCATTGGTGCTTTTTCCACGGCGGTCTTCAATGTTGCTGCTGCCTCTTCTCGTTTTCCACAGCATATAGAGGTTTATTTTCGGGTATAAAGATATTACTTGCGCACCATTTCCCACAATACCACGCCAAGGCTCACGGAGATATTCAGCGAATGCTTTGCCCCCCATTGCGGTATTTCAATGCAGCCATCGGCTACAGCCAGCACTTCTTCGCTTACGCCGCTCACCTCGTTGCCAAATACGAAAGCTGTTTTATCCCCGTTTTGCCAGTTGTATTTATGGAGGGGTATGCTGTTGTGCACCTGCTCTACGGCTATTATTTTATACCCTTTGCTTTTTGCATCGGCAACCGCCTCTTTGGTAGTGGCAAAGTGCTGCCAGGCCACCGTTTCCGTAGCGCCCAGGGCTGTTTTGTTGATGTCGCGGTGGGGCGGGGCGGGGGTGTAGCCGCACAGGTACAGGGCTTCGGTGGCAAAAGCATCGCAGGTGCGGAAGGCCGAACCCACATTGTGCATACTGCGTATATCGTCCAGGATGACTATAATGGAATGTTTATCAGCCAGTTTATTCGCTTCCGGCTCTGCCCGTTCCAGTTCGTCCATTGTCTTTTTAGTAAACATAGTACCTGCTTTGACCGCAAAAATAGAGTTACAGGCTGTATTTGCCCCCTTATTTATAAATTGATGTATCTTTGCATGTAAATTTTAAAAGATAAGAGTATGAACCCCATGTTGGAGCAACAAGGCGGTGTCCAATGGCAAACGCAGGAAGATGTAGAACTGGACGTAATGACCGATGAACTGCACAACCTCATCGTGTGGAATGATGAAGTGAATACTTTTGACCATGTGATTGACTCACTTATTGATGTTTGCGAACACAGCCCCGAGCAGGCCGAGCAATGCGCTATGATTATACACCACAAAGGGAAGTATGGCGTGAAAAAGGGCAGCTTCGATTTTCTGCGTCCGCGTGCCGAAGCGCTTATTGACAGGGGCATACAGGCTACTATAGATTATTAATTTCCTTTTTCTCATCAAACATGCCTTATTTTAGCGGCATGTTAAGGCGTTGGTTTAGCGACTTTTTAAATTTAAGGACCAATACAGACGTACCTAGAACTGTTGAAACCCTGAGTGAAGGGGTGACCCTGCGCGGCTACAACATCTGGATACTTATCTGTTCCGTCATACTGGCCTCCATAGGGCTCGATGTGAATTCTACCGCCGTTATCATCGGCGCGATGCTTATTTCGCCGCTGATGTCGCCTATACTCGGTATAGGCCTGTCTGTAGGCATGCATGATAAGGAATTGTTCCTGCGTGCGTTTAAAAACCTGGCCGTGGCTACGGTCATATCCCTGTTTGCCAGTACCGCATATTTCGCAGTAACCCCCTTCGGCGATATTACGTCTGAACTGTTGTCGCGCACCCATCCTACGTTCCTTGAAGTAATGGTGGCCTTTTTCGGCGGCATAGCCGGTATCATATCCTCTTCCCGCTCGCAGGTCACCAATGCCATACCGGGCGTGGCCATTGCTACGGCTTTGATGCCGCCATTGTGTACGGCAGGCTACGGGCTGGCATCCGGCCACTGGAATTTCTTTTTCGGGGCCTTTTACCTGTATTTTATCAATGCCTTGTTTATCGCCTTGTCCACCTACCTCATCGTCAAATACCTGAAATTCCCTATCAAAGAATACATCGACAAGAAAAAGCAAAGGTTATATACCCGCTGGTCCTGGGCGCTGATAGTGTTGGCACTTATCCCCAGTATTTATTTTCTTGTGACGGTGTACACCGATTCGAGGGATAAAAAAGTAATAGAGTCGGTAGTGATACAGCCTTTGGAGAAAGAAGGGAACGAAGTACTGAAATGGGAATTGCAGAAAGAGGATAGCGCCAATTTTGTGAACATCTACTACTCCGGCGTTCCGCTGCCTGTAGAAAAGCTGCATGCTATGGAAGAAACCTGCCGGAACAGCGGCCTGCATTCCTGCCGCATCAATGCCCTGCGCGTAAATATTACCCGCGAAGAAATTAAAGGTCTGACCACCAATGCTGCCAACGATATACTGAACCAGTGGCAGATAAAAATGCTGGAAAAGAAACGCGAAGACTCCTTGCTGAGAATTAGTAAAACACTGGAGACACTGAAAATCATTAAAGAGACCCGCCTGGCATTTACAGGTATAGATTCGGCACAGGTAACGCAGACACTGAGATATACAGATACTACCCGTATAGATACTTTATATAATTTCTGGTACTGGACGAAAAAGCATCATGCAAAAGTGGACACAGACGCTTTGCAGGCATTCCTGAAACTGAGGATGAGCCTCGATACCATAGTGCTGAACAGGCAGGAAACAGAGGAAAATAAATGATAAATCCCCCTTTTTATGCCTATCTGCTATTTTTACCTCCACGTTTAACGTGTTATTTTTGAAACCCATAACATTAGAATATGAAATATACAGGCTTACTCCTGCTATTATGCGTACAGATAAGTTTTGCACAAACAGGCCAAAAACAGATAACGCTCGATGATATCTGGAAGGATAATACGTTTAAAATAAAATCCGTTCCGGGTTTTAACGGCATGAAAGACGGGCAGCGATACACGCAGATAGACGAGAAGGGTGGTAAACAGGTCATCAATATTTATGATTTAAATAACGGGAAAAAAGAAGGAGTGGCCTATCCCGGTACTAAGATAGACGGGCACAGGCTGGAGATAGATGATTATTCCTTCAGCAACGATGAGCAGAAGATGCTGATAAAGACAGGCGCACAGCATATCTACCGCCGTTCGGTTTTGTACTACACCTTTATATACGATATCAAAACCGGCAGGCTGGACTCGCTGAACAGCGACAAAGTGCTGCACGCAACCTTTTCGCCCGATGGCAATAAAGTGGCTTTTGTAAAAAACAATAACCTGTTTTACAAAGACCTGGCTACAGGGGAAACCATATTTGTAACCAGCGACGGCGAGTGGAACCACATCATCAACGGTAACTGCGACTGGGTGTATGAAGAGGAGTTCGAATTTACGCGTGCGTTCGAATGGTCGCCCGACGGCAGGTACCTTGCTTATTACAAGTTTGACGAAACCAATGTGCCCGAATACACCATACCGATATACAACGGCCTGTATCCTGAAAATTATACATACAAATACCCTAAAGCCGGGGAGCCCAATTCTATAGTAGAGATAAAGATATTCGACACGAAGAAAGGCACTACGGCCAATGCCAATATAGGCGCGGAAACAGACCAGTATATACCGCGCATCAAATGGACAAAAGACCCTTCCACGCTGTGCATTTACCGGATGAACAGGCTGCAGAATAAACTGGAGCTGCTGCTGGCGAATGCTGCGGACGGAAGCTCGTCTGTAATATTCACCGAAGAAAATAAATACTATATAGAAATAAACGATAACCTCGCCTTTCTGCCCGATGGAAAATCGTTTATCTACAGCAGCGAAAGGGACGGGTATAACCACCTGTACACCTACAACTGGCAGCGCAATAAGTTTACAGAGCTTACCGAAGGGAATTACGATATAGACCAGTTGGTAGGCATAGACGAGCAGCATAAACTGGTGTATTATACAGCGGCGGAAACTGCGCCTACGGAACGCAGGCTCTACAGCGTATCGTGGAACGGGAAGAATAAAAAAGAACTGACCCCGGAACAAGGCATGCACGTGATTACCCCGGTAGAAGGGTGCCATTATTTCCTCGACAAATATTCTATGCTGAGTGTGCCCCCGATATACTACCTGCGCGATGCCAATGGTAAAATACTGCGCACGCTGGAAGATAACATAGAGCTGAAAGCTAAAATGATGCAGTACGACCTGGGGGAGATAAGCATGCAAAAGCTGTATGTAAGCGATGATAAAGTGCTGAATGCATGGATGATAACACCTCCGCATTTCGATAAGAGTAAAAAATACCCAGTGCTGTTGTACCAGTACAGTGGCCCCGGCTCGCAGGAAGTGGCCGACCGTTTCCCCATACGTGATTTCTTCTGGCACCAGATGCTGGCGCAGAAAGGGTACATCATAATATGTGCCGATGGCACGGGTACCGGTTTCAGGGGCGAAGAGTTTAAGAAAAAGACCTACCTGCAACTGGGCAAGTATGAAAGCGACGACCAGATACTGGTAGCGCAATACATGGCCCGCCAGCAGTATGTAGATAAAGACCGTATAGGTATATGGGGCTGGAGCTATGGCGGCTTTATGAGCAGCACCTGTATCTTTAAAGGCAACGATGTATTTAAAATGGCTATTTCCATAGCACCGGTTACCAACTGGCGCTATTACGATAATATTTATACCGAACGCTATATGCGCACCCCAGCCCAAAACCCTTCGGGCTACGACGAGAACGCCCCGGAGAAAATGGCAGACAGGCTGAAAGGTAAATTCCTGCTGGTGCATGGCACGGCAGACGATAATGTGCATTTCCAGAATTCCGTTATGCTGTCAGGTGCACTGATAAACGCCGATAAGGAGTTTGATAACGTATATTATCCCGATAAGCAACACGGTATTTCAGGCGGCAATACACGCCACCAGTTATATAACAGGATGACAAATTTCATCCTGCAAAATCTTTGACCTTATTTTGCAGGTATGACAAGGCTGGAAGCGCTTATATATAACCTGCCTCCCGTAAGGGCGGTCAGGAATGTAACACGACGTATATACATACCCGGTTTTGGCAAAATGTCTTTGTACGAGGTGGGCAGGTTTTTCCTGCACGAGCTAAGGAATAACAAGCTGAACCAGCGATGCGCAGCCGTTACGTACAACTTCCTGATGGCCATACCGCCTACCTTGCTGTTCCTGTTTTCGCTGGTGCCGTACCTGCCTTTGCACCATGTGCAGGGCACCATATTATCTACCCTCAGGCTGGTGACCCCCAACGATAAGGCGTATAATAATATCAGCAATATTATTATTGACTTTATGAGCAAGGAGCAGACGGGGGTATTATCCTTCGGTGTGCTGCTTACCCTGTATTATTCATCCAATGGTATGCTGGGGCTTATCAAAAGCTTTGAGCGCTCCAGCCATATTTATATTGCCCGTTCGGGCATCCGCAAAAGGTGGACGGCCATCAAACTCACCGTACTGCTGATGCTGGTAGCCCTTTTGAGCCTGGTGGTGCTGATCATCCAGAGTGAAGCCGTTAACGAACTGATACTGGAAATATTCAATAACACCATTCTCGTAAGGCTGCTGAGTATAGCCATTATCATATTCATCATACTTATAGCCATTTCTGTTATTTATACCTACGGGCCGTCACTGAAACACAAGATGCAGTTTTTCTCTCCGGGTTCCATTTTCGCTACGGTGTTCAGCGTGCTTACAACGATTGTATTTTCTTTCCTGGTCAATAACTTTATCAACTACAGTAAAGTGTATGGCTCCATTGGTACGTTGATGGCGTTCATGGTGTGGCTGTGGCTCAATACGATGGTTATATTGGTAGGCTATGAACTGAACGTAAGTATAATTTTAGCAAAAAATGCAAATAAAGAATAAGGCGTTATATACGGGGGCACAGGCGGCAGGGTTTGCATTGCTGCTGATGCTCCTTGCTGCCTGCGGCAATAAAAAAAGGCTTCCCGATAAGGTCACTTTTACAGAGCATATTGCCCCCATACTGTTCAACAACTGTACGATATGCCACCGCCCCGGCGGTACGGCCCACTTTGAGCTGGTTACCTACCGGCAGGCAAAGAATGCAGGCGCAGCCATAGCCTACGTGGTGCGCAACCGGATAATGCCCCCCTGGCCGGCAGACCCGCACTATACCGAATTTGTGGGCCAGCGCATCATGGATGAAAAAGACATCAGGCTGATAGAAAAATGGGTACAGGACGGCATGGAAAAAGGCCCCGAAGATAAAATGCCCGCCGAGCCCGGTTACCCGCGCGGTTCTACCATAGGCGAGCCGGATATGCGCATACCCGTAAAGCCGTACTACCTGCCTGCCAACAGTATAGATAAATTCCTCATCGTAAAAGTTCCCTTCGAGCTGCCGCAGGATACCTACGCATCGGTCATAGAGTTTGTAGCGGGCAACAATAATGTGGTGCACCATGCCAACGGCGACCTGGTGAAGTATGAATACGATAAAAAGAAAAACGTATTTGAAGGGGAGTATATTACCGACATGGTCAATGACAGTACCGTACGCCTTGCCTACCAAAAACTGGGCCTGCCGAACGATGACGGCACGTACCCTGTTTTACAACGATCTGTTGTAAACTACCTGCCCGGCGTATTTGGCCAGAAATACCCGACCGGCATAGGGGGCTATCACCTGCCGCGCAAAGGCGCTTTTTTGCTGAACGACCTGCACTATGGCTTTACCAAAGATGTAGGGGTGTGGGACAGCTCCTATATCAATATCTTTTTTGCCAAAGGCCCGCCTGAAAGGCCCGTGAAAGAGTTTCAGCTTGGCACACTGGGCGTATCGCCCGTTGAGCCCGATTTGATTATACAGCCCAACACGATAAAAAAAGTACTGAGCCGCTACACCGTGCCCGAAGATATATCCATACTTACCGTTAACCCCCACATGCACCTGCTGGGCAAAAGCTTTAAAGCCTATGCACTGAAGCCCGGCGGCGATACCATACGCCTTATTTCCATACCGCAGTGGGATTTTAACTGGCAGTATTTTTACACATTCAAAAAAATGGTGAAAATACCTGCGGGCAGTACCATTGTGGCAGAAGGGGTGTACGACAATACAAAGGAGAACCTCTTTAACCCCTACACGCCCCCCAGGCTCATCAGGGACCAGAACGGCAGTATGCGCGCTACCGACGAAATGTTCCAGTTCATCATTACCTACCTGCCTTACCGCAAGGGCGATGAAGATATAAGCCTCGAAACCCGGTAGGGGAAAAATGCTTAATTTTATTGAAAAGAGAACTATATGACCAAGCTATTACTTACAGGGTTGTTATTGAGCTGTGCAATAGGGAACGCGGTGAATGCCGGTGCCCAGACCTACGAACCTTTAGCAATTGGTAAAGGCATTCCTATGGCGAATGAAAAAATGAAATCGGTTGATGACAAAAATGTGTCGCTGAACGATGTGAAAACCTCCAAAGGGCTGCTGGTGATGTTTTCCTGCAATACCTGCCCCTATGTAATAAAAAGCCAGGCAAGAACGAAGGAGATGATAGCGTACACCGCTAAAAACGGTGTCGGTATGATTATCGTCAACTCGAATGCGGAACAGCGCGACGGCGCCGACTCGTACGAGGCCATGACCCGGTATGCAGACAGGCAGGGCTATAGTGTTCCTTACGTGGTCGATGAAAAATCGAAGCTGGCAGATGCCTTCGGCGCATCGCACACGCCGGAAGTGTTCCTGTTTGACGCTGGGGGGAAACTGGTGTACAAAGGCGCTATGGAAGACAACCCGTCCCAACCCTCTGCTTCCAAAGTAATGTTTTTGCACAATGCGATTGAGAACATGGTGAATAATAAACCCGTTGACCCCAACAAAACAAAATCGATAGGCTGTACCATCAAAAGGGTAATGTAATTTTGCGCCCTATAAAACACACAATCGTTAACCAATATTGAAGTGAGTACCGCCGATAACTCCATACTGGGCCTGAAAATGCCTACAGACCCCCGTTGGGTCGACCTTGCCGCTGTTTCTTTGAGCGAAATACTGACAGACCACGCGTTTTGTGAGCAGAAAGCAGCCACACAGTGCATATCACTGATACAACAATACCCCGATAAGACAGAGCTGGTGAATGCGCTTTCGCCTATAGTAACAGAAGAGTGGGGGCACTTTCGCATGGTTTGGGCCGAAATGAAAAAACGCGGCTTCGAACTGGGGCACCAGCGCAAAGACAACTATGTAAACCTGTTGCTGCAGCACAAGCCCAAAAACATTCCCAATGCCAGCCGGCTGCTGCACCAGTTGATGATATGCGCATTGATAGAAGCGCGTAGCTGCGAGCGTTTCCGCCTTTTGTCGGAAGGGCTGGAAGAAGAAGCCCTGAGAAAGTTCTATTATAAGTTTATGGTTTCGGAAGCCGGGCATTACCGCCTGTTCATCGACCTGGCTACTGCGTATTATGATGCGGAGCAGGTAAAAGCAGCCTGGAAGCAATGGCTGGAAATTGAAACCGAAGTATTGCAAAAACTAACACCCGAAGGGGAAAGGATACATTAAAAAAAACTGCAGCAATTTTGCTGCAGTTTTTTTAATTATAGTTCTTAACGTTCACGTCTTTCCCGGGGCGCCTGCCGCGGCTCGCTGCGTTGTTGCGGCTGGCTGCGCTGCGGTTGCACGGTTCTTTGCGGCGCCTGCCGTTCTATCCTTTGTTGCGGGGCCGGCTGGCGTTGTGTTTCCTGCCTGCGGTCCCAGCGTTGCTGCCTGTTTTGTTCTATACGTTGCTGCTGTTCCGCACGCTGCTGTATTTGCCTTTGGCGCTGCACCTCTTCGTTTTGCCTTTCCTGTGTGGCCCGCTGGCGGTTTTGTATGTCCCGCTGTCTTTGCATTTCCGCCTCACGGCTGCGTTGCTCCTGCATCTGCCTGTTCTGTTGCTCCACCTGCCTGTTGCGTTGTTCTATTTGCTGCTGCCTGTTCTGTTGCTCTATTTGCCTGTTGCGTTGCTCTATCTGCATCTGCCGGTCGTTTCTTTGCTGCGGGGCCTGTTGTATGCTCCTGTCAGGCCTTGCAGGCTGCGGCCTGTTTCCGGGTGCCAGCCGTTCGTTCTGGCGGCTGTCATATTGCCTTTCCAGGCCCCTTACCGGCCTGTCGGGCTCTGTGGCACGCTGCGGCCTGTTGCCCTCGCGGCGCTGCTCTATACGCGGGCGGTATATGTTCACCGTATGGTCGTTTACATTGCTGCGCCCCGGCCTGTTGTCGTTTCTTACATTATATACAATCACCTGCCGGCCTGTCCTTCTTTCCACATCGGCACGGCGCGGGCCGGTTATATAGCGGTTGTTATTATACACGTATGTATTGTTGATGATGGTGGTGCGGTTGATAATAGTGGTGCTGTACCTTGGGCCGCGATAATAGTTGTGAAACCGGGGGCTGTATATATACCTGTGCGGTATGAATATCCACCAGTCGTTAGGCACATGGTACCCCGGGCCTATAGCTACGTTCACGCTGATACCCGGCGCCATAGGCGCCCAGCCGTAATAGCCGCCGCCATCGCGCCATGTTACCCATGCGGGGCCCCATTCGGTATCGGGCAGCCACATCCAGCCGTAAAACGGGTCGTATGCCCAGCGGCCATAGTGAAACGGGGCCCATCCCCAGTTATAGTCCGAAACCCAGGTATTGCCATATTCGGTCATTACCCAGTGCCCGTTTGAATAATACGGGCGGAAATCGTCGTTGACAGAAGGTACCCATACATACCCGTACGCGGGCACATTCATCCACCTGCCGTATGGCGACAGATCGTCATAAAACATCTGGAATGAAACACTGACATTCGGTTGCGCTTTTGCACCAGGCCCGGGTACTGCTAGCAGGAATACTGTGGCCAGTAACACAAACCATGATTGCCTGATATACTTTCTCATGTAGCTGATTTTAATTTGTTCGAAAAACCTTGTAATAATTAGACTATAGAGTATACAGTATGTTTACCCAAAATCAGTCCTGCTTTAGCCAAGAAAATGTTAATCTCTCTTTTTAGTAACATACTATAGCCTGGTATCCTGTTTATCATGCACTGTTACGCCGGTTAATAGCATGTTAACTGCTTGTAAAACAGCAGTTAAACCCCTCTGAAAATTTTGCAGCGCGTGTTCTCCGTCCCATCTTTGTGCTGTCAAACGAAAACAACAAAAAAAAATTAAAAACATACAAATGAAAAAGATCGCATTATTCGCCGCCGCTTTAGTTTCTTTCGGTTTCGCTGCAAACGCACAGGTTAACAGCTCTGCACAGCAACAAGTAAACCTGAGCCTGGCTGACGCTATCGAAATTACTTTCACCGGTTCGGGTACTGCTACAGGCGACCCCGTAACGATGACTTTCTCTACCGTAAACGACTACGCTAACGGTGTTGAGTCTGCTGCACAGCAACTGCAGGTTCGTTCCAATAAAGATTTTAAAGTACAGGTAAAGGCCAATGCTGCTAACTTCAGCTACACCGGTTCTGCTTCTCCTGCTCCCAGCATGCCTGTAAGCGGTATACTGAAGCTGATGGTGCCCAGCAACAACACCGGTGGTACTATTGCCAGCACTTTCGGTACTGCTTATACTTCTCTGACTTCTAACAATGCTGACCTGATTACCAGCGCTACCAAAGGCGGCAACAAGACTTTCGAAGTACAGTACAAAGCTGAGCCCGGTTTCAACTACCCTGCAGGTACTTATACTGTAGATGTAGTGTACACTGCTACCCAGCTCTAATTTAGCTCTCTCTTATCCCTTAATAGAAGAACCTCCATTCCGGGGGTTCTTTTTTGTTTATATATTTACCGGGTGCAACACCTGATATTATTACATGGCGCCATAGGCCATAGTAAACAGCTTAGCAAAGCGGCCGCCGCCTTCAGCGGTGAGGAATATACCATCCATACGCCTGGTTTTTCCGGTCACGGCGGCAACCCGTTTCCCCCCGGCGGGGCATTTTCCATACAGCAGTTTGCATTGGAGGTACTTGCATATATGGATGACAATAATATTGAAAAAGCCCTGTTCTTTGGTTACAGTATGGGCGGCTATGTGGCCATGTACCTTGCAAGGCACTACCCGCAAAGGGTAGGGAAGGTCATAACACTTGCCACCAAGTTTCACTGGGATGTGCCTACCGCGGAAAAAGAATGTAAGATGCTGGACAGCGGAAAAATATCGGAGAAGCTGCCCGCGTTTGCGCAGTACCTCAGCGATAGTCATAGCCCCAATGACTGGAAAGACGTATTGAAGAAAACGCAGGATATGCTGGTGGCCATGGGAACGGACAACCCACTGGCGCTGCACGACTATGAAAGTATAAATACACGCGTGCTCCTGCTTTTGGGCGACCGCGATAAAATGGTGACGCTTGACGAAACCGTAGCGGTTTACAAAGCCCTGTCTGCTGCGCAAATGGGTGTTTTACCCGGTACGCCGCACCCCATTGAGCAGGTCGATAACGCGCTGCTTGCCTTTATGATTGATTCTTTTCTGAAAGCCTGACGGTGGAAGCTGAAGGAACAGGTTGCCCCGGCGCGGTATCTTCACCTGCCAGCGTTACCTTTTTCGGGTATTTTATATGCTTCAGGTTGGCCACTATGATGATGCTGATGATGACCAGCAGAAACCAGGAACTAACCTTGCTTACATCAACCATTTGCCATTCCTTTTTTTGATTGGGGTACTGCCACGCGCCGAAAAATGTAGAAATATTTTCCGCAAACCAGATAAACATGCCGATGAGGAAATAAGCGGTGATAATATTCATGCGGTACTTCCATTCGTTCACTCTGAAAGTGACGTATGATTTCCTGAATATGATAAACAGGGAAGCGATAATGAGCCAGCGTATATCCATAAGATAGTGGTGCAGAAAAAAATTCAGGTAAATAGCGGCAGCCAGTGTAAAGGTGATTTTATTTGCAGGCCAGTTGTGAAAACCGAGGTCGAAACGCCGCCATGCCTGGCATATATAGCTGGCCACGCTTGCATACATAAACCCGCTGTACACCGGCACCCCCGCTATTTTGGTCAGCGCATGCTCCGGGTAAGCCCATGAGCCGTGGTGTACCTTGAACAGTTCGAGGAACAAGCCCACGATATGAAAAAGGGAAATCACCTTCAGTTCGTCCATCGTTTCTATGCCTGTATACACCAGCAGTGCCTGTACGGCCAGGCATACGGCCAGTATCACATCGTACCTGTAGGGCACATGAAAGTATTTGGTAACGGCCAGCGTAAGAAATATGGCTACGGGAAAAACACAGCAGAGCGCCTGCTTATAGCCGAAAGTGAGTAATTGCCTGAAGAAGTGCATAACAGCTCTTCAGGCAATTAACATTCCAAATTTGTATCTTATTTGTTAAAAAAAGCAGGGGAAAGAAAAGAGCGGAAAACGGGACTCGAACCCGCGACCCTCACTTTGGGAAAGTGATGCTCTACCAACTGAGCTACTTCCGCTTGCGAAGGCTAAGATAAATAAAATTTGAACCGGAAAACTACGGATGGTTTGAATTCTTTTTCAGGTTCATGCCGTAAGTATAATTGGTGGAGAGGATAATGTCGTTGCAGTCGAAATGTTTTACAATCCCGTTTTCTTCCATCGCCACCACCCAGCATGTATTCTGGTGCATACCATAGTCTATTATAAAAATGGCATAACCTCTGCCCAGCGGGGTTTCTACCAGTATTGCGGGGTTCAGTTGCAATATCATACTGTGAAAACAATATTAAAATTGTGCCACCCGTACCCCTGTTCTTATACTTATGGAATAGTTTTGTTATGACTTATTAAAACATTATGAAATGAAAGCAGTAATAAGTGTTTATGACACACACGAAGGTGCTGTAGCGGCTGTAAAAGAATTACAGAATGCCGGCTACAGCTCGAAACACCTGTCTATAATCGGCAAAACAACAGGCGAGGCTAAAGTGCCGGGCATTAAAAACTCTGAAACCATGGCCATAGCGGGTGCGGAAGTAGGCATCGGCGCCCTGGCCGGTTCTGTACTGGGCGTGTTGACAGGGGTAGGCATATTTGCCATACCGGGTGTAGGCTTTTTATACGGCGCGGGTGCGCTGGTGGGGGCTATTGCGGGTTTCGATTTCGGCATCATCGGCGGCGGTATAGCCTCTGCACTTACCGTAGCGGGCATTTCGTCCGACGATACCAAACAATACGAGGAAGTATTAAAAGCAGGAAAGTTCCTGGTGATTGCACAGGGTAATGAAGAGGAGGTGACAAGGGCCAAAAATGTACTGGAAACACACGGGAACTTAGTAAGCATTACACAGCACTAAAATTTAAAAGGGGCTGTGAGGCCCCTTTTAAATGCTTGAGTCAAATCCTGTTTTAGTATTTAATGTTACCCGACAGTACCTGCAATGTTACAGTGCCCATACCATCGTTGGTGGTATAGCCGGTAAACTTGCCGGTTGCATTTATAAACTTCCCGGTACCACCTGCAAAAGTCACCTGCAAAACGCCTGCCGCACCGCCGGTGCTGTTGAAGTACATATCGTAAGGCGCTACATTGGTGTACACCTCATCGCCGTTGGCTGCTACAAAAGAGCCGCATTCCTGTCCTACATGCACGCCGATAGGGGCGCTGCCCGAGAAAATAAGCGAAATACAAGGCTTGATTTTGGAAGTACTGTTCCCCAGGTGGGCCAGTTTTCCTGTTCCGTAGTAGTTGCCCGCATCTGTAAGCGTACCGCAGTTGCAGGGCAGGTTGAATGATTCCGTATAGTGATAGATAAGTGATCCTTTGAAGGCGCGGCCCCCGTTTTCACCGCAGCTTTGTTTCAAGGCACCTTCTTCCGAGGTTTCATCGGCTGTAGCTACATTGGTTGGGAGCAGTTCGTTGGCGCTTTTGCTGCACGATGCGAATATGATGGCAGCACACATGACGGTAAGTAATTTTTTCATACTTGATTCTTTAGTGGTTGAAGATTGGGACATCGGGGACAAAGATACTTGGCAGGTGTATGAATATGTATATTTTATAATGCCTTAACATCTTATTTACAAAATCCTACACCTGTGCGTTTTGGCACAATCATTATGTATTACCCGGAAACAACAGTATGAAAATGTCAAAATTGTTATGGTACGCACTTGCCGGTGTTGTTGCCGGGCTGATAGCCGAAAATACCTCCCTGAGGGTAAAAAATGCTGCGGATAAGAAGCTGTACAAGGCAAAAACAAAGCTGAAAAAGCTGGTGCCCGGCACCTGAAGGGGCACAGTGTACCGCCCGTGAAATATGTAAATAAAGTATATTGAAAATAGGGTGCGAAAAAAAGCAGCTTTTATTACCTTTGCACTACTTTTTATCAATTCTTTACTTTGAATAATGTTGCGGGAAGCGCCGATTAAAGCCAGGTGGCATGTATTGTTAACAGCGCGTATAAAAGATTACGCACAATTGCTGAAGCCCAATCTCAGCTTTATGGTGGTCTTCTCCAGCGTAATTGGTTACCTGCTTGCCCCCAATACTTCTTTCGAGCTCGATAAAGTACTTACCTTATTTATAGGCGGTATACTGGTAACCGGCGGCGCCAACGCCATCAACCAGATCATAGAGCGCGAGGGCGATTCGAAAATGAAGCGCACCATGTACCGCCCCCTTCCTGACGGGCGCATGGGCACTACCGAAGCATGGCTTTTTTCCATTCTTTCCGGCCTGTCCGGCACATTGATACTCGGCTATGTGTTCAACCCGCTGGCGGGCATCCTCAGTTTAATATCCTTACTGCTGTACGCATTTGTATATACGCCTATGAAGCGCATACACCCCGTAGCCGTGCTGATTGGCGCTATACCGGGTGCATTTCCCCCGTTGCTGGGCTGGGTAGCAGCTACCGGCAGCCTGGGCCTTGGCGGCTGGGTGTTGTTCCTGATACAGTTTTTCTGGCAGTTTCCCCACTACTGGGCAATAGGCTGGGTAGGGTATGACGAGTACCAGAAAGCAGGCATCAGCATGTTGCCTTCGCAGGAGCGTACCTCGAAGTTTACCGCCCTGCAATGCATGTTTTACAGCATTATACTCATACCCATGGCCGTAATGCCGAGGGTAGCCAATATGACGGGCAATACAGGCATGTGGATATGCATAGCGGCAGGTGCCTTTTACTTCATGGCCTCTGTGGCTTTTTACCGGAAAAATAATTTTAAATCGGCCAGGCAGGTAATGTATGCTTCATTCATATACCTGCCCGTAGTACTGCTGGCCATGGTTTTTGATAAGCTGTAAATGTTGGAACAGATGATGGAAGGAACAATCAAAACACAAAGAAGAAAGATACACCCCCATAAATTCGCTTTGTGGGTGGCAATGGCCAGCATCACTATGATGTTTGCGGGCCTGACCAGTGCATACATCGTTCGGCAGGCGCAGGGCAACTGGCGCATATACGACCTGCCGGGTATATTTACCATATCGACTGCTGTAATACTGGTAAGCAGCATTACCATGGCCATGGGGCTGAAGGCGTTTAAAAACCGCGCAATGCCCCGGTTCAAGGCGTTGATAACCGTTACATTGATATTAGGCATATTGTTCATGTGCCTGCAGTATGCGGGTTTTTCGCAACTGTATGCGGAAAATATACGTGTTGACGGGAACCCCAGCGAGTCGTTCCTGTTCATCATAGCAGGGCTGCACCTGCTGCACATACTGGGCGGCATAGTTGCGCTGCTTATTGTATTTTTTAAATCATTCAGAACAAGAATAAAGGTTTACAACGCAACAGGGCTCGAAATTGTAGCCAGCTACTGGCACTTTGTTGACGTATTGTGGATTTATTTATTTGTGTTCTTTCTGGTAAATAAATAAAATTGTTTCGAAATTCGCACCCGGATTCACAACTGTAACTATTAAATAAAACTATGGCACAAGCTTCAGCTACAACAGCCGAAACGAAAGTATGGGGAGGTGGGCGTTCACCGTTTAACGTGAGCTATGGTAAGATGATGATGTGGTTTTTCCTGCTATCGGATGCATTTACCTTCGGCGCATTCCTTATTTCTTACGGTACCACGCGCTTTTTCAGCGCCGTATGGCCCGACCCTAACCACGTATTCCACGCATTCCCCTTCATGGGCGATGCCAACCTGCCGCTGCTGTTTGTGAGCCTGATGACCTTTATCCTCATCATGAGCTCTGTAACCATGGTACTGGCAGTACACAGCGGCCACTACGGCGACCGCCAGGGCGTTATCAAATGGCTGCTCTGGACCATTGTAGGCGGTATCGCGTTCCTGAGCTGCCAGGCATGGGAGTGGACGCACTTGCACCACCAGGGTGCATGGTGGGGTTCTTTTACCGATACGTCGACCCCGTTATCTGCCATAGAGCATTTCTTTAACATGAGTAAGCCGGAAGTAAAAGCTGCGCTGCCGGCGCATGGCTTGCAGGCTTCCCACGATTTCTATAACTACTTCTTTACCATTACCGGCTTCCACGGCGGCCACGTTGCCAGCGGTGTATGCCTTAACATTATGGTACTGATAAACACCGTAAACGGTACGTACGAGCGCCGCGGCCACTACGAGATGGTAGAGAAAGTAGGCCTGTACTGGCACTTTGTAGACTTGGTTTGGGTATTCGTATTCACCTGCTTCTACTTGTTATAATCCTCAATCGCTCACAACTCATTAAAACAGTATAATAAATGTCTCAGCATAGCACAAACGGTAACGATATAAATCACCTGTACGAGGGTGACCAGTCAAAATTGTATTCCGGCGTCATGTCGCACCACACAGACATTCAATCGCCTGAAAGCAAAAAGCAGGTAGGCAGGATATGGAAAGTATTCTGGATACTCCTGGTAGTAACCGTTATTGAAGTAATCATCGGTATGTTCTTCAGCCACCACATGCCTAAGGCGCTGGTAGCTTTCTTCTTCCTGGCACTCACGTTGTTTAAAGCAGGGTATATCGTTTCTATCTTCATGCACCTTGGCGATGAGGTAAGGAGCTTCCTGATAACCGTTTTGATACCGCTTACACTGTTTATCTGGTTCATTATCGCATTTCTTGCCGACGGCGGCTTCTGGCTGCACATGAACAGTACGGCCCCCATGCGGTAAACACGGACAAAATATCTGATTGGATAGATGGCAAAGAAAAATTCAAACAAAAGATTTATAGGTGGGTTAGCGGTAGCACTTTTGCTACCGCTATCTTTTTGGATTTATTTTAATATAAAGGTCGGCACCAGTATCAAAGACCAGTTGCCGCACTACTACATAGCAGACAGTGTTACTGCCGGGGGCGATACGGTATTTCATACCGTGCCCGATATTACACTGACCAACCAGTTGGGGCAGCGGGTATCGCTCAATAAAGACCTGGCAGGGAAAATACTTGTTGTGAACTTCATGTTCACCACCTGCAAAACCGTTTGCCCGCGCCTGACGGGTGATATGCTGCTGTTGCAGCAGGCTTTCCGGAAAAACGATACTACCGTACACCTTGTTTCCATTACCGTAGACCCGGAGCGCGATTCTTTCCCCGCGCTGCGCGAATATGCCGACCGCTACAACGTAAACCACGACCATTGGTGGTTCCTGACCGGCAACCGCGATTCCATTTACAACTATGCCCGCAACGAGCTGCGCGTAACCATGCAGCCCGGCAGTGGCGGCACCGACGATTTTATCCATACGCAAAAATTGGTATTGCTGGACAGGGAGCGGAATATAAGAGGGTATTACGACGGCCTCGACAGTGCTGAACTGAAAAGATGTTCAGACGATATCATCCTCGTTTCGCTCGAAAAGAAACATAAAAAAAGATAACACACTCAACATGTTGGATCCTGTATTAAAAAAGAACGATAAACAGGCAAGGTTGCTGATAATAACCGTTTCATTTGTTGTATTTGCAGCAATAGCGGTTTTGTCAAAAATAAAACTGGACGTGAACCTCGGTTTCAATGTCCACGTATTCGCACTCATCAATGCAGTTATCAACTCCTGCGTATCGGTACTGCTGGTGGCCGGGCTGGTAACCGTGAAGAATAAGAACTACGTAGCGCATAAAAAGATAATGCTGTCTGCAATAGTCCTGTCGGTGCTGTTCCTCGTCTCCTACATCAGCCACCACCTGCTGGCGGGCGATACCAAATTCGGGGGCGAAGGCGCTATCCGGTATATTTACTTCTTCATACTGATTACGCATATCTTCCTTGCCGCTATCATATTGCCGTTTATACTCTTCACGGCATACCGATCGCTGACGGGTGAGTTTGCAAAACATAAGAAACTGGCTAAGTACACATGGCCCCTGTGGCTGTATGTAAGCGTAACCGGCGTATTGGTTTACCTGCTTATTTCACCTTATTACACCTGATATTTGTTCACGAGCAACGATTGACCTAATTTTATAAGTATGAAAAAGCTACTTATTGTTCTGGTGCTGACAATATCTGCTCCTTCTGTATGGGCACAGGGTTGTGCCATGTGTACCAAAACAGCATCTG
Organism: uncultured Flavipsychrobacter sp.; assembly: GCA_964621795.1. Lineage (GTDB taxonomy): Bacteria > Bacteroidota > Bacteroidia > Chitinophagales > Chitinophagaceae > Polluticoccus. Next base: position 62,152 of record CAZUMM010000009.1, read on the forward strand.
AACTGGATGGCAATAGCGCGAAAGGATTGAACAAAGGCATACTGTACCTTGCCAGCCTGCCGCTGGCTATACTAGGCACCATAGGGTTTATTTGGTGGAAAAATAATAAAGCCTGATAAATAAATTAATATGAAGCCCCTTTATATACTTGCTCTTTTTTTACTGCCTGCATTGATGTGCACCTCCTGCAAACAAAACAGGATAGAAGGGCAGGGTAAAATTGAGACCCTCGACCGTACTACAGGTTCTTTTTCCGGGCTTAAAATAGAAGTGCCCCTCACGGCCAATATCAAAATACAGGAAGGCGCATTGCCCCGCATTCAGCTAAAGAGCTACCCCAACATACTGGAGGAAATAAAGACAGAAGTGGATAACGGTGTGCTGCGCATCTATAAAGACGACCTGGTACATTTTGGCCATAAAGATGAAGTGACCGCGGAAATAACCGTTCCTACGCTGAACAGCTTAAGGATATCGGGCGCGGCAGATGTGAATATGACCGGGCAGCTACATACGCCTAAGTTCAACCTGGTGGTATCGGGGGCTGGCGATGTGAAGCTCGACTATCTGAAAGCCGATGTGTTTAACGCTACCTTATCGGGCGCAGGCGACCTGGAGGTAAACGGCGGCGAAGTTAACCGCGTAGTATATGCCGTTACGGGTGCCGGCGAAATAACTTCTTTTCCGCTGCAATGCAGCGAGGCGAAAGTTTCTGTTACCGGCATGGGCGATGTGGAGCTAAGTGTGACCGATAAACTGGATGCCACTGTAACAGGCGCAGGCGATATCAACTACAAGGGCCACCCGCAGCTCAGTACCAACATAACAGGCGCAGGCTCTGTTCAGGAAGACAAATAGTAATTAACCCACCACGTTCCAGCTATGTTTAAGACAACTTACCTGCGCATATTGCTCCTTGCAGCCTTTGTACTGATGCGCCTCCCCGTATGGGCACAGGAGGCTATAGAAGGGCTTTGGTACAACGAAGAAAAGACGGCTAAAGTGCAGATATACAAAGCTAGGGACGGCAAATTTTACGGTAAGATAGCCTGGCTGAAAGAGCCCAACGAAGACGGGAAACCCAAAATGGACAAAAAGAACCCCGACAAATCAAAGCGTACGCAACCCATACTGGGCCTCATCTTACTGCGGGGCTTCTCAAAAGAAGAAGATAACCTGTATACAGACGGTAAAATATATGACCCTAAAAACGGTAAAACCTACGATTGCCGCCTTACCCTGAAAGGGGATGTATTAGACATCAGGGGGTATATCGGTTTACCTGCCTTCGGCCGTACTACCTCTTTTACCCGTGCCGACTGACCTGCTATTGCTCGCCTGAGGCGAAGTCCTGTGTCCAGTAATTGCCCATCCTGCTCACCGCCATGTCCTTAAAGCTGCCGTTCATAATGTTTTTGCAGTGGGCAGGGCTGTGCAGCCATCCGCTTACCACCTCTTCCTCGTTGCCGTATCCCGCCGCTATATTTTCGCCGTACGAATACCATTGGTAGCCCGCAGCCGTTATACGCTGCCCGGCGTTAGAGCCGTTTTCGCCTGTATGGGAAAGGTGGTTGCTGGTTTGCATGAAGCTGGTATGCCTGTTGGCCGCAAGCTCCAGCTTATTGTTCCACGATACGGGTGGGGCAGGGGCGAAGTATTTTCCCCCGCAGTTGCAACCTGCGGCACGCACATTGTTTACCAGCGCCAGTATTTTATGTTTGTCGGCCTGGTTTTCATCTCCGGCATGTGCTGCGGCAATGTAAAAAAAGCTGCACACCAGCAGTATCCCTGCCTTTTTTATCCTGTTCATTTTGCTCCTTACTTCATTCTGTACTTTACAGTTGCAAAACTAAGGCCGGAAAACGGGAACTATTCCTAAATAATATTTAAAATCTCCGTTATGCAGATGCTTTGCATTAAATAGATTTTTACATTACTTTTAGGCAACAACCATTTTACAACAAATTACCGATGAGATCTGCACTTTCTGTATTAACCATTCTCTTAGTGTTCGCAGGTACTGCCCATGCACAGGTACACCGTGCCGGTGGTATGTTGGGCGATTACTCGAAAAAATCAAAATCGAAAGGGAAGCACAGCACTTTCCTGCAGCGCCTTACCATAGGCTACGGGCAGCATTTTGTTTATAATACACTCGATGTGCAGTATCGTACCAACGATGTAGTAGATACGAGCTTCAAAGCAACACTGAAATCGACCGCCCCTATGGTCGGGTTCCTGAACTTTAACTTCCCGCTGGCTAAAGTATCGCGCAAAAGCGCTTTTACGCTGGACATAGGTTTTTCGTACACCGCCTTTACGCTGAAGTACGATTCGGTGATGATAAACAGGGACAGCCTGGCGCTGACCGAGGAGTTCCCGGTTTCCATCATGGCGCTGCCCATCAGTTTCGACTTTAAAACAGGTGGCGAAGCAACCCTCAGCAAAGAGAACAGGCTGCTGTTTACAGCAGGCATCGGTGTGGCCCCGGCCTATGTAATGGCTGATATAAACCCCGAAGCGAAAATAAAAGCCATGCCTTTTGTTAAGATAGAGGCAGGGTTCTTTGCTGGGCTGGCATTTAAACTGAGGGGGCTTGCTTATATAGGTAATGCCCGCTATATAGATGACGAAGGCGCACAGTCTAAAGTGCCCGGCATCACCAGCCGTGTATCCGGCGGAGGTTTCGGTTACACCATTTCACTGGGTGTAATGCCGTTCTCCTACAAATGGAAGCCTGCATTTTAAACAAAGCAATCATCATATATTTCCTTTTTACGTCAAAAGCCGCTATACCAGCGGCTTTTGACGTGTTTGGCAAATGCTGTGTTTCGCTACATCAGGCAAAAAAGAAGAAACATCTTTAGCGTATCAGCTTTTGTATATCGGGGTCCCCTTCCAGGTTGTTCATCTGCTGCATAATGGCCTGCGAGCGGCGCTGTACCCAGCGGCTGGCGGGTTTTACCTTGTAACGTTTCGGGTTGGGCAGGGCAGCGATAATCATAGCCGCCTCGGCGCGCGTCAGGTTTTTGGCAGGTTTATTAAAGTATTGCCTCGATGCGGCTTCGATGCCGAAAATGCCCGGCCCCATTTCAATCACGTTCAGGTACACGCACAGTATGCGCTTCTTGCCCCATACCCATTCTATGGCCTTTGTATAAAACACTTCGGGCACCTTACGTATATAGCGGCCTATGCCGCTGCCCTGCCACAGGAAAACATTTTTGGCCGTTTGCTGGCTGATGGTGCTGGCTGCCGCCCCGCGCGCCCTGTGCTTCCTGCCTTTCCTTTCCCCGTTCAGGCTCTTGTCGATAGCCTCCCAGTCAAACCCGCCGTGGTCGGGAAAAAGCTGGTCTTCGCTGGCAATGGCCGCCAGTTTCACATTGGGAGAGATTTTATCCCAGCCCACATAATCGCGCTTCAGCCCGTAGCCGTCAACAATGGCCCCTGCCTGTGTCAGCGTTATAGGTGGGAATATAAAACGGCCAGCCACCACGTAGAGCAGGGATGCGGCAAATAAATAGAGTACGAACTTTAGTATTTTCCTGCCCGTGCTTTTTTTTCTTACTTCGGGAGCGGGTGTAGATGCTGTCATGCTATATGAAAGGTACTATATTAAACAATTTACTGCGCCCCGTCCTGCACATGGTACATGCGGTGCAGCATAGCATACAGTTCAGGGTGTTTTTCTTTCAGTTGTTCCGGCTTTTCAAAAAAGTATTCCGATACCACCGCAAAAAACTCGGCATCGCTGGTAGCGCCATACGGGTTTATATCATTGGCCCCGCCTGCTTTTATCTGCCGTATCGTCTCGTGTATTTCCTTTATCCAGGGTATGAGGTAGGGCTTTGATAAAAGGTATTCGGGTACGCCGTCTACCGCCCCGTCAGCCTTGTCTATCAGGTGGGTGAATTCATGTATCACCGTATTGTGCCCGTCGTGCTGGTGCGAAAAAGAGCTTCTCAGCGATGGCTTCGATAGTATCATCTGGCGGTTCATCGCCCCGTCGCCTACCATGCCCAGCACATTTCTTTCATCGCCCATCGTGCGGTAGTCTTTGCTGAATGTATCGTTGTACAGCAGCACCTCCGATATATTGTTATACCTCCACCCTGCAAACCCGAAAATGGGAATGATGGCCCCCGCTGCCACCAGCACACGGTCCAGGTCGTCAATCTCTGTGCCGATGCCCGTAATCCGCACCGTAGAGAGGAAATCTTTTACCCGTGCCTCAAATGCCCGTTTGGCTTCCGCATCCAGTGCAGCATAAAAGCTCACATGCTGTTGCAGCAAAGCAGCGGTATCGGCAGGTGGCCGCGCGGCATTTGCCTGCCTGCGGGTACCCCTGTAAATAAGAAAACAGATAACAAGAATGCCCAGTATGCTCAAGCCCGTCATGGCTGTAAGTTAACCCAAAAGGCTATGATGCAGGGCTGTTAGAAAAATTATATTTTATTGTTGCGTTAAAAACAACAATAATACCATTAGAAAAGAAAAAAGAGGCTCTTTTAAGAGCCTCTTTTTTCAAACACTAACTGAAAACCCGCTTATTTCATTTTTATAAACTTCATTGAACTCTTCTCACCAGTCCTGTTGTTCATGTTGATGAAGTAGGCTCCGGGAGATAAATTAGCTGTATTCAGACGCTCTATGTTCTGACTGAACTTAGCATCTTTTCTTTCCATTACTACGCGTCCTTGAATATCAACAACTGTAATATCCATTCCTGAAATTTTCTCATTACCAAGATATAACACTGTCAAAATATTTTGTACCGGATTTGGATAAATAGCAAACTGAGCCCTTTCAATGACCTCATTGACTTTATTTGTTTTTGCGTCCCCGGTTTCATCGGCCGCAACATTTATGGAGAAGTTTACACTTCCATATACTTCATCGCGTTGTACATAGAATGATGTGCCATCTCCATTATCAATTTCGACTTCATGAGGGATTACCTGACGGATGTAAATCCTTTCATTGTCAATTTCTACAGGCACATTAACGCCATCTTTTAAAGCAATGGTCACATAGATATAATGTTTTTCATGACCTTCCAGAGTGATGTTATCCAAACGTAACGGCGTTTCTAAGTCGTAGGTAATACTCTTAGATATATCATCATAGCTGGTTGGGTTTCCAAGTTTGCCGCCCGCATCCCATTTATCATACAAATCTCCTAAATGCAGCGTTACAGTGAAGTAATGTGCAAGATTTCCTTCCAAATATGGCTCAATGTGTTTTGCTGTGAGTACATTCAAAGTAAACGTGCCAGGCGTACCTGAAGAATTGCCAAAACCCACCACGGTAGTGGTACTGGTTTTATTACCTGTATTGTAGTTATTGACAACAAGGTTACGGGTCACAATATTATTATTGTTCCAGACATTTTCTTTGGTAACGCTGTCTTCTGCAATAGTCATCCCGTCATTGGAGCCGGGTTGCGTGATGCGGGCTAAAACACATGCATCAATTTGTGCGGCTGTATCATAAAGCTGCGGTTGCGGAGGATACCACGGTGTTGTCATAATATGTTCGTCTCCGGGCTTAATGCTGGGAATACCAAAACCACCACCACTGATATATTCGCCTGCGGGTTGATTATTCAGTGTTGAATTACCAATCCAGTCCACATCCCATGTCTCGCCTGTAGAAGTAATTGTCCAGTATAAATTTAATTGAATGTCATCCGGCGTATTGGGAGAAGTCGCGCATCCTATGTTCTTTATCCGGGTGTAGAGATAATTAGGTTTGTTCATATAATATTCCGGGTCCTGATGCTCCAGGCCACCATCTAATGAATCACGGTTCCACACATCGGGGCTTTCCCAGATATTCCATTCTTTAGCATTGATGCTATCCATGTTATTTCGTTCGGTGAACATGTCAGCATAGGAATCACGCATCACCAAATCCCAGGTTGAATCGGTGGAAAGTTGTATTTTGATAAACTTGCTGGCTACTTTCTGTATATCCGAAGCATCATAGACCGTAAGCCTGTAATACAAAAGGCAATTGCCCCAGCAGGAAGAAACAATAGGCGAATCCGGCGGGCTGGTAACACTTAAAAACGCAGTATTACCCGGCATCGGCTCCCATTTGAAAGTATAGGGCGGAGTGCCGTTTTCCAATATCACTTTTAATCTGGGCTTGGGCACACCTGCAAAAGCATCCGGGGCACAGCGCGTATTCAGGTCTATGCCTTTAATTTTGAAAGTTTTGGTTTGAGCGTTATAGTTTTCAAACGTTTCAGGTATTGACATTGAAACTGCTGCGCCTGCATCCAATTCACCAGCACCAAGACGGCTGGTATATCTGCTAACCCCATTATAATACTTTGCGTTCTCTGAATAGCCATAAATATCATGGGAAGTTGTTTTTAATATCCATTCCCTTTGATAAGGTGTCAGCGAAGGATTGACGGACAGCATTAACCCGATTGTTCCTGCCACCATCGGGCTGGCAAAGGATGTACCCCATGCCTGGTCCCACATAAAATGCAAGCTGGTATCATTGGGGTCAAAGGCCAATCCTCCAATCCGCACGCTGGGCGCGCAAATATCCACACGGGAGTTATGCTGGTGCGTGGTTACAGAGTCACCTATATTAATATCATGAATGTGCTTTACATTAAAGGTAGCCGGAGGGTCACCTTCCCATCCAACCCCGGTTACCGATATATTGTGGTCGAGGGAAGCAGGATAATTGAACGTGCGCGGCGTAATTTCTACAGCGGGTTTACCGTTACCAGCACCGAAGCACACAGTAGTGCCGTTTTCGTAAATTTCATTGAAAAGGCTTTGCTCACTAAAGTATTGTTTCAGGTTAAGGGTGTCCGTTGGCGTTACGTGTTCCCAACTTGCATTCAATACCTTTCTATTCCTGTTAAGAGACATATCTGTCAAAACAGACACAGCCAAAAAACCTTCCAAATCCAGTTTACAGTTAAAACCAATAGCTGGATAGCCTACGTTATTATCTGTTCCCCCGGCTGCAATCCCTGCAACGACTGAACCATGTTCCTGGTCACCGGGAGGTAACACATTATACCCCAAATGCGCTGCCTTGCCTTGTAAATCCGGGTTATTCATATCGAAATAAGAATCACTTACCCCGATGACGATATTAGGGTCGCCTTTGCTGATTGCCCAGGCATCCCGTGCATGAATGTATTCGAGATAATTCGTAGAGTATAACGACCAATCATTAGGGGTATAGCCTGTCGGAACTATTTTAGGAATGATTTCAAAATGAGGAAATAAGGTGCTGTCGTAATTGTACAAGTCGTAGGCCAACTGGATAGAATCGCATTCTACCACGTACAATTTTTGCAGGTATTCGTACAGTGAAGCAGGTGAGGCTTTCTTCCATTGGGTAATGGTGTAGTTGGAAATGATTTCATTGATATGAGGGTCGTAGAACTGCGGTGTAATCGTTGGGCCCGACTGGACGACATTGGAAATAATCGAATTGTCGGGAATGTACAGGTAGAATTGTGCGGTTTGGGCATACACATGGCTTACCGTTGCCCCGTACAGGAGCAACAATGCAAAGAGCAATCGTTTCATTGTTGGTGAATTTTTAGTATGAAAAAATGTTTTCTATTTGGCGTGAATAATCATGGGTTTATTAAGGACTTTATTGTCTTCCAGATAGAGGCGGAAAAAATAAGAGCCGGGGGGAATGTCGTCAAGTTGTACCTGTCGTATATCTGCACCGTTCACCTGATGGATTAACTGCCCGTTAGCGGTGATAATTTTAATGGTACAAATCCTCTTATCCGTTGTGTTTTTGAAGTAAACCATTTTATTGGCAGGATTGGGGAAAACCTGTATTTCTTCACTCTTTTGAGAAATATTGTCAACCCAAAGGGGAATATCGCAATCACCATCGTACTGCTTATTGCGGAAGGTTGTTTGCATGGCATCTTTATAGGAACAAAGCAAATATGGGCCGCCCATCAGGCTGGGAAAATACTTGTACAGCAATCCCATATTAGACCCTACACCCTCAATCAGTGTGAAAGGTTCTCCTGTATAGAATGTATGTTTAAAATAGATGTACTTTAAACCATCGATGGTCCGGACACTATCTACAGTATCAATATACGGGGTAGGATAACCGATATTAAAAGTGTCACCCACATTCAGGCTAAAATCACAAATAAGGCGTTCAAGCGTATCATCAGGGTTATTGGAATGCGTGTAGGTTATATCGCGATACCAGACTTTCCCTGTTGCAAGGTCTTCCCGAATCAGCCCTCCATCCTGGAAAGTAAGTTGCGAATGCAGCATCACTTTTTTATATGTGATATTATGAATAGTAGTGTCCTTCTGAAAATACAGGGAATCAACCACAGTTCCGAACAGGTTGCCCCAACGGAATTTCCACGCACTGTATGTTTGCCCGAAAATGGAAGCATATTGCGCCGAAGCGCCCATAAATCCGGTTAATAGAATGACAAAAAATAGTAAAATTGATTTCATGGGTACCGATGAATTTTTTTAGTGAAAAATGTTTTCTATTTGTCGTGAATAATCACGGGTTTATTAAGGACTTTATTGTCTTCCAGATAGAGACGGAAAAAATAAGAGCCGGGGGGAATGTCATCAAGTTGTACCTGTCGTATATCTGCACCGTTCGCCTGATGGACTAACTGCCCGTTAGCGGCGACAATCTTAACGGTACATATCTTCTTATCCGTCGTGTTTTTGAAGTAAACCATTTTATTGGCAGGATTGGGGAAGAGGTCAATATCATTTTGTTTGACCGGAATACCCGGCGTATATACCCCGCCATTGTTCAGTACGCGGACGATTATTGCACGGGGGGTATAATTACCCGTTTCAGACCTACCGACCCCGACTATCTTTCCATCGGGTTGCAGCGCAATGGCTTGCAGCCGGTCGTCTATGCCTGCCACGGCAAACCTGGAAATGCCGCCCGTACCAAAATCGGTATCGAGCGTTCCATCGGGCAGGAATCTTACGAGGGCGCACAAGGTATCGCTGTTCCCCGCAAGGATAATCCGGCCTTCCGTGTCAATAGCCATACCATAAGCTGCGTCTGTTCCGCCCAAATCCTGCACTACTTTCCCCCCATTCCCAAAGCTGTTATCCAATGAGCCATCGGCATTGTATTTAGCAATGGCAAAGTTATCTCCTGAGCCCTGTTGCAGCGTAAACCCCGATACGATAATTTTTCCGTCGGCCAGCAACGCCGCCTCGTTAGCATGATTATAGGTGCCGAAAAAGTCTGTAGTTACAACCCCGTTTGCCCCAAAACTGCTGTCAAAGCTGCCGTCAGGATTAAGCCGCATCAGCACAAATTGTGAATTTGTGCTATTCGGCGGAATGGCATAACCAATGACAAGAATATTATTATCCGGCTGTACGATAATTTTCCGCACGCTCCCGTTATAACTAAATCCTCCGAGACGTAGTTTGCCGCTGCTACTGAATGTCTGGTCTAAAGAGCCGTCCGGATTATACCGTAGCAGGGTCATCGTACCAGAGGAGCCCCCAGCCAGTAACTTACCATCCGGCTGTATAGCGGCGGCATAACCCCAGTCAGTGCCAAAGCCGTTTGTAATGGCAATACCGTTAGTATTGAAGGTATAATCTCTCTGGCCGTCACTGTTGTACCTGACCGTAGCAAAATCCGGAGTGGTATTAGTATTACTAATTAAATCCTCTCCGACCGCTACTATTTTCCCGTCCGGTTGAATAATGACCGAATTTGCACTACCTAAAATAGTTTGAACCGTATCATATCCTTTGCCTGCAAAACTCATATCCAAGGTACCATCTGGATTACATCGTGCAATTGTAAAGGCACCCGCAGCATTCCCTTCAATAACAAATTTGCCATCCGATTGAATTGCTAATCCGTAAGCACTGTTTTTATAGTTGGCTATGTTAAGAATTACTTTTCCATTATTCCCGAATGAGGCATCCAATGCCCCCGGCTGTGCATTGGCTTGGTACAGCACCAGCGAAAGTCCTAAAATGATTAATTGTTTCATAGTATATTGTTTTCGAGGTTTTCATTTAACTAATAAAAATTTGACGGTGTAGCAGGTTTATTAATCACATAAAACTATGTGTCATCCAAGTGTTCGGACATTTTTTGTAAGGTCAGGGTTGAATATCACAGATATTTATTCTTAGAGCTGGCGTGCAATTATTTATTTGTCTCTTGTTCGATTCTGGAATATATACAAATGTAATGTGAACGCAGCCTATCTGCAACCGTGAAAACACGGTAATGTTATAGTTATTATTGATGGAAACAGGTGAAAATGAAATTATGATAAACTTTTTCTATATATAAATTTGTTAACAATAGGACAGTAACACTTCCTGTAATTCTTCAAAATCGCCTTTGTGGATGAATTTGTCTGCACCGCTGACCAATATCCTTTCAATTTCTTCGTTGCTACCACTCATGGAAAAAGCAACCACCTTCATGTTGCTGTACGATTCTTTAATTTTTTGGGCAAGTGTAAATCCGTCCATTACAGGCATGTGCAGGTCCATGATGCAAACATCGGGTAAAGACGGAATGCACTTCAACTGCCGTAAGAGTTCTTTTCCATTTTCTGCCTGTATCAAAACAGTATATCCAAGGCTAACGAGCAGTTCTGCGAAACTCTGCCGCAATTGCGCGTGATTATTGGCGAGTGCAATAGTGAAGTTTTTCATAGGGGGCGAATTGGAATACGAAATTAACCAATGCAGTATGATGCTTCCAAATATTCTTATTTGTATTTTACAAAATTTTGTTTGTATTTTACAAATAACGTATTAACAAATACAAAAAGATGTCTGTACCTCCAAATTTAAGAGTGATGCATATTGGCAGAAAAATCCAGCGTATGAGGGAGTTGCGCGGTATGAAACAGGAAACCATGGCGGGCAAGTTGGGCTTGACACAGCAGGCTGTTTCCTATATAGAGCAAAGCGACACAATTGAAGATGAAAAACTGGAGCGTATCGCCGAAGCCTTAGAAGTAAGTGCTGATGAGATTAGAAGTTTCAATGAAGATGCTGTTATCCATAATATTCAGAATAATTACGAGCAATCTAACAATACAATTATCAATAATCAGTTTAATCCGATGGACAAGTTAATACAATTGATAGAGGAAAACCGTAAGCTTTATGAGCGGTTGTTGAAAGAAAAAGATGATGTTATTGAAACGCTGAGAAAAAATCAGAAAGCTTCATGAATTTCCCCCTGTTGTTCTCAGGAATATTTACGTATATATACACTATTAACTACTATTGTAGCTATGATGCAGGACTGCCGGCCAAAGATTTTTTCCAGACAAACTGTTGATTGGTGTTTTTAAGCAAAACCAAGGCTGCTGTAGCCATAGATATAGTGCAGGGAAAGGCCGAGCCCATGCCCAGCGGCATAATAGCCAGCAAAAAAACAACTGCGCCCCACAGGCTGGCACGGTACACCCACCCCTTCAGGCAAACCCCTATAGCAATTACGGCCTGCAGGGCGGCGATAGTGCCTATAAAACCGTGGATATGCGTGCCGAACCATGCCCCGCTGATAAAGTCGCGGTACCAGTTGGAGATAGCGGTGTGGCTGTAAGTGAAATACAAAGCTGGATTGGTGGTAACTGTATAGGCATTGAAAACCCCGGCCCATGCAAACAGCAGGAAAAATAACAACCTGCCCAGCCGGGGCGTTTTTATGGCCGCCAGTACCATCAACAGGGCGATAAGGTTGGATATGAAATAGGCAATTATATAGGTATTGTTATCGATTCCCTGCATGTACTTATCGTTTAAAAAATAAAGGGAGTAAAAACTCCCCTTTCTTGATTGTTCAAATTCTACACCTATGCAACTTTAATCTTGTGGTTCTCTTCTTTCGCTGATTTTACTTTGGGTAAAGCCAGTGTCAATATCCCGTTTTCGTACCGGGCCTCTATTTTGCTTTTCTCTACTTTTTCGGGCAATGTGAAACTGCGGGAAAATGAAGTATAGTTGTACTCGTGGCGCGTGTACCGTTTATCTTTTTCTTCCGACTTTTCTTCCTTTTCGGCACTGATGGTCAGCAGGTTTCCGTTTACTTCGATGTTGAAATCCTTTTTATCCAGTCCCGGTGCAGCCAGGGTAACATTGTATGTTTTTTCATCTTCTGAAATGTTGACCGCAGGTACGGATAATTTTCTCCCGATACCGTCACCGTCAAACCATTCATTCCAGGGCCTGAAAAAATTTTCAAATACAGAAGGCAATGTGCTGCCTGTTTGTGCTATTGCTTTTTTTGTCATGATGTATACTTTAAGGATTAATTATGTCACAAAAAAACAGCACTTTATAGTGCCGGAAAATGAGTTAAATCAAACCGGTTCATGATTTCCGTCATCTGCGTAAGTAACCGTAATTCTTTATACTTGTACTTTAATGCACAGCAGATGAAAAAAGTACTGGTATTATGCGACGGGGAACATTTTTCGGAAAGCACGTTCAGCTTTGTCAGCAGGCTGAATGAGTTATCGCCTATCCTGCTCACGGGCGTATTCCTGCCCTCGGTCAGCTATTCAGATGTAATGGTGTATTACCTTGGCGGCATGACAGGGCCCGCATCTGCACCTGCAGGCGAAGATGTTGTTGAATCAGCAACTATACAGGCCAACATCAAACGGTTTAAAAGCCTTTGCGAAAAGCATCACATAGAATACAGGGTGCACAACGATATAAAAGGCGATATCATTGAAAACCTGCGGAAGGAAACAAGGTTTGCCGATGTGGCCATACTGAACAGCGATTTGTTCTATTCCAATTACGGCAGCGAGGGCAAAGACCAGTACCTGGCAGATACCATGCATTTTGCAGAATGCCCGGTGGTGCTGGTTCCTGAGCATTTTCATTTTCCCGAAAACATTATACTGGCGTACGATGGCAGCGCATCTTCCGTATATGCCATCAGGCAGTTTGCCTATACCATGCCCGAACTGACGAAGCTAAGCACGCTGCTGGTATATGCTACGGCTGACGGCAGCGATATACCGGACATGGATTATATCAGCGAGCTGACCGCAAGGCATTTCCGCGACCTGAAATTTTACACACTGGATACCGACCCGAAGAAATACTTCAACACATGGCTCAGCGAGCAGGGCAATGCGCTGGTAGTAGCAGGCGCATTCGGCCGTTCTGCCTTATCCGAAGTATTCAGGGGCAACTTTATGGAAGAGGTGATTAACGATAATAAGCTGCCCTTGTTCATCACGCACAAATAAAAAACGTTAGCGGCTGAGCAGGATGTTCAGCGGTTTCCAGCTTTCCGTATAGTCCGTAGCTATTTTCATAATGGCTACAAAGGGGATGAACAGTATCATGCCCGATACACCCCATATTATGCCGCCCGCAATAATGGCCACCAGTGTGGCCCAGGTACTTACATTGAGCTGTGCGCCCACCACGCGGGGAAATATCACATTGGCCTCCAGGTATTGTACAAAAGAAAATACCCCTACCACGCCTACTGCGTACCATGCAGAATCTTTGGTAATCAGCGCCACCGATATAGGCAGGGAGGCACTCACTACTATGCCCACATAGGGTATAATGGTCATGATAGCCGTGAGCATACCGAAGAGGACAGCATGTTTGATGCCCAGCGCCAGCAGGCCCAGGCTGTTGAGTATGCCCACAATGATGTACACCAGCACCAGGCCCTTTATGTAGTTGAAATAAGTATGTATGGTCTGTTGCAGTACCTTATCCAGCTTCTCCCTGCGCGCCTCGCCTGCAAAGGCATACAACGCCCTTACGAACATGCCCCTGTTGTACAGGAAAAGGGCGGCATATATAGGCACCAGGAACATCCAGAATAAAGTAGTGATTGTAGTGGCAAATGTACCGGAGAGCGTAGTGCCTACCGTTCCCAGCCCGCCGTCGAAGAGCTGCTGCGCCCATGTATCGGGCGAGGGGACGATGACGCCCGTACTTTCGGTAAACCAGGTGCTGATGGAGGCCAGCAGGGGCAGCAGCTTCTCCTTCAGCCCCGGCAGGTCTTCCTTAAACAACGACAACTGCCATACCAGCAGCATCACCAGCGCTGCAAACAGCGCTACCACAAAAGAAAGTACAAGCGTTACCGCCACGCTCCTCGGCATTCCCCTTTGTTCCAGCCGCTTGCTTACCGGGTACATCACCATGGCAATGAACAGGCCGTAAAGCATAGGTATGAATACCGCTTTGCCAAAATAGAGCAACAGGCAGGAAACAAAGAAAAACAGCAATACCTTCAGCGCTTCGGTTATATCAGTTTTTTGCGTGTTCGCCATGTATCTTGTTATATAGCGTAAAAGTACCCCCGGCCCGTAAACCATAAAATGACATAGGTCATGCAGAAACCTGAGCTGTGGCAGCCCGGTAAAAGAGATAGATATTATCGGCCCCGCACCTTACATTTGGTGTTCAAAAAAAGAAAAAAATGTCCGACCAGGTAACAGAATTCAACGAATACAGGGCTAAAATGAACGAGGTCATTTTAGGCAAGCAAAATAAAGTCATCAACAGGCTGTTCAATCTCGATACGAATACCTATGCCGCAGGCGCGCTGGATGTAAAAACCAAAGAGATGCTGGGCCTTGTGGCCAGTATGGTGCTGCGCTGCGACGACTGCATCAAATACCACCTCGGTAAATGCCATGAGCAGGGCATCACCACAGAGCAGGTGTATGAAATATTTGCCGTAGCCAATATAGTAGGCGGAACAATCGTAATACCGCACACCCGCAGGGCGGCAGAATATTGGGAAGCATTGCAGGCGCAAAACTAATTGACGGAAAGCTGCTGTTGCTTGTACTGTTTCACCACCTTATCGTACAGCTTTTCGTAAAGCGGTATGATGCGGTCTTTTTCAAAAGTGCGGGCATGGGCAATGGCAGCTTCCTTAAACTCTTCCAGGCGCTCATCATCTTCCAGTATATACAGCGCATTCTTCGCCATGTCCTCCACATCGCCCACATTGCTCAGGAAGCCTGTTTTGCCGTGTACATTTATTTCGGGTATGCCGCCTGCGTTGGTAGAGATAACAGGCACGCGGCAGGCCATAGCTTCCAGCGCCGAAAGACCGAAGCTCTCGTATTGCGACGGCAGCACAAACAGGTCGGCAATGCTCAGTATCTCGTCCATCTGCTCCTGCTTGCCCAGGAAGCGTATATCGCTGCATATAGATGAGGCGCGGCATAGCTCTTCCGCATGTTGCCTTTCGGGGCCGTCGCCTATCATCAGCAGTTTGGATGGGATAACCTTATGCACCCGCTCAAACATCCTGATCACATCTTCCACTCTTTTTACTTTGCGGAAGTTGGACACGTGTGCCAGTATACGCTCGCCATTGGGCGCCAGCATTTTTTTGAAATGGTTCTTGTCCGTCTGGTGAAAACGGTGGGTATCTACAAAGTTGGGAATGGTGATGATTTCTTTATCTATATGGAAAGACCGGTAGGTCTCTTCTTTCAGGTTGTTCGATACTGCTGTAATGGCGTCCGACTCGTTGATGGAAAAAGTAACCACGGGCGAATAGGTCTGGTCTTTGCCCACCAGCGTAATATCCGTACCGTGCAGCGTGGTGATGTAAGGTATATCGCGCCCGCTTTGCATCAGTATCTGCCGGGCAAAATAAGCGGCAGAGGCGTGGGGGATGGCATAGTGCAGGTGCAGCAGGTCGAGGTCGTTGTTCAGTATCACGTTCACCATAGTGCTGGCGAGTGCCGTTTCGTACGGGGGAAAATCGAACAGCGGGTAGGTAGGCACAGCAACTTCGTGGTAATAGATATTGGGATGAAAATGCAGCCTTACCGGCGGCTGGTACGATATGAAGTGTATTTCATGCCCCTTCAGCGATAAAGCCATACCCAGTTCCGTAGCCAATACACCACTCCCCCCAAACGTAGGATAACAAACAATGCCTATTTTCATGATGCAAATATCCGCATTAACGGCCAATCAGCCGTTAGTAAATTGATAAGCTTTATTAATAGGGATATTTCTTACCCTTTTTTGGCAAAGGTCAGCACGTAGGCGCTCACTTTAGCTGCCTGGGTTTCATCCAGTTTTGCCTTGCGTGTCATAATAGGCAATATATGGTTCCAGCTGCTGACCGTACGCGATGCGGGGTCGTACAGCGCATGGCATTTTGCGCAGTTACTGTGCCATATCGCTTTGCCCTCTTCCATTTCGGCCATGGAGACATTGGCCGGGGGATTGGTTGCCGTGTTGGCATTATCTGCGGGCGCGGTGGTAGCCAGTTTTTTGGAGCTGCAGGCTGCAAGTACGGATAAGGCAATGATAGCTAATATAGTAGTGTACTTATTCATCATGATTTTCATTGAGAATGGAAAATTAGTGAATATCAGCCTAATAACACCAATAGGGTGATAGCGAATACAAATGTGCTTTGTTATTTTTACAGGATGAAGAAGCTGTCACTCCCGTTCCTCCTTTTATTTACCTGTACCCAGACGCTGGCACAAACCGATTCGGCCATGATGCGCCGCATAGCAGACGAGGTGCTGCTGCACGGCCAATGCTATAAAAACCTGCGGGTGCTGTGCAAAAGCGTGGGCAACCGCCTCAGCGGTACGCCGCAGGCTGCAAAAGCCGTAGAGTGGGGGCAAAAGGCGATGGAGCAGGCAGGGGCCGATAAGGTATGGCTGCAGGCCGTAGATGTGCCGCACTGGATAAGGGGTAAGGAGCGCCTGGGGCTGAAATATCCCGGCAAAAACACTTTTACGGATGTACGCATGACATCACTGGGCAATTCTGTAGGCACGGGCGGCAAGGTGCTGACGGCCCCCGTAGTCATCGCCAACAACTTTGAGGAACTGAATGCGATGCCCGACAGCGCGGTAAAAGGCAAAATCGTGTTTTTCAACTACCGTTTCCCCCCAAACATCGTCAATACCTTTGAAGGCTACGGCGATGCGGGAAAATACAGGTGGAACGGGCCCAATGCAGCCTCGGCCAAAGGGGCTGTGGGGCTTATCATCCGTTCCATATCTACCGGCGTAGACGATGTGCCCCACACAGGCTCTATGCACTATGCCGACAGCATTACACCCATACCTGCCGTAGCCATTGGCAATACTACTGCCGATATGCTGGAGCAGCAATGCAGGAACGGCGGCCCGGTAACGGCGCAAATACAATCTGAATGCAGGATGGGCGATAATGTGCGCTCGTACAACGTGATAGGCGAGATAAAAGGCACGGAAGACGCGGAAAAAATAGTACTGGTGGGCGGCCACCTCGACTCGTGGGACGTAGGCGAAGGCGCGCACGACGATGGCGCCGGTTGTGTACAGTCTATAGAAGTTATCAGGACGTTTAAGGCGCTGGGCATCAGGCCGAAATATACGGTCAGGGCCGTCCTGTTCATGAACGAGGAAAACGGGCTGAAAGGCGGGTATGCCTATGCCGATTCGGCAAAGGCGCACAACGAAAAGCACCTGCTGGTGATTGAGACCGATGCAGGCGGGTTTTCGCCAAGGGGCATAGGGCTGGAGATGAGCGGGGATAAAAAGGAAAAGATACGCATGTACCGCAACCTCTTCCTGCCTTATGGCGTTTACGATTTTGAGAGTGATGAGGGTGGGGCGGACATAACGCCGATACACAGGATGGGCGTACCCGCTGCAGGGCTGATGCCCGACCCGCAGCGCTATTTCGACCTGCACCATACCGACAGCGATGTTTTTGAAGCAGTCAACCACAGGGAATTGAAAATGGGCGCGCTCACACTGGCACAGTTAGTATATCTTATCAGTATGCATGGATTATAATGCAGGAAGAAAAAAGGGATAACATAGTACGTAAATTGCTGCGCAGGCCGTCATCTGCATTTGCGCTGGCGGTTATCCTGTTTAGCTGCATCGTAGCCGTATTTGCCTACCAGCTTGCCCCCGACGATACGCCTGATGCCAACCGCATGATAGTGGAACTGGGCGCGCGGCCACCGGGTTTTACCAAGATGCTGCTGTATGTGCCCAAAAGCATTCAACGTGATGAACAAACAGGTTTGAAACAATTCTTTTCCGGCACAAAGTCCGGCTACCTCGCCGTGCCATTCAACAGCTATTTTTTTGCGGGCGATAAAATGTATATAGCGCATTATATAGATGAAGGGATGACAGACACGCTGGCGTACAAACTGTCTGCACTGGCCCCGGAACATGCCGCTATGCCTCTTCCCGAACTGCAAACCTACATCAGGGAAAACCGCATAGAGAAAAGGACCTTTTACCTGGGTACAGACAGGTATGGACGGGATATCCTGTCGCGCCTTATTATAGGCACGCGCGTAAGTATTGCCGTCGGCTTTGTGGCCGTGCTCCTGTCTATCACCATCGGCATTGTATTAGGCTCCGTTTCGGGGTACTTCGGCGGGGTGGTTGACGATGCGGTGATGTGGCTCATCAATATACTCTGGGCCATACCTACGCTGCTGCTGGTTTTTGCTATTACGCTTACCATCGGCAAGGGCTTCTGGGAAATATTTGTTGCCATAGGGCTTACCATGTGGGTGAGCGCTGCCAGGCTGATACGCGGGCAGGTAATGGTGCTGCGCGAAATGGAATATATAACGGCTGCAAAAACACTGGGGCTGGGCAATGCCCGCATCATCATGCGGCACATACTGCCCAACATAGCCGGGCCTGTTATGGTAATAGCCGCCAGCAACTTTGCCACCGCTATACTTATTGAAGCAGGGCTGAGCTTCCTCGGCATCGGCGTACAGCCGCCCCGCCCGTCGTGGGGGCTGATGATAAAAGAACATTACAACTTCCTGCTCACCAACCGCCCCTTACTCGCCATCATACCCGGCCTCGCCATCATGCTGCTGGTCTACGCCTTCAACATACTCGGCAATGCCCTGCGCGATATACTGGATGTACGGGGGTGATTGGTGGAATGTAAAAGTCAAAATGTAAAAGTCAAAATGTAAAATGTAAAAGTCAAAATGTAAAATGTAAAAAACTGTGGTCATTTAATGACTGAGTTAACCCAATCAACTCAATTAACCTACTTACCTGAGTTAACCCAATCAACCAATCAACAGCTTTCTACTTTCTACTTTAGACTTACTACTAACAACTATCGACTTTTTTGACTTTTACATTTTACCTTTTACATTAAAGGCCGCAGGCCGCAATATACCCGCTGCTCCAGGCGTGTTGGAAATTGAATCCGCCGGTTATGCCGTCAACGTCCAGTATTTCACCGGCAAAGTACAGGCCGGGAACTATTTTGCTTTCCATTGTCTGCGGGTTCACTTCCGAAAGGGTAACGCCGCCGCAGGTTACGAACTCTTCTTTAAATGTGGTTTTTCCTTTGATGTGGTAGCTGTCGCGCAGCAGGTGTTCTACCAGCTTGTTTTGCGCGGCAGCCGGTAAATCGCCCCAGCGCATATCTTCTTTTATGCCCGACTGCTGTAAATGGTATTCCCAAAGGCGGCGGGGCAGGGTAAAGGGGTTTTTGTTTTGTAACAGTTGTTTGCCCGATGTTCTTCTCATCTCTGCTATTACATCCCGTATCTCGTCGTCTTTCCTGTCGCCCAGCCAGTTGATGAGGATAGTAAAATCATAATGGCGCTCGTGCAGTTCCCTTGCCGCCCATGCAGAAGTGCGCAATACCGCAGGCCCGCTAAAGCCCCAGTGGGTAATGAGCAAAGGGCCGCGCTCTGCAATCTTTGTTCCCTGCACCTTTACCGTTGCATCGTCTGCCACTACGCCCATCAGCGCCGTTATAGGGTGTTTGGGCATATTGAACGTGAACAGCGAGGGCACGGGCGGTTGTATGGTATGTCCCAGTTCCTCTATCCATTTATACTGTTCCGGCTTGGGGAAACCGCCGCAGGTTACCAACACCTTATCGGCTTCATAAGTAGATGTATCGGCAAAGTGCAGCACAAACCTGTTTCCCTTCCTTTCAATGTGTGTGATGCTTTTATGATACCGTACCTCCACCTTTTGTTTCATCATCTCCTGCCATATACAATCGATAATGGTTTGCGAGCTGTCGGTAACAGGAAACATACGCCCGTCTGCCTCGGCCTTTAGTTGCACACCACGGCTGCCAAACCAGTCTATTGTATCCTGCGGTGTAAACTGATATAAAGATTTCCGTAAAAGCTGTTTACCACGCGGATAGCGGCCAACGAGTTCCGGCACATCGAAACAGGCATGGGTCGTATTGCACCTGCCCCCGCCCGAAACCTTTACCTTTTGCAGCGCCTTGCCTGTTTTCTCAAATACAACAACCTCGCTGCCCTCCCTGTAGGGTATATTGGCTGCTGCAAAACAACCCGCTGCCCCCGCGCCGATAATTGCTATGTCCATTGGAAAGTCAAAATGTAAAATGTAAAAGTCAAAAGTAGAAAGTCGTTAGTCGTTAGTCGTTGGCTGGTTGATTAGTTGGTTAGTCGTAAGTCTAAAGTAGAAAGTAGAAAGCTGTTGATTGGTTTCTTTGTTGACTGGTTAATTGAGTTCACTCAGTCATTAAGTAATCACAGTTTTTTACATTTTACATTTTACATTTTACATTTTACATTTTACATTTTACATTTTACATTTTGAATTTTACCCGCCCTTAACCTGTGCTTCTACTACCGCAATAGCTACCATGTTCACGATTTGCCGTACGCTGCTGCCGAGTTGCAGTACATGTACGGGTTTGCGCAGCCCCAGCAATATAGGCCCTACGGCTTCGGCATTGCCTACTTCCTGCAGCAGGTGGTAAGCGATATTGCCTGCGGCAAGATTGGGAAATATCAGTGTATTGGGCGATTCATTCACCAGGTCTGAGAAGGGGTAGTTTTCCCTGAGCAGGTCTTTGTTAAAAGCAACGCCCGCCTGCATTTCCCCGTCAATCACAATATTGGGGTATTCCGATTTGATACGTGCCACCACGTTTCTTGCCAGTATGGCTTCCGCCGAATCGCTGCTGCCGAAATTGGAATAGGACAGCATGGCTATACGGGGCTTTATATTGAAATGCTCTACCGCGCGGGCGGTTTGCAAAGTAATGTCTACCAGTTCCTCTTCCGTGGGGTTGAAGTTCACCGTTGTATCGGCAAAGAATAAAGGCCCGCGCTTTTTGGTCAGCATCATATACATGCCCGCTACGCGTTTGGCGCTGTCTTCCATGCCTATTATTTCCAGCGCAGGGCGCAAGGTGTTGGGGTATTGGCGGGTAAGGCCCGATATCATGGCATCGGCCTCGTTGGTTTCCACCATCATGCAGCCGAAGTAAGGCCGTTCGCGCATGATTTTGCGGGCTTCGTACAGGTTGTAGCCACGGCGTTTGCGCTTTTCAAAAAACAAGTCGCCAAACTCAACGCGCTTATCCGCCTGCTCATCGCTGCGGGGGTCTATGATGGTCACATCTGCAAGCTGCAACCCGTTCTCATCAATCAGCGCATGTATCTTTTTGGCTTCGCCCAGCAGTATCGGTATGGCAATGCCTTCATCTTTTACTATTTGTGCGGCCTTCAGCACCTTCAGGTTTTCCGCTTCCGCAAAAACCACGCGTTTGGGGTTTTGCCGCGCCTTGTTAATCACAAAACGCAAAATATTATCATCAGTGCCCAGCCTGCGGTGCAGTTCCAGTTCGTACGCCTCCCAGTTGGTAATGGGCTGCCTTGCCACGCCGCTGTCTATAGCAGCTTTGGCCACTGCGGGCGAAACCGTGGTGAGCAGGCGCGGGTCTATGGGTTTGGGAATGATGTAGGTAGGGCCGAAGTGCAGGCTCTTTTCGTTGTAGGCCACATTCACTATATCGGGCACAGGCTCTTTGGCCAGTGCCGCCAGTGCTTTTACGGCTGCCAGTTTCATATCCTCGTTGATGGAGGTGGCGCGTACATCGAGCGCCCCGCGGAATATATAGGGGAAGCCCAGCACGTTGTTTACCTGGTTGGGGTAATCGCTGCGCCCCGTGGCCATGATAACATCGGGCCTTGCCGCAATGGCATCTTCATAAGGTATTTCGGGGTCGGGGTTGGCCAGTGCGAACACGATGGGGTCTTTGGCCATCTTTTTCACCATAGCCTGAGAGAGGATATTGCCTTTCGATAAGCCGATAAATACATCTGCGTCTTCCATCGCATCTTCCAGGCTCATGTCTTCTACGTTTTGTGCAAACATAGATTTGTACTCATCCAGCCCTTCACGCGCTGTAGTAATCAGCCCCTTGCTGTCGAACATGAACATATTCTTCACATCGGCGCCGAGGGCAATATAAATCTTACAGCAGGAAATAGCCGAAGCGCCAGCCCCGCTAATCACGAATTTTACTTTGGATATATCTTTCTTTACCAGCTCCAGCGCATTGAGCAGGGCAGCGCCGGAAATGATGGCCGTTCCGTGCTGGTCATCGTGCATGACCGGTATATTTAGTTCCTGCTTCAGCCGCTTTTCTATTTCAAAACATTCGGGCGCTTTGATGTCTTCGAGGTTGATGCCGCCGAAGGTAGGTTCCAGCGCTTTTACCACCGTTACAAATTCATCGATGGCGGTAGAGCGTAGTTCTATGTCAAAAACATCTATATCTGCAAAAATTTTGAACAGGAGGCCCTTGCCTTCCATCACCGGTTTGGATGCTTCTGCGCCTATATCGCCCAGCCCCAGTACGGCTGTGCCGTTGCTGATGACGGCCACGAGGTTGCCCTTGGCGGTGTAGCGGTACACATCATCGGGGTGGGCATGTATCTCTTTACAGGGCTCGGCCACACCCGGCGAATAGGCCAGTGCCAGGTCCCTTTGCGTTTTGGTTTCCTTGGTTGGAATTACTTCTATCTTCCCCGGCCTTCCGTGCTCATGATATTCCAGTGCGTCTTCCTTCCTGATTAGATGTGCCATTGTCAAGCTCTGTTTTTTAAGAGCCTGTAAGTTACAAAAAACGCGCTGCAAACAAGGGTCAGGCCGTAATGCTGATACTGCCGGGGCGGGCATCCGTAGCCTCCATTATATGGCTTACCTGTACAAAGTGGCGCAACTGGTGGGCGGTAAGAAAACGGAAGGTATCGCCCAGTTTTAGTTTGATAAAGCGGCTGATGCTGACAGGCACTTTCAGCCTGTTCATATCGGTTTTCCCGGCAAGGGTCATGAGTTCCAGCAGGTGCGCCTGCCCGGTCATGAATTCGGCCAGCACCTTTGTGGTGTCCAGTATGGCGGCAGGGCGGTGATCTTTCGGAGCCTGCATTTTATGCAGAATACGGCCATCTTCACCCGGCTGCATCATATTGGTAAAATAGTTGCCAAACAGTCCGGCGCGGAAAACGGGGTTGAACGGAACAGAGCTTCCCTTTAAGGCTTTTTCCATTTCGGGCAGGTAATAGCGGTTATAACTGTTCAGGTGTTCCAGCACCTGTGCTATGCTCCATTTGCCGGGGGCGGGCTGTTGGTTGAGCAATACGGGCGGCAATTGCTGCAACTGTTGTGCCGTTGCTATTGTTTCCTCAACGTTCCGGCTTAAATCTTCCAGCAGTTGTTTACTATTAAATACAGGCATGTTGTTTTGTTTTATGGAGGCAAAGCTATTTTGAAGCACGAACCTGAATCTTTGCCTGCACCAAGATTTTTTACAGGCGCATACTGCCCAGCAGTTTGCTGAACGTAGCAGGGTCGACCCCTATGTACGATGCAAGGTATTTATGCGGTATCAGGTTCAGCACATGCGGGCTGCGTTGCAGTAAAGCCCTGAACTTTTCTTCTGCCGTGTACGACATCAACTCTACCTGCCTTTGCAAAGTGCCCGCCAGTACGCCCGTGAGCGCTATCCTTACCCATGTCTCGATGCTGCGGTGCGCTTGTATCAGGGCCGTCATATCGTTGTAGTGGATGCGGAGTAAACTGCTTTGCGTCAGTGTTTCGAGCGAGAAGCGGGAGGGCTGCTGTGTAAAAAAGCTGTCGATTACCCCCGAAAAGGAAGGGGCATAAGAAAAGACAAGGGTAGCCTCTTTGCCGTTGTGGTCGAAAAAAGCCCGTTGCATGCCTTCCGCAACAAAGTACAGGTACTTTTCCGTTTCGCCTGCGCGGGTAATCAGTTGTTTCCTTTTAAAGTTCACCTCCGTCCAGCACCGCGCCAGCGCCTGCCAGGCTTCGTCGTCCAGTTTGTAGACTTTATTAATCTCTTTTTGTAATAAGCTGAGTGTGTCCAATAGGCAAATCTAATCATCCTAAGCCATTACCGCTACCATTCCCAGCGCAGTTTTGCCCAATACTTCATTACCCTCTATGGTGATGGCCTCCAGGGCTTCTTCCGGCGATATGCCTTTGGAAAACAGCCGCCATGCCGTATCCGGGTCTATATGTACCCGCGCGTCGGGCGAGAGGCGGGTAGTATGGCGCAGCACCCATCCTTCCTCTGTTTTATTGATATGCCATACGCCGCCCGCATCGGTACTTACCACTATCTCTACACTGCTGCCAACGGGTGCATCTGCATACCGGTAGGTTTGCGGCAGGGCACACATGAAGGTATCTATAAAAGGATAAAAGAATTCACGGTCCATAATGCCGGGCTTACCCACCGCATCGCGTATCTGCTGCTGGTGTATCCATTTCTCGGTGTACTCCCTTGCCACATGAAACCAGTTTTTGGAGGTCTCTTCTCCCGCCCATGCTACCGACAGTACGGCATCCTTCCACGGGTCGAGGGTGGCGAGGAAATCAGCGTATTCCTTACCCGTAGTTTCCAGCAGGTCAATCAATACCTGAGGGCTCAGCCTTTTGGCGGCTGTTACCCATTCGGCATTTAGCCGGTTGAGGTACGTTACAAGGTCTTTGTAAGTGTCCAGCCCGGCGGGGGTATGCTCCATATAGTGGTCGCGCAGCAACGATAAGCCCCTCAGGTTACCGTCCAGCAAATGGGCGGCAATGTCTTTCACCTGCCATTTTTTGGCAATGGTGGGCAGGTGCCACTCCTCCGGGGTGAGCGACCGCAATAGCTCTATAAGCCGGGCATCCAGCCCGGGAAAAAGGTGTATCACCTTTATGGGCGCAACATGATGGATCATTGTATAAAGTTAGTTTAATGGTGGCAGGCATCATGCAACAACTTCATGCCACTAAGAGACTGGCACAATATTTCGTATATTACTGGTAAAGCTATGGTTATGATACACACTGAAAACCATGAACAGGTGCCGGGGCAGCAAAAGACCGTACACAAAACCCTGAGAACGAGTGTGACGATGGAAACCACGGAAGATGCGGAAGACCTGTTCCTGCTTGCGAAAGAGCGCCTTACCGATGTGAACCGGTGGTATGAAATGAAGGGCTGCACCGCTTTCCGGTTTGCCCTTTCCGACAGCCACAAACACCCGGTACACCGGTTTGCACATACGGGCGATTATATCAACCCGGCAGAACCCGGAAGCAACGATACGGAATACACCCATATAGAGCTCATCAGGTACGACGACTATCCCGACGAGAACTCGGAGATATTTACCTTGACCCTGCAACCCTGTATTCCCGCAGAAGGGCAGGGCGGCGCTGCGGAAATGGCCTGTGCCATCCATGTAGAGCGGCACCAGCAGGTGATAATGGCCCAATATCACGGCCATTTTGCGGGGGCGGCATCCCTGCCCTGGCAGCAGTTTATCGAGGGCCTTATTGATATACCGGAATAGATAATTCCTGCCTGTTATTTTAAAATCGGAGATATTCGCTTATTTTAGTAAAAACAACCGGCATGATTAAATCATTACTACTTCCGTTTATCCTGATTACTGCGTTTTCCATGACCTCGTGCAAAAAGCAATATACCTGTGAATGTGTGCACCAGATATATGAAGGCCCGGGCATACTGGCCAACAAGTCGACCGATATAAAATACATCAAAGCGAAAAGTAAATCTTCCGCTGCATCTACCTGCGTCAGCAATAATTCATCGGCAATAGACGACAACGGGTGGGGACACGTGACCCTCTGCGATTTGAAGTAATCAACATAATCGATACAAGAAAGCCCGTGTACACATTGTACACGGGCTTTCTTTATGAGGTGTATTCCTTTTTATTTCAGTTCACACTGTTTTACATGACTGATGTTGCTACAGTTGGTGGCAGCCTCTACGCGGTTGGTAGCGTTTACGGTATGGTGGCTTACTTCACCTGTTGGCGAAACGCATTCACAGTTGTACATCTTTTTGCAGGAAGTAAATACTGCAGACGTTCCTATTAATAATGCAGCTATAGTCAACAACTTTTTCATAGACCTAAAGTACGGATTTCTTTCTACAAGGATACATAATAAATTGAAATTCTACAATAGTACCCTTACCTGCTTTGTTTAATCAACTGTTGGGTATATACTTTACCGCCCGTATGCACTACTATATGGTAGATGCCGGAAGCCAAACCCGAAATATCGACAAGGATTTCCCGGCCCCGGCCGGGCTGCGCCGTTTCCTGCTGCACGGTGCGGCCTGCTACATCCAAAATGATGATGCGGGCAGCGGTTGCCGTACCCGGTACGGATAGATGTACCGTGCCGCTTGCCGGGTTGGGGTAGAGCGTCATAGCTGCTGTATTGGCCGCCAGTTCGGCAACCGACAAGGGGTAATATACATAGGCAGAATCAACCTCGCCGATGCTGAGGTTGTAATACGTGCCCGAAGGGGTGGTTTCCAGTTTGGCCGCACGCACCATATAATACTTCAGCCCGTCTGCTCCCGCAGAGTCAGTATAGGAAGTGCCTGTAATGAGGCCGGAGCGTTTGGTGTACGCCCCGAACCTGTCGTCTGAGCGGTACACATAATAACCCGCTACGGCAGGGTCGGCAGAAGCCGTCCAGCTTATATCCGCGCCCGTTTTCGGGGCGCTGGTAAGTACCACGTTGCGCGGCGGGTTGATGTATTCTGTACGCAAAGTAGGGTCGCCCATCAGCGCCACGTGTACGAAATGCACGCCGTAGCCCGTAGGGGCATACATTGTATTGTTGTTGTTTTGTGATAAACGTGTGGCATAGCCGATGGTCTCGCCCAGCGCCATGTGGTGGAAGTACCAGTTGGGCCTGCCCGCCCAGCATGAGGTAAGCGCCGGTACATCGGAGCACAGCGGCGCGCGCATGAAATTGTTTTGCGAGGCCCAGTCGCCGAAATAGCTGCCGAAGAGCATGGTGAAAATGGCGTTTACATGATTGGTCTTGAAATTGCCCGTATTGCCAATGCCGCCCGCGCTGGTAAAGGAGCCGCCGCCGCAGCCGTAGGCCCACAGGTAAGAGGCAGCATTGAGCGTAGGGATGAAGTCGAGCGCCTTTATGCTGTCTTTGCCCACCAGCACGGGAAAGTTGCGGTAGGCATTAGCGGCAAACGCCTCAGGGTAGCTGCTCACGCTGAAATTGTTATCTACCAAAGCTCTTTTTACCACCACGAGGGAATCCATTTTGTACACATGGGCCCTGTCCAGGTAGGTTTTCATCATGGCCGTTTCCGTTTTGGCAAAAACGGGCATATCAAAAAAATCGACCCTGCCTGTTTGCAGTTCCACATCGCCGGGCAACTGGCTCTGGTCCCACTTGCCATCGCCGGGTATGTTCTTGTTTTCCGCTTTTGCAGCGCTGGTATTGTTCACAAAGTTGTCCGTCCATGTATCGTTCACATCGGCATAATACGCATCGGCAGGCCATGCGCCTATATGGTCGGTGTGGCCGTCGGGGTTTATCTCGCCGCTGTAGGGTATAGCTATATGCCCCAGTATGTACACGGCTTCCAGGTTGCTGTTGGCCTGCCTGGTGCTGATGATGAAATTGCGCACGGTAACATCGCTTACCGTACTGGCAAAATCTTTCCTGATAACCTGCCAGCCATCGCCGCTGATGTCTTTCATCAGCCGCTCTATTTCGCCCGTACAGGTGTTGGTAAACGCCGTATCCACCAGCAGCAGCAAAGCCCCCCGGCTGTGAATGGGGTCTGCATTGATGCCTGCAAAGATGTACCCCGTTGCACTATTGCCGCCCGACTGTACCACCCTGTATTCGTAAGCCGCGCCTGCCGTAACATTATTATCTGGAAAAGTAGTAGCCGTGACCGTGCCCAGCGCTGCGCCCCAGTTGAGCGCCCCTTTGCTTTTGCGGTACACGGTGTAGCCTGTAGCGCCGGGTACGGCATCCCAGCTAAGGGTGATGCGCGGGGGAGCAATCTGCACATCGGCTTTTAATTGTACTGCATAATCGGTTATGGTCTGTGCCTGCGCATATACGCTGCAACAGAGGAGAAAAACAAGAGCGTAGAAGTAGCGGTGCATTTGTATATATTTTCACTAAATATAAAAAACGCGGTAGATATTAGAATTAAAATTTGCGGGTTTTATATCGTTGTTTCATTGCCTGTAGCTCCCGCTCAACCCGTGTTGCCGAATAAAGCTTAAATTGAAGTATAAAACGGGATATTATGGAGCAGATTAGAAAAGAATTGAAAATCGGTGTTTCTTCAGAAAAGGCATTCGGGAAGTTTTTACATGAGCTCAGCGGGTGGTGGCCTAAGGAATATACCTGGTCTCAGGATAAACTGGTGGATATGCGGATTGAGGATAAGCTGGACGGGCTATGCACGGAAACCGGCCCGTACGGGTTCCGGTGCGACTGGGGACGGGTAACGGAACTGGAAGAAAACAGGACAATAGGGCTGAAATGGCAGATAAGCCCCAAACGCGAACCGGTTCCCGACCCGGATAAAGCAAGTGACATCCGTGTTGAATTTAAGAATGAGGACAGCTCCTCAACCATCCTGCAATTCGAACACAGGAACTTTGAAAATCACGGCGACGGCGGCGTGGCTTATCTGAAAATGATGGATAGCGCTCAGGGTTGGGACTACATCCTGAATAGCTTTAAAAAATATTGTGAACAATAAGGCGCAGATATACCATGACGATACAAACCGCCACCTGTACATTTTTATATAAAATTCTTGTGCAGTCACCTGCAATCCTTCTATAAAGCACTCACGGCGTTGGCACCGTTCATCGTTCGGAATACTGTATTCAGCAGAGCAGAAGTATCTGTTTTGATCCAATAATTCTTTGGTATGTCTTTACCTAATATTTTAGGGTTGAAGCCGATATGTGTGTTTGTTATTTACTTATTGTTTTTCTCGAATTTATAATTCACACCTATCGATAAAGGGGCATACAAAAAATAGGCTTTTCGTTCATAAAAAGCATTCCATGTGTTGCGGTCTGAATAATTTAAGGTGGTAGTAACCGGAATAGCGTGAATAGCAATTTCCGCGTTAACACTAAGTTTTTCGCTTACATCAAAATTATACCCGGCCTGTACGCCTCCGAAGAATGAATTTACCGGCCATGTTGATTTAACTACAGGCGGGCCCATTCGTGGATGGACAAAATCGGGATATTCTATTGAATTGTTTTCATTTTTACTAAAAAACACATGCCCGGCATTCAGACCAAAATACCAGTAAGAAGATTGCAACGTAACCTTCCTGTTTATGAATGCATAGACAGGCTGCATGGGAACATTTATTTTATACTTCATTGAATAGGTTTGCAACTGACTAAATAGTTGCATTATACCTGTTTCATAACTATAAGACATGGTGACATAATCGGCAGCAATGCCCATTTGCCATTTTGAAAGGTCTACCAGCCCTTTTGCGCCTGCCAGGAATCCCAGATTCCCTTTTTTGCTCACCAATTTTGTGTCTTTGAAAAATGGAATAGAATACGATAATCCAAGCTTTGCACCAACGTAAATTTTTCCATGCGCCTGCATGGAAGCAAAATTTAGTAAGGCAAGATATAACAACCGTGTTTTTTTCATGGGAAAGTGATATTGTTTAATTGATTTTACATTGTATTCGTTTAATACCAACCTTTTTTAAGAATCTCTAAAAATACGGTTCGTAACTTCTCCGATTCTTTGAATGTTGGCATAGATGTATATATCTGGCTGACTGAATTGATGGAATAAAAGACGCTGATTTGAAGCTGCACTTTAAGCGCATCCAGTTCCTTGTCATCCAAATCCCGGATATGTTCTAATTCATCCGGTTCAGTAAACTGATTTACATACAGCCTGATAGTCTCGTGAGGCAGTAATACATAATGCATCTCATCTTGAAAATATCGTTGTTCAATATGTTTGTTTTCGGTGCAAAGAGGCATGCATTCACGTATTTTATTCGTGTCTCTAAAGAAAAAAATAGCAGGCGATTTATCTATAATGCCCTTGGGTGTAATCGATTTGATTTTGTTTTGAGGTACCCCCTGGAATATAACCTGGCATAAACAATTTGTATCAATAGTGCTAAACACAAGCGGACAGAAGGATATGTCAAGTGCCCGTTTAAGAATAAAACACGTGTCCCCAGTCAGGTTTTCAATATTGTATGCGACGAAAAGTATACTGCCGGCATACCTGCATGCGTTGATTGAATCAATAGTTAATTTTAGTGTCTTCCCGCTATCAGGTTTCCCTTCAACAGGCGCATTATAATCCTTCCAGACTTGACCACATGCCTGTAGGGAAGCGATGAAACAACATAAAGTAAGTATAAATGTTTTCATGTGTCTTTTATATAATCGTTTGACCCCTTAGTATCTGTTCCGCTTCCCGCGTTTAACTTTCTTCTCCCAGGGAAGATGGGCATAATAGCCTATGAACAGGTCATAGATATGGTCAAGCCCGAGTGTACCATATAATCCATAATCTTTAATTGTCTTTGATTTGCCACTGTCGTAAAGGATATTTAAGTACCCTGTCGGTAAATCGGTTGAAATTCCCGAATAGGCATCATTCAGGCGGTCAAAGCGGATATAATTCAACAGGGAAATCAGCCTGTTGTAATCTTCACCTGGCAGTACACTATTTGCATAAATGGTATCAACGGAATGCCTTTTAGCATTAAACTTGTACGCTATGTAACTAATGTTTCGTTCTCCATCTATTTTCATAGTATACTCGGCACAGCCCATACAAAACCCGGGGGATAAGTGGAAGGAAATTTTTTCGATTTTGTGATTTGCCGGAGTGCTGCAATATTCCATAAATACACCGTCATGGTAGATAATCAGGGTATCATAAACCTGGTTAGTGCCATTACCTAAAGGCCGTTTTACATTTACAGAAATCAATGTGGCCGTATCAATTGTTTTAATCCCTTTAAAGGTGAATTCCGCACCTCTCAAAAATTTCTTTGAATAATGCTGGTTACCGGAATCTAAAATGATGAAAAAATCGACGCCATCAATGATAAGGTCATTCAACCCGTTCCGGTCAACATCATATTTATAAAAAGTATCGGTGCCGATGTGCCAGTACTGTAAAGATTCCCCTCTTGAAGTGAAATAATTGCTAAACAGCATACCTCCTTCATACGAAGGCGAGATATTCTTCACAAGGAAGTGCTCAACATCCATTTTAGTTTTAAGGCTGTCAATCGTATTGGCAGACAAACGGCTAAAGAAAGTACCTATTAATAAAAGGATAAGCAGTATTGTGTTTCGTAAAATCATAAAGTACTTTTCTTAACAGATGCATTAACGCCAATTTTTACCCGTTAACCAGGCTGATTATTTGTGCATTCAGTATAGTATCGGTCTGTGTTTGGGTTGCCCTCCATGTATGGTCGTCTGTGTTATTAATGACGTTTGTAATAATATCCCTCCTGTTATCGTTATTGACGTCTTTTAGTATAAACGTATAAATGCTGTCACCTTTCATTAGAGCGGTGTTCCCGTAGGTAAGCGGGTCAAAGGCATTAATTATATCGAATTCTTTATAGTTAGCATTCGACTTTGTAGATACCAATGCTCCAACAACTGAATAATCCTCCACCTGGTAACCAAATATAAAATCAGGGATATTGTCATTATTTAAAGAGAGCGTATCAATTGAAAAACAGGCCATCCCATCGCCGGAATGTTTGTCGTACAGCAATTCTTTCCCCTTATATATTTGAATTGCAGGGTTGTCTTTATCATACCCTGTCTGAACAGAATAGTTACCAAACTGGTATTTCCTGGCCTGTGTGAGCTGTTGAGATTGAGTCAGTTCACAACTCATTAAAAAGAACAAGATGACTAAAATAGACTTTGACATAGTGCGTTTATTCACCTTCCCTGAGATATAGAAACCTGTAAATCCAATCTTTATCATTTAGGCTTTTCATGTAACAGAGGTGTATGCCGTTGTCAATTTGGATATTTAACCTCGTGTCGTTTTTTATCACCTGTCTGAATTCATCATCATTTTTATACAGCTCGATAGATGGAGGTGTAAAAGAAGCATTATCCAGTATATCGGATACGTTCTGAATTTCCGGCGCTTCCCCTTCATATTCTTCTAACGCGATTGCGAGGACTAAAAAATATCCGTCTCCATATTTTTCATTTTTATAAGCAATTACTGTATTAAATATTTCAAATGCCTTCTCTAACAAGTTGCCGCTGGCCGTAAAATCAGTGAATTCATCAAGATGAAAATGCATGCCTTTACCTTCTGCATTCAGTTTGACCGACACATTGAGAAAATAGTCTATTTTTTGTATGTCCATATTTATAGTTCAATCGTTTAATCCCATAGCACCCATTCAAAGCAGTAGGGTTATTTACTACCAATAAGTTGCACGAGATAATTTCCCTGGTTCAACTCATACCAAAAGCCATTTATGAAATAGTATTCATAATCCATCAATGCCACAGTTGGAAAAATTTCATTGTATTCTCTTTGAGTAGTAGTGTTCATCTCGGGGTTATAACATGTATAATGACCAATTAACTTTTTATGGCTATTTGCAAATATTTTTTGCTTAGTATCAAATTTCAGGCAGAAATTGTCATTTAATATGGTAGCCCGGTTCTGTTGTTTAGACTTATTTACATAACTACATTTTAAGCATAGAGAATCAGTATTGCATTTAATGACCGCGGCTGAAAACTCTTCCAACTCATTATAAGTTTGAAGCAAGTCGGTAGGTTTGTCGTAAGTTCTCTTAAACTCTACTTTATACCGGGTCATTATGTGCAATGATTCAAATAGCTTACCATTTGATACTGATAAAAGTAATCCCATTTCCTTTTTGATATTGCTCCCTACTCTTGCCTTATAAGTGATGTATAAGAAATTTTTATTTAAAACTTTTACATCGGTTAAATCTATTACATCTTGTAATAGCATACCGTTCTGTTTGTTGTATATCTTAACTGTATTATCAACAGGTAAAAAATCTACGTTTATTGTAGCTTTCGAGCCTTCCAATGAAACGACAGAATAGGTACGACCTTTACTAATAAATGATAACAATAATAGAAAGCAAAGTATATACAAATGTTTTATGGCCATTCTCTTATCTACTCCCTCTGCATTTTTTTAAAAAAATATCTGTTCAGCAGAGCTGAAGTATCTGTTTTTATCCAATAATTCTTTGGTATGTCTTTACCTAATATTTTAGGGTTGAAGCCAATATGTATGTTTGTATTAGCTCTCATATCACTACTTAGCCCCTTAATTTTTTCGTAGCCCCAAAAATCACTATCAAATACAAACTTTACAGTATCTTCCTTCTCAGGCTCAATTTTGAAATATGACTTACCTCTTATTTGCTTAGATTCAATTCTGTTATTGAAAGAAAAAATTTTTTCGTTGAATTCTTCGTTTTGTTTTAAGAAACGATAAGGAACACCCAGTGGATTGATAAATGCGCCCCTTGAAACTACATTTAATTGTTTATTGTCATAATACATAAATGCAATTGGACAATCTTCAGTAGTTTCAGTTTCTGTATTCATGCCAGGCTCCTTAACACGAATCATTAATAAGCCATCATTATTGAAATATGCCTTTTCGATAAAAACAGGATTTGCGAAATGATTTATGATACAGATGGTTACAACTCCTTTGTTTGGCGTGTAAGGGTTGTCTTTTATGTCAATTACTTTTGCTTGTAGCTGACCAAAGGAAGAATAACCAGATAATATTCCTGTTATAATTAAAAACGACTCATTGATAAATCTTTTCAAGTTCGATTCTCTTTAAATATTAATTAGTATTTAGCATGTTAAAAACATATTTCTTAAGTACGTTAGAAGGCGAAGAAGATGCCCGAATGTCACACTCCTTTTGTTGGTCAAACCTCCCCTTAAAAAATATTATCAAACTTACTTTGCTACTATCAATTTCTGTTGTAGATAAGACAGTCAAGTTTTCGTACATAAAAAAGTCCGAAGTAAAAATCACACTCACCAAATATGATTTGTTTGGCGATAAACAATAATATGTTTTGCCGTCAATTCTCCTAATAGGTAACTTTTTGTTCTGCAAATAAACCCGACTTTCAAATTGCTGCGATTTTTGGAGGTCTTTATATAATGTTGGCATTGGAGTTATAAGTTCGTTTCTATACTTTACTCTTAGCTTGGTATTATCAACAAAAAAATAAGATGCAGCATTATCCCCATAAGATTTTATTGCATTCGAATCATTTACGACAAGATTGAAAAAAATATTTTTGAACTGTTCTTTTTCTATATATATAATACTTGAAAAAGTATTATATATATTTATGCGCATTATACCCTTGTTAGGATTAAATTGATGCTTATAAACTGTATCTACAGATAATTTTAGTTGAGCATGTGCAATATTGATATTGCTTAGCAAGGTCAAAATGATAAGTTTTATCCATTTCATAATTAATATTTTTTTAAGGCATTTTCATATATTTTTAACCAATCTTCATCATCGGCTGCTCCCGCTCTCATGCCGAGTCCTAACTCCATTTGTATCATAAATTTTCGCATGATAATTTCCATTTTTATTTTCATTAGTCCCACGTCTCCATTACATTGTTGATATATCCTAGCTGCATCTCCATTTAGTATTTGTAACGCATGTCCTTTTTCATGAAACCAAGTTCTATATAAATCATAGTCACTTTTAAACATTTTACTATTAATAAATGTCTTCGCTGATTGTGCCCTCGCCCACTCTCCATCCGTTGGTGATGTTAGTCCAGCATCCTTGTCTGCCATATCATGACTTACAGAAGCTTTACAACCTGGGCAATCAGTGTAATAATTTGGATCATACTGTTTTTGAAATTCGTCAAGAGTCTGCTGATTAGCAACGCCATTTTTATAGGGCTTACCCGTTAAATTATGTATTTTCATGAATACGCCTTTATTGATTCGACCGTTCCAAAAGTTTCTCCCACTAGTAGATGCGTTAACACCTTCTTCGACCCCTGCCATTATACCACCGAATAAAGCGCCCATTCCACCACCAACTAATCCACTCCTAAAACTCTGCCCCACTTCACCACCGCTTGCCAGTCCATTGCCAAAGCCACCTACAAAACCGCCTGCAAAGCCAGCCGATGCACCAACTGATGCTCCTCCGATAAAGCCTCCGGCACTGATTGTAGTACTGGCTATCCTGCCTAAACCTCCGCCTGCCAGTGTGGCGCCTGCACCTATGCCAAAATACATAAATGCATCGCCCCAGGAATGTACGTTCCCGGCATTGAACACGAGGTTGGAAAATCCTCCGAAAATAGCACCCGCAACAAGCAAAGGTATGTTGTTCCCGCTGGGGTCGGTATATTTCAGCGGGTTGTTATTGGCATAGGCATATTTGTTATAGCATTCGGATATGCTGCCGTCTGAAAGCTCGGGGTCGGGGCTGAACATACGGCCCGTAACCGGGTCGTAGAGCCTGCCGTTCATGTTAATGATGCCGAAGTCGAACTGTCCTTTCAGCCATATATGCTCATGCCCGGTATAGCCCCGGTCAAACATCCATCCCGGCGGTACATTGGGCTGCTGCGGCATAAAGCTCATCACATCCCTCGGCCTGCCCCATGCATCATAGCTCCGTTCTTCCACTAGTCCGTTGTTGTTGATGCCTTCATCGTCCAGCACTTCGGTAATGCTTCCTAAGTGGTCGGTAGCAATATAATAGACACCATCCGTCGTGCCCGATGCGGTCGTTTCTTTCCGCAATATGGCTATGAGTTCGCCGCCGGCAGTTACATAGCTGAGTTCTTCTTCATCGCCGGTGGTGCCGTTGATGGTTTTCTCGTAACCCGAGGCGTAGTATTTTTGTTGCAGGGTCGTATGGTTCACCATATCAAGGTACATGGCCCGGCACCGTTCATCATCAGGCCCGTACAGGAATCCCACCCTGTACCCCTGCTCGGTCACGTTCTGTATCTTTTTGAACGGGTAATAGGTTACTTCCTGGTCGGCCTGCGGCAGCATCCATGCAGGCATGGAGTTTTGCGGCTCGGGCACCTGTACCAGGGCATATTTGTCATATTTCCAGTTGTACACGGAGTTTGTGACGTTATCTTTCCTCTTTATATTCCCCTCATCGGTATACTCTACCGTTACCGGCGTGCCTGCACCGTTAATATTGGTCAGGCGTTCATGACTGTCGTAGGTAAAGTTTTCCGAATGATTGTATTTGTCCGTCCTGTCCTGCAGGTTGCCGGTATGTATGTCGAAGTTGGTCTGGAAAGAAGAAAGCACGGTACTATTAATATGGGTCACAGAGCGGCTGGTCTCAAAGCCCAGCGCATCGTAACTGCGGTCAACGGTATATAACTGGCTGCCCGCCTGGTCGAACAGGTAAGCCTGTGTCAGGTTGCCCAGGTGGTCTTCTGAAACTGCCTGCCAGAGCGAATGGGGATTGGCCGTGCCTCCCACGAGGTCGATGCCGGAATGATACCCGTACCCGTTATAGCTGTTTTGAATAACATAACCGGAAGGATAAGTGCGCGTGTCGATACGCCCTTTGGAGTCGTAGGTATAATGGTTGATGAACGGCGATTGCCCCGGCACTGTTTCGTACAGGGAGTCGAGCCGGCCGTAGGCATCATAGGTATAGTGTTTGGATGTGCTGTAGGGTGAGGTCTCCTCCATTACCTTGCCGGTTGATGGCAGGTTGGCGGTGTTGTAATAGGTGTAGGTATAACCTGTGGGCTGCCCCGACTGGGTTTTGGTACTGAGCCTGCCCAGTACGTCATAGGTATATTCATAAGTAATGCCCAGGTTATCTGTCTTGCTCATAAGCTGGTCATAAGCATTGTAGGTATAGGTGGTTGTCCCTGTATTAGGCTCGGTTTTGGAAATGACCCTTCCGTAACTGTCATATTGGTAACTGGTCTTGAGGTTTTGGTTGCCGTTGATGACAACTTCGTTAGGGCTGCCGTTGCTGTTGTAAAAGGTCTCTATGGGCACATTGTTATCAATAGTTTTATACACACCCTGTGCATCGGAATAGGTAACCTTTGTGCTGCCGCCCGATGTGGTCATGGTGGTGGTAAGCACAGTCGGGGTAATGGTTACGGCATAGGAGGTAGATACATTATCGCCCATAGAGGTGCCGTGCCATATTTCACGCCCGAAATAATCGTAGCTATAGGTTGTAGTGACAGCGGCGGAAGGATTGGACGCGGGGTAAGGGGAAGTACTGCTTGTTTTGTACCCCGCATTGTCATAGGCCATATCGGCATAAATGGTTTGCCCGTCATACCCCGGATGCGTTTCCCTGATTTTCCGTTTATAAAAATCAAAAAACTCATATTTGGCACCGGAGATACCGTCTGTAGTATGTTGTACCAGCAGTTGCGCCGCGCCCTGGTTGGCTGTGATGACCTTATAATCGTAAAAGGCAGATGCAGGATTATCGGTGGCGTTATCATACGCCCATTTGTAGGCTGTTCTTTCAATGACCCCATCGGGGTATTCGGTTTTTACCACCCGGTTCAGGCTGTCATATTCATACAGGGTAGAAAGGCCCGTCCGGTCTTTATATTCCGTTACCTTTCCCCATTTGTTGAACGATACATTCTCATCGTTGTAGGCATCGGCCCAATGGTATTCGCGGGAGCGTTTCACGAAGCGGTGGTCGGCCGTAAAATCCCAGTTCTTTACAATGGACGGCAGCGAAGGGGAAGCATTGGGCGCCGTAAGCACGTCTGACCACATATTGCCGAAGCTATCGTACAGGTAGGTATGTACCGCTTCGTTGGCCGTACCGGGGTCGCTTGTTTTTTTATATACAAGGCCCACGCTGTTGTATTCGTAGTTTATTGTCCTGCTGTAGGATGGCTTGCCCGGATAGGTAACCTGTCGCACCACGCTTACCGGTTTGGAGCGGTTGTGGAAGGCCGCATTCATATCGTAGGTGTAGGTGGAGCGGTCATATATATACCCGTTCCGGGTAGCCTTGGCTGTTTCTGTATAGGTGGGCTGGCCGAATTCATAACAGGGCGTACCCGCAGTAAGGGGATGGAAGTCTTTAATGATGTCGGTATATTCCCCGGTCGCAAAATTCGTTTCTATCGTGCCGTAGTTCATGAACAGGCGCACCTTGCCACCTGCCCCGCCGTCTTCATCAATGTAGGAATAGAGCTTTGAATAGCTTTGCTCCAAAGCGCCTAGGTCATTTATTACATAAATGGAAGTAGTGCACAGCACGGGTGTCCTGCCATAGCCGCCCTGCGTGCCCCATAGCGCGGGGAACAGGCTGTACTGGTTCTTTATCAGCTTCGGCCTGGCTGGGTCGGAAGAGTCATTGGTTCGTACTTCGTGAAAACCTTGCAGGCCAAGACCGTTCTCGTTGATGGACAGGGTTTGGTATTCAAAATTCTTTTTCATGGAGATATTGTCTTTCATCCCCGTTACTACTTTGATGGCTACGGCTTTGGATATGTACGGGTACTCCGTTTGGGTATGCCCGTTTACCGACCAGGGCACGAATGAATAAGGAGCATCTTTTTCACCCAGTGATTTGTAGGAAATATCCAGCCGTTTACCGGCTGTTTCCACAGCCGTTACCAAATGGCTCTGGTCATTTTTATGAAAATAAACCACCACGGGCGTATCCGACCACGAGTTAGAGTTTAAGATGTCAATTTGCCCGTCCCCATCATAATCACCTAAATACACAAAATCCCTGTTCGTATAAAAATCATCAGGTAGTTTTCCCGTTTCTTTGGTAAAATTCATACCGGACGAATAATATATTTTATAAACATTGTTCATGTTCGCACTGGGAGGGCCACAATGTGCGCAATAATGGTTGGCAGAATCCTGTATTTGCAGAATATCATCCTTCCCATCTCCGTTAAAGTCCCCTATGTTGAAGCTATAATTATAGAAATACCAAGGACCGGTGGCAGACAACTCATTTGCCTGCAACGGCAGGCTCCCGCTGCTAATATCTACTGTCTCCCATAAACTTCCCACCCCTCTTGAATACAATATCTTCCAGATACCCGGCCACCCCGGGGTATTGACAATAGGCTCCCAGGTCAGTACATCATCTTTACCGTCACCGTTAAAGTCTCCTGCATAAATATGGTTATATGCTCCTTGAACACGTGTATAGTTCGAAGGATAATTGTCGGTATAGATCATGCTGATACCAGCGGGAGATGAGGTTGGGTCAATTACAGCGCCATTGGAGTAGTTGGCATTTACTGTATATATTTCACAATCATAGTCAGGTTGTGGTGTGTTCATGGCATCGTTGGTAATCAACAGGTCTGTTTTTCCGTCCCCGTCAAAATCCATCGGCACACTGGCATATATCTCATGGTCGATTTGCCCCAGCAGCCTGTAGTGCCCCCCTGGAGTTAATGCCCCGTAATTGCCAAGCTGCCCTACATTCGGCCCGTTCTGGTAAGCGTATCCCACCAGGAAGCAATGGAACATCTGGCCTTCATTATAGCCGGTAAGGTCGTAAGGAATAATGACCATAAAATCCCTTCTTCCGTCTCCGTCAAAATCACCCGGTAATACTTTCGATTGGTTCACATAATATCCTCCCATTGAAGAACTGCTGTTGCTGTAGTCAAGTATCACCCAGTCGGGGTCAAAGCCCCCTCCGGGTTTTGCAAGGTACAGGTGCATCCTCAGGCCCCAATAGTATTGGGTAGGGTGCTGGTATTTTTCTATAAAAATCACATCATCATAACCATCGCCGTTATAATCCATAGACAGTTGCGAGGGGACAGTGCCGTTCTGCTGACATGAATAGAAGTTGGCACCTCCCTGGGCAACATGCCCCGAATCTATGAATCCGTAATTTTTATCACTAATGAATAGTTCAGGAATATATGGCCCGTCAGGCATACGAACAATATCTGTTGCACCGTCTGCATTGTAATCCCCCATTGTATAACGCCATATTGTCGTGGTAGGGGTATAGTTTTGAAGGTTGGCGTGTACAGATGTATCTCTGCCTTTTTCGCCCCATTTTATTTTTATTGGGGGCAAGGCTACCATTCCCGGCCTTATTTCTGTGATTTCCACGAGGTGCGTGTAAAAAGTATAATCGTACCCCAGCCTGTAGAACAATGCGCTGGAAGAGTCTGTGTGATAAACTTCTACCTGGCTTAAATACACGCTGTCCTGCATTAAGGCACCGGCTACCCACGATTTGTTTTTATCCACATAACGGGGCAGGTAGGTGAAATGGATGGTATTCATGTCCACAGGTGAATTGGTGTTGCCTGTATACTTAATAGACAGCAGGCGTAATACACCTTCACTTTGACTATTGTAATAGGTAAAGTCTATATAGTTGCCGTTCTTATCGGTAATGCGGTTCAGCCCCCAGATAAGCACGTCCTGCTTGCCTTGTAAGATAAGCCGGGACTGTGCTGTGGTGCCATATTCGTACACGGTGCCGTCGGGGTGCTCCACCGTAAAGCTTTGCGGCCCGTTTCCGGCGGTGCCGGATGAGGTGATGGTACAAAAATTCTTTATCTCGGTCATATAGGTATTGGTACCTACAGGTATGAGCCTTTGTCCGTCCAGTACAAATACATCGTTATTGTCAAAATCAACCGGGTCGAGCTGGTTGTTATGAAAA
This sequence comes from uncultured Flavipsychrobacter sp., assembly GCA_964621795.1. Taxonomy (GTDB): domain Bacteria; phylum Bacteroidota; class Bacteroidia; order Chitinophagales; family Chitinophagaceae; genus Polluticoccus. The sequence continues at coordinate 103,037 of CAZUMM010000009.1, forward strand.
ATGGATGTTCCGGTCCTTGTGATTAAGGAGGCGCCGCTTAATGACCAGCCCATACCGAGGTTGCCGTTCCCTCCTTGGCTGTTGTAGGAAATGGACAGGCTGGGTACCAGGTCGTGTATGCCGGGCGGTATTTCCAGCGGCAGGGAATAAGTAAATGAGCCGTTGGCGGATACGTCATAAGTAACAGGCAGTTCCCCGGCCAGTATCGAAGGTTGCGGCGGCAAAATAGGTTGCTGGGCGTATGTTGTCAGGACTGTTACTGTTGCAATGAACGAAACGAGCAAAAGCCGGGTAGCTGTGCTTAATTTTTTCATGTATTCAGTTGAAATGTGTTTATAAAGTTTATTTCTTGATGATTTTCCAGGTAGTGAGCAATTCGCCGTTCAGGTAATAGTGTACCTGGTACACCCCGGGAACAACGGATGCCAGTGAAAATTCTTTGCGGGGAGCAGAGAACCGGTTCGTTTGTATCAGCTTCCCGGCAATGTCGAATATCTTTACCACTGCCTCCGAAGGGTCTTTCCAGGAGAGGTTTTCAATGATTACTTCATCGGCAGTCGGGTTGGGATAAGCTTTTACTAAAATTGCTCCGGCCAGGTTTCCCTGTACGCCCCGCAGTGTATCGGGCGGAGATTGCCGGGTAAGCGTATCACCATACTTGTTAAGAACGGCGGCAGGGTCAAGATGCCTTAATACCCGCTGGCCATTGGCATCATAATCGAAGATGATGGCATTGCCCGTTTGGGCGGTAGCATTTGTTAAACAAGTCAATAGCAATAAGATAGAGGACAATAAGATTTTCATAAGCTGGATTGTTGGTTCAAACGTAAAAAGTTGTGCATCGGCTCACAACCGTGTTTTCACGGTGTTTGAATAGTTATTATTGATAAACAAAGCGAATTCAACTACAAACCGATAGGTTTTGATTATAGGTCGAAGTCATATCAAGGAATAGGATAATAACACTTCCTGTAACTTTTCATAATCTCCTTTATAAATAAACTTGTCTGCACCGCAGGTTAAAACCCTTTCAACCTCTTCTTTGCTGCCGGTCATCGAAAAGACAATTACTTTCATTTGCGGGTATTGTTCCTTGATGTTCTTTGCAAGCAGAAAGCCATCCATAACGGGCATGTGCAGGTCCATGATACAAACATCAGGTAAACAGGTGGCAGATTTTAATTTTTGTAGCAGTTCCTTCCCGTTTTCTGCCTGTATCAAAACTTTATGACCAAGATTTTCAAGCAGTGCTGCAAAAGCTTTTCGTAACGGTGTATAGTTATTGGCTATGCTGATGGTTGCGTGTTTCATGGGAGGCTTGATTTGAATGCGAAACTAATAAGGGCAATATAATACATGCAAATTTTCAGGCTTGTGTTTTACAAGTTGTCACTTGTGTTTTACAAGTAATAGTTTGTATTTTACACCCAACATATTTTTACAAGCTTTTACAAGTATGTCTATTCCCGATTTGAAAACCGTCCATATAGGAAGAAAAATTCAACGTATCAGAGAGCTTAAGGGTATTAAGCAAGAAGCGCTTGCAACAACGCTTGGCGTAACACAGCAAGCCGTGTCATTGATGGAGCAGAGTGAATCTTTGGAGGATGATAAAATTGAACAGGTTGCATCAGCCTTAGGTGTAACTAAAGATGCTATTTTGAATTTCAATGAAGATTATGTGATTTTTCACATAGAAAACATGAATGATAATTCAGCTAACTACCAGTTTAATCCTATTGATAAAGTGGTTGAGTTGTATGAAAAAATGTTAAAAGAGAAAGACGAAATAATAAAGACCAAAGACGAAGTAATTGAAATGTACAGAAAGCAGCAGAAAGGCTCATAATTTCTCTTACAGCGAGATCCCCATCACTGTAAAACCTCCACCTCTACATCCCCTTCCACCGGGTAGGCTACACAGGTAAGCATCAGCCCGCTTTGCAGTTCTTTATCGGTCAGCACCTCGTTGGCGCTGTGCCATACCTTACCGCTTACACAGCGTGCCGCACAGGTGCCGCATACGCCGTTGCGGCAGCTATAGGGCAGTGAGATGCCGTTCTTCTCCGCCGCCTGCAATATGGTATCGGGGTAGGCGGATACGAAGCTGTACTGCTCATTGCCAAAATGCAGGTAAACGGTATGGGGCTTTTTATCGGGTGGGGCGGGCCTGTTCAGGGTGACGGTGGTATCAAAGTTCTCTTTCCTGATATGGGCCGGGGGTACCTCCATTTCTTCCAGCGCATAAGTCACCATGCGCATATAGGCATAAGGCCCGCAGATGTAGTAATAAGCGCCGGGGCCTGCGTTGTATTCTTTCAGCAATATGGGTATCAGTTCTTTGTTGAGCCGCGCCCGCGACAGGTCGGGCGACAGGCTGTACAGGTAAACGATATAAAACGTACCTGGGTACTGCATTTTCAGCAGGTTCAGCTCTTCCCGGAACACCGCCCGTCCGGCTGCATGGTTGCTGTAAAACAGTACGATTTTTTCCGCGCTCCGTGCAGCCAGTGCTTCTTTTATCATGGAAAAAACAGGCGTAATACCTATGCCCGCCGCAAAAAAGAACAGCGGCCCATGCGCTTCGGGCAGGGTGAAGAAGCCCGATACGCCTGTACTGTGCAGCACATCGCCCGGCTTTATCTTATCGAACAATATTCTTGAAAAGATACCGTTCTCTATCCTCCTGACCGTTACCTGCATTTGCTCACCGCACAAGGGGGACGAAACAAATGAATAAGACCGCCTTTCTTCTTTGCCGCCTATGTGGAATGCAAAGGAGATGAACTGCCCGGCTTTATAGGGCAAATTTTCCCCGTACAGTGTGGCGAGCGAAAAACTTTTTACACCCTCTGCTTCTTCTTTAATGCCTGTTACCTTTAGCGAAATATATTTCCGGGCCTGCATTCCTGCTGTTTTTATTTTTCTAAGTTAATTTTTTAAAGCCAGACAATTTTTTCGCGGTACAATTTTTTTGTTTTACTATCTTGTACTTCCCTATGAATGCCGGCGTGATGTGTGATGCATGTAAAAACTGTATTCCACCGGGCTCTATACGGGAATGTATCAATAAACGTTCACCGAAAATACAGCAATATGAATAGTAAGATCTTTATCACGAACAAGACAACAGAACCAATGCAGGCAACTATTTCGGACAACCTGACGGGCAATAATGTTTTATGTTGCGAGCTGCAGCCCGGCCCTAATGAAATTCCGGTCACTTCGCTCAACACGGGGGTATATATGATATGCCTGGCCGATTGTAACAACGATATTTTCTACCAGCAGAAACTGGTAAAGGACTAACCGCCGCAACGAACGATATATAAGGATTGAATTTGGATAACAGGCCCCGGTATTTGCCGGGGCATAATATTTATAGCGTATTGATTGATAGTCATTCACCCAACATTTAAAATGAATAGAATGAAGACAATACAATACCTGTTGCTGGCCGCCTTTTTATCTGTAGCTGTATGCTCCTGCGTTGACGATGACGAGCAGGGCAGCAGTACCCCCATCGACTCCACCAACCTGAACGGGACAGCCCCCGCCGAATATAAAGCCTCGACCACTGCCAGCGATACCGCCTATCCGCGCTACGAAGGCCAGTACGATTCCGGCCTCAGGGCCAATACCGCTTCTACCGAAGATACCGTATCGGGCAGGGCGCGTTGATTGGTTGATTTGTAGGAATTGGGAATTAGGAATTAGGAATAGGAATTAGGTGTTAAGGGTATATGCCTATATACCTAATTGCCTTAATTACCTCAATTACCTCAATTACCTCAATTACCTCAATTACCTCAATTACCCCAATTAACCAATCAACAAGTCAACAAACCAACTAAATATGTATGTTTATGCATAATTATGAGAACGGTTTTCAGTATATGTTGTTGCCTTGCCTGCCTGTTATGCTTTCCTGCAAGGGGAAAGGCCGGGGCTTTGCCCGATACGCTGCAGCTGTATTTTCGTCTCAACGAAGCGGCACTGTCGCAGCAGGCAACTGCCGTGCTTGACTCACTGGTATATTACGAAATACTCACCCCCGATAAATCCCTGTTTATAATAGGCTATGCCGATAACCTGGGGGCGGAAGATTATAACCTGGAGCTTTCGGAAGAGCGCGCGGAAAATGTGCGGCAATACCTTGCAGGGCTGGGCATCAACAAGACCAATGTACAATTGTGTACCGGAAAAGGGGAAGTGAACAGGGTGCAGGAAATAGCCGGGGGCTACCGGCAAGACAGGCGCGTGGATATTGTAACGGCAGACAGGCCGGTAAAGAAACAGGCAGTTGCTCAAACCTCCCAACCTTCACCCCCAGCACCCGGCATCGATTCTACACTGACCCGTGCGCGGGTAGGGCAAACGCTGGTGCTGCGCAAAATATACTTCTATGCAGGGCGGCACGTGGTGCGCGATGAATCGCTGCCTGAACTGGAAAGACTGTACGCCGCACTGAAAGCTTTTCCGAAACTGAAAATCCGTATCGAAGGGCATGTATGTTGTGTGCCTCCTTTTGCCGATGCCCTCGATGAAGATACTTTTGAAAAAACGCTGTCGGTAAACAGGGCGCGCTATATATACGACTACCTTATTGACAAAGGTATTGATAAAGACCGCCTCAGTTATGAAGGATATGGCCGTACGCGGCCTGTGGTGCGTATAGAGCGGACACTGGAAGATGAAGACCTGAACCGGCGCGTTGAAATACGGGTAATGGAAAACTAAAGCCATGCGTATCATTACACGCACTATATGGATATTATCACTGGTCAGCCTGTTTACGGATATGGCCAGCGAAATGCTTTACCCCGTGATGCCCATCTACCTTGAAAGCATCCATTATTCAGTACTATTTATCGGCATACTGGAAGGCATAGCCGAGGCCACTGCGGGGCTGAGCAAGGGCTACTTCGGCAAGCTGTCTGACGTTACGCAAAAGCGCCTGCCGTTCGTAAGACTGGGTTATGGCCTGAGCGCCATAGCCAAACCTGCCATGGCGCTGTTTACCAATGCCGTGTGGATATTGTTTGTCCGCACCACCGAAAGGCTGGGCAAGGGCATACGCACCGGTGCGCGCGATGCCATGCTTTCGGCACAGGCAAGCGCCGCCACCAAGGCCACCGTATTCGGTTTTCACCGTAGTATGGATACACTGGGGGCAGTATTGGGTCCCTTGCTGGCGCTTGTGTTCCTCTATTTCTACCCCGGCAGGTATGTATGGCTCTTCTATATAGCCTTTGCCCCCGGCCTGCTGGCCATAGCCTGTACCTACCTGCTGAAGGAGAAGAAAGAAACGGCAGGCAAGGCAGGAGCTACCACCTCTTTCTTCAGCTTTTTGGGCTATTGGAAAACAGCTACCCCGGCTTATAAGCGCCTCGTGACGGGCTTATTGCTGTTTGCTCTGTTCAATAGTTCAGACGTGTTCCTGTTGCTGAAGCTGAAAAATGCAGGCCTCAGCGATACGGTCACCATTGCTCTGTATATCTTTTATAACCTGGTATATGCGCTGTGCGCCTATCCCGCGGGCATACTGGCCGATAAACTGGGGCTGAAAAAAATGTTTATGCTGGGACTGGGGCTGTTTGCCGTTACCTATGCAGGTATGTCCGTAGCTTCGGCAGGCGCGGTGCTGATGTTGTTGTTTGCCCTGTATGGCGGGTATGCCGCACTGACGGAAGGCATTGCAAAGGCATGGATTACCAATGTGTGCGATAAAAAAGACACGGCAACTGCCGTAGGCACTTATACCTCGTTTCAAAGCATAGCGGCCATGCTGGCCAGCAGCTTTGCGGGCTTCCTGTGGGTCAGTTCGGGCGTTGCTGCTACGTTCGGGTTCACTGCCGCCGGGGCGGTCATAACGCTCATCTATTTTATGCTGCGTGTAAGAAAGGCTTAACTGTACTGAAAGTAGACCTCTGTAGCCCCAAAGCCGTACTGCCCGTGCCATTCATTGGTATAGCGTGCTATTTCGGGGTAGCTGTCGAGTAGTTTATGCACCTCTGCCCGCAGTACCCCCTTGCCAAGTCCGTGAATAATGACCATCCGCTCCTGCCGGTGTTTGATGGCCAGCGAGAGGTAATATTCCAGCGTTTGCAACTGGGTATGCATGATGTCGGCATTGCTCATGCCCCTTACGTTCTCTACCAGGTTTTCGATGTGCAGGTCTACTTCGTACCGCGGCAGCTCTATCCTGCCGCTCGATTTTGTATGGGTTTTGGGCGGTACAAACGGCAACTCAGGCGGGGCCACCTCTTTTGCCTGCTTCGCCGAAAAATCATCTATCAGCAGGTAGCTGAATGAAGGCTCATTGTGCAGCAGCAACTGGTTAATGTGCTCAAACAGCTTGACCGTTTTTATCCGCAGCGTGCCCTCTGCCTTTTCCAGTTCTTTATTGCCCTCCGCAACGGCTGTCCAGTTAAACCTCGGCTGGTCGTTCATATCCCCGAATGGCATATTGTGCAGGTACACATTGCCGAATGCATGGAGCGTGCCCTCGTGGCGGAACAAACTTTCGTGCCTGCTGTTGCGCACTTCGTAAGTGAAGCGGATAGGGACTGGCAGTTCGTTCAGCAGGTGTATTTTCAGGTAGTCTACTATATCTTCCTGCTCATTGGCTTTGAATACGGGCAGGAAAGAGAGGTGGATACCGCTGGCCAGCTTGGGCCCGCGGTTCTTTTGTTTTTCCACCGGCAGTTGTTCCGGCGGCGCCTTGGATACGGTTTTCTTTTTTTCGGTAAACCATTTGAGGTACGGGTGGTCTACCTCGTCTGTATACACAGGAAAAGTGGTGCCGTTTACCTCCACCTCCAGCATTTGCGGGCTGATGTAGGCCGTTACCGTTCCTTCTTCGCCTGTTCTTTTCAGAACGATTTTATCCCCTATTGAAAACTTCACTGTTGCGCTAATTGTTGTTGAATGAATGTGACCATCTTTCGCACGGCTATACCCCTGTGGCTGATGCTGTGTTTTACTTCGGGGGGCAGTTCTGCAAACGTCTGTTCGTAGCCCTCCGGCACAAAAAGCGGGTCGTAGCCGAAGCCGCCGTTGCCACGTGGGGCATCCAGCAATGTGCCGTGGCAGGCCCCGTCAAAATAATGCGTTTCCCCGTTCCATATAAGGCATATCACCGCCTTGTAATAAGCGCGCCTGTCCGTATGGCCTTTCATTTCGGCTACCAGCTTGTCCAGGTTGGCCCCGTCGGTTGCCTGGCTGCCGGCATAGCGGGCGCTGAATACCCCCGGCGCACCGTCTAAAGCATGTACGCAGATACCGCTATCGTCTGCAAACACATTTTTGCCGCAGTATGCATGTATGGTTGTAGCCTTGGCGGCTGCATTATCCTCAAAAGTATCGTAGGGTTCCGGTATGTCTTGTTCGTAACCAATGTCTTTCAATGATAGCAGGCTGATTTCCCGTATTATGGCCTTTATCTCTTTTATCTTGCCCTTGTTGTTCGATGCTATTACCAGTTCCTGCATATTTAAACCTTACAAATGAATGGAATATCTAATTTTGCCCACAAATTTACTTTATGACGGTCAAAAGAAGTGCCGCACTGGGTTTTATCTTCGTCACCCTGCTCATCGATTGCATCGGGCTGGGGGTTATCATACCTGTAATGCCCCGGCTGATACAGGAACTGACCGGTAAGGGTTTGAGCACAGCGTCGGAGTATGGCGGGTGGCTTACCTTCTCTTATGCCGTCATGCAGTTTGTATGCGCGCCCATACTGGGCGGCCTCAGCGACCGGTATGGCCGCAGGCCGGTATTGCTGCTGTCGCTGCTGGGGCTGGGCACCGATTATTTGTTCCTTGCGTTTGCACCTACTATAGGCTGGCTTTTTGTAGGCCGCGCCATTGCCGGTATTTTCGGGGCCAGCTTTACTACCGCCTCAGCCTATATAGCAGACATCAGCACACCTGAAAAACGCGCGCAGAATTTTGGTATGATAGGTGCCGCATTCGGTTTAGGCTTCATCATAGGCCCCGTCATAGGCGGTATTTTCAGCCAGTACGGCACGCGTATGCCCTTTATCATAGCGGCCTGTTTTTCACTGCTCAACTTTATATACGGCTTTTTCATCCTGCCCGAATCGCTGAACAAAGAGAACCGGCGCGCCTTCGACTGGAAGCGTGCCAACCCCGTAGGCTCTATGATGCATGCCCGCAGATACCCGCAGATAACAGGGCTGATTATTGCCATCGTATTTGTGTATATAGCGGCACATGCCACACAATCTACATGGACGTACTACACGATGGAAAAATTCAAATGGGACGAAAAATGGGTGGGGTATTCCCTGGGCTTTGTAGGGCTGATGGTGGCCATCGTACAGGGCGGGCTTATCCGGGTAGTCATACCCCGGCTGGGGCAAACACGCTCTATATATGTAGGAATGGTACTGTACATGGTCGGTTTCGTGCTTTTTGCCTTTGCTACCAAAGGCTGGATGATGTTTGCATTCCTGGTGCCGTATGCATTGGGCGGCATTGCCGGCCCGGCCATACAGGGCACTTTGTCCAACCATATACCTGCCAATGAGCAGGGCGAGTTGCAGGGGCTGCTGGCCAGCCTGATGAGTGTTACCTCTATTGTGGGCCCGGTGCTGATGACTTCTTTGTTTGCTTATTTTACAGGCCCCGGTGCCCCGGTCTATTTTCCCGGCGCACCCTTCCTTGCAGGCGCGGTACTTACTATGCTCAGCATTGTATTTGCTGCAAGGGCGCTCAGCTCAAAAAGTATGGTAGCGGGTACAAACGGTTAGCGCGGGCTTATTGCTGTGGCAGTAGTGTATTTACTGCGCAGTGATGGGCAGTGTGATGAAGAAAGTCGTCCCTTCGCCTTCCTTGCTCTCAAAAGATATAGTGCCCCCGTGGCTCTCGATGATTTGTTTGCAGATAGAAAGCCCGAGGCCATAAGATTTTTCCCCCGCAGTGCCCAGCCTCTTGGCCACGGTAAACATTTCGAATACCTTTTCCCTGTATTGCTCTGGTATGCCTACACCACTGTCTTTTACCGTAATGAGCACTTCGTTTTCCAGCTCTGTGGCAGCCACCTCTATCATGCTGTCGTTATGGCTGAATTTGATGGCGTTCACTACCAGGTTGTTGATAACGCGCCATATTTTTTCTTTGTTGATACGCAGCGACAGCGGTTTTTCCAGCGGGTAAAGTATGATTTCCTGTTTCTTTTCCTCGGCCTTGAAGCGGAGCAGGCTGATGCAGTTGCTCAGCAGGGTATTGATGTCTACCCACTCCGTAGCCATTTCATTTTTATTGGGGGTCGATACTTCCAGTATGTCCTTTGTAAGCGTCAACGCATTGGTACAAGCCTCTATAATCAGCTCCAGGAATTCTATCTGCTCTTCCGTGTAGTTCGATTTATCCGACATCATCAGGTCGGTAAGCGATACGATGGCCGCTATGGGGTTCCTGATATCGTGCGCCACTACGCGCAGTATGCGGTCTTTTTCATTATTGCTGAACTGGAGGTCGGCCAATACAGATTGGAGGTGGTCTTTCTGCTCGTTTATCCTGTTGTTCAGGTCTGTAAGCAGCTTTACGTTCTGTTTCGACCTGCGCCAGCTCTGGTACACCAGCAGCATGATAATCATAGACAGGAAAGCGCCTACCACCATCAATACAAGGTACCTTTGTTTCAGTTCGTTATTCTTTTTCAGGATGTCGAGCTGGTACTGCTTGTCCATGTTCTTGAAACGTTCGTTGATATCCGTTTCAATAAATTCACGGCTGATGTTGGTAATGGAATCATTGATATTTTTATATCTCAGCAGGTAATCGAATGCTTTGTGCGACTGCTTCTGCTTATCGTAAAACTGCCACATCAGGTCGTTCCAGCTGCGCCTGATGTTGTTTTCGGGCAGGGTGTCCAGTATCACTTTTATTTCGTCCAGCAAAGTTTTGGCGCTTGCCAGCCTGTTGCTGTCCATATATAAAGATGCCAGCTTGATGCGCGAGTACTGGGCATCTATGTTGTCATACAGCTTTTGCGAGTTGATGCTGATGCTTTTGCGGTACAGCGCCTCGGCAGTATCTGTATTGCCGCTGCTCCTGTATGCATCGGCCATATTACCGTAAATGACTGCACGCGCCGCCTCGAAAGCAGCCTGCGGTTTTTCGGGGTAGTTGCCCGCATGGCTGTTGATAAAGTTGAGCGCATTATTGAAATACGTCAGCGCAGAATCCTGCATGCCCATTTTCAGATAGCACAATGCTATATTATCGAGCAGCTCCTGTTTCCGGTAAAAGAATATAAAAAGGTCGGGGCAGGAAAAGCTTTGCGCATAAGCCTCTTTGAAATAATCTGACGACTCGCGGAAACGCTTCTGCTTATACAGTATCATGCCCAGCCTGTAGCTGTAATCGCTGAGGCCGCAGGAGTCAACACTGTTTCTTACCAGCGTTTTAGCCGTATAAATGTATTCGTAGGCCTCATCATACACGCCTTTGGAGAACAGGGCGTCGCCCTTGGCATAGTTGGCCTGCGCTGCAAGATAAGGCTGGTTGCCCTCTTCGGCAGACAAGGTGAGCAGGCTGTCGGCATACATCAGGGCCATATCCTGGTTGTGCAGTATGCGGTGGTAGCTGTTGAAGAAATACAGGTAGTAAAAAAAATGGTCGATGCTATTGAAATTACCTTTGTGGTAGGCAGAATCGAGATACCGGAAGGCTTTGTACACATAGCCCGAATCGCCCAGTTCTATGGCATAATCGAGGTGTTTTTGAAACTCCGGGGAGGGTTTCCGCTCCACATACTTTTTCTCTGCATTTTTGCACGAAAACATACATACCAGGAGTATGCATGAAAGAAAAAGGTATTTATGAAGATTCACCAAAAAACAGGTAATGATATTACGACAGGAAAGATCCGGCTTTTTCGGACACAAAGGTAATATTTCCCACTATGTATCAAATTGTTTTTCTTTATAAAAGACTTTTACTGCTTGTTTATTTACTATGGGCAATAAAATAATATTCTGAATTTGTCTTATATAAACTTTCAAACTGCGACAGGCTAAGACTGCCTGATTTTTTCAGCCAGTTTTTAAGGGTGCTGATTTGCAGCCCGCAATCGTCGAGGAGGGTATACACCTGTTGCGGCGTACTGCCGTAGTAGTCTGATGCGCCCAGCCCGTGTTCAAAAATAATGACAGGCTTGTTTTTCTTAATCGTATCTACAGCCCCTTTCAGTACAAGGTATTCGCCGCCTTCTACGTCTATCTTTATCAGGTCTACCCGGTGACCGGGTGGGATGATATGGTCGAGCAGGTCGGTTTTTACCTCTATGGTCGTATCTTCTTCGTTATCGCGGTCGTACTTTCTTTTTACCAGTCCGCTGTAAGACGGGTTGGAGATAACGAGGTTGAACGTAGACGTGCCTGCCTGGTCAGACAAAGCAATATCTGAAATAATACAGTTATGGCGGTGCTGGTATTTTTCTTTCAGCGCTTCATACATAAAAGGGATAGGTTCGAAAGCGTAATGCGTGCCGCTGGGGGCGTATTTCAGCATCGTGTCCAGTACCTCGCCCTTGTGTGCGCCTATATCTATACAGTTGGTAGTAGCGGTGCATACGGTCCTGATGATGCGGTTGGTCTGCCGGTCGTACTGCTGGTTTTTTGTAAAGGCGATAGGGATTTTTTTAACGAGCTTCTTGATCGTTTTTTTCATATATAAGATACTTGCAAACCGCGCTAAGGTATTGCTTTTTTGTCCAACTTAGGTAAGCTTTTATGCTGAGGCTGTTATTACCGGGAACGAAATATTATATTAGCATACATAAAGAAACCTCCGTATGCCCAAACCTAAACCCATACAAATAACCATTCCCCATCCCTGCCATCAAAGCTGGGATGAAATGACACCACAGGGGCAAGGCAGGTATTGCGCCCATTGTCAAAAGACGGTTACCGATTTTTCAGGCTGGAGCGATACGGCTTTGTACGATTTCTTTGTCAAGAACAAGGGCAGGGAAGTGTGTGGCAGGTTCAATAACGCACAACTGAACCCGGACATAATACTGCATCAGCCGCAAAGCAGGTTGTACAGGCTGTTTATTGGCCTGGGCTTAACATTGATACTGGCACAACTACCGGCAGGGCAAACATTTGCACAAGCCCCCGTTACACAGGTACAGCATGTATCAACTTTGACGGAACATGATACAGATACTGAAACAGCAGATTCAATCGTTATAAAAGGTGTGGTGCTGGATGAAATTAATGAACCTGTAATTGGTGCAGTAGTTCAAATTTTTCATAAAGATACAGTAATAGGCGGGGTTATAACAGACATTGATGGTTTGTTTAATATTGCAATTGCTGGTACCCTAAATAATGATTTAAAAACAGCTAATTTAAAGGTGTCATACACATCATACCATACAAAAGAAATTCTGTTGAAAAAATTCGATATATCGAAAAGCATCAAAATACAATTAGAGTTGAATGTCAAAGGGCTACTTGGCGATTTAATCATTCTTGAATATAAAGTACCTCTTATCGACAAATGGAATGCCGGTACCAATACAACCATTACAAGTGACCAGATAGAAAAAATGCCCCATTAACTATGTCCAGACCTAAACCCATACAAATAACCATTCCCCATCCCTGCCATCAAAGCTGGGATGAAATGACACCACAGGGGCAAGGCAGGTATTGCGCCCACTGCCAAAAGACAGTTACCGATTTTTCAGGCTGGAGCGATACGGCTTTGTACGATTTCTTTGCAAAGAACAAGGGCAGGGAAGTATGTGGCCGTTTCCGGGCAGAGCAGTTGAACAGGGGCATTGTGCCTTATCAGCCGCAGAGCAGGCTCTATAAATTGTTTATTGGCTTAGGCCTTACATTGGCCTTAATGCAGTTGCCTGTTCAGCAAACATTTGCCAGGCCGCCATTCATATATACCCAGTCTCAACAGAATGAAGCTGTAAACGACAACAATCCCGCTACTGATACTGTTGTCTATGTAAATGTAAACGGGGTGGTGCTGGATGAAAAAGGCAAACCCATTGCAGGGGCTGTCATCAGGGTAGAAAGGCATAATGTTCCTCATTATACAGAGATAACAGAATGCGGGACTATAACAGGTATAGACGGCAGCTTTTCTGTAAGGATACCCCGGCTGGATGAAAACCTGAACGCCTACCTGCTATTTGTGGAGCATCCTGATTATTCAGGACGTGTAATCTCCTTGCGCGACTATAATCTTCCCGAAAACAAGTACATTGAATTTAAGCTTCGCGGGCTGGCTAGAGGCCTCGTATTTATACCTACCTTGCATTATCCGAGGGTGTACACTGAGCACCTCACCATACCCACTGTTTCAGAAGAAGAAATAAAAGAACGAAAGTAACATACTGTCTTTCTTATAGCAAGAAAGGGCTGGCCAACAGGCCAGCCCTCCTTCACAGCAATTAAGGAACTATTGCTTTATAAATTTCATTTTCGTGGAACTGCTTCCTTCCCTTGCATCTAAAATATACATGCCCGGTACCAGTGCTTTAATATGAATGGTCGTATTACCGGTAGCGTGACCTTTAGCTACTACATTGCCGGTAATATCTGTAATGCTATAAGAGCCATTCTTTATACCGGTCAGTGTTAATTCATCTGTTGCGGGGTTGGGGCATAAAGAAACATGTTCAGTGGCAACTGTCGATACGGTTGTTGTTTTATACTGGTTTACGTTGCTGGTCGTCTTGTACATGATGTCGGTACCGTCAAACCAGGCAGCCATCAGGTTCAACCCTGTGTTGCTGCAGCTCGTTATGGCCACTACCGGGCTTAGCTTCGGTGCCAATGGTGTCATGTTCGGCTCAAAATAATCCCAGCCAAATGCGCCACCTGACAGTTGCAGGGGCATGGAGTAGGCATACGGGTTAGTAGTTGGCAGAAGCATGGCTGTATATTGCATATTGCCGATGCCGCCCGTGGTCATATCGCCTGTACCTGCGGCAATGGCAGGCAAGGTATTATCCAACCCGTTTGCCAGTGGTGCTGACAGTGACACGGGGGTGCCTATGTTGTTAGCGTCATACATCCTTGTTTCAAACAAACCGCCTGTTCGTACCGAACCTACCGCCATCCATGCAGCATTGGAAGACGAAGGGTCGTAAAGGCTTTGCGCCTCTATGCGCGGATAGCCCAGTGTCTGGTTGGGCTCGATGGTATAAGTTGTTGGAAAGTTTGTAGTAAAGCTATATACCGCAGTCTGATAATCGGTAGTGGATGGGCCGGTATGTTTTACATAAACAAAGGCAGCATATTGGTCTCCTGTACTGATATCAGTATAGCAGGCCACATCAGGCATAGATATATCTGTTATAGCAGGAGAAAAAACTATAGAAGTCAGGGCCGCTGGATTGCTCATATCCCCGGTAACGGCCCTCAGTTCGTCCCAAACATTTCCGGTATTTTCCTGCCAGGTGATAACGAACCGGTGCATGGACGGGGCATTGGTCCAGGGTACCGTGTTCACATTGTCAGAAAACATATCAATATGAGGATTGGAAGCCGGATTGCCCGGCGTAGATACAATACCCGCACTGATGGGTGTCAGGTAAGGTGTACTGCCGGTAAGCCATACACGATAAGTGTTTAAGTATACGGAGCCCAATTGCTCATATACGACTGCTACGTCATAATAATAGCCGATAGGTACAAGATAGTCATCGGTAATAACAATATCCGGGTTTTTCGAATACTTGACCATGGTATCAATAACATATCCTAATGAGGCAGTCCCTACTTTAAACATGGCTTTTTCCTGTACGCCTATTTTGTCGCTCCAGGCAACAGCTTGTATGGTACCTCCAAACCGGGGCATTTCCAGCATATCAGCGTTTAGGGAGGTGCATTGTGAAACGGGGGTGGCAAAGGGTACATCCATAGTCATGGCAGGATAAAAGTTCTGGCCATAGGCCTGCATTGATAAGGTCAATAATGCAAAGAGAAGGTTTAACAGGATTTTAGTCTGTTTCATGTGTAAAAAATTTAAGGTTAAAAAATATGGCAATAAAATTAATGCACTGAAAATTTGGAAAAAACCGTGTTTTCACGGTATTATTCAAAAAATCCTTTTTTTAACTTTAGGCATAATAACTAATAAGCCAGATGAAAAACCTGTTAACCATTTTCGCCTTATTCATTGTTTCTGCCCTATCTGCCCAGCAGTTTCAACAAGTGACGCATATAAGCGGCACACAAACCATAGCCGGCAGGTCGGTAACTGTAACAGCTACCGGCATTTCACAAATGTGGCCATTTGGCTGTACTGGTGTTAATACTTATGAACTTGGACAGGGTGGGAGCATTACCTATTCTTTCAGTTCCCCTGTGTATCATGTACGATTGCTATGTCTTCCGTTCGACGGTGTTACTAATTTTTGGCCGGGTGATTCGATGGGCGTATTTATTAATAATACTTTCTACCCGTTAACGGTAAATAATTTATCGAAACACCATTTATGCAATGGCAACCTTGATTCCCCCATAATTGCTGGTGGTAAAATAACAGGTACAAAATCTGTGCTTGTACAGTGGGCGCCGCAACTCGATATCCATGGTATCGGGGCTATTAATTCCGTCAAAATATATGCATACTCCACCAGTGCAGCATTAGGCTATGCCTTTTACTTTGCAGATACAGGTATGTATATCAGCCAGCCCAATTATGATACTTTGTTTTGCCCCGGAGACAGCCTGCACCTTGATTATGGGGTAGTGCCCACTTTTCTCAGCAGCAATACATTCACAGCGCAGCTATCCAATGCCAGCGGCAGCTTTGCCGCCCCGATCAATATAGGCAGTATCACCAGTGTTAGCAGTGGTACCATACCCTGTAAAATACCCGTGAGTATAACAGCAGGTAACGGCTACCGTATACGGCTGGTCAGCAGCAACCCCGTGCGAACATCCGATGATAACGGCAGTGACATACACATAAAAGCGAGCCCTGCCGTGCCAGTAGCTACCACCAATGCCCCTGTATGCGACGGGGCAGCCGTAAACTTGTTCAGCAGCAATGCAGGTACGGGGGTAAGCTATAGCTGGAGCGGCCCCGGGTTTACCGCCAATGTGCAGAACCCGTCAATAGTCAGCGCCAGCCCTTCGCAGAGCGGAGACTACATAGTAACGGCAACTCTGAACGGCCAATGCCCGCAGAAAGACACCGTAACCGTACAGGTAAAGCCCCTGCCCGCCACACCCACCGCCACCAATAATGGCCCCCTGTGCCCCGGCGAGACCCTGAACCTGCAGGGCAACAGCAGCACCCCCGGTGTGAGTTACAACTGGAGCGGCCCCGTCAGCGTGCCCCCCGTACAGAACCCCTCTTTAAGCAATGTGACCCCTGCCAATGATGGCATATACACCCTCAGTGTCAGCCTGAACGGCTGTACCGCCCCTAATACCGCCACCACCACCGTCACCATCAAGCCCGTACCCGCAGTGCCAACAGCCAGCAGCAACAGCCCGGTATGTACCGGCGGTATACTGAACCTTACGGCCGGCAGCATTACCCCCGGCGTCAGCTACGACTGGAGCGGTCCCAATAACTTTACTTCTACCCAGCAGAACCCCGTCATAGACCCCGTACCCGCCGCAGCGGCAGGCACCTACGAAGTGAGCGCCACCCTGAACGGCTGTACCTCAGCCAAAGGCAGCACCACCGTAGCCGTCAACACCCTTAGCTACCTGGGCGCATACGCCAGCCCCAACGATACGATATGCGAGGGCAGTACCTTAACCGTAGTGACCGTGCCCACCAACGGCGGCAGCAGCCCCGCCTTCCAGTGGTTCAAAAATAACAACCCCATAGCCGGTGCAACCAAGGTGAACTATGCTACTACAACAGCCATTACCGGCGATACCTTCTACTGCCGCATGATAGCCGGTAATATCTGCAACACCCCCGTAACCCTGTTCAGCAACAAAATAGGCATCACCGTACAGCAGAAGACACCTATACCATGGGTGAGCATCAGCAGCAACCCCGCCCGTCCCATTCCCGGCAACCCCGTAATATTTACCGCTACCCCCACCAACGGTGGCAGCCATCCCCAATACCAGTGGCAGCGCAATGGTACCGATATAGCCGGGGCCACATCAGATACCTGGAGCAGCAGCGGGCTTAACCCTTACGACAAGATACGGGTACGACTCACCGTAGCAGAGCCCTGCCCGGACGGCCCCAACCCCGTGTACAGCGACAGCATAGAAGTGAACTTTCCCCAGAGCATAGGAAGCACAGGCAACAGTACACCGCTGTACCTGTATCCGAACCCCAGCAACGGGGACTTTGTATTGGAAGGACAAGTGAAAAACAATGACAGGCTGACCGTAGAGATCATCAACTATTTAGGACAAACAGTATATAGAGAACAACTGCAACCGGAACATAACATCATTCACAAAACCCTGCAACTGCACCGGCAATTAGCCCCCGGCGCCTACCTGCTGAAAGCAGAGGGCAGGGCAGTGCAGTTTGTAGTGTACTAGGAAATTCCTGCCATAGGGATTATGCTATAAAATTGTAAATTGTAGCTATACACTTTAAATCCATGTACAAAAAACTACTATCCCTGCTGCTGTGCACCCTGTTGGGCTATGCCGCATTTGCCCAGACCTATTACCAGGTAACCGCAACCTCCGGCACCCAGAATGTAGGCGGCAAAACAGTTACCATTACGTCGAACGGTTCGGCAACTGTAGGCAACAATAGCGTATGCGGTTTTTTTTATTATAAAATTGGTTTCTCAAACTCCGGTGGATTTTCGTACAGTTTTTCCAATCCTATTAATAAGATTAGGCTTATGATTGTTGGTATAGATAGTGCGTATACAGGGGTTGGAGATACAATTAGTATATCCATAAATGGATTACCATATACAATTAATCCCGTTGATATATCTCTTACCTCAAGTGGCTGCCCTGTAGGTAATTATCCTACAAATAATACACCAAAAATTACAGGGGGAATGCTAACCGGAGGAGCGCAAGAGTTATATAGTACTTTAATTCAATTAGATATACAGCCTAGTGCTGCAATTAATTCTATTGCTGTTAATAATATAGCTAAAGAGGGTATTTTATACAACTTTTACTTTGCCGATACGAGTGTATATATTAACCAGCCCTATAACGATACTTTATACTGCCCCGGCGACAGCCTGTTTTTGCCCTACAGCATCGTACCAACTTTTTCTGGCAGCAATATCTTTACCGCACAACTGTCTGATGCCAGCGGCAGCTTTTCCAGTCCGCTCACTATCGGCAGCCTCAGCAGCACTACAGCTGGAACCATTGCCTGCAAACTGCCGCAGAACATCACCCCCGGCACCGGCTACCGTGTGCGCATCACCAGCAGCAGCCCCGCCCGCACCTCCCCCGACAACGGGACAGACATACACATCAAAGCAGGCCCCACCTCCGTGCCCGTAGCCGGCAGCAACGGCCCCCTTTGTGCCGGGGCTACCCTGAACCTGACTAGTACCAGCGCCGGTAGCGGCGTCAGCTACACCTGGAGCGGCCCGGCCAGCGGCATACCAGCCATACAAAACCCCTCTATAACCAATACCACCACCGCCCAAAGCGGCGACTATATAGTGACTGCAGCCATCGGCACCTGCGCGCGCAAAGACACCGTAACCGTACAGGTAAAGCCCCTGCCCGCCACACCCACCGCCACCAATAATGGCCCCCTGTGCCCCGGCGAGACCCTGAACCTGCAGGGCAACAGCAGCACCCCCGGTGTGAGTTACAACTGGAGCGGCCCCGTCAGCGTGCCCCCCGTACAGAACCCCTCTTTAAGCAATGTGACCCCTGCCAATGATGGCATATACACCCTCAGTGTCAGCCTGAACGGCTGTACCGCCCCTAATACCGCCACCACCACCGTCACCATCAAGCCCGTACCCGCAGTGCCAACAGCCAGCAGCAACAGCCCGGTATGTACCGGCGGTATACTGAACCTTACGGCCGGCAGCATTACCCCCGGCGTCAGCTACGACTGGAGCGGTCCCAATAACTTTACTTCTACCCAGCAGAACCCCGTCATAGACCCCGTACCCGCCGCAGCGGCAGGCACCTACGAAGTGAGCGCCACCCTGAACGGCTGTACCTCAGCCAAAGGCAGCACCACCGTAGCCGTCAACACCCTTAGCTACCTGGGCGCATACGCCAGCCCCAACGATACGATATGCGAGGGCAGTACCTTAACCGTAGTGACCGTGCCCACCAACGGCGGCAGCAGCCCCGCCTTCCAGTGGTTCAAAAATAACAACCCCATAGCCGGTGCAACCAAGGTGAACTATGCTACTACAACAGCCATTACCGGCGATACCTTCTACTGCCGCATGATAGCCGGTAATATCTGCAACACCCCCGTAACCCTGTTCAGCAACAAAATAGGCATCACCGTACAGCAGAAGACACCTATACCATGGGTGAGCATCAGCAGCAACCCCGCCCGTCCCATTCCCGGCAACCCCGTAATATTTACCGCTACCCCCACCAACGGTGGCAGCCATCCCCAATACCAGTGGCAGCGCAATGGTACCGATATAGCCGGGGCCACATCAGATACCTGGAGCAGCAGCGGGCTTAACCCTTACGACAAGATACGGGTACGACTCACCGTAGCAGAGCCCTGCCCGGACGGCCCCAACCCCGTGTACAGCGACAGCATAGAAGTGAACTTTCCCCAGAGCATAGGAAGCACAGGCAACAGTACACCGCTGTACCTGTATCCGAACCCCAGCAACGGGGACTTTGTATTGGAAGGACAAGTGAAAAACAATGACAGGCTGACCGTAGAGATCATCAACTATTTAGGACAAACAGTATATAGAGAACAACTGCAACCGGAACATAACATCATTCACAAAACCCTGCAACTGCACCGGCAATTAGCGCCCGGCGCCTACCTGCTGAAAGCAGAGGGCAGGGCAGTGCGGTTTGTAGTGTACTAGGAAAATAAATGTTGCATCGGAGCGGAGAAAAACATTTCAATGTTTTATTGCAATCTTCCTGCAATTTTAAAACCCAACTTTTAAAATTTTAAAGTTCAACTTTAAAATTGCAAGAATGCATAATGGTTAAATTGCATGTGTAATTACTCCCCGTTGTAGCTATGCCCCATCCAGAGTGCGCCGCCTATGCTGTCGCGCGATGCGCCTGTTACGCTGCTCATTACATTGGTTTCTTCCCGCCAACGCAGTGCGCCAATCAGCGCCATTACCAGCGCTTCTTTAAACTTCGCTACCTGTTCGTAAGGTACTACCGGGTTTACATTCAAAGGAGCTAGTGTTTCGCGCAGTTGCTCCACCAGGAAATTATTGAGCGCGCCGCCGCCGGTCACGAGCATTTCGGCCTTTTCTTTGCCATGTGGATATTGTTTTACCGCTCCGGCTATTTGTTCGGCTATATGCTGCACCATCGTGCGCAGCATATCGTTGTTATCGTATTCGCTTTCGAAGAGGATGGGGAAGGCGAGGTTTTGGGCTGCCTCATTGCTCAGCGATTTAGGGGCAGCCTGTTCATAATATTCCTGTGTATTCAGTTGCTCCAACACGCCTTGCAGCACTACGCCGCTGGCAGCTATCCGGCCTTCATTGTCAAAATCTTTCCCGGCGCGCTGCGCCAGCTTGTTCAGCACCTGGTTGGCGGGACAAACGTCAAAAGCCATCATACTGTCGCCATGCCTCACCGTCATATTGGCAATACCGCCTATGTTGAGCCAGTAGTCAAAATTGCCAAACAGCAGCTTGTCGCCTATGGGCACGATTGGTGCGCCCTGTCCGCCCAGCGCCACATCCAGCGCGCGCAGGTCGCTGATAACGGGCAGCCCCGTCACTGCGGCAATAGCAGCGCCGTCGCCTATCTGCGAGGTGGTTTTACGGGCAGGGTCGTGGAATACGGTATGCCCGTGTGAGGCAATAAAATGTATCTTATGCTCAAAGCCATGCCTGCGTATAAAGCTGTTTACCTGCTGGCCGAGGTAATGCCCGTAACGGGTGTGCAGCTTTAAAAAATCCGGTACAGCCATTTCCGAAGCATGTTCCAGGCCGTGTTTCCATTCGGGCACATAAGGCAGGCATTCCGCCTCTATTATATCAAACTTCCACTGGCCCCGAACTTCTTCCAGTACTGTGTACACTATATCCAGTCCATCCAGCGAGCTGCCCGACATCAGGCCGATAACATTGTAAACCATGCCGCAAAATACTTTCAATTATGCAATTGCACCAAATAAGAACCATTAAAAACAGGAAGCAGGCCGGTTAACGTGCATGGCTTATGTGGTGGGGAATAGGGATAATTATCATACATTTAATTTTACTGCAGGTTTTTTAACGGTACGGAAATGAACGAAGCGTTGTTACAAAATATATCTGTCAGGCCGCTGGCCGCCGGCGAGCCTGTGCCTTATGAATTGTTGCTGGATGCAGACCCTTCGATGGAGGCCATTGCGAAGTATCTCCCGTTTTCAGAAGTATTTATTGCCTTGTATGCCGGTAAGGTTGTGGCCTGCTTTGTGCTTTACCCGGTTGATGCCGATACCCTTGAGATAAAAAATATAGCAGTAGAAGAAAGCTGCCAGGGGAAAGGCATAGGGAAATTATTACTGAGGGAAGCAACGGAAATAGCCATTAAAAAAGGCATGCAAAATATCATTATCGGTACTGCCAATTCGAGCGTAGGGCAATTGTACCTGTACCAGAAAGAAGGGTTTGAAATAAGCGATATCCGGTACGGCTTTTTTCTGCAAAACTATCCCGAACCTTTTTTCGAAAACGGCATACAATGTAAACACATGCTCGTTTTATCAAAAAAATTATCTTAACACAACCAGGTCGTATGTATAAAATGCCCGAGTTTACGGAGAAAGATGAAGCCGCGGTATGGGAATTCATCAAAGCCCATCCGTTCGTTACCCTTATTGGCAACGACGGGGCTGTACCGGTAGCCACACAGGTGCCGCTGATTGTTGAAGAGCAGGGAGGGCAGTGGCGCCTGCGCGGGCACATCATGCGGCATACCGACCACCACCGTGCTTTTGAGCAAAACGATAATGTACTGGTGCTGTTCACAGGGCCGCAGTGCTACGTCAGCTCAAGCTGGTACAAAGAGCGGAATATCGGCTCTACATGGAACTATATGACGGTACATGTGCGCGGAAAAATAAAGCTGATGGATGAGGCAGGTACGCTGCAGGTGATTACCGACCTGACGGCGGAATATGAAAACAGGCAGGAGCAGCCCCAACTGGTAGCGCATATGCCGGAAGAATATATCAATGGTATGGTAAAAGGGATAGCGGGCTTTGAAATAGCCATTGAATCCATAATACCCATATTCAAGCTGAGCCAGAACCGCAGCGATGAGAGCTATACGCGCATTATTGCCCGCCTGGAGGCACAGAACGACAGCGGTGCAGAAGCAATAGCAGAGGAGATGATAAAACGCCGCCTGCACCTTTTCAATAAGTAAAAAAGCTGCCCGTTACAGGCAGCTCTCTTATATTGCTTTGTGTCTAAAAGACCTTTGTTTTAGTTGGCAGCAACTGTGTTTTTGCTCAGTGCTTCCGCCATTGTTTTACCAATGTTGGCCGGGCTTTCCACTACATGGATGCCACATGCCGCCATGATTTTCATTTTGGCTTCGGCAGTATCATCTGCCCCGCCTATGATAGCGCCTGCGTGGCCCATACGGCGGCCGGGAGGTGCGGTTTGTCCGGCAATGAAGCCTACCACCGGTTTGCGCATGTTGTTCTTCAGCCATTGCGCAGCCTCGGCTTCCATGTTGCCGCCTATTTCACCTATCATGATGATGCCTTCCGTTTCGGGGTCGTTCATCAGCAGTTCTACAGCCTCTTTGGTAGTAGTGCCGATGATGGGGTCGCCGCCTATGCCTATGGCGGTAGTGATGCCCATACCTGCTTTTACCACCTGGTCTGCAGCTTCATAAGTCAGCGTGCCCGATTTGGAAACGATGCCTATTTTACCAGCTTTGAAAACAAAGCCCGGCATAATGCCTACTTTAGCCTCGCCCGCAGTGATAACGCCGGGGCAGTTGGGGCCTATCAGGCGGCAGTCGCGGCCTTTAATATATTCACGGGCCTTCACCATGTCCTGAACAGGGATGCCCTCAGTAATACAAATGATTACTTTAATGCCTGCTTCAGCAGCTTCCATAATAGCGTCGCCGGCAAATGCAGGCGGTACGAATATGATAGACACATCAGCGCCTGTTGTGTCTACCGCATCTTTTACGGTATTGAAAACAGGACGGTCGAGGTGTTGTGTTCCGCCTTTACCGGGGGTAACGCCACCTACTACGTTGGTACCGTACTCTATCATCTGGCTGGCATGGAATGTACCTTCCGTACCTGTGAAACCTTGTACTATGACCTTTGAATTCTTATTTACTAAAACAGCCATGAGGTATTTAAGATTAGATTTTTTAAAATGACGCGGGCAAAATTAAGCTAAATACCGCCAAAAGCAAATTAATAAGCTTTTTAGCTTTTTAAAGAAATTTTAAGGTTCAGCCAACCATTTCTTTAAGCTCACAGTCTTATTAATTAGAACAGCACAAAAACATATCATTTTTTGCATAAAAAATGTGCTGAAAATATGTTCCAGCACATTGCATAAGAAATTGAAGACTGTAATGGGTAATCAATTCTAGATTTAGTAGGCCGGTTTCCACCGGCCTTCTCTTTTTATCGTACCTAAGGTACGCACTTTCCATTCATATTACAAACTTTTGACAATGTTTATACCGGTAGTTAAAAAAAGCCGGGGTAACTTTAGTATAACCAAATTTTTTTATCTATGAATGAACGCGTACATGCTGCACGACAACGCCGGCCCCTTTAAACCTATGTGCTACGAAAACTGATTTTTTAACCTGAAACCAAAAAAATGCTTATGAAGCAAACTGTACTTTTCGCATTCTTTTTTTTGACCCTTTCTTCATCCCTCCGGGCACAACCCGGTATACTGGATGGACTCCCCCAGGACTCACTTGTCTTTTCATTCGGACTCAATGACAGTTTAATGTACCATGCGCCCTACGGGAGGGTAGCGGCCATCGATACCACCAACACTACGCTTTGGGATATCGGTACCACGGTAAAGAGCTTTTTCGCACAAGGCGGTGCCACGCGCGCGCTGATGACCGACACGTTCAATACCTATCCCGTTAATGCCAACGACTGGTTTACACTCACGCTGACCAATGGAAATAACACCATCATTACCTTCGACCATAAGTATGAAACCACAGCCGGCCACGATGGCGGTATGGTAGAGTTTTCAAAAGATGGCGGGCAGACCTGGGAGAATGTAAAAGGTGAATGTAACATAGATAATATGTTGTTTGCACAGGGCATTCACACCACAAACTTTTATGATACCACAGATACGCTCAACAGCGGTGATATGGCATTCAGCAGCACCAGCAACGGCTGGCAAACCTCGAGGATTCAATTCTTCTGGGGCATCCCTATAAAGACTACCGGAACGGGCGGGCATGATTGTGTAGCTATGAATACGATTATGCTGCGTTTCCGTTTTGTAAGCGATGATACACTTGAAAATAAAGACGGCTGGATAATAGACAATATAAAAGTGGAGTATGACAAATATGTAGGCGTTACAGATGTGGAAAAGGCCGTATTCAAAGTTTATCCCAATCCTGCAACAAACGTTGTCCATTTTCCCGCTATACCCAACGAAAGCAGGTACAGTATAGAGATTACGGACATGCTGGGCAAATGTGTGCTGAAAACGGCTTACCACGAGAACTTAGACCTGCGGAAGCAACCGCGCGGTTTATACTTTTATAAGATAACAGACGGTGAAACCCTGTTTACAGGAAAGCTGCAACTGCAATAAAAGAAAAAAAGACCGGGGTTATACTTCGCCCCGGTCTTCCATCATACTCATTTCTTTGGCCTTCGAGAGGAATTCGGAAGCAAAGATGAAGCTGTTCAGCTCCTTATCCTTACTATAAATAATTTCTTTATTGGAGCCTTCCCATTTTTTATTGCCTTTATACATATAAATAATATGGTCGCCGCTTTCCATCACCGTGTTCATGTCGTGGGTATTCACTACGGTGGTGATGTTGTATTCTATCGTCAGCTCCTTTATCAGTTTATCGATAACCAGTGAGGTTTGCGGGTCGAGGCCGGAGTTGGGCTCATCGCAAAAAAGATATTTAGGGTTCAATACCAGTGCTCTTGCCAGTGCCACCCGTTTTTTCATACCGCCGCTTATTTCTGCCGGGAATTTTTTATTGACCCCTTCCAGGTTTACCCGCGACAGCACTTCGTTGACTCTTTTCAGTTTTTCCGACTTGCTTTTTTTTGTGAACATATCCAGCGGGAAACGTATGTTCTGCTCCACCGTCATACTGTCGAACAGGGCAGAACCCTGGAAGAGCATACCTATCTGCATACGTACTTCTTTCAGGTCTTTCTCCTCCATCTCCAGCAGGTTTTTGCCTTCAAACAGCACCTTGCCCGAGTCGGGTTTTATCAGCCCGATGATGCATTTCATGAAAACGGTTTTGCCGCTGCCGCTGGCGCCTATTATCAGGTTCACTTTTCCCGGCAACAGTTCAGCCGATACATCTTCCAGTACTACCTTCTCACCAAAACTTTTACGGATATTCTTTATTTCTATCATTCAGAGGCGGGTATATGGCTCAAAAATACGGATAATAAAATCATGCCGTTTGTAAAATGCAAAATGTAAAATTCAAAATGTAAAATTCAAAATGTAAAATGTAAAAGGCTGTTATATCTGTTTAGCGCAGGGGTACATACGAATTGACCACAATGCCATTTTCGTAAGCTACTGAATTGACCGTCTTATAAGCTTTCCGGCTTTTGAAAATAGGCAAGCCTTCGCCAATGGCCGTGGGGTTTACGAACAGGTTCAGTTCGTCGAGCAGGTCGTGCTCAATCAGGGAAGACATAAGCCCGGCACCACCATAGGCTACTATATCTTTGCCCGGTTGCTGTTTCAGTGCATTGACCACTGTAACCAGGTCGCCGTTTTCTACGCTGACGTTCCTGCCTGCTATTTCGTTTACCGTCTTGCTGAAAACAATTTTAGGTTTATCTACCATTTTTTTGGCAAAGGAAAACTCAGGGCTTTCCGGCTTGTTGTCTACTATGTCTTCCCAATAGTCGAGAAACTCCCTGCTCATTTTCCGGCCTATCAGTATGGTGTCGCTGCTGTCCGTCATCTCGTTGACGCGCGCCAGCAGGGCATCGCTTCCTCCCCACGATACCCAGTCCAGTTTCCCGTCGGGTGTTGCTATAAAGCCATCCAGGCTTATATGCATGTGCATTTTTAATTTTCGCATAGTGTTTGTTTTTTGATGATGTATGAATGTTGTTTCCGGTACAAATGTGCATAACATAATCGAGGTCTTCGGGTGTAGATGACGACTTAAAAAAGGTAATTCGCGACAGAAACGGCATACTGCCTACTTTTGCCTGTATGAACTGGTTATTCCTTATACTGGCGGGTTTGTTTGAAGTAGGTTTTACCACCTGCCTCAAGTTTTCCGACAACTTTAAAAATATGGGCTGGGGCATTGGCTTCTTTATCTGTATCAGCCTGAGCTTTTTGCTGCTCAACAGGGCTATTCAAACCATACCTATCGGCACCGCCTATGCCGTATGGACGGGCATCGGCGCAGTAGGTACTGCCATTATGGGGATTGTCTTTTTCAAAGAGCCTTCCACATTCTGGCGGTTGTTTTTCATTACTACGCTGATAGGGTCTATCGTTGGTCTGAAATGGGTGAGCACTTCTGCCTGATGAACGTCATAGTTTGCAGTAGTGGTAAACAGCCGTTTATCATCAGCCGTTTTCTTTCAGCCGGTCTTTTTTGAAGTAGAACAGGTAATAATAAATGAGTATGGCCAGCCCGATACCGAAAATGGTAGCTGCATACGGCCTGAATTCGTGGTTGGTAAACTCACCTATCATCCATACCGAATTGGATATAATCCACAGGCATACGGCTATATTATGAAACAACTCTGCCCGTTCGCGTCGCGATTTCCAGAGTATATAAAAAGCTACCGAAAGGGTAGGGAATATCATGAAAATACCACCCGGTTTAAACTCCAGCGCCCAGCAGGTATCTTTTAGCAGCCACAGGAAAATATGGCCGTTCTCTACCCAGCGCCGCACGGGTATGATGGCTATATGTTTTTCATTATCAGTCGGAAGCAATTCCATGCCCGAAAATTAGTACGATTTTCGATTGTATATATTATTTTATGAACCAATCGTTACCGCAATGTAAAATGCACTTTAAAACATTCGTTGGATTTTAATGTCATACCGCGTAACTTTGCGGGCAATTTTATAACTATCATATATTTTAATCCCATAAAATGAGTAAAGTTAAAGTTGCCATTAATGGTTTTGGCCGTATAGGCCGCCTGGCATACCGCCAGATCTTCAATATGGAAGGTATCGATGTTGTGGCCATCAACGACCTGACCAAGCCAAACGTACTGGCGCACCTGCTGAAATATGACTCTGCACAGGGCCGTTTCGATATGGAAGTGAAGCATAGCGATGATGCTATCACAGTGAACGGCAATGAAATAAAAATATATGCCCAGAAAGACCCCGCACAAATTCCCTGGGGCCAGCACGAAGTAGATGTGGTACTGGAATGTACCGGTTTCTTTACCGATGCTGAAAAAGCAAAAGCACACATCACCGCAGGCGCCAAGCGTGTAGTTATCTCTGCACCTGCCACCGGCGACCTGAAAACTGTAGTTTTCAACGTAAACCACGATATACTGGACGGCAGCGAAACCATCATCAGTTGCGCATCATGCACTACCAACTGCCTGGCGCCTATGGCCAAGGCCCTGAACGATAACTTCGGTATCGTAACCGGCCTGATGACTACCATCCACGCGTATACCAACGACCAGAACACACTGGATGCACCGCACCCGAAAGGCGACCTGCGCCGTGCACGTGCCGCTGCAGCTAATATTGTTCCCAACTCTACAGGTGCTGCCAAAGCCATCGGCCTGGTACTGCCCGAGCTGAAAGGCAAACTGGATGGCGGCGCACAACGCGTGCCTACCATCACCGGTTCGCTCACTGAGCTGGTTTCTGTACTGAACAAGAAAACAACCGTTGAAGAAGTGAACGCTGCTATGAAAGCTGCTGCCAACGAAAGCTTCGGTTACAACGAAGACGAAATCGTATCTACCGACATCATCGGCACACACTTCGGCTCACTGTTCGATGCCACGCAGACACGCGTTATCACGCAGGGCGACCAGCAACTGGTGAAAACCGTAAGCTGGTACGACAATGAAATGAGCTATGTATCGCAACTGGTGCGCACTGTGAAATACTTCGCAGGCCTCATCAGCAAATAATAAGAGCATCATCATAAAAAAGACCCTTATTCAGGGTCTTTTTTTATTTTTGTATAAATGAGCGCGATGAAACAGGAAGAAATTGATGCACTATTGCAAAGGATTACCTTCGATGCAGGTATTTTCGGCGGAAAAGCCATTGTAAGAGGTATGCGGTTCCGCGTTGTGGATATGCTCGAATTACTTGCAAGCGGTATGACCCCTCAACAGATATTGGAAGACTTTCCCTATCTGGAAGCTGAAGATATACAGGCATGTTTGTATTATGCTGCACAAAAATTGAATCATCCACGCCTCCATGCCGCTTAATGATTTCATTTTTTGGATAGACGCCAACCTGCCCTTCAAAGCTGTCTATTGGCTACAAGACAACTTTGGCGTACATGCAGAGCATGTTTATAAGCTGGGAATGCTGTCTGCCTGGGATGTTACGATTTATGAGGCTGCAATAAAATCAAATAAGCCCGTAATTATTATTACAAAAGATGAGGATTTTGCAGACCTTGCCTTGAGGCATAAAACCTACCCCAAAGTTATTTGGATAACGGCAGGTAATCTATCCAATACTGATTTGCAGAATATTTTGCTTACCCATTTTGAAACAGCAGTAGCAAAATTGCAAAACCCCGACCATTATTTTATTGAAATAAGATAGAACTATGAGCAAATTCAACGAATACAATTTTGCGGGCAAAAAAGCCCTGGTACGTGTCGATTTCAACGTACCTGTAAAAGACGGTAAGATAACCGACGATACACGCATACGCGCCGCCCTGCCTACCATTAAAAAAATACTGGCCGACGGTGGCAGCGTGGTACTGATGAGCCACTTTGGCCGCCCGCACAAGGATATGGAAAAGAAGCCGCACCTTACGCTGGCCGATTTTACCCTGAAACCCGTTGCGGAACACCTGGCTACACTGTTGGGCACTCCTGTACAGTTTGCTGAAGATTGCATCAGCGATGATGCAGTACAAAAAGCTGCCGCGCTGAAGGGTGGGGAAGTACTGCTGCTGGAAAACCTGCGCTATTACAAGCAGGAAGAAAAAGGGGATAAAGAGTTTGCCGAAAAGCTCTCTAAACTGGGCGATGTGTATGTGAACGACGCATTCGGCACCGCGCACCGCGCCCATGCTTCTACTGCCGTTATCGCGCAATACTTCGATGCAGGCAGCCGCATGTTCGGGCTGCTGATGGAAGGTGAGGTGAATGCAGCAGAGCAGGTGCTCAACAATGCGCAAAAGCCGTTTACGGCCATCATAGGCGGCGCCAAGGTGTCTGATAAGATACTCATTATAGAAAACCTGCTGGAGAAAGCTACCGACATCATCATAGGTGGTGGTATGGCCTATACCTTCTTCAAAGCGCAGGGTTGCCACATCGGTACCTCGCTGTGCGAAGAAGACAGGCTGGATACGGCCCGTGAGCTAATGAAGAAAGCGGAAGAAAAAGGCGTATGCCTGCACCTGCCCGGCGACAGCATCATTGCCGATAAGTTTGCTGCCGATGCAGATACCTCTTCGGCCAACAATACCGAGATACCCGAAGGCTGGATGGGATTGGATATAGGACAGATGGCCTGCGATACTTTTGCAAAAGTCATCAAAGACTCCAAAACCATTCTCTGGAACGGCCCTATGGGTGTATTCGAGATGGAGAAATTTCAGCACGGTACCAAATGCGTGGCCGATGCAGTAGCCGAAGCTACCCAAAACGGCGCCTACTCGCTGGTAGGCGGCGGCGACAGCGTAGCTGCCGTTAATAAATTCGGTTACAACGATAAAGTAAGTTACGTATCTACCGGCGGCGGTGCCCTTCTCGAATATTTCGAAGGAAAGGAACTCCCCGGTATAGCTGCTATAAAAGGATAATTCTGTTTTTAGATATTAAAATGTATGTCAGATGGTAACACCTGACATACATTTTAATATTGGGGCTGACTAAAAGCAATATTACTTTTTAGTCAGCCCTAATGAGAAATACATTTTACGTGTGAAATCCGGGCGCAGGTGCAACACTTGGCAGTATCTCATGCTGTCAGGTGTTGCCACCTGACAGGAATGCCCAGCTACGTACAGCATTTGCTGAATGTATGTTATCGCTTCAAAGCCATCCTTGAGCGCCGGCAGTCCTAAAATCGGATAATAATCGTAGCGTTGCTGTGCATGGGCGTTATAGCTGAAATCGACCGGCAACGGAAAGTTTATCTGGTAGTGCACGGCATTTACGTGTGAGTCTGTTTCGTTTACCCCAATGCTTACAGTAGCGGGGTGGTACTCTTCATACAAATCTTTGCAGGGGTGGCAGCTTGAAGACGAGAACTCTTCAGCCAGCCCGTTTCTTTGTACGGTCTGCGCCCCGGTGTTTGTAGTAAATAAGGCTGCGAAACAAAATAAAGGCAGGAGCCTCCGGGTAGAGCCAATGGTGAGGTTAAACATAACATATAGTTTGCTTATATGAAGTTAATCAAATTTTAATGTTGTGCAAAGAACTATCTCTTGCACAAGCGCATGTATAATAAACGACTGTTAACCAGTTATTTACGATGTGATGATTTTATGCGCTCAGCGAAATGCCTGTGCTACAGGCATTATTGCGGGAATTATGGTAACTGGCTGCCGGTTTCGGGCCCGGCAATTTCTGACTGTTTAGATATCTGCCTGATTACATCATCCAGCTTTGTAGCCGATTCATCCAGGCCGTCCAGTATCTGCTTCATGTCCTCAGGGCTGTTGTGCACCTCTTTCAGCAAGGCCAGGCAGCCCATCAGTGTAGCCAGCGGTGAGCGTACTACATGCGATTGCATCCATGATATATCGCGGAGCTTTTTGTTTTGTTGCTCCAAAGCCAGTTCGTGTCTTTCAAGGCGTTCTATTCTCCTGTTCAGCTCTTTATAATATTTGCGGAGGAGTATATACAGTAAAAAAGCTGTGATTCCGACGAAAAGGACTCCTTTTATGGTTTGCAGCAACTGCTGTGCTGCAGGGGGAAGCATGTTTAACATTTTATCGCTGAGCAGAACCCATAATGTTCCGAACAGGAGATAGACGATGGTGACTTTTATTTCAGGCCGTATACGCATGTTTCTTACATGGATATGTATTTAATAATGACCTAAGATAATAAAAAATCCCCCTTTTGTTATGGTTAACTTTTCTATGTGTATATTGAATACAGCAAAAAATACACTGTAGTATTATTGTTATTAAAAAATGAGAGGTATGGAGCAGGGCATACATGACCATACATCATACCAGCCGTTTATCTTGATGCGGCGGCAGCCGGGTATACGGCAACTTCCAGTTTTTTACCCTTTACGAGTTCCAGCGCATCCAGGTCTATAAAAGTAATATTACCATTTTTTGCCCCGCAGCCGGTTGAGTGGTGGGAATCGGGCCCGGCAGAGCTGATATTGGCATTGACCACGGCCACCGCATGCCGCTCTTTATCGAGCGCAAGGCCATAGGGCTGGTAACCTGTATTGATGCGTTTTATTACGGTGTATGTATTAAGGTCGATGATGGCTACACTGCCGCGGTTGCCGGGATAGGTGGCCGTATCGTCGGGGCAGGAAACAAACAGGCGGTTGTGTTCACTGTCTTTTACGGCATAGGCAGGGTTAGAGCCAAGCGGTATGGCTGCTATCAGCTTATCCTGTTTCATATCTACAACCCTCACTTCGCCCGATGCCACGCAGCAGATATAACACAGGCCCAGCTCATCGCACATAAGCTCTGAAGGGTCGAGGCTGGAAGCATATTGAATATGGTTGCTCCCGTCGATGGGCAGCAGCTTTACAGACGGGTGCTGCTTGTCCTGTATGTCAAGGACGTATATGAAATTCCCGTACTGGTTACCTACGTACAACTTGTGCCGGTCTTCATACAGGGCAATGCCAAGGGGGTATTGCAGGGAGTCATGAAAACTATAGCTGGCCACGACCTCCATCTGCTCCAGGCTGGCATATACAATTTTGCCGGGGTTGCTGTTGTCTGCAAAGTAGCCGTATTTCGAATCTCCCGTAATTGTAAAAGATGTCCATGAGCCTTCCCCTGTTTTTACCTCACCCAGCAGTTTGTCCCCGTCCGCATCAAACTTCTGCACCATATCCGATTGTACAAAGAAAGACACATACCAATGCTTCCTGTCGGGCGATACTTTGATACAGTGCGGAAACTCCCTGTCTGCCTTTTTTCCTACATCTACGTACCGCATTTGTACCTGTGCGGCGGCATCTATTACGGTTACTACATCGCACAGCCGGTTGGCCACATACACCTTGCCCCGCTCCGGGTCGCCGGTAAACTTTATTTCGCCCCCGGCAGATGCCGCCCCTGCCCATATCCAGTTGCGCAGGGCTATATATTCGGCCCTGCCCAGCGGCGCAGCCCCCACAGGCATAGTGGGGATGAGCGATATGCCCAGTGAGGAATCGGTATTGGTAAAATAGCAGATAGGGCTGAAATCGGCACGGAAAGGAATAGTGACCGCCCCCGATGACGAACCTTCGAACATCTTGTCCCAGGTAGTAAGGTTCAGGCCGGCTGCGGCTGCATAGCTTTTATCATTATGGCAGCCGCTAACGGCACATTTGGTGAGCATGATGGTGCCTATATGCTCCGGGTAGCCGCTTTGCTTTAGCCCGGGAAGCTCATAACTGTGCTTACACCCCGCTGCAAGCAACAGGGCCGGGAGCAGCAGGTATTTAATCGTTGGGCGCACCATGGTCCGGCCAGCATTTTAGCTTGTCTTTTTCATCGCCGGTCAGCAGAAGTGCGACAGGGGCTATGCTGTATTTCATATTGTTTTTGCAGGCGATGAATAAAAGAGTGCACCCATACAGGCGCACCCTTTATCAGTTGTGAATTATTCGGATTTGATGATTTTTTGAAATGAGCTGCTGCCAGCGGCAGTGATTTTGATGTAGTAGATGCCCGGTGCCGAAACATAGTTGTCCATATCGAAATGGTAAGTGCCGGACGGTGCAGGGCTGCCCTGGTACAGCATGGCGTTTTTCCTTCCTGCCATATCAAATAGCTCTATGCTCACATCTTTGCTTTCCCCGCTTAGCCGAACCGTAAAATCTTTCGTTACGGGGTTGGGGTAGATGGCTGCAATATCCCGGCCGCTTTGTGGTGCCACACCTGCCGGGGCTTGTATATACACCATGTAGTCTTCCATCTCGCCATGATAGTCGAGCGGGTCTTTGGGCTCATCGCAGGGGGTGGGTGCGGTGTGGCCAGCATCCGAGCTCATTTTGGCCGTTGCCCTCAGGCGGGTGAGGCCTATCGGTGCATCCATGGGCACAGTAAAGGTGCCGGTAAAAGTACCTGCCGGTTCAAAGTCTTTTGAAATGACCGTTTCGCCAGCATCGGTAAAGCTGAAGTTGGCATTATAGTCTACCCATACCCTTATGTTATTGCGCGCATTGGGAAAGAAAACGGGGTCTTTGGTATGCTCTATGGTAACCGTGTAAGACTGGCCGCGCACCAGGTAAGTAGTGTCGCCGGTTATGGTGACCGAGGGCACGCTCAAAGGCCCTTCCACCTGCAGCGAGGTCCTGTCTATGGTATTGAGCTTAAAATGGACGATGCCGGGCTGCTGTACGCTGTACGAGGTGCGCCCGGGCAGCATACAGTATTGTTGTGCCATTGCGCTGCCGCTGCAGAACAAAAAGAACAAGGCGGTAAAAGTTTTCATACTTATATAGATTTGATTGAGTCAAATCTATTTTAGATTGCCGGAAGCAATTGATAACAATGTCTAATAATGCTTAATAACTCTTAAAATGCAACTTATTATGACACTGGCGGGACAAATGCACCTGCCGTAGTGGCAAAATGGTAACACCTGTACATTTTTCCCAACCGCCATTTTTTTCTGCTGTCCTGCGCCCGCATGTGGGCTACTTTTCTACATCCCGCTTGCCCGATTCGTCATGTATCTTCTTTTTGGTGCCGTCGTCTGTGTTTTTCGGCGGGGTTACCTCTCTGGCTATCTCTTCTTTGCTCTTTTTAGTGTCGCCCGAGCTGTCGCCGCGGTTAATCGTTTCATCGGGCAAAGGCATGCTTCCCCTGTTGGGGCCCTGTTCTTCTTCTTTCAAACTATTGTTATCCATAATGCTGAATGTTTACCGTTACCGGCATAAAATACATGCCATGCCGGGGCAGTGGGTACAGAAAAAGATGATATAGTTCATGCCCGGCGTTGACGTGCATCATTTATGCCTGGGCGTGCAGGGGGTAATTTTGGCAGCATGATGACGTCACGATTCAGGCACCAGCTATCCGGTAAAGATTTGCGCTCTATTGGCAGCAGCGACCTGGTGGCTGCACAGGTAAAAACGCAGGCAGATTTTGATGAGCTATTTGAATGCCTTTTTGTACCCGACAGGCTGGTGGCAATGCGGGCTGCCGATGCTGTTGAAAAAATAACCAGGGACCATCCGGAATATCTCAATAAGCATAAAGAACAGGTACTGAAGCTGTGTACAGGTGCAACCTATATAGAGCTGAAATGGCACCTGGCCCTGCTGGTTTCCAGGCCGGAACTTACCCCCGGTGAATATGACACGGTGTGGAAGATGCTTTTGGGATGGACGGCAAGCAAGGAGGAAAGCAAGATTGTGCGTGTAAATGCGCTGCAATCTCTCTTTGAGCTGCTGATGAAGAACCCTGCGCTTACGCCGGCTTTCCTGCAACGGATGGCCGAAATGGAGACGGAAAACATCCCTTCTATTAATGCGCGTATCCGGCTTATCAGGAAAGAATTATGACAGAATGGGGAATGTAAAATGCAAAATGCAAAATGTAAAATGTAAAATTCTCATGCTGTAAGGTGTTACCACCTGACAGATGACGACAGAGGGAAGCTTGCAACAGAATGAAAAACTATGGCGTTTCGGTTGTGCCCCAATATTATTATCTTATATAAAAAAACGTTTCATCATGCAGGATTCAAAAAGAAAAATGAGTAGTGGCAGCAGCTCTGCCGTTTACGGGCTGGGCTTTGTTGGTGCGCTTATCTATTTTATACAACATGCCACCGGTTTCTGGATAGGTGTCTTAGGCATACTGAAGGCTATGGTGTGGCCTGCCATACTTATATATAAGCTGCTGGAGTTCCTGAAAGCGTAGCTGTTATGTCCTGAGCAGATAAACGACTGCCGGGGCAAGCCCGGCAGTACGGTATTGATTTGTCCGTTATGTAGTTATCGTTAAGGCCTGCTGTTATTGTACCACCATTTTCATATCAAAAGCACCGTATTTGTTGGTGATATGGGCTATATACAAGCCGGCAGGCCGGTTGCCCATATCCAGTTGCAGCGTGCCTGTACCTGCTGTAGTGTACATAAGTTGTCCCTGCCTGTTGTACACCGCTACCGTAGATGGGGTAGCGGGCAGTTCCAGGTAAAACAGGCCCCTGCCGGGGTTGGGGTACAGCCGCATCGCCGATTGCCCGGGGAGGGTTTGTACCGATGCGGGGTATTTCGTTATCCTGATGCTGTCTATCTTGACGGGGGAGAGGGGTTTGTCGTTGCCGTCGGTAGGCACCTTGCCTATATTCTGCACCACGGTAAAGTTGGTGGCGACCATACCGAATACCGTATGTTTATTGTTGAGGTGATTGTTGGTAACCAGGTTGATGAAGAACTGGCAGCTACCTGTGTTGGGCCCTGCATTGGCCATTGCCAATGCGCCGGGCACATTCTTTAGCGTAGGGTCAAATTCGTCTGGAATGGTATAACCTGCATCGCCGGTGCCATTGCCCAGCGGGTCGCCGCCCTGTATCATAAAATTGTCGATGACCCTGTGAAATGTAAGCCCATCGTAAAATTTCTCTGCTACACGCGCCACAAAGCTGTCGAC
Source organism: uncultured Flavipsychrobacter sp. (assembly GCA_964621795.1). Taxonomy (GTDB): domain Bacteria; phylum Bacteroidota; class Bacteroidia; order Chitinophagales; family Chitinophagaceae; genus Polluticoccus. The sequence continues at coordinate 139,383 of CAZUMM010000009.1, forward strand.
CGTAACAGGGGTGAGTGCGTCGGTAAGTTCTACCTTGAAGCTGCCCATACTGGTATAATAGGTGGCCTCAGTTTGTGCCGAGGCAGCGGTGAAACATAGGGTGCCGGATGCCAGCAGGCTGAAGAGTAGCAGTTTTTTCATAGAATAATGTTGAATGTGAAAAAAGTAAGATACAAAACTTTTTTCTACGGGGGTATTACGCTTCCTTTTCCTATACCGCCACTGGTCGAAGCATCACGCTTTGTCCAAACCATTGGTAAGCGTCTACTTGCGAAAAATTAGTAGAATTAGAGAACAGCAATAGGGGAAAAAGTCCGGGGAGTTCATTGAAAATGTAAAATTTTGCGCTTAGAACATCTGGGTGGGATGCTGAATGGGTAGCTGCTTAAAAGCTCCACTTCAGCCGCAAAAAGCATCGATGGTTAGCTGCAGCCAGGTGGTTATTGAGTTCCGCAAAAAAAGACTGCCAGTAGAGGCTTAGGTCCAGGTTCTCCATCATGCTATACTGAAAGGACGGCAAAACAATCAAGAGGTTTGTTCCAGGTGCATATAAGACGCTTGCCGATGCTGAAAACAGCGGATTGATTTCCCTGGAAGAGGTTACAATCAGGTTCCATTTCGTGGGCATAAGCTGTTCGGGTGCTATCCTTAGGTCCACCGCATCCCAAACTGAAACAGGCTTGTCTAAGCCATTAGTATTGAGAAGAAGACCTGCGTTAATATACCATCCCTTTTTGAACATATAGTCTCCTTCGATTGCAATATTGAGATGATTCCCCCAATCCTGTGCTTTAAAAAAATACTGTACCTCTCCCTTAAATCCGGCATCATTAAAGCTTCCCGCCCAACCACAGCCTATTGTAGCATAATTCTTGTATAAACCCGAAATGATTTGTATATCATAATTCCATTTGTTTATAAAAAGTTTGGCTGCTGCTATACTGCCGTTGTTTATACCAGTGTTTGCGTATGCTACTTCTACATTCGTAGCGTTATTAAAACGATACTGAAGCTTTCCACCGTCAGATCCCGGCCGTTCTTCATAATCGAAATCGAGAAAATTGTAAGTATTGAAAATATCATTCGGATTCCAGGTAGTAGTCATGCCCCAATTGATTCTTTGACGGCCAACACGAATATTGACCTTATTGCTGTTATAGTCAAAATACAATCGTTCTACATTTGTATGTACTATAAATGAGCTGTCTGATACCCATACTTTCTGCATGTTTATTTTTTCATTTTGATTTCGCAGCATAGCAGCCATACCTGGCGTCAGCTTCACTTCTTCACCCCAAAATACACGATTGCGCAACTCAGCTGCCGCAGTGGTATTAGTAAATGGTTTCCATCTTATATTGATGCGGTTGTGAATCAAATTGGAGGAAACGAGGTTCCTGAAATCTTTACCGAAGTTGAGTGTTTGCATGTTTTTAACATAACCTTTAACCACAAGCCGCGGGGGAGGTGATATACTGTCCTGGGCCTGGCCTGCCAGGCAGAGACAATTTGCTATTATCAGTAACCAATTTCTCATTTTACCACTGCTGCTATATCTGCATTCCGCGAGGCTGTATCTTCTGCAATTGAACCGTCAACCAGCGTTATCACCCTTTTGGCTCTTTGTATTACCCGTGGGTCATGTGTTGAAAAAATAAAAGTCATTTTTTCTTCTTTATTGAGCATTTCCATTACATCCAGCAAATTTGCAGCTGATTTTGAATCAAGATTAGCAGTTGGCTCATCGGCCAGCACAAACTGGGGTTTACTAGCCAGGGCTCTTGCAACAGCTACACGTTGCTGCTGGCCGCCGGATAGTTGGGAAGGACGGCTGTTTAGTTTGTCTTCCAGTCCAATTTCTTTAAACAGTTGCCGTACCCGGTTTGCACGTTCTGCTTTACCGGTTCCTTGCAGCAGCATGATAAATTCAACGTTTTCCTTTGCAGTGAGTACAGGTATCAGGTTGAATGACTGGAACACGAAACCAATATTTTTTAGCCTGAAATCAATAAGTTGCCCTGCTGACAACTTTGTAATATCCAGGCCATTGATATAGATATTCCCGGAATCAGTTTTGTCAAGGCCGCCAATTAAATTCAGTAATGTTGTTTTGCCTGAGCCGGAAGGGCCGACCAATGCGGTGAACTCACCCTCCGCAATATGCAGGTGTACGTTGTTCACTGCGTAAACCGGTATTGTCTCCCGGTTATAAATTTTACTTACATTATGAGCGTCGATTATAGCTTTTTCATTTTTCATACAATGCGCTTGATTATCGTCTTAATGCCTCGGCGGGCTTTAACTTTACGGCCTTAATAGCAGGAAACAGGCACGAGACAATTGCTGTTCCCGTCACTATGAGCAAAACGCCCGCGAGCTTTTCATCCGGGAATTCAGGATATACCAGGGTGTTAAATCCGAAGCTGCTCATCATCTCTTTACCCATTCCTGATATATCAAGCCCTTGTTTATTGAAATAACTGATAACACCCCATCCAACGAGAATGCCAACCGGAGTGCCTGCAACCGTTAAAAATAATGTCTCTAACAAGATGAGCGTAAACACCCTGGCCTTACTGGTGCCGAGCGCTATCATCATACCAATCTCCCGCGTACGTTCCAAAATTGCCATTAACATCGTGTTGACGATACCGAAAGCCAGTGCTATCATTATAATTACAATAATTATGTAAGAGTACTGGTCTGTAGTCCTGACCATAAGGTTCATTTCCGGGGAGATGTCCACCCATGATTCTACCTGGTACTGCGGAAGTTGTTTCTGTAGTTTTTCCTGCGTGGTTTTCAGGGTTTCATCCTTATTTAATAAAATAACTATTTCGTGAAACTGGCCGGGTATGCCAAGTAGTGTATTCAAGTCAGAGATTTTGACATACACATTCCGTTCATCCAGCGGCGCATTGTCGCTCTGGTAGATAGCGGCAATGCGGAAGGCTCCGGAAACTATTTCCTGTGCAGTGTCGGTAAATGTAAGTACAAGCTTGGCCCCAAGCTTCAGTTTCATCTTTTCAGCAAGCTTTTTCCCAACAAATACTTCGTTTTTCTTTCGCGGGTCAAATTCTTTTCCCTCTTTGATTTTGAGCTTTAGCTGTGATATATTGTATTCCTGCTCAGGGAATATACCGTTTATCTTCACACCCGCACTGCCTGTTGGCGTGGTAAGCATTCCATTGGCAATGCTTCTTAAGGCAAATGCTTTTATTTCAGGCATCTTATTTATAGTATTCACTACATTATTGCCGTTGGAAACAAAAAAGCGCGGCTCATAATCCTTTTTAAAATTAGAGTCGTGTATTTGCAGGTGCCCCGTTTCCGCATTTACAACGGTGGCGATACGGCTTTTCATCATTCCTTTGTAAAGCGATAGCACGGCTATACCTGCAAAAAGTCCTATTGCAACAGATACCATTATAATGATACTCCGTATTTTATTTCTCCATATATTTCGCCAGGCCAATAGAACTATCATAAGAAGACATTTAGCGTTTCATTGCCGAAATCGGGTTGAGCCTTATTACTACGTAAGCCGGATAAAGTGATAGCACAAGCCCTATTATAAGCACAATCGCACCTTGAACGATAAAATTGGATGCATCAGTAGATGTTGGGAAAATTGGTTCAAATCCAAAACGCGAAAATGCTTCTGCAACACTTCCTCCAAACTTTAATGGCCACCTGTTGAAGTAATATACAATAGGGATGCTGGCAAGAATACCCAGGATGCAACCAATGAAGACAGTAAAAACAGACTCAAGTAAAAACAACAATAGCAACCTGCTTTTTTTCATGCCAATTGCTACAAGCATACCCATCTCAAACCTGCGTTCTACCATCATCATTAATAATGTGCCGAATATTCCGAAACATATCAGCATGTATAAAATGCCTGAGATATATTTCATATTATTAGTATCGGTTTCAATGTGCTGTTTTATATCGGGCATGATTTCTTCCCAGCTCATTACTTCATATTTGTTGCCCAAAGCAGTATTTACAGCCGCTACGGTTTTCTTCAAATCCCCAGGTTTATTTAATGAAAGAATGTATGAAGTCAGCATTCCGTAGGCGCTGAAAAGGTCCTGTGCAGCCCCGATCGGCATTATCATCAACCTGTTGTTCAGGTCAGGAGAGCCAAACTTTGCAATGCCTTTAATCAAATACTTTCCCGCAGCTGTTGCACCATGATACCCCTGGCTTATTACAACAACTGTGTCATTTGTCTTTAGTTTTAGTTGACGGGCCAAACCTTGCGCCAGAAGAATGCCCCTGTCATTGTTAACCAGGTAATTTCCTTCAACGATTTTTTCCTTTAACCGGGTAATTTTATCTTCCTTCAACGGATCTATACCCATTACCATACACCCTTTTGTTACCTCCCGTGATGAAGCCAGGGCAAATGATTCCAGCCGGGGTGTTACTCCCGTAATGTTTGGGGTTTCAAGAATTGCCTTTTCGGCTTTGCTATTTGCTTTAAAACTATTATCCAGTATTTGTTCGTCCCAATATCCCGCTTTATGCACCTGGATATATCCGGTATAAAAGCTTACAACATTTTTCACGAGGTTATCAAACGCGCCCTGTTGGAGGCTGGTTGTGAGCACAGACAGGATAACGGCGAAGAATATCGACGATATGGTTATGAGTGTCCGGTTACGGTTGCGCCAGATATTTTTCCATGCCATTTTAACCAGCCACATGTCAGAAGAGTTTTTTCATGTTCTCTATTGAAAAGAATTCGTCAGGAACAGGTTTGTTGTATATAACAGTTTTGTAGATCATTTCCGTTTTCTGCCCTTGCTTATCTTTTGGAATCATTTCAAACCGTGTTGGTATCAGCCTGTCATCCATCAACCTGATATCGTAGCTATTCATCGTATTAATAAGTTGGTCATTTTCGTCGTAAAACCGGCTATGCAGCTCTATGAAGTCTTTTTTGTCAATACACACAATCACCTTGCCCCATACAACTGCTGCCTCCGGTTTGGGTATCATATTCACGACATAGCAGTCTCTATTTTGTATAACCGTGTCGCCGATAATTGTATGCGTATAATCTTCCAATACAGACGACTCTCGAACAAGATCGTCATTTGTGAAATCCGTCCCCATCCAGTTTTGGCTCATCATAGATGGTGGAAGTTTTATTGTACGTTCCAGGACCGGCATCCAGTTCCAGACCTCTTTTCTTCTTTTCAAAAAAGAAATCCCTTTGTCCTTGGCCGGTGAGAGAACAAGGATCATGGAAAGGTTATTTCCTTTGAGCCATACCCTGCATTGCATTTCCCTAGTCCAGGTTGGCCGGACAGTTCTAATAACCAGTTCCGCCTGCATAGTGGAGCCACGCATTTTTTCATCCGCTTTTCGAACGATATCTTTCGCATCCTGCGCATAGCAGGAAAAGGATATGACTAATAGGAATAATAAGGCGGGCACTTTCATGTAAGCGAAGGTATTTTTTCCCCTTTGATGCGTTCATGATGCTGGTCAGCATACAATATGACCTAGGGCATATATTGATACTGGCCGGGCTGAAAGAATTACATATTACTTATACTGCTACCCCGAATATCCGCCCTACAGCTGCTGTTAGCACCATAGCTATGGTTCCCCATAATGATATCCGCAAAACCGCTTTAAACACATTAGAACCCCCTGTTTTAGCTGCAATGGCCCCAAGCAACATCAAAAAGGCAATGGTCAAACCATATTGATAATAAACCATGTTTTTTAAGGGCATAAGCATTGAGGCAACCAGTGGCAATATGGCACCACAGGTAAATGAAGCACCGGATGCTATGGCTGCCTGCAAAGGCTTAGCCTGGCTTATTTCGTTAATTCCTAATTCGTCCCTGATGTGGGCAGCTAAAGCATCATGTTCTGTTAATTCCCTGGCTACCTGCAATGCCGTTTCTTTTTTCAAACCTCTTTGTTCATAAATAGCAGCTAAGTATTGTAACTCGGTTTCCGGTATTTCTTTCAGTTCCTTTGTTTCACGGGCAATGTCCGCTTTCTCTATATCGGTTTGGGAACTGACAGATACGTATTCGCCTGCTGCCATGGATAAGGCGCCGGCAACTAAGCCTGCTAAGGCTGCCAAAACAATGGGGTCGCGGCTATCACTTGCTGATGCTACGCCAACAACTATACTGGCTGTAGACAGTAGCCCGTCGTTTGCTCCAAGTACAGCGGCTCTCAGCCAGTTACTTTTATGAATGTAATGCGGAGAGAGGTATTCCTTTAATGGGTTAAGATGTTTTGGTTCAGCGCGCATGAGTTTTCGATATCTGTTTACAAAGCTAAAATGGGTTACTGCTTAATCTATATCTTGTTCCTGTGAGTGGTTGGGCATAAGTTGCCCGGCAGGTTCAATGTTTCCATTAATTTCACTATGCCGGATTTTACCACCGCTATTTGCAACCTGGAGCCCAAATACTGAGACCCCAAGGGCTAATACTGTTGTAATGAAACGGAAAATAGAAGATGACTTGCTTTTTACTTTACCGGCAATAAGAGAGGCCGCTGCTAAAAGGCCCAGTAGTTCAACGGCAATAAAAAACCACTTTCCAAAATCTTCATGACGTTCAATTGTGTTCCCACCTATGCCAGGAAGGTGTTCAACTATTTCTTCAGCTTTTTCGCCTGTGAAATAGGCCGGAATTGCAACTAATGCTGCGAATACCAGTATTCCCAAGGCAGTATTCCTTACAGCATTATTTTTTTTGAATAAGAAATAATTGAAGAGCAAAACCAAAGTGCCTATCATTATACTTATCACCGGGAAGTGATTTAATGCCAAATGCCAGTGTGCCGCGTTCATAAAAAGTTTTTATAAAGCTCCCACTTAACAATTGAATGTTATATGACGAATGTCATCTTATTCATGGATTATCGTCAATTTGCGGATACTTTTTTCATAGCCTTTACGGTTGTTTTGTTGTTGCTATAATTGTAAAAGCTTACTTGCTTTTTGATGATTTTTAAACCCTTCAACAATCCCGTTCGGGGAAACGTCCCATAGGTCACTTTTATAAGTGAAAGCCGATGCTTGTATTTTTTTGTTGGGTCTAAGTAGATGTTTAGACCATATCCTAAACTATTTATTCTCTTCAGCCAAGCAAATATTTACCGGTCGGGAGACCTGCATTTTATTGGTTAGATTTAAGTCGTCCTGCGGAAGACTTAAACCAGTTGAGGGTAACTTCTTCAACCCATCAATAATCCGGTTCGATAAACGTCCAATAAGGTTCACAAGTAAAAACAGCCTTCCTGTGATAACAGGGAGGTTTTTTATTTTACGAAGCGATGTGAACTTGTTTACAATAGCGATTAAAATGATAAACCTGGCACACGAAGTGTGGCTAAGCCTGCTTTGTGCCCCCCCATAAGTATCATGGAATAACGCAATCAGGCTACACAAAATTCCAAATGTCGTCAACGAGAAAATGGTCAAAGGTTTTGATGTGGTCTTTAAGAATCCTCTCTGTTTTCATGTTTGGTCTGATGTCGCAGTAATATACGCCATCAAGCGGATTTAGCTTGACCGTATAACCTTTGAAGTGTCCAGGCAGGAATGTGCCGCTAATGCCGTACTCATTTTCTCTTTTCGTTCCCTTTCTTTGAACGTCGTGCAAAAATATGGCGATATGCGGTGTTGGCTTGTCCATTAGCTTGTTGTACAGAAACTTGTCAATAAATATTTTGTCAATTCGGTCTTTGCTTGAAGTTTTGATTGAACCTATCAGCTTAATTTCGTCAGCATTTTCAATTATCAAGTCGTGTTGATAATTCATTCTAAATTCTTCCTCGTTGCCAATCATGACAGGCACTTGTACCACACCTGCCCTTGCAGGGATGCCGGTTTGAGAAATAACAAGGCGGATAAGGTACTCAAACAAATCACCGTTTAGTTTTCTTGCAAAGTTTGATTTGCCGCCTTCAATGGCGTCTAATGCACCGCCGATAGACTGCTGAATAGTATAGGTTACGTTATTCAGTATTTGTCGCTCAATTTCAAGGTTGGGCTTTACTACTTTCATCTGTGAAAGCAACTCAATAAACTTACTGCTTGCAACAGCAAATGTATCCGTCTTATACATTAGGTTTGAGTTGATTGGGCGAGTAATCTGGAAGTTGCCTTCTTTATCGTACTGATAGAACTGATAGTGATTTTCATTTTGAGAAACAATAACCGCTTGTAGGTGCTCAGCCACGAAGTCCAAATAGTGCTGCGCAAAATCAATATAGTCCTGTAAGTTTTTGAAGTTACCTTTGTCAAGCGCCTTCGCTAGAATTTTCTTTATGCTCATCTTATAGAGTTTCGTCTTTTCTGGTTGTCAAAATCGTATTTAATCCATTGCTCAATAGACCACTCTTCAACCAATTCAATTCGGTTGCAAGCCCAGTCAAGATATTCAAATGAAAGGTCACAAGATAGCCATTTACGTTTCAGTTGTTCGGCGCAAACTGGTGTCGTTCCAGAACCACAAAATGGGTCTAAAATAGTGTCGCCAATGTTAGAAGATGACAAAATTACTTTTCGTAGAAGTTCTTCTGGCTTTTGAGTGGGATGAGGCGTTTTCTCGTGCATTCCATTACAAGTAGTAGGCACTTCAATAATGTCCTGTGGTATTTCTAAAACATCTTTTGGCTTTGCGCCTAATGGGTTTGGTTCCCAAATGTGATTTCCGTTTTTGCCTTTGCCATATTGACTTGTTTCAGCTTGAGGATGGCTTGGATACTTTAATGTATGTTCACCGTATGGAATGCGAATAGCATCAATGTTAAACGTAAATTCTTTTGATTTACGAAAGTGCAGAAGGCTTTCATGGCTGCGGCCCCAATCTTTGCCAAGGTTTGCTTTGTTTTTATAGTTCCAGATTATCCAGCGACATGATTTGAAAAGTTTAGAAGCCGGGTGTTTGATGTCTGCTAGAATTTCAGAGAAGCCGCAGACATAGAGTGTACCAGTTGGCTTGAGCACTCTTGCAGCTTGCTCAATCCAAAGCATTGAGAAACGGATATAAGCCTCCTGGCTTTCAAAACTATCCCAATCCGCTTTTTTAATGTTGTATGGCGGGTCGGCAAAGATTAAATCAACACTTTCTGATGGCAGATTTTTCAGCCATTCAATACTATCCCCGTTCCAAAGTTGGCCGTTGGGGTGTTGGTAGTAAAGAGTAGGTTTTGAGCTGTCACCATTGTTCTCAAGCCGTTCACCTTTTAGTTGCAACTGACCAAAAAAAGTCGGTAGTTTGGTATTTCTAACTATTGTCTTGCTCATTGTATTTGTGATTTTAGATAAACGACTTTCTCCTCAGCGACTTTTAGGATTTCAAGTCCTTCCTCTTCGTCAAGCATTTTGTATGCGATTTGATCGCTTATGCATTGTTTGAGCAGTAGCCGGTTATCTGCTTTATAATAATCAGCAAGTTGCTTAATAGCGCTCTTTGAAGGCTGACGTTCATTGCGTTCAAACTTGGCAAGCAGCGAAGTGTCAATTTTCAAGTCGCTTGCAACTTGTTTCAAAGAAAGTTGAGATTCCTCTCGCAAAGCTCTGATTTGCTCACCAAATGAAGTCGGCTTGTGCTTTTCCATCTTGTGGTCTGATTTTGTCCAAAAGTAAAAAGGGTAAAATAAATGGGCAAAGATTGTCCATAGAAATTTTCCACATTATTCATTAGGAGATGTCCTGTCAGACTGCAGCGATTGAATTTTAGTGGACGATTGACGGGTTGCTCCAAACTTCTAGATTATGTAATATGTCTATCGTCCTAAAAATAAGAAGGTTTTTCACGAATACATCAGCCAAATCAAATAACCAAAACCATCAAGTCCTCCACAAACCGGTTCGATAAACGCCCAGTCAGGTTCTGGACCGTTTTGTAATTACTTCAGAATATCACCACGTTACTTTTCAAATACAACAGCATTAGGGTCGGCACCTTTTGTTGTAACAATATTTGATATGCTTGTTACCATTGCATCGGGGCCACAAATATAAAACGGCCTTTTGTAGTCGTTAACATGAACATCCAGGAAGTCTCCATCAATATAATCATGCATATACGCCCCTTCGTTTTTCCCTGTGACAATGAAAACGGCATCGTCGCCAAGAATTGACTTTAATTCTTCTTCATAAATAATGTCTTCACGTGTTTTGTTAGAAAAGAATAGCTTATTGCCATCAGCGCAATTGTCCTTATGTAGCTGGCGCAGGATAGCTATAAAAGGTGTAATTCCTGCACCGCCTGCAATAAAGTATCCCGCACCTTTATATTCAATTGCTCCCCAGGGTTCATCAATAATCAATTCGTCACCTGCCCTGAGCTGGCCTATCTGCTTTGTCACACCGTTATGGTCATTATAACATTTAATCGTAAATTCAAGATAAGGGTCATCATTAAGGCAGGTAAAAGTAAATGGCCTTTTTTCATCTTTCCAGCCTTCTTTATTAATAGCAACTTCCGTTGCCTGGCCCGGGATGAATTTATAGCCCTGTGGCTTTCCCAATCTAATGCACCGCACGTTATGGGTTACATTAGCGATGGATAAAATTTTAAGCACGTGTTCCATAACTGTTTATTAAACTGATAACATAGTGAATAATTGATTGCCTCTTTTCTCTTCCAGAAATTGGCCATGAAGGCTGCTTGTAACCGTGGAACAGCCTGTGTCATTTATCCCCCTTGAAGCTACGCATAAATGTTCTGCTTTTATAACCACTGCAACATCTTCGGTACCCATTACTGACTTTAAATGCGCTGCAACCTGGGTAGTGAGGCGTTCCTGTACTTGCGGACGTTTGGAAAAGTAATGAACAATCCTGTTCAGTTTAGACAGGCCGATAACTTGTCCTTTCGAAATATAAGCGACATGTACTTTGCCGATAATGGGTACAAAATGGTGTTCACAATACGAATACAATGGAATGTCTTTTTCTAATATGATTTCATTGTACTTAAACTTGTTTTCAAACAAGGTTACCGAAGGTTCATTAAGAGGGTTCAACCCCATAAATGCCTCATTGACAAACATTTTAGCTACTCTTAGTGGTGTGTCTTTCAAGCTGTCATCTTCCAGGTCTAATCCCAGTGTCAGCATGATCTTTCGAAAGTGGTATGCTATCTTTTCAATCTGCCCGCTTGCAGTCATAAGTATATTGCCCTCTTGTACAGGAAAGGTTTTTGTTTGCATGCTTTACCTGTTATTTTCTGATTGTAATTTAGTGAGTTGCGCCAGGGTATATGCCCCCGTGGCCATTACCAGGTCTCGTACTGCCACATCAAAATAATGCCCTCCGATTAATAGCTGCAGGGCTATGCATACCAGCCAGGCCATTACGATGTAGGCACCTGTTAGCGGTCGTATAAAGACAATAATACCTGCAATAATCTCTATAACGCCTACTATTTTCATAAATACCACCGGCCCGATGGGAAGCATGTTTGCATTACTTAAGTAGTCTGCCCAATTGGTTAGCAGGTTGGTGAATTTATCAAACCCTGCTACAATAGGTACGATACCGTAAGTGTACTTTAAAAGTGCCTGAAGTTGTCTGATGTTTGCCATAATAAACTGATTTTAGTATATACCTTAGAGCAATATTCCGGCAAAAGGTTACAAAAAAACAGTTGCGGTTGCTTGTAACCTTTTTTAAAGTAATGCATCTAAATTTATATGAGTGACCAAGTTGACAGAACAATAAATCCGGCTAGTGATCTTGATCTCGTCAAAAGAATACTGGCCGGAGAGAAAAAATTGTTTGAGCCGCTGATCAGAAAATACAATCAACGGTTGTACAGGATAGGTATGTCGATTCTTGAAAATGAGGCTGAAACTGAAGATGCAATGCAGACTGCCTATATTAACGCGTACGAACATTTATCAGGGTTTGAACAACGCTCTTCTTTTGGAACATGGCTGACAAGGATTATGCTGAACCAATGTTATGAGCAAAAACGCAAAACCAAACCCGCCTTTACTGATTTAGATACTAACGGAAATTTTACACATATGAATACACCGGCGAAGGAGTTAGCAAATAAGGAATTGAGTAATGTGCTGGAACATGCTATCGCACAATTGCCGGAAAAATATCGTTTGGTTTTTGTGCTGAGGGAAATAGAAGATATGTCTGTACGTGAGACTTCTACCGCTTTAAATATTGAAGAGCCGAATGTGAAAGTCCGTCTCAACAGGGCAAAGGCAATGCTGCGTAACAGCCTCAATGCTTATATGAAAGACAGTGTATATGATTTTCATCTTAGCCGTTGCGATAAAATTGTAAATAATGTCATGAAACATTTGGGCATTTCTTTGGCATAGCATAGCGGTAGCTTTTCATTTCTTATTTTAAAATGCGAGCGCAATCATTCTTTCTTATGACTAAGTGAGGCACTCAGGCCGGCGGGGATATTCTTTTTGCCAAACAGTCTTCGCAATGCCGGGTTCCCGTTCATTCACAGCAGCATTCTAAACAAAACCGGCAGGATTCTAAATGCATGCGGCCCTTATGCAACCATAAGGAGAATTTTGAGGTATATCAAAACCTTGAAAATTATGCAATCGAACATCCTTCATCCAAGAAAAATTTTAACCCTGCTTATCTTATGTGCAACCTGCTGCCTTACTTTTAAAGCTTCAGCACAATGCGGCGCAAGCAGTGTTTTTGGTGATAATTATTCTACGTCTTCCAACTGGATAGTGTTGGGCACCAATGTGCTTGCACCGCCAAATGGGGGTGGTGCTGCTCCCGGTTCACTGACTGTGTCTGCTAATCAGCTCCGGTATACGAACTTCCGGCCAAGACAGACCCGCAGGCTGGCACGATCTTTGGGCGGGGCTTTAAACGGTAGTCAAAATCAATTCAGGTTTGAATTTGACTTTACCATATTGAGCTCAAATGTAGATATAGGAGCATGCCTGGTATGTGTTACCCAAAATAGCAGCCATCCTTATACAGATATCTCAGGGTCGACTACAGAAACCAACAATAATGATATAGAAGTAAGATTAGCCAATCCGCATAACACATTTGGGGGCTATTATACATTCATAACGTCAAAATTCGGCACGGTAAGAGGTCCCAGTTCCAGTGGTATTCCATTAAGTTCCAATGTCCATTATTGGGCAAGGTTGCAGCGGGTAAATGCAGGCCTGGCAACTTTGCAGATTTACAGTAACCCGGCAAGAACGGTATTGGTGGGTAGTACTTGTGTACAGATTGACCCGAATATAAACGGCCTGGATTGGGTACAGCATGCAGGCTGGCCTTCTACGGGCTGGACAAGACAACTATCGTTGACCCTGGATAACCTATGTGTGGACACTACCCTGGTAGGCAGTACATGTTCCTTTTGCCCGCCAACAGTTTCCGCGGCTTATGCGCTTGATTGTTCCACAGGCATTGTTACGGCTACAGCAACACCTTCGGGTGGGGCAGGCGGTTATACCTACCTGTGGAATACAGGGGCAACCACAGCCACCATCGGCCCTTTATCGCAGGGTACTTATAGCGTTACGGTAACCGATGCCACCGGCTGCACTGCTTTTACCTCTGTGAACGTACCTGCCAACCCGGGCATTACAGCTAACGTAAGTGTGCAAAATGCAGGTTGCAGCGGTGCGTGCAACGGGTCAATCACCGTAAGCAATGTAACCGGGGGCACACCGCCATATACTTATAAGGTTGACGGCGTACCACTGCCGGGGCTTGTCTTTAATAACATCTGCCCCGGGGTACACACATTTTTAATCGAAGATGCTTCGGGTTGCCGCAGGCAATATGATTTGCAGGTGGACGTGGAAAGCGGCTGCTGGCAGCAAACCACTTTTAACAACAGCTCTGTAGACCACGGAAACGACATCAGACACGATAAGGCAGGCAATGTTTATGTAGTAGGCGATTATATGGATTTTACCAATTTCAAGTGCAGCAACTATGGCGCGCCTACTGCTACCAACCCCGTCTCCGTTAATGGCGACAAAGGCATGTACATTACTAAGTACAGCCCTTGCGGAGAGGTACTCTGGACTGCTTATTCACAGAGCAGTGTGGCCGGGCAATGGGCAAACGCTACAGCATTAGTGGTCGATGAAGCCAATCATACTATTTATGTGACCGGCGAATTCAGAGGGGCTAACCTCACCATAAAAGGTGGTGATGGAGCCTCTTCACAAACGCCTATGCATGGTTATGCTGACAACATGTACATAGCAAAATTCGATATGGCTAGCGGGAAAGTATTCTGGATGCTGGACTATATGGACCCTACCAGCGGCAGTTATATGCCAAGGGGTATCTGCCAGAAGGGTACGGATGTATATATTGCCGGGCAGTTGGATGTATTTGGTACAGCCTTGTCATTTGCTATGAAGGCGTCGGTTTCGGGAATCCCGTCGGTAACCTACACAACCACACTGCCCGATAAGGACTGCTATGTAGAAGATATAGAGTTGCAGGGCACAGGCGGCCTGGTCATCGTTGGCAGGTATGTTGGCCAGATAGGCACAGGTATGGCGGGGAGTCCATATCCTATTGTTTCCGGAGGCGGGGGCACATTGTATGATGGTTTCGTATGCGGCCTCAGCGATGCAGGTACCAGTGTTATACAAAACTGGATTTATACCGCTAAGGCCAATACAGGAGATGCAGGGCTCTATGATGTGGCTATTGATAACAACGATAATATTTTTGTAGCAGGCACAGTGAGGGGCAGTACGGTAAATTCATTTGTCCATTCGGGAACAAGCGTATCGTTGCCGGCAACCAATACTACCCGGTCGGCCATAGTAGCAAGGTTGAATACCTCCGGCACATGGAGCGGCAGTTCTTGGATGAACTATAGCGAACCCACCACATCGCAGGCCATAGGAAAAGGGATAGATGTGGAAAACGGTGTTGTCATTGTTAACGGTAACCATATCAATGCCGTTCCGCTTCAATTTTATTCGGCAGGGGCCAACACGGTCAACGGGCCGGCCATACCGGTAAATAATACCAATACGGTATGGGTTGCACAAATGAATGACCTGGGTGGCGTATCGGCATTGAATGTTACGGAAGGTAATGGTGTTCAGAATGTAGAAGCCGTTACTTGTAGTCAATTCTTTTGTCACTCTACCGGCGATTATAACAACGACCTCATTATTGCCCCTGCCACATATAATGGCGGCGCCTTTGCCAACACTAAGGCGTTTACTATCCGTAACCTGGTTGTTTTGCCCGATATACCTTTTGCAAAATATACCGGGATACAGGATAACCTGGCTCAGAAGACGGAAGACAACAGTATAGATGTGCAGGTATATCCGAACCCCGCAACATCAAAGCTGTTTATAAAGAGCACCAATGCCGATGTTCGGTTAACAGTATATAATACGCAGGGGCAAAAAATAACGGGTATCTCTGTTAACCGGGGGGTATTACAAACAATGGATATTTCCGAACTAATCCCCGGTGTCTATATTATGAGAATAGAAAACACAGGCCAGAACATCAGGTTTATAAAATATTGATGCTGTAGAAGACAGGAGAAAGGAAACCAAATGAATGGAGCTTATTTGATAAGCTCCTTTCCTGGTTTGAATGCAAGAGGTGCGCAAAGCCTGTAAATCATGTGGCTTTTACTTGTAAACCTTCGCCAATCGGGAGACACTTCGACCAGTAGGATAGCAACCGTATTAATTTCTAATTTCTTTTCCGCAGTTTATTAATTCTGTGATTAATTGTCCATTTTGTCCTGCCCAATAATTTTTGTCACAAACAATAATTAAGTTTCGCTTTGCTCTACTAACTGCTGTGTTTACTAAATTAAGTCCTTTTGAAATCGGAATTGTCGTGTCAACAAAAAATTTGTCAGAAGTATCAACAACGCTTAAAATTACAGTGTCCCACTCCCTGCCTTGTGAGCCATGAACAGTTAAAATTTTCAAATCATTTCTTTCTTGTGGTAAATGTTTATTGAGACGTTCAATTTGCCTCTTATATGGCGTTAAAATAACAAAATCGTCATTCCCGTTTTGCTTGAGATTAGCTACGATTTTTGATATTTCAAAAACTTCGTTCATTGAAATTCTTGATTTTAAGGGTTCGACTTTTCTTGCATCAACATATAAAATCTTTGTTTCTCCTTCTGGATTGTTTGAATTGAAATCGTTTGCGTAAACGTATTTTGCCAGTATTTGAGCTAAATTATTTCCAAATCTATACGTTGAGTTTAATGATGTTCTTCTAATTATTAGAGGATTAAAGTCTGTGTTTTGCAAGTATTGATTTCTGCAAATATCTTTTGAGTTTGAAAAAAGCGTGTCTAAGAAAATTGCTGATTGCGCCCATAAAAACATATTGTGAAATTTATTATTCCTATCGATATTGCTGTCATTAATTTCGCAAACAGGTGGTAACTGTTTGTGGTCGCCAAGAAAAGAAATAGGTGTTGTGTGATTAAAAAGTGTCAATGCTTTGATAATATTAGCGTAACCAGCTTCGTCAAGAAAAATGTGTTCAACGTTTAATTTTACTTCTGCGTAACGTCCTATGTAGCCGTCAAGAGTGCAAGCAACTACGTTTACAGATTTTAAGCGTTCTTCTGTTGATGATGCGGCAAGTTTAGCGCGTAACGCCACATAATTGTCTAATTCGACTTTTATATCAAGTAAACCATTTCTTTTGTATTCACTAAATAAGTGTTGGTCAACTTCTAACTTCTCACTTTTTCGAACAATAATTGAATTTACTTCTTCCTTTACTTTGCTTATATTGTCTGTTGATAGAGTAGAAATAATTGCATTTACTTCTGAAAAACCTTTTGTTTGGTTTGTCAGATTTTTGATTTTACTGAAAGCCAATTCTTGATTTTTTCTTACACTATTTTCTTGTGCAATTTTCTTGTTGCTGATTTCGTAAAGTTCATATTTTGAATATTCTAAGTCTTTTTTAGAATTTAATATTTTGGTTTCTAGTTCTGAGATTGTTCTTTCTGTATTTGTCGGTTTACTGCTAAATACCTTAACTATTTTATTGGAAAATGAATTTTTTTTAGCAACGTTTTTGTTTAGTTGTTGTGTTTGATTTAATAGGTTTTCATTAAGAAGTTTAACTTCTATTTCTTTTTTCTTGTGTTGTCCATTTATTTCATTGACTATATTCTGTTCTGATTTTATTTTACTCGAAAGTTCAGTTAATTCGTCAAATTCTGGTATTAAGCTGTTAAACTCGTCAATTGCTTTTTTTTGATTTTGGAAATTCAACATTCGTTCAAGAATGTCAATTTGTTTATCAATTTCAGCTAAATTTTTTTGAACGCCTTTTTCTTCACAAACCTCTGGAAATGCTTCTGCAAATTTTTTAGAAGGTGTTCCCAAGCGTATAATTTGTTTCCTATCTACGCCTGCTTTGTCTGTCATTTTAATGACACCTCTCAAAACTTGTTCAATGGCGTTGTTCGTTGGTGCTAAAATGGCGACTTTGTCGCCTTTTTTAATGTATTGAAGAACTGCGTATGAAAGAACAAATTGCGTTTTTCCCGTGCCGGGTGCCCCCCACACATAGGAAAATGGATTTGTAAAAATATTTTCTAAAGACTTTTTTTGATTTTCTGATGGCTGAAAATTTTTGTCTTTAAAAAACTCTATGTTTTGAAAATCCTTTGAATGTTTGGAAACTTTTGTTGGTAAAGCAAGTTTACTACCATTCAGTTCATACCAAGCCTTAACGCGTTCTATCAAAAATTTCAAATCGGAAACGACTTTGATGTCTGTATTTCTTAAACCCGAGAAACCTGATTTTACGTTTTCGACTGGTTTTATTAGAAGAATATTTTTATCATTGTCATATTCAATGACTTTTACACTTGCCGTATCGTATTTTCTATTGTTTCGTAAATTCTTAAAGAAAATAACTTCTGTGTCAAAAAGCTTTGCAGACAAACGAAGCTTGAGAATAGTGTCTTTACCTTGTAAGTATTCTAATTCAAAAACATCGACTTCTTGAATACCTTTGTCGTTTTGGTCAAGGTATTCGTAATACGCTTTTGAGCTGTCAATTGCTATATCTCTTATTTCTTCTGCTGTCACTTTTTTAATGTTTGCGGTGTTCATTAATACACGAAAGACTACTACCTTTTTGTTACAAAATAAAATAATTACTAATATATTTGATCGAATATCCACCCTTGGTGGGTGTTGTCACCAACCAAGGGAATCTACTGCCCGAGTGGTTCTGCAAGTCCTACCAGGATGCCTTCCGGGCCGCGTACATAGCAAAGCCGGTATATATCTTCGTACTGTACCACTTCGCCTACGAGCTGCCCGCCGCAATTAAGGAGCCGGGCAAGAGTATCGTCGATGTCGGCCACGGTAAACATGGCACGTAAGTAACCGAGTGCATTTACCGGGGCATTGCGGTGATCGGCAATTACGGGCGGGGTAATGAACCTGGATAGTTCAAGCCTGCTGTGCCCGTCTGGTGTGACCATCATAGCTACTTCAACGTGCTGGTCGCCAAGGCCGGTGACACGCCCTGCCCATTCTCCTTCAATCGTGCCCCGCCCTTCCAGCTTCAGGCCCAGTTCGGTGAAAAAAGAAACAGCCGCATCGAGAGATTCTACCACGATGCCGACATTGTCCATCCGTATTAAATTATTTTTTTCCATAGTCCGGTTTAGCGCGATATTAAATAATAATTTACACATGGGCGCAGCATACCGCCTTCATTTTTTTATCAGGCAATAAAGCCGCCCCAAAAGAGAGGCGGCTGTTATTGATACACTTTTTCTTATTATTTATACTATACTGCTTTGCCCGGCTCCTGCATATCGCCAATAAAAGTTTGTTTGTGAATTTTTCCTCCTTTTATTACAAAAGTATCTGAAGCCATGGGTACCTCAATTGCAGGTGCTTTGGCATTCCATACTATATAAGCGAGGTCATCGTCTACGGTCAGTTTTTCCAGGTTGATTTCAGACTTCCCGGCAGGTAAAAGAACTAACAACCCGGATAAAAATTCCCTGATTTCTTTTTTGCCGCTTAAAACAGCTGTCGGTGTAATTAATTTTGCATTTTCAGTGTAATCGGACATTACAGCGTCCATATCGCCGGCCTGGAAAGAACTTAAATGGTGTATTACCACCTGTTCCGTTTTATTATCTGGTGCCATCATTGTTTTTTTAGTTTGTGAAGTGAATTAATATGGCCGAAACTTTAAAGGGTTTCAACCAACAGTTGTGAGCTGTATTATGCAATTGCCGGCTCGTTCAGGATGATGGCCATATCATACTTTTCTACCCTCAGCGATTCCATGATCATGCCGTATTTTCCCGGTATGTCTTGTGCTACATCAGAAACCCAGAATGCATCCCTGGCGGCATTAGACGTGAAGAGGTAGATGCCGCTGATAGACCCGGTCTCTTCTTCAGTAACATAATATTTTTGTATCAGTCCCGGTACGCTTCTGAAATCTTCCAGTCCGTTTTCACAAATTGCCAATAGTTTTTCGGGGGCATAACTTGATTTGAATTTTACGGCTAAAACCGATGCTGCTTTGTTCATTCCTTTTAAGATTTTAATGTTTTAAATGATGGTGCAAATATCATTCGGGAAGAACGGTACGGATAGCCTGATTGGCTGATAAAATTGACTAATCAGCTTTTTGTATGCGCTACCCGGTATTGCAGCGGCGAAAGGCCGAATTCCTGTTTAAATGCCCGTGTAAAATGAGCGGTCGCTTCAAACCCACACTCAAAGGAGATCTGTGCTATGGGCAAGTCGGTCGTCAGGATTTTACTGGAGGCAAGTTCAAGTTTTTTACTTTTTAACCACCTGGCCGGCGATGTGTTATATAGCTCTTTAAAAGTTTTTTTAAAGGTGGAAAGGCTCATGTGGCAAAGCCGGGCAAAATCTTCAAGCTTGAGGTTATAGGCAAAATTCTCTTCCATCATGCATTTCAGGTGGTAAGATTTGCTTTGGCAAAGAGAGACGAAATAATCGGTCAGCGATTGGTATGCTTTATTGGAGACCAGGTTGAGCAACAGTTCCTCCATTTTAAGGATAACCAGCTTTTCGTCCGTTGGATGGTTGGCCGAGAGGTATCCGGTAATAGATAAAGCGTAATGCCTGAGTATCTCGTTACTTTCTACACGCAGTACGGAATCCTGTCCCGACAGGTCTTTTTGGTCGCCTTTCAGGAAATGCGGGTACTTTTTTAGAAATGATTGAATGAACTCGTCAGGTATAAATACGAATATGCCGCAAAACTGGTCGTCGAAAAACTGGTGGGTGAGGTTGGCTCCTTTTTTTACAAACAGAATATCTTCCTGCTCCACAATATAGCTGTTGTAAACCGACCGCCACATTTTTTTGCCCGAAGTAATAAAGGCGAAATAGTTGGTATTTGACCATAACCCAAACTTACTCTCTTCCCGCATGCAGGTATATTCCACAAACAACAACTCCCGCACTACCAGTTTCCTGAAGTCGTTTCTGTCTTTTATTGTAGTATATAAATTCAGCATATTACATACTTAGTATTTATGCGTGTTTTCCTGCATTGCCCGGGCGTTTTTTCTCCGGGTAGCCCATCCGTTTTTGTTTATTGTAAACGTCCCTCACCTGCGTAGCGGTATAGCATTCGGGGCGTAAAGGTAGTTTTTAGGGCAATGCGAAAACCATATAGGATATAAATAGCAGAAATCAACCGCCTCTGTATGCCCGCTGAAAGAAGGGCGGACAGGCTGGATGAAGAATAGTTACCTGCAATTTTTTGCACCCCATGTTCTTATTTCGAATTAAGCAAATTGTATATATAGCTGTTTATCTCCGCTTGCTGGCCAGGTGTTGCATTGCCCCCCATATCATTATGTTTGGTTGATGGAAGTTGTATAATTTTCATCTTATTCATGTGTTGTTCAACTTCGGTTGGCAAGACACAATTATCAGCGGTTTGATCTGAAGACCGTAAGGAATGTACACCCCGCCTACGTGGCAATGCCACCCTCAGGTTGTCTAACGTAATTAAAGTTTGTACCATTTCCGGGTATTCAGTAGCAAATAAAGCTGCAATATCCCCGCCATACGAGTGCCCGATTAATGAAACCTTTTCAAAACTATATTTCGGATAATTATCCCGTAGAAAACTAATTACAAATTTCAGGTTTGTTACACCTGTTTCCCAATAGGGCCTGCGTACCACCTGTACATTGCCTTCAAAGGGTATTGGTTTATCTGTAAGCAAATCGTGCTGAACGGAAACAACAAGGTATTTTCTTTCCGCCAGGAAATTTGCAATGTAAGAGTATGAAAGGTAGGCATTAGGGTTAGCAGGGTCATAACCGTGATTCAAAAACACAATGCCTTTATATTTTCCAATATTTGCAGCAGACTGGTAAATGGCTATGTCTACCGGCCGGTTTCTTGAAGAATCAAATAATTTAATAGTTGTGGCCGAAACAGGTGCCTGCAATTTTTTTGTAAAGGTTTTCATTTCGGAAAAGTAATCCCAAACGGTCTTGCTAATGGTTGCTATGATTTTCTCACCATAGGGTATTCCCCCCTTATAATCAGAGACAAACACTGCAATTGCGTAGTGCTTTCCATTGGGCAGGGTTATAATGCCCGCATCATTGGTTGCAGAAGTCCGGCCTTCTTCATTAGTATTTCCTGTTCCTGTTTTATGGGCTACCACTGCGTTTCCGGGTAATAAACCTTTAAGCCGGTTGGCAGAGTTTTTACTTTCCACCATTAGCTTCATTAAAAAACTGTTGCTCTCCGGCGTCAATAACTTTCCTTCATAGAGCAGCCTGAGTATATCCAGCATTCCGGAAGGGGCAGACCAGTTAGTATATTGGGCATTCTGTTCCCGGTGCATCTCTTGTTCCGTAGCTGCAATAGAAATATTACCTATACCGGTCATTTTAAAAAAATCATCAGTGGCTTTTGTGCCGCCTGACAGACGGAACAGTATATCGCAGGCATTATTGTCACTTTGGGATATTGAATATCGTAATAGCCCGGCCAGGGTCATCGTGTAGCGCTCTTCTTTAAAATCTTTTAGCATAGGGCTCCAGGTCTTTTCCCTCAGCTGGTTTCTTTTGATAGTGATAACCTGGTTAAGTGATAGTTTTTTATTATCGACCAGGTGAAGAATATAGATAGCCAATGGGACTTTATATACGCTTTGCATGGGGAAGTGGCAGTTATCATTAATTAATAATGAATCTGAAAAATCCAGCCCCCATACCCCTACACCTACTTTGCCGTCAACTGTACTGACAACACTGTTAATCCGGGCACGTAGCTCACTGTTATTATCCCGGGCAAAACACACCAGCGGAAGAAAAACAAATATTGATTTGAGTTTCTTTACAACATTTATAAAAAACAGGTTCATTATTTATTTTTTTATTAGGCTTTAGATAAAAACACGATTATGTCTGCTGCAAATTTTGTTAGGTGTTCGTGCCTAACGGTATACCATACATTTTAATAGATTGATGAGTAATAAAGTCAATTTTTTATCCCGGGCAGATGTCAACCGGCTACCTGGCCCTTTGTATTTCTTCTGTTGCCTCATACCTGTTTTTAGCCTTTAGGTTTCTATTCCCGAATTTATAACTCATGCTTACACTTACGCTTCGTTCATCATCGTACGAATATTCTTTAGTGCCAATCGCTTTATTGGTCTGGTACCATACGCTGGTTGCAAAAGGGTCGTCGAAAGCTATAGCTACTGCCAAAGCTTTATTTAGCAGCAATGCTTTAATACCACCACTGATATTTTGCATCGCCTTCCATAGTTTATAGTCTTTTTGCCTGGGTGAGTAGTAGTAACCGTTCAGCTCCGCAATGAGTGTTTTCTTTTTATTGAGGTAAAACGTGTTATTTATTTCTATCCAGCCACTCCACCCGTCGTAGGTGTTTTGCGAACCGTATGCGTTTAGTACAAACCGGTTGTATGTGCAGCTCAGTTCGCCGTATAGGTCCCACCATCTGGCAGGGCTTTGCGAAAATGAAAAGCCGGCAATATACATCATAGCGTTACCAAGGTTAGTTCTTGTGGCAACTGTTGCACCTGCAGCCGTATCGGTAAAGTATACCCTGTCAAAATAATTGTTTACCTGGTTAATACGGAAGTACAGATGGTATCGGGAATTCATATACCACGACAACCTAAAGTTGTTGGCAATGGCCGGCATCAGGCCCGGTGTGCCCTGGCTGTAGGTGTTTTCGGTAAAATACATTTTAAACGGGTTCAGTTGCCCGTAATTCGGCCTTTCTATGCGCCGCATATAGCTGAATACAAAGTTGTGGTGTTCGTTCATTTTATAGCTTATACTGCCGGATGGGAATAACTGCATGTAGTCCCTGTCAAAATTTGTTGTACCGCCAGGGGTTTTGCCATTGGCAATAGTACGTTCTGCACGTATACCGGCTACCAGTTCAAAAAGTTTAATGTTCTTTTTCATGCTCAGGTAGCCGGCTTGTATCTGTTCCCTGTAAAGAAATTGATTTGACCGGGCGCTGTCAGTTTCATAGCCGGAAGGTTGTAGCCTTTGAAAGACAAATCCTGCGTCATTGTCAGTCACAGACACTTTGCCTCCCAGCGAAATAGCAGCAAAAGAATAGGGTAGCTCTAAGTCTGCATTAACCGAACGGATATCGATGGCAGGTGTTTGGTTTATTTTCAGCCTGGTCAGGTTTACCGTTGCAGCCCCATCGGCGGTATTATCAATATTGAAATTCTTTTCTTTCAACATTTCCTGCGAGAAATAGTCAGCGCTAACACTCAGCTTTTTGCCCATAGTATCTATCCGCCACTCGTAGTTGATATTGGCTGCCTGTTTATGCTTATACACTTCGTGAGATGACGACGCAGAACGAATTAAGCTATCTTCATATACGGGCTTACGGAATTGTGTAGCTGTTACATCTTCTTTACTGTCGTTGCCACCCGAACCCCGGGTATAGACAACGCCCAATATCATATTTTTTGCCAGCTCATAGTCGGCCCCAAACTGCATACGCTTTTCTTTATTGCTATAACCTGTATTAATGCTGCGATTCCATTGCTGGCGTTCATAACTAAAATCAACTTTATTGGTGTACAATAATTTCCCTGTCGAAACATTATCATTAGTATAAAAATTGAATTTGCCTTTCCTGTATTGTAGTGACAAATTACCTGAAGTGCTGTTAAAAGTATTACGGCTGTAACGGGCAGCCGCACTGCCGCTAATGCCTTCTTTTAAATTCTTTTTGGTTACCAGGTTGATGATGCCGCCACCACCTGCTGCATCATACTTTGCCCCGGGGGCGGTTATCAGCTCAATTTTAGAGAGGTTGGCTGCCGGTATACTTCTCAGGTATTGCATCAACTCATCGCCCGATATATGTTGCAGCCTGCCATTCATCATAATGCTAATACTGCCATTGCCTCCAATGCTTATTTGCTGCTGTTGTACTTGTATGCCCGGCATTTTCTTAATAGCCTCCAGCGCATCGCCACCAACTGTTACAGCGCTTTTTTCTACATTGAATACAGTACGGTCTGCCTTTTCTTCAATTAGTTTTTTGCGATCGGTTATAACTACCTCTTCCAGTTTCCTGGCAAGATGTATCAGCGTGTTTACCTTCCTTCTTTTCCTGTGCAGCAGCCGTTTCAGCTAAGAGGAAGAAAAAAAATACAGGCAGTATAGCGTGTTTCATCTATGGATTGATATTGTAAAATGATTGATTGGATTTGATGAATTGCCGGCTTAGTTTTTCATAATTCTTTCTTAGCAGCTCATTGCCCGGATTCAACGCTACAGCCATTTTGTAATTTTCCAGTGCAAGTATTGTATCCCTGTTGAATGCACTTATTACAGCCAGGCTATCATAATACCGCCAGGTGTGTATAACGGCCTTGACTGGCGGCTTTTTATCTGCATCCTGTGCAATACTCCTTTGCAAAAGGACAAAGAACACCCCTGCGAAAATTATTCCGCAATTTTTTTTCATACACTATGTTTTAAATTGTAATCGCTAAATCCTGATTTAAGGTCTCTGCATGTGTCGCTTCGTGCAAATACCTACACTTCGTTTTTCAGTTTATTTTTTCTGTAAATGGTATTCATTATTGAACTGCAATGAAGGTCTTAGCGTAAAGATTTTCATTGAACTAATAACTTAGTTCAATATTAAACTAAAAAATTAGTTTAAACAAATAAATTTTATAAAAAACTTTGTAAGTACCCCTAAAAACCGGACAGTTTAAAATTAGACTTATTGTTAATAATTT
>CAZUMM010000010.1:0-149223 GCA_964621795.1 uncultured Flavipsychrobacter sp.
GCACACGCAGCTTCGACTCCGGTATGTTATGCTCCCGCAAGAAATCCATTAATGCTTTTTCTTTCTTCGCTACATCATTTTCACTGTTTACCTTTTCTTTATCATTCAGCATTATCTGCACATCTACATAGGTGGGCTCAAAAAACTTTTCGGCATGCCCGTTTACCTTTATGTGTCTTTTCTCTGTGGTTTGCGTTTGTGCCTTTGCACCCAATGCAAAGCCTGAAATGCAGATGATTGCAGCTACGAGGTATCTCATAAAAAACGTTTTTCTTTATCTTGCAAAAACTATGCAAACCTACTGGTCTTTACCACTCATACCTTTAAATTGATGGTGTGTTTCTTTGAATAAAACGTTAAAAGTTGTCAGCGAGCCATATACAGCAGTAATATATTGCTGCATATCTATTTTTTCTTCTTCCGTAAGGCTTTTGTGTGCGTTTATTTTTTGTTCTATCAGGCGCAGGCGGTCGCGTACCATCACTATTTTATGAAAAAAGGTTTCAATCGGCACTTCTTTGGGTTGCAGGTCTTCTTCGCCCGGTTTCAGTATCAGTGTGCCACTGTTCCATTTAAGGGCCATGGGTACCAGCTGCATTTCGTGCAGCCGCCGTTCCAGTATATTGTCCAGGGCCTGTTCAATATCAGATAATGTTATGCCTGCCCCGCTTTCCGTTGTGTTTTCCTTTGCTTCCAGTACTTTCAGTTCATAATCTTTATTGATGCTTTTTGCCATGTTTTGCGATTTGAACCAGATGGTATATGTTTCGCTGGCTACATCTACTACTACGCCTTTGCCAAAGTGCGGATGCTCTACCCTTGAGCCAATTCCCAATGTTGTTTCCATGAGCCGAAAATAAGCATTGTTGCAATTTGTTGCCCACCTTTGTCCCATAAATATAAAAGCAGGGTTTTTTCTCCCTGCTTTTATAAACTGCCGGTTTATACCGCTGATTATTTTTTTCCTTTTTTCTTAGTTGCGGTTTTCTTTTTAGGCTGCGGGCGGGGTGTTGGCTTCCTGCGCGGCTTGCCTATATCGGCCTGGTAAGAATAAGCAAGTTCATCATTAATATACAGGTTAAAAGGATATTCGCCCATGCTCGAAAAGGGGATGTCTGCATATAGCTTATTGCCTTCAATAGTATATTTTACGGGTATCTTTTGGCTGGTGCGGCGCGTTACAGACATAGACTTTATCTGGTCGGGCCGGTCTACTTCAAATATTATTTTCTTGGTCGTATCTGCTTTGCCCCTCACATTGCCACGTATATTTTCAGGATATACCCCGTACATAGCAGCCGAAGCGCCAATAATAGGGGCATGGATGAAGTTCGATTTGTTGATAGGCGTATCCAGCAGTTGCCATTGTTTTTTATCCGGGTAGTGGCTCAGCGCAAACAGGTCCCTGTCTGTCAGAAACCATGCATCGGTAAACGATGGGGTGAAAAAGCGGAATTTCCTGTCGGTATGCCCTGCGCTCCAGGCTATGTCCAACACATACCATGTGCCGTCAATTTCCACTGCGTTCCAGGTGTGGCTGTTCCATTTGGGGTTTATCTTTCCTATATCGCGCGGGTCGAACTTTGCCAGCCCCGGTATTACTTCACAGCGTATGCGTACCAGTTCGCACATAGCTTTGAAGAGGTTGGCATACCCTTCCGGCGAAGCGCTCCTGCTGTTCAGGGCTTCAGATGCGGTATTGTTGGCCTGTTTCGGGTGGCGGCGCGCCTGGGTATTAAAGCGAATATTATTTGCTTCCCACATATACATGGCCCGCACTTCATCCAGTTGAGGTGCCGTGCCGCGGTGGGTCAGGGTATCCACTATATACTTCAGGTAATGCCCCTCCATTGGCCCCAGGTCGGCCACGTACTTGTCTACTGCTGCAAAGCTGCTTCGGTCAATCTTCGTTTGCGTATAGGCGGTCGTATTCGCACATAGCATAGCGCATGTTGCCATTATGCTTACTAATTTCATTCTACAGGTTTTTGGCGTTTTGATGATTTTCTTAAAAATAATAGATAGTTACCAGAACTAATAATTCTGCAACTGATATTCCGGTAAGTTTATAAACGGCAGTAAGTTTATTTATAGGTATTTTTCGTATTTTCTATAAAACTGGTCATTTGCTTGATGCAGTCGTCCATCTCGGCAGTCGACTCCCGCAGGTAGTCCATTATTTTTTTCAGGTCGGCGGCATCTTTCTCCTCATCAATCAGCTGCACCAGCCCCATAATGGTAGCTACCGGCTTACGCAGCTTATGCGAGAGGTCGTTCACCATTTGTTCCATCATGCTCAGGTAATGGTCTTTTTGCAGCTGTACCTGCTTTTGCAGCGTCCGATCTTTGGCAAAAACGGCAAACCCGAATATTTTACCAATTTCATTCTTCAGCGGGAATACATGCATCAGCATATGCCCCCTAAACAGGCCCTCGTCTCCAAAATCGCTTTCAAACGTATAGCTTTCTCCTTTTAATGCCATCCCGAACATCTGTTTGCCCATACCCAGGTCTTCATCTATTTTCACATATTCCAGTATGCTTTTTCCCATTTCTATATCCCGGCCGTATTTTATTTTCATATTGCGCTTGTGCGTCTCGTTAAAGAGTATGTAACGGTATTCACTATCGAGCGCAAAAATGGTATCGTCGTTATTCTCAATCAACGCCTTCAATAATACCTGGTTTTTAAATAGCTGGCTGGAGATACTTACAAGCGGTTCAATGTTTTTGTGCAGTACTAATATGCGTTCGTCATCAAGATAGCTGTAGCGTACTTCGTTGAACTGTAGCTTCTGGGGCTGAGGTGAAATAAACCGGAATACTTCTGTTTTCTTTTTATCAATAGCCTGCCTGATAAGGGGTAATGCACTTTCAGAAAAGCAGGGGTCCTCCGGAAAAGTTTCCCATAATTTTTTACCTATGTAGTCTGTATGCTCATCCAGGTGATAGTCTGTATTTATTTTGAAATCGAGTATAACCCCCTGGTTATTTATAATAAAAATCCTGTCTTCAAGGGCATCTGTTAATGCTCTTGAAAAGAGATCCTCGGTGAGGTTGAGATAAGAATACCCACTTGTCAAAATACAGTTGTTAAAACCATAAACGGGATCAACACATTAAAATTAGATATTTGAATGTTAACAGCATAGGGTGAAAACACCGTATTTTTATTAAATAACGGTAGCCGCAGGTTATTAGTGCAGCTACCGGTGCAGGTATATAATGAAAGACGCTGCTATTTCCTTACGGCACTTCCCGTTGCGCGTTTTATAAAAAAGAAGAAAACAGCAAGTGAAACATACCACGCCAGCCACACGGGCCACCCCGGCAGCAGCCCCAGGTGCAGCTTCAATGCGGCTGCTTTTTGCGATGCAAAGAATTGCAGACCGCAGGTAGCGAATAGTGATGCCAGTAAAGCCCCCGCCATCAGCGGCAGGAAACGTGCGGCAATGAATTGGCTTAAAAAACGCGGACTGTAACCTATTTCTGTAAGCAATTGTATCGATTGCCGTGAACGGGCAATAGTCAGCTCTATAAAGAGAGTGAATACAAGTATACCCACGGCTGCAAGCAACATGGCCAGCAGCCCGGTGGCTGCGGTCACTACTGTTACAATGGAGCGGAGCTTATTCCAGCGCAGTTGTTCCGAGTTTGTGGTGTAATGGTGTTCTTTCAGGTAATTAATGAATGCGTCAGCCGAAGGGTCTTTTACCTTTACAATAATCCTGGACGGAGATACGGAAGTGCCGGGGGCATAGGTTTCATTGCCGTACCGGATAAACGATTCCGGCACCAGTACCGAGCTGATACGGTCGGAAAAGCCCACCACCTGTGCCGTGTAGGTTTCGGTGCGGATGCCCCGGCCCACCTTTAGCTCAAAAGCTATGGACTGGATAGAATTTTCAGAAAGTTGGGGCAGGCCCTGGCTCAATGCAAAGCCGTAATTATACAGGTTTAAGAATTCAGTAGATATGATGATGGGCACGTGTGCATCTCCCGGCTGCCATTGCCAGTCGCCCGGCCGCTTGTCCATAAAGCGCCCGGGCACAGCCTCCAGGAACAGCTCCGTTGCAAAACCCATACTGCTGCTAAAGGTAGCATATACCGGGAAACGGTTGCCGGTAAGTACACCCGCATCCTGTACCTCGGGCGCATGTTTCAGCGCTGCAAGTTCGGCGGTAGTAAAGAGGGTGTATGAGGGCTGCCCCATATGCTCGTCCGTTACTTCTTTACTGATTGTAAGAAAGGTACTGCCAAGGCTGTCGTTATCATTTTTATTGTCAAGCAGTTGTTTGAAATTCCACCAGATGGCTACCGAGGCCAGCAACAGCGCAGTGCCTACGAATACAGCAGCCAGTGCAGCCCACAGGCGGCGGTTGCCATTGCTGCTCAGTACCAGCTTGCGAAGTAATGTATGTGTAGCGGTTTTGCTCAAAGTGTCAGCTTTCTGGTGTATGGAAAATGGTCGTTGTCTTCCAGGTCGGCTACAATAATGCCTGCATTGTTCTGTGCTACCACATCCTGTATCAGCCCGGCAGCCTTCTGTATATTACCACGATCAAGATGGCTAAACGGTTCATCCATCAGCAGCCAGTCAAAAGGTTGCAGCAGTGCGCGGATAATAGCTACTCTTTGTTGCTCTCCGTACGATAAGGTACGGGCAGGGGCATTTTTTTTATGTTCGATGCCTAGCCGCTGCATCCACCCGGAAACGGTTCCTGCATCTGCAGTGCCGGTAAGCCCGCGTTTTATTTCCAGGTTTTCCCATGCAGTGAGTTCAGGAAACAGCCGCATATCCTGGAATATAATGCTGATATGCCTGCTCCGCAGGTTGGCCAGTTGTTCTTCGCCCAGAGACGATATGTCGTTACCAGCCCATGAGATACTGCCCTGCATATCATTTCGCAAACGGTAAAGCAGGTGCACCAGCGTGGTTTTGCCTGTGCCGGAAGGCGCTTGTATGAATACCTGCTCCCCTTGCTCCAGTTGCAGCTCATTCAGCCATACAGCCGAGCTGCCGGAACGTATTTTGTCGAGCAGGGGAGTGGGGGCAACCTTGTCCAGCTTTAGCTGCATGGGCATTCATTTGGTATATCCTTCAAAAATAAACAACAAGGTTATTTAACAATAAGAAGCGGATTAAAATTATTATATTTAGGTTAAGTATGGCAGGACGTATTTTTGATATAGTAGCGCAACGGAGGGAGCAGGGGCCGGACGAAACCCTGTTTGGTGCGAAAGAAAAAGGGCAATGGCGTACCTATAGCTGCGATGAAGTGTGGCAAACAGCCCGTAAGCTTTGCGGGGGACTGCTTTCACTAGGCATTCGCAATGCGATACTGCAGCCGGACCAGCAGGAGAAAATTACCATTATTTCGCTCAACAGGCCGGAATGGATGATAACGGATATAGCCGTGCAAATGACCGGGGCCGTATTGACACCTGTTTATCCTACGGTGAGTACAACCGACCTTGACTATATACTAGAAGACTCGGAAGTAAAAATTGCATTCGTGTCTGATGCGGAAATATACCAGCGTTTCAAGCCTTCATTCGATAAAGTGCCGGCTCTTAAAGTTTTCTCTTTCGATAGTATACCGGGAGTGACCAACTGGAAAGAGCTGATAGGCAAAAACCTGCAGCCCGACCAATCGGTTATAGACAGGATAGGCGAAGAAACACTTGCTACCATTATCTATACTTCAGGCACAACAGGAGACCCCAAGGGCGTGATGCTTTCGCACCGGAATATTTACAGCAATGTACAGGATTCCATTCCCGAGTTCTGTTTTGCAGAAAAAGGAGGAAAGGCTTTGAGCTTCCTGCCGCTCAACCATATCTTCGAGCGTACGGTAACTTATATCTATATAGAATCGGGGGTGTCTGTTTACTATGCGCAAAGCATGGATACCATAGGCGAAAACCTGAGAGAGGTGCAGCCTATCGTATTCACCACTGTGCCCCGCCTGCTTGAAAAAGTGTACGAAAGGATATTCAGTACCGGTATGGCCTTGAAAGGCATTAAGCGCGCATTGTTTTTCTGGGCGCTGGGGCTTGGTATGAAGTATGATAATGCAGACCGCGGAAGCTGGTGGTACAGGCTGCAACTGGGCATAGCCAACAAACTTGTGTTCAGCAAGTGGCGCGAGGCGCTCGGCGGCAAGGTAAAAGCTATCGTAACAGGCTCGGCAGCCTGCCAGGAAAGATTGATACGAATTTTTACCGCTGCGCGCATCATCATTATGGAAGGCTATGGCCTGACGGAAACCTCCCCGGTAATATCGGTAAACCAGTATGCAAGTGAAGGCCGCCGTATAGGTACGATAGGCCCGCCGATTAAGAATGTGCAGGTAAAAATTGCACCGGATGGGGAAATACTATGTAAGGGCAATAACGTTATGATGGGCTATTATAAAAGACCGGAAATGACGACAGAGGTAATTGATAAAGACGGCTGGCTGCATACAGGCGATATAGGCGAATGGATAGAAGGCCGTTTCCTGAAAATAACCGACCGCAAAAAAGAAATATTCAAAACATCAGGCGGTAAATATGTGGCGCCGCAGGTGATAGAGAATAAGATGAAAGAAAGCATGTTCATAGAACAGATGATGGTAGTGGGACCCGGCAGGAAATTCGTTGCGGCGCTCATCGTTCCCGCTTTCAATCATATACGAAAGTATTTGTCCGATAAGGGCATTACTGCACCTGCCGATAACGAAAGCCTTGTGAAAATGCCTGAGGTGATAGACCTGGTACAAAAGCAGGTTGACAAGTATAACCCTTTGTTCGGCCACGTAGAGCAGGTAAAGAAGTTTACGCTGCTGCCTAATGAATGGACAATAGATACAGGGGAACTGACGCCCACCATTAAAATAATCCGCAAGGCGATAGAGAAAAAATATGCCTCATACATAGATAGTATGTATGAGGCAGGTCATCCTGTTGAATAAGAGCTGTATTACATAGCCATTGCTGCGCCAATTATCATAATGATAATTGCAATGCCGTACAGCGCCAGAGATATAATAGCGATAATGCCTATAAATTTGAAAACGTTTTTCTGGTGGCGCAGTGCTTCGTTGAATTGTTGCTGGTTTGATGTGTTCAGCGAAGTTTTTATTAATTCGGAAAACTTGTATAATCCCCATACAGGATAAATGTAAATGGCCCCCAGTATAAGGTATACAACGGTAAATATGGGGCCGCTTGTCGAGGTTAAATTATCCTGTCCAAACTGAGACATGGCAAACCCCATAAAAATACCCATCACAATTAGCAGCCCTATACCGATAAAAGACAATATGGCCAGAAATTTTCCCCACCGGCTGGTCTCGCTCAGGTATGCTTTCGAGGTCTCATCAATACCCAATTGAAATATTGTGGATTCCTCTTTGTTTTCAAATAAGTTCATAGACCCTGTTTTTATACCTGATAAATATAACGAATTAATATGCGCGTGCAAATAATACCCTTTGGTTAGATGGTTTGCCGGTAAGTATGCATTTGCCTTCTTCCTTCGGGTTATTCAGTGGTATACAACGTATGGTAGCCTTTGTCAGTTCTTTTATCTTGTCTTCGGTTTCAGGTGTGCCGTCCCAGTGCGCGGATACAAAGCCTGCCTTTTCATCCAGTATTTGTACAAATTCATCCCATGTATCTGCCTTGCGGGTATTTTCTTCGCGGAAGGCCAGGGCACGCTGGTACATATTGTGCTGTATATCTTCCAGCAGTTGGGCTATATTGCCTGTTATACCGTCCAGCGACATGCTGTTCTTTTCTCTTGTGTCGCGGCGGGCTACTTCCGCCTGGTTGTTTTCCAGGTCGCGCGCGCCAAGGGCAATGCGAACAGGCACCCCCCTCAGTTCATACTCGGCAAATTTCCAGCCCGGGCGGGTCGTGTCATCGTTATCATATTTTACACGGATGCCTTTGGCTTGAAGCTCTTTCATTATTTCTTTGGCTTTGGCGTCAATGCGTTGCCTTGCATCTGCATCTTTGTTGTATATAGGCACTATAACTACCTGCAAAGGTGCCAGGCGCGGGGGCAGTACCAGCCCTTCATCATCGCTGTGTGCCATTACCAGCGCCCCTATCAGGCGGGTTGATACGCCCCACGAGGTAGCCCATACATAGTCCATCTTGTTATCCTTGTCGGTAAACTGTACATCGAAAGCTTTGGCAAAGTTTTGCCCCAGGAAGTGCGAGGTGCCTGCCTGTAAAGCCTTGCCATCCTGCATTAGCGCTTCTATGCAGTACGTGTCTTCTGCGCCCGCAAAACGTTCATTGGCGCTTTTTGCGCCGCGTATTACCGGCATTGCCATGTACTCTTCGGCAAAAGTGGCGTATACTTCCAGCATACGTTCTGTTTCTTCAATGGCTTCTTCGCGTGTAGCGTGGGCGGTATGTCCTTCCTGCCATAAAAACTCGGCTGTCCGCAGAAAGAGGCGGGTGCGCATTTCCCAGCGCACCACGTTGGCCCACTGGTTCACCAGTATAGGCAGGTCGCGGTAAGATTGTACCCAATTCTTATAGGTGCTCCATATAATTGTTTCCGATGTGGGGCGTACTATGAGCTCTTCCTCCAGTTTGGCATCGGGGTCAACGATTACGCCGCTGCCGTCTGGGGCATTTTTCAGGCGGTAATGGGTTACTACGGCACATTCTTTGGCAAAGCCCTCTACGTGGGCCGCTTCCTTACTTAGAAAGCTCTTGGGAATAAAGAGGGGAAAATAGGCATTCTGGTGGCCTGTTTCTTTAAACATACGGTCAAGCTGGTCGCGCATGTTTTCCCATAAGGCAAACCCATAAGGTTTGATGACCATGCAGCCGCGTACGGCAGAATAGTCTGCAAGGTTACCCTTCAATATCAAATCATTATACCACTGGGCATAATCCTGTTGTCGAGATGTTAAAATATTGCTCATAAGCAGATTGGCATACTTTTAGCGCCCTTTCCAAATTGGCGGAATGCCGCAAAAATAGTAATTTCACATAGCAATAATTAAGTAAAATTCACAGATAATGAAACGTTTCCTTTTAACGGGTATGTTGTTCCTGGCCACAGGGCAGTTTTTGGCGTTTGCGCAGGATAAAGGCAGGTCAACGTACGTAGATGATATCTACTACACCGCCGATGATGCAAAGAAGGAAGCCGAAGCGGAAGCAGCGCAGGCCGCAGCCAGAAGGGCGGCTAATGCGCAGGATGAGCGTACCTATACCAGTACCGGAGAAGATGCTGTAATGGCAGATGATTACGACAGTTACAACCGGAGCTATGGCTCCGACGGGGATGAATATATAGACTATAACGACGATGATTATTATTATTCGTCGCATATACGCCGCTTCAACGGTAATTATGGTTTTGGTTATTACACGCCGTATTACGATCCTTTCTGGTACAGTTCCTGGTATAGCCCATGGTACTATCCATATAGCGGTTTTTCGGTGAGTGTAGGTTGGGGTAACCCTTACTATCCTTATTACGGGTGCTCCGCATGGTATGGATATCCCGGTTTTTACAGTGCATGGAACTACCCTTACTACACCGGCTGGGGCGGTTATTACGGAAGTTATTATGCAGGGTATTACGACGGTTACTATTCGGGAGCAGGTATGTATGGCAACGGTCGTTCCGTGCAGTATGGCCCCCGTACCCCTTTCAATGCACCGCGTAGTGGCGTAAGAAGGGAGAGCAATACCAGCGGTAACCTGCGCAGTACACAACCTGTAGGCAATTCAGGGCCGAGAGAAGTAATGAGAAGTGCGCCGCAACAGCGTATGAACAACGGTATGTCTGACAGGGCTGCCAATGATAATATGCGCTCTGACCGTAGCTACAACAGCAGCGATATGCGTATGCGTAGTAGCGACCAGATAAATGACGTGAGAAACAACAGGGCGGCACAAAATGAACCGCAGGCGGCACCGCAACGTTCTGAACGCCGCAACCGTTTCTTCAATAACCTGAGCAATGCTTTTTCAAACGGCAATAACAGGCAGCCGCAACGTTCCAGCCCTGTAATGGAACGCAGCAGGCAGGCCGAATCCCAGCCTGTTTACAGGCAGGCACAGCCCAGCTATCAGCAACCGAGTTACCAACGCAGTGCGCCTGCATCATCGTCACCATCGCGCAGCTCGGGCGGCAGTTTTGGCGGAGGTGGCAGAAGAAGATAAGTTATGATAAGTTTTATAACGCACCATTTGTTAAAATGGTGCGTTGTTTTTTAACAACGGTATAGTTTTTGATTTTAGGATATTTGTTAAAAGATTTAAAATTAAACGCTTCCTCCCGCGTTTAG
The DNA here is from genome assembly GCA_964621795.1 of uncultured Flavipsychrobacter sp. Classification (GTDB taxonomy): domain Bacteria; phylum Bacteroidota; class Bacteroidia; order Chitinophagales; family Chitinophagaceae; genus Polluticoccus. The sequence continues at coordinate 10,308 of CAZUMM010000010.1, forward strand.
TCTAAAAATAAAACGTTTATGAATCGCTTATATTTATATAGTACTGCCATTATTGCCTGCTGCAGTATTTCCTATTATGCAGTGGCACAGGATGAAACCGACGCATTAAGATATTCGCAACAAACCGTGACAGGTACAGCCCGCAGTATGGGCATTGGCGGTGCATTAGGTTCAATAGGCGGCGATTTTTCATCATTAAGCGTGAACCCTGCCGGTATTGGCATATACAGGAGTTCTGAATTTATGTTCACACCGTCTATAAAAATAAATAATGTAAATGCCACTTACCAGGGCAATAAATTATCTGATAACGCGTCACGATTTAACTTCAACAACCTGGGTGTCATTTTTACAGGTACTGCCAGCGGTAAGCGTTACCAGCGCAGCAAATGGAAATCAGGTTCGTTCGGTATTGGTATCAACCGCATTGCTGATTTCAACCGGAATTATACCTATAGCGGTAATAATAACACCAGTTCACTGAGTGAAATATTCGCGGTGGATGCAACCGCTTATCCTAATGACATCAGCAATTATTCTACACTGGCAGGTATAGGCTACCAGTCTTACCTGATAGAAGGGGATACCAATAATGTATTCTATACAATGGTGCCTTATAATACCGGCCTGAACCAAAGGCGAACTGTACAGGAGCGCGGCGGTATGACAGATATTGCCATTTCATTCGGGGGCAATTATATGGAAAAGCTGATGTTGGGTGTTACAGTGGGCATACCCACCATTAATTACACGCGCGAGACGACTTATGAAGAACGGGATATAACAGATAACCCGAACAACTATTTCGACAATTTCGTGTACCAGAATACGCTGAGCACGCGCGGTGCCGGTTTCAATGTAAAGCTGGGTTTTATATACAAACCTATTGAGGAGTTCCGGCTTGGTATTGTCTTTCATACACCCACATTTTTTGGTTTGACGGATGTATATAACCGTTCTATTACGTCGAATACGGAAGGATATAAAGCTGCAATAGGCAGCCAGGATACTAACCCGGTTACCCAACTGCTGTCGGGGACGGATATACCGGAGCAGACCTTCGATTATAACCTGACGACACCGTATAAAGCTATTTTCAGTGCATCGGGCATACTAAGCAAATTCGGGTTTGTTACGGCCGATGTGGAATATGTTGATTACAGTACTGCCCGGTTCAACTTCGGTTCGGGCTATACTTCGTACCAGTCAGATGTAAACGATATCATCCGTAATACCTATAAAGGCGCTGCCAACTTCAGGCTGGGTGCTGAAGGCCGCTTTGACATGCTGATGGTTAGGGTCGGTTTTGGATATAATGGCAACCCCTACAAAGTGGGTAGTGTAGAAAGAATGGATTATTCCGCAGGCCTTGGCTTCCGTTTCAGCGACTGGTATATGGACCTCGGCTTTGTGCACAGTGAAATCGAACAGTCGGAACAACCTTATATTTTGATTTACCCCCAGCCACTGGGCGAGATAGAAGTGCCTAAAGCTGTGCTGAAAAACAGCCTGAACAATGTGGCTATAACTGTTGGGTTTAAGTTTTAATAAGATACTGTTTTGTTATAGATAAAGGCCCGCTTGCGAGCCTTTATTATTTATATACAGTGCATGAGGATTGGTGTGTATATATGAATGCTGCAGCCTGAATTGCAGCCTTTTCGTACCTTTGCACGGGTTTTATACCATTCTTTAAGCTTCTGCGGCCTGTGGCCATTTGGTTTTGTAGTGTTCCGGCTTCATATATCAACAGTGTTACTGCCCCGCCACTCTGCAGGAGGATGACTATAGTTTTTAATCCGGATTTAAAAGGAAGATGAGTACAGCTAAAAAAGAAGCGGCAGCACCGAAGAGAAGAAAGAAGGCTGTGGAAAAAACAGGCAATTATACACAGCAACCATCAAAAGGCGGGAACGCTAAAAACAATCAGGCTAATACTGTTTCTTTGCAGAAAGGAAAGAAACAACAAATGGCAGAATTACATAACCAATATACTGAAGACAGTATCCGTTCCCTCGACTGGCGGGAGCATATACGCCTGCGCCCCGGTATGTACATCGGTAAGCTGGGTGATGGCAGCAGTATGGACGATGGTATATACATCCTGGTAAAAGAGGTAATGGATAACTGCATAGATGAGTATACTATGGGGTTTGGTAAGCGTGTGGATGTGAGTATCAAAGAAGGTTCCGTTTCTGTGCGCGACTATGGCCGTGGCATACCCCTGGGCAAGGTGGTGGATGTGGTGAGTAAAATCAATACCGGCGCCAAGTACGATAGCAAGGCTTTCCAGAAATCGGTAGGGTTGAACGGTGTGGGTACAAAAGCCGTGAACGCGTTGAGCAGTCATTTTAAAGTGGCTGCATTCCGCGACGGACGTACAAAGGTTGCCGAGTTTCAGAAAGGGATATTGACAAATGAACATAAAGAGACCAATACTACCGAGAATAACGGTACGCTGGTCACGTTTACGCCCGATGATACGGTCTTTCGCAATTATCATTTTATCAGTGAATATGTGGAGAACCAGATATGGAACTATTGTTTCCTGAATGCTGGTTTATTGATTCATTATAACGGGCGCAACTATGTTTCCAAAAACGGTTTGCTGGATTTGCTGCAACGCAAGACAAACCCGGAAACCATGCGCTATCCCATCATTCACCTGAAAGGAGAAGATATAGAACTGGCTATCACGCATACAGGTGACTATGGGGAAGATATTTACTCGTTTGTGAACGGCCAGCATACTACACAGGGCGGTACGCACCAGGGGGCTTTCCGCGAAGCGTTTGTAAAGGTTATCCGCGATTTTTATAAAAAAGATTATGATGCTACCGATATACGCCAAAGTATTTGCGCTGCCATATCGGTAAGGGTACAGGAGCCTGTTTTTGAATCGCAGACGAAGACAAAGCTCGGTTCCCAGTATGTATATGAAGGCGGCCCTTCTATGAAATCGTTCGTGCTGGAGTTTATGGCTAAAGAGCTGGATAACTACCTGCATAAAAACCCGGCTGTGGCCGAGGCTATGAAGAAGCGCATAGAGCAGAGTGAACGGGAGCGAAAAGAACTTTCCGGCATCCGTAAGCTGGCTAATGAACGTGCCAAGAAGGCCAACCTGCACAATAAAAAACTACGTGACTGCCGCATACACCTGAATGACGAACCACCGGCAAAAGGTAAAGAAGACTACCTGCAGAAACAACTGGAAAGTACCATTTTTATTACGGAGGGCGATTCGGCCAGCGGTTCTATTACCAAAAGCCGCAACGTAGAGTTGCAGGCGGTATTCAGCCTGCGTGGTAAGCCGCTCAACTGTTTCGGGCTGACGAAAAAAGTGGTGTACGAAAATGAAGAATTCAACCTGCTGCAACATGCCCTGAATATAGAAGAAGGCATGGACGGGCTGCGCTACAATAATATCGTAATAGCTACCGATGCCGATGTGGATGGTATGCACATTCGCCTGCTGATTATGACCTTCTTTCTCCAGTTCTTCCCCGACCTGGTAAAGTACGGCCATGTGTATATACTGGAGACACCGCTATTCCGTGTGCGTAATAAACAAAAGACGATTTATTGCTATACGGATGAGGAACGCAGGAAAGCGATTGCAGAACTGGGCAATAAGCCGGAGATAACACGCTTCAAAGGCCTGGGTGAAATATCGCCGGAAGAATTTGCGCAATTCATTGGCGATGATATGCGCAAAGAGCCGGTATTGCTGAGCCACGAAGCGCAGATACAAAAACTGCTGGAATATTACATGGGCAAGAATACACCGCAAAGGCAAACATTTATTATTGATAACCTGCGGGTAGAAAAAGACCTTGCGGATGAAATAGCTGCTGCGGGGTAGTATAATATATCCTGTAAAATAATGGGCTTGCAGTATTGCAAGCCCATTATTTACTGTGCCGTAGTTGGCCTGAATAATTCAAGGTTCTTATTCCGCGACATAGCGCCAGGATTGATGCCCGGTTCGCCTTCCGGTACGGGTTGGTGCAGTTTATTGAAATACTCTTTCCAGAAAGGCATGATTTCGTCCGTGCCCGGCTCCTTAAAGGTCATTTTGTTCAGTATGAAATAGGGGTGGTTATTGTTGGCACGCCTGTAGCACTCATATACCAGTTCAGAGCAATAATAGGTGTCATTGGTCAGGTCAAATGCATCATCATACCCCTTTCCTAAAAAAGCGGTTGCTATTTCGGCACTTTTAGCTGCAAGGGCTTTGTCTTTTGGCCGTCCTGCCAGTACTTTTGGCTGGCCGTTTATATCCTTAGTGCGTGTAAGAAAGTCAGCAAGCAGGGTAGCTCTTACATTCCCATACGCTTCTATTACCTTGTATTCCCCGTTTTGCAATACCACTATGCCGCAATGCGAGAAGTCCATACCGTCAGCACCTTCCGTTACCTTTTCTATCGCATCGCAGGCTGCACCACAGTCAAGGTCCTGGAAAAGGATGTCGCCCGGTTTCAGGTGGTAAGGATTATCCTGTGCCTGTATAATATTGCCCGTTAGAATGATAGCAATAAGTAATTGTACTGACCTGTACATGAAAGTATTTGCTTTGAAAAAGCACAAAAATAGTTTTTTATAACAGACGATGAGTGCAGGGTACTTTTCCGTCTTATGATTGAGCAGCCTGGTAAAAAGAAAAACCCTGCGGACCGGCAGGGTTTTTCTTTTATGTATGGTTAGTACTATTTCATATTGTCCTGTATGCTTTGCGCTTTATCCAGGTGGCCCTGCAACACAGGTACTTTGCCTGAAGCCCATGATTTGATATCTGCATCGTTACCATTGTTGGCTTCTTTCTGGAATTCGTCAATATCTTTTTTGTGATCGTCTACCATCAAATCGATGTAGGCCTTGTCAAAGTCTTCACCTTTCTTTTGGGAAAGGTCATTTACCTTTTGCTGTTTGTCGTCGCTAAGAGATGTAGGCAAAGTGATGTTTTTTTGCGCCGCCAGCGATTTCAGTTCATCGTTTGCAGCACTATGGTCCCTCACCATCATATCGCCAAAGTCTTTTACTGCGGCAGACGATGCATTGGATTGTGCAAGTTTCCCCAGTTGTACTTCCATCATTCCGCCCTGTGCAGCATCTACTGCAAAGTCTGCATCTTTCTGCATATCATTATCAAACTTTTGTTCGTTTTGTTCTTCAGCCATGTTCTCGCTGTCATTTTGGTTATTGTCCCCGCAGGAGCCAAAGGCAAGTAAGCTGGCAAACAAAAGAAGTTTTACATTGGTTTTCATCATAAAAATCAGTTTTGGTTAACGTTATGAGGAGCATGTAAAAAGCGTGCCAGACAGCTACAGCAAGTACCCCGTAGCTGTAACTGCTTTATTGTCATAGGTGTTATATTTGCCGCTTTGAAATTGCAATGTGTACCTATACCCCCAAATTGTAGAGTGCCGGATAGTTGTTTAGCCGGTTTCGTATTCGAAACCCGGCCGGCTGCCCATCCGGTACAGGAAACTGATTTGCTTTTCAACGCCGGGTTTTACCTCGCATATTTTTTTAGATAAGTTCAGGCTGCAATCATTCGTGGTTAGTATTTCATCTTCAAACACCTGTATGTCGGTAAACAATTTTATTGTACTGCAATCCTCATCATGTTCCGGTATCACAAACGATGTTTTTTGGTGTGCCTGGCAAGAGTCCTGTCCTATGTTGTACACTTTACCCAGTTCTATTCTTTGCGGCAGGCAATTTTCCTGCAGCAGTGAGGCTATTTCTGATTTCCCGTTGACCAGTCTTGCTGTAATGACAATGTTTTGCGGTATAAATAGACCTCCTTCAGGCAGCTGGGGAATGAGGTTTTGCATAATGGCCACCTGTGGTTCATTGTCCAGTGCATTCAGCATGGTTTCTGAAATAATGAGGTGTACCGGCCTGCTCTCCGGTATTTTATAAGTGGTGGCATCGTGCAGGATATATTCATCCACATAGTTTTTCAGGTTCATGGATGCATACATCTGTTTCACCCCAGCCAGTGAAGCAGGGTTAATGTCCAGCAGGTGAAAAGCAATTTCTTTTGAACTGAAAAGGCTGATGAGCGGTGTCAGCAAAGCAGCATACGGCCCGCACCCGGCATAAAGTATATGTATTCTTTCGCCGGGAAATTTTTCCTGCAAAGAAAAGATGGCTTTCAGAATGCCCCTTAAGAAAAGCTTCGTGCGTTTAAACTCAAGCAGGCAATGAGCGGCTGCAATGCTGGATATGGCTTTGCCTGACGGCAGCAGGATGTGTTTGTCGGTTATATTGCCTGCGTGTATGCCCGAATGACGGGAGAACAGGTCGTGTAACGCATGTACACTGTCATACATGGCTTTATAATCGGCAGGGCCGCTTTCAATCAGCGTTTGGGTAATGTCTTTCAGGGTGCTCATAGATATTCTTGCCGGAAATAAAGGTACGGGCGGAAAACAGAAGTACAGAGATTTAGTTTCTATATATTTGATAATAAACTTTTTCGGATGCAAACGCCCCCTTTCCCTGTACTATACACCGAACGGTTATTGCTGCGCGAGGTGCAGGATACGGACCGCCCCGGTCTGTTCCGGCTGTTTACCCGTCCCGAGGTAACGCAATACTACCATGTAATGCCCCTGCATGCAGAGCCTGATGCACAGAAGATAGTGAACATGTTTCGCAAGGTGTACATGGAAAGAACAGGGTTGCGCTGGGTCATTACAGCGAAAGGGGGAGACAGTATTATAGGTATTATCGGCTTTCATACCATTGTGGCAGGCCATAAAGGAACCATGGTATATGCCCTTGACCCTGCATGGTGGGGCAGGGGGCTGGTAACTGAAGCCATTGCTGCCGTTATACAATATGGCTTTGAGCAACTGGGCCTGAAACGCATAGATGCAGAGGTAATGCCCGGTAATACCGCATCTGAAAAGGCGCTGCTTAAAAACGGGTTTCAGCACGAAGGCTTACTAAGAAACTGGATACAATGGAACGGGGAGATTTATGATGTGAATATGTACAGCAGAATTGGAACATCGAACGGCGGAAGCTTTTAATCATTGAAGGTTACTGAGCTCTATACGGTTATATCCAAAACCAATTTTCATAATTTCATTTTGCTGCCTTACCTTTGCACATGGCTGCAAAATCTAAGTTCTACGGCGAAGGCCTTACATTTGATGATGTACTCCTCGTGCCCGCCTATTCCGAAGTGCTCCCCAAAGAGGTAAGCACAGTTACCCAACTGACAAGAGATATCCGTTTGAACCTCCCGATGGTATCAGCTGCTATGGATACTGTTACGGAAGCCCCGCTGGCCATAGCACTTGCCCGTGAGGGGGGAATCGGTATCCTGCACAAGAACATGACCATAGAGCGCCAGGCCGAGCATGTGCGCAAAGTAAAACGCAGTGAAAGCGGGCTGATTGTAGACCCGATTACACTGATGCCTGACGCTACGGTTGGCGAAGCCCAGAAGCTGATGCGCGATAACCGTATAGGCGGTATCCCTATTGTAGATGGTAATAACCTGCTGGTAGGTATCCTCACCAACCGCGATATGCGTTTTGAGAAGAACATGAAGAAGAAGGTGAGCGAGGTAATGACGAAGGAGCGGCTGATAACTGCCCCTGCCAGCACCACCATGAGCAAAGCGCAGGGCATACTGGAAGAATATAAGATTGAAAAGCTGCCCATCGTTGACAGGAAAGGCAAACTGGTAGGCCTCATTACCTTCCGCGATGTACAAAACCTGAAAAGCCATCCCAACTCGGCTAAAGACAGCATGGGCCGCCTGCTGGTAGGCGCTGCCATAGGCATTACGCCCGATATGCTCGACCGTGCTGCTGCACTGGTACAGGCAGGTGTAGACGTGCTGGCACTCGATAGCTCGCATGGACATTCCAAAGGTGTACTGGAAGCATTAAAATTGATAAAAAAGAATATCAAACATGTACCTGTAATAGGGGGCAATATAGCAACGGCGGCAGGTGCCAAAGCCCTGGCCGATGCAGGTGCCGATGCAGTAAAAGTAGGAGTAGGCCCCGGCTCTATATGCACTACGCGTATAGTAACAGGAGCAGGTGCCCCGCAGCTTACGGCAGTAATGGAAGCCGCGCAGGCGTTGAAACGCAGAGGAATACCTGTAATAGCAGATGGCGGCATCCGCTATACGGGCGATATGGTAAAAGCACTGGCGGCAGGTGCATCCTGCATTATGGCCGGTTCTATTTTTGCCGGAACAGAAGAAAGCCCCGGAGAAACGATTATATACGAAGGCCGTAAATTCAAATCGTACCGCGGTATGGGCTCGCTGGAGGCCATGCAGGAAGGCTCTAAAGACCGCTATTTCCAGGAATCGGAGGCAGATGCCAAAAAACTTGTTCCCGAAGGTATTGTAGGCCGTGTACCTTACAAAGGCATGGTGAATGAAATTATCCAGCAGTTTGTAGGCGGCCTGCGTGCAGGTATGGGGCTTTGCGGCACCAAAGACATCAAGTCGTTACAGGAAGACGCACAGTTTATCCGCATTACATCGGCCAGTATGGCCGAGAGCCACCCGCACAATATCGTTATTACGAAAGAAGCGCCTAATTATAGTCGTTGATTAGTAATTGGTTAATTGGGTTAATTAAGTTGTTCAATAACGCTCCGCAGATGCGGGGCGTTCTTTTTTGCTATAATTCCATTGAAGCTGCCAGGGTAATGCGGCCGTATTTTTTCCAATCGAATGGAGCAGGTGCCCAGTGATAAAAAGCACCGATATTAATATCAAGGTAGGCCAGGTGTGCAAGGTCGTATATCAGCAGTTTATTTAGTATGATGCCCGATTCATGATAGCCTCCAGATGGAGCTATGGTGCCGGGATTTGCAGTGGTGTTGATTGCATTCAGGCTTCCGTACAACATGTTGTGGGCAAAACCGGGGGTAGGCTTCATAAAGTCACCAATTTTAAATAAAGCCTTGTCAAAATCGTGGCGGAATAAAAAGGTGATATACTTGTCGCTGAAGTATTGATACGGGTACAAAGTAAGCAGGCCCGCATCTGAATATAACTGGTAATTGCGGCTCATGCGGTAACCATTGCCGGCCAGCAGGTAGGAGCGAGGCAGGGCTTTATCGTCGATTGTATGAATGATGCCACCTTCTGCACGATAGTAGTCGCGTCCCCAGCGGTTGATGTGGACATCATACGTAACAGCCGCCAACGTACGCAGATATTGTGTTTTGTAGCTGCCGGAGCTTATTTCCCCGCCCGAAAGGCGCAGGTACAATACCGGGTACTTTGTATGTGTAGGTATATAATACCCGAAGGCGAGCGTGCGCATTTCACGATAGGCATAACGCAGGCCTGCTGATATTTCCCGGCGGTCGAAGATACGGTCATTCGTTCCCGGCTCGGTAAAGTTATATGCGTACAACGGCTCCAGCTTTTGTAGAGAGGGGCTTATCTCAAACTCGTAATATCCAGCCTGCCAATGCAGGGTAGCGCCATACTCCTGCACATGGTCTACCTGTGCAAGTATCCACTGGCGCAGGCTGTTATCCGTCAGTTCGTCGTGAAAGTTGACACTGCCCGTGCTCCGGTAGTTGTCCTGGTAAGCCAGTTCTATCCAGTTTTCTTTCCCTCCCCGCGGAAATATACGTACGGAAGCCCCGTATTTCCATACCTTGTCTTTAAATCCGTAACCCAGCCAGCCCCCGGCAGAAAAGTAGCGGGATATTTTATCGTTGCTGTAAAGCCCCAGTCCTACCCTTGTGCCTTCAAACTGGTTGAAAGCCAGGATGCGCCGGAGTGCTATGTCTGTATATCCCAGCGATAACATGCCCCTGTTGATGTTGCGAAAGGCGTTAATAACCTTTTCTACTCCTGTTTTTTCCGACAGGCTGTCTACAATTACATAGGTATTCTTTTCTTTTTCAGACAAGGTGTCGGGGCGGAAATTTCCCCATTCGGCTGCACTATGCAAGTCAACAGAATCGGACAGCTTGACCGGGTGTGCCTTGTCAAATATTTTATTGCTGAAGGGTGTAAACGAAACGGAATCAACAATGCTATGCCCGCGCCATACCATTCCCATTTTTTCATTCGGGTATTCTTTAAATGTCATTTGGTAGTTCAGTTCCTGGGGGAACCATTTGCCGTCTACCTGTCTGTACACCTGCTCCAGTTGTACATACCTGTTGGTCGACGAGTCAACGGGGTTAGTTGTGTTGGCTATGATGTGCGATATGGCAAAATCGCCGCTGTGTATATATACTGTTCCGTACAGCGAATTGAAAGTTGCGTTTTTTGCAGGCCTGTACTTAAGTATATAAGTGGTGTCCTTTCCGTCAGGCACTTCATCCAGCAGGTCAAAACTATATCGTTGCTGCCATCCTGCTGATACCGGGTGTATATAGTCCTTACTGTTTAGGGTGATGAAATCGTTGTACACGTGAAAGGGAAGAATGTCCGTAACGAGGTTGGTGAAGTATGTTTTCTGCAGGCCGGAAAACCGGGAAGCTTCTATTATTTCCTGCCGTAAGCCAGATTTTTTATGATAACGCCTGCTGTATGTTTCCGCAAAGATGACATGGCTTTTATCCAGGAAACTTCGCAACCCGTTTTCTTTTGCAGTAGCCGTATCCTTTTCATTGGGCACAATATCAATATTCATTTTATAATACACGGCACAGTTATACTGTTCGTATTTATCAGGGTTATGTTCCGGCTTGTTCCTGATTGCATGGTCAATAATGTATTTTATTTTATCGTAAGGAGGTTTTACTACTACCTCCGTCATTGCCCCCGTTTGCAGGTCAAGAAATACCGTATCGGGGAAAGGATAGGTAATAGTCCGGCTCATGTGGCCTATGTAGGAAACAGATAAAGTCCTGGTTTGCGGGGGAACAGTAAAACGGCCATGCATATCGGTGATGATGCCTTTGCCATTCTCCTGCTTCACGGTAGCAAACGGAAGGCCTTCGTAGGTAATAGCATCAGCTACTACAATTTGCTGGGCATAGGTAGCGTGGGTTGCTGCAATACAGCCTATTAGTATAAGGTAAATGATACGCTTCATGTGGTGTAGTGAAACGTAACGAATATACATTAATCTTCACTCTCAAAAGTGGAGCTTACAGGAATGTTTTTAACCAGTGCATTTACCACTTTTGCCTGCCTGTATATGTTATTATTGTATTTGTTGCCTAGGATAACAATAGTGAAGTTTTCCTGTATGAAGCGGTAGAATACAGTGTTGTTGCCATGCCACCAGCCGTTGTGGTAAATGATTTTTTCGCCGCTCGGGTAGCAGAACATGCGCCAGCCGAGGCCATAGTTCCGCACCCCGGGTTTTTCGAAAGAGCAGGGGCCGTAAGCCAGCTCAATGGTCTCATTGTTCAGCAATATGTTTTTGTAAAAAGACTGGTCCCAGCGGTACATATCTTCTACCGTGCTGTATATGCCTTTATCGCCTACCACCCCATCTGCAAACATATCCGGTTCTTTAACCCAATTGTATTTATAACTGATGGCCGTACCGGCGGGGTAGCCTTTCGTATAGTCATATACAAACGTATGGTGCATGCCCAGCGGTTCAAAGATGTAGGCTTTCATAAAATCGGCAAAGCTGGCTTCCGTTACTTCTTCTATTACAGATGCCAGTATGGCGTAGTTGCTGTTGCTGTATTTAAAACGGGTATCGGGCCTGAACTCAAGCGATGGTTTATACCGGGCAAACATGCGCATCAGTTGCTCGTTATTGATAGGCGTTCTGTGGTCTTTGCGGTAGCGGGGTACCCATTTGGTATAATCCGGTATGCCGGAACGGTGGTCGAGCAGCATTTTTAATGTAATGGTAGGATAAGGGAAATCCTTAATGTACTCGGTTACTTTGTGACTGATGTCGATGTACTTATGCTCATACAAATAGAGAATAGCCCCTGCAGTAAAAGTTTTTGAAATGGATGCCAGTTGCGATGCAGATGTAGGACTTAACCTGAGTTTGCTTTCCCGGTTGGCATAACCAAAGTAACGCTCATATAGTACTTTCCCGTTCTTGCCTATCAGTACGCTGCCGTTAAAGCCGCCACGTATCTGTATGCGGTAAAACGAATCGAGCCTGTGAATTATAGCCCTATTTTCAGGCAGGCTTGTATCGGCATATACCAGCGGCGCACGGGTATTTACCCTGGTATCATCGCCAAAAGCAGGATTTGCTGCTGCCGGCTCTGAGCCTGAATGACAGGCTACGATAATGATAGATAATAAAAGCGTGGCTAAGTATGGAAAGAAAATTTTACGCATCATTATTAAATCCTTGGCTATTCGTGCAAAAATAAAATTGCAGGCAGGCTTATACTCCGGTTAACTCAATTTTAACAAATTTAATTATATCGTCTATCAATTCGTAATAACATTGTGCCAGTTGGTAGTATTGTGTCACAAATGTTTCGTAGGCTTTTTCGGGTGGGGGCATGTGCTGTGCCCTGCGGGCAAGGCCGTTCAGGGAGCGGTGCATGCCTTGCATGGTGCGGTAATTATACAGCCAGTTATGGGCCTTCATGTGCGGGAAGTAAGCTGCAAATGTACCCGGCATCCATTGGCTGTTTTGTTCCAGTTGGTTATATATGTTTTCGGTAAACGATTTTAGTGTTGCTTCAGAAGAAAAATATTTCGGGTCGTTGGCAAGGAAGTGGTCGTATAGTGTGTCCATGATAGCGCCCGAATACAGGCCATAATCGGGCCTGAACCATATTTTTGCCCTGAGCGTGGCAGGGTGGTCATCAGAAAAGCTGTCAATCTTTCTATGGAGCAATAATCCTTTCTTTATCCCTTCGGGATATTTTTCCAGCGCCAGTTTTCCTTTCACGTGGTCGCCCATTACGTTGCCCGTTACGATGTCACTATCGCCAAATGAGAGGAAAGCATGCCCCAGGTAGTTCATACGGCGAAGCTAATATATCTCTGCTAATCCGTTGTCTTAATTTCCGTATGCAGTCTTTGCAGGTTTTCATATAATGCCTGCAGCTCAATAGCCATGCGTTCCAGGTATAACTCCTGCTGCTCGTTAAGCAGGAAAGATGTGTGCGGCGGCGGTGTTGCTGTATTGTTCCCTGTAGTATTGCTGATCTGTAATATTTTATGAAACCAGTCCATACATGTTTCCACCAGGGCCTGCTGGCTTTTATCGGCCATTTCATTCTTCAGGCTATCGGTACGGTTATCCTGCTCCAGGTGTATATTGTTCAGCTCGCGGGTAATGCGTACCAGGTGCGTGATGATGCTGAAATATATCTCATTTTTCTTTTTACCCCCCGGTTCCTGTATGTACCGGCTGAAAGAGTCGAAAGCATTGCTGTTCTTTGTTTCGGCACTGCGTTTACACCTGGTCCAGTTCAATAACACTTCATTACTGTTAAAGGTCTCGGTAAAATACTGGTAATTGGCTTCAATGGCATTAGATATATGCATGGGCATCCACCGGCTGTCCCAGTAGGGCAGCAGGGCAAAACCGGCAACGATGGCCAGCGCCGCACCGCCAATGGTAGAAAGTGCGCGGGTAAGGATAAGCCCCGGGCTTAGTGCAGCTTCCATATTGAACAGCAGTACAAGGCTTATGGTGATGAAAAACACTGCCACCGCATAGTTCTTCCTCAGATAGTAAACCATAAATACAAAGCTGGCAAACAAGATGATTTCTTTCAGGTACAGGCCTGTAGGCACCCGCAGGAACAATGCCCCGGCCAGGCCGCCCAAAACAGTGCCCGCTACCCGTTGCATGGCCTTTTTTATAGTGGCGCCAAAGTAGGGTTGCGCTACTATCATGGCCGTGAAGGGCAGCCAGTAGCCGTGGTCTATCCGGAACCATTGGTCTATAAACAGCGCCAGCGTGGCGGCTATGGTAGTGCGTATGGCGTAGCGGGTTGTAAAGCTGTCCAGGTTGAAGAGCAGGCGTATATTGCGCAGCCAGTGTTTGGGGTGCAGCAGCAATACTGTTTTTACAAGCGAATAGGAACGGAATACGGCCTGCTCATTACTGATGGATTCCAGCTTCAGTATAGAACTGTCCATTATTTTCAATGTACGCTCTGTAAGCTGGGCTATTCTTGCCGTAGCTTTGGTATAACCTGCGCCATTGTCATCAAAGCCCTGCAGCAGCGTAACCAGCTTTTTCATCCGGCTGATGCTGATAACCGTAAGTGTCTTATCCTCCGGCTTCAGGGTGAGTATGTATACGGCCATCCGCTCGGCAGACTGCTGTAAAGCTTTCAGCAACGTGTGCAGTTTTAACCTTAACGGGGTAGGGATGCTGCTGATTTCCAGGTTCTCCAGTTCTTCGCTTATGGTGATGATGTTGGCCGCAATGATGGAGCTGGCCTTGCGGAGTTGTGCCAGTTCGTACTCATGGCCGTCTTTCATGCTGAGCTGGTGGGCCATGCTTTCATAAAAGTGCAGCGAGGTGTCGATAGCAGCACGCACATCTTTTTCCTTCTGGTATATATCGCGTATGCCGCTGCGTACACTCACTCCGTCCCATCCTTTTGAAACCGTGGCTATAAGTTGGGTAATAGACCGCCATATAAGCGCTATGGTACGCCTGTAGGGCTGCTGTTCCGTCATGAACAAAGTAATGGCAATACCCACAAATGCATTCCATACGCCCCCGGCAAATATCATCCATGTGCGGTGCACCAACTCAGCCGTACTGTGCGTAGGATATGCATTGGTAAGTATGAAGATGACATAGATGCTGATAGCCAGCCCGCTGCCGCGGTCGCCCAGGTTTTTGAAAAGCCCGGAGAGAAATCCGACACCCAGCATACACAGCAGGCTCAGCCATATAAACGGGCCGGTAATACTGCCCAGTACACCAAAGACCACAGCCAGCAGAATGCCGCCCAGCAGTACGCGTACCCTTTGCCCCGCCGAGCCTTTCAGCTCTACCCAGCAGATGCCTTCGGCTGTTAATGTTATCCAGCTGGCATCTTCCATTCTCCCGGTGGCTACCCCCCATATTACAGGCAGGGTGGCGGCTATGGCCATGCGCAGCCCCCATGTAAAAACGGGTTCGAAGCTTTCTTTTTGCAGAAAACGGTTGAGCTGCCGGTATGGAGAGATAAACCTCAAACGATAATAACAGTTATTCCAGTGCCAATTGCTTATCAATAAGTATGCCCAGGCGTTGTGCCGTGGTCATGCCTTCTACAAAATTAGTATAAGACTGTTTCCTGTACACCATCCATGTGGCAGGTATGGAGCCTTGCCAGCGGCTGTCTATTTTGGGGATGAAGGAATTGGCATCGGTTTCACTGAACCATACTACCTCATGCGGTAATTTCTTTTTGCGGATGAAGTGCTCAACTTTCCGGGGGAAGTCATCTTTAAAGTCAAGGCTTACCAGCAATATCTTTACCGGCTTTCCTTCATATTTTTCCTGCAGTTTGCTGAATTCGGGAAGTTCCTTTACGCAAGGACCGCACCAGGTAGCCCAAAAGTTGACCACATAAAAAGTGTCTTCGTTCGATACGCGTTGTAGCAGTTTGTCGGCATTGTATACTTCTATAGATTGCGCCTGAGACGTGTAAGACAGTGACCAAAAAAGCAATATACAGGCTATGTACTTCATTGAAATGCTTTTGAGTGAAGATATAAAGGTAGAATACCCTTTCAGCAATGCAATTGCAAAAGATATAAACCTGAGTTAATTCTTATATACGCAGGTGCACACCAACGGTGACAGGTATTATTATAAGGTTCAGGTCTTTATTTTTATGTATAGAGTTTGATAAATGCGGGTTTGCCGAAATGCCTATGCCTATCATGTTGAAGTAGTGTGTGTATCCTGCTTCTATGCCAAATATTACCGGCTTGTAGTTACCTACATAGCTTGTTTCATCAGTAGTTGTTCCATCCGCTTTATGAACAGCAATGCCGCCGGTAATGCCGAGGTCTAAGGCGTTATCTGCAAAGCTGAAGCGTTTCCCCAGGTGCACATTGGCTTCTATGGCGGGGGAGGCATATATCATATGCCTGGTATTGGCCGGGAATGGCGGGGGCATCGTATAGGCAGTAGACAGGCGGTATATGCCCAGCGAAACGCCATAGTACAATATTCCTGTTCGTATAGCTTTTAATTGCACGGCTACACCGCCAATTCCTGCTTTTTCGTTTATAGGCGCATCGGTTTGTTTGGCAATAAAATTAATACCCCCGCCTGCGCTAAAATCGAATTGTTGTGCGGACACTGTATTGCTGCACAAGAAAAGAAGAGATATGATGGCTGCTCTCATGAAATAAAATTAAGCTATATGTGGGAAAATAACGCTGTGTCATAAAATGATGTATGTTTCCCTCATTTGCATTAGGTTTGTCCACTGGTTTTCAATCTTAGATAATGGATAAAGTAGCCTTACTAAAGCAAAAGAAAGACGCAGCCATGCAGGGTGGCGGCGCCAAACGTATAGAATCGCAACATAAAAAAGGAAAACTTACCGCCCGTGAGCGCATACAACTGTTGATGGATGAGGGTTCGTTTGAAGAGATTGGTATGTTAGTGACCCACCGTTGCCGCGACTTCGGAATGGAGAAAGAAGTATATCCCGGCGATGGGGTAGTAACGGGTTATGGTACGGTAAACGGCAGGCTGGTGTATGTGTACTCGCAGGATTTTACCGTCTTCGGTGGCAGCCTCTCCGAAACACATGCCGAAAAGATATGTAAGGTAATGGACCTTGCCATGCAGAACGGCGCACCTGTGGTGGGCCTGAATGATAGCGGCGGCGCACGCATACAGGAAGGTGTTGTTTCGCTGGGCGGGTATGCCGATATTTTTTACCGGAACGTAAAATCATCGGGCGTTGTGCCGCAGATATCGGCCATCATGGGCCCGTGTGCGGGTGGGGCGGTATATTCCCCTGCCATGACCGATTTCATTATGATGGTAGAAAATACATCCTACATGTTCGTCACCGGCCCCAACGTGGTAAAAACCGTAACGCATGAAACGGTAACCAGTGAAGAACTGGGTGGCGCGCAGACCCATGCATCCAAATCGGGCGTTACGCATTTTGCTTATGCCAATGAAGTAGAGTGTATTGATAACATCAAGCGGCTGCTCACCTACATGCCGCAAAACTGCGAGGAAGATGCACCCGTATATGCTTATGAGGCCGGTGAGGAAGTAAGGCAGAAACTAAATGAGATAATACCGGAAAACCCGAACCAGCCGTATGATATGAAGGAAGTGATAGAAGAGCTGGCAGATGCAGGTTCGTTTATGGAAGTGCATAAAGACTATGCAGAGAATATTGTAGTAGGTTTTGCGCACCTGGGTGGCCGGAGTATTGGTATTGTGGCCAACCAACCCGCCAGCCTTGCCGGTGTGCTCGATATCAATTCCAGCAAAAAAGCTGCAAGGTTTGTCCGTTTCTGCGATGCATTTAACATACCCCTGCTGGTATTGGTAGATGTGCCGGGCTTCCTGCCCGGTACCGACCAGGAATGGAACGGCATTATTACCAACGGCGCCAAACTGCTATACGCACTATGCGAGGCAACTGTACCCAAAGTGACGGTCATTACACGTAAAGCCTATGGGGGTGCCTATGATGTGATGAACTCGAAACATATTGGTGCTGATCTGAACTATGCATGGCCCACAGCGGAAATTGCGGTAATGGGGGCAAAAGGTGCTGCGGAAATCATTTTCAAAAAAGAAATATCGGAAGCTGCAGACCCGGAAGCGAAATTGAAAGAGAAGGAACAGGAATATCTTGAGAAGTTTGCCAATCCTTACGGCGCTGCCGCACGCGGATTTGTAGATGAAGTGATTATGCCTGCCGATACGCGGCTAAAGCTTATAAAGGCATTTAAAATGCTGGAAAATAAGGTAGCCACCATGCCTGCGCGTAAGCACGGCAATATTCCATTGTAAAAAGGAGAATATGAATTTGATAAAGTACGGTTACGCTCATAGCCGTACTTTTGTTTTTTAATAACGGGCCGTGCGTTTACTCACTACTTTTATTAATTGGGTTCTGTATACCAGCCTTTTTGCGGCGCTCTGCTCTACGGGTCTCTGTATGGCTACCGAAAGGCTGTTGCTCAACCGGGTGCCTGCCCTGTTTTCCGCCTTGCACCTGCTGGTGTTTTGCAGCACTTTGCTGGTATATAACACGCATTACCTCGTTAAAAAATCAACTGCCGAAATATCAGACCGCTTTGCCTGGTCGCAGCATTTCCGCCTCTGGCATTACCTGTTCTGGGGTGCCGGTTTTGCCGGTTGCCTGTTCAGTATTTTCTTTTTACCGCCTGCAATATGGGAAGCCTGCGTATGGCTTGGGGTGTTGTCGTTTGCCTATTCCTTGCCATTGCTGCCCTTTAAAAACAAACGCAGGATAAAAGATTACGGCTGGGTGAAAATCATGGTACTTACTGCCGTCTGGACAATTGTGACCAGCGTGCTGCCCATGTTGTACTGGGGTAAGCCGCTTGCGGGTTATCCTTTTGAAATAGCTATCCGTTTTATTTTTATGTTCACCCTCTGCGTGGCGTTCGACATCAGGGATATGCAAACCGACCTGGATGCGGGAATCATTACAGTGCCCAACATAATAGGGTTGAAAAACAGCTACAGGCTGATGGATATAACCATTATTATATTCCTGCTGTTCAGCATCATTCAATATTTCCGTTACCCTTCCGTTTCCCGCCTGTCGGCTGAGGTGATTACGGCCATTATTACCCGTATGGTTATAGTCTATGCTAAAAACCATCCTTCCGATAAAGCTTACCTGGGCCTTGTTGACGGTATGATGCTGCTGTACGCTGTACTGGTGCTATGCCAATAAAAAAAGCCATTCCTGTTACAGAATGGCTTTTGTAACGGGATAAATATGTTTATTGTTTCAGCACAGGCACTATATTACTTTGCACGTCTTTTACAATTTGTACCTGGTAAAGGCCTGCAGGCCATCCTTTGGTATTAATATAAGTTTCCTGCAAACCGCTGTTCAGTTTTACTTCTTTGGTATAGATTACCCGGCCTGTCATATCATAGCTATTCACCTGGTAGGTGCCGGCTGTACCATTATCTATTTTTATATTCAATAGGTTGTGTACCGGGTTGGGATAAGCTGTAAGCGTAACGGTATTGTCTATGTTACCTACCCCGCTGTTGGTGTTTTCAGAAATCACCAGCGTTGCCTGCGGGCTCACCTGGTCGCCTGTGTTGTCCAAATTGAAATTTACTGCATTAATCATAGTATACAATGTTACCGGACCTGTGTTCTTGGCGGGTGCCAGCCAGTCAAATTCAGCTTTTAGAATAGCTACTGATGAAGTAATGGGAGCTGTGTGTTCTACTACCCTAATACTATTAGATGTTCTGACAGCAGTACCGGGCATAGTTGCCGTAAAAGTACCGGCATTGGCATTCTGAGCGTCAAATATTACAGCCTGGAAGCCAAAATGGCTCAAAAGGTTTGAATTATGTGCGTTTACAGATATGCTGTACATTTTACCAGGTATATAGCTGGTCACATAAGCGCCGGTTACTTTGTCCTTTACCAGTATGGAATCAATAAAAGTTGCATTGGTAGCGCCGTCGTCGTGGCAGCCTGCATCTGCGCAGGAAGCGTGAATTGCACCGGGACAACCCAGTGCGATCCCTGTACCGGCAGCAGCGGGACCATTTTTATTACTACTCAGGGTGATATACAATAAACCGGCAAACATTGTAAAAAGTAAAGTTCTTTTCTTCATAGAATCGGTTTTGTAAGTGAAAAAATGTTTATACAAATTATGAAACTTTCATGATAAATAAAAATAAATTAAAAAAATCCGTTGTGTTTTGATGTGGCAATTTAGGCGATGACAGAAGCAGGTACACACAATAATTAAAGTATCTTTGCGGGCTTACTATGGGTCATAAAAAATTAATCAGGTTCCGGGCTATCGAAACGTTCCCTAATGTGCTGCAGTACCCTGAGAACATGAAAGGCAATTGGAAAGATTTCTTTAAAAACGATAACCCTGTAACGCTGGAGCTGGCATGCGGCAAAGGGGAGTACAGTGTAAACCTTGGCCGGGAGCATAAAGACCGCAATTTTATCGGTGTCGATATTAAAGGCAACCGTATATACAACGGGGCTAAGATAGCGCTTACCGAAGGGTTAAATAACGTGGCATTTCTGCGTATACATATAGGCCAGATAAGGGACTACTTTGCGGACGGGGAGGTATCTGAAATATGGATTATTTTTCCGGACCCGTTCCTGCGTGAATCGCGGGCGAAGAACAGGCTCACACATACACGTTTCCTGGCCCTGTATCAGCACATATTGAAACCCGGTGGCCGCATTAACCTGAAGACCGATTCAAAAGAGTTGTACGATTTTACCCTGGAAATGATTGCAGAACACAACTGCCACATACAGGAAAATATTGTAGATATATATGGCAAGGGCAAAGCAACCGGCCCGCTGGCTATACAAACATTTTACGAAAAAATGCACCTGGCAGAAGGACGCACCATATACTATATAGCTTTTACTTTGCCGGAGGCAACTATTGAACTACCCGAAAGATTCAAAAAGAATGAACCGGCTGACAGCGGGGATTGATTACTATACCTTGCCCGACGGCAGGCTTGTGTTTACCGAAATGTACCACCTGAAACGGGGCTTTTGTTGCGGTAAAGGATGCAGGCACTGTCCTTATGAATACAAAAATGTAGAAGAACCCCGCCGGAGCCAGTTGTTAAACCAGCGAAATAAAAATGAGCAAGACGGCGAATGAAAACATCTACGATGTAATATATGATGTGGTGCGTGCCGTACCCCGCGGCAGGGTTACTACCTACGGCGCAGTGGCAGCCGCAATTGGTGTAAAATCTGGCGCACGCATGGTGGGCTATGCCATGAACAGTTGCGCAGGCATTAAGCCTAAAGTGCCTGCACACCGTGTAGTGAACCGTAGCGGGATGCTGACCGGCAAACATCATTTCTCTCCCCCCGAAAAAATGCAGCAACTGCTGGAAAAAGAAGGCATCAAAATAAAAGACGATACTGTAGTTGATTTTGAAAAGCGCTTTTGGGACCCGCTTACAGAGCTGTCCATATAGCAGGAATAGTTTTTGTACTATATTGGACGGGCTATATAAACACGTAATGATAAGGCGTTTACTAAGATTGAACAGGAACATATTCACATGTATTTTATTCAGCGCTCTGGTGGTTTCTGTTACCTCCTGCCGAACCAAATCAAAAAAAACAAGCGTATCCATTTTTCAAAAAGCAAAGTTTGATGAAGATGCTGTAGGCGACGCTATTGAGGCATTTTACCAAACGCGGCCTTTCGACGACTCGCTCTGGCAGAAACAAAAGCTGCCATCGGTAACTGATGTAATGCAACATACCTACCGCTCGTATGAATACCTGCCCCTGTGGCTGAATGAAAACGGGAATAACAAGGCTGCGCACCAACTGCTGGAAGAACTTGCCAATATGACCAATGACGGTATAGACCCGCAAAGGTATAGCCTGGACAGCCTGACCCGGCAACTCACTGCCTTTGATAACTCTAAAGAAACGGCTGTTGCTGAACTGGCTTCGCTGGATACACAACTAACGTATGCATGGCTATTGGCAGCCCACGACCTTAAAATGGGCGTGTTAAAACCACATGAGGCCGATTCGCTCTGGTTTCATGCCAATGACTCTGCATGGAACCCTTCAGCATACCTGTCTAATGCCCTGTACGAGAAAAATACATACCCTACGCTTGATACGTTTCGTAGTAAAATTGAGCTATATAAAGACCTGCGGAAGTTGAAATCTTTTTTCATTCAGCTCAATAATGACCCGCATTTGCAGGCAGTAAAAGCAGAGTATGTTGCAGGCAACCATGCCGATAGTCTTGTTGATTTCATCATTACTGCCGAAGTACCGCAGAATTATATACAAGCGGCCGATACACTGAGCCCGAAGGTGAAAATGATAAAAGCTTTCCAAAGCTATTATGCGTTAAAACAGACTGGTAAAATAGACAGTGTGACACTGGCATTCCTGCAGCGTAGCCCTGCCGATGCTGCCAAAGCCATTGATGTAAACCTGGAGCGGCTACGCTGGTTGCCTATATCTCTGGAAGATACTTACGTACTGGTCAACATTCCGCTTGCTGAACTTTTTCTCTATAATAAAGGAATCGAAGCTATGAATATGCGGGTGGTTGTGGGCAAGAATGCCCGCCAGACACCTGCATTGAATGCGCGTATGGCTAATGTAGTCATTAACCCTTCGTGGGGTGTGCCGCCTACTATTCTCAAAAAGGATGTATTGCCCGGCGTGCAACGGGGAGGTTTGTCTTACCTCGCCAGGAAAGACCTGAAAGTATATGATCACAAGGGAAATCCCGTAGACCCTTCGCTGGTAAATGCTTCAAACTATAAACAATTTGTTTTTCGCCAGCCTCCGGGTGATGATAATGCATTGGGATATGTAAAATTCAACCTGCCCAATAAATGGGATATATACCTGCACGATACGCCGCACCGCGAGTTGTTTGCAAAAGAAGACCGCGCGTGGAGCTCAGGATGCATCAGGGTACAGAAGCCCAAAGAAATGGCCATATATATACTGCACGAAATGGAGGGGTTACGCTATACGCCGGAGCGCCTTGATAGTGTCATACAAACGGCGAAGACCCGCTATGTGACCCTGAAACATAAAATTCCCGTACATGTGGTATACCTCACTGCTTTTGACAATGGAAACGGCGATGTACGTTTTCTCCGCGATTTTTACCGTCGCGATGCGAAACTTGCCGGCCTGTTGCAGGAACGAATGAATTAAAAAAAGCTCCCGGTCCGGGAGCTCTTCATTATAGCTTGTTATTCGTAAGTCTTTCTTTCAGCGCTTCACTTTCATAGGTAATAACCGTATCGCGCTGCAGCGGTTTTACAGCTGGTATATTAGCTGCTATAGCGGTAAAATCGGGTTCTTTTTTCAACCAGCGTGTAGCCTGCAGGTATTTTTGCGAAGGGTAGTAGATAAACAGGCACGAGCCGCCTTCTATTTTATCTATCAGCTCAGATGCTATGCGGTTCGATACCGCAGGGCAACCCCAGCTGCGTCCCAGCCTGTTTTGACTGGCTACAAAATCTTTGCTTACATAGTCGGCGCCATGTACAACCACATCGCGATCGTAAGCGGCACTGTTAAAACCATTATCCATACCGCGCAGGCGCAACGATTTGCCATGACCGCCAATATAGGGTTTGTCTGTTACATAAAAACCCAGGCTGCTTTGGTGCGAATTAGGCTGGTTCGAGAATTTTGTGGCATATTCCATACCTGACCCCTGGCCATGGGCAACAAGGTCGTTGTACAGCACCTTCCGCCTGGCAAGGTCTATTACCCACATGCGTTTTTCTGCCGATGAGCGGGAAAAATCGCAAATGGTAAGCATGTCTTTATTTTCCAGTTGCCCTGCATCCAGCAGGTTCAGGTAGCCATACAGGGCGCTACGGAAAACTTCGCTGTCGGGTTTGTTGTACCCGCTGAAGTCAATACTGTGGTACATATTATTGATGTACCCGTCCACATCTGTTACCTTAGTTACAGTAGTGGGCGTTACCGTTTCGCCGCTTTCGTTAGCAGTTACATACTGGTAGGATATAGCCGTAATGGTGGCTATGGATAAGCACAGGACCAATCTCTTCATGAACAAAAAATATATAGTTGGGAATGATGTAAAAGTACCGAAAAGGCCTGGTACTGCCAACTTATAACTAATTGTTTAACTGCGTTTTAACAAGGTGTGGAATGGTATAATATCACAAACTCTTATCTGTATATAAGCCCTGCCGTAGCATGAATTTGATAACTGTGATTTTTCAGGTACATTTGGCGGTCTTTTAAATTATTTACACGTTATGAAAGAAGTATATATTGTCTCTGCCGTACGCACCCCTATGGGTAGCTGGGGCGGGGCGCTCAAAGATTTTTCTGCTACGAAACTGGGTTCCATCGCTATTAAAGGTGCACTGGAAAAAGCAGGCGTTGCAGCGTCAGAAGTAAATGAAGTATTAATGGGCTGTGTATTGCAGGCCAACCTGGGCCAGGCCCCTGCACGCCAGGCGGCACGCTTTGCAGGCGTGCCCGATAATGTACCCTGTACTACCGTAAATAAGGTATGCGCCAGCGGTATGAAAGCCATTATGCAGGGCGCACAGGCTATTATGCTGGGCGATGCCGATGTGGTGGTTGCAGGCGGCATGGAAAGCATGAGCAACGTGCCATTCTATAACGAAAACCTGCGCTGGGGCAATAAGTATGGTAATGTTACCCTGATTGACGGCCTTGCAAAAGATGGCCTGATAGATGTGTACAACAACTACGCTATGGGTAATGCTGCCGAGCTGTGTGCCAAAGAGTGCAACATCACACGTGATGAGCAGGATGCATTTGCCATTGAAAGCTACAAACGCAGCCAGACTGCTGCCAATGAAGGCCGTTTCGATAACGAGATAATACCTGTGGAAATACCGCAAAAGAAAGGCGATGCTATTCAATTTGCCAAAGACGAAGAGCCCTGGAATGTGAAATTTGATAAAATACCTTCACTGCGCCCTGCCTTCATAAAAGACGGTACGGTAACAGCCGCCAATGCTTCTACCATGAACGATGGCGCTGCCGCAGTAGTGCTGATGAGCAAGGAAAAAGCAGAAGCCCTCGGCATTAAGCCGCTGGCTAAAATAAAAGGCTATGCGGATGCAGAGCAGGCGCCTGAGTGGTTTACTACTACGCCATCAATAGCCGTGCCTAAAGCAGTAGCCAAAGCCGGGCTGAAAATGGAAGATATTGAATATGTGGAGCTGAACGAAGCTTTCAGCGTAGTGGGTATAGTGAATGCACAAAAGCTGGGCCTGAAACCTGAGCAGGTGAATGTAAACGGCGGTGCAGTATCGCTGGGCCACCCGCTGGGTTGCAGCGGTGCGCGTATCATCGTTACCCTCATTAATGTGCTGAACCAGAAAGGCGCTAAATACGGTGCTGCCGGTATATGCAACGGCGGTGGCGGCGCCAGTGCGGTAGTACTGGAAAAAATGTAATTTTTTCGAATGCTAATAGATGACCGCCGCCTTTTCAGGTGGCGGTTTTTTTTTAGTTTTAATTGTGGCTAATAGTAACTATATATTTAAGAGTAAATATCATTGGAGCGTGTGGTTATTAGGACTGCTTCTCTTTTTTGTACTCGCACATATATATATCGATATCGAAGACTTTTTGAAGCTACAAGGGGCAGGAAAAACAGTATATAAGAAACTGTTGTTTCCCTTCTTGTTTATTCCCTTGATTGCGTATGGGATAATTTTTTTTATTAGAAAAACTCCTTCGATAAAGGTTGATGCAAGTGGTATTTATTTCGGAAGGAGATTTATTGATAAGAAAACAATTGCCAAGGTTAGTTATAAAAGACAAGCCTTTCAGTTCTTGTTTGCAAAACAACAACAGCAAACAGTTGTAGTTAAACTAATGTGCGGTTCTGAGATTGTACTTTTTAGCGATATTTATATTAACGGAAGGAGAATAAAAGGAGCGATAACTAATATTTTGAAGTCTGACTAAAGGCTGGAACCTGAATTGAAAATTGTTACCTGCATGGATTTAGCAGTAGTGAACAAAAGCAGCTTTGGGGAATTGTACTTGACAACGAAGAAATGTTTAAAACAAGATGGTAATGTTATGGAAGGCGATTCCTGCCATATAGCTAAAGGCAAGAACAGATATAGCTGCAGGTAATTTCCGGTATATGATGCCCGTGCAAAGTTGTATGGTATTACTCCATGTGCAACCCCGGTAACCTGCCTGAGAGGGTCGTATGATATAGATGAAGGTTATGAATGCTGTAATGATGTGATAGATAGCTTCTATTCTGCAAAATATAAGACTAATTTTCACAACCAGGTTGTTGAAAAGGTCGATAGTATGATTGATAATACAAAGCCAGCAGAGCTAAAAAAGCAATATGGTTATTGGTGGGTTGAATAAGACCTATCCCTTTCCGGCCTTACAAAAAGAATATTTACGAACTGCGCCTGCAATTCCCCATAGAGGCATGGCACGGTTTTATTTCCCCTGTTGTGGTACCAAAACGAATATTATGAAAAAGATAATTTCGGTTTTAGCTATAGCAGCCACATTTGCCGCATCGTGCAATAGCGCTGCCAACAGGGAAAAAGAAGCACAGCAGAGGCAACTCGATTCTATAAAGACAGAAATGGCCCGTCAGCACATCATAGACTCTATGAATGAAGTAGCTGCACACCATAAAGCCACAACAAAAAGCACTACTACACATACGGTTGTGTATAATAACAACGGTGAACCTATCAGGCAATCTGTAAATGAATCGCAGGCTACCTCTTCAGGCGAACAAACCACCAAAACTAAAAAAGGCTGGAGCGCCAAGGCTAAAGGCGCTGTAATAGGTGCAGGGGTAGGCGCTATTACGGGTGCTGCCGTCAGCAAAACCAAGAAAGGTAAAGGTGCTGTCATAGGCGGTGTAATAGGTGCCGGTGTCGGTACAGGCGTTGGCGCTGTGATAGATAAAAAAGAAGGGCGATAAAAATTGTTGAAACGGTGAAACATAAACGGCTAACCCACCTGGTTAGCCGTTTTGTTATGGTACATGTATGTTATTGTACAAGGAGTTTTTCATATCGCCGTTATGTTTATGAGCCACGGCATTATATGATAATCTTTAGGCCGGCTCATTCATAATGATGCTGCTTAAACAGCATTAAACCAAAGCAGACTTTTTGGCCTTATACTGTTGCAGGAAGTGCTCAAATTCGGCAAGGCTGAAACTGCTGAGGTTCTGTTTTGCGGTAAGTCCCCCCTTTTGGGCTGCCATTACCCCGTAGTAGGTGTCTTTATAGCCTTCTACCGAGTGGGCATCGGGGTCAACGGAGAGCAGCACTTCCTTTTCAAGGGCATACTCTACCCACCGCCAGTCAAGATCGAGCCTGCGGGGGTGTGCGTTTATCTCTATCACAACATTATGCTCAGCGCAGGCATCTATAATCGCCTTATGGTCTAGCGGATAGCCGGGACGTGAAAGCAGTAGCCTGCCGGTAGGGTGCCCCAGTATGGTAGTAAAGGGGTTGCGAATGGCGGTCATTACCCGGTCCATAGCTTTTTCCAGTGTCATTTTCAGGTTGCTGTGTACCGAGGCTATTACCAGGTCGAAGGTATTGAGTACGGAAGCATTATAGTCAAGGCTGCCATCGCCCAGTATATCGGCTTCAATGCTTTTGAAAATTTTGAACGGGGCCAGTTTATCATTCAGTGCGTCTATTTCCTGGTGCTGGGCTGCTATGCGTTCAGGCGTAAGGCCGTTGGCATAATAGGCAGCCTGTGAGTGGTCGCTGATGACAAGGTATTCCAATCCCTGGTCGCGGGCGGCTTTGGCCATTTGCGCTATGGTTTCCATACCATCGCTCCATGTGGAGTGGGAATGTATGATGCCTTTAATATCGGATGGCTGAATGAGGTCAGGTAATCCTTTGTCGCGCACTTCCTGTAGTATGCCTGCGGTTTCACGCAGGGCAGCAGGTATGACCGGCAGGTTATTCTGCATGAAAATGTCTTCTTCCGTTCCAGGTGTGGCCGGAAGGGTATAATGTTTCCTGAAGGCATCCATGAATGCCTCGCTGCCGGTGGTTGTAAACAATGTGTGGTAAAAAGCCTCTGTAGCAGTAGTATAAAAACGCAGAGTTGGCTGCCCTTGTATGCGCACTACCAGTTGTTCATCCCCATCATTTGTCACCGCATCTGTCAGCGGGAGGAACTGTTTTACCAAAAGTTCTTTATCAATATCGGTTACTATCTCTATGTGTTCCAGCGTTTCAGTTTGCCGCCGCACACTACCCGTCAATGCAAACTGTTGGTCCGGAAAAGCTTTCTGTAACTGGCTTACAATATGATTGGCCGGCTCTTCTACTTCGGCCCAGAGGTGGAAGCCCTGGTTTTGCTGGTAATATTTAATGCTTTCCAGTATGCCCGCCTGTGTTTTAGCGCCAAAGCCTTTTACGGCTACCAGCCTGTTTTCGTTGCATGCATATTCCAGTTCGCCCAGGCTCTCGATGCCCATTTCTTTCCAGATAAGAGCTATTTTTTTTGGCCCCAACCCTTTTATTTGCATCATCTCCAGTATGCCGGGCGGTGTGGCTGCCAGTATCTTGTCCAGCGCTTCGAGTTTGCCGGTAGTTTGCAATTCCCTGATTTTAGCGCCTGTTCCATCGCCTATGCCTTTTTGGGCATACAGCTCTGCATCGTCCATCAGCGTTATTTCTTTGGGTAGTTTTTCTATATTATACGCTAAAATGCTGTACGACTTGGCACGAAAAGAGTTTTCGCCATGTATATCCATCAGTTTCGACAGCAGTGAAAAGTGGTCGGCAATCTCGTAATTGGTCATACCGTAAAAATACGGCTAATCAGAATTATATTGCCTTTGCTGTGCAAACGAAGTTATATAAGACTATTGCTTTTTACCATAGAAGCTGGTAGTATAACCATTATTACTACCCTGGGTATGGTATATTACATACAGGGATGTGTCTGTTACGGAATACTCAGTACCGGAGTATCCGGAAGATTTGCTGTAATGGTTACCTGTGTTCATCTTAAAATAGTCAGAAGTTACACTGCTTTCAATAATAATTGTAGAATCCTTATACCGCCATGTTACTTTGCCGTAGCCGGGGTATGTGGTGTCTTTAGGATTAGGAAGGCCGGGATGATAATAACTATATGTAACATCGCCTGTATACCATGTTATGATGGTTGACGGTGAAGAATGGGTCGTATCCGTTCCTTTGGTAGAGTCCTGGGGTGGAATAGAAGTAGTGTCAGTGGTGTTATTTTCAGTTGGAGTTACTTTGTTTTTTTTACATGCCCCTATGCAAATGCAGCCTAAAAAAAGACAAAAGATAAATTGTTTCATACTCAGGGTTAAGGTTTGAGCAACAAATTACAGATATTAACGGATTTGCCCTATAGCTTAGAAAGACAGGAATAATAAATTGACATTAATATGATAAATAATGGGCTTACGCTGTAATTTCAGAGCGTTCCTTTACAAGGTCAAGTACCATTTGCAATTGCTCTTCGGGCGTTAAACTGCTGTTGTCGAGCACAATGGCGTCTTCAGCCTGGCGTAAAGGGCTCTCTTTGCGGTTGCTGTCTATATAGTCCCTCAGTTCAAGGTTATGTTTTACTTCATCAAGCGTAATGCCGGGATTGGTGGGATATAATTCTTCGAAACGGCGTTTTACCCTTATTTGGGGTGCTGCGGTCATAAATATCTTTAATTCAGCTTCGGGAAAAACAACGGTTCCTATATCGCGGCCGTCCATTACGATGCCTTTCTTTTTTCCCATGCGTTTCTGCTGTGCTACGGCAAAAGAGCGTACTTCTTTAATGGCGGCTACCTCGCTTACCTTTTCAGCTACCAGCATATCGCGCACCTGGTGCTCAACATTTTCTTCGTTCAGGTATATTTCAGATTTGCCTGAAGATTCATTATAAGTGAATGAAAGGTGTATGTCTGCCAGTGCGGTGAGTATATCGCCATGGTGCTGTATGTTTACATTATACCGGAGGAAATAAAGGGTAATTGCCCTGTACATAGCGCCGCTGTCAATATAATTATATCCCAGCCGGGCGGCCAGCTGGCGGGCCAGCGTACTCTTGCCGCAGGAAGAATATCCATCAATCGCTACTATAATCTTTGGTACTGACATCTGTACAAATTTCCGGCTTATAAATGTAATAACCAATATTGCAGTTGTTATATAATTGCTGTATATTAAAAAAGGATAAGGCAGCCCTGTTGGGCTGCCTTATCTATATCCGGATGAATAAAATCGGAGGGGGTGTTAAATTACTGGTTCACAATCGCAATACCGGCTTTGTTAGCCTCGCATTTGTTGCAGTAGCGTTTGCCATCGCAGCCTGTAACCCCGGGGCAGTCAGAAGGACATATATCATTCTGGTGCCGGGCCTTAATTACGTCGCTGTAGCAATCGTCGTTTTTGCTGCAGGCAGTAAAGGCGATAGTGCTGAAGATGGCGAGCGTAAACACACCTGATGTAAGAGCTAATGCGTATTTTTTCATCTTTATTACGGTTGCTTTGGCTATAAATGTATAAAAAAAATGAAATTTTCTATACTAATTCATCTCTGAATAATATTTATGAAAGTAAGGGATGGTTTCAATGCCTTTAAAGTAATTGAAAACATCGTATTTCTCATTAGGAGAGTGAATATTGTCATTGTCAAGCCCAAACCCGAGCAATACGGTTTTCAGTCCCAGTACCTTCTCGAATAAAGCAATAATAGGAATGCTGCCGCCACCACGGGTAGGTATCGGTTCTTTTCCGAAAGCAGTTTGTATGGCCCTTGCCGCAGCCTGGTAAGCGGCTGAATCGGTTGGGGTAACTACGGGCTCGCCACCATGATGTGCGGTTACTTTCACCTTTACAGAGGCAGGGGCAACGCTTTCAAAATGCTTCTGGAACATTTGTGATATTTCCTCAGAGCTTTGATGGGGTACCAGCCTCATCGATATTTTGGCATTGGCCTTTGACGGCAGTACCGTTTTAGCGCCTTCGCCTGTGTAGCCGCCCCATATACCGTTTACGTCCAGTGTAGGGCGGGTGCCGGTACGCTCAAGGGTAGTATATCCCTTTTCTCCCCATACATCGTTTACGTCCAGATCTTTTTTATACTCTTCCAGGTTGAAAGGAGCATTGTTCAGCGCTTTGCGTTCTTCATCATTCAGGTTATCCACTTTGTCGTAAAAGCCCGGTATAGTTATATGGTTATTCTCGTCGTGCAGGGATGCAATCATTTTGCACAATATATTAATAGGGTTAGCCACTGCACCGCCATATACGCCGCTGTGCAGGTCGCGGTTGGGGCCGGTCACTTCTACTTCCATATAGGCTAGTCCACGCAGCCCTGTTTCCAGCGATGGGTGCTCCATGCTGATCATAGAGGTGTCGGAAACCAGCACGATATCTGCTTTCAGCTTTTCTTTATTGGCTTCGAGAAATTTGCCCAGGTTGGCAGAGCCTACTTCTTCCTCACCTTCTATCATGAATTTTACATTGCAGGGAAGGGTATTGGTTTTCACCATTACTTCCAGTGCCTTTACATGCATAAACATTTGCCCCTTATCATCGCATGCGCCGCGGGCATATATTTTTTCATTTTTAATAACAGGTTCGAACGGGCCGCTGTGCCACAGTTCCAGGGGGTCGGGCGGTTGCACATCATAGTGCCCGTACACCAATACGGTAGGTTTTGAGGGGTCTATGACTTTTTCTCCATACACTATGGGGTGGCCCGCAGTAGGGCATATTTCTACTTTGTCGCATCCTGCTTTTTGCAGGCTGTCTTTTACTGCCTCGGCGCAACGCGCTACGTCTGCTTTGTACTTGCTGTCGGCACTTACCGAAGGTATGCGCAGCAGGTCGAGGAGTTCATCAAGGAAACGCTGTTTGTTTTCAGCCAGGTAGTCGTTCCAAACTTGCATATCTTAAATTTTTTTAGAGCCCAAATGTAATAATTGTGGGCTGATAGGTAGGCGGGATTTTTGAGGGTAGCAGGTTTTTATGTGCTGTGAGTATGGTTTTTATACGTCTATATTACTAAATTGCCAAATTCCGGATTAAATACTAACTTTGCACACTTTTAAATACTCTTCTGAATTATGAAGTTGTCGCAATTCAAATTCGACCTCCCGTTAAATCTCATAGCACAGCACCCTGCAAAATCGAGAGAAGAAAGCCGCCTGATGGTGGTGCACCGCGACACCGGTAAGATAGAGCATAAAATATTCCGCGATGTTCTTGGCTATTTCGACGACAAGGATGTAATGGTGGTTAACAATACCAAGGTATTTCCTGCACGCCTGTATGGCCGCAAAGAAAAAACAGGCGCTAAAATCGAAGTGTTCCTGCTGCGCGAGCTGAATAAGCCCAACCGTTTGTGGGATGTGATTGTAGACCCGGCCCGTAAAATACGTGTAGGTAACAAGCTGTATTTCGGCGATAATGATGAACTGGTTGCTGAAGTGATTGATAATACCACTTCTCGCGGGCGTACCATCCGTTTCCTGTTCGACGGGGACGATGCCGGTTTCCGCGCCATGCTGGAAACCCTGGGCGAAACACCGCTGCCCAAATACATCAAACGCAAGCCCGAAGAGGAAGATAAAGAACGCTACCAGACGGTATATGCCAAATATGAAGGCGCAGTTGCCGCACCTACTGCGGGCCTGCACTTCAGCCGCGAGCTGATTAAACGTCTTGAAATAGTAGGTGTTAAGTTTGCAGAAGTAACCTTGCATACCGGCCTTGGTACTTTCCGTCCTATTGAAGTGGAAGACCTTTCCAAGCATAAAATGGATGCAGAGTATTTCCGTGTAGACGAATTTGCAGCACAAATAGTGAATAAGGCAAAAACAGAAAACCGCCGTATTTGCTCGGTAGGTACCACTACCATGCGTGCGCTGGAAAGTTCTGTAACGGCACAGGGGCTGTTGAAGCCGGAAGAAGGCTGGACAAACCTGTTTATCCATCCGCCTTATGATTTTTCGATAGCAAACTCGCTGATTACCAACTTCCACCTGCCTAAAACCAGCCTGCTGATTATGGTAAGCGCTTTTGCGGGTTATGAGCTGACTATGGAAGCATACCAGACAGCCATTAAAGAAAAATACCGCTTCTTCAGCTATGGCGATGCCATGATGGTTATATAATTAATACACAGCTTTCAACGTTTTATCAACAGCGTGCGTCTTTTATACGCACGCTGTTGTATTTTTGGCTATGTCTATGAATCATAAAATCAGAAATATCCTGGAGGCATCTATCCAGGTAAAAAGAAATATACTGGAAGAACCGGAATTGTTAAATAGGGTAGAGGGTGTGACTGATACGATTGTAATGGCTTTTCGAAATGGTAATAAAGTGCTTTTTTGCGGTAACGGGGGGAGTGCTGCCGATGCCCAGCACCTGGCGGCAGAATTCAGCGGCAGGTTTTACAGCGACAGGAACCCTTTGCCATCAGAGGCTTTGCACTGCAATACATCTTACCTGACGGCTGTGGCCAATGATTATGGATATGATGTAGTATATAGCAGGATAATAAGAGGTACAGGCAAAAAAGGAGATGTATTGATAGGGTTAAGCACATCGGGCAATTCTGTTAATATTACAAATGCATTACAGGCTGCCCGTGAAATTGGTATGATAACTGTAGGTTTTACAGGTGAGACAGGTGGTAAAATGGCACCGTTATGCGACTACCTGGTAAATGTGCCCAGTAATGATACGCCAAGAATACAGGAATCGCATATAACACTAGGTCATATCATTTGTCAGCTCGTGGAAGAGCAATTATTTACTAATGCGGATTAAACGATGATGAACATGCACAACACAGGACTACAGGTACAGGTAGATAATACCTGGACCTTATTTTTGGACAGAGACGGTGTTATTAACGAGGAAATTGTTGGGAGTTATATTACAAAATGGGACGAGTTTGTTTTTTGTGACGGCGCGCTTCAGGCGTTGAAGGCATTAGGTAATATATTCGGGAGGATCGTAATTGTAACCAACCAACGTGGTGTGGGCAGGGGGGTAATGACCCTGGAAACTTTAAAGGATATAAGCTCCCGCATGCGCGATGCCATTATTACTGCAGGCGGCAGGATAGATAAAATTTACTCTGCCACTGCTGTGGCCGATACCGACCACAACCGTAAGCCCAATACCGGGATGGCCATACAGGCAAAAGAGGATTTTCCGGAGATAGACTTTAAACAAAGCATTATAGTAGGCAACAGCCTCAGCGATATGGAATTTGGCAAGCGGATGGCTATGCGCACGGTATTCCTTACTACCAAGCATGAGCCTTTTGAACTGCCGCACGACCTGATAGATGAACAATACGATTCGCTGCTCACCTGGGCTAAGAGCCTTACCCCCGCCGCTATGGTAGGATAGGGCTACTGTTCCAGCAGCTGTTTCATACTGTTTAGTACGTAATTCCAGTTTTGTTCCGAATGTTCACGGGCTTTTTCATTGGCTATATTATCCTGAGTAATGGTGAGGGTCGTTTCCCCGTCGCGGCCGTCCAGTTCATAGCTGATGCCGGCATAATTCTCTGGTTTGTCTTCAAGGCCCGATAAAGAACTTATATAGCTGTACCTGAGCAGCTTGTTGGCGATATTTTCCAGTATAGTGCCTTTGTCTTCGTAGGTTTTACCTTCCCATTCTCCTCTGAAAATAAGTTTGCTGCCGGGCTGCCAGTCTGAAATTGCGTTGGTGCCGAAAAAGTACTGTTTAATAATATCCGGGTTGGTCAATGCATCCCATACCTTGTCAGCCGGGGCCTTTATATTAACTGTTGCTTTAGCTACCAGTGATGTGCTCATAGAATGGAGTTTTACACCTCAAACTTAAACAACGGGCACGGTTAATTAGAATTAATTATTATATAATTTATTTCGGGCTGTTTTTCATTCCGGCAAATATTATGACTTGCATAGTAAATATGATGTTGAAAAGGAAAGTAATTCTTTTGGAAAATAAAAAATATGCTTTACCTTTGCAGTCCTTTTAATATGGCTAAACAGTCTTTGATTAAACAAGATGGTGTAATTGTTGAAGCTTTGTCGAATGCAATGTTTCGTGTACGCCTTGAAAACGGACATGAAATCCTTGCAACCATATCGGGCAAAATGCGTATGCACTACATACGTATACTCCCCGGAGATAAGGTTGGAGTGGAAATGAGCCCTTATGATCTTAGTCGTGGCCGTATCATATATCGTTATAAATAAACATTTTAAATAAACAACCAGTCATGAAGGTTAGAGCTGCCATAAAAAAGCGTAGTGCTGATTGTAAGATTGTTCGCCGTAAAGGTAAACTGTACGTAATCAACAAAAAGAACCCCCGTTTTAAGCAACGCCAGGGTTAATTGTGAAACTGAGTATTAAATTTTAAATAAAAAACATACATGGCTCGTATAGCTGGTATTGATCTTCCGAAAAACAAGCGTGGTGAGATAGCCCTCACGTACATCTACGGTATTGGCCGTAGCACAGCCCAGTACATCCTCGAAAAATCAGGCATAGATTTCGATAAGAAAGCTGCTGAATGGAACGATGATGAGCAAGCTGCGATACGTAATATTATCACTACCGAGTTTAAAGTTGAAGGTCAGCTACGTTCTGAAGTGCAAATGAACATTAAGCGCCTCATGGATATTGCCTGTTACCGCGGTCTGCGTCACCGTAAGGGTCTTCCCCTGCGTGGCCAGCGTACCCGTACCAACAGCCGTACCCGTAAAGGTAAGCGTAAGACAGTTGCAGGTAAGAAGAAAGCACCTAAAAAGTAATAACATGGCCGGCGCCGGATCCGGTGAGGTGCACCGGGGAGGGCTGGCATGGGCTGCTTAACCGCAGTTTTCATTTTTTTGACTACCTCATTTTAAAAAGAAAATGGCAAAAGGACAATCATCCGCTAAGACCGCTGCCAAGAAGCGCGTCGTAAAAGTTGACCCGCACGGAGATGCTCACATCAACGCCGCGTTCAACAACATTATTATCAGCCTTACCAACAAGACAGGACAAGTTATTTCCTGGTCTTCTGCAGGTAAAATGGGCTTCCGTGGTTCTAAAAAGAACACGCCTTATGCAGCACAAATGGCTGCACAGGATTGCGGTAAAGTAGCAATGGACGCAGGACTGAAAAAAGTAGACGTTTTCGTTAAGGGTCCCGGCTCCGGCCGTGAAGGTGCCATCCGCGCACTGGCTAACATAGGTATCGAAGTAGTGTCTATCAAAGACGTTACCCCGCTGCCCCACAACGGTTGCCGTCCGCCTAAAAAGCGCCGCGTTTAATTTTTAGTGGCAGTTGCAGCAACAGGTGGCCGTATGGCTACTGTTCTGTATTCATACACTAATCATCAATCATAAATTAACAATCATAAATAACAAGCTGCTCCGGATCGGATTTTACGATTTTTAAAGGAGACGGGCAGTGTAAACAAAAATCGTCATGGCACGTTATACAGGACCAAAGAACAGAATCTGCCGTATTTTCGGCGAGCCTATACTGGGCTCAGGTAAAAACCTGCAAAAAAATAGTAACCCTCCCGGCCAGCACGGCCCTTCGCGCAAGCGTAAAACAGCCAGCGAGTACGCTATACAGCTGAAAGAAAAGCAAAAGGCAAAATATACTTATGGCCTGCTGGAAAAACAATTCCGCAATACATACGTAGAAGCTTCGCGCCTGAAAGGTGCAACGGGTGAAAACCTGATCAGGCTGCTGGAAGCACGCCTCGATAATACCATCTACCGTATGGGTATAGCGCCTACACGTCCTGCAGCACGCCAGTTGGTGTCGCACAAGCACGTAATGGTGAACGGTGATGTGGTGAACATCCCTTCATACCGCCTGAAACCCGGTGATGTGATTGAACTGAAACCTAAGAGCAAAGTAAACACTACAATTACCAGCATGGTTCGTGGAAAGAACCCGAAAATAAGCTGGGTTGACTGGAATGAGAAAGAGTTCAAGGGAACTTATATAGCTCATCCGGAACGTGACAGTGTTCCTGAAAACATTAAGGAACAACTGATCGTTGAGTTGTACTCTAAATAATAAAATCAAGCCCCTGGCAAACGGGGGCTTTACTTGTTTTTTTAGATGGCTGAAAATATGTATATTAGCAGCCTTTTGGTTCAATACCACAAAAAAACAACCCATTTTTTCAAAATAGTAAACATACAAATCTCAATATGGCAATATTGAATTTTCAAAAGCCGGATAAAATTGTTCTTCAGAAAGCTACAGACTTTGAAGCCCAGTTCGAATTTCGTCCGCTGGAGCCTGGTTACGGCGTTACCATAGGTAACGCGCTGCGCCGTGTACTCCTTTCTTCACTGGAAGGGTATGCAATCACAGCAATCAAAATACCGGGTGCAGACCACGAATTCGCTACAATCAAAGGTGTACTGGAAGATGTAACCGAAATTATCCTGAACCTGAAACAAGTACGCCTGAAAAAGGCTGTGGAAGGTGATGTAACTACCGACAGGGTAGAGCTGGCCATCAAAGGACAGGATACCTTTACTGCCGGTATGATTGGCGAAGCACTTCCCAATTTTGAAGTGATGAACCCAGAACTGGTTATTTGCAATATGGAGCCCGGAACTACTTTCCAGATAGAGCTGCATGTAGGCAAAGGCCGTGGTTATGTTCCTGCCGAGGAAAACCGCCCCAAAGAAGCGCCGATGGGCATCATTGCCATCGACTCTATCTACACGCCGATAAAAAACGTAAAATACAGCATCGAAAATACCCGTGTTGAACAACGTACGGATTTCGAAAAACTGATTATGGAAGTTTCTACAGATGGTACTATCCATCCTGAAGAAGCGGTAAAAGAAGCATCACGCATCCTGATCCAGCACCTGATGATCATCACTGATGAGAACATTTCACTGGATACCAAGCGTGAAGAGAAAGAAGCGGTAGTAGACGAAGAAACACTGCAACTGCGCAAAGTACTGAATACACCGCTGGAAGACCTTGAGCTTTCCGTACGTGCATTCAACTGCCTGAAAGCGGCTAAAATCAATTCACTGAGCGAACTGGTGCAGTACACCCAGGAAGAGCTGATGAAATTCCGCAACTTCGGCCAGAAATCACTTTCTGAAATCGAACAGGTGCTGGGCGAGCGTGGCCTCCATTTCGGTATGGACATCAGCCGTCTGCAACGCAGCAGCTTAGACTAAGATAATTCAAAAGGTAAAATGCAAAATGTAAAACATGCGCATTTTACCTTTTACATTTTTAATTATTTACTTAACAATAGTACCCTGTAATTCCTGACACGGTATAGGGGAACGCCGGAAGGCACAAATTTTAATCGTCATGCGTCACGGAGATAAAATCAAAAACTTAGGCCGCACTGCATCGCACCGCAGGGCTTTAATGTCGAACCTTGCTTGCCAGCTGATTGAGCACAAGCGTATTGTTACCACACTTGCCAAAGCAAAAGCACTGCGTGTTTATGCTGAGCCGCTGATTACCCGCTCTAAAGAAGACAACATGAACAACCGTCGTGTTGTGTTCAGCTACCTGCAGGATAAAGAAGCTATCAAAGAACTGTTTGGTGTAATAGGTGACAAAGTAGCTAACCGTCCCGGTGGTTATACACGCATCATCAAACTGCAACGCCGTATGGGCGATGCCGCTGATATGGCTATGATTGAACTGGTTGACTTCAATGAAGTTTACGGTAAAGACAACAAAGAGGCCGGTGCGAAGAAAACACGCCGTAGCCGTCGTAGTGCCGGTGCCAAGAAAACCGAAACTGCTGCACCTGCTGCTGAGGCTAAAGCAGAAGAAACAGTGGAAGCACCCGCTGCAACAGAAGAAACTGCACCTGCAACTGAAGCACCTGCTATAGAGGGTACAGAAGAAAACAACGCTTAATTCTATAATGCAATCATATTTTAAGGGCTGCCATCAGGCAGCCCTTAATTTTTATCATAAATGACCAGAATTGCAGCCGGTACATAAGGCAAAAGCCACATTACTGCGGCTTCTGTTTGTTATTTTCCTTTTTATCGGCTTTTGTATCTTTCTTGCGCCCCGATTCTTTCAAAGCTTTATCTATTAGCCATTCCAGCTGGCCGTTCACACTGCGGAATTCGTCGGACGCCCATTTTTCCAGGGCTTTAAACGATTCTTCGTCTATTCTTAATACAAAGCTTTTCTTTACACTCACTACGCGTTCATTTTTGGAGTTATTGATACAACGACCCTGTGTTCAATACCGGCTGCGCTGATTTTTCGCCGCAAAGTACTACCATCAGGTTGCTGACCATGGCTGCCTTTTTTTCTTCGTCCAGTTGCACGATGTCTTTTTCGCTGAGCTTTTCGAGCGCCATTTCTACCATGCCTACGGCACCTTCTACAATTTTAGTACGTGCAGCTACTATAGCAGTTGCCTGCTGGCGTTGCAGCATAGCGCCGGCAATTTCCGGGGCATAGGCCAGGTGGCTGATGCGGGCTTCTTTGGTGATGATGCCTGCCTTTGAAAGACGGTCATTCAGTTCCTGCTCCAGCAGTTCGTTTACTTTTGTACCGCCATCGCGCAGGGTGATGAGTGCGTTCTCGTCCTCTATACTATCGTAAGCAAAACTAGTAGCCAGGTTGCGCAATGCGGCTTCGCTCTGCATGCGCACATACACCATATAGTCTACCACATCATAAGCTGCTTTGTAGGTGTCTTCTATTTGCCATACAATTACGGCAGCTATTTCCACCGGGTTGCCCATCTTGTCGTTCACCTTCATAGTAGGTGTGGCCAGGTTTTGTACCCTCTGGGTCATTTTGATGGTAGTGTAAAGCGGGTTTACAAAGAATAAGCCATTACCTTTTACAGTGCCTACATACTTACCGAAAAAATTGAGTATCCGAAGGTCGTTAGGCTGAATAATCATGAGCCCTTTCCACAGGAACATAGCTGCGATAATGAGCAATATCCCGGGTAATACTATTACGGGGTTTTCCGGAGCCATAGTAAACAGGTAAATGCCGACAGCTAAGAACAACAGCGAAAGCACAAGTGCTAAATAGCCGTTCATTGGTTTTGTGATCTTTTCCATATAGTTAGATTTAGTTAATTCAGTGTGATATTAATTTGATATCAAAATTATATACCTCTTTTGATATGGCAAAATATTTTATTGAAAATATTTTGCAGCGGAGCTTTACTTTTGGAGCCTATGCAGTTCAGCAATGTTGTAGGCCAGCAGGTGGCAAAGCAGGGATTATTGAAAATGTGGGACGGCAGTCATTTTCCGCATGCTTTGCTAATAGCAGGGCAGGAGGGAACAGGCGGCCTGCCGGTTGCACTGGCCATGGCACAATACATTTTTTGTACCGATAAGCAACAGGGTGATTCCTGCGGCAAATGTGCAGCTTGCGGTAAAGTATCGAAGCTGGAACATGCAGATTTGCATATATCTTTCCCTTCCATTTCGCCCAAACCGGGAACAAAGGCCATGAGCCGGTATTTTATCAAGGAGTTTCGTGAGTTTGTAGCACAAACCCCTTATGGTACGACTTACGACTGGCTGCAATTCATCAATGCAGAAAACAAACAAGGTAACATCACTGCGGAAGAGTGCCGGGAAATAATAGATGCGCTGAACCTGAAATCGTACGAGGGTGATAAAAAAGTACAGCTTATATGGCGGCCCGAATACTTGGGCAAGGAAGGCAATATATTGCTGAAGCTGATAGAAGAGCCTCCGGCCGATACCTTCATCATCTTCATTGCCGAAAACCTGGAGGACATACTGCCTACTATTTTATCGCGCACACAGGTAGTCAGGCTTTCGCCTGTGGGGGTGAATGATATAGCGGATGCGTTGGTACAAAAGCAACTGGCCGATGAAAAGAAAGCGATGCAGGTAGCCAATATGGCCAATGGCAGCTATTACGAAGCACTGAGGCTGGTACGCCATGCAGCCAACGACCTGTTCCCTGATGTGAAGAACTGGTTCAATGCGATATTTACGTACAACGGCATAGCTATCGCTAAGTTTTCGGAGGAATGGAGCAAGGCGGGCAGGGAGCAGCAAAAGAATTTTCTGCATTATATCATACAATTGCTGGAGCAGGCGATTCGAGCGCGTTACATGCCGGGTGTAGCGCCGGCATTGCCCGATGACGAGGCGGCATTTGTACAGAAGTTGGGCAATATGCCGCTATCGCTTGATGTGTTCAGCAGTATGATAAAGGAAATAACTTCTTCCATTTATTATATAGAGCGGAACGCACACAGCAAAACGCAACTGCACACGCTTTCCATAAAGCTGGCTTATATAGTAAAGGGCAGGCCTTTGCCTGTGCTATAACCGCTATTCTTTTTCTTTATCGAAATACCCTTCATTATTATGCTCCTTTTTGTAAAGGATGAATGAGTAAGCTATGGGTATAATGACCATAACACCGATAAAGGCATTCAATATAACGGCTGTTGCTTTATTTGAAACAAGCAAGGATATAATGGTAAGCACTATACCACACACGAACCAGAGCCACCCGGCAAGCTGGTGTGTTTTCTTCCAGTTATAATCGCTGGCAAGTGTCCACGGTAGTTTTATGCCTGCAAAATAGTTGGGTTTCAGGTTGTGCATATAGTTGCCCAGCACTGCGAACAGCAAGCCAATCAGTGGGTTCATCAGTCGTGTTGCCAGCATCTGCGACGGGTATACCGACGACATGATGATAAGCAGGTTGAGGGCTGTCAAAAAAATAACAGTCGTTACCGCCAGTTTGCTGAAGATGGGCGGTACAGGTTTGTTTCTTCTTTTCGGGTCAACACGGTCGATGAACTCAAGCAGGTAATACACGCCTATGGTAATAGCCCAAAGCAGGAACACATACCACCATAACGAAGATTTTTCTACAAAACCATTAGGCCGTGATGCCGCATCGAAGTGAATGGCAACTGTACCCGGTATTTTGTCCCATATCAGCCATGTATAAACAATGGGTACAAAACTGAATAATGTGATGATAAAATGTTTTATTGATTTGTTCATAGCCCTTACTTTTTAAATTGCATCAACCATTTTAATATTTCGTCTACAACGGTTGTGTTGAGTGAATAATAGATATACTGTCCCTGTTTCTCGGCATCTACCAGCCCGGCCTGTTTTAACAGGTCGAGGTGGTGTGAAATACTGGGCTTTGAAATGTGAAAATGATCAGCTATCTCACCTGCTGTCAGGTCTCCTTTTTTCAGCAGTTCCAGTATCTCTCTTCTTGTCCCGTCATTTAGTGCTTTAAAAAGCTGGTTCATTATTGTGCAGTGATATATTTAGACAAATATCTAAATACTTTTTCAAAAAAATAAATTTATTTCTGTTTTTACACTGCCGTATAACAAAACAGCCGCTTTACGGGCGGCTGTTTTGTTTATTATCAGGGTTTTAAATACAGGTCGAAGTAATCACTTATTTTCTGCATCAGGTGCGCCCTATCTTTTCCGCGAACGTTATGTTCATAACCGGGGTAAACAAAGTAATCGACCTGTACGTTCTCGTTCACACATTGCTTCAGGAAGTTGATAGAGTGCTGCCATACCACCACGTTATCATCCGTGCCATGTATCAACAGCAGTTTGCCTTTCAGATTTTTTGTTTTTGTCAGCAGGTTGGCCGTGGCATAGCCTTCGGGGTTTTCTTCGGGTGTATCCATATACCGCTCCGTGTACATTACTTCATACATTGCCCAGTTCATAACCGGGCCACCTGCTACCGCGCATTTAAATACGCCAGGGTGGCGCAGCATCAGCGAGGTGGTCATGAAGCCCCCAAAGCTCCAGCCGTGTACGCCCATGCGCGATGCATCGACAAACGGGAGCGATTTCAGGTATTCCACGCCTTTCAACTGGTCTTCCATTTCTACGGTTCCCAGGTGGCGGAAGGTTGCTTGTTCGAAAGCGAGGCCACGATTGCTGCTACCCCTGCCGTCCATCGAGAAAACAACATAGCCATGCTGTGCCATATACTCATACCAGAGGTTGCCGCTTTCGGGAAAGGTGTTCTTTATCAGTTGTACGTGCGGGCCATTGTATAGGTACACAATGACGGGGTACTTTTTATTGGGAGAGAAGTTGACGGGCAAAATCAGTTTGCCATACAGGGGCGTTCCGTCGTCTGCTTTCAATGTTACATTTTGTATGACGGGGCGCTTATAGTCAGACAATGGATTTTTGGAGATAACAAGGTCTTTGCTATAGTCGCTGTTTGTACCCAGTACGGTGGTGTTTTTGGGAATACCTGCGGCACTGTATACATCCAGTATATAGCTGCCATCGTCACTTGCGCTCACATTATGAAAACCGGGCCCTTCGTCAATGCGTTTCATGCTGCCTGTATTCCAATTTACCGTATAGGCATGTTTTTCAAGCGGCGATTCTTTTGAAGCTGTGATGATGAGCTCGTTTTTATCTTTATTGGTGCCAATCAACTCGTTTACCAGCCACTGCCCTTTGGTTATTTGTTTCAGCAGTTTGCCTTGTGTATTGTACAGGTACAGGTGCATAAAACCATCGCGGCGGCTCCACCAGATAAATTTATCATTGCTGCCCGGCAGAAAAGTAAGCGGGTTGAGCGGCTCTACATATTTATCGTCTTTTTCTTCAAACAACGTCGTTATTTTCTTGCCGCTGTAAATATCGTATTGATTGAGCTGCATGTGGTTTTGCCCCCTGTTCAGCACGGCAATAAATAC
Source organism: uncultured Flavipsychrobacter sp. (assembly GCA_964621795.1). Classification (GTDB taxonomy): domain Bacteria; phylum Bacteroidota; class Bacteroidia; order Chitinophagales; family Chitinophagaceae; genus Polluticoccus. Next base: position 53,693 of record CAZUMM010000010.1, read on the forward strand.
GGATTGCTCGTCGGGCGCCCAGCTAATGCAGGTAAGGTATTGGTCTTTGGGGCCTTCGGTTTGTATGGTCGTGGTTTTTCCAGTAGTAGGATTGTACACACAAAGTTTCACCTGGTGCGATGTGCCCCCGGCCATAGGGTATTTAATCAGGTTGGCTTTTGCAGGCACCACGCTCCAGTCTATGATAGGATAGTCGTTTACCATCGTCTGGTCCATGCGGTAGTAGGCGAGGTAATTGCCATGCGGCGAAAAGAATATACCCGTTTCAATACCAAATTCATTGCGGTGTACTGCCTGGCCGCTGATGATGTTTTTATCTGTTTCGTTGGTCAGTTGTACCGTCTTATGGTCTTTGGTGTACATCCACAGGTTATTATCAATAGTGTAAGCGATGTTCCTGCTTTTGTCTACCGTAATGTTTTCTGCATTTTCCGGTAGCTTTACCCAGTTGCTCCATTTGTAGCCGCCTGCAGTTGCTACTCCTTCTTTTATCTCATTGCCCGAGTTAAAATATACCAGTCCTTTATCGAGCCAGTTGATGCCCGGCATTGATTTTAGCTGGTCTTTGCCATAAGCGTTTTCATTGAGTTCATTAAGGCGCAGTACTGTATCTGTATTTCCTTTGGGGAAAGACATGGATACCCATGCATCGCCATTGCCTGTTTTCACTACATGGTATAATTTATCGGTGCCCGGTTCCCAGGAGGTTTGTTTCAGTCCTTCGGGGGCAAGGGTAGTGTACATACCATTGGTAGCCTCGGCTATGGTGTAATATTTGTTTTGCGCTATTGCCCCGGTAGAAAGCGTAAACATAGCAACCAGCAGCAAATGGCTTTTGTGTGTATTCATTATGCAAAAATATGTTTGATATGAGAGGCCCTAAATTATTGAATAATGGCGGTAAAGTCATGCCCCTTACAGGGTTAAAATAATCAGGTGCGGAATTTACGTTGCGATATGGGTAATATGACGATAAATGTAGCCCCTTCGCCGGGCTTGCTTTCTGCGGTCAACATACCATGATGTATATCGGCCACTTTTTTGCATATCGCCAGACCTATACCCGTACCATCGTAAGTGGCGCGGCCATGCAGCCTTTGGAAAATAAGGAATATCCGGTCGAGGTAATTCTCGTCAAAGCCTATGCCATTATCCCGTATGGTTATTTTGCAGAAACGTTCTTTATCCCAGTAAGCGGGATCGTTGAGTATAGAAAAACGATTATCCGCCCTGCTATTGATAATTTGTTTTGAAATCTGCGAAGCTTTAAGTATTTCGGAACTGATATGTATTACAGGGGGCTCTCCCTCTTTTCTGAACTTGATGGCGTTGCTGATAAGGTTTTGAAACATACGCCCCAATAAGCCCGGATTGGCTTCTATATCCGGTAATTTATCTACTGTTATTTTAGCTTTAGTGGTTTCTATGAGTATTTCCATATCGGAAAGCACTTCTTCTATTACTTCATTGAGGTTTATATAAGCATAATTATATCCTGTGCCCGAAAATCTTGAAAAGTCGAGAATGTCATCTATCATTTTTTGCATCCGTTCTGATGCAGCCATCATTTTGTCGAGGTACATCTTCCCTTTTTCACTGATGGTGTCCTCCATTTCTTTCTCGAACATGGTGGCGAACGTGATGATTTTGCGTAAAGGTTCCCTCAGGTCGTGCGAAGCGACGGAGGCAAATTTCTGTAGCTCCTCATTGGTGGTTTCCAACTCGTGCGACTTCATGAGCAATTCCTGTTCTACTTTTTTTTGCTTGCTCACATCCTGCCCTGTCCCTATCATTTTGATGACATTCCCTTGCTCATTTAAAACTATTTCCCCTTTGGAAAGGATGGTTTTTACGGTGCCGTCATTCAGCAAAATACGGTGATAAAACTCCGGAAATTTTTTGCTTTCCAGTGCGGTAGTGATTGCTTCCTGCACATACGTCCTGTCGTCTGGGTGTACAAAGTTCAGGAAACGGCTGTAGGTAAGCGGTTCTTCTTCATCAACACCATAGATCTTTCTCATGGTTTTCGACCATGATAGGTTGTCATTTGGCACATCCCATTCCCAATGCCCTGTTTTGGCTATTTCCTGCGCTTCATTCAGCAATTGTATGTTTACTTTAAGCTTTCTTTCCGCTTCCTCTTTTTGCCGCACTTCAGCTTCCAGTTCTTGTGAGGTTTTAAGGGTAGATGCTACCGGTAGTATTTTAATAAGGCTAAACACAGTTATCCAACTGATAATGCCCGTAAATAACAAAATCAATCCGCTAACGCGGTATACCGGCACCCAAAAGATAATGGCATCCAGCAAGTGTGTAGAGCCGCAGGCAAGAATGAATGCTGCGAACAAAAAATACAGGCGTGTAAACCTTGCCTCCTGCCTGCGGGTTACATAGCGTATGATGATGAGCGGAATGGCAAAATAAGCCGACCAAATCAACAGGTTGCTTATTATGTAAAGCCAGCCATGAAAATCAGACCAGTTTCCGCAATGCCAGCGGGCGGGAAAATCAGATGTGTCAAATAGTTTCCTGAAAAAATCGGCTACCTGCCTCATAGCTTAAAAATAGCGCAAAACAATGAAACTCGTCTATAGGCTGTTTACCGCAGCCCTTAATTTCACCAGTTTTTGCATCAGTTGCTCCATCTGGCCCAGGTTCAGCATGTTAGCGCCATCCGATTTGGCATTGGCAGGATCGGGGTGTGTTTCAATGAACAGGCCGTCGGCACCTACAGCTATGGCGGCTTTGGCAATGGTTTCAATCATGGCAGGGTTGCCACCGGTTACCCCGCTGTTTTGGTTCGGCTGTTGCAGCGAATGGGTACAGTCCATCACTACCGGTACGCCCATGGCACGCATGGTTGGTATGCCCCTGTAATCGACTATAAGGTCGTGGTAGCCAAAGGTAGTGCCGCGGTCGGTAAGGATAATTTGTTCATTGCCGCTCTGGCGCAGTTTGTCTACGGCAAACTGCATGGCTTCCGGGCTCAGGAATTGCCCTTTCTTTACGTTCACTACTTTTCCTGTATTTGCAGCAGCAACCAGTATATCCGTCTGCCTGCACAGGAAGGCCGGTATTTGCAGCACATCCACATATTCGGCGGCCATAGCAGCTTCTTCGGCAGCGTGTATATCGGTTACAACAGGTATGCCAAAATGGGCTTTTACCTTTGCCAACAGTTTCAGCGCTTCTTCATCTCCAATGCCGGTGAAGCTATCCAGCCTGGTACGGTTGGCCTTGCGGTAAGACGATTTGAATATATACGGTATATCGAAGTCTGTACAAATCTTATGGACGGTTTCCGCTGTACGCATCAGCACTTCTTCATTTTCCACTACACATGGCCCTGCCATCAGGAAGAAATTATTGCTGGCGTTTTTTGTTGGGAAAAAATTTTCGGAAAATACTTTCATTGTGCAAAGATACTATTAACACTCGCTCAAACTCAATGGTATATTGGTGGCAAGGCCGCCCTCAGCCGTTTCTTTGTATTTATGGTTCATATCCTGCGCGGTTTCCCACATAGTATTGACCACATTGTCGAGCGATACGCGGGCATTGTCCGGGTTGCTTTGCAATGCCAGTTGCGATGCGGTAATGGCCTTGATGGCGCCCATCGTGTTGCGCTCTATGCAGGGCACTTGTACCAGTCCCGCAACAGGGTCGCAGGTAAGGCCAAGATGGTGCTCCATAGCAATCTCTGCGGCCATCAGGCTTTGGCGGGCATTGCCGCCCAGACATTCGGTAAGTGCTGCTGCGGCCATAGAAGAGGAAACACCTATTTCTGCCTGGCACCCGCCCATTGCGGCCGACAGGGTTGCACCTTTTTTGAAAATGCTGCCGATTTCTGAAGCAGTCAGCAGGAACTGTATGATTTTTTCTTCATCAAACCCGTCGCAGAAGGTAATATAGTACTGCAATACCGCGGGCACTACGCCGGCGGCACCATTGGTAGGCGCGGTCACTACACGACTGAACGATGCATTTTCTTCGTTCACAGCCAGCGCAAAACAGCTCACCCAGTCGAGCGTATATTTAAAATGCTGTCCACCGCTGCGGATGGCTTCCACCCATTCTTCGTATGAGTTGTATGTTTTACCTGTAAGCAGTTTTTGGTTGAGCAGGGCAGCGCGGCGTTTCACATTCAGGCCGCCGGGCAGTTCCCCTTTTATGTGACAGCCGCGATAGATACAATCGCGCATTACTTCCCATATCTTCAATACCCCTTCTTTGGTCTCTTCTTCGTTGCGCCATGCCAGTTCGTTTTCCATCACTACTTCCGGAATGGTGAGGCCGGTTTTACGGCACCAATGCAGCAGGTCGGCAGATTTATCTATCGGGAAAGGTAAATCCACCATGTCCAGTATATTGCCTTCTTCTCCTTCTTTCACTACAAAACCGCCTCCTATAGAGTAAAAAGTTTCTGCTATTTCGTCTCCATTGCCAAACGAGCACAGGAAAGTAACGGCATTTGGGTGGTAGGGCAGGCACTCATCAAAAAGGAATACGAGGTCTTCCGCGGGGCTAAAGCTGATTTCCTGCTGCTGTCCCAGCAGCATTTTTTTCTGCTCGCTTATCTGCTCTACACGGGGCGATATCTGGTTCACATCAAAGGTCACCGGGTCTTCGCCGCACAGGCCAAGTATGATGGCCACATCCGTACCGTGCCCTTTGCCTGTTTTGGCCAGCGAGCCGTACAGCAACACTTTTACCTGTGTCACCTCACCGATGCCTTTTCGCTTAATGGTTTCAATAAATTGCAGCGCGGCACGCCATGGTCCTAATGTATGAGAGCTGCTGGGTCCTACGCCTATCTTAAAAATGTCAAATACCGAGATGCTTTCTTTTTTCACCTGCCTTATAAAAAATTAAAAAGGGGAAACGAATTTCCCCTAAAGATACTATGAAGCAATCAAAAAAAAGCCCTTATCCCTATATTGTGAAGGCTTTAACCTTATCAGGGCATTAATACGTGGTCTATTACATGTATAACGCCGTTTTTCTGGTTCACATTACTGATTGTTATCATGGCTTTGTTGCCTTGTGCATCCTGCAACCACAGGTGTTTGTCGTTTTGCATCACAGTCAATTCTTCACCCTCTACGGTTTTTACTTTCGCCATGCCATTGCCATCCTTTACCATTTTCATCAGGTCTTGCGCGCTCCAGTTGCCGGCTACCACATGGTAAGTGAGGATAGAGGTGAGTTTGCTTTTGTTTTCGGGTTTCAGCAGGTTGTCAACCGTTCCTTTGGGCAGCATGTCGAACGCTTTGTTGGTGGGAGCAAATACGGTAAACGGGCCGGGCCCTTCCAGGGTTTCCACCAGCCCCGCTGCTTTTACGGCCGCCACAAGGGTAGTGTGGTCTTTTGAGTTGACTGCGTTCTCAATAATATTCCTGCCGGGGTACATGGCCGCACCACCCACCATTACTGTTTTTTCTTTTCCACCTTTTGCAAAGCTGTTGCTCACGTCCATAGAAAGAAAAGCCAGGGCCAATGCGGAAATCATCATTGCACGTTTCATAATTGTAAGTTTTTTGTTGTTAAAGTTTTTTTGTTTTGGTTACCTTTTTTCACTTACACATACGGTAGTTTTTCACATGCGGTTTTCCGTTCCGCATCTTTTTTAAAAAAAATAAAGGGCGCACCGTTTGCGGTACGCCCTGAAAGCTGTGTGCTGAAATTAAATTACTGTACGCTCAAACGGAATGGCATAGCCATCATTGTTTTTCCATTCATATTGCGCAGGTTTTTTACCTGTTTGTAAAACTCGTAATCCGTACCCATGTCTGTTTCCATCATCGCCTTTATGGCTGCTTCCGATACAGATGCGCCTTTAAAGCGTTTTAGCATACTTTCAAATTTATCAACCGGCTCAGGGTATGTGGCTACCTCGTAGTCTTTTAGTTTTGCCAGGTTGGCGGCACCAGCTATTGCGCGGTCAATACCACCCAGCCCATCCACCAGGCCTAAGCGCATTGCATCTGTACCTGTCCATACACGGCCCTGTGCAATGCTGTCTACAACTGTAGCATTCAGTTTGCGCCCGGTAGTTACACGGCCTTTGAAGGTTTCATAGATATAGTTCACAGAGTTTTGCATACGCTGCGCTTCTTCAGCAGTAAGCGGGCGCGTAGCCGTTGGGAAATCGGCATAAGGTGCAGTTTTCACTTCGTCAAAAGTAACGCCTAGTTTGTTTTTCATCAGGCCCTCTGCATTAAAGAGTACGCTAAATACGCCAATGCTGCCGGTAATGGTATTGGGCATAGCAAAGATACTATCGGCCTGGCAGGAGATATAATAACCGCCCGACGCAGCGAGGTCGCCCATAGACACGATAAGGGGTTTCTTTTTCTGCAGCAGGTTCAGTTCGCGAAGTATAACATCTGAAGCCAGTGCGCTGCCCCCTGGCGAATTGACACGCAACACCACTGCTTTTATCTTTTTATTATCACGCACTTTCCTGATAGATTCCGTAAGTGTTTCCGAAGCTACCTGGTAATCATTATCGCTTTCACCATCTACTATATTACCTTCCGCAAACAATACGGCTACGCGGTCGTTATTAAATTTCCGGCTATGGCGGGTATTTTCGGCATATTCGTCCAGCGATATATATTTTACCTTTTCATCTTCTTTACGGTCTGTTTTTTCTTTCAGCAGGTTTTCCACCTGGTCCCAGTACAATAAGCCATTTACCAGTTTATGCTTTAGCGCGTCAGACGGGAATTGTATAGCGCCCGATACAGCCAATTGGTTAATGGCAGCCGTATCTGTGTGCGTGTACCCGGCCACTGCCTGCAAAAATTCGTTCCAGAAGCCTTTCTGAAAAGCTGTTATCTGTTCCCTGTTGGGTTCGCTTATTTTATCGGCGCGGAAAGGCTCTGTGGCACTTTTGAACTTACCGGCATAAAATATTTCAGGTTGCAGGTCCAGCTTTTCCAGTGTGCCTTTAAAGAATGCCAGCACAGTGGCAAAACCTTTCAGTTCCATATCGCCCACCGGGTTCAGGTAAATGCTGTCGGCTGCTGTGCCTACATAATAGGCGCCTTGCGATATTTGCTCGCCGTATGCATAAACAAATTTTCCCGACTTGCGGAAGCCGGCAATCGCATCATGCAGTTGCTCCAATGTAGCCCAGCCATTGGGGGTTGGGTTCAATTTTACCAATATGCCTTTTATCTTATCATCTGTCCGGGCATGTTCTATTGCCTTTACTGCATAGTATAAACCTGCCGAATAGGCGCCGTCATTATTTAAAAGCGCCAGTGAGTTTACCTCACTTTGTTCATGAAAACGGTTGCTGAGGTCTATGACCAATACACTGTTATCGCTCACCATTACTTTGTTATCGGGCGACAGGGATTTTGATACCAGTGTAACTGATATGCCAATGACCAGTCCCACTATAATAACGCCCGATACAATCATCGCCAGCATAGAGGCGAAAAACATTTTAAAGAATTGTTTCATGTATATTGAAATGTAAGTAGGAGACAAATATACGAGGGTAAAACCTGTTTGCCGCTTCCTTTCGGCAGGCAAGGGCATTTTATCGGTAAACACCATATTATACCCTATTTTTACGCCCATGAGAATTTTGGGGACGTTTATATTGCTCCTGCTGGCTGTATGCGTATGGGCGCGCGGACTGTCTGAAGATTCAAAAAAGGCAGTTGCGGGTTACAATGCCATACGGCACGATGCTTCCCTGCCTGAAAACCAGTTGTATTTTATCAGATGCTTTCCCGGCGATAAGGATGCATTTATTAAAACTTTCGGCCCCGATACTTATGACCAGCTTTACCCGCATTACCCGGAATACCTGGAGGCGTATAAAAAGTTTGGTGTAATGTACCCCGCACAATCCCTGCCCAAAGCGATGAATATTGCAAAGGGGCTGGTATGGAGCGGCGGCCCTGTGGCTGAGCTGCAAAATATATTGCTGATGCTGGCCGACAATAACCCCGGTTTATTTGTTTCGGAACTCGACTCATTCAATACCAAAGGCCAGAATGCTATTATCCTCTTTATGGCAGACATGCCCGGTCCATCCATTAATCCCATCTTCCTCTCGTTGCTTGATAAACTGGGCCAAAGCAATCATGCGAAGCTGAAAATGAGGATGGAAGAAATATTTGAAGAAAGACAAGCATACCACAGGCGGCAACATGGAAGATAAAGTATACCTGCTGCTGGGCAGCAACGAAGGGAACAGGGCAGGCTGGCTGCAACAGTGTATAGACATGCTGGAAGAAAAATGCGGGGTTATAATTGCGCAGTCGGGCATATACGAAACAGCGGCATGGGGCCTGGAAGAGCAACCCGATTTCCTGAATATGGCAGTATGCCTTAGTACCCCATTATCTCCGGGCAGTTTGCTGGTGGCAATACAAGACATTGAAAAGAAACTCGGACGGCAGAGGATAGTCAAGTGGGGCCAGCGTACGCTTGATATTGATATATTGTTTTTTGGCAATGAAATAATCAATATACCGGGCCTTATCGTTCCGCACCCGTATATACAGCAAAGGCGCTTTGCCCTTGCCCCCTTGCAGGAAATAGCCCCCGCCCTGGTGCACCCGGTATTCAAAAAGTCAGTTACAACATTGCTGGAAGAATGCCCTGACCCGCTGGAAGTCAGGAAAGTATACAATAGCCTGCCCCCTGTTGTGTGAATTGTTAAATTTATTTCTATTTTAGACGAGCTTTGCGCCGGTAAATCTTCATTACAGGCTTGTTTTCCGCTTCATCTGCTGTTTTTTAATCACCGAAATGTAAAATTCCCGGTTCAGAAGAGTTCGTTTGTTAAAACAAGTTATGTTTTATAAAAAACTTGCATATTTAATTTACTTTTTTTAACTTCCATGATGTAACTTCGCGAACCTTTCGAAATTACCTCAATTCTTATTCGTTAAAAAAATATGTGAATGAGTTAAAATTTACCCAAGGTAAAACTAATGTGTTATGGATGCAGGTATTACTACCTCAAAATCGAAAATGAACTTAAAGAAGTCATTGCAGGAGCATTTTGGCTTCGATGCGTTTAAGGGTGAGCAGGAGAAAATTATCAAAAGTATTCTTTCCGGTAAAGATACTTTCGTAATCATGCCGACGGGTGGGGGTAAATCCCTTTGCTATCAGTTGCCAGCATTGCTGAGCGACGGGGTAGCTATTATCGTTTCGCCGCTGATAGCGCTGATGAAAAACCAGGTAGACCTGATACGCGGCTACAGCAGCAAAGACCATGTGGCGCATTTTCTTAATTCAACACTCAGCAAGGCGCAGCAGAAAAAGGTAAAATCGGACCTGACGGCAGGCCATACCAAAATGTTGTATGTAGCGCCTGAAACGCTGACAAAGCAGGAGAATATAGATTTCTTCCGCGACATCAATATATCTTTTATCGCCGTTGACGAGGCACACTGTATATCGGAGTGGGGGCATGATTTCCGCCCTGAATACCGTAAGCTACGCGATATGATAGACCAGATAAGTCCTGAGCTGCCTATCATAGCCCTTACGGCTACCGCTACGCCCAAGGTGCAGGACGATATTGTGAAAAACCTTTCCCTACGCGAGCCAAGTGTATTCATAGCATCATTCAACAGGCCCAACCTGTATTACGAGATATTGCCCAAAGGCAAGAAAGAGCAGGTGCTGAAGAACATGGTGAAATTTATTCACAGCATGAGGGGCAAGAGTGGTATCATATATACCCTCAACCGTAAGACCACGGAAGAACTGGCCAGCACCCTGCAGGCCAATGGTATATCGGCAGTGGCTTACCACGCAGGGCTGGATGCTGCCATACGGGCACAAAGGCAGGATAAGTTCCTGATGGAGGAAGTAGATGTAATAGTGGCCACTATTGCCTTTGGCATGGGTATAGATAAGCCGGATGTACGTTTTGTGATACATTACAACATACCCAAATCGCTGGAAAACTATTACCAGGAAACAGGCCGTGCAGGCCGCGACGGGCTGGAGGGTAAGTGTGTGCTCTATTACTCGCATAAAGACGTGCAGAAGCTGGAGCACCTGATGCGCGATAAGCCGCTGAGCGAGCGCGAAATGGGCGCACAGCTTATATCGGAAACTGTAGCCTATGCAGAAAGTGGCGTATGCCGCCGTAAACTGCTGCTGTACTACTTTGGTGAAAAATATGAAGAAGAGAACTGCGGCAACTGCGACAACTGCCTGCACCCGAAAGAAAAACTGGAAGTAAAAGACAGCTCAAAGATTGTACTGGATACGATTAACGAACTGGATGAGCGTTTTAATATTGACTATGTTGTAAATATCATACTCGGTAAATCGAACCCGCAAATAAAAACTTTCCGCCATGATAAGCTCAAATCATTCGGCAGCGGGCTGGTAATGGGTATGGAAGCCAATTTCTGGCACTCACTCATACGCCAGATGATGCTGGAAGGGCTGGTACGGAAAGATATAGAAGAATACGGCCTGCTGAAGATAACAAACAAAGGAAGGAAGTTCCTGAAAAAGCCATTCTCCATCATGGTGGTGCTGAACCATAATTTTGATGATGCCAATGGCGACGATGAAGAGGTAAGTGGTGGCGGAGGCCCGGCTACGGTAGATGCCAACCTTTTTGAAATGCTGAAAGACCTGCGCAAACAGGTAGCTAAGGAAAAAGGGTTGCCCCCGTTCGTTATCTTCCTCGAAAACTCACTGGAGGATATGGCCATGAGCTACCCCACCACTCTGGAGGAACTGGAGAAGATACAGGGTGTGAGCAAGGGCAAGGCAATGCGTTACGGGCGCAAGTTTGTAGACCTGATTGCGAAATATGTAGAGGAGAACGACATCATTAAGCCGGATGATTTTGTAATGAAGAGCGTGGTGAACAAAAGCGGCATGAAGGTGTTCATCATCCAGAACATAGATAAAAAAATACCGCTGGAAACCATTGCGCGTAACAAAGACCTGAGCCTGCAAGACCTGTTGCAGGAAATGGAAAGCATTGTGGCCAGCGGTACACGCCTGAACCTCGATTATTGCCTGGAGCAGGAGCTGGACGAGTATGAGCAGGAAGATATTTTCGACTACTTCCGCAGCAGTCACGATGATAACCTGCAACATGCTTATGAAGAGTTTCGCGACAAAGATGTGAGCATTGAGCAACTGCAGATGATGCGCATCAAATTCCTCAGCGAGTTTGGAAACTAAAAATAAATGACCTGAACCGTGGCAAAAGCCACGGTTTCTTTTTTTCTTTATATAGCATTTGTTTTACCCGTTATTTTCATGCTATGAGAAAACCAGTACTTTTTGCACTTTGTTTGGGCTGTATGTATCAGTGCGCTGCACAGGATTATGACTACACCCGAAAAAATGAACGCATTGTAGAGCAGGAACCTCAAACGGAATTGTACGCCAGGCAGCGGTTCAACCTGCACATGCAGGCTACCTACATCCTGCAATACAAACCTTCTTTTAACGCTCCCTATGAGGGCTACAACAGCCTGGAGGGGAAAGAAATGCACGAGAACTCGCTGACGGCTACCTTGTTTTTCGGCGCACGGCTGTGGAAGGGGGCAGATGTTTATATCAATCCTGAAGTGGCAGGCGGCAGCGGGCTGAGCGGGGCATTGGGTATGGCGGGCTCGTCAAACGGGGAGACTTTCCGTGTAGGTAACCCCGAGCCGACATTATACCTGGCAAGGGGCTATTTCAGGCAAACCATTTCGCTGGCAGAAAAAGGTACGATGGGTGACCACCCGGTAGCTGATGAGGCAAACCAGTTATCCGGTTATGCGCCCATAGACTATTTGCGGTTGTATATAGGCAAACTGTCCCTGGCCGATTTGTTCGATAATAATGAATATGCCAACTCGCCCCGTACCCAGTTTATGAACTGGGCGCTGATGAATAACGGTGCCTGGGATTATGCAGCTAATCTCCGTGGATATACGTATGCATTAGCCATCGAATTGCAAAAAGACAAGATGAATTATACAGTTGCGGCAGCAACCATGCCTGAAGTGGCTAACGGGCTCGACCTGAATACAAACATCGGTGAATCGATAGCCCTGAACGGGCAGGTAGCGCGCAGCATTGCCATAAAAGGCAGGCCGGGAAATATCCGTTTGCTGGGCTACTACAATAAGGCCGCAATGGGCAGCTATAAAGATGCAATTGCCAAAGCTGTATACAATAATGAAATGCCTGATGTAAACGCAACAGGCGAAAAAGGAAATAACAAATATGGCCTCGGGCTCAGTTTCGACCAGCAACTGGGCGATAGCTGGGGCATATTTGCCCGCGTTGGATGGAACGATGGGTTGAACCAGACATGGTGCTTTACGGAAATAGACCGCACCGTATCGGCCGGAATATCGGTAAACGGTAAAAAATGGAAACGCCCTCAGGACAATTTCGGGCTGGCCTTCGTGGGCAATGGTATTTCCGAAGACCATAAGAAATACCTTGCCTTCGGCGGGTACGGCTTTATGCTGGGCGACGGTGCGTTGAACTATGTCCCTGAGGCTATTGGGGAGTTATATTACCGCATCAAGCCCTTTAAGAAAGATATATGGTTTACCGTTGACTACCAGCTATGCGTAAACCCCGGCTATAATGCAGACCGCGGCCCGGCACATATATTCTCCGTACGCAGCCACGCCACCCTGTAGACAAAATCATGAATACATATAATAGTAAAGACCTGCGTTGTGACAGGTCTTATTATTTATCCATTGCTTTTATCCGGTTGTTGCGGCGGGCGTTGTTCCCTGTTGCGGTTGCCACCCTGCGGCCGGTTGGGCCTGTTGGGTCTTTCCGGCCTTGGCTCGCGTGGTTCACGCGGCTGTGCAGGTTGCCCGGGTTGCCCGCCTTGTTTGTTTTGTTGTGGTGGTTTGTTTCTCTGTTGCTGTCCGCCGCCCTGTTTGCGTTGCTGGCCCTGCTGCCCTTCGGGGCGGGGCTGACCGCTTTGTTGTTTCGCCTGCTGGGGCTGGTTGGGCCTCGCATTTTGTTGCTGCCGGTTATTTCCCTGCCTTTGCTGGCCTCCCTGCTGGTTGTTCCCTGCCGTTTGCTGCTTATTGCCGCCTCCGCTTTTGCTTTTATTCCTCTTCTTATGGCCCGATTTTTCCAGCGCTTTCAGGCTTATTTGCCCTACATCGTTCACAAAGCCCATTTCCACCTTCACCCCTGCTTTATTGCTGCTTATTTCCAACTCTACAGGTTGCAGTTCGTCGGGTTTTACGCCTTCGCTGTTCAGCTTCAGTATTTCCTTTACACGGGTTATCGTCAGCGGGTACTGCTTGCTGCTGTCGGAGAAGCTATACCACATCAGGTTTTTAAAGATGTCCCGTTTTTGCAGTGTGGCCCTTCCTTTTACGGTTTCCAGCATATCTGCATTGTCGGGAAATACCCTTAATGCATCCATATAGGTATCCAGTTCGTAGTTCAGGCAGCATTTCAGCCTGCCGCACTGGCCGCTTAGTTTGGTCTGGTTGATGGAAAGGTTCTGATAGCGGGCGGCAGTAGTGTTCACCGATTTGAAATCGGTAAGCCAGGTGCTGCAACACAGTTCACGGCCACAAGAGCCGATACCACCTACTTTGGCGCTTTCCTGCCGCGCGCCTATCTGGCGCATTTCCACTTTTACCTTAAAATCGCCGGCATATAGTTTTATCAGCTCCCGGAAATCGACCCGCTGGTCGGCCGTATAGAAGAAAGTAGCTTTTTTGCCGTCGGCCTGTATCTCTACCTCTGCAAGTTTCATTTCCAGGTTCAGGTTGCGGGCTATGGCGCGTGAGCGTACCAGCATATCCTGCTCCCTTTCCTTGTTTTTATAGAAAATGTCGAGATCGTCGTCGGTTGCGGGGCGCAGCACCCGTTTTATCTGCTGCTCGTCAACGCTGTATTTTTTTAGCTGCAGTTTTACCAGTTCGCCGGTCAGGCTCACCTGTCCCACATCAAACCCGCTTACACCTTCTACTACGATTTGTTCGCCTTTTTCGAAGATATAAGGTGTGTTGTTACGGTAAAAATCTTTCCTGCTGCCTTTATTGAAAGTTACTTCTATTACCGGGTAAGGTTTCGCACTATCGTGCAGGGGCAGATCGCTCAGCCAGTCGAAAACATTCATGCGGTTGCATCCACCTGTACTACATCCTCCGTTTCCTTTGCAACCATTTGGTTTTCCGCTGGCGCCTGTCCCACAGTTGCCACATCCCATTTATATATATAATTTATGTTGACAGCAGTGCAGGGGTATCTTTGTTTTTTTTTGAACCCGAAGGTTATCAAGCCATTCTGCACATTACCCTTTTTACTGCCGGTTTGCGTAAAATAATAAAAAATTATCGGCGAAAGTACGAAAATTACTTGAGGGATAGACTTTTGCCGTTTGCAGAGCCTTTAGTTTTCTATAGTTTTATATGTATATATGGTTGTTATGCAAGAAGAGAAAAGTACATGGCAAAAAATATGGCATTCCGCAGTTATGCGGATTGTAATAGGGCTTTTGGTTTGCAGCTTGTGCGCTACGGTGGGTGGCGGGCTGGTAGCACTCATTTCGGGCGGCATGGTGGCCAAACAAATGGAAAGCCTGCTATCCAATACCGTTATAGCTGTGTTGGCTGCCGGGGCATATATATTATTATACACTTACTATGAGCGCAGGCGCATAACCGAGTATTCCCTGCGGGGGCTGGGGCGGAATATAGGATGGGGCCTGCTGATAGGGGTAGGGTTGCAAAGCGTGGTAATCCTCGTTATCTATATATCCGGGGCAATGAAGGTGAGCGGGGTGAACCCTGTTTCGTACCTGTTGCCTGCACTGGCTATCAGCATCAGTTCATCAGTATTTGAAGAAACGCTGTTCCGCGGTATCATTTTCCGCATTACGGAAGAGAAACTGGGCAGCTACTGGTCATTGTTTATTTCGGGGTTGTTGTTTGGTATTATGCACATTACCAACCCCAATAGCTCGCTCCTGATGGCTATTGCCATAGCTGTAGAGGCTGGGCTGATGCTGGGCGCTGCCTATATGTGTACCCGCAACCTGTGGTTCCCCATAGCCATTCACTTCGGCTGGAATTTTGCCCAAGGGGGTATATATGGCGCAGCCGTATCGGGCAATAACCTGAGCAAAAGCCTGCTGCAAACGCAAATACAGGGTAATACATGGATAACCGGCGGCGCTTTTGGCCCCGAAGGGTCTGTTCAAGCCATTCTTTTTTGCGTTATTGTTTTTTTGCTTATGATGCGCTACAGCCACAGGCACGGGCAGGTAATAAAGCCTTACTGGAAGAGATAATGTAACTACGGTTCGATATGGCCAAATATCTAACTATCCCCGTGTTCTATAGGCGGTAGTTGCCGGAGCTTGTTTTTATAGTCGTTTACCTGTACCCAGTATATAATGAAACAAACTATAGCTGCAAGACTTACTAGTCCTCTTAATGGCATACTCCAAAATATTACCAGGTTTATACAGTTCAATATAGATAAAGCCAAACCGATATTATAAGTTGGTTGTGATTTGCACGGTAATCTCCGGCTGATATATTCCACCTCTATTGATTCAGAGATTCTTTTCACAACAATAAACTGCCATACAAGATTGAAAAAGGGAATAAGCCATAGCCAAACCATACCAGGTTCCATTTTTCTGTTAACAGGTGATATCGCTTTGAGCGTGTTTTGCAAAGTGAATAAAAATAAAATAGCAACTGCAAGAAAGGCAAGCAGGAATAGCAGAGAAATTAAAGGAGCAACCATATAATGATTTTGTATTTGCTGCAAATATGGAATAACAGGGCTACGGGTTGATATGGCCGAATATCTCGCTATCGCTATGCTCTATAGGCGGTAGTTGCCGGAGCTTGTTTTTATAACCGTTTACCTGTACCCAGTATATAATGAAAGACGTTAGTACGGCAATACTAACAATTCCCCGTAGTGGAATGCTCCAGTATAATATGCTATTTACACAATAAAGAATAGCTAATGCTAAGCCTGCATTGTAGGTAGGCTGCGGTTTGCAGGGCAGGCCCCTGCTATGGTATTCCCTTTCTATAGATGTCGAAATTTTCCTGGCCACAATAAACTGCCACACCAAATTGAAAAGTGGAACGAGCAGCAGCCATACCATGCCGGGCTCCATCTGGCGGTTGACCAGTGATACAGCCTTGAGTGTGTTTTGCAACGTCAATAAATACAGGATAAAAATAGTAAGCCCGATGAGTATAGCAAGTATTGCTACCATTATAACGAATAACATGAGCGTAGGTTTTGAATAAAACTAAAGATTAATTATTGTATAGTCAATCTTGTTATACAATATTCATTTTGTCACTTCCCCGTCATTCTGAAAAAATATTTTCTGCCTTTTATGGAAAATGAAAAATACCTGCATCCCAATACAAAAGCAATTCAATACAAACCATAAAAATGAAAGCATATGAAACAGGTATTCAGTTTATTCTTGTTGATGTTGTGCATGGCCTTGCAGGCGGTGGCACAAACTGGTGGCATTACAGGTACTATTCTCGATGAACATAAAGACCCTATTATCGGGGCGGTAATAACAGTGATGGAAGGCGCTGTTGTAAAAGGTGGGGCTACTACAGATGTAGACGGCGTGTACAACATCAAACCGCTTAAACCCGGCAGGTATAGCGTTAAGGCGGCATACACGGCATACAAAACACAAATAGTGCAGGGCGTAATTGTATCAGCGGGTAAAACTACCGAAGTGAATATCAATATGGAGCCGGATGTAAAACAACTGAACGAAGTACAAATTACCGCCTATAAAGTACCGTTAATAAACAAATATCAAGGCCCTTCTACTACCGTTATATCAGAGCAGATAGAAAAGATGCCCACCCGTACTACCAGTGGTACAGTGTCTGCTGCGCCCGGCACTTACAACTACAGTAGTGACCAAATTAACATCCGCGGCGCACGCAATAGTGGTAGCCGTTATATAGTAGACGGTGTACAGGCCAAACGGAGAAACCGGAAAGACCATACCAATGTAGTGCCCCAGTCAAAGCCACTTGTGTACCAGAGCCCCGGCAATGAAAGCTATAAGAGTGAACAGGAAAACGATTTCCTGTCGGTAAGGGCCAACCCGCTCTCCACGCTATCGGTAGATGTAGACAGGGCATCGTATAGCAATGTGCGCCGTTTTATCAATGCAGGACAAATGCCCCCTGCCGATGCTGTGCGCATAGAAGAGATGGTCAACTACTTTGATTATGCCTACCCGCAGCCGGATGGTGAAGACCCGATTGCCATCGTTACTGAAATGATTGATTGTCCCTGGAAGAGCGGGCATAAACTGCTGCACATAGGTATACAGGCCAAAGAGATAAGTACGGAAAAATTACCGTCTTCCAATATCGTGTTCCTTATTGATGTGTCAGGCTCCATGAGCGATTATAATAAACTGCCGCTGGTAAAATCTTCCCTCAAAATGCTGGCGTCACAACTACGTGAAGAAGACAGGCTTTCCATAGTAGTATATGCAGGCAATGCCGGGTTGGTATTGCCTCCTACATCGGGCAGCAATAAGCAGGCCATATACAGTGCACTCGACAGGCTGGAGGCAGGCGGAAGCACTGCGGGTGGTGCGGGTATACAACTGGCTTACAACACTGCACGCGAAAACTTTATGCGTGGGGGCAACAACCGTATCGTACTGGCTACTGACGGTGATTTCAATGTGGGCATAAGCAGTGAAGGCGATTTGGAAAATTTAATAACAAAAGAACGTGATAATGGTATATACCTG
Source organism: uncultured Flavipsychrobacter sp. (assembly GCA_964621795.1). Classification (GTDB taxonomy): domain Bacteria; phylum Bacteroidota; class Bacteroidia; order Chitinophagales; family Chitinophagaceae; genus Polluticoccus. The sequence continues at coordinate 71,466 of CAZUMM010000010.1, forward strand.
ACATGTCTTGGCTTTGGAATGGGCAACTATAAAGATAGCAAACTGGAACTGTTGGCCGATAAAGGAAACGGTAACTATGCCTATATAGACGATGAAGAAGAAGCGCACAAAACACTGGTGAAAGAATTTGGCGGCACTATGTTCACCATAGCCAAAGATGTAAAAGCGCAGATAGAGTTCAACCCTGCATATGTGGCATCGTACAGGCTGGTAGGGTATGAGAACAGGGTGCTGAATGCCGAGGATTTTAAGAACGACAAGAAAGATGCGGGTGATATGGGCTCAGGCCATACGGTGACCATATTGTACGAACTAGTGCCTGCCAAAGGCAGTGTTGCAAACAGCGATGTAGACCCGCTGAAATACCAAAGCAGTAAAAACGTATATGCAGGTAACGAACTGGCCACCATCAAGTTCAGGTACAAAAGGCCCAATGCCAACAAGAGCAAAGAAATGGTGCATGTGATACCTGGCTACAGCAAACGCATCATGCATACAAGCGATAACATACGCTTTGCAAGCGCGGTGGCTATGTTCGGTATGTTGCTGAAAAATTCTGAATACAAAGGAACATCCAATTATACTACCGTGCTGAACCTTGCCCGGAGCGCCAAAGGCCGTGATAAGAACGGCTATCGTGCAGAGTTCATCAGCCTGGTAAAAACTGTAAATAAGTCGGCAGAGATAAACGAGGGCGATGGAGACCTGAGCACACTTGGCTGGAACGGTGAGGAATAGAACAGCGCGGAATAATAATTGATGTAAGAAGGGCTGCGTCTGCAGCCCTTTATTAATTGTCGAAACGTTTTAACTGATTTGGGTAAAAAGTCCATTCTGGGGTTAGGATTGTAGCGCTGTCGTTCAGTTCGTACCAGGGGCTTATATCGGGGTTGTTTGGGTTGGCAAGCACCTGTATTTCCTGCGCGGGCATATAGCTTTGGGCGAGCATGTATAGTTTCTTGCCTGCGCGGTTTTCGGCCATGTCCACTATTGTTACCGCATGGCCCGGCGAGCCGCCGTATATCAATACATCGCCCGGCTGCATATCCGGCATATCTACATGTGTCAATTCTCTTGATAGGGATAAAGTGCCTGCATAAGAGAACACTACATCCATGTATTCGCGAAAACTGTTGTAATCATTATTGGCTGTCCCCCTTTTTACCCATTGTACCTTATTGCCGTTTACACTTATGCGGTCGCCTTGCAGCCAACGGCTATATTCGGCGTTAAAGCCGTTGGTGAAATGGAAATGGATTTTATCGGCCGTTCCTGCCTGCAATAAATATTCGGCACGCAGGCGCATTACTGCGTCGGCGCATTGTTGCAGGTTTTTATTGCCGATGTCCATTTTTACTACGGCAAGGTATACGCCTGTTTTATTTTTCACATCGCCGTTGTACAAATGCACTTTGCTGCCATGCGGCTGCAATGGCAGGTTGCGCAGGTATTGCCCGAAGCCTGTGGCATGTACACGTTGGAACCCCTCAGGTGTTTTAAAGCGTGTAGCTATAGTTTTTCCTTCTTTGTTGATGAGGTGCGACTGGGGAGGAATATTTTGAATGTCGCTTTCTGTTTCGCTATTACAGGAGCAGAGTAGGGCAAAGACAGCTATAATGCCAAGGTGTTTCATAGGCTTTGTTTATTGGAGCAAGACGCAGTTTAAGTGAAATTCCATAAATGGATGTGTTAAAAATCGTCCTTGAGGAGGAAACGACGAAGCAATCTCGCGAACGAATATTCTATATTGTGGCGAGATTGCTTCGCTATCACTCGCAATGACGTTGTAAAGAAGTTCTTATGGTGTCAGGTGGCAACACCTGACACCATAGTAAATAGTAATTCGGGACACTCGCATTGTGTCAGGTGGTAACACCTGACATCACAGTATGACGTTGTAAAGAAGTTCCCCCTTGGGGGGCGGAGGGGGCTTACAATACCCCCAAATTATTCCTGAATATCTTCACCGCAATTGCCAGCAGTATCACGCCAAAGAATTTACGCACCACGAGTATACCCGAGGGGCCCAGGAGTCGCTCCAGCAGGTTGAGGGATCGCAGGGTGATGAATACGATAATGAGGTTGATGAGTATAGCTATCAATATATTATAGGCATGATAGGTAGCCTTTAGCGACATAATAGTAGTGAGCGTGCCTGAACCGGCTATAATGGGGAACGCAATGGGCACTACGCTGCCCGATTTACTGTCTTTCTCGTTGCGGAATATTTCCAGCCCTAACACCATTTCCAGCCCCAGTATGAAAATGACTATGGAACCGGCTATGGCGAAAGAATGAATATCTACCCCCATAAAATTAAGCGCCTGCTCGCCCACGAAAAAGAATATCAGCATCAGGGCACCCGATACAAGCGTAGCCTGTACGGAGCTGATGCCGCCCATCTTTTCTTTCAGGCTTAGCAGCAGGGGTATGGAGCCCAGCATATCTATTACGGCAAACAGGGTGAAAGTGATGGTGACTATCTGCGAAATATCGATACGGCTAATTTCATTCATATATGATGCAAAGGTAATAGTTTAAAATCACCTGTTTAGTTGCCGTGTAATGCCTATTTTTACGCCTCAAATTCTGAGTGCTTATGTCAATAGATAATTACCAGCACACCGTTGCTGCACGCTTTATGAACTATGTACAGGTAGACACGCAAAGCGACCCCAACTCTCCATCGCAACCCTCCACCGAAAAGCAGAAAGACCTGAGCCGCATACTGGTAAAGGAACTGCAGGATATGGGTATTGCCGATGCAGAACTGGATGAATATGGCTATGTATATGCTACCATACCCGCCACCAGCAAAAAGGATGTGCCTGTATTATGCTATTGTGCGCACGTAGATACCGCGCCTGATTGCAGCGGTACGGGTGTTAAGCCCATGCTACACATGTCTTACGATGGTAAAGACATTGTACTGCCTGACGACCCTACGGTAATCATCAGCACCAAAGACCACCCGTATCTTAAAGAACGTATCGGCGACGATATTATCACCGCATCGGGTACTACGCTGCTGGGTGCTGACGATAAAGCGGGCGTGGCTATTATTATGGACCTTGCTGCCTACCTGGTACAGCACCCCGAAATACCGCATGGTAAAATACGCATCCTCTTTACCCCCGATGAAGAGATAGGGCGCGGGGTAAATAAAGCTGATATGCAAAAACTGGGCGCTGCCTTCGGTTATACGCTGGATGGCGGTGAGCGCGGCCACCTGGAAGGGGAGACCTTCTCGGCCGATGCGGCAACGGTTACCTTCTACGGTATCAGCGCACACCCCGGCTATGCAAAAGATAAAATGGTAAGCGCCATCAAAGTGGCCTCTGCCTTTGTAGATAAACTGCCCCGCAACGAATGGTGCCCGGAAACTACCGAAGGGATGCAGGGCTTTGTACACCCTGTTCAAATGGAAGGTGTATTGGAAAAAGCTACGGTATCGTTCATCGTGCGCGACTTTGATACCAAACAACTGGCCGCACATGAAGAAAGGCTGCGCGGGCTGGTGAATGATACGCTGAAAGAATTTCCCGGCGCTACGGCCGATTTTGTGGTAAAAGAGCAATACCGCAATATGAAGGAAATACTGGATAAGCATCCGCAGGTGATGGACTATGCCGAAGAGGCATATAAACGTGCGGGTATGCAGGTCAACCGTATGAGCGTGCGCGGCGGTACCGATGGTTCGCGCCTTTCGTTTATGGGCCTGCCTTGCCCCAACCTGTTTACAGGCGAGATGGGTATACATTCAAAACAGGAATATGTAAGCGTGCAGGACATGGAAAAGGCAGTAGAAACACTGGTGCACCTGGCGCAGGTATGGGAGGAGAACAGCTAATAGCTTAGATTTGACTTAAATAATATTTACCTGACTAACCAGCTTATTTTATAAAAATGAACCAGCAACTTAAAACCGTACTGCTTACCGTACTTACGCTTTCGTGCTTCGTCATTGCACTGGTAGAACTGAGCGGGGTGAGCCGTTCCGCGTTATTCAATAAATACCATATAGGTGAGGCTGCCAATAGCAAAGACCCGGGCATGCCGGAAGATGAAATGTCGAAACGCAAACAGCAGGCTATGGATATGCCGAAGACGACTTTGCAGTTCGATTCTACCAAATACAACTTTGGTAAAATAGAAGAAGGGGAAGTTGTAAAACACGCTTACCATTTTAAAAATACAGGTGCCAGCCCGCTACTGATATACAACGCAGTAGCATCATGCGGTTGCACTGTGCCTTCTTATCCTAAAGAACCCATACCGCCGGGCGGGGAGGGTGATGTGGTGGTGGAATTCAACAGCCACAACCGTACAGGCCACCAGGAGAAAAATGTATTGGTATACTCAAATGCAGAGCAGGAATCCATGTCCATTGGCTTTGTAGTAGATGTGGAATAAACAATGAATACAACCGCAAATATGCCTTTCGCTCAAAAAGTGAAGAATTACCTGGAGCTGATAAAATTCAGCCATACGGTATTTGCACTGCCGTTTGCCTTTATCGGGTTTACACTGGCCGTTGCATACGAAGGCAAAGCTTTTGAATGGCACCTGCTGGTGAAGATGCTGCTGTGCATGGTGTTTGCACGTACGGCAGCTATGGCATTCAACCGCTACCTCGACCGCCGTTTTGATGCATTGAACCCGCGCACGGCAAAACGGGAAATACCGGCAGGCGTTATAAAACCGCAGCAGGCACTATGGTTTACCATTGCCAATTGTGTGTTGTTTGTAGCCACTACGTGGTTCATCAATATGATGGTGTTCTGGCTGTCGTTCGTGGCGTTGTTCGTTATCCTGTTTTACAGCTACACCAAGCGTTTTACGGCGCTTTGTCACCTCGTGTTAGGGGTTGGGCTGTCACTGTCGCCTATAGGTGCTTACCTGGCGGTAACCGGGTATTTCAAACTTTTGCCTGTATTGTTCTCCCTTGCAGTGTTTACATGGGTATCGGGTTTCGATATTATCTATGCCCTGCAGGACGAGCAGTTTGACCGCAGCAACCAGTTGCACTCCATACCCGCCGCATTGGGTGCGCGCGGTGCTTTGATGGTGTCTAATATACTGCATATATGTGCAGCCTTGTTTGTGATAACTGCCGGTTATGTGGGCGGTTTCGGCATATTATACTGGATAGGTACGGCTATATATGTAGGGCTGTTGTTTTACCAGCACACACTGGTAAGCCCTAACGACCTGAGCCGGGTGAACATGGCCTTTGCCAATACCAATGGCCTGGCCAGTATTTTGTTTGCCGTGTTCACCATTCTTTCTTTGATATTACAATAGAACGTATGAAAATTGCACTGATAGGTTATGGAAAAATGGGAAAAGCTATTGAAGCTATAGCCCAAAAGCGCGGCCACGAGGTAGTATTGCGTATAGGCAGCAGTAACCGGGATGAAATGACCAAAGACAATCTGCAGCAGGCAGATGTGTGCATAGAGTTCACCATGCCGGAAGCTGCAAAACAGAACGTAGAACATTGCCTGAATGCAGGTGTGCCCGTAGTGTGTGGCACTACAGGCTGGCAACATGGCCTGGACCATGCCAAAATGAAAGCGATAGATAACGGTACGGCTTTCCTGTGGGCCTCTAACTTCAGCGTGGGGGTAAATATATTTTTCGAGGTCAATAAATTGCTTGCCTCGCTGATGAACGACCATCCTGAATACGAGGTGAGCATTGAAGAAACGCATCATACCCAAAAGAAAGATGCGCCCAGCGGTACGGCTATCACACTGGCAGAGCAGGTGCTGGAAAATATGCCCCGTAAAAAGCATTGGGCCAAAGACCATACGGATAACCCCGATGCTTTTCCCGTAATAGCGCATAGGATAGAGCATGTACCCGGTACGCACAATATCAAGTACTCGTCTGCTATCGACGATATTGAAATCATACATACGGCGCACAACCGTGAAGGCTTTGCCCTTGGCGCTGTACTGGCTGCCGAATATATTGCCGGTAAGCAAGGTGTGTTTACCATGCAGGATGTATTGGGCATCAGGAAGTAAAGAACTAATCAGGGCCGTATTATAGCGGAATTACTTCGTTTCCCGCAATGACTGTAAAGTAAAAATCCTCCGGTGAGCCGGAGGATTTCTTTATCTGTATTTATTAAAACAAAGGACTACCAAACTTTTGCACGCAGGCTGTCAGGGCGGTACATTTTATCGCCGGGCTGTACATTGAAGGCAGCATAGAACTGCGGCATGTTGCTCAGCGGGCCGTTACAGCGCCACAGGTTAGGCGAGTGCGGGTCTGTCTTGATGCGGTTGAACAGTTCTTCATCGCGGGTATTGGCGCGCCATACCTGCGCCCAGCTCAGGAAGAAGCGCTGGTCGGGGGTAAAGCCGTCAATCTTATCATTGCCCTGTCCCTGTTTGGTTTTCTTGAATGCCTCGTAAGAGATAGCAAGGCCACCCAGGTCGGCGAGGTTTTCACCCATGGTCAGGTCGCCGTTTACGTGTACGCTGTCCAGTACCGTATAGCTGTCAAACTGATTGCTCACCACTTTGGCTTTAGCCATGAATTTCTCTGCATCTTCTTTTGTCCACCAGTCGTTCAGGTTACCATTGGCATCGTATTGACGGCCCTGGTCGTCGAAACCGTGTGTCATTTCGTGGCCTATCACAGCGCCGATGCCGCCATAGTTTACGGCATCATCCGCATCCTGGTCGAAGAAAGGATATTGCAGGATGCCCGCAGGGAATACGATTTCATTGAAAGCAGGGTTGTAGTATGCATTCACCGTAGGCGGTGTCATCTGCCATTCTGTTTTGTCAACCGGCCTTCCCAGCTTGTTAATCATGTAATCATAATCGAAAGCAGAAGAGGCGATGATGTTTTTAGCATAATTGTCCGGCACAATGGTCAGTTTGCTGTAATCCCTCCATTTGTCAGGATAGCCGATTTTTTTCATGAAAGCGTTCAGCTTGGCCAGTGCTTTTTGCTTGGTAGCTTCCGACATCCAGTCGAGCCTTTGTATACGGTCGGCATAAGTTGATTGCAGGTTATTTACCAGCTCCAGCATACGCTGTTTCGCCTCGGGTTTGAAGTATTTGTCAACATACATCTGTCCCAGCAGTTCGCCAACAGAGCCGTCTACTACGTTCAGTACACGTTTCCAGCGTGGTTTTTGCTCCTGCTGTCCGCGTACGGTTTTGCCGTAGAAGTCGAAACGCAGGTTGTCGAAATTGCTGCTCAGGTAAGGAGCCATATCATTCACCGTATGGAATTTCAGGTATTTCTTCCATACATCCAGCGGCGTTGCTTTCAGTTGTTTGTTTACTTCTGCAAAGAATTGAGGCATACCTACGATTACCGAATCCTGGTTGCCTATCTTCATATTTTGCATAACATTATGCCAGTCGGTGCCCGGTGTCAGTTTATTCAGCCCGTCGATGCTGAATTTATTGTACAGTTTGTATGGGTCGCGCATTTCAACGCGTGTCATGGAGGCGCCGGCCAGTTTTTCTTCTAGGTTGTAGATGTCGGCAGCATCTTTGGTAGCTGTCGCTTCATCTTCGCCCATCAGCTTCAGCATGTCTACCAGGTATTTTTTATACGCATCGCGTATTTTGGTGCTGCGTTCATCTTTGTTGAAATAATAGTCCCTGTCGGGCAGGCCAAGGCCTCCCTGGAAGAACTGGGATATTTCTTTGGTCACATTCTTATCGTCGGGCGATACATAGAAGCCGAATACCTGGCCCATACCTTCCGTATGTTCCCTGGTTATTTCGTTTACCAGGCCGTTTACATCCTGTATGGCATCTATGCGGGCAAACATATCGTTCAGCGGCGTAATGCCAGCTTTCTCTATGCCTGTGCTGTCCATGCCGCTACGGTACATATCTCCTACCTTTTGTTCGGCGCTGCCTGCGGCTGCATTTTTATTGGCAGCAGCATCATTCAGCAAAGTATGCAGTGCAGCATAGTTATTTTCCTGCAGCTCGTTGAAACTGCCCCAGCGTGTTTCCGTGCTGGGTATGGGGTTGTTCTTCAGCCATGTGCCGTTGGCGTATTCAAAGAAGTTGTTGCCCGGTTTTACGGTCGTATCCATATTGGCGGGATCCAGCAGCTTGCGGGCCTGCTTGCCTTCTCCTTCGTTCTTTTGCTGGCATGATGCCATAGCCAACAAAGCCATTCCAGCCAGGAACGTGTGTGTAAATTTCATCCTTGTTATTTTTTTGTAGAAAAACAAATGTACAAATAAACGATTGTCTTTATAATAGAAGAAAATCAGATATAAGGGGTAAAAACAGGGGGAACTTTTGAGGAGGAAATAACAGGAGCCGGTAATAAACACCAGATGCCGCAGAACTGTTGAATAAGATAGGCTGGTCATTACAGAATTAACCCAATCAACTTAGTTAATTAATCAAACTTAATTAACCTAATCAACTTAATTAACTTAGTCAACCAATCAACCATTAAGCGATAAGCCTTCGGTCACGGCGAACATGTTTTACTTCTACTATTCCCTGGAAGTAGTACATTTTGCCGTTGTTCAGGTTGCGGCATTTGCAGCGGGTCTTGAGGTGTTCTATCTTTTCAAATATATGCTCCTCGTGCTCAAACCATTGCCCTATTTCTATATCGCTTACCAGTTTGTGGTTCGGTTTTACCTCGTCGTAGCGCCATAAGGCTTTATACAGGCGCTGGTCACTACAGGTACTGGCGGCGGGGTTTTGTATATAGGCAATGAGTGCACGCTCTACATCCTGCGGAAATATCTTTTTGCCTATAAAAGGTATCAGTACATGGCGGAACTGTGTTTTCCACTCCTTGCCGTGGGGTGATACTTTATTTTGGAAATGCACGAATGTGAGCAAGTGGGCCAGTTCGTGCAGCAGGGTAATGAGAAAGCTGTATGGGTTCAGGTTGATATTGACACTGATGCGGTGGTAAGGCGCATCCCTCACAGGGTTGCGGTAGTCGCCCAATACTGTTTTGCGCTCGTGGGTAAGCGTCAGGTGTATGGTGTGCGTTTTGAAATAGGGCGCAACCATATTAAAAGTATTCGGCGGTAAAAAGTTAGCCAGAAGGTTCAGTGAGGTCTCCTGCTTTTTCATATCATTTGGTTGATTTTGCCATTTTTGAGAGCATCATAGTTTCGAACACGGTATATATGGCGTAGATACCAAATGCCATGAAAAGCGAAGGCTTGTGTACATGCGGCTTATTCACCAATGCGTACACCAGTATAGCGCCTATACATACCAGCAACTTCATGAACGTGGCCCCATACACGCCCCTTACAAATGCCTCGGGGCGGCTGTTTAGCTGTTTTCTTACTATTCCATATCCTGCTACCGTCAGCAGCGCCATTAAAATATTGCCGCCCATCAGCAGGCCCAGGTCATACTGCGGAGCTCTTGTCTCCAGCAGGTAGAACAAACCACTTAATACAGCAAACAATACGATAATAACTACTATAAAATTATTCTTCATTTTTTGGTTTGTTAAACTCCCTGACCAGTTGCCATAGCGATATGCCCAAAGCCAGCAATGGCAACGTTACCACGAACAGCGGAAATTTCCAGCCGGTCAGTTTGTCCAGCTTCATACCGCCCCATACACCTATTAGCAGCAGGGCCATCAGTTGCGAGCCCAGCCCTACGTATTTCATTGTATTACGGTATTTGCCCTGTTCGCTCAAGGGGTTTGTTTTTTGCTCTTTTTATTCTTTTTTATGTTTTCGATAGCATTTTTCTTAATCTCTTCGGCTTTGGGCAGTATGCTTTTCATTGCCTCATCTTTCACCAGTCTGAGGTTCAGCATGGCCGTATCGCGCTCTTTGCCTATTTCACCACCCATTACCTTGCGCAGGTTGGTTTCGTACTCCTGCTGTGCGGCTACCATATCGGCCAGCGAGTCAACGCTTCGCTTCAGCTTTATTACCTGCATGCGCTGGGCATCGCTGCCATATCCCGGTATATAATACTTCAGCGGTGTAATAAGGGTAATGCTTACCGTTATCACAACAATGAGCACGAATATCGTGCTCAATACGGTGTAAAGCCTACCCATTGTCAAACGGTAAGAGCTTACTTCTTCCAGCGTTTCTTCATCAATAAATACTACCCGGTACTCTGTATTCAGCTTGCGGAAAATATCAGAGCGTTTTTCCTTCCTGCTCATTGTGGCTGCAATTTACAGCTTTGCCGCACACAATGCTTGCCAATGCGTATTTCTGTTATTTGCCATAATGTTAAATTACACTATCTGCTACATAATCTGCTCTTTAAATTATATCTTTTTTGTCTATTTTTGATAGAATTGCCATTTTGTAGCTGCAACCGCCTTAAAGCCGTTGAGATATAATATTTTTGGCCTGGTTCAGTTATATAGTAAGACTAAAACCGTATAGATATTTTGTCGTTCAGGAATATATTAGTTTGTTTTTTAATTTTATTAACAGCCCTGTTATCCGGTACTACCCTTTATGCCCAGAAAAAGGATAAGGGAAAGACCGTAAACCCTGTGCTGGAGGCCCGCCAACGGGCAATAGACTCTGCCCGCGAAGCCCAGGTGCACTATTACGACAGCCTGCGGGCTGCCCGGCAGGCATATACCGATAGCCTGAAGGAGGTGCGACAGCACCGTACTGATAGCCTCGCCGCCATCCGTAAATACCGTTCGAGCAAACATTATAAAGACAGTGTGACCGCCGTAAGGCAGGCAAGGGTAGACTCTATCAGGGCTGTGCGTACGGCTTATTTCGACTCCATCAGGGCTGCGCGTAAACACGTGATAGACAGTACTATTGCTGCACGAAGAAAGGTTGTTGACTCTATCAGGGCCATACAAAAGCACCGTGCCGACAGCCTGGCGGTCATACGTAAGTACCGCTCCAGCAAGCGGTACAAGGATAGTGTGGCCGTAGTGAGAAAAGAACGCCTCGATAGTATAAAAGCCGTGCGGCAGGCGTTTAACGATAGCCTCGCTGCTGCCCGTAAGGCATACAACGATAGCCTAGCAGCGGAAAGAAAGGCCAAGCTGGATAGCATGATGGCTGTGCGGAAAGCTTTTGTTGACAGCTTGAAAGAGGTGCGTAAGGCACGTACCGACAGCCTGGCCAAAATAAAGGAGAAACGGGAGAAAGCCCAGAAAGACAGGCTAAAGAACCGGGAAGAGAAAATGAAGCTGGCGCTGGAGATGAAGATAAAAAAGAAGCGGGAGGCATGGAGCAATGAAAAGATGCTGAAAAAACGATGGTCGCCCCCAAGAAAGGCCATACAGAATACCTTTACCCGGTATAACTACTACTATAACTCGGAGTTGAAAATGGAGGAGGCGATGGAGAATATGCGGCGGGTGAGCAAGGATAATTACGACTCGATGCTTGCGCTCTTTCCCTTCGACCCTGACAGGGATTCTGCCCTGATAGCCCCCGATATGGATAGTATTATCCAAAAGACCTCGATAGGCGTACAGTTGCACGACCCGCGCACGAAATGGGGCGATGACCTGTACCTGCTGATGGGGCAGGCCTACTATTACAAAGGCGATTACGATAATGCGTCTACCACCTTCAAGTATATTGTGGGTATGTACGACCGTGCCAAAAAGAAAGCAAGCCGTTCGCGCAGGTCTTATTCTTCATCGAGAGACAGGAATAAAAAAACTTCATCCTCTGTCATGGAGGCCGATAAAAACAGTTTTTTTGATTTTCTGAAACACCGTTCGGTGCATAACGAGTCGTTGCTATGGCTGGCACGCACTTTTACAGAATGGCATAAAGAAGGCGAGGCCGAATCGGTGCTGGACCTGCTGGAAACAGACCCTAACCTGCCGGAAAACATGCGTGGCAGGCTGGCGCTGGAAAAAGCTTATGTAAACCTGAGCCAGAACGACCTGAAAGCCGCTACTGAAAACCTGCAGGTAGTAGCCGCCGATAAAGAGCAGCCCGGATGGATCAGGCAGCGTGCTGCATTTATAAACGGGCAGATATTATATAACCGCGGAGACTATAACGGCTCAGCCAGTAGTTATGCACAGGTGATAGACCTGCACCCGCAAATAGATATGGACTTCTATGCGCGTAAGAACATGGCTTATAGCCTGATGATGGGCGGGCAGGACCAGGACGAAGCGGTGGCTTCGCTACGCAGGATATTGAAGGACGGGAAGTATGTACCTTATTATGAACAGGTTTATTATGTAATCGGGAAACTGTCGGCCAATACAGGTAAGACCGATGAAGCCATTAGCTACCTGAACAAGAGCATACATGCCCCCAGGGCTACAAAAAGGCAAAAAGCACTCTCGTTTGCTGCGCTGGGTAATGTGTACTACGGCCTGCATCAATATGACCTTGCCAAGCTTTCTTACGACAGCGCTGCCATGCTGGCTACTGCTGTACCCGACGATACGTCTGTAAACCTGGCCGTGCGCCGTGCCGTGGTGCTCGATTATGTGACGCGCCCTGCCGGTGTAATACATGCTCAGGACAGCCTGCTGAACCTTGCCGCGATGAGCGACAGGGAACAACGTAGCGAGGTGAGAAAATACATCCGTTACCTGAGGGACAAACGGGCCGACAGCATTTTCGCCGCCCAGAATGCCGGGTTGAATAATGCGATGCAAAATGCAGCCAACAATAATCTTAACAATACGGGTGGGGGGGCAAACTATGCCAATTGGTATTTCTCCAACCCCGTACAGATGCAGCAGGGGCAGAATGAGTTTAAGCGGAAATGGGGCAACAGGCCGTTGGCCGATAACTGGCGCAGGGCATCTGCATTGAGCGGTTCGGGCAGTACGGGCCAGCAGGTAGCCGGGGCAGGTGATACGGAGGAAGATAACCCTGACCTGGATGAAAACGGCCTGCCGACCGAAGAAAGCCTGATAGCATATATACCTAATGCGCCGGAACGCAAAGAACAGGCGCTGAAAGATATACGCCGCGCTTATGTAGATCTTTCGGATGCATATATACAGCGCCTGGAAGATTATCCCGAGGCTATACGTACGCTGGATACCCTGGATAAACGTTTCCCGGCACACGAGTTTAAAGATGAGGAACTGTACCAGCGTTACCTGGTTGCGCTACGTCAAAACGACCTGCAGCAATCGCGCATATATGCCAATATGCTTATCGACCAATATCCCGACAGTAAGTGTACGAAACTGGTAAGGCCAACAGAAGACGGTGCGGGGCTGGCTAATAATAACAGCATACCTGTAGCCGAGTACCACGATAGTACATACAGCCTGCTGCTGCAACGCAGGTACAATGAATCGCTCGACCGCGCCAGGCAGGGCGAAAAGATGTACACTGATGAAGGTTATTATAAGAAGTTCCGCATAATAGAAGCTATATCGCTGCTGGGTGTTGAACAGCTTGATGAAGCAGATTCCATTGCCTTTGGCTTTATTAAAAAATACCCCGGCGATTCATTGCTGCCGTGGGCGCAGATGGTACTCGACTATACGAAGAAATACCGCGCCGCCCATCCTGAATTGATGGCAGCAGCCAATAAGCCCGGTACTGCCAATGGTGGCCTCCCCGCCGGTGCCGCCGGTACAAATGCCCCCGCCCCTTCAGATGGCAATGCCCCCGCCGGTGCTGTAAAGCCCGGGGCACCTGCAGCGGGCAATGTGCCCCCACCGCCGGAAGATAGCGCAATGCCCCTGGTAAATGTGCCCCCGCCTAAGGAATATGCCTATAATCCCCAGGAACCGCATTATGTGGTATTCAGCTTTCCTGTAATGGAACAAAGGGCTATGGGCGTGAAAGCGGCATTGGGCGACTTTAATACGTTCAAGTTTGCCAACCTTGGCCTTAACGTCGGCTCTGAAATGCTGACAGCACAACAGGGGCTGGTGGCCGTACGTACGTTTGACAATGCGGCAAGGGCTAAGATTTACCTGAACGAGCTGAAAAACACTTCACAGATATTCAGGGAGTATAAAACAGGTGAATACCAATTATTCCTGATATCCGCCTCCAACTATGCCAAGCTGGTGAACGATAAAGGAATTGCCGAATATTTCAATTTTTACCGTTCCCATTATAAATAAACGGTAATACTATAACTATTGATTATAAGCTGTTGGTGTAAATCGACAGCTTTTTTATGATATTAAGATTTCCTTATGTGAAGAAACCTGCGGAATTTTGTAAATTGAAGTAGACGAATAATATGGATACGCTTGTAAAGACAATATATAATAACAAAGACGAAGAAGGAGAGAAAAAGCTCATTCTGAGAGAGTACCGCGCTTTGCTGCGTGCCTTGAAGCAACGCATCAAAAAAGGTGATAAGGCCATACTGCGCCGTGCATTCGAGATAGCCGCAGATGCGCATAAAGACATGCGCCGTAAATCGGGCGAACCGTACATACTGCACCCGCTGGCCGTAGCCCGCATAGTGGTGGAAGAAATAGGGCTGGGGGTTACATCGGCTATATGTGCCCTGCTGCACGATGTGGTAGAGGATACCGAAATAACACTGGAAGATATACAACGCGAGTTTGGCGAAAAATATGTCAAAATCATAGACGGCCTTACCAAAATATCGAATGTAGTAGACCTGAAAGGCGATACGACCGTACAGGCGGAAAACTTCAGGAAGATATTGCTGACACTGGCTGATGACCCGCGCGTGATACTGATAAAACTGGGCGACAGGCTCCATAATATGCGCACACTGGAGAGCATGAGCCGCGATAAGCAGCTGAAAATATCATCGGAAACCACTTATATATACTCGCCCCTGGCACACAGGCTGGGCCTGTACGAAATAAAATCGGAGCTTGAAGACCTGGCGCTGAAGTACACACAGCCCGAAGTATATACCGAAATAACACAGGGGCTGAAGGAAACCAAGCGCGAGCGCAGCAGGTATATCAACGAATTTATAAAGCCGATAAAGGAAGAACTGCTTAGTAACGGTTTTGACTTTGAAATATATGGCCGCCCCAAAGCTATCCACTCTATATGGAACAAGATGCGGCAGAAGCATGTAGCCTTTGAAGAGGTGTATGATATATTTGCTATCCGCATCATACTGGATTCTCCCACAGAGCTGGAAAAACAGGATTGCTGGAAGGTGTATTCTATTGTTACCAATTTTTACCGCCCCAGTCCTGAAAGGCTGCGCGACTGGATAAGCGTGCCGAAAGGAAACGGCTATGAAGCCCTGCATACCACGGTAATGGGCCCCGGCGGGCGCTGGGTGGAGGTGCAGATACGTACGGCACGTATGAACGAGATAGCGGAGAAAGGCCTTGCAGCACACTGGAAGTATAAGGAAGGCTCCGTATCGCAACAGGAAAGCAAGCTGGATGCGTGGCTGCAGCACCTGCGCGATATACTGAGCAACCCTGATACGGATACGCTTGATTTCCTGCAGGATTTTAAGCTCGACCTTTTTACCGAAGAGATATACATCTATACCCCCAAAGGAGATATGCGCGTGTTGCCCAAAGGGGCCACTGCGCTCGATTTTGCATTTGATGTACACTCAGAACTGGGCGCGCGATGCATAGGCGCAAAGGTGAACTACAAACTGGTGCCCCTGAGCCATGTGCTGAAAAGCGGCGACCAGGTAGAAATCATCACCTCGCAGAAACAAAAACCGAGCGAAGACTGGCTGGGGTTTGTGACTACGGGTAAGGCCAAGTCGCGTATCAAATATTACCTGAAGGAAGAAAAACGCACAATAGCCGAAGATGGTAAAGCCATACTGCAACGCAAGCTCGACCACATGAAGGTACCTTCATCGCCCTATAACCTGAATGAAATATGCCACCACTATAAAAAGAACTCGCTGCTTGACCTGTACTATGCTATAGCCGTGGGCAGTGTAGATATAAAAGAACTAAAAGACTTTGCTATACATGGTGATAAGGTAATGCCGCCTGCCAAAGAGTTGAAACTGGAAACCAAAAACCTGGTTTCGGAAGATGAGGCTACCAAAAATAAACAATCAAAGGGAGCGGAGCTGATTATCTTCGGCGAAAGTTCAGACAAAATACTGTATAAGCTGGCACAATGCTGCCAACCAATACCGGGCGATGATGTGTTTGGTTTTATTACATCAGGCGACGGGCTGAAGATACACCGTACCGACTGCCCCAATGCGGCGCAACTGCTGGCGCACTATGGCCACAGGGTGGTAAAAACCAAGTGGGCGAAGAATAAGGAGATATCGTTCCTCACAGGTGTGCGCCTCATTGGCCTCGACGATGTGGGCGTGATACAGAAGATAACCAATATCATATCGGGCGAACTGAGGATGAATATGCGTTCCATCAGTATAGATACCAGCGACGGTATATTTGACGGAACCATTATGGTATATGTGCACGACCGTGAAGAGTTGGACGTACTTTGCCAGCGCCTGGGAAAACTGGACGGTATCAATAAAGTAGAAAGGTTGGAAGCACAGCTGGAAGAATAACGGAATTTTACGTTTTTATTTATCTAAAACATTATCATGGCATTTACGGGCGATACAAGAGAATTGTACGGAAAATATAAAGAGATAACACAAAAAGCCGCCGACCTGCAATATGCTTCAGCTGTATTGGGTTGGGACCAGGAGGTGTATATGCCTGCAAAGGGTTTCCCCTATCGTGGGCGGCAACTGGCCACCCTTAGCTCCATGGCGCACGAAATGGTGACAAATGACCACTACGGAGCCTTGCTTAAAGAACTTTCGCAGCGCAATAACCTGGGCGAGACAGAGCAGCATAACGTTCGCCTGAGCCTGGAAGACTACGAAAAAAATAAGAAACTGGCACCCACCTTTGTGGAAAAGCTGACGGAACAAACCAGCAAAAGCTATAGTGCATGGATAGAGGCACGGCAGGCGAACGACTACGGAAAGTATGCCCGCGAACTGGAGCGCATGATAGCGCTGAAAAAACAACAGGCTGATATGTATGGCTATGAGCGGCACCCATACGACGCCTTGCTTGATGACTATGAAAAAGGCGCTACCGTGGCCATGCTCGACCCCGTGTTTAAAACTATAAGTACCGACCTGCTGCCCCTGCTGGAGCAGATACGCAATGCCGGTCAGGTGAATGATAATTTCTTTTACCAGCACTTTGATAAGCAAAAACAATGGGACTTTTCGCTGGAAGTATTGCGCGCTATGGGATACGATTTTGAAGCAGGCAGACAGGATATGTCGGAACACCCGTTTACTACTTCGTTTGCCCCAACCGATGTGCGTGTGACCACGCGGGTGGATGAAAAGAATTTTGCATCTCTGTTTTGGAGCAGTGTGCACGAGGGTGGTCATGCCCTCTATGAGCAGGGATTGCCGGAAAGCGAATATGGAATGCCGCTGGGCGCTGCGGCATCGCTGGCTATACACGAATCGCAATCGCGGCTATGGGAGAATTGCGTGGCAAGGAGCTATGATTTTTGGGCACATTTCTATCCCATCCTGCAAAAGTATTTTCCAGAACAACTGAAAGGCGTTACAGCTGCTGCATTTTACAAAGGCATGAATAAAGTAGCCCCGTCATTGGTACGTACCGAGGCTGATGAGCTTACCTACCATTTTCATGTGCTGATACGTTATGAGATAGAAAAGGCATTGCTATCGGGTGAACTGGACCCTAAAGAACTGCCGGGTACATGGAACAGTATGTACCAGAAATATCTTGGCCTCACACCGCCTGACGATAAGAGCGGGGTGTTGCAGGATGTACACTGGTCACATGGCAGCTTCGGATATTTTCCTACCTATTCGCTGGGCAGTTTTTATGCAGTGCAGTTGTTTGGTAAAGCGGATGCCGATATAAAAGACCTGGATGATGAGGTGGCAGCCGGTAATTTTACCCAATTGCTGCAATGGCTGCGTATGAATGTACACCGTTTTGGCCGTCGCTACCGTTCTGATGAACTATGTAAAAAGGTGACCGGGAAAGGATTGGATATCAAAGCTTTTATAGACTATGCCAGTAAAAAGTACGAAGCCATCTACGGCCTGAACAAGAATGCAACTCTTCCGCTATAATGAACCCATGAACGGGCATGAGCTCGGCTTTCTGCAAAGGAAGGAGGAGAAGGAGCGTAAACAATTTACAAAGCTGGTACGCATACTTATGATTATATGCTTTGTAATACCCTTTATTATTGCATGGCTGAAGGCAACCAATAATGAGCGGGATCCTTTTTCATATAGTTCCTATTTTTTTGGGGTAGGGCTGCTGTTGCTGATATGCGCCGTCATACTATACCCGGCATATACCTATACATTGGGCAAATTGCAACGCGACATTGGCACCGGCACTAAAACCATCGAACTGACCCACATTACCCGGAAGCAATACATGCCGCAAAACAATACGTACCATTTTTACCTGAATTCGCCGAATAAGCTCAGTATAGAAGTAAGCGAAAATGATTTTCACCGCATGGCCGAGGGCGATGAACTGAATATAGAGTACACTACCGTTTCGAAAATGTACCTGGGCTATTTCTGATCTTTTTGTTTCTTCATGCCAGGGTATTTCATATCGAGGCTTTGCAGCTTATCCAGCAGTACTTTTGCCACTGTGTACGATTTATACCAGTTCTGGTCGGCAGGTACAATATGCCAGGGTATTTCGCTGCAGCGGGCAAATACTTCTTCATAGCATTGCAGGTATTTATCCCTGTTCTCTACCGATTTTATGTCGTCTGCATTATACTTCCACATTTTTTCCCGCACTTTCATCCGTTCTTCCAGCCGCTCCAGTTCTTCCTCTTTCGATACATGCAGGTAAAATTTCAGGATATGTGTGTTGTTCTGCTCGGTCAGCATACGTTCAAAATCGTTAATAGAACGCATACGCTGTATGGCCAGCCTGTCGCTGATAAGGCCGTTCACACGGGTGATAAGCACATCTTCGTAGTGCGAGCGATTGAATACCTGTATCATACCTCTTGCGGGGGTGTGCTTGTGTATACGCCAGAGAAAATCGTGTGCCAGTTCTTCTTCCGTTGGCTCTTTGAAGGAAGTAACCATTACCCCCTGGGGGTTCATGCTGGAGAGTACATCCCGTATCAGTCCGTCTTTGCCACTGGCATCCATGCCTTGCAGTATAATAAGTATGGCATGTTTACTTTCTGCATAAAGCAGGTTTTGTAATTCGTCCAGCTCCTGCAATATACTTGTGAGTTTATTCTTTGTAGCATCTTTATCCCACGATGAAGGAGCTTTAGTGCTTGTTTTATCCAATTTTATTTCCTCCATAAGATAGTTGTCTTTGTATATATAAAGATAGCAGCATAAAAATAAAGCCAGCGTTTTGCGCCGGCTTCGTAGTTGTATTTTACTATTCGTGGTTTAATCTTCGTCTGAATGGAACTGCTTGCGATAGGCTTTGATGAATATGGCACCAAGATTTTTATGCGGCGGTACATAGTCGTTGAACAAGGCCTGCAAACCCTTGCGGCTTGAAAAATAACTGTTGAGCGAGCGCCAGGTGCTTATCCAGTTGATGTCTTTACCTGCAAGTAGCTGGTCGTTGATGGTTTTGATAATAGGCTCGTTCACATTCATAGCACCTACCTGTTTCGATGATATGATATTGGCGTTGGGGCAATGGTCGAGCACAGTAGAGAGGTTGTGGTAACCACCGCAGGAACCCAGCATCACGATGCGGTTTTGCTTCGCCATCCACTCTATGGTAAGGGGAAGGTGATAACTGTGCCCACGGTGCACGATGATAGTTGGATGGATGTTTTGCTGTTTCATGTAGTCCTCCAGTTTGCCTTGTGCTTCCTCATCCTGCGGCTCTGCCAGTGGCAGGTTGGCATATACTACTATAGGCTTGCCCGATACGGAGCGGATAGTTGTCCAGTAATCGTTGGAAGTTATTTTCCATCTGCCGTCTTTAAAATTACCAAGGAAGCTGGCATAGGAGTTCTTGCCATCTTCATCGCCGTAAAAGAAAAACTGCTCTACCACCACACCCGAATCATTTACAAGGTTTTTATACTGTACCAGGTTAATGGGCGGCAGGTCGAGCAGCTGGCTTTGCTGGTTAGCCTGTTCATCATTATCGGCAGAACGCATACCTTCAAACAGGGTAGAGAGCAGCCCGTATATGATAACGCCTTTCTTGCTGCGCACCTTGTATGCGTTCTCGTAATTCTTCTTTACCTCGTTTTGCAGGAAACTGGCCAGCGCAGTATCGTTGATGCTGCCAAATGCATCGGCTACATCAACGGCATCTTCCAGGTCATTTTCCTTGCCCTTTTCCAGCCCGGCTATAAAGTCTTTCATTACCGAGGTCTTATGCTCCTCGTCCATAGTGCTGAGAAAATTGCTGAGCGTATTATAGCCTGCGCACATACGTATGAACGTACGGAAGCGGTCATAATGCAGGGTATCGAGCAGTTCATTGCCCTTGCGGGGGGCCATGCGTTCTATCATGCGCCTGTAGGTGCCCAGGAAACTGCTGGTATAAATTTCGTCCTGCCCATACACCATAATAAAGTACAATGCCTCGGGCGGGAAGTTTTCAATACAGCGGAAGCGTATGGGGTCTTTCTCTTCGTGCAGGTCATTCATCTCGCGTACATATTTCAGTCCGCGGTATTGCAGCTCACCCGTGTACGTATCATCGGCCAGGGTAGGGTTTTCTATTTTCAGCCTCACCAGGTTCAGGTAAAAAAGATCGGGGTCGGCAGTTATTTTGTCAACCTCTTGTATAGTGAGTTTGCCAGTGTAAATATCATTGAGAAACGGCATAGCCTTCAGCGGCGAATTCGACTCGCGCGATACACGTACGATAGTTTGTACCAGCGGGTCTTTACTGCGCAGTACAGCGCCCTTCAGCGTATAGTTGCTCGATGAAGCGAAGTTATATACCTCCTGCGGCACAACTTTGGCGGCGCCAGCTATAGCTACGTCAGCAGCAGGTTCGTTGGCAAACTCGGCCAGGCGTTTAATCATAATGGCAGGCTCGCGCTTGCTCATCTCGGTATAAATAAAATCGCGCTCTTCAGAACCGGTAGGGAAAATGTGTTTCACATTATTCAGCGTTTGCATGCTGATGTTATCCTTTACAAACTGCATCGACCTGCCTTCATGCCTTGCTATAATCATATCGTGCAGGTTATTCACCATTTTGCGGTAGTAGAAAATGTCGATGTTCAGGTCGGCATTAAAATCACGCAGCATATCCCACACGGAAGTCAGCAGGCGCACTTTCTCCTGGTGGTCGGTAGCAGGGTCCTTTCCATTGGCGGGCAGGTTCTCTATCATTACCTGCATGTGGTCTACATCATCAAATATTGATTTTTTTAAAATGTTGTTGTAGTTCGTATCATCGGAGTAATAGATGTACTGGTCTATTTTCCCGTCGGTAGCATCGGCGCGGCGCTGTTCTTTGTCTATTTTATCATGCCACAGTTGCCTTTGCAGGGGCACGGCTGTGTATAGTGTATCTACCTCGTAGATGCTGATGGTTTTGGCAGGTTTTTTTCTTTTTCTCCTGCCCTGGGCATGCGCGTCCTGGTGCGCTATGCACAGCATCAGCAATAAGGCCCCTATAATTTGTCCTGTCATTCTTATCATATCAACCTTTTTCACAGCATGTAGTTACATGCATTAGCGTAATAATACACGGCTTTATAGCCTGTATGTTGCATAATACCGAAAATATAAATGCAGCCTTGTTAAAGTTTCTATAACAATGCTACATAGGTTTGGTTATAACTCAGGGTATAAAGGGAACTGCTGCATGAAGTTATTTACTTCGTTTCTTACTGCATGTATAACTTCTTCGCTATCAGGGCTCATCAGTACTTTGTCAAGCCATTCCACTATCAGCGGCATGTGCTCTTCTTTTAGTCCGCGTGTAGTTACAGCCGGTACCCCTATGCGTATGCCCGAGGTGATAAAGGGGGATTTATCATCGTACGGCACCATATTCTTGTTGAGGGTAATATCGGCATGTACCAGTGTGTTCTCTGCTTTTTTACCGCTGATGCCTTTATTGCGCAGGTCTACCAGCAGCAGGTGGTTGTCTGTTCCGCCCGATACTATGTGGTAGCCTTTGGCCAGGAGGGCTTTTGCCATAGCCTGTGCATTGTTGATAACTTGCTGGGTATATTGTTTGAACTCCGGTTGCAGTATCTCGAAGAAGGAAACAGCTTTGGCGGCTATTACATGCTCCAGCGGGCCGCCTTGTGTGCCGGGAAATACCGCAAGGTCAAGCAACTGGCTCATCATACGTATTTCGCCCTTGGGGCCTTTGATGCCCCAGGGGTTTTCAAAGTTTTCCTTCATCATGATGAGGCCGCCACGCGGGCCGCGCAGTGTTTTATGCGTGGTAGTAGTTACAAAATGGCAATGCCCGAACGGGCTCCCCAGGTGGCCTTTGGCTATCAACCCCGCCGGGTGTGATATATCGGCCATCACCAGTGCGCCTACCTTATCGGCAATGGCGCGTACACGTGCGTAATCCCACTCGCGGCTGTAAGCGCTGGCGCCGCATATAATCATTTTCGGTTTATGTTCCAGTGCCTGCTTTTCCATATGGTCATAGTCCACAAGGCCTTCTTCTTTCGTCACGCCGTAGTGTACGGCATGATACAACTTGCCCGAAAAGTTGACAGGTGAGCCATGTGTGAGATGTCCGCCCATGCTCAGGTCGAGGCCTAAGATGGTATCCCCCGGTTTCAGGCAGGCCAGCATAACGGCAGCATTAGCCTGTGCACCGCTGTGGGGTTGTACGTTGGCATATCCTGCCCCGAATATTTCTTTAGCACGGTCTATTGCCAGTTGCTCGCTTTTGTCCACTACCTCGCAGCCGCCATAGTACCGCCTGCCGGGGTAGCCCTCGGCATACTTGTTGGTCATTACACCTCCCATGGCCTGCATCACCTGCAGGCTGGTAAAGTTTTCAGAGGCTATCAGTTCCAGGCCGCGGCGCTGGCGTTCCAGTTCTTCGTTTATCAGCGAGAATATGGCAGTATCGCGTTGCATCAGTTGTATATGTGTTTTTAGTCGGGCAAAGATAACATACCTGCACTGGATATTCATCCATTCTCACAACTAAACGCTGCTGTGCTGCTGAACATTTGAAGCATATACAACCCGCGGGCGCCTGTTCTGCTTTCCCAAAGGAGTATAAAAAAGTCTCCTGCGTTTGCACAAGCAACCGTAGGAGACGATCCGTTTTATAATCATGATTACAATTTCACTAACCTGCTTCGGATAGCTTTGTCACCTTGTACCTGTATGATATAGGTGCCGGGGGTGAGACTGCGGATATCTATGTTATTTCTTTCTGCTGTTAGCCTGCCCTGCAATAATATACGCCCTGTCATATCGCTGATGCTGTAAGGCACGTCCCGCATACCGTCTATATGCAAGTTGTTACCTGCAGGATTGGGGTATACCTGTATGTTTGTGCCGTTGACATCCGGGATATATGTTGAAGTGTCATTTCCTCCGCCGCCATCACCTGTACTGCATAATGCGGCAATTTCATCGATATTGAGCACCCGGTTGTACAGGCGGAATTCATCCATTGTGCCCACAAAAAAGTTCGGGTCACTTTGCCACCATGTCCCCAACTTCAGTGGTGCTATAATGCAGGAGTCGAGCGAGTAAGGATTGGGTAAAGCAGCAGAAACAGTATCTGCTATTACCTGCATACCATTATCGAACATGCTGATTTTGCCATGGTCAAACATAAAAACAATACAATGCCATGTATTGGGGAATAGTGTATCTGTAGGATCTACATACGAATTATTGTTAGCGTAAAAACTGGTATTGGTACAACTGTTAGTATGTTCGGTAGCAGCAAACATACCCATGCGCCCGTTATGTAGCTGGTAATGGTTAAAGCAAAGGGCATATTGTATATTGTTTACATTGTTATTTTGGGTAGGTACAAAATCGGCTTTCGATACGATGGTTTGCCCACGTATATTGTCTGTTTTGAAGCGGAAAGCCACAGTAAGCGTTTTGCTGGGCGATACTTGCGGCGATGCAGGGCATTCAACCCAGTCATCAATACCATCGAAATGGGCTGCCATATTAGCCTGCCCCTGCTGGTTGGTGGTGAAGGCCATATTACCATGTGAAATGGCCGTATGGTTATTGCCGCTGTAGTCATTAAAATTACCATCGAGCGGGTAGTAAACCAATAAACCTGCATTCAGGTTTACTTGTGCTGTAGCAGATGCGCAGGCAATGAAGCTCAAAGCAAACGCAGATAGGACTTTTTTCATATAGGTTTTTAGTTTATTGTAATGCAATAATACAAAAAAGCGGGTACATATTTGTACCCGCTTTTGAAATATAATAAATAAGCTGTTTTCTTATTTCGAAACGATGTGTTTCTTTTCTTTGATACGTGCAGCTTTACCCTGGCGCTCGCGCAGGTAAAACAGTTTGGCGCGACGTACACGACCATGTTTGTTCACAACGATTGAATCGATGTGGGGAGAGTAAAGCGGGAACAGACGCTCAACACCTACACCGTCAGAAATTTTACGAACGGTAAAGGTTTGGGTAGCGCCCTGGCCCTGGCGTTTCAGCACATCGCCTTTGAACGACTGGATACGTTCTTTGCTACCTTCAACAATCCTATAATTAACGGTTACGTTATCACCGGCTTTGAAATTAGGTATTTCTTTCTTCGTCGTTAACTGCTCGTGTATAAAAGCTACGGCTTCCATTTTTCTGTTATTTTGGGTCTGCAAAGGTAATGGTAAATTCCATTATTGCAAAAAAATATCGCAATTATTACTTGTCTTCATTACTGAGCAACCCCGGGCGGCGTTCCATTGTCCGTTTCAGCGATTGTTCGTGCCGCCAGGCATCCACTTTTTTAGGGTCGCCGCTCAGCAGTACATCGGGTACCTTCCACCCCCTGAAGTCGGCGGGGCGGGTATATACCGGGGGAGCCAGCAGACCGTCCTGGTAAGAGTCGAACAAGGCAGATGTCTCATCATTCAATACCCCGGGCAACAGCCGACCTACGGCATCTACCACCACGGCGGCAGCCAATTCGCCCCCGCTCAGTACATAGTCGCCAATGGATATTTCCATCGTTACAAAATGCTCGCGTATACGTTCATCAATACCTTTATAATGCCCGCAGATAATAATTAGGTTTTCTTTTAATGAGAGCCTGTTGGCAGTTTTTTGTACAAACTGCTCCCCATCGGGTGTCATGTATATTATTTCGTCATACGTTCGTTCGCTTTTCAGCTTCTCTATCAGTATGGCCAACGGTTCTGGCATCATTACCATACCTGCGCCCCCGCCAAACTGGTAATCGTCTACCTGTGCCTGCTTGTACGGTGTATGGTCGCGCAGGTTATGTACCTGTACGTCCAGCAAACCCTTTGCCTGCGCCCGCTTCATAATGGAGTGGCTGAACGGGCTGGCCAGCAGGTCGGGTACAACGGTTATTATGTCAATGCGCATTCGCTTAAAGTCAAAAGTTAAAAGTCAAAAGCAAAAATATTTCAAATTCAAAAGGCAAAATTCAAAAGGCAAAAAATCTGTACAGGATACTTCCTGCTTTTGACTTTTAACTTTTGACTTATCAAAGGTACACCTCCAGCAAGCCTTCAGGCAGGGCTACGCGGATGTATTTATTGCGGATGTTGACTTCCAGTAATATTTCTGGTACAAGTGGGATAAGGGCTTCCTTGCCTTCTATGGTCAGCTTTGCCAACCATTGCGGCCCTGCCTGCAGTACATCTTCTATTGGCCCCAGCGAGCCTTTTTCCCTATCCACCATATTGAAGCCTATCCACAGCAGGGGCGAATCGGTAGTATGTTTGCTCAGAATGTCTTCCTGTACATACACTTGTTTGCCAATTAGCTTTTTAGCATCTTCAACAGTATTCACATCTTCCAGGTTTACGATATATTCTTCATCGTTGGCGGCTTTGGCTGCGGTGGTGAAATAGGGTATATGACTGCCCTTGCGCAGCTCTGCAAACAGCACTGCGTCTTTTTGCAGCCAGTCACTCTTGCCTACTATATGTTTCAGTATCACTGCACCCTGCAGGCCATGTGTGGCCACTATTTTGCCTATTCTTAACATCGCCGCGAAATTAATGTAAAATGTAAAAGGTAAAATGTAAAAACCCGGACAATACACTTTTACCTTTTACATTTTACCTTTTACATTGATAAATCCTGTTATGAGGCTGTTCACCTCGTCTGCCTTCTCTATTTGCAAAAAATGACCGCAATTGGGTATGATTTCCAGTTGTGCATGGGGCATACGCCTTACGCCTTCCTCAGCAAGCTGGCGGGTGGTGGTGTGGTGTATAAAGCGGTTGGGAATGAGTGCGTCATACTCCCCAAACATTACAAGGGCAGGTTGCTGTATGCTGCCAAGCCTGTCGTACACCGGCTCGTTCAGCATACCGTGTATACAGCCTTCTATCATTTTACGATAGTCTTTATTCGGGTATTGTTTCATGAGCGTTACCAGTTCATCGGTCATACGGCTGCCCTCCGGCATGAAGCGGTAAAAACTACTGTGTATGGTTTGCCGCAGGCTGTTTTCTTCGCTGCTGAATATATCGAAAAAATAGAGCCCTGATGTGTACAGCGTACGCTCAATGGCTGTGAAGGTCTCGAAGCCTGCCGGGGCGCAGAGCGCCAGTTTTTCGGCAGCCTGTGGCTCGTTGGCCAGCAGGGTGAGGGCTATTTGCCCGCCCATAGAGTGCCCTACCAGCGTGAGGTTGGTAAGTTGCATGCGGCGGGTAAAATCGTAAACGCAGCCAGCAAAAAAGTTGATGCCATAAGGGTAGTCGCCCCGGCCCGATAGGCCGTTGCCCGGCAGGTCGATGGCGATGCAGCGGAAATGCTGTTTCAGGCTGTCTATATTCTTCTTCCAACTGGGGGCATAGGTAGCCAGCCCATGTATGAAGAGCAGGGTCTTATCGCCGCTGCCCTCATCTATATAGGCTATATCGCAGCCGTTGGAAATAGTAAGCTTATGAACTGTGTACGGGTAACGAAGTTGCATGAAGTATAGTCAGCCCCCTTATTTATGCTTCATAATCGTATTCAGGTTGTCTATAAAAACAGACTCTTCCTTGCCGTTGGCGCCGCCGGGGTAGCCCAGAGTGCCTAAGCCTGATATATTGAATTTATTGGCCTTTTCGTCTTTGTTCATATTGAATATCCAAACCGTAGGGAAACTCTGCACCTTGAAAAACTGGCGCAGTTCTTCATTTTGTTTTTGCAGGGCTTCAGGCAATTCTTTGGTGCGGGGGTAATCCAGCTCCAGCAGTACCACATTCTTCTTTGCCCATGCCTGGAAGCCCGGCTTGTCAAAAATGTTGGCTTCCATACGTTTGCACCATACACACCAGTCGCTGCCGGTAAAGAAGGCAAATACAGGCTTATGGGTTTCGTTCGATACTTTATATACCTGGTTCACATCGGTATACCATGTGAGGTTGTGTTTTACTTCCTGGGCTTGCAGGTTGGTGAAGCGAAGGGTTAATAGAATTATTATTACAGAAAGTGTTTTGATGCGTACCATAATACTGCAATATACGTAATGGCCTGTAAATATATGATTGCGTCAGGTATAGCTCTCTTTCTTTCAAAGAAAACAGCTATATTAGTACAAGGATTCCCTCATAGCGTACCGCTGCGGGAAAATACATATATGGTAGAGGGAAACAGAAAAAAAGACCTGGAGCAGGAAATCGCGGAGCGTACCCGTGAACTGGAGGAAAGTAACCGTCGGAATAAAATATTTGTAACGCAGTCACCCAATGCGTTGGCCATGCTCGATACGGATATGAGGTACCTGGCTGCATCTGAGCAATGGCTGAAAGATTATAAGCTGGAAGGCCAGGATATAATCGGCCGCTCGCACTACGAAGTATTTCCCGAAATAGGTGAGGACTGGAAACAGATACACAGGGAGTGCCTGCAGGGTGCTATCAACAGGACCGACGGGGCTATATTTCGCCGTGCCGATGGTTTGGAGCAGTGGCTGGAATGGGAGGTGCGCCCGTGGTATATATCCGAAGGCAGGATTGGCGGGTTGCTCATGTACACGGCCGACATCAGCGAAAGGAAGAATACCGAAAGGCAACTGAAGCTGAGCGAACAGAAGTTTCGCCGCGCCTTCGAATACTCAGCTACGGGCATGGCCATCGTTTCGCTGCAGGGAAAATGGATAGAAGCAAACAATACCATTTGCAATATAGTGGGCTATACGCAGGAAGAGCTGAGGAATATGACCTTCCAGGATATAACCTATCCCGAAGACCTAAAAAATGATATGGCGCTGGTAAATGAACTGATAGAAGGCAAAAAAGACCACTACGTTCTTGAAAAGCGCTACATACATAAAAACGGGCAAATCATTTGGGTCATCCTTTCTGTATCGATAGTGCGGGACGACAGGAGAAGGCCGCTCTATTTCATATCGCAGGTTACAGACATTACCAACCAGAAGGTGACACAGGAAAAGCTGGAAGATACGCTGGCACGGCTGGAAATACTTCTGGATGCCAGTACAGAAGTGAGCTTTATCAGTGCTTCTCCCGATGGTATTATCACAGGGTTTAACAAGGGTGCTGAAAACATGCTGGGTTACTCGCGCGAGGAAATGATACATAAACGTACCCCCGCCATCATTCATCTGGAAGAAGAAGTGAAACAACGGGGCGAAGAACTGACGAAAATGCTGGGCAGAAAAGTAGAAGGGTTTGATGTATTTGTGGCAATGGCACAGTTGGGGCACTATGAAACACGCGAATGGACATATGTACGCAAAGACGGTACCCACTTCCCGGTTCAACTTACGGTAACGGCCGTGCGCGATAAAGGGGAAATAACGGGTTACCTCGGGGTGGCTACCAACATCAGTGAGATAAAGGAAGCGGAACGGGAAGTAAAGTCGCTGCTGGAAGTGACCAAAGATCAGAACGAAAGGCTTAAGAACTTTGCCCACATCGTATCGCACAACCTGCGCTCGCATGCCGGTAACCTGAGTGCCTTGCTTGACCTCTTCCTGCAGGAAAACCCTGAAATGGAACAGGATGAAATGGTACGGATGCAGAAACAGGCATTTAATAACCTGCAGGAAACCATAGCACACCTGAATGAGATTGTGCTGATAAACACTACGGTAGATGAAAACCTGCAACCGTTGAACCTGTACCGGCACATCATGACCGCAGTTAACAGTGTTGCGGCTATTGCCAATGAAGCAAATGTGCAGATTATCAACGAGGTGCCCGAAGACCTGTATGTATCGGGCATACCGGCCTATCTCGATAGTGTATTGCTCAACTTTATCACCAACGGTATCAAATACCGCTCTGAAGAAAAACATAGTTTTATTAAATTAACAGCTGAAACAAGGGACGCCTATACTATGCTGGCAATAGCCGACAACGGGTTGGGCATGGACCTGAAGCTGGTTCAGCATAAATTATTTGGTATGTATAAGACTTTCCACGGCAATCCTGATGCCCGTGGCATAGGACTGTTCATTACCAAAAACCAGGTAGAAGCCATTGGGGGAAAAATAGAAGTGGAAAGCGAAGAAAATAAAGGGACAACATTTTATATATATTTTAAAAATGACAAAAATTGATATTGCCTGTATAATTGATGATGACCCCATTTACGTTTTTACCACTAAAAAGGTAATGCAGATAGCAGGTTTTTGTAATAATGTTATCGTATTTAATAATGGAAGGGATGCACTCGAGAACTTCAAGGCTATCATATCGGTCAATGAAAAGCTGCCCGATGTTATACTGCTCGACCTGAATATGCCGGTAATGGACGGGTGGCAGTTTTTAGATGAATTTGTGAAAATACCTACCCCCCAACAGATACTTATTTATATCGTTACATCGTCTATTGACCCCGACGATGTGAACCGTACAAAAATATACGACCTGGTGACCAACTATATTGTAAAGCCCATTACGATAGATGTGCTGAAAGGTATACTCAATGATGTAAAAGCATAACCGGGACGATTAAAATAAAGTAAAGGCCATGATTTTATATCGTGGCCTTTACTTTATAGTTCTTGCTAATGTTTATTTACCATTACTTTATACACTTTAGCAGATGCGGTTGTAGGGTTTTGCGGTGGGTTCCATTGTACGTTGTTCGAGTAAATGCCCCCGTATATATAACCTATTACATGGTTGCCGTTTGGCAACTGATTATAATCAATAATGCCCAGCGGGTTGTTTTTGTAAGTATTTACACCCTGTGCCTTTACAAATATACCTTCAGAGCCTACCCATGCAGGCATGCCATTAGCATTGTATATAGAGCTGGTAGTGCCGTTGCTGTTGTTGTGCGCTACGGTCAGTACCAGTTTGGTAAATGAGGCATTATCGCCTGCGGTGGTATCTGTTTTACCGGGGTACAGTGTATCGCCGAGGCCGCCGAAGATAGTAGTAAACATTATATCATTCACACTGTCATACATCTGCAGGTTGGGGGCAGAGTAGATGTTGGATGCCTGCGTATACGCAGAGTCTACCTTATAGGCGGGGGTGCTGCCGGGCATAATATAAATAGGGTACCTGAACGGGTTACCACCGTTGCACGAGGGGCAGCCTGAGGTATAGGTGAATACACCGCCCAGTATGCTGATGCCATAGCCATTGCCGCCTGTCATTACATTAGGGGCAACAACCAGATCCCTGCGGTGAAACTGTGTGATTGTATCGTTCAGCCCATCGTTAATGGCTTGTACTGCACCTGCCAGTGCTATACTGCTGTCGGTTTCTGTAAGCTGGAAAACACGTACTTCGTCAAGATATTCCTGTTTGGTGGCAGCAGAAGTATCGCCATAGGCCCCGGTGAATTTATGGCCTACACACAGGTAGAAATTACCATCGCTCATTTTGAACAGCTCACCACCCGTAGATGCCATGTGGCTATCCTGCAGGTACACGGCAGATGCCAGTATTTCTGCCGTATCATGGTTGTGGATAGCACGTACCATACGCGATATGTTGATGCGGGAAAGCGTGCTGTGTGTTACCCATGCAGAATCGGGCTGCCCTGATTTGATGACACCATAGCCCCCGGCAATGTACAGGAAGCTGTCTACCTGCCGGCACAGCATATTGGTAGCGCTGTACTGTTCTTTCAGCGTAGTGGGGAATACATCTACGCTGATGCTTTCGGTGGTATGCGACGAAAGGTTGTACACGAAGATGTTCTGATTGGCGGTTTTGAACGGGAAATTCTGGTCGGGCAGGTTAAAACCGTGAAAGCCATTGGTGCGGCCGCCCACCAGCAGCCAGGCCCCTTCCGTTTCGCCCAGCCCGAAGGAATGCAGGGCAGGCAGGTTGGTAAAGCTGTTGTCTTCTTCAATAGTAAAGCTGAAGGTGCTGCTTTCAGGTGCAGGTGGCTTGCATTGGTAACTTGTTGTTATACCGGCTGCGGCAAGCAGCAGCAAAGCAATCTTTTTCATAATGTGCTTGTTTTAAGATGGTGTGTGAATGAAGTGATTTGAATGTAATTATACAGCTAAAAATATATATATGAAAGGGGTAAAAATACCCATTGCTTTTTTCGGACAGCAAAGCAGGCCCACCCGCTACTGCGCGTATGTGTATTATTTTCTACGCCCGCTAAATTTTTTGTAGCTCATTCCACAAAATGACAGCTACCGGCCTGCAATTCATATAAAGCGTGTTGCTGGAAAACCATGTTTTAAGGGAAAAATATAACAGCAGGATAATGACGGTGTAGTATAATTGTTAAGTTGCTATATATCCCTTTTCAGGCTGTATCGATGTTTTACATGTTTTGTTGCAGGGTAGTGGCATATTCTTTTCATCTTTTACGACAGAAAACCGATGGACATAATAGAGGTTAAGTAAAGAAATAATTCAATGACGCCTTAACGGGGCAAAATGTAAGCTGGTTTTCAGTTGTGTGTGTGATTAATGAAAAAGGTGCGCCAGTCGTGGCGCACCTTTGTTTTATAAGCTATTATGGTTTAGCATCTTTCTACTACCCACCTGGCTACAGCCGGCGCCAGTTCTTTCTGAGATTTTCCGCCAACAAATACACCGATGTGCCCGCCGGGGAAGGGGTATTCCTTCTTATCTTTTGAGCCGATTGCCTTCATCACAGGCAGGGTGCTTTCATTGGGGATGATGTTATCATCAGTAGCAAATATGTTCAGGAAAGGAACAGTCATCTTTTTCAGGTCTACCTTGCGGCCACCCAGCTCCATCTCACCTTTTATCAGTTTATTATCGCGGAAAAGGTCTTTGATATACTTGCGGTACATCTCGCCCGGTATGGCCGGCAGGTCACCTTTCCATTTTTCCATACGCAGGAAGTTTTCCAGTTTGTTTTTATCTTCCAATGAATCCATTACGCCCAGGTACTTGCTGATGTTCATGCTGGGTTTCAGGAATCCGAAAGCCTGGTCTATCATTTCGCCGGGTATGGTGCCCATCTGGTCTACCATAGCATCTACATCAACGAATTTTGTCCACTGGTACAGCATGCAGCTATTGGTCGAAAAGTCGTAAGGCGCTACATACGTGGTCAGAGATTTCAGTTTCTGCGGGTACAGCGATGCATATATCATAGAGAAGGTGCCGCCCATGCAAATGCCCATTTTATGGATTTTGTCCACCTTATTGCTCTTGCGTACAAAGTCTACTGCGTCATTCATATACCCGTCAATGTAATCTTCCATCGTCAGGTAGCGGTCGGCGCGGGTAGGATAGCCCCAATCCATAATATAGATGTCCAGTCCTTCATCCAGTAGTTTTTTCATCAGGCTGCGGTCAGGTTGCAGGTCCAGTACATCATGCCTGTTCAGCATAGCAAACGATACCAGTACCGGGGTGGCGCATTTTGCAGGCGTTTCACGTTTGTAATGGTAAATTTTTACCTTGTCACGTTGCCATACCAGTTCCTTTGGAGTAGTTGCAACCTCTACATTATCAATATCTTGTAGCGTTTCGTAGCCTTTGGCCAGTTTCTCTGTAGTTGTGGCCAGGTTTTCCATCATTTCAGCGGGGTTCCAATTCATTTCCAAAAAATTTTGCGCGAAGTTAGAGAGAATAATTTTAATAAGTCAGTTTGTATAATATGTTTACACTGTCAAATTATGATTTTTATGTTAATAAATCAATGACAGTCAATATATTAAAACGGATAATTTGAAAAAGAAATTATTTCTGTTTTTCTGCCTGGGAAGAGCGTTTACGGTTGTTGGTTTTTTTCTTTGCAGGGGCCTGTTTTTGCCGCAGGCGCACGTATATATGGCGTATGTTGCCATTTCCTTTATCGGTGGGGCGCTCGTCTATTTCAAACTTATCGATGCTTTTTATCAGTAGCACCAGCTTTTTAAAACCATAGTTGCGGGAATCGAAGTCGGGGCGTTTCTTCATCAGCATATTACCTATGTCGCCCAAGTAGGTCCAGCCTTCTTCATCGGCAAGGTCGGTAACGGTGGAAGAGATGAGGTTAACCAGTTTTTTATCTACCGGCTGCACTAATTCTTCCTCATGCGCGCCTTCATGTTTTTGCTCCTCAGGATTTACTTCCAGCGAGCGTTGTTTTAGTATTTCTATATAGATGAACTTATCGCAGGCGGCTATAAAAGGGGCGGGCGTTTTTTTCTGCCCCATGCCTATTACTTTCATCCCTGCCTCGCGCAGGCGCAGTGCCAGGCGTGTAAAATCGCTGTCGCTTGATATGATGCAGAAGCCGTCTACCTTACTGGTGTACAATATATCCATAGCGTCTATAATCATGGCCGAGTCGGTAGCATTCTTGCCCTGGGTATAGCTGTACTGCTGTATGGGCGTAATGCCGTGTTCCAGCAGCAGGTCTTTCCACCGGGTGACATGGGGTTTTGTCCAGTCGCCGTATATACGTTTGAAAGTAGGTGTGCCGTATTTGGCTATTTCTTCCATCATCTCTTTCATGTTCGATGATGGTATATTATCTGCATCTATCAGTACCGCAAAGCGGAGCTCGTTGTTTTCCATAGCCGGATATTATTGTAAATATAACATTAATACCGCGTTAATGTAAAAGGCCGCCATGACTGGCGACCTCAACACATACACACATATACACATCTCTAATCTGCAAGCTGCATTATTCTTTCACTATGGAATTATACTTTTCGGTCATTATGGTAAGCTCCTGCTGCAAAGCAGCGCAAGCAATCATATCCCGCATTCTTATTTGCACTACATCTGCAAAATGGGCAAATGAGTGGTCAAAATCCTGTTTCACGCTCCAGCCCAGGGCCAGCAGGTAACTTTGTTTACCCCGGCTTACAGGAATAGCCACGGCAGACAATAATGCAGGGAATATATCGGCGAGAAAATTATCCCTTTGCTCAAAACCTGTTTTATAAAATGGTTTGCCGGTCTTCAGCAGTTCCGAGGTTTTGTGAATATCCATCGCCATATCCAGCATATAGGCGGCAGTTGCGTATTTCACTGTGGCAGTATCGCCGGTTTGCTCGACAAGCACCACAATGTGGGCACCTGTTAAACGTTTTAGTATATTGAGGCACAAGTGCAAAGCCTCAGCCTTTTTATCCCCGTTTTTGCCTGTTTGCTGTATAAAGCTTATCGCCAGATATTCCCAGTTAATCAACGCCATTATTTTCTTCAATGTAAAAGTAGGTGGCGTTTACTATAATAGCGGTGATGTCCGTCATTGCTCGTGATGATTATGGTTATCACCATATTAGATGCAAAACAGCCGCTGTATATACAACAGCTGTTTTTATTGGTTCGGGAAAGGCTATAGTATTACGGAATCATTATTTTAAAAACCTCGCCCTCTACGTGGAAAATATACATACCCGCAGGGAAGGAACTCATATTCACCCTGCCGTTTGCGGCAATAGTGCTTTGTTGTATGGTGCGCCCGTTCATATCGCAAATGTGGAGGGCGATTTCCTTTTGCAGCCCGCGGAAGCTAACGGTTTTGCCGGAAACAACAGGGGTAATGTTGCCGGTGTTCAGGGTAGTATGCGTAATACTGGTGGTATTCATTTGTCCGGCCAATATCTGCGTATTGCCGGTGGTCCTGGCAGCATAGTCTTTGATGATGAAATAGGTGGGTGTGTTGTTTATATCCAGGCGCGCCCAGCCGTATAGCCATTCGCCCGCAGCGTTTTTGCTGCGTATGCCGAGGTATTTGTCTGTTACGCCTTTCCAGTTGCCGGTGCTGCCGTTACAATTGAGACATTCGTAGCTGGTCGTTGTCCAATGGCCGCTGCTGTTTATCGGGTCGCCTGCTTCAAGCGCCAGTGGTAAATTGCTGGCAGGTGCGCAAAGTATTTCAGTAGTGCCCCAGGTGGTAATTACCACTTCAGGGGTAGGGTGCCACCATATTTCTGCGCCCAATACCGAAAATTCGTTCCAGGTATTGACTGTTGTATCCGGGTCCACATCGTGGTAGCTGATTTGTGCCTTACCAGTTATGGTCAGCAGGATGAGAAATGAAGTAAATATTCTTTTCATTAGATAAAAATTTACCGTAAAGAAAAACGGAAATTTATTACCTATATACCCATATAGATAAGTTTTACATATAAATGACCTTCATGACTATTATTTGACAATCATACAGTCAATTGTTATAGAAAGATATTCCTTGGGGGAGTTTTATTTGGCAATAAACACAGGTACATCCACCATGTGCCTTACAGCGTTGATGGTTTCGCCGAAAATCAGGTCTTTCAGGTTTTTATGGCCATGACTGCCTACTACCAGCAGGTCGCAGTTGTTTTCCTTCAGTATGCGGGCTATTTCTTTGGCGCGGTTCTTAAAGCCCAGCACGCCTTCGGCCTTATAACCTTTTTCTTTAAAGAAGTCTACATATTTATGCAGGTGTTCACGGTCATTAATGGTTTCATAGTCGTGTGCCATATCCTCCATTACCCGTGCCTGAGCGCTCTCCACTATATGTATCAGTATGTATTCCGATTGAGGACTGCCTAACTGTATGCCAAATTGGATTACATAGTTATCCTTAGCACTGTAGTCGAGCGCGAGGGCAATTTTGCCGAAAGGTTTTGATATGGTGCTATGCAGCTTTTCCATTGAGATTTCTCCGTGAACATTGATGCTGGCGGCTTCCCTCCGTTTCAGCAGGAAAGGATGGATAATTGTAATTAACAATAAAACCACTATGCCCAGTTCGCCTGCTACTATCAATGCTTTTACAAATATACTGTCCGTAGCAGCTATCCAGTCCATAGCCGTTTCATATA
Source organism: uncultured Flavipsychrobacter sp. (assembly GCA_964621795.1). Taxonomy (GTDB): domain Bacteria; phylum Bacteroidota; class Bacteroidia; order Chitinophagales; family Chitinophagaceae; genus Polluticoccus. Next base: position 107,706 of record CAZUMM010000010.1, read on the forward strand.
CCAGTTTCAGGTTCAGCACCACTATGATGATGGCAATAAGCCAGGCAATAGATTTTACCATGGGTTTTATGGAGAAGGCGCCCATTCTTTTCTTGTCGCTTACAAAATGTATGAGCGGTATCACTGCAAAAGCCAGTTGCATGCTCAATAACACCTGGCTGAACACCAGCATATCATCCACCATTTGTTCGCCCATCAGCACAATCACCAGTACAGCGGGCACAATGGCCAGCAGGCGTGTCAGCAGTCTTCTCATCCAGGGGTTGATGCGCAGGCGCAGGTAGCCTTCCATCACTATCTGGCCCGCAAGTGTGCCCGTTACCGTACTGCTTTGCCCCGCAGCTATCAGGGCTATGGCAAAGAGGTGGGAGGCCCATTTGCTGCCAAGCATCGGTGCCAGCAGCTGGTGGGCATCTTTGAGCGAGGCAACCTCTGTTTTGCCTGCCCTGAAGAATACCGCAGCTGCCAGCACCAATATGGCAGCGTTTACAAAAAACGCCATATTCAGCGCAATGGCGCTGTCAAGTGTGTTGAACCTGATGGCTTTTCGTATCGATACATCATCCCTGTTTATCTTCCGGGTCTGCACCAGTGCAGAATGCAGGTACAGGTTATGCGGCATCACTGTTGCACCGATAATGCCTATGGCTATATATAATGCCGTATTGTCAGGAATAGTAGGAATAAAGCCTTTTGCGAGTGCCCCCATATCCGGTTGGGCAAAAAACATCTCCAGCAGGAAACACCCGCCGATGATGCCTACCAGCGTAATGATAAAAGCCTCCATTTTCCTCATACCCAGCCGTTGCAGGTACAGCAGCAATATCGTATCGAGCAAGGTGACAGATACCCCCCACAGCAGTGGTATCCCCAGCAGCAGGTTCAGGCCTATGGCCATACCCAGCACCTCGGCCAGGTCACAAGCGGCAATGGCAATTTCTGCCAGTATATATAGTATGAAATTGACGCCGCTGGGGTACACTTCCCGGTTGCACTGCGCCAGGTCGCGGCCCTGTACAATACCCAGCCTTGCACTCAACGATTGCAGCAGCAGCGCCATCAGGTTGCTCATCAGCAGCACCCAAACCAAGCGGTAGCCAAACTGGCTGCCGCCCGCAAGGTCGGTAGCCCAGTTGCCCGGGTCCATATAGCCCACACTCACCAGGTAGGCAGGGCCGAAGAAAGCGGCTATTTTTCGCCAGGGGCTACGCCTTGTTCCCGGGTCTATACTCTCGTGTACGTCGCTTAAAGATTTGTGTGCCGGGTTTACATTCATTATCCGTGCTAAAAATAATTTTAGACAAATCTAAAAATACTATTGAGAAAATCATGTTAATGTCAGAAAATAAAATATCAACTAAATAATTAGTTGGTCAACTAAAAAATTAGTATATTTACTAAAAAATTAGTAGATGCTATGAAAAATAACTTTAAGCCACTTACAAAAGCCGAGGAGGAAATCATGCAGGTACTCTGGCAGCAGGAGCACGCTTTTATAAAAGATATAGTTGACGCCATGCCGGAGCCTAAACCGCATTATAATACGGTAAGCACTATTGTAAAGATATTGGTGGATAAAGGCTTTGCCGGTTTTGAATCGTTCGGTAAATCGAACCGCTATTACCCGCTGGTACAGAAAGGCCAGTATAGTAAAGGCACTATGAAACAGATTGTCAGCCGCTATTTTGAAGGCTCGTTTGCCAATATGCTCTCCTTCTTTGCCAAAGAAAAAGATATAACCGTGCAGGAGTTGGAGGACATTTTAAAAGAGTTGAAAAAAACATCACCCAAAAAATAAAGGCTATGGTTTACTTAATACAGGTCATAGTATATACTGCACTGATGTATTTAATATACATCCTGTTTTTGCGCAACCGCCCCATGCATGGGTGCAACAGGGCTTACCTGCTGGCAAATGTAGTACTACCATTAATTCTCCCTTTCATTCGTATGCAAAATGAAGCATCTGTTCCGTTGCAGCAGTTGGCTGTAAAGGGGGTAAACCTGCCTGAATTTGCAGTAAGAGCGGGCCAGCAACATGCGGTGGGTACTGTGCAGCATGTAGTAATATTGTTATACACAGCAGTCAGCCTTGCTGTTCTTTCTATATCTGTATTCCAGTGGTACAGGCTAAGGAAAATAATAAGTGCAAGTACTACGGAAAAATACGATGGCTATACAGTGGTAGCGAATACCGGCTATGGCCCCGGCAGTTGGTACAAATATATCTTTCTGTCTTCGGCAGAAACAAATGAGACCATCCTGCGGCACGAGCGGGCACATATACGCCTGCGCCATACCGTCGACCTTATATTACTGACACTGGTACAGGTGTTCTTCTGGCCCAATATATTCCTGCTGCTCATTCGCAAAGAACTGGTACAGGTGCACGAGTTCCAGGCCGATGCGGAGACCGGGGCTGAGAAAGAGGCGTATGCCACGCTGTTGCTGTCAAATATTTTCGGGACGTGTACGCTCCCATCTACTCATTCATTTATTATTCACCCTTTAAAAAGAAGAATCATGATGCTGAACAAAAAAAGCAGCCCTTTATCACGCCTGATGTCATTGCTGGCTACAGGGGCAGCCGCAACATTATTGCTCGTAAACATTGTGTTCATACAAAGCTGTAAGAACAAGGAATGGGAAACGGCCAAAGAAGAGACAAAAGCTGCCGCTGCTATTGAAACAGTACAAAGCGCACACGTGGACTTTAAAGATGGGGAAGTGAAAAAGATGGTTGCGAAGATGCCGGAGTTTAACGGTGATATGATGGCATATATGGGCAGTAATATAGTGTATCCCCGGAAAGCTATTGAAAAGAAAGTTGAGGGGAAAGTATTTGTGCAGTTTGTAGTAGATAAAGACGGCAGCGTAGTTAATGCCGTTATACTAAAATCGCCTGACGAGCTGCTTTCTGTTGCTGCGTTGGATGTGGTGAATGCTATGCCCAAATGGATACCCGGTGAAACGGAAGGCGGGGAGAAAGTGCCTGTACAGTTTACGCTGCCGGTAATGTTCAAACTGTAACCTTACAATTTTAAGGGGTGCCTCATATTATAATGAGGCACTATTTTTTATAGCTTAGTTATATGGATAATGTCTTATGATGAAACAGCTGAAGCGTATAGGGAAAATATTGCTGGTACTATTGGCCTGTGGGCTTATATACCTTATCTATGCTTTTCGCTTTGCGCCCCACCTGCAAAAGATATATGGAGAAGACGGTAAGGTAAAGTTTGGCTACGACCGCATACAAGGCAAATGGCTGTTTAACGAATACCAGCAACACCAGCTCAGCACAGACGGTCCGCACATTTTTAGGGATGCAGGTGAGATTGTTTATGTAAAGGGCCGCCGCAAAAAGTTTAGCATTGTCAGGGAGCGTTTTGCCCATATCCCCGACAGTCTTACCTGTTATGTTAATGCGCAGGATACATTTCGTTTTAAACTGCAAACCGGTTACCATACAGATACCTGTATCTATCCCATGCCAGCGAGGCTATTGGCAATTTCAGATATAGAGGGAAACTTTAAAGCCTTTAAAGACCTGCTGGTGGGTAACCATGTAACGGATAAAGACCTGAACTGGATATATGGCAACGGCCATCTTGTGCTGGTGGGCGATTTTGTAGACCGGGGTACGGAAGTGACCCAGTGCCTGTGGCTGATATATAAGCTGGAACAGGAAGCAGCTATGCACGGGGGCAAAGTACATTATATACTAGGCAATCATGAATTGATGAATTTTCATGGCAATGCAAAATATGTAAGGGGAAAATACCTGGAACTGATAAGGCGCCGGAAAATGCTGTACCGGCAACTGTTTGCGGCCAATACCGAACTGGGCAAATGGATGCGCACAAAAAATACCATTGAGCAAATAGGCGGTATCATCTTCGTGCACGGCGGTATTAGTCCCCGTGTGGCAGATAAAGGCTATACCCTGCCGCAGATAAATGCCCTTACCCGCCGGTATATAGATGTGCCGCAGAAACAAATAACATCGGGCGATGCAGCACTGCTACTGGGCAGAAAAGGCATACTCTGGTACAGAGGATTGGTTACTGTGTATGGTATACAGAAAATATCGGGCAGGGAAGTGGACGAAATTGTACAGGAAATGCATTGTAAAACTATAGCCGTGGGCCATACGGTGGTAAAAGATGTTTCCACCGATTTTGACGGCAAGGTCATCCGGCTGAATGTAAAACATGCTTCCTGCGAGCCGCAGGCGTTGTATATAGAAAATGGAAAGTATTATCGTACTAATACTAAAGGGACATTGACCCCGCTGTGACCTGCAGCTATTTTTCACAAAGGTTCCTCCCGCTTCGCCCGCCTTTTGTATCTTGCAGCCGTTATGAGTAAAGAGATTGTTGTTAGTGGCATCCGCTCCACAGGTTACCTGCACCTGGGCAATTATTTTGGTGCCATGCACAACTATGTAAAAATGCAGGATGAATATAATTGCTATTTCTTCGTGGCCGATTACCATTCCCTCACCACGCACCCCGACCCTAAAGACCTGCGTGCGAATGTGTACCGTGTAGTGGCTGAGAACGTAGCCTGTGGCCTTGACCCGGAAAAAGTGGCCCTGTATGCGCAGAGCGACCTACCCGAAATACCGGAGCTGTACCTGATGCTGAATATGCTGGCCTATAAAGGGGAACTGGAAAAAGTGCCCACCTTTAAAGATAAGGTACGCACCCAGCCCGATAACGTAAATGCCGGGCTGCTGACCTACCCCGTGTTGATGGCGGCAGATATACTGATACATAAAGGCATAAAGGTGCCCGTGGGTAAAGACCAGGAGCAGCACGTGGAGATGGCGCGCAACTTTGCCAACCGTTTCAACAGCCGCTACGGGCAGGAGTTCTTCCCCGAACCCCAGGCCTTTAACTATAGCAGCCAGCTGGTAAAAGTGCCCAGCCTCGATGGTACAGGGAAAATGAGCAAAAGCGAACATGGCAATGCTACCTTATACCTTGCCGACAGCGATGACCTGATACGTAAAAAGGTAATGAAAGCTAAAACGGATGCAGGCCCTACCGAGCACAACAGCGAAATGCCTGATTATATACAGAATATTTTCCAGCTCATGCACCTGGTATCGAAGCCGGGCGTAACGGAAACTTTCCGTAGCGCTTATAACAACTGCACCATACGCTACGGCGATATGAAAAAGCAACTGGCCGAGGATATGGTGGCCTTTATGGCGCCCATACGCGAGCGTGCCACAGCTTTGCAGGAAGACAGCGCGCAGATACAGAAGATACTGAAAGAAGGCGCCGAGAAGGCGAGGGAAAGCGCATCGAAGACCATAGCGGAGGCGCGAAAGCTTATCGGGATAAATTATTATTAAAACCTTTCACCCTCCGCCCCGGAGGGTGCTTTTTTTAAAATACCGTATTATCTTACACTGTCTTAAGGGATAGAACCACATAACAGTTTACCACATGCCGCAGAAAAAAGCTCCGATGCATATAGCCGTAGCCGGGAATATCGGTTCGGGCAAAACCACCCTCACCGCTATGCTTGCGAAGCAGTATAAATGGACACCGCATTTTGAAGATGTAGACCATAACCCTTACCTGGTAGACTTTTATGAAGATATGCACCGCTGGTCGTTCAACCTGCAGGTGTACTTCCTCAACAACCGCCTGAAACACCTGCTGGAGATACGCACAGGGAAAGAAAGCGTAATACAGGACCGTACCATATACGAAGATGCCTACATTTTTGCCCCCAATCTGTACGAAATGGGGCTAATGACCAAACGCGACTTTGAGAACTATAGTTCTTTCTTCGATACACTGAAGAAAATGGTAAGCCCGCCCGACCTGCTTATTTACCTGAAAGGGTCCATCCCCGCACTGGTTGACCAGATACAGAAGCGGGGCAGGGAGTACGAAGAAAATATTCGCCTCGATTACCTGAAAAGGCTGAACGAGTTTTATAACAAGTGGATAGACCAGTATACCGATGGCCCCCTGCTGATAATAGACATCGACAAAACCAACTTTGCCGACCGTGAAGAAGACCTTGCAGAGGTGGTGCGCCGCATAGATGCGCAGATAAACGGCCTTTTTTAAAAAAAGCTGTAACTTTTTACCGCCTTATACGATACACTACTGAAATCAACCCGGATGAAAAAGCAATTTTACTTTGTATTTGCTATCGTTTTGCTATGCATGCCCCTCACACTACAGGCTGGCATACTGAAAGGAAAAGTAAGAGACAGCAAAGGTGAAGACCTGCCATTTGCCACAGTTTATGTGCAGGGCACCACGATAGGTACTTCTACCAATGCCAATGCGGAATATGCCCTCCAATTACCCGCAGGCAGCTACAAGGTAGTGTGCCAGTATATGGGTTTTCAGCAGAGCATATTCAATGTGACGATTACGGGAAATGAGGTAGTAAGCCATAATTTTTCATTGCAGGAGCAGACGCTGCAGATGCAGGCAGTGACCATAAAGGCCAATGCAGAAGACCCTGCATACGGCATTATGCGTAAGGTTATCAAGCGCAGGAAATTCCACCTGGAACAGGTAAAGTCATTCCAGTCGGCCATATATATGAAGGGCGTGGTGCGCAACAGGTCTATGCCTAAGAGCATTAAAGGCATTATGAAAGTGGAAGACGGCGAGGAAGTGAAAGCGGAAGTGGGGCTTGACTCGAACGGCAAAGGTGTGTTGTATCTCGTAGAGGAGGATGCCAGCTACTATGCGCAGGACGATAAGCAGCGTACCGTAATCCATTCCGTGAAGGAAAGCGGTAACCCCAACGGCCTCGGCTTCAGCCGTTTTCCGGCAGTAGTCACGTTTTACGAAAACAATATAGACCCTATGAAAGGTGCGGCACAGCGCGGGTTTATCTCGCCTGTCAGCGACAATGCTATCAGCTATTATAAATTCAAACTGGAAGGGGAGTTCAACCAGGACGGTTATGTGATTGATAAAATAAAAGTAACCCCCCGCAGGCTGTATGAGCCACTGCTGGAAGGTACCCTATATATAGTAGAGGGCGACTGGGCCATACACAGCCTGAGCCTGACCGCTACCAAAACGGCTAACCTGGAAACACTGGATACCCTGCATATAGAACAAACCTTCCTGCCGCTGAAAAAAGATACATGGGTGGTGAAAAACCAGTTGTTGTATCCTACTATCGATTTGTTCGGTTTCAGCATATCCGGTTATTTCATCACTGTTTACAACGACCAGAAAGTAAATGAGCCTATTCCTGATACTGTTTTTGATAATAAAATAGTGAGCAGGTACGATGAGAATGCCAATAAAAAAGATTCTACCTACTGGATGGAGAACCGGCCCATACCCCTGCAGGCAGATGAGAAAAAAGACTATGTGGTAAAAGACAGCCTGCGTGAGAAGTACCGCAATCCGCATTATATAGATTCGATGCGCCGTGTAGATAACCGTTTCAGGCCAGGCAGTATATTTTTAGGCGGGGTCAGCTACAATTCCCGCCTGTATAAAAACAGGTTCAGTACCAATGCTGTTATCAATATACATTCGCCGCTTGTTTCCTTCAATACGGTGGAAGGGTTGGTTGTATCGCCGAAGGTATGGTGGGACCACCGCATCGATAGTTTTAGCCGGTTGAATACCGTACTGGCTGCCCGTTATGGTTTCAGCAATGAGCGTTTCAATGCCATTGGGCGGATGACTTACCACAAAGACCGCAAAGACTGGAAAGGCCGCTGGTGGGAACTGGGTGCAGAAGTCGGGCGCTATGTACACCAGTTTAACCCCAGCAGCACGATGGAACCCTTATATAATACTATCTCCACACTGCTGTATGCACAGAACTATATGAAGTTATATGAGCGTTATACCGCCGCCCTCTTCTTCAACAAAAACTATGGCAATGGCCTCAGGTGGAATGTTGAAGCGGCATTCCAGAAACGTATGCCATTGTATAACACTACAGATTATTCATGGTCGGACAAGGCAGGGGAGCGCATGACTTCGAACCTGCCGGCCATACTGGAATACGTGCCCTGGACAGGGCATAGTGCCGTGCTGGTAAAAGCAGGCATCAGCTACAGGCCGGGCTATACCTACACACAGTACCCCGACTATAAGCAACCCAATGGCAGCCGCGCACCGCTGTTTACCCTGAATTATGAAAAAGGCATCCCCTCGCTGCTCGATAGTAAGGTTGACTTTGACAAATGGCGTTTCGGTATAGAAGATGTGATGTCGTTGAAGTTGTTTGGAGAACTTTCTTACAACATTGCTGCCGGTGGTTTCCTGAATAAGAACTATGTGAGCATACCGGATATGACGCACTTGGCGGGGAACCAGATTGTATTGGCAGCGCCTTATGTACATAGCTTCCAGTTAATGCCTTACTATTACTACAGCAATACTGCCGACCTGTATGGCGAACTGCATGTAGAATATGCTCTGAAAGGCCTGCTAACCAATAAAATACCCCTGCTGCGCCAGGCTCAATGGTACCTTGTATTGGGCAATAATACTTACTATGCAAGTGATGACAGCTACTATACAGAGGCATCTGTTGGCATAGATAACCTGGGGTACAAATGGGCGCGTTTCCTCCGTGTCGATTTCATTCATTCATGGAACAGCCTGGGCCAGAATACTTCCGGCATACGTATAGGGTTTAAGCCCGGCGGCCTGTTCAGCGTGAACCTGAGAAGGGAAGAAAATACAGACTGGTAATATAAGTTGACATAATATCTGCACTGTATTCTGCCAAAATGACAAATAGCGGTAGGTTGGAACATTCCTTGATGTATAGTTCAAAATCATAAACAAAAAAACTATACAATATGCAGGAGAAAGGAACGATTTCCATTCATACCGAGAACATTTTCCCCATCATTAAGAAATTCCTGTATTCAGACAACGAGATATTTCTGCGCGAACTCGTGTCGAATGCGGTAGATGCCGTACAGAAGATAAAGCGCCTGTCATCGTTGGGCCAGTATAACGGAGAGCTGGGCGAACTGAGGGTGGAAGTATCTTTTGACGAAAAAGCCAAAACCATTACCGTGTCGGACAACGGCCTGGGCATGACGGCGGAAGAGATAAAAAAGTACATCAACCAGATAGCTTTCTCCGGCGCTACCGAGTTTATGGAGAAGTTTAAAGAAGCTAAAGATGCCAACGAGATAATCGGCAAGTTTGGCCTTGGATTCTATTCTGCCTTTATGGTGGCCGATAAGGTGGAAATCAACACCCTTTCGTACCAGGATGGTGCCGAACCTGCCCGCTGGGTATGCGATGGCAGCACCGAATTTGAAATAACAGAAGGCACGCGCACAGAAAGGGGGACGGATATCATCCTGCATATCAATAAAGAATCGGAAGAGTTTCTTGAGGAGCACAAGCTGCAGCAGATACTGGATAAATACGGTAAGTTCCTGCCTGTGCCCATCAAGTTCGGCACGCGTACCGAGCAGGAGCCGGACGGTGAAGACGAAGAGGGCAAGCCGAAATATAAAGAGGTAACGGTAGATAACATCATCAATACTACTGCCCCTATCTGGACAAAGACGCCTACCGACCTGACGGATGAAGATTACCTCAATTTTTACCGCGAGCTCTATCCTTTCTCGGAAGATCCGCTTTTCTGGATACACCTGAACGTAGATTACCCGTTCAACCTGACAGGTGTACTTTACTTCCCCAAAGTGAAGAACGACTTTGAGCTGCAGCGCAATAAAATAAAACTGTTCTCGCGCCAGGTGTTCATTACCGACGAGGTGAAAGACATCGTACCTGAATTCCTGATGCTGCTGCATGGCGTTATCGATTCTCCCGATATTCCGCTAAACGTGTCGCGCAGCTTTTTGCAGGCCGATAGCAATGTGAAGAAGATAAATAACTACATCACTAAAAAGGTAGCCGACAAGCTGAACGAGCTGTTTAAAAAAGACCGTAAGGCGTATGAAGAAAAATGGAACGATATTGGCCTGTTTGTAAAATATGGTATGCTGAGCGATGATAAGTTTTATGAAAAAGCCAAAGACTTTGCACTGCTCACCAACACAAACAAAGAATACTACACATTGGAAGAGTATAAGGAGAAAACAGCGCCGCTGCAAACCGATAAAGACAGCACGCTGGTGTATCTCTATACCAACGACCCTGCCAAACAGGATGCGTTTATACAGACGGCCAATAGTAAAGACTATGATGTACTGCTGATGAATTCGCCCATAGATACACACTTTGTAAGTATGCTGGAGCAGAAGCTGGAGAAAACATCATTGAAACGTGTGGATGCGGATGTAATAGGCAAGCTGATTGATAAAGATGATACGGTGGCACATGTGCTGACCGAAGAAGAAACGGGTAAGGTAAAAAGCATTTTTGAAAAGGCCATCAACAAACCGCACATGAATGTAGAGATAGAAAGCCTGAGCCCCGATGAGATGCCGGTGACTATTACGATGAACGAGTTTATGCGCCGTATGAAAGATATGGCTGCACTTGGTGGCGGTGGTGGCTTCAACTTCTACGGCTCTATGCCCGATAATTATAAAGTAGCCGTAAACGGCAACCATGCGCTGGTAGCACGTATACTGAAGGCCGATAGTGAAGAGCAGCAAACACAACTGGCCAAGCAGGCCTTCGACCTCGCACTTTTATCGCAGGGGCTTTTGAATGGTGCAGAACTTACCGAGTTTTTAAAACGCAGTGTAAACCTGATTTAGTGGTAAGAGAGAACATAATAATAAACGAAAGGCTGCCAATGGCAGCCTTTGTTATGTTGCAAATCTTATCTATCGTACAAGTGTTATATCGCCTTTCATGATTTCGGGCGATGAATTGCCGTAGGCGTATTTGATATAATAGTAGTATGTAGCTGTAGGCTGCGGCACACTGTTAAAGTTGCCATCCCAGCCTGCAGTCCTGTCTTCTGTATAGAATACTCTTTCGCCGTAACGGTTGTATATAGCCAGTTCAAAGCTGGTCATGTTATCATTTACACCCAGCAGGTGGGCAATATCGTTCTTCCCGTCGCCATTGGGAGAAAATGCCGCCGGGAACCACAGCTTGCAGTTCCTCGTACGTACGTTTATGGTATCATAGTCTGTACCGCATATATTAGATACCCTAACGGCATAAATACCCGCATTCTTCACAGGGTGCCGGGGTTCTGTCGAGCCGTCTTGCCACAAGTAATTGGTAGTGCGTACGCTAATACCCAGCGGCAGGTATATAATATCCCCATCGCATATAGTAGTGTCTGTAGGGCCTACATCTATTTTAGGCAATGCTACCAGTTCCGGTATCAGCTGTTTAACCGTATCGCGGCAGCCCAGTGAGTCGGTCACAATAAGCATAACATGCTGGTCGCCCGGGTGTTTAAACGAATGCGCAGGTGACGGTAATACGGATGACTCGCCATAGCCGAAATCCCAGTAGAAGGTAGCAGGCAGTTTGCTAATAATACTGGAGTCGGAATTGAACTGAATAGTATCTCCCGGGCACAGGCGGTCATCACTCAAATTCATGACTGCTTCCAGCGGGTGCCTGAGGTCTACATAATAGATAGCTGAATCTTCGCACAAGCCGTTGCTCATAATCAGCACCATCGTATTGGTATCTTTTTGCCCGTAGTACACATGCAGTGGGTTTGCCGCAGTATCATTGGGGCTGAAATCGGCCCAGAACCATTTATAGCTTGCATCGCCAAAAGCAATGCCGGATGTGTTGGTGGTAATAATCGTATCGCCAATGCAGCCCAGGTGCGTTTCAAAGGTGAAATCGGCTTTGCCTACACTGGCGTCAATTGCCGTCAGTGCCATATCATCTGTCCAGATGCAACCTCCCTGGCTGGCGGGTGTAGATACCTGCATGGTATACACGGTGGGGCTTCCTGTAGGTGCTACTATAGGGCGCAATGTACTGCCGCCTGAGTTGATTGTTCCTGCGGGCGACCAACTGATATTGTAAATAATGCCGTTGGTCTTATTCGTCAGCGAACCCGACAAGGTATCGAGGTACACAGCGCACCCGTAGGTTGTATCGTCCGCGCCGGCACTTACCGTTGCATCCGGTACAATCAGGGTTACCGTGTCTTTGCCGGGGCCGCCGCATTCGGTTACACCTTCGGCACTTACCTCTATTTTTGAGATGCTGTTAGGCGGTCCGGTCAGGTCTACGGTTTGCCCGCTCCCGGTTATTACAGCTGGTCCGCTTAATACTTTCCAAATAAACGGCGCGGCACCCGATACGGTTACCGTAACAGGGGGATTGCCCGGCCCGCAATAATACCCGGTATCAATATTGGCTTTTGCCGTGCCTTTGGTGCCAAGAGGGCAGGTGGCAAAATCGCTGGGGCTCATGTTTACGCCCGGCACACTGGTGAAGTTTACGCTCGTGGCGCCCATTAAACCCTGCCAAAAGCCACTGCCGTTGTGGAAGTACACCATATTGCCAATGATGCCCATGCCGCCCCCGGCTCCCGTACTCGGCGGGCCTGTTACTGTCCATGTTTGCAGCAGGGTGCCATTTTTATTATACTTCTGCAGGTAAGAAGGGTTGGCGGGTGCACTGGTTATTTTCAGGATGTAAAAGTTGCCCTCGCAATCGGCAGCAAGGTCATAAGGGCCGCCACCTCCAAAGGTGGGTATCGTTACCAACAGGGTGCCGTTTCCTGTTCCGTCGTAACGGTATACCTGCCCCGATGCGCCTACCAGGTTGTAAATATACCCGCCCCCGGCGCCAATGTTTACTGCGGCGCCGTTGCCGGCAGAGTGTCCCGTGTTAATCCATGTAGCGCCGTTGTAATACCAGTAAGTGCTGCTGGTGATGGCATAAAATGTAGGACTGGCCCCCGGCCCGTTAATATTGTCGCTTATGGCCAGGCCGATGGAACCCGGCGGCAGTGCAATAGTATTTGTAGTAGGATTGGTTGGCCCCGGTGGCAGCGTAGGGTCGTACATGCCAATGGTTGACCCTGTACAGAAGTAAATCATCCCTCCTGTACTGGAACAAACAGGCAATTGGGCGAATAGTGCCGGCGTGTCTGCAAAGCAAAATGCTGTACAAAGCAATGCCACTTTTAAGGTATGCAACAATCTTTTCATTATGTAAAATTGTTTTTTATACAAAACGTATAAACAATATAATATATAATGACAGCATTACATAATAAAAAGTACCGGAACGGCTATAAAAAATTTTTAGATAAATAGTTTTTATCGCCTTTCTGAAGGTTGTCCCCCTGTTATGCCGGGCTTATCAGGTTACATCTTTAATCAAAGAGATTAGCTGGTCTATATCGTTTTTATTGTTATAAATGTGTGTAGATATCCTTAATGAATCCAGCCCGTTTTCGGCTACCCCCCTGATGCGGATGTGCTTATCATTGCAGGCTTCAATAAATTTATTGTAAGGCATTCCTTTTATCCTGAATCCATTTATCGCGCACCTGCTGCGTTCTTCTGTAGGTGTAAGCAGTTCAATTTTGTCGCCCAGCGACAGCAACCCGTCTTGTGTATATTTTCCCAGGTTTTTAACGCGATTGTAAACATTTTGCATGCCGATGCTTTCTAAAAAATCTACAGCAGCAATAACACCTTTGTACAGGCCTAATGATTGTGTGCCTCCATAGTACCGGTGTGCATTCGGCGCATAGTTGCCCATTACGACCGGGTCTGTAAGCAGGTCCCATTTAGCATCATCGCTGCCGCCGCCTACCCTGTATGGCTGCAGCGTATCCTGGAAGTCTTTGCGCACGTACAGGAACCCCGTACCCTTAGGCCCCAGCATCCATTTATGGCTGCAGCTTGCATAAGTGTCGCAGCCCATATCGTGCAGGTCGAGGGGGAGCATTCCGGGGCCATGTGCCCCGTCTATTACAGAGTATATGTTTTTGTCCCTTGCCAGGGTGCATATTTCTTTCACGGGCAGTACCTGCCCCTGCGTGCAGGGTATATGCGGCACGGCAATGGCCCTTGTCCTTTTTGTTACCAGGGCATTTATGCGGTCCAGCGTTTCACCGGCAGTAGGTGCAGGCGTAAAGGTTTTGATAACGATGCCGTGCAGCTTTCTCCTGTTCAGCCAGGGAAAGGCATTGCCCACATGCTCGTGCGTGGTCAGTATTACCTCGTCTCCCTTTTTTAAAGGCAGCCCCCAGCAGGCAATATTGATGCCGTCCGTTACATTATGTGTCAGGGCTATTTCTGCCTCATCGGCCCCTAAAAATCCCGCCAGTTTGCCGCTGGCTGCTTCCCAGCCACCATACCCGCCGTGGTGGTCGCCTTCCATCATACCGTCGCGCACGGCTTCAATAACAGGGTAGGGCGAAGGCCCCATCGTGCCATTGTTCAGGTATATCATTTTTTGTGTCAATGGAAACAACTGCCGTACATTATCCCAGTAGGCTTCATCGTCAGCATCTACGATGTCTTCTGTGTTGCTTATCATTTGCTTTGCTGTTAAGGCCTGTATCTCGGCAAAAGTAACAGTTGCCAGTACGGATGCAGACCTGATAAAGTTTCTTCGGTTAAATTTCATGAATATATTATTGTCTTAATTAAATATACTCATTAAACCGAAAAAATTATAATAGGAGCGTGTACAGCCCTCAACTAAGGGTGTCAATCATTATGCTCATTATATGGGCCGATAAGTACTTCGGGCGTATAATTCTGTATATCCTTTCTCCGGTGCCACAATTGCCCGGGATTTATATGGCCTTCATATTCATTGCTGTAAACCGTCAGTTCTTTTTTAGGCTCCTCCGTGTCCTCGTTGTCGTCAGGGTCGGTGTATGATAATTTAATGCGCAGTTTTGTTTTGAAGCTGCCTGTGTAAACGGGTGTTATAAAAGTCCAGTACCTGCCGGGAGATAGTGTTACATCAAAATAAGCATTCCCGCAGAAGCTGCCGGGTGTATATTCTATATCTCTCCATCTGCCGTTTTTGTCCAGTGCCTGCACATTCATATATATAGTGCTCATACAGCTTACAAATGACTGTGCCTGGTTAGTTCTGTTGGCTACAAAAACGGTAATGCCGTTACACATGTTTCTATAATCGGTATAGGTGCCCTTCAGGTTTGTGTCCACCGTTACGCTCAATTGCCCCGGAGGGAATGGATGCTCTTTACCAATGTTGTTTCCAGAGTCATCCAGCCCTGCGGAGTATGCAATTGGCCCCACAATATCCGTATTCATATCTTCCTTATCCCCGGGCTGGTAATTTTTTTCTTCCTGCCATATAATTTTGCCTCGTTTGTTAATAAGGGCATCTTTTTCATCGATAGTACATTCCAGTACCCCGTTATCAAAGCTTCCCCAGTACACGTCCATTACAGGCTTTATGATGGTGTGGCCGTCGAGGGTGATGATGCCATATTTTTTACCTTCTTTGAAAAACACGAGGGAATCTTTTATTTCACGGATGTCTTCAAATGCGGGGTTGAGTATAAATGTTTCATTCGTATCTATAACGCCCCACTTACCGCCTGTTTTTACCCCTGCATACCCCTGGTGAAACCCGGTAGCGTCTTCATAAACCCTTTTTGATACTACGTCTCCTTTTGTATTGATGATGACACAGCTTTTGTCCCTGTATTGTATAAAAGCCCTGTTGTTGCAAAAATCTGTTGCATCTTCAATATTGGGGTCGTTTACTATGGGTTTGCCTGTTGTATCAAGAAAACCGACGGCTCTTTTGCCGGTATATGGAGCGGGTAACCCTTCCAGGAAAACTTGTATCATTCCATCACATACGTTTGAAAACAGCAAGCTGAATTTTTCATGGCCGACAGAAAAAAGTAAAGCCCCTTTCCTGTTCAGAAACCCTTCTTTACTGCCATTTGTATTCGCGCTATCCTCTTTTTTATAAAGAGATACACGGAAATAACCATTATGCATGTTCCCGATAAAGGGATAGTGTTTTAAAGGCACTATCATATTTCCGGCGGAATCTACAACTCCTGTTTCTTCCTCTGCTTTGGTTACAACTGCTAACCCCTCATTAAATTGGGTTATATCCTCGTAAAGCGTATCAACAACCAGTTTGCCCGCTTTATTGATAACGCCCATGTGTCCTGAAAGTGTGCCGACGAATGCCAAACCGTGCCTGAACGGGCTGGCAAAAGCAAAGGGGCAGTCAAGTATCTTTTCTCCTGCGGTATTTATATAAAAAGGGTGCGCGTCTTTGAAAACAAGTGCAAGCCCTTCGGAAAACGGTGTGGCATAATCGAACTGCGGCGCAATAACAAACCTGCCGCTTTTGTCAATATACCCGTAATCGCCGGTTTCCCGTGCAGGTGCAAGCCCTGCTGCAAATTCCCCTGCGGATAAGTAAGACGGTTTAATAACGATATTCCCGTCTGAGTCTATATACCCGTACTTGTTGTTTTTCCTGATTTTAAACAGGTGTATAGCAGGGCTTTGAATGTTTTGCGATAGACAACTGCCGGACAGGAATATAAAGGTGACACATAAAAGTAGTAGGATTTTCATAGGGCGTATTTCTAATTGAAGTTGATAAATATAATTATTAATACATTAAATATATACCATTCCTTATGGTGCGGTTTTTTTATGTGTTTAACCGGATGGACCTCGACAAACAAAATAATAAGCAGGCTGAACAAACCATTCACGAGGCCCGGGAGTATCATAAAGTATGGACCGGGGCCTATCTCTTGCTGGCTATTGCCTGCCTTTGCCTGTATTTACTGGTACATTTCGGCGTGCTCGACAATATTGCGGATTCTTTTCCGGCATTTAAACGTGTATTCCCTGCCGGGTGCCTTATTTTCACCGTACTGGCCATATCAAAATATGCGCAGGCGCTCATTGTAAAATATACGCACGTTGAAGGCATCAGTTATAATCTTGTCATGCTGGTGCGCATCCTTGCCCTGCTAACGGTTATTATGATAGGCGTAGCCTTTGCCTTCGAGAACTGGTACACGGCTGCGGTATCGCTGGGATTGTTCTCGCTGATACTGGGCTTTGCATTACAAACACCTATATCTTCTTTAATAGGTTGGCTGTATATCATCATCCGCACCCCGTACAAGGTGGGCGACCGCATACAGGTAGGCGATTTCAGGGGCGACGTGGTGGAGATAGGCTATCTCGATACCACCCTCTGGGAATTCAGGGGCGATTACCTGACCAATGACCTGCCCAGCGGCCGCCTGATACGTTTTCCCAATACAATCATACTACAGTCGGAAGTGTATAACTACTCCTGGGGCGAATTTCCGTATATATGGAATGAGTTGCCGTTTCATATAGCCTACGAAAGCGATTTTGCCTATGTGGAAGAAGTATTACGTGCCACGGCCAAAGAAGTACTGGGTCCCGGTATGGATGATAAGGTAAAAGAGCTGAAGCAAATGATACAGGAAACGCCGATTGACGAACTGACAATCAGGGAATACCCTTTTGTTACTTTCAGAACGAATAGTAATACCTGGATAGAGGCTTCTGTAAACTATCTTGTTGACCCGAAAAAAGCCTCGGCTATAAGGTCTGCCATCGTCAAAAAAGCTGTAGCCACCCTTTTGCAGCAGCCCGACAGGGTAATGTTCCCCAAATCAAATTCGAGGTAAGACGGTTTTCAATCACATAAACTGTTGGCTTAATTAGGAAAATGAACTCCGGTTGCATGTTCTGCAAAATCCCAAAGTTTTTTAGCCGTTACTTCGTCTAATGCATTTTTTTGGATAGCTGTTAAGGCCGGATAGCCCCTGTAGCCATTCTCTTCCGGTTCGTACATATTCCCCCCGGATACTTCACCGGAAACTGCGGCATATAACACTGATAAAGCGCCTTGCCAGGGTTCCATAAACGTGCCAAGCCGTTCTACCCCGGCAGCAATCTCATCATTGCTTAAGTGTCTTGTCAACTCTGTATTATTTGCTCCCGGCTGGGCGGCAACAGATAAAACCTGCTGTCCGCGGGCCTGTATTCTCCGGTTTAGCTCTATTGAAAATACCAGGTTGGCCAGTTTACTCTGCCTGTATTCCCGTATGGGATTATAATCCTTTTCCAATCTTAAGTTATCAAAATCAATGACTGCATTTTGATATCCATTGCTTGTTACCGTCACTATCCGTGCATCACGGGTTGCTAAAAGCAATGGGTATAAAAGCCCTGTAAGTGCAAAATGCCCCAGGAAGTTCACTCCAAATTGCAATTCATAGCCATCAAGTGTTTTTGAAGCTGGTGGCATAGCAACACCCGCATTATTAATGAGCACATGCAATTGCGAATGGCGCTGAATAAAGGTTTCGGAAAAAGTGCTTATTTGGTCTAAACTTTCCAGGTTAAGAACAGCGGTTTCTAACGTGCCCTTTCCTTTATGTTCTTTTATGTTCATCATTGCCTGCTGTGCTTTATTTAAATCCCTGCACGCCATGATTACATCTGCGCCTTTTTCATACAAAGCAAGCGCCGTTTCAAAACCTATACCACTATTAGCACCTGTAACTATTATTGTTTTGCCGGTCAAATCAGGCATGTCATTTTTCGTCCACATCCTTTAATTGTTTTTTTGTGAAGTTAGATGGATGTGTACCTATAGACAAACAAGGATAAATTTATCCTCCCTTGAGGGTGTCTGTTACAAGGGCTATTTTTGACAATCAGATAACAGTATTATGTATCGAAAAAAAATACCGGTTTCAAATGAATGCGGCTTACAGTTATTCCTGGAAGTAATGGGCGGGAAATGGAAGATAAGCCTCATCTGGTGTATTTATTCGGGATATAACCGCCCGAGTGAAATACACAAAGCGATACCGGAAGCTTCGAGAAGGGTTTTGGATGCCCAGCTTAAAGAATTAATGGCACATGGTTTGGTTTCAAAAACGATTTGTTCCAAACGCCCTTTGAAGGTAGCATATGCACTCACCGCTCTTGGAGAAACTATTATACCTGCTATTAAAACAACAGCCCGGTGGGGAGAAGAGCACAGGAAAGAAATAACGGGGGGTCAGTAAAAATAGTTCATGCATAAATTTTTAGTGAGTTTCTTTGGACTTTTTCCCGAACCGGATTATGGAGGAATTGAAAATTTTATCAAAAACATTTAGTTTCAGTTCTTTGAATGCCGTCAGAGACGGAGTTTTATAATTAATTCCGGATGCCCTTACGGAACATCCGGAACAACGAGGGGCACGCTTCCAATTAAGCTTGCTCTACTAGCTTGCCGGTCGGGAGACCTGCATTTTATATATTAGATTTAAGTCGTCCTGTGGAAGACTTAAACCAGACAGTGAACAACGAGCATACCAATGTTATTTATAGCGTTCAAAGATTTCCCTTGGCTATATATGAGCATGTAAAGTTTATTTTGGTTAAAATAAAATTTTAATTATTTATCAGATAGCTCTATTTTTATATAGAACAATTGATAAATCATAAAGCACAACCTGCTGATGGGAATCGTTTTTATGTATGATAGTTCTATTGTTCAATAGGAGTATTCAGAAAATCCTAGCTATTCGCAAAGAGAGTAAGGAATCTATTAACACTTAAAACTTTAACATGAAATTCAGATCATTTAATCTTAATTCACTTAAGAAAACATTTTTAATTTTATTAATTACAGTGTTTGTATCTCTATCAGCACAGGCAAAAATGTATTTTGTAAATGGGTTTATTGACATGGGACCCTGTACATTCGCATATAACGGATGGGTTGAAACCGATGGTGATGGCAGCTATATTCATGCTAACATTAACTATAGTGGTCCTTGTGGTATGGGAAATGTATGGTACAGAGTTGCAGCGGGTGGTGAAACAGGGTCAAATGATCCTAAAGATCATGATATAACACAAACGGTTGATGGCGTAGAGGTTGATCCGATAGATCTGGATTTAGCATATGCTTTGTTTTACGATAGTCAAAATCATATGGTGGAACAAGAGTAATGAATAGTCTTAATTTTTATATAAAATAGGCCGTCTTAAAGCTAATTGAGACGGCCTATTTATTTTAGGATATAGTCTAAATAGCTCACTTTGATCTGGCAAAAAAATGAAGCATCCCTTCTGGTTTAAGTCTTCTGAAAGGAGATTTAAATCTAACCAATAAAATGCAGATCTCCTGACCGCGAAACATTTGCTGTAGTTGAAGAGAATAGTTATTTTAGGAAGTGACCCCTTTGCACGCGAACCGTCATAACAGGAGTAAATACTTATACGGCTCGGAAAGGATATAGAAAATAAAAACCCGCCATTATAGCGGGTTTTGTTTTTTTGAGTAGTCCGACCAGGATTCGAACCTAGACTAACTGAACCAAAATCAGTTGTGCTACCTTTACACCATCGGACTATTCTCCCCTTGCGGGATGCAAAGGTAAAGACCAGTTTGTAAAAGGCAAAACTTTTTACAGAAATAATTTTTCTTTATAAATCACATTCAGGGGAAAACTTTAGCCTTTTCTATACACCTCAAATAAGGTTAAAATCAGCTTTTTAAGTAGGTTTGCGCAAGTCAGCTCGTTAAACAGGGAGATTATTTATGTCATCAGCGGCAAACCCGCGCCGGTACGTCATTACATTTATTTTTATCGGTATTGCAATAGCGATACTGACCAGGCTTTTTTTCCTTCAGTTGTTTGAGGATAAGTACAAGGTTATGGCAAACGATATTGCCATCATCAGGAAAGTGGTCTATCCGCCCCGGGGTATCATTTACGACCGTAACGGAAAGGTAATGCTCTACAACAAGGTAGTGTATGACCTGATGGTGGCACCCAACACCGTGTCAAAGAACCTGGATACAAATGCCTTGTGCGATGTGCTGGGCATTAACAAACCTACATTCGAAAAACTGCTCAACCGTGTAAGGATAAGGACCGGTCCCATGCGCAAAGGCGCACTGATAGAAGAAATGACGCAGGCGCAAACTGCCCGTTTCCAGGAAAATATCTACATGTTCCCCGGTTTTGAAATGGCAGAGCGCTATATACGTACCTACCCCAACGCCAGTGCGGGGCAGGTGCTGGGCTATATCAGCGAAGTATCGCCGGGTATGCTGGAGAAAAAAAGATATGCATCGTACCAGCAGGGCGATTATGTGGGCATGAGCGGGCTGGAAAACAGCTATGAGGAGGTACTGAGGGGGCAGCGTGGTGTACACTTCCTGGAAAGGGACAATTTCAACCGCCCGCGCGAAGCCTATAAAGGCGGCGCACTGGATACGCAGGCTATAGCGGGGCGCAGCCTGGAGCTATATCTTGATGCCGGCCTGCAGGAATATGCCGAAAAGCTGATGGTGAACAAAATAGGCGGTGTGGTGGCCATAGACCCGCAAACGGGAGGCATACTTACCATGGTCAGCGCACCGTCTTACGACCCCAACCTCTTAAAAGGTAAAGAACGTTCGCACAACTTCTCCCAGCTATACAGGGACCCTACGCACCCTTTGCTTAACCGTGCTACGCAGGCATTCTATCCTCCCGGTTCTACCATGAAGCCGATGACGGCACTTGTGGCGCTGGATGTGGGTGCAATCACGCCTTCGTTCGGCTACCCCTGTCGCGGCGGTTATTATGCCTGTGGCAGGCGTATAGGTTGTACGCACTCAGACCCCGGGCACGCGGCCAACCTCCGCCTGGCACTGTCGCACTCATGCAACTCTTATTTCGTGCACATATTCCGTCTCGCCGTCGATATGAAGAAGTTTGGGGGGGTAAAAAGGGGCGTGCAGAACTGGAGCCATTACATGCATTCTTTTGGCTTTGGACAACAAACAGGAGTTGATATACCTTTTGAAGGCAAGGGCATAATTCCAGACTCGAATACGTATAACAACAAATATAATGGTTCGTGGAACTCCTGCACCATGCTCTTTGTGGGCATGGGGCAGGGCGAGGTTACCTTATCGCCGTTGCAGCTGGCCAATGCCATGTGCATTATTGCCAATAAAGGGTACTACTATACACCGCATTTTGTAAAGGCAATAGGCAATAATGAGCATGATACCCTGCTGAAAGAGTATCATCAAAAACATGTTGTGACGCATATCCCCGATACTACATTTTCTATTGTGGCGCAAGGTATGCAGGATGTGGTAGAGCATGGTACGGGTACGGTAGCGAAGCTGCCGGGCATAGATATATGTGCCAAAACCGGTACGGTTGAAAACAAGGCTGTGGTAAACGGGCAGGTGATCAAAATGAAAGACCACTCGGTATTCGTGGCATTTGCGCCGCGCCAGCATCCTAAAATAGCGGTAGCGGTAGTGGTTGAAAATGCAGGGTATGGTGCCACATGGGCAGGCCCTGTGGCCAGTTTGCTGATTGAAAAATACCTGACCGATACGGTGGCTGCCAACCGGAAATACCTGGAAGATAAACTGTACAATGCCTATCTCATTAACCAATACACCCGCGCTATCGATTCGGCACAGCGGGTGAGGGATAGGGAACGCATGGAACGCAGGCAGGAAAGGATAGCCAGAAAAGACAGCCTGGAAAGGGCTGCGGACTCGGCTGGCATCATCAGGTGGATGAGAAAAACGTATATGAAAAAATAAAGCATCATCCTTTCAGGGATTTCAGCATGAGCAAAACACATAACAAATCGGTATTCGGCAGGCTTGATGGCATTACCCTCCTGTTGTACTTTGCACTGGTGTGCATCGGGCTGTTAACTGTTTTTTCGGTGGAGTATAAGAGTACGGACGCATCCATATTCCTGATGAGCAAAAGCCACATGCGCCAGGCTGTATGGCTGGGTATATCGCTGTTTGCCGGTTTGCTTATTGTATGGACAGACTCTAAGTTTTTTTCGTCTATGGCCTATCTCTCCTATACCATAGGCTTGTTCCTGCTGTTCATTACTATATTTGCGGGGGTCGATGTAAAGGGATCGCATAGCTGGCTGGGGGTAGGCAGTGTGCGCTTTCAGCCGGGCGAGGTGTGTAAGATATTTACCGCGCTGGCTTTATCCAAGTTTCTTTCTTCTCCTGATACGAATTTTAAAACACTGCGGCACCGGCTGATTGGCGTAGCGCTGGCTATGGCACCGGCGGTGCTTATTATATTGCAGAAAGAAACGGGGCTGGCACTGGTCTATTTTTGCTTTTTCCTGGTAATGTACCGCGAGGGCTTACCCAATTCCATACTCATTATTGGGTTCTCGTTAATTGTGCTTACGCTTGCCACTTTACTGGTAGAAAGAAAATTGCTGTTCTATATCATTACAGGGCTCACAATCATAGCTGCTATTTTATTGAGAAGGGAGCTGCGCCGCGATATTTCATACAGGGTATTGCTGATTGGCGTATGGGGTGTTACTATCCTGTTTTCGCAGGTAATAGTCCCTTTTGCTTTTGAGCATGTATTGCAACGCCACCAGATAGAGCGTATCTATTCCACCCTTGGCCAGGATGTGCCTAAAGCGTATGTACAGGACGAGAACGGTGAAGCGCCCAGGGGGAATGTATCCGATTACAACGTAAGGCAATCGAAAATTGCTATAGGCTCGGGCGGCTTCTGGGGCAAGGGTTTTTTGAATGGTACCTCGACCAAAAACGAGTTTGTGCCCGAGCAGAATACCGATTTTATATTCTGCGCCGTAGGTGAACAATTTGGCTTTGTGGGGAGCGCCGTTCTCATCATTCTCTACCTTTCGCTGATGCTCCGCATCCTTTTTCTTGCCGAGCGGCAGCGGTCTGCATTCAGCCGTATATATGGCTATTGTGTGGCGTCTATCCTGTTCTTCCACTTTGCTATCAATATATCCATGACTATCGGCCTCGCCCCTGTTATCGGTATTACTTTGCCATTCCTCAGCTACGGGGGGTCATCATTGTTGTCATTCAGTGTATTGGTATTCATTCTTATACGGCTCGATAGCGACCGTCAGGTGATGATACGTTAACTTTGCAGCGCATGGCTAAGATATTTCCTTTGTCCGAAGGTGTTTTTACCGTAGGGCACGATAAGCAATTCGTTCCTTTCAATATAGATAATGACGAACTGACCGACCGACCCACAGGCTCGCTGCTGGTCGAGATACAACCGTTCCTCGTAGTTACGGCTAAAGATGTGATTGTATTGGATACAGGTCTGGGGTACAGTATAGATGGTGAATTGCAGATACATGCCAACCTGCGTAAATGCGGCTACAAACCGGGCGATGTGACCAAAGTATTGCTGTCGCACCTGCATAAAGACCATGCGGGCGGCGTGGTGTATAAAGATGAGAACGGGGTAGTAAAAACCACCTTCCCCAATGCTGCTTATTATGTGTACCGTGCTGAGGCTGATTTTGCACTGGAGAAAGGTTATCCATCCTACCATACTACAGAACTGGAGCCGCTGATGTCATCGCCACAAGTGCATTGGCTGGATGGGGAAGAGGGAATGATTGACGGTTATATTAAGTACACGCACTCGGGTGGCCATTGCCCGCAGCACATCGTATTCCTGATTGATGACGGTACGGACAAAGTATTTTTCGGCGGTGACGAGGCACCCCAGCTCAAGCAGATGAAGATAAAATATATTGCCAAGTATGACTATGATGGTAAAAAAGCAATGGCCCTGCGCGGGCAGTATGCCGAACAGGGCCATCATGAAAACTGGCAATTCCTTTTTTATCACGATGTGAAAACGCCTGTTTCTCGGCTGTAGGGGCTTATTTATTGCCCTGCTGCCTTGCTGCGCGGCGTTCACGCAATTGCTGTATCAGCATTTTCTTAAAATCCCGTTCCGCCTGGTACAGGTCGGCCATTTGCTGCGCTGAAATGATTTTCAGGAATGCATCTTTGTATTTACGTTTCAGTTTCAGTTCGGCTTCCTGGTAGTCCAGGTTGTCGTCAATATACTTCATGGCTTCTTCGCGGTCCCTGTTAGGTTGGTTGTCGCGGTACTTTGCCAGGTACTCCCTGCGCATATTGTGCCGTTCATCTTCATACTGGTTGTACACCGGCCAGAACTTTGCTGCCTGCTCCGGTGTCAGGTGCAGCTTATCGGTAAGATAACCTACTTTGATTGCATGTATCCGCTCAAACCTTTCGCGTGGCTGTGCAGCAACCATGTTGCACATAAATGCCAGCAGCAGTAAGAGGTATCCTGTCTTTTTCATATTCTTCCTGTATTGCAATATAAGTTTCATTAGTTAATAGTTGTTTCGTCCCAGCCCGTTTCGTTCAGGTAGTTGACAATTTCATCTTCCGGCAATTGTGCGGCAGTGGGTGTGGTGCTATTGATATTGGTAGCCAGCATATCCGCATCAAAGTCATCAATGTTGGCCTGTATATAGTCATTAATAGTGCTGCCGGGTATTTTTGCCAGTTGCGCTTCCGTACTGACCGGCTCAGCAGGTTGCAGCATTTTATAAGAGCCAAACCCTATACCGATGATAATGGCCGCCGCGGCTGCCCAGCGGATGTTTTTCCATATTGTACCGCCCAGTTGTATCGTCTTCTTCCTGTTTCCGTCGGCCTTTGCGGCTTCCAGCATTTGCAGGGGCAGTTGGTCAAAATAACCTTCCGGTGCGGCGTAGGGCATTTCCCTGCTGCTGCCGGTGTGTATGGCAGCCAGTATATTTTGGGGCAGGGTGGCAAAGTATCTTTCCGGCACTTCATACGGGGTAGCTTTATCCTGTATGGCAAGCCTGTAATCTGTCGCGCCAGATATACCTGTTTTAATGCTTTCTTCCAGCAGGGCAAAATATCCTTCCGGCACCGCATAGGGCATGGTGCGCGGCATATCTGCCAGCGGGCTTTGCAATTCCCTCAATTCGTTCACTATGTCGTTTACCTCTTTCATTGCTCAGTTGGTTTGCAATATGTATGCTTCTACTTTTTTAGCTGCATGGTGGTAAGATGCCTTCAATGCCCCTGCTGATGTATCCAGCACTACGGCCATCTCTTCATAAGGCATTTCGTCGTAGTACCGCAGGTTAAACACCAGGCGCTGCTTTTCGGGCAGTTGCTGTATGGCCTGTTGCAGTTTCCATTCCAGTTTATTGGCATCAAACCCTTTCTGCGCCACCAGCTTATCGGCCACAGGTGAGGCCTCGTCGCTCAGCGAAACTGAGCTGCGGCGTTTCTGCTGGTCAATCCATGTCAACGTCTCGTTGGTAGCTATACGGTACAGCCATGTGTACAGGTTCGATTCTGCTTTAAAATTTTCCAGGTACTTCCACACTTTAATAAATACATTCTGTAAAATATCGTTCGTATCCTCGTGCTCCACCACCATCCGCCTGATGTGCCAGTACAGCCGCTCCTGGTATTTTCGCACCAGTTGCGTAAACGCTACTTCCCTTGTTCGTTCGTCGCGGAAGGAGGCGAGTATGGCAGCATCTTCTATCATTATTGCCGTTCCGGCCATTTACTTGTTTTTGTTTATATGTAGACTGTTTAAACTTACCAAAGTTTAATAATACCGCCTAAAATCTGTGCCTAAGCGTTAGTTTTACACCTTCTATGCCATCATTCAACCAATTACGTATTGTTTTTTTCGGAACGCCCGATTTTGCCGTTGCTTCGCTGGATGCACTTGTGACCGCAGGTGCTAATATCGTTGCCGTAGTAACTGCGCCCGATAAGCCCGCCGGCAGGGGCATGCAGTTGCAGGCTCCGGCAGTAAAGCAGTATGCGCTGGAACACAACCTGCCCATACTACAGCCTGAAAAGCTGAAAGCCCCGGATTTTGTAGCTGCTTTAAAAGGCTTACATGCTGATATTCATATAGTTGTGGCCTTCCGTATGCTGCCGGAGGTGGTATGGAATATGCCGCCGATGGGGACGGTAAATGTGCATGGTTCATTATTGCCGCAATATCGCGGTGCGGCGCCTATCAACTGGGCTATCATTAACGGTGAAGCGGAAACAGGGGTTACCACCTTCCGGCTGAAGCATGAAATAGATACGGGTAATATATTACTGCAAAGGAAGCTGGCGATATTACCCGAAGATAATGTGGGAACGGTGTACCATAAATTGATGAAACTGGGCGGGGAACTGCTGGTAGAAACCGTAAAGGGGCTTGCAGAAGGTACTGTGACGGAAATACCCCAGCCGGATGCAGCCACAACGGAATTAAAACATGCTCCCAAGTTGTTTAAAGACCACATGCGTATCGACTGGGATAGACCGGCGGAGGCAGTGCATAACCTCATACGCGGGCTTTCGCCATACCCTGCGGCATTTACTATGCTACAGGGCAAAACGCTGAAGATATACAGTGCACATTATGAAACAGCTGAAACAAAAGTGCCGCCCGGTGCTTTTGATACCGACCATAAAACCTACCTGCGCTTTGCCGCTGCCGATGGATGGGTGTATGCAGAAGAACTGCAGCAGGAGGGGAAAAAACGCATGGATGTTACTGCGTTCCTACGTGGTTTCCGGGCTTAATTTTCCAAGCAGGTATTGTATGGCCAGTTCGTAACCTTTTAGCCCCAGCCCGGTAATGCAGCCGGCACATTTGGCTGCGGTATAGGAGTGCTGCCGGTATGGTTCGCGGGCATATATGTTCGAGATGTGTACCTCTACCACAGGTATATCTATGGCAGCTATGGCATCGGCAATGGCCAGGCTGGTGTGGGTGTATGCGCCTCCGTTCAGTACTATACCGTGTATCCGCCCCCGGCAGCCGTGCAGGTAATTGATGAGTTCGCCTTCTATATTGCTCTGGTAGCTGTGGATGGCTACCTGGGTGTATTTGCCCCGCAGCCCCGAAATATATTCTTCCAGGTTCTGGTTGCCGTATATATCCTGCTCGCGTGTGCCCACAAGGTTCAGGTTCGGGCCGTTTATAATAGCGATTTCTAACATTTATTTGTAGGTTTTCAGTGCAATATAAATATCTGTTTTCTGTAAATTTGTATGAATACTAAGCTTATATCCACAATATGCCCATACTCGAAGAAGTTATAAAGACTAAACCGATTCAAGACCCGTATCAACGTGCGTTCCTTAACATAATATATACAGGTAACTGGTTGGTAACAAAGATAAACCAATTGCTTAAACCTTACGACCTTACAGAACCGCAGTATAATGTGCTGCGTATATTGCGTGGCCAGCATGGCAATGCCATGAGTCTGTACGAGATACAGGACCGTATGATACAGAAGATGTCGAATGTGTCGAGACTGATAGACAAGCTGCTGGATAAAGGGCTGGTGGTGAGGAAAGAATGTGAAATAAACCGCCGTAAGGTGGACATTCTTATTACACAAAAAGGGCTGGATATGCTGACTTCCCTGGAGCCTGAAATAGATAAAGCCTTTGCTTTTGTATCGGCCAATCTTAATAAAGAACAGGCGCAGCTTTTGTCTGAATTGCTGGATACCATGCGCGAAGAAGAAGATAAAAAATAGCGTATTGTGTGGGAAGCATACCTGAAAGGATTTAAAGCCTACCTGCAGCTAGAGCGCTCGCTCTCGGGCAATACGATAGATGCCTACCTGCACGATGTGGAGTTGCTTGCCGCTTATATGCGCAGTACGCATGAGGCACTTTCTGCTGAGCGTATTGAAATGAAACACCTGCAGGGGTTTTTGGTATATATCAATGAATTAGAATTATCAGTTGGCACACAGGCAAGGGTATTGAGCGGCATCAAATCTTTCTTCCGCTACATGCTGCTGGAAGAGGTAATAAAGGCAGACCCTACCGAGTTGCTGGAAGCGCCCAAACTTAAGCGCAAGCTCCCCGAGTTTCTCAGTATTGCAGAAATAGACCTGCTTTTTGAAGCCATAGACCACAGCACTCCTGAGGGCCAGCGCAACCGCGCCATGCTGGAAACAATGTACAGCTGCGGCCTGCGGGTAAGTGAATTAATTAACCTGCAAATTTCCAACCTATACCTCGATGTAGGTTTTATTCGCGTGATAGGGAAGGGCAATAAAGAACGCCTGGTGCCTATAGGCGAAGAGGCTGTAAAACAGGTGAAACTGTATAAAGAGCATGTGCGCCCCTTTCTGAAAACAATTAAAAAAGGTAGCGAGGATATCCTGTTTCTTAACCGCAGGGGCAGTGCTTTATCCCGTGTCATGGTTTTCCTTGTGCTGAAAGACCTGACCGGCAAGTGCGGTATCAAAAAGAACATCCACCCGCATACTTTACGCCATTCGTTTGCCACGCACCTGGTGGAGGCCGGGGCCGACCTGCGGGCCGTACAGGAAATGCTGGGCCACAAAAGCATTACTACCACCGAAATTTATACCCACCTCGACCGCGGCTACCTGCGCCAGACTTTGGAAAAATACCACCCAAGGTTTGGATAAGGCAATAAGCAAAATAGATATAGCTCCTGTTACGCCATCGTTACATTTGTAACTTAATGGAAAAGAAAAAAGTCATTGCCATATTAGGTTCTACCCGTGCTGCATCTTCCAACCTGAACCTGTTAAATGCTATACAGGAATTAACGGCTGATACTTTTGACATGAATATTTACCAGGATATAGGACAGCTCCCGCAATTCAATCCTGATATGGATAGTGCTGAGCATCTGCCTGCTACGGTGGCAGATTTTCGTACCCGGTTAAAAGCTGCCGAGGGTATTTTGATATGTACGCCTGAATATGCTATGGGCGTGCCGGGGGCTTTGAAGAATGCCATTGACTGGACGGTATCTTCCTGCGAATTCTCGCACAAGCCTGTGGCGCTGATTACCGCATCAACTTCGGGGCTGAAGGCGCACGATGCACTACTGGCCACCTTGCAGGTAATAGAAGCCGAAATGACGCCCGATACAGCCATGGTCATATCGTTTATCAAAACAAAAGTGAATGCTGACGGCAAGATAACAGATGAAGCGACTTTGCAGCGTGTACAAAAACTGCTGGCGGCATTCGGTTCGTTAATGATGGAGCAATGATATGGAATCAGGTTGCTGAATAATCCCCCCTGTTTAAATCGTTCTGCATTTTTACAGCGGCTTTTATCACTTCGTCCAGTTTTTCGGCAGAAGAGGATATGCCTTCTATGATTATCTTATTGGTACTGTCTGTATAATCTTCCAGGTTAAAAAGCTGTACCAGCCCCAGTATAGATGCTACATGGCCCCGTATATCATGAGATTGCATGTGGGCTATTTCTTCGAGTACCTTGTTGCGCAATTTTATATCGTTATCCTGGCTTAATATGATTTTTTGCTGGGCTATTTTTTCGTCTGATAGAAGTTTGTTCGATTTTTGGTAGTTGATCATGCTTTTGATGGCTAATGTGAGTACCAGCAGCAACAGGGAAATGCCAAGAACATAGAGGATGCGTTCATTCTTTTTTTGCATAATCTCCAGCTTTGCAAGGCGTATCTGTTTTGCTTTCAACTGCATGTCTTTTTCCCTCAGGTCAGACTGCCATTTGTTTTCAAGGGTTGCCATCCGCTCTGCCGATTGCAAAGAGAAAATGGAATCTTTAAGCTGCACATATTCTTTATGGCCCAGGTAGGCTCTTTTATAATCGCCCGCCTGGCCGTATGCTTCAGAGAGATAAGGAATAAATTCAGTCAATGGGGCATTGAAGTGTATTTGTTTACATAAGGATACCGCCTGCTCCAGGTAGCTTATCGCTTGTGCGATATTCTCGTTTCCCTGCCCGGTATTATCTTTCTCAAAAGATGTTTTTGCAAGGGCATAATATATTTCGCCGATGTTTCCCATGTTAATGGCAATATAGTTTTTATTGCCGGTCTCCCGGCTTATCTCCAGGGCTTTCAGGTTATAAGCTAATGCCTGTTGGAATTTATTTTCTTTATAGTAAACCAGCCCAATGTTAGCCAGGTTTATCTGCATCGTATTTTTATTGCCTAAGGCTTTGTTTATCTCGTATGCCGCCAAATGGTATTTGCGGGCTTTTTTATACTCCCCGTTATTGTAAAACACTATTGCCATATTGCCCATATTGCGTGCCACGCCCTTCAGGTTCTTTATCGCTTTGTTGATGTTGATGGCTTTAGTGTAATATTCTATCGTTTTTTTATAGTTTTTCAGCTCCAGGTATATCGTGCCGATATTTTCAAGTGTAATAGCTGTGCTGTTTTTATCATCCAGCTCCTTAAATGTGTTCAGTGCATTAAAATTGTTTTCCAGTGCAAGTGCGTAGTTGCCCTTTCTGGTATATATCAACGCTATGTTTTGCAGTACTGCAGCTACGCCTCTTTTTTCATGCAGATAGTTATATATAGTCTTAGCCTTTTGCTGGTATGCAAGTGCCGAATCGTGCTGCCCTGTTACCTGATAGTTAAGGCCTATATCTGCACAGGCTGCGGCAATACCGTGCATCCATTTGATTTTAGTGGCCAGCAGTAAAGCTTTTCTTCCTGCGGCCATGCCCGAGTCTGGGTTTATGTCTGAATAGGTATAAGAAAGCCTGTCCAGGGTAGTAATCTCAAGTGTATCGTTATAAGTATGTTCTATCTGTTCAAGCAGAGAGTCGATAAGTAACTGCCCCTGTTTTTGTGCAAAGCAAAAAACAGGAAACAGGGTGAAAAAAAGAAAGGTTATTTTCTTCAAACGAGTGACCTTTAACACACAAAATAATTTTATTTGTGCAAAATGTCAATAACAACTACAATATTGTTAAGCGCTATTTTATTTATAATATTTGTATAATTGCTTTGTATAATATAATAATGCGGAATGTAAAGTTTTTTTTGGCAGATATATGCTATATAGCCGGATGCACAATAAAACTATCTCTGTGTTTTAACAGTTTTTTCGGTGCAATGCCTGTAAAGCTTTTATACTCCCTGATGAAGTGCGACTGGTCCGTAAAATCGAACTCGTATGTAAGCTGTGTGAGTTTGCGGCTTTGCGATAACATATAATTGTGAATAGCGTTCATGCGAGATAACCTGATATAGTCAGTTACGCTCATGCCGTACAATGTTTTGAACCTTCGCTGTAATTGCCTGTTACTAAGAGGGATTTGTTCCGTAAGTTCTTTATAGCACATCATCCCATTGGCGCTTCGTATTAACTGCATAGAATGGTGCGTATAATCGTGTGCGGAGTGATGATATTGCCACTGCTCTGAAAGGAATATGTCTGTCTGCCCGATTCGCTGCATAGTATCTCCGGCTTTGCGGATGCGATTGCAAAAATTGTTCAACTGTTTTCCAAGTACGTCAACCCCGCTTTCGTAAGTAGCTATAAAAGCCGCCGGAGGTACACCAAATAGCTGGTATATACCGTCAGGATAAAAACGGATGCCGAACACTTTTACATTTGCTGAAAAACGTACCTCGTATGGCTTATCGTAAACTCCAAGTAATGTAGATACGGGAGAAGTATCCCAGTCTTTGTTGTCTTTGGCTAAGTGGCAGTGTGTACCGGTTGTATGAATAATGAGCTCTATACAGCCGTTGGGTAATACAGACTGTGAAAAGTTTTCTTTCTCCTGAATATTAAAATCTCCTGTCCAGTAAGAATGTACATACGGACGTAGTAGCAGGGCAGGGGCATGTTCGGAAAAGATGGTGTTCATATCGCGGAGGCTGCAAATGTATGTAATTCAATAATTATGTTTCAGACGTATAAAAATGCAGCCGGCTGTTACACCGGCTACATCCTTTATAGCATTGCAGTATCGACTACGTTGGAATGAGTGGGCAGCCATTCTTTTTCAAAAGTGGCAACAATATTATTGGCACCGCCAAATACGCCCAGTACAACGGCTTTGGTGTTTCCTGTGTTTTTAATATCGTGCGGAACCATTTGCGGGACCAATGCGATACTTCCCTTTGTTGCAGCAGTTGTTTCATTGCCGATGGTCGCCGTTACTTCGCCTTCCAGTACAATAAGCAGTTCTTCGGCTGAATCTGTGTGCATGCCAAGGTTCTTTCCCGGCAGCAGTTCTATATATACCGTTGCCAGGTTTTTTGTGCCATGCGCGGCAATCAGCGGAAAGGTTGCTTTACAATGCTGGTTGCTGTCTTCTTTGCCTGTGAATTCGTTTAGCTCCAGTGTGTTCAGATTTACTGTTGTCATTATTAGTTTGTTTTTGGAAATGAATAATGCGACAAAAGTAGGTGTGCCTTTCACCCTGAAATTGTACTACAGCGACATTATACAGTCAAAACTTAACATTGGAAATGTTATGCTATTATTATTTTTACTTTAAATAATCATTATCAAAACATGACCCAAAACAAAAAAAAGGACGCTGCCGTACATGCGGCAAAATCGATACGTCATACCATAGAGGGTAAAATAGCTGCTGCGCTGGCTGAGTACAAAGAGCAAATAGGGGAGAAAAAGTTTGATGAAAAAATTGAGAAGGCAGCGAAACTGATAGCCAAAAGCATCAAAAAAACACCCGAAGCAGAAAGCGTTCCTGCAAAAAAGACCGCTGTAAGAGCTACGAAAAAAGCACCTGTTAAAGTTGCTAAAAAAACCGTGAAAAAAGCTGCGCCCGTCAAAGCCGTTACAAAAAAGAAAACCGCGCTTAAGAAGTAGTTTCATTGCCGGGGCGGCGTGTGCCGGTTACACACATAACGGCAAAGCAGGTAAATGAAATAATGGACGTAAGGGTCCTCAGCGCGTGAAAGTTGTCCCACCTTACCCGTATGGACGACCAGTTGGCCGGTACTGTTTCTGCCGACCATGTTTTTATATTATTATCGATAGGTACCAGTACCGCCAATGTTATTACAAGTGTAGCAAGCAGGAATACCAGGCTGGTAGTGCCCCAATAAAACGCTGCTGACTTTTTTACCGGGTAAACCCATAAGGCTACAATAACCAACAGCACTGTGCCGGGAAAAATAATGCGCATAGGCAGTGCCACATTTGTTATAATGACCTTGCCAATGTGGATGAATTCCGCCGCAGAAAAATCGCCCAGGGAGCGTGTAAGGGTAAACCAGGTACCCCAGAATACACCGGCTACAAGCATCAGCAACACCAGTGTTATTATGTATAAAAGTTTTTGTACCATGGTCATAGTTTTGTGCAGGCAATGGTCAGTGATATAGCTGTCAACCATTGCAATACATCACGTACGGTTGTCCACTTCATCCACAACCGCGTGCGTCTCAGCAATTCGGGTGTTTGCGGCGCATCTGCAGGTGTTGCAGAAAAAGCAGCCATTTCCCGCTCAAAATATACCCCATTCAATAAGCCCATAAAAACATAAAGCACAAGGGCCGTTAATACGTTGTTCCTGATTTCTTCTATATCCCCGTTCAAAAGCAACGCAGCACATACGGACAAGATGAATAAAACTGACAATGGTATCCAGAAACCCCGTGCTGTTTTGTTATGCATACGCATCACCGCGAAAGATACAGGCGGGTTACGAAACCATTGCGGCACCTGGTATATGTGCTGCCATGTACCTGCCAGTACGTATATCCACATTAAAACCGTAGCAGTATATAAAGCAATTGCATTCATAGCTTAAAGCGGGAAAAAATTATGCCAGATATGTTGCTTGTAATTCATTCAGTTTTACAGGTGTACTGTTTTTCATCAGCCGTTTATTATTCTGTTGTAATCATACAGCCTCAAGAACTTTTTATAGCACAGGCAGACATACAGAAGCAGGAATCATACCAACAGGTTATCCCATAATTTTTGTTATTCTAAAAGTATAGAAATGAAATTATTTTTATCAAATAAATTGATTTTATAATGTTTAAAGTTTAGTAATAATGATAATGTAAATATCCTATCTTTGTAACTAAGTATTTTTAATCTGTAAAATACACTCCAGGCGGGTTTAAATAATAGCGGCTTAATTCCGGGTTTCAAAAACGACCAAATACACTAACCATCGGGGATGCGGCTTGCTCAAGTTAAGCGCAGGCATAGCTGTTTGATGGTAGGTTCTTGGTCGTACCTTGAGATCAATGGCTAATGTCCTGCGCCTTTTCTTTCATTATGGTTAATACCTGAACAGATAAAATATTTAATAAAATTAACGATTTTCCGCCTTTCACTATTTTTTGTTGCTAATTTGCCATTCTCAGGGAATACGACCAATAATTGAATACTGTAGTTATACAACTACATAATTGGGGACTTTATGACCTTGAAACAGAAAAAGATTTCTTTTGACATGCGTAAGTGGGTGAAGAAACAAGACGCCCTGCAAACAAAATTCAACAACATACAAGCTGCCTGGATGGAGAAAGACATTGATAAAGTTTATCAGACTTTATCTGCGTGTATGTCCGACATTATTTCTCTTACCATTGAGATTGGCAAGGATGATGAATTGAAAAAGGACTTTCCCCATATGCTGGAGGAAGAAAGAAAAAAGCTCCCGCCTGCCGGGTAGATAAATTTATACTTCGGCAACAGGTCGTTTGTCCCTGTTGTATTCCTTTTCCTGGTTCACTTGTTTTACTGTAAGTGTAGAGCCGTCGTGACTCCATCCCGGCGGGTAAAAAATATATTTGAGTTTATCACTCAGTTTGTCGGCTTTTTTTACATCGCGCCAAATATTTTCAAATTCGTGCGTGATGATTTTTGCTACATTATACGAATTAGGAGGAGTGGTAACACCAAACACTTTTTTCTGCAAGGTATGCCCCGGATGATAGGTGCCGAATATTCTGTCCCAAATGATGAATATACCACTATGGTTTTTATCCAGGTATTCAGGATTTTGACTGTGGTGTATCTGGTGCAGGTAAGGAGTGTTGATGTATTTTTCAACTTTACCCAGGCTCGGTATTTTTTTGGTATGCAGCCAAAACTGGTACAGTGAATTTATGGCCATAGCAGTCAGCACCATTACCGGGTGAAAGCCGATAGCGGGCATCCATAACCAGAATATAGGTTTGTAAAAAAATATTACCCATCCATTGCGGAATGCAGTGCCCAGGTTGAAATAGGAAGAAGAATGGTGAACGATATGTGCCGCCCACAATATCCTTACGGTATGGCTGAGGCGGTGGTGCCAGTAAAAAGAAAAATCGTCGCCCACAATAGCGGCGGCCCAGGCCCACCATGTCCACCCCAAACCCTCATATCCCATTTCCAGTCTTAACGGTTTGAACAATTCGTACACGAGGCCGAACACTGCAAGTGTGGCGGCCTTGGTAAATA
The DNA here is from genome assembly GCA_964621795.1 of uncultured Flavipsychrobacter sp. Taxonomy (GTDB): domain Bacteria; phylum Bacteroidota; class Bacteroidia; order Chitinophagales; family Chitinophagaceae; genus Polluticoccus. The sequence continues at coordinate 143,722 of CAZUMM010000010.1, forward strand.
TTTGCAACACTACTGCCCCGATACCTACAAATGCACTTGCCCATGAGTCTTTCCACTCATACAGATATTCATTTTGTTTTACACTGATAAAAATCTCAACACCAATGAATACTACTGCGAGCGGCACGAAGTAGGGGATAAAATAAACGAAATGCATCCGGGTAAAAACTTTTGTGTACACCTATACCATAAAGAAATGATGCCAGTCTTTTAAATATTTCGTGCGATACAATATATAGTATATCTTTAGCGCAATATTGGTCATCTGCCTGGCAATACCTGATTCGCATAGTTAATATTCTCTTCAGTTTTTCTCATCCGGTAGCCATATTGTTTAATTTTTTTACCGTTATTTTTTTAAAAATAAAAGCTATGAATTTATTCAGTTCTGAGTATAATAAGCGCATCAATATGTTTGAGCAGGGCGTTAACCGTATCAGGAATAAGAACAATAATTTCTTTGAAAACACGAAAAATAAAAACAGCATTTACGATTTGAGCGATATCAAATCTTATTTTACTGTTGATTTCAACGGCGAAACACCGGCAATCCGTTTTAAAACATCCAATGCGTTGCCGCAATCTATTAAAGACGACCTCGTAGCGCTCTTTAACATTGTGTGGGCAGTGTAGCCCATCGTTTCGCGCTTTTGGTATTGATTTTGCTTTTTCCGTACCGGACAGATATGGTCTTTATGCCCGTTTCCTGAAAGGTTTTATGCCGCCTGCAATCCGTTAGCAGTTCAGTTTTGACGTGCTTGTTATGGTGATGAAGCTCATGTTTTGCCTTGATATTTGTCATATTATGATGTAATGCCTACGTCTACATTTGCTTATCACTTTAAAACATTTTGTTATGAAATCTCAATTCAAACTGGCAACGATGAGCATACTTTTAACATTAATGCCTTTCCTTTCCCAGGCTCAGAAAGGAACTGTACTGGCAGGTGCACATGGCGGCGTAAATGTTTCCAAACTTTGCTGCGGCAGCATGACTATTAATGAGAATTATAAATTCGGAGAAGGGCCTGCATTCGGGCTTACAGCTTCTTATGGTGTCAGCAAATACATATCTGTAGCTGCGGAGCTTAATTATACCACGATGGGCGGGAAAAAGAACGGCATGCAGGCTATACCCGGCAGCGGTAATGGTTCCCTCTATGCCGATTTTGATAACAAAGTTGTGCTGAACTACCTGGAATTACCGGTAATGGCAAGGATTACAATGGGCGATAAAATAAAGTATTATGCCAATGTAGGTATCTTCGGGGGGTACCTGCTCAGTGCCAGCCAAAAGGCATCGGGCAGCAGTAAATTGTACTCCGACAAAGAAGGTTCGCAAGTATATAGTGAAAGTGCTGTAGACTTCAATACTGATACCGATATTTCTGCACAGGTGAAAGACTGGAACTTCGGTATTGTAGGCGGCCTGGGTGCAGGGTATACTTTTGGTAAGCATGGTATATGGCTTGACGGACGATATTGTTTAGGTATGCCCAATATTTGGGAGAATACCACAATAAACGGTGAAAACAGTACCGGCAGTATTATGGCAACAATAGGATATACATATACGTTGAAATAGCAGTGGTGGGACAGCGTGTAAACAGTAAGGCTTCTTTATAAGGCTTTACTGTTTTTTTGTTGTATAGACACCGGCTTTCTACGGTAGCGGGATGTTCCTGTTGCTTCCGTAGCAAAATATTACCTTTGGCATGTATGACAGGCACGTATTTTAAAGAGAAAGAGTTTACCAATACCAGTTTTGCAGAAACAGCTAATCAGAAGAATGAGTATGAAGGGTGCCTGTTTACCAACTGCCTTTTTCAGCAGGCCGATTTATCGGCCTGCAGCTTTGAAGATTGCGTGTTTGATAGTTGCGACTTCAGTTCTGCCAGGCTATCAAAAACAGCTTTTCGGGAAGTAAGCTTCAGAAACTGCAAAATGCTGGGGCTGCGTTTCGACCTGTGCAATGATTTTCTTCTTTCTTTCTCGTTTGAAAATTGCAGGCTCGATATGTCTGTGTTTTATAAAGTGAAACTAAAAGGAACCCGTTTTGCACATTGCAGTATTTGCGAGGCCGATTTTACAGAAGCCGATTTGTCGGCAGCGGTTTTTGAAGACTGCAACCTCGCTGGCAGTACATTCGATAAAACCACACTTGAACAGGCCGATTTCAGCACGGCCTGTAATTTTTCTATTGATCCCGAAAATAACCGCATGAAAAATGCGAAGTTTTCCGTGCATGGGTTGCCGGGATTGTTAGATAAATATAACCTGGTAATTGAATGAGACTAACTGGCCGCTTTGATTTTTACCAGTTCCTTAATATCGTTCAACTGTTTTTTAGTTCTTACCTCAATGCGTATGCCCCTGCCTTCTGCATAAGGTTTAGCCTGTTCCAGTTCTGTTTTGATGGTTTTATCTACGTTGCTTTGCAACACCTGCTCCGTAGCTTTTGCACCGAATACGAAAGCTGTTTTAAAAAAACCGTCGCGCGGCAGCAGGTAAACAATGGCACGTTTGGGTTCCATAATACGAAGGCTCCAGCCATATTTATTAGCATAGTTCCACAGAAAGGTAGCCTTGGGGTGGGCTTTTAATGCAAAGGCTTCTATTTCCTGCCATAAAGTATAGGTTTTACCAAGGGCGTGTTCCAGCATAACAGCATCAGGTGTTTTCTCTTTATCGGTAAAGATGCTTATCATAACGGTTGAAATATTGTGTATTTGCTATTGTTCCTTACGCTGAATACTGCATCAAAAATATACATTTTGTTTATTCCCGCTTATTGCAGGCATAAAAAACCGGCCCCATAAACATGGGGCCGCTCTCTTCTCTATTATGCTATGTTAGCATTATCGTTTTAGCTGCTCCAGTACGTAATCATAAAAGTTCTGTACGTTCCTGAAGTTGAGGTAGCAATATTGCAGGTTAGAACCCGGCAGCTCGTTATGTGTAATGCTGCCTTGTTCAAAGCCCCAGTTCACCATTTGTAATGGTAAAAGCTGCGGCTCTTTAAACAGGTCTGTCCTTCCGGAAAGATATGCTGCGGCGGTAGTATTCCACATTTCATAATAAGGCTGGTCCAGTACCAACTGGTAGGCCTGGTACACAAATTCGGAATACCTGTATTGAGATTGGGCCTTGAGCGCCGCCCTGAATTCATCGGTGATTTTGGCCTGGTCCGTCACATCCAGCGGGAAAATGCGCACTTTGCTGAACAGCTCGAACATGGTTGAGACTGCGAACGGGTCCCAAAAAGCATTCCACTCCGCATGTTTGTTTGCTATCTGCGGCGGTATAGTCTTTGGGTCAAGATTGCCCGGTACATATATAGCGCCCCCCATCCATATTATTTCATCAATGCCTTTGAGCAGGTGCGGGTACTGAGATACGATATTGGTAATGGAAGTAACCGGGCCGGTACACAGTACTTTAGCCGGCGTGTTGGTGTCTACGGCTTCCTGCAACAGGGTTACCAGCATGTCTTCTCCCGAAGGGTAGGGCGGCCATTTTGGGTTGTTTGTATAAGGTTTCAGGCAGTCTATGGTGCCCATGGTAATACAATCGGAGCGGTACTCCCACGGAAAGGCATTCCAGCCGCGCGCCATACTGAGGGTAAGGGGAATATCGTTTTCAATACCGAAAAACCGGCTTACGCGCCAGGAGGTATTCATGGCAGGGTCGGCAATACAATCGGCGTTGGTAACAACAATGCCCTTTATTTCTATATCGGGCATGGTAAGCAGGAGGGCAGTAGCTACAAAATCATCAATAGCCGCGCTGTGATTGAAAATCACAGGCACGCGTTTTCCCGGTGCGGTCATTTTTCAATGGTTTTAGTGGTTAGGAATAATTTGTGCGCAAGGTAATCATAGCATCCGGAAATGCAAGAGGGTGTTTTTACGGTAATATAGCGGGTTGACTTTTAACTCAATAACCTGTATGTTTACGCACAATATCATTAATCATCATTAAAGCTACACATCATGAAAATTACGAAAGCATCCGTGCTGGGTGCTCTATGCACGATGGGTGTAATCTTCAGTTGCACACAAAATCAGAAGCCGGATAATACTACTCCCGGCAGCAATCCATCAGATGAGGCATCAGAGTTTACAAATGAACGGGGGCGTTTCCCCGATTTCGGCTACATGCTTCCCGGCTACAAAGGGCCGGTATTCAGGCTAAGCCAGGATTACCCCAACACACCCCCCTCAGGTCCGCTGCCCGATTTTTTTAAAACGGATTTCCGTAAAGACTGGCGTAAATACCTGGAACAGGTACAAGCCTATTGTTTTGAAGGCAATACTAATGTCGACTTCCGTGTAGAAAAAAACACAGTACGTAAGTGGTACCACATGCCGTGGCAGCATTATGGCCCGCAGGGCAGGGAAGGTTTTCACGGCCTTACGCAGGAAGCTCCTGTACAGGCATATCAATTGGCATCTACACAGTCTATAGATACTGCTGGTGCAGTAGCTGTTGGTTTTTATAACGACATTGGCGGCTACACTATCGGGCAGGTCTGGAAAAACCATTATGCCCCCGACCATTCAAAAAACGTTGAGTTTAAGAATGGTGCTGTGCTCTTTAAGCTCCTGTTTGTAACGTTGCCTGAAAGCGTAGCGGCACAGCAGGTGCCCTGGCTGACAAACGGCCTTTGGTGGGATGCTTATGTGGTGAGCAATTTTGATAACATGAACAAGCCTGACCCCGCAAACTACCGCTATAAAACAAAGGTAGCGCTGGTGCAAATGGATATTATGGTGCGCGACGACCGTTCGCCTAACGGATGGATATTCGGTAACTTTCAATACAACGGTGCTATGAATAAAGCAGATAAGTGGATGAACCTTGTGCCTGTAGGGATTATGTGGGGCGAAGACCCGGAAGACAGCACCAATGCGTCTAACCCCAAACCGACGAAAACTATTATTAACCCTAACCTGAAAGAAACCATTATTAACCCTGATGTCAACGAGCTGCCGCCTACCCACCTGGGCTGGAACAGCAGGTTGAACGGCCCGGTGGACAACCCGATGAGTTCTTGTTACAGTTGCCACTCTACTGCCGAGTATCCGCAATATGCATTAATGAGCCCGCTCTTCAACCCTGACACCCTGCAAAATAATCCTCCGGGCTCCCCGGGATGGATGCGCTGGTTCCGCAACCTGAAATGTGGAGAGCCATTTAGTCCTGATGCCCATTCTATGGATTTCAGCCTGCAACTGGCTATATCGCTGCAAAATTTCTACGACTGGAAGTACCAGCAGGCAGGCTTGTTTGACAGTGCATATAAGCGTACTGTAACGGGTGCCCAGGCAATGCCTTCAGAAGCGGCGAAATCTGCACAACCCGCACAACCTAAAGTGCAGCCCATAGCCTTCCCATATTAAATACAATAAAACATTAATTGTCACTATGTCAACGAAAGCCTCCGATGTAGAGTGCCCCCAAAAGTTTAGACAAAATTAGTAATTAAGTTTTAAGGTGATG
>CAZUMM010000011.1:0-132888 GCA_964621795.1 uncultured Flavipsychrobacter sp.
TCAGTGAGCTGCCGACCTATTTCATCCAGGAGCTCCGCCACTTTTTTGAAGAATATAAAAAGCTGGAAAACAAGGTAGTAAAGATTGAGGAGTTCCAGGGTGCAAGGCTGGCAAGAAAGATATTACAGCACAGCATTAATGATTACCAGGTGAAGCTTGGAGGTGATTTAGTTAAATAGGGGTAATTGGGTAATTGGGTTGATTGAGTAGTTTAATTAATTATGATTGATATATGTATAAATTCACGAAACTTCAAACATTGAACACCTGACCTTAGCATTTGACGAAAAATATATTTCAGAAGAAACCTACCCTGATTTGAAAAGTAAATGCGAACATCTTTTGAAACTTATAAACGGCTATATATCGTACCTGAAAGCACGCAAAAGCGAACAAAACTAAATACCTGAACTAACTAGATTAACTTAATCAACCCAATTACCCTTATTTAACCCAATTACCTTAATCAACTAATTAACCGGACATGAGCATTACATCAGTACTTCTATTAATATTAGTAGGCCTTGCAGCAGGTATGTTAAGCAGCATGGTGGGTATTGGCGGCGGCATAGTAGTAGTGCCGGCGCTTGTATTTTTCTTCGGGCTTAGCCAGAAAGCAGCCCAGGGTACTTCGCTGGCCATGCTGCTGCCACCCATCGGCATTTTGGGCGTACTGGTGTATCACAAAGCAGGCAATATCCGCTGGGATTATGCTATTGTACTCATCTGCTCTTTTATAGCAGGCAGCTATGCCGGGGCCAAATGGGTGCAAAACATGAATTCCATTACCGTAAAAAGGATATTTGCTGTCTTTATGATTTTGATGGCTATCAAGTTCCTGTTCGATAAACCCTCGAAAACCGATTTAAAAGCAGATCAAAACATAGAGCAAAAACAATAAACATAATAACAAAGCAATATTTTTGCGCGCTGACCTTTCAGCCTTTTTTGACTTTTTACTTTTGACTTTTTACTTAATTATAATAACATAATAACAAAGCAATATTTTTGCGCGCTGACCTTTCAGCCTTTTTGACTTTTTACTTTTGACTTTTTACTTAATTGTATGGCCCGCACAAAGATTAAAGACATCTTACAAAGCGATAAGCACGACTACTCCGTAAACGTGAAAGGATGGGTACGCTCCTTCCGCAACAACCAGTTTATAGCCCTCAACGACGGCTCCTGCATGGCCAACCTGCAGGTGGTTATCAATTTTGAGCAAACAGACGAGTCCCTGCTGAAAAATATTACTGCCGGGGCGGCGCTGAATATAAATGGTACAGTTGTAGCATCGCAGGGCAAGGGCCAAAAAGTAGAAGTAAAAGCCGAAAGTGTGGAACTATTAGGCGCCTGCGACCCGGAACAATATCCTTTGCAACTGAAAAACCGCCCCAGCCTCGAATACCTGCGCGAAATAGCACATCTGCGTTTCCGCACCAATACTTTCGGGGCAGTTTTCCGTGTGCGCCATTCATTGGCATACGCTATACACAAGTTTTTCAACGACAGGGGATTCGTGTACCTGCATACGCCTATCGTAACAGCATCGGATGCCGAGGGCGCAGGTGAAATGTTCCGTGTTACTACCCTGCCCTTCGATAACCCGCCCCGAAATGAAGACGGCAGCATCAACTTTGAAGAAGACTTCTTTGGCCGCAGTACCAACCTGACGGTAAGCGGGCAACTGGAAGCCGAACTGGCAGCTACCGCTTTTGGCGAGGTGTACACCTTCGGCCCCACCTTCCGCGCCGAGAACTCGAATACTGCACGCCACCTGGCCGAGTTCTGGATGATAGAGCCTGAAGTAGCTTTCAACGATCTGGCCGATAACATGAACCTCGCCGAGGATTTCATTAAATATATTATTCGCCACGCGCTGGATAATAACCGCGAAGACCTGGAATTTCTCGCGCAGCGACTTGCCGACGAGGAAAAACAGAAACCGCAGAATGAGCGCAGCGAAATGGGCCTGGTAGAAAAGCTGGAATTTGTAGTGAACAACGAATTCGAGCGCATTACTTATACACAAGCTATTGACGTACTCCTCAACTCACCCGCGTACAAAAAGAAAAAATTCCAGTACGAGGTGAAATGGGGTATTGATATGCAAAGCGAACATGAACGCTACCTGGTAGAAAAGCATTTTAAAAAGCCGGTAATCGTTACTGACTACCCCAAGGAAATAAAAGCCTTCTACATGCGCCAGAACGATGATGGTAAAACCGTAGCCGCAATGGATATACTCGCCCCCGGCATTGGTGAGATAGTAGGTGGCTCACAAAGGGAAGAACGGCTGGACAAACTGGAGCAGCGCATGGCCGAAATGCACATACCTGCCGAAGAAATGTACTGGTACCTCGACACCCGCCGCTTTGGTACGGTACCGCATGCCGGCTTTGGCCTCGGCTTCGAGCGCATGGTGCTCTTCGTTACCGGCATGACCAACATCCGCGATGTAATACCATTCCCGCGTACCCCAAAGAATGCGGAGTTTTAAAATATTAAGGTTCAAATCCAAAGAGGTTCACTTTAAAAATGCAAGCGCGATGCTTGCATTTTTTGTTGGGTTTAAGTGAGACACTTAGGCCAGTGTGGGTTTTAAGAAAATTTCCCGCTAACGGAACTATAATAACGCTGTTCCATGAGCAGCGTTTTGTTTTTTATAGTGCTACCGGCATTTCCTGTTTAAATAAGCCAGGCCCATTCTGGCATAGAAATTGAGACTTCTGCCATATACACTTTAATTTCATGCTTCAGTATGAAGGTGTAACACACATTGAAAAACACCTGCCATGTACTATTATAAACCTATATTAATAGCATTGCTACTTATATTATCTGCAGGCAGGCTATATGCTACCCATTATTTTGGTTTGGATTTATATTACACCCACTTATCCGGCAATACATACCGGGTAACCATAGTATCCTGGGGGGATTGCAGCGGTGCGCAATTCCCGTCATTTTCAAAAACAAGGCCCCGCATATATATTAAGGATGGCAACACAACAGTTTTTGATGATTACCTGACCCTGCAACCTCCTAAAGATGGCGTAGAGGTTACCAGTGGTTGTCCGGCAGACCTCAAACGAACTACCTGTGTCGACCCCAAAGGCACTGTTCCCGGTGTAAAAAAGTTTGTTTACTCCAAAGTGTTCACGTTACCACATACTTCTTCCTCCTGGCTCTTCTATTATCTTGGAGAAACAGACGATGTGGTTATTGCAGGCCGCAGCAACAGCCTTACCAATGTATCTCCACCGGGTACTATCAGCCTGGGTGCAACGCTGGATAACACACACAAGCCTAATTCATCACCACAATTCAGTACGGTTGCTACACAGTTCTATTGTATAAATACACCAACCATTTACGATCCCGGGGGTAGTGATGCAGATGGAGACAGCCTGGTATACGAATTGGTTCCGGGGATAGTACCGGGCGGCACAGTTACCTATGTAGCCGGCTACAGCGGCAGCAACCCACTGGCAGTAACGCCGGGTTCATTCAGCTTTAGCGGTAAAACAGGAGAGCTCAGTTTCATACCTAATCTTTTACAAAAATCACTGGTGGTATACCGTGTATCGGAGTACCGTAATGGCGCATTGATTGGAAGCGTTATGCGCGAAATGACGATGGTTGTAGCACCCTGTATCAACAAAGCTCCGGAAGGTTTTATTGCAGATGCTTCAGGGGCAAAAATTATAGATAGCGTAACGGTAAAAACCTGCATTGGCAATCATGAGGTATCATTCGATATTAACCCTACTGATGTTGACCGTCAGAATATAAATATGGTGGTGACTGACCTCCCCACAGGAGCAAAACTGGATATTACCGGTAACAATACCATACACCCGCAAAGCCATTTTACATGGAGCATGCCAGACTTGCCACCAGGCGACTATACTTTTCACATAACCTATACAGACGATGGCTGCACTCCCAGCCAAAAAACGCAGGCCTATACTATCCGCATTGAGCCTGACAGTATATATGCAGAAGCAATTACCGCAAGCTGCACTAGCCTGGGGCTTATCAAGGTAACAGCCCCTTCAGACTGGGTGCCATGGGATTATACTATATATAAAGACATTGCACCTGTGTACAACATGCAGTACGTTTTAACTGCTAGCTGGAGTGATAGCATGGCCGCCGGTAAATACAGCATAAACGCAAGAAATTTTTTGGGCTGTACCTCCGAAGTGCCGGTAGAAGTTCCTACTACCTGCGAGGTTGCCGATATACCTACAGCATTCAGCCCCAATGGCGACGGGCATAATGACCTGCTATATGTAAGAGGCATGAACATAGATGACATGCACCTGAGGATATATAACCGCTGGGGACAGCTTGTCTTCGAATCGCATGATATGGCTACAGGCTGGGATGGCTGGTTCAACGGCCAGAAAGCACCTACTGAAGCTTATGCCTATGTGCTTTCTGTAGTGTTTAAGAGTGGCAACACATTTCAAAAAAAGGGCAATATTACGTTGTTGAGATAGTCCCCCCTTTTGTCCTGAATGTTATTTATAGTTAACCTTAGTAGTTTCCCCCATATACAAAGTTGCAACAGGTGTATATTTACATATAAACTATTCCTAACTAAAAAACATATCAGCTATGAGTAAAAATCCTGTTGTACATTTTGAAATGGGTTATTTTGACGGTAACCGGATGAAGAAATTCTATGAAACAGCTTTTGGATGGAACCTTGTGCAAATGGGGCCGGAAATGGGGAATTATATAATAGCGCAAACTGCAGATACAGACGAAAACGGCATGGTAAAAACGCCGGGCACCATAAACGGTGGATTTTACCAGAAAGTAGAAGACCCATTGTCTCACGCACCATCAATTGTAATATCCGTGCCCGATGTAAAGGCCGCCATGCAGGCTGTAGAAGCGAACGGAGGTAAAATACTCGGTGCAATGACTGAAACGGGCGAAGTGAGCATGGAGCCGATGATGATTCCCGGCGTAGGCAACTGGATATCCATCCAGGATACAGAGGGTAACCGGGTAAGTCTTTTACAGCCAGTGGAAGGCATGTAATAGTGATTCAACCTTTTTGAAACCGCTCGCTGAGCGGTTTTTTTATTCTGCAAAATACTTGTTGCCCTGTATGCCAGCTCAATAGACAGTTGTTTGGCAACATAATATTTCATAGCATTCATCCCATTGCCCCCCTGCCAATAGCCGGAAAATGGATTGTAATCATACGCCTTGCTATTATTTAAAAGGACGCATGATGTAACACGATGCCAACAGGGCTTTACTTATACTCATAAACACATTTCCGCCTGTCAATTGTAAAAAATGAGCTATATCATATTCCGTCAAAATCATGCTGATGGTACAATTTTTCATGCATATATGTAAAAGAAACATTTACCCGCATGCAGGTAATCAAATTTTTACGACTATACTATAACAAAGTCATACAGAGCATCGCCTTCTATCCTGCCATCATAGCCACAGGTTTCCTGTTACTATCGTGGGGGATGTTGGGAATCGATTTCTCATCATGGGGACATGAGCTCAAATCGAATTTAAACTGGCTGAGCCTGAAAGATGCGAATACAGCGCGTACTATAATTGCAACCGTTGCTGCGGCTATTATATCACTTACCGTTTTTAGCTTTTCAATGGTAATGATTGTGCTCAACCAGGCAGCTTCGCAAATGAGCAACCGTGTGCTGAACAGTATGATTGAGAACCGCTTTCAGCAAATAGTTTTAGGTTTCTATATAGGCACCACCGTTTACGCCTTGTTCCTGCTCAGCACTATTCGCGATATTGCCGATGGCATAGCAGTACCCGCATTAAGCATATACCTCCTCATTTTTCTCACGGTCATTGATATTTTCCTCTTCATCTATTTTCTCGATTATGTAACGCGCACCGTTAAATATGAAACGGTAATAGACAGGGTAAGAAACCATACCCTGCAAACAATGAAGAGGGATTTTAAAGAAATAAAAGAAGAAAGGGTGCATTGGGAAACGCTGCCACATGTAGAAATAAGAACAGATGCACCGGGTTATTTCCAGGGTTTTAACCAAACACGACTGTTAAATATAGCCTGCAGGGAAGACCTCTATGTCAGTTTTCTGTATGAGCAGGGTACGTTTCTGGTAAAAGGAACTGTTTTCATTAAAGTTTACAGCAGTAAAAAAATAGATGAAACATGTATAGATGAAGTATTGGCTTCAGCAGATTTTTTCAACGGCCACCTGATAGAAAGGAATGCGCACTATGGCTTCCGGCAATTGTCGGAAATAGCTATTAAAGCCCTGAGCCCCGGTATCAATGACCCCGGCACTGCCGTTATTTGCCTGCAGGCACTTTCAGATGTATTTGCATACAGGTTATATCACCGGTTGCCATCGGTGCGGAACGATGTGAAAGAAGATGCGAGGATATACATTCCGTCCCCTTCATTCGGCGAATTATTTCACAGGTGTATCCGGCCGATATGGAACTACGGAAAACATGACCAGTATATCCAGGATGAATTATATCATTTACTGACACTGCTCAAAGAGGCTGACCACAAAAACAGGTATACTGAAATATTCGACAGGTGGATGATTACAATAAAGCAAAAAAACCACAACTCACAATAGCTGCTGTACTTCTAAAGCTTACTAAAAATTCACAGCTACATCTGCAGGCGCAGTATATGGCTCCATTTTGCCAAAATTGTTCATTTCCGTTACAGCTTTTTCGTGGATGGTCTTATATGTTTCGTGCATCTGGTGTATCATGATGCTGTAAAAAAATGCCTTGTCCAGCATCTTACGATTGTTAAACAGGCTCCATCGTATTAGTTTCCAGAAATATTTACGGTCACGGCTTACAACACCCAGCCTGTAAATAATCAGCAATGCCATTTTCACCTGGTTGAACGTCAGCTTCTCTTCTATTTTCAGTGTATTTTTAGGAAAGCGGTAGGTTTTGAAAAAATTCATCAGGCGTTCGTATGAACCTGCCGGGGTATATATGTGGTCGATGACATCGATAAACCCTTTATACAGCACCTGCCCGTCCATTACAGGTACTAGGTTCGTGTCGCCCTCCGTAAAGGCAAAAGGCTTTGATAAACGCCCTTCCAATTTCATTCTCTTATACAGGTCGGTACCCGGTGGGGCCTTCAGTATATTCACAATCGGCAGCGGAATGCCGCTCTCCTGTATAAACCGTATCTGTCGCTGAAAAATCGTTTCATCGTCCGTATCGAAACCTACGATAAAGCCCCCTGAAATAATAAACCCTTTGCTGTGAATATGATGAATGGTCGTTAATAGGTTTTTCTTCAGGTTTTGTGTTTTATGCGACACCTTCAGGCTTTCTTCCGACGGCGTTTCAATACCGATGAATATGTGCCTGAATCCTGCATCTATCAGCATTTGCATCAGTTCCTCGTCGTCGGCAAGGTTCACTGTAAGCTGGGTAGCAAAATAAAACTGCGGCTTTGTTTTTTTACGCCATTCTATGAGCGCAGGCAATAGCTCTGCCTTCAGTATACGTTTATTGCCTATTAAGTTGTCGTCCGCAAAAAGTACCAGTTGCGTATGCGCATGTTTGCCTATCTCGTTCAGCTCTGCTATTATCTGCGCCGGCGTTTTCGTTCTGGGCCGCCTGCCCAGCAACGCCGTCACGTCGCAAAAATCGCACATATACGGGCAGCCTCTCGAATATTGGACGATATCATACAGGTATTGGCTGCGGTCGATAAGGCCGAGCGATGGAAGAGGTGTAGTAGTCACATCTGCAAAAGCAGTAGTTTGATATATAGGTTTCTCCTTACCATTATACAAATCTTCAAGGAAAAGGGGCAGCGTTATCTCAGCCTCGTTCAATACAAAATGGTCAACACCCGGAAACCTGTAATGCTCGTGCGTAAACAATGTTCCTCCGGCTACTATCTTTACCCCAACCTCTTTGCACCGCTTAATGATTTCATGTGCCGACTCTTCCTGCACATTCATGGCCGACAAAAAAACATAATCGGCCCAGCGTAAATCTTCATCTTTTAAAGGAGCTACATTCAGGTCTGCCAGCTTCTTTTCCCATTCATCCGGCAGCAGGGAGGCAACGGTTAGTAACCCCAACGGGGGGTATGCAGCCTTTTTATCCACCACCTCCATAAAATGCTTCATTGCATAGAAGGTATCGGGCATTTCAGGATATACTAATAAAATACGCAAAGGCTCTTTTTTTCAGACGTTCTAAGTTAGCAAAAAATTGCCCGTGTTGCTGAAGTTAGCTCATGTTGCCGGCCGGAGGGCCTTATCCGGACTGCCAACACCGTAAAAACACGGGGGTAAATTATTGCACGCTTTGTTTATGTTTGTACCAATGTACTTGCAACAAAGTAAATACATTATCAGGGTATTTTATTTTTTCACTTAAACACACACACCATGAATTTCAGAAAAAAGCTCGAAAAACTCGGGAAACAACCTGACATTATCCTCATCATTACCGACGAGCAAACTACCCCAACCGAGAATTATCCCGCAGGCTGGGAAGCAGAAAACATGCCTTCTCTTACTTTTCTCAAGAAGAATGGCTTTAGTTTCGACAGGGCATTTTGTAACACTTGTATGTGTTCGCCCAGCCGTGCCACATTATTTACAGGCACTTACCCGGCTATTCACAAAGTGAGCCAGACGCTTACCGAAGGCGGCCCTCTGTCGCCTGCAGAGCCTGTGCTGAGCAATACGCTGCCCAACATCATGAATACGCTTTGGAATGCGGGCTATGATGTGCAATACAGGGGCAAATGGCATATGAGCAAAGGCTCTGCGTCAACCGGTGCAAATACCAATTACGACCAGCTTACGGCTGCCGATATAGCCCTTTTCGGGGCCATGGGCTGGGAAGCCCCCGATGCGGGCGAAGATGTAAACCCGCTCAACTTTGGCGGTGGCTTTGCCAATCATGACGGCAAATACATATCGCAGGCCATCAAATACCTGAAGCAGGTAAAACAACGCAGGGCCGAAGGCGATAACACACCTTACTGCCTGGTTGTATCGCTTGTAAACCCGCACGATGTTCTGGCATATCCCCAAACGGCGGGAACTTACGGCTATCATTCTTCCACATGGTCGGGCCGTGAAATAAAACTGCCTGCAACGGTAAATGAACAATTGCTGAAAAACAAAAAACCACTTGCACAGGAACTGATACTGCTGGACATGGCCGGACTGCTCGGTCCCTTACCTACCGACGAGGATAAACTCAATTATGTTAACTTCTATGCATACCTGCTTACACTGGTTGATAAAGAAATTGGCCGGTTTATCGAAGAATTGTATGAAGAAACAGAAGGCAGCCGGCTGGCAGATAAAGCTATTGTTATACAAACATCCGACCATGGTGAAATGGGGCTGGCACATGGCGGCCTGCGGCAAAAAACCTTCGTAGCCTATGAAGAAGCGATAAGGGTGCCCCTGGTACTCTCCAACCCTGTTTTATTCGACGGTAAACACCAGAAAAACTCTATGGCCCTGGCTACGCTGGTTGATATCATGCCCACCTTAATGGAACTGGCCAATGTACAAAACCCGCCAACCGGACTTGCCGGTACCAGCCTGCTGCCTGTAATAGAAAACGGAACAGCCATACAGGATAGCATACTCTTTACCTTTGATGATACAAAAGCGGGCTCCAACAGCCAATGGTCGGCAGTAAACGCAGCCAACCGGATACGCTGCATCCGTACGGAAAAATGGAAGTATGATTATTACTTTGACGCAATGGGCTCTTATGCCTATCAATACGAATTGTACGACCTTGAAACCGACCCGCTGGAATATACCAACCTCGCTTACGACCCTGCTTATAAAAAAGTACGGGACGAACTGCACCAACAACTGAAAGAACTGGAACGCAGTAAACTGCTTGTAAGGGTACAATAAAGCGCAACTCTCCTTTATAAAAGAAAATGCCACCTTCCTACACTGCCCCCCATAAAGTCTAACTTCTGGGGGGCAGTGCATATTATTTATATCAATGTGGCTACCTGTATATTGGGAGATGTACTTACATGATTTACTTTTATCTCTGGTATGAAACACCTCCTGAAAACGTACATCACATTTACCCGTACCGAACGGGCAGGTTTATTGGCGTTGTTTCTGCTCATCAGCATTTTGCTCGCTATACGCTTCGTTATACAATATTCAGGAGACCAAAAGGAGGAACGGACACTAACAACTGCCTGGAACAACTATAACAACCAGCAACAAAACACAACACAAAACAATAGCGACCATCCCGAAGCATTTCGGAAAACACAACAAAACACAACAAATCCCTCCCCCCTGGGGGGAGCCGGAGGGGGCTTCTACTTCGACCCCAACACCATCGACAGTGCAGGGCTGCGGAAACTGGGGCTGCGGGAAAAGACCACAACCATTTTCCTACACTGGCGCAATAAGGGCAAACATTTTTACAGGAAAGAAGAGCTAAAAAAGCTGTACACCCTTACGGCCGCGGAATACGCCCGGCTGGAGCCCTATATAGTTATCAGGGATGCCCCGCAGGGCAAAATACCTGCCGGCACTATTAATATCAACAAAGCAGATTCCGCCACACTCATCGGGCTAAAAGGTATCGGCCCGGCCATTGCCCACCGCATACTGGAGAAAAGAAAACAACTGGGAACATTCCGTAATATAGACGAGGTTTTATCGGTCTATCACTTCAGCGGCGATACCCGTACTTACCTGGAACAAAAACTAACATTTAAATAAACCCTGTTGCCTGTTATAGCCAATGGGGCATGACTGCGCGTAGCCCTTAGTACCACAGCACTCACTTTAACAGTGACAGGCAACAGGCTCAACATCTATTTTAGCCGGACTTTTGTATTGCATATATAAATGCGGCAGACAGATTGTATACTTCATTCCTTTATGGCTATCATCCGGCGGATGATAACGAGCAATCAGGTTCTATTTGTTTTGCTTTACAGCTAAAGCTAAAGCTATGAAAAAGATAAACTTCCTTATGGTAGTGTGCTGCTTTTTGCTCGCACTACCCACCTACGCTCAAACGACCTTTAATGTCACCTTTAAGCCAGGGCCAGGGCCAGGAGAAGATGCATTATTGTACCACACTTTGCCATCGGGGTGTATACCTACCGGGTGGAGCACGGTGCCTGATGTTACCAACCTGGGCAATCATTCTGAGCTCATCTATCACGCCAACACTATTTCCGCGCTAGGCTGTAATTCCGCTTATTTGAGAAGCGTTATCCGGTTTACCGATATAACGAACGGGAGTATACCTGCCGGCGCCACTATTACCAATGCTATACTGACATTTCATGGTGTGCCCACCAGCGGTAGTGCCCCGGGCAACCAGGGACAGAATGACGGTTTATTACAGTTGCTGGGCGCAGGTGACAACTGGACAGAAAACACCATTACCTGGGACAATATGGTGAATAATATGGCTTTAACCGGGCCTACTATGGCTATACCTCCAAGCGCCAGCCAATGGAACTGGGATGTATCTCTGAACGTTACCAACTGGGTACAAGACATTTTTAACGGCATAGTACCCAACAATGGCTTTATGCTGCGTTTGTTAAACGAACAGGTAAGCAGGTATGTGATTTTTGCATCTTCAGACCATTCTGATCCGAATTTGTGGCCGGAACTACAGGTAACCTATACCCTGCCTACCTGCGATCCCGATTTTAGCTGGACAATGAGCACCACGTCACCCAACACCTATAAATTCACAGCCCAAAACCCGTCGCTTACAGGATATACTTATCAGTGGACAATTAACAGTACTGTTGTCGGCATCGGCCCTGCTTTGACATATACATTTCCCAACAGCGCTGCCACTACTTATGATGTTACCCTTCATCTGCTTGTGAATGGAAATGAAGCCTGTAGCGAACGTATCCACTTCTGTCATTGTGATAAAGGCGGAAGTACTACCGGAGGATGCAATACACACTTTAATGTAACCAGTAATACAAATGCCCCCAATACTATTTGGTTGAGGCCTCTGAATCCGGGCTATGGCTACCCTTACAGATGGGAAATTTATAACAGCCCGACCAATCTTTATATGGTCGTATACAGTAACAATCCTGCTGCAAATACCCCCCCACCTATAAATTTACCTCCCGGCAATTTTTACACAATAAAGATGATTACTCCAAGCGGATGTTCCCGTACATCTCTGGTGCATTGCTTCAATGCCAATGTTCCGTCACCGTATAAAACGAATGACCCTTCACTGGACGTGCAGGAAGCTGTTACCAATAAAGAGCAACCCGCCAATCTTCAAATCATACCTAACCCCGCCAACGACATAGTAACCATAAAAATGAACGATGTAACGGGACCAACAGTAAAAGTGATGATTACCGATGTAACGGGTAAGGCAGTTTATACTTCCCGGGAACAGGTAGATAAAAATAACAGCACCATTAAAATATCTGTATCAACCTTGCCTGCCGCATTCTACAATGTGCAGGTAGATGATGGCAGCCGTATACGATATGGTAAGATGGTGAAACAATAACGGCTCTTTACAGTCAACCAAAGCCTGTGCCCTTTAAAGGCACAGGCTTTTTTTATACTTTTATTTTATTTCACCACCCTCTTGCCTTAAATTGAAACTTATCCGCTTTATATGGCTTTCTACCATTCTGCTGGCAGGCACAATTGCTAACAGTCAGCCCGTGGTGCTCAATATTACTTCTGCTGACGGCCTGCCATCCAATCATATTTACAGTTGTACCATAGACCATAATAATTACCTGTGGATCAATACACCAAAAGGGCTTGCAAAATATAATGGTTACCAGCTAAAAATATTCACTTCAGCTAATGGCCTGCCAACAGATGATATATGGAATGTGAAAGAAGACGGGGAAGGAAGGATTTGGATACTTTCCATTTCAAACGAGCTTGGATATATAAAAAACGATGTGTACTACCCTGTTATAAGGGCTGAGGGTAATGAAACAGTATATCCCAAATCTACTACAGCGTTTAAAAACGGTATCTTTTTTTTGTCGCCAACCTATAGCAGCGGCTCTGAAACAGCTACAAATTTATACATAGGCCTGAAAGACACCTTTTACAAATTCCGGTTAAATTTTAAAAACGATTATACTTTCATTTTGCCCGACAGCCTTCATTTGCTGACTACGTTGAACGGCTTCTATAGCAGTATACAACTACATAATGCGCATTGGCACCAACACAGAATAAAACAATATAACCAATCAGACCTGAAACAGGCAGAGGGACTAAACTGTTTTCTTTTTGGCAAATACCTGGTTTTCAATGCTTACAAAAACAAACACCTGTGGGTACTTAATTTACCGGATAGCAGCAGACTGACTAAACTCAGGGATTTTAACAATGAAGATATCATATATGCCCGCTCAGAAGGAAACCGGCTGTATGTAACGGGAACCCGGAATGTTTATCAGAAAGACACAGCGTTGAATACCGTGAATGTATTTCCGATAGATGACCTGACCGGCCATATACCCGTTGACCGGACAAAGCCTAACCTGTTATTTCAGGACCCGTTTTGGGGCAATATTTTATGTACGGAAACTAATGGAATATTTATAACGCTGAATTTTCAAAACTGTTTTACTATCCGCGATACAAATTTTTTGAAGGGGTTTGTCTATGTGGGCCGTATCAACGACAGTGTTTGTTACCGGTGGAACAGTACTACTAAAACTATGGCTAAATTCATTAACAATAGTTTTATATCCTTTAAAAAATATCCCCAGTTGCATACAGTAAAAAAAGTACATCAGTACGATGACAGGACATTGGTAATTGTAGATGAACAGACTGTATACAAAATGGATAATGCAACTCAGACCATAAGCCCGTACCTTATCGATTCGCCCGGGCATTCCATGAATGCAGGGTACCCTGACCTTTTTTACCCTATAGATGTAACCTTTGAAGGCAATAAAACACTATATGGAATTTTCAGCGGTGTTAAAGGCTTTTACAAGTATTCGCCAGGCAGGGGCCGGAGTCTTTATCATTATAATTTCACTTCCCTCACCTACGATTCATGCAGAAACCTCTTATGGGTGCTTGGTAAGCAACTGTTATTTGTTTATAGTTTAGAGAAATCAACCGGTATCAGTATTAATCTTGGGTTGCTGAAAAAAATCGGCATCAGGTCGGTAGAAGCTATACTGGTGGATAATCGAAACGGCAATTTATTATTAAAAGACCCGGAACATTTATGGAATATAGATATGCACCGGCTGTATATGCAACAAATGTTCCCCCGGTTCCGCTTTGCCAATAGCATAGTTACCATTTATCAAAACAAACTTGTAGCTGCAGGCCGGGTGGGTGTACTGATTTGCAAAATGACAGGCAAAAACGGCTTTGGTAAAACAGTAGTGTACAAGAACGTAAAAAACGTCGGCTACAGGGATGTGAATGACATACAAATAGCTGGCAAAACTGTTTTGCTCAGTACAGATAAAGGGTTTTACCAGGTACCTTTGCCACAACCTGCTATTATAACTGCCGACCGGCAGCGCTACACCTTGCTGGCAAAATATAACGATACAGTTACCAGGCACATCACCAATGGCGATACATTATTTCTAAACGCCGGTACGGGAAAAATCGTCTTTGATGTAGTGAACCCTGCAGGTAATGGTCAACTGCGTTTTGCCTATACCCCCGGCAACCTGCTCAACCCCGGCGAGTCTAACGTTAACGAACTGATACTTGCCACCCAGCCTGCCGAAAAATTTTATTCCGTTACAGTAAAAGCGTTTGATGATGTATGGAACAGCGAGCCCGTTACCATAATACTGTATAAAATGCCTTTCTGGTGGCAGCGTAGCAGTACACAGGTCATATTTATTGTGTCAGGAATATTCCTGTTAGCTATAGTGGGTGTTATGGTTTTTATAGTGACCCGGAACAGGATACTGACAAAGGCAAATAAACGGCAACATCTTGTAGAACTGGAGTTAAAGGCCATCTATTCGCAGATAAACCCGCATTTTATATTCAATACATTGGGCACTGCATTATTCTTTATCCGGTCGGGTAAAACGCAGGAAGCTTACAGCTACATTAACAAGTTTTCAAAACTGCTGCGCGGGTACTTAAAGCTGTCCCGGAATAAATTCATTACGCTGGAAGAAGAATTAAACAACCTGCAAACCTATATAGAACTGCAGCAGGGCCGGTTTACAAACAAGTTTCTCTATTCTATACACATAGCAGATAATATTATTCCCAAAGAAGTTTTAATGCCCTCTTTATTATTGCAGCCACTGGTGGAAAATGCCATTCATCACGGATTATTGAATAATGCAGGGGCGGGTCATTTGATTCTGGATTTCAGCCTCGATGCTACGGCTTCCCTGATATGCCGGATAGAAGATGACGGCATCGGGCGCGAACAGGCCAGGCGATTGAACGAAGATAACACGCTAAAAAAGAGCTCGTATGGTACAACCCTGATAGATGACCTGATACAAACCTATAACAAGTATGAAGATATTGTAATTAGCATTCAGTACATAGACAAAAGTCCACCTGAAACAGGTACTATAGTAATAGTAACAATAAAATCCAAAACATGAATAATATGTACAGTGCCATTATTATAGATGACGAACCTAATGCCATAGGGTTGCTGAAAGCTGCCCTTGAAGACCTTTACAACTGTATAGAAATAAAAGATACCTGCCTGGGGTGGAAAGAGGCCCTCCCGCTACTCAGAACACAGGAGTATGATATAATATTCCTGGATATATCCATGCCGGGCAAAACAGGCATAGACCTTTTAAAAATGCTGCCTCCTGTTAAAAGCGAAATAATTTTTACCACCGCTCACCAGGAGTATGCACTGGAAGCTTTGAAACTTTTTGCTACAGGCTATATATTAAAACCTGTAGATGATATAGACCTGGCCTTAACTATGAACAAAGCTTTGGAACGCATAGTAGCAAAGCAGCAAACAGGAAAAGGTACAGATGCACAGGCAGTCAGCAATTTGATTGGCATTCCGGACAATAAAGGAGTAAACTACGTTGATAAGAAAGATATTATATACCTGGAAGCACTTAATAAGTGTACACGGGTAGTCAGCAGCAAAGACAATTTGTTAAGCTCTTATAACCTGGGAAAGTTTAAAGAAATGTTGCCCGATAATTTCTGCCAGATACACCGCTCTTTTATCATCAACCTCGATTTTATAAAACGGCACCTCACTTCCGGCATTGTCATTATGGAAAACAATAATGAATTGCCATTATCTAAAAGATATAGAGATGATTTCCTGGGGCGCATAGCTAAGGTTAACCGCTATACCGGCGAATAAGGCTTAACGCGGTTTTGCCTCCCCGGGCAGCTAAATATGGAATGAAAGGAAAATATTCGTAAAATTGCGCTCTGAAATACGAGGACTTATTATTTATGAATTTTAATTATACAGACACACAAGTGCAGATTGCGGAAATGGTACGCGATTTCGCCAACAAACACATCCGCCCAAATATGATGGAGTGGGATGAAACCCAGAAATTTCCTGTAGACCTGTTTCATAAAATGGGGGAACTGGGCCTGATGGGCGTACTGGTACCTACAGAGTACGGCGGCTCGGGCCTTGGCTATTTTGAATACGTGACAGTAGTGAGCGAAATAGCGAAAGTATGTAGCTCTATAGGCCTTTCGGTAGCGGCGCACAACTCACTGTGTACCGGCCACATCCTGTACTTTGGCAACGAAGAACAAAAGAAAAAATACCTGCCTAAGCTGGCTACAGGCGAATGGATAGGCGCATGGGGCCTTACCGAAGCCAATACCGGCAGCGATGCAGGCAATATGCGCTGTACCGCTACCCGCGATGGCGACGACTGGATACTGAACGGCACCAAAAATTGGATTACCCACGGTATCAGCGGCGATGTGGCCGTAGTACTGGCGCGTACCGGCGAGCCTAGAACAAAAAGCAACATAACAGCTTTTATAGTAGAACGCGGCACCCCCGGCTTTAAAGCCGGCAAGAAGGAAAACAAACTCGGCATGCGTGCTTCGGAAACTGCTGAACTGGTATTTGACAACTGCCGCATATCAGATGCGCAACGCATGGGCGAGATAGGCGACGGTTTCCGCCAGGCTATGAAGGTGCTGGACGGCGGCCGTATCTCCATTGCTGCCCTTTCACTCGGTATTTCCAAAGGCGCTTATGAAGCAGCACTGAAATACTCTAAAGAACGTGAGCAGTTCGACCAGCCTATATCCAACTTCCAGGCCATTGCCTTTAAGCTGGCAGATATGGCCGTGAAGATTGAGGCATCGGAAATGCTCATCTACCAGGCAGCAGATATGAAAAACCGTGGCGTAAAAATGACCAAAGAAAGCGCCATGGCCAAGTATTATGCGTCGGAAGCCTGTGTACAGATATCCACCGATGCCGTACAGATATTCGGCGGCTATGGCTATACCAAAGACTTCCCTGTTGAAAAATTCTACCGCGACAGTAAGCTGTGTACCATAGGTGAAGGAACCTCGGAAATTCAAAAGTTGGTTATCAGCCGCGATATATTAAGTCAGTAACAACGTACTTTCAATAAACAATAACAGAAGAGCCACGGACACAATCCGTGGCTCTTTACCTTATAGCTTTTATAAACCTTAATCTTAATAATCACCGAGCGTCTCCGGCATTTGAACTAATGCCAGGTCAAGTTGTTTATCGCTGGGCGCTATACCATGCCATTCGTGCGTGCCTTCCATAAAGTCAACACCTTTGCCCATTACAGTATGCATCAGTATGCAAACAGGCTTACCCTTGCCTGTAGCTGCTTTGGCAGTATCCAGCATTTTCACCACCTGCTCCATATCGTTGCCGTCCATTTCCAGCACATGCCAGTCGAACGCAGTAAACTTATCGCGCAACGAACCCAGGTTCATTACATTCGAAGTCGGGCCGTCTATCTGCTGTCCGTTCACGTCTATAGTAGCAATCAGATTATCTATTTTATGGTGTGCGGCAAACATAATGGCTTCCCAGTTCTGGCCTTCCTGCAGTTCACCATCGCCATGCAATGAATAAACAATGTGGTCATCATTGTTCATTTTTTTGGCCAGCGCTGCTCCTGCTGCTACACTCAGCCCCTGCCCCAGCGAACCGCTGGCAATACGTACACCCGGCAGGTGTTCGTGCGTGGTAGGGTGGCCCTGCAGCCTCGAATTTATCTGGCGGAAAGTAGCCAGTTCACTTACCGGGAAATAGCCCGAACGTGCCAGAACGCTGTAAAATACAGGCGATATATGCCCGTTCGAAAGAAAAAACAGGTCTTCGCCCACACCATCCATGTTAAAGGAAGGGTTGTGCTTCATTGCATGGAAGTAAAGGGCAACCATAAAATCGGTACATCCCAGTGAACCACCGGGGTGGCCGCTTTGGGCTGCATGCACCATTCTCACTATATCGCGGCGTACTTGTGTCGCAGTCTGCTTTAGGCTGTGCAAATCAACTTTCATTACTTGGAAATTGTCCGCAAAAGTAGGTTTTCATACCGACTTTTTCAGCATTAAAATCAGCAGCGTGGATAAGCTTGTGTAAATTGCACCGGCATGCACACCAACAAGGCTCAGCAACAGTATTTTACCCGCAGGCTCATTGCCTGGCACGAGGCGGACAATACCCGCACACTGCCCTGGAAACAGGAAAAAGACCCTTACAAAATATGGCTGTCTGAAATAATATTGCAGCAAACAAGGGCACAGCAGGGACTGCCTTATTACCTGGCCTTTACCCAAGCCTACCCCACTGTAAAAAAGCTGGCCAAAGCTGAAGATGAAGCAGCATTTCGCCTGTGGCAGGGGCTGGGCTATTATAACCGCTGCCGCAATATGCTGACTACGGCCCGGTATATTGCCGGTGAACTGGGCGGGAAATTCCCGGACAGCTATAAAGGCCTGCTGGCCCTGAAAGGCATAGGCCCCTATACGGCTGCCGCTATAGCCTCTTTTGCCTACGGCCTGCCACATGCTGTGGTAGATGGCAATGTGTACCGGGTACTGGCAAGGTACTTTGGCATCGATACCCCTACCGATAGTACCGAGGGCAAAAAACACTTCCAGGCACTGGCACAGGAGTTATTATATGCTGATGACAGTGCCGGCTACAACCAGGCCATTATGGACCTTGGGGCTACTGTCTGTACCCCTGCCAGCCCCAAATGCGGGGATTGCCCGCTGCAACCACAGTGCATAGCTTATAAGCAGGATATGATTGGCCTGCTGCCCGTAAAAAATAAAAAAACGGCCGTAAGCAGGCGGCATTTCCACTATATCCTATTAAAACACAAAAACAATATATGGATAGAAAAACGTATAAATAAAGATATATGGCAGAATCTTTACCAGCCGTATCTCATTGAGCATAGCAGCCCGCTTGATGTGGAGGGCCTGCTGCAACATCCTGCTTTCCCTGCCTTGCCAGGTACCGCACAACCTGTATACGAGGGTATGCTTACACAGCGCCTTACCCACCGCATCATCGAAACGAGATTTTATAGCATTGACCTTGAAAAGCCTGTTTTTATGCCATCTGAGGCTGGTACTTGGGTAAAAACATCCATGTTAAAAAATTATGCTTTCCCTAAAACGGTTATTTCTTTTTTAGAAAAAAAATTATACTTTTAAGAATTACATAAGTTATAATTTTTGTTAATTGATAAATTAAACTATCATGAGAGGCGTTAATAGGGTCATGTTGATAGGAAATCTTGGTAAAGATCCGGATTTGCAATACCTGGAAGGAAATATTGCCGTAGCAAAATTCCCCCTGGCTACTACCGAAACCTTTAAAGACAAAAACGGCAACCTTGTATCCCAAACTGAATGGCATACCGTTGTTTTGTGGCGCGGCCTGGCTGAACTGGCACAAAAATACCTGCATAAAGGGAGCCTTGTGTTTATAGAAGGGCGTTTAAGAACCCGCACATGGGAAGATAAAGACAAAAACAGGCGTTTCAGTACCGAGATAGTCGGAGATAACCTGGTAATGCTGGATAAACGTAAAGAAAACGGCGATTATCAGCAAGGGAATGATAACCACCAGGATGTAAGCAGTTTTTCTACCCCCGATATCAGCTACGATTCAGGAAATACCGGCTCAAAAGACGATTTACCATTTTAATTTCATGTAAAAAAAATTATATAAAAGGAAAGAAGCGCTATATATTCTTTCCTTTTTCTAATTTTGAGAAGTATCAAATAGCCTGACCTTGGAAAGTACACCCGAAGGAGAAACGAACCTGTTGTCTATATTACTACAAGCTTCTTCCGAAGCATTTTCAGCCTCCAATATTATTGTTCTCGTTATCATCATCCTGGTATTACTGCTGTTAACAGCAATAACCGCAGGTGCAGAAACAGCTTATTTTTCCCTGACTGCTAAGGACATCAACTACCTGAAAACAAAGGAACAGCCCAATGCAAGGCAGGTAATCACCCTCATTGACCAGCCCAAAATGCTGTTGGCAACCATATTAGTAGCTAACAACTTCATCAATATTGCCATTGTTATCACCACCAATATGCTGATACGATCAATATTACCCGAAGGCATGAATGACCTGATTTCCTTTCTCATACAGGTAGTTGTGGTTACGTTCTTACTGGTACTTTTTGGCGAGGTATTGCCCAAAGTGTATGCTACGCAGAACAATATGCGCATGGCCCTGTTTTCTGCACCTGTGCTGAAAACCATGTCCGGGATATTCAAACCGGTAAGCCGCATGCTGGTTTCTTCAACTAATTATATTGAGGGCAAGATTGGCTCGAAACCCGCAGCCAATATCAGTAACGAAGATTTTGAACATGCTATAGAACTTACCGTGGGCCATACCGCCACCCGCGAGGAGGTGAATATATTTAAAGGCATTCTGAAATTCGGCAATATCACGGTAAGGCAAATCATGCGCACCCGCCTCGATGTAAGCGGCATCCCTTACGATATAAATTTCCATGAGGTGCAAAAGCTGGCTATCGAGGTAGGTTATTCACGCCTGCCGGTATACAAGGAAAGCCTGGATAAAATAGCGGGTATCATATATACCAAAGATTTTCTGCCCTACACCGAAGAAGATAATTTTGACTGGCACACGCTCATCCGCCCCGCCTACTTTGTGCACGAGGGGAAGCTGATTGAAGACCTGCTGAAAGAATTTCAGCAAAAACGAATACACTTTGCCGTGGTGGTAGACGAGTTTGGCGGCACATCGGGCATTGTGACGCTGGAAGATATTATGGAAGAGATAATCGGCGATATAAAGGATGAATTTGACGAAGAAGACCTCCACTATAAGAAAATAGATGACCATAACTATATTTTTGAGGGCAAAACGCTGATAAACGATGTTTGCCGCCTCATCGGGGAACCTTCTGATACTTTCGATACCGTACGCGGCGAAAGTGATTCGCTGGCTGGCCTGATACTGGAAATATCCGGAAAATTTCCTGCGGTAAATGAAACAGTAAGTTATGAACACTACGATTTTACCGTACTGAATATCGATAAAATGCGCATTCAGCGGGTAAAACTGACCATTAACGAGCTGGATGAATACGATGAAGAATAAAGTTTTCCCTCTTTTTTCAAAAAATACCTGCCATTTACCCAATAGGCAGGTATTTTTTTTCGTCTATAGTTGAGAACCATAACCATTTCATGTACCGGACAACCACTTTATTGCTGTTTTATATCCTGCTGCAGGCTTCCTCCTGCAAAAAGTCAGAACATGTAAACGGGGAAACAGGCGGGGAAGAATATTTTGCATTTGGCATTGCCTATGGCGAATGCCAGGGAGATTGTGCTCATTTCTACTGTATTCAGAATGGCCAATCCTATGCAGATGATATAAATTATTTCAACAGGACAGATAACGGGCTGCAATTCAAAAACACCCCTCTGCCTGATTCATCTTATAAAAAAATAAAACTACTGAGTACCGCATTACCTGCATACCTTGTTAACCATACCAACCAGACATTCGGATGCCCGGATTGCCGTGACCAGGGATTGATTTATATAGAAACGATCATAAACGGCCAGAAAGTACATTGGATGATAGACCCTGATGAAAGCAAGCAACCGGCAGAAATAAAGAGCTATGTGCAACAATTAACAGAAGTAAGGAAACGATTGTAAAATAAATACAGCCCTTATAAACATATCTTACGATGAACCTGTAATCTCATCACGGGATATGTAAGCTGACAAACAGGTATGCCTGCATATACTGAACAGGAAATAATATTTGGCTGCCGAAAGGGAGAACGGGTGTTCCAGGAGCACCTGTACAAAGCCTATTACAGTACGCTGATGAAAATATGCCTGCGGTATGCAAAAGATATGCAGGATGCTGAACAGCTTCTGAATGACGGCTTTATGAAAATCTTCACCCATATCAACAAATATGAGCAATCAGGCTCTTTTGAAGGGTGGATGAAAAAAATAATGGTAAATACCTGTCTCGATTACCTGAAGAGCAGTTATGTAAAGAATTCCATGAAAATGAATTTCAACGCCAACCTCGTTGAGAACACGAGCCTTTCCGTATCGAATGAAAGTATGGAGAAAATGGAATTCAAGGAACTGGTGAACATGATACAGGCCCTGCCGGCTATGACCAAAACCGTGTTTAACCTGTTTGTGTTTGAGGGCTATTCGCATAAAGAGATAGCGAAGCAACTGGATATAAGCGAGGGAACATCTTACTGGCATGTGCACCAGGGGCGGACCCTGCTGCAAAAAAAAATAAAAGATAACTCTGAAAAATTCTCATATGAGTGCAAGCGAGTTTGACGAGTTGATACGGCATAAGTTTGACGACTATGAAGTTGCGTATAACCCCGCAAACTGGGAACGCATGTCTGAAGAACTTGGCAAAAAACAACAGTCGCGCAAAAAAGGCTTTATAGCGATATGGCCTGTTATTGCAGGCATTACAGGTATTGCAGCAACCATTGCTTTATTGGTTGCGTTACCAGCTTTATGGAAGCATGACACACAAAATACTGCTCCCATTGCCAGCAATGCGAAGCAGGCGGAAAAGAGTGTACCTGCTGTAACGGAAACAAAAACTACTGAACCTGCGAATAATAGCCTTGACAAAATTGCCTCAACCCCGGCACCACCGGCCCGCCACGTAAAATCCGGTTTGGTAACCAGCGGCCTTGTTCACCCCGTTTCGTCAGAAAAAAGAGAAATACTCCCCAACAGTACCGATGTAGCATCCACACCCGAAAAGACTGCACCCAACACCTCTCAAAAGCAACTTCCTGACCGGGTACTGCAAAACCTGGCCGGTTATACAACCGACGATATAGCAGTCGCATCTAAAGAAAAGCGTACCAGTATCAATCTCGTCGGTGGGTTCAACTACAACTCGGCAAGTGCCGGCTATATGATTGGCGCCTCGGCCAACCGTAATCTGAATGATAAACTCTATATAGAAGGTAACCTTGCTTTTGTAAACAGCAGTTTTGGCGGCAATGCTTCCTCCGGCAGCTTCAACGACCAATTTGATGCGGCACCACCCAACAACGTGTCCGGGTCTCAATCGAAAACCTCTTCGCAGCCTGCGCAGTATAATCTCAACTACCTGCAGTTCTCGCCCGTACTGGGGTATCACATATCCCCCCGCTTTACCATAGGTGCCGGCCCCGACCTGCAACAACTGCTGAACGACCACAATTCAATTGACCTGCAGGTTCCGGCGCTGGACATGGGCATACTGGGCAAAGCGGAATACGGCATCACTGAAAAGCTGAAAGCGGGCCTGCAGTACCGTGCGGGGTTAAACAATGCTTTACAGGGAACGGTCAAATATATGGAGCGCAACTATATGCAGGTACAAATCCGCTATTCTATTTTTAACAAGTAGCTGCCCCTATTGTCTTTTACTCTGCCTATCTTAGCTGCCTAAAACAAACCGGCTTTGAAAAGTTTTGCGAGCGATAATTATGCGGGTGTATTGCCTGAGGTCATGCAGGCATTGCAGAATGCCAATGCAGCACATGCCATATCATACGGGGCAGATGATATTACCAAACGTACAGTTACTCTTTTCAAAGAGGTGTTTGATGCAGATGTGGATGTTTATCTTGTATTCAACGGCACAGGCGCCAATGTGTTAAGCATCAGCAGTTGTACACAGTCTTATAACGCTGTGTTATGCGCTGACATATCACATATTTACAATGACGAATCATCAGCTCCTGAAACTATTACCGGCTGCAGGTTTTTCCCTATAGCTACAAACGAACAGGGAAAGCTTACCGTACCTGCACTGGAGCAGAGGCTGATACGTAAAGGCGATATCCATTATGCGCAAACACAAATGATATCAGCCACACAAAGTACGGAGTATGGGACAGTATACACCATCGGGGAGTTGAAAGCAATTGCTGACCTGGCGCGGAAAAATAATTTATTCTTCCATGTAGACGGCTCGCGCTTTTTCAATGCGGCCGCATCGCTCAATTGTTCATTAAAAGACATCAGTACGCTTGCAGGGATAGATATATTATCGCTTGGCGGCACCAAGGCGGGCATGATGTTCGGCGAGGCTGTAGTAGTATTCAACAAAGAGCTGTCAAAACATATAGCGTATAAGCATAAGCAGTGTATGCAACTGGCATCCAAAACACGCTTTATAGCTGCGCAGTTTGAGGCCATGCTCACTAATGAGAACTGGCGTGTACATGCCCTGCATGCAAACAACATGGCACAAAAACTTTCCATAGCGTTATCATGCTTTCCACAGGTACATATAACAAAACCGGTACAGGCCAATGCCGTGTTTGCAGAGCTGCCCACCGGGTGGATAAAACCGTTGCAGGAACAATATCCTTTTTATATATGGAAAGACACTACCAATGAGGCCCGGCTCATGTGCTCATTCGATACTACAGAAGCAGATATAGATGCTTTCAAAACAGCTATCAGCAACCTGGCCCTATAGCATCCCTCCCAACCTTTTCATTATATATTAACAGGTGAAGCTATGCGCTTCACCTGCTGGCATATTTTTACTACTACATACAGGGGATAATATTATTATTTCATTTGCTGCACCTATCCTGCTATAAGCATAGCTTATTTCTCTATATAGTAAAGTGCATTACCTTTGTATATACATTAATTGTAAAAACAGAAAATATTCAACTTATGGAAAACACTACCTGGAAGATTGATCCCTCGCATTCAGAAGTAAGCTTTAAAGCAAAACATCTTATGATTACTACCGTAACAGGTTACTTTAAGAAGTTTGACCTGGAGGCTGAAACCGGTGATGATAATGATTTTACAAAGGCAGGCAGGATAGTATTTACGGCAGATATCGATTCTATCACCACCAATAACGAGCAGAGGGATACACACCTGAAATCCGCCGATTTCTTTGATGCAGGCAACCATTCGCAATTAAAATTTGAAGGAAAGAATATAGAAAAACACGGCGACGACTACCAGCTAACGGGCGAACTTACCATACGTGGTGTAACAAAACCCATGACCGTAAATGTGGAATTCGGGGGTATAGTTGTTGACCCTTATGGACAAACCAAGGCAGGGTTTACAGTAAATGGAAAATTGAGCAGGAAATCTTTCGGCCTGACATGGGATGCTGTAACCGAAGCAGGACAGGTAGTTGTAAGCGATGAAATAAAAATACATGCGGAAATACAATTGGTAAAACAGCAGTAAAAATATGGGTTGGCATTGATTTTTTATCGGGATGGATAAAATCACTGCTATGAAGAAATTATGCACATTCATTCTTACTTGTACTGTACTATTCGGTGCCGCATCCTGTCAAAACCAGGACAGGGATACAGCGAGGGAAGAAGCAAGTGAAGCAGCTGCAGAATCGCGCGAGACATCAACAAATGTTGGCCAGCAAACAGAAGATGCCGCAGAAGCCGTAGGCAATAAAACTGCAGAACTGGGCGCCAAAGGTGCTGCTGCCATTACAGATAAGGTATACAAGGGCAAAGTAGGCCCTGATGGCCAAACGATATATATTGAGGACGACGGTCAGTATTATTGGATAGATGGTAAAGGAAAGAAGATATATGTAACTGAAGTGGAACTGAAGGACAAATAGCTCAATACAGGTTAAAACAGACAGGAGAAAGCCAAACATCGCGTTTGGCTTTTTTATTTTTTAAAAAAAATCACTGCTTTTTGTCTAAATAGCACTTAGATACCGCTGATGGGAAAACGAAAATGACTTTAAGAAATACGGGCAACCCGGCAGGTTTCCCGCTGTTACTCGCACCCTTTATGAAAATGGCAAATAAAAACGGCTTGTCGCTATTGAAAAAAATTCTTGAAAAATAATCCGGTCCTTTGTCCTCTTTTAGCACATTCACTCGTTATTGCCATAGATTAAGCAGTAAACATTAACACGTAAATCAACTACAATGAAAGAGTACCTATTTTTATTCAGGGGCGGAGATGCCCGTAACGTTAACCAATCGGCCGAGGCTGAGCAAGCACACATGGAAAAATGGATGGAGTGGATGAGCGGCCTTGCAGCAACAGGCAAGTTTGTAGGCGCACAACCTTTGCAAACATCGGGGATGCACATAAGCGGTAATAAAAAAGTAGTAACGGACGGCCCTTTTATGGAGGGCAAAGAAATGGTAGGCGGTTATCTTATATGCAAAGCCGATACCTACGAAGAGGCTGTAGAACATGCAAAGGGATGCCCTGTACTGGAGTTTGATAACGGAACAGTAGAGGTACGGGAAATAAAACAACTTAAATAGTTTGCCAACCGGCCACAACATCCACCAGCTCACAGACCATCTTTTCCGGCAGCAATCGGGAAAGATGGTTGCTGTTTTAGTAAAAATATTCGGCATACAGCACCTGGAGCTGGCCGAAGATGTAGTACAGGACACATTGATACAAGCCATGGAAACATGGAAGCTGAAAGGCGTGCCAGACAATCCCGTAGCATGGCTTTACCGCGTGGCCAGGAACAAAGCCATAGATATCATCAGGCGCAACAAATTTTCCGTTCAGTACGATTTTAACGATAGCGAACGCGTGCTGTTACAGTCGGAATATACGCTTACAACCGTGATGGAACGAATGTGGAAGGACGATGTAGTGCAGGACGACCTGCTGCGCATGATGTATGCCTGCTGCCACTCCGCCATATCTCCGGAAAACCAGATAACCCTGATACTGAAAACCCTTTGCGGCTTCAGCACTGCTGAAATTGCCAGGTCATTCCTTACTTCAGACGAAACCATTTCAAAACGCCTGTACCGTACAAAAGAATTTTTCAGGCGAGAGAAAGTACGCCCTGAATTTCCGCCGGCAGCAGAACTGAAAAGCCACACAAATGCTGTATTGAAAACTATTTACCTCATTTTTAATGAGGGGTATAATTCTACTCATTCCGATTCGCTGATACGAAAAGACCTGCTGGAACAGGCAATATACTTATGCGACCTGCTGTGCAACAACCAGCATACGCGGCTGCCAGAAGTATATGCAGCAATGGCCCTGATGCATTTTCATGCTGCAAGGATAGACAGCAGGATTACGGAAGCAGGTGAAATCATATTACTGTCGGAGCAGGACCGTGGTAAATGGAACAGGCCCCTGATTGAAAAAGGTAACGTTTACATGGAATTATCTTCTTACGGCGATGAGGTAACCAGCTATCATGTAGAAGCTGCAATTGCTTACGAACATTGCATTGCAGCAACCTTTGAAGACACCAACTGGGAACGCATACTTACCTATTACGACTGGTTGTATGTCCTATTCCCGTCTGCGGTTGTATTGCTCAACAGGTTAATGGTGATTCACAAAGTGCACGGGGCAGAAAGTGTGATGAAAGAAATAAGCGCTTCACCATACATATCAGAGCTTGAAAAAAATTACCTGTACCACAGCTTAATGGGAGAGATACATGCTTCAACCGCCCCTGCAACAGCACAGCGCTATTACGAGCAAGCAATAAGCCTCACCCAAAACGCAGCAGAGAAGAAACTGCTGCAAAAGAAAATATTCCGTTTAAAGCCCTGACTATTTGCCTGCATATACAGATACAGGTTCACCCACTTCTTCTCTCCTCAACATAGTGCGGTGTACCAGTACATAAGCAATGATAGCCGCGCTTAAGCCGAAGATATTTGCATCAAGGCCAAAAGGAAGCTCTATTTTTGATATGATAAGCGCTATGGTAATAGTTCCGCCTGTTATCATGGAAGCAAGCGCTGCCTGCGGAGATTTTCTTTTTGATATCATTGCTGCCACTACCGGAACAAAAAGCCCCGATACCATAAACGCATAAGCATACAACATCAGTGACAAAACATTCTCCATGGTAGATGCCAGCAGGATAGCCAGCAGGCCTACACAAAAAGTAGCCAATTGCGACAATCTTACTACTACTTTATTATCTTTCTTTTTGTGCCGGGGCACCAGGTCGCCTACTATGCTGCCGGATGCAGCCATCAGGCAACTATCGGCAGTAGAAAGCACGGCTGAAAAATACGCTGCGATAACAATCCCTGTAAAACCCATGGGCAGTATATTTTTGATAAGCAGCGGAAGGCCCATTTCGCTATCGTGCAGTACACCTCCTTCAATCGGCACTATGCCTTTTTGTATAGCCACGTTGGCCAGCATACCAAGCAGCACACCGGTAAACGCCATGAACGGCCACTCCAGTACGCCTGCTATATACCATGCTTTTTTAGCAGCTTTTTCGTTACGGCAGGCAAATATGCGCTGGTAGAGTGTCATACCTACAAACCATATAGGAATAATAGTAACGCTCCAGTTCACTATTTGCTGCCAGGTAATATTGCTTAGCGACAGCATATCCGCAGTTACATACGGCCTGATGCCTTCATAGCCTCCCAGCTTTATCCATGTAAGCGGTATGGCTACGCCCATCAACCCTGCCAGCAATACAATCCACTGAACCGTATCGGTATATATCACTGCCTTCATGCCCCCCAGCATGGTGTATATAACGGCAATAGCACCCATTATCCACAGCATGGTATTTGTACCCATTTGCGGAAAGGTTGCCGAGGTAAGTTTTGCACCTGCCAGCAACTGCGAGCTGGTAAAACCTGTGTAACCGATAATACAGATAATAGCGGCAACGAATGCCACTTTTTTGTTGTACAAAAAACCGAAGACCTGCGGCAACGTAAGAAAATGGCGCCCATGCTCTTTTTGCCATTTAAAGACCAGCGGTATCAGGAACACCGCACTGATCCATGCCCCTATAAGGCCGGTAAACAGCAGCCAGGAACCCGACAGGCCCATCGTGAACCCTATACCGCCTAAACCAATGGAAAAACCACCGCCCACATCTGTAGCCACTACCGATAAGCCCACATGGCCGGGGCTCATATTGCCGCCGCCCGTAAAGTAGTCGCGCTCATCATCATGCTTGTTGGCAAAGAAAAAACCGATGCCCAGCATTACCATAAAATAAACAACAAAAATCAGTATGTCGATCCAGGTCATAAAATGTATCCAGGTATTTGGGGGTCAATAAAAGGGGTTATCCGGCTTTTAGTTCAGCTGGCTCTTTTTGGTAAAATTCAATACGGTTTTCCCGTTGTGATGGGACGCTTTGGCCGGCAGCACTTCACCTTCAAACTTTTTATCTACATAATCCGAATTCATCAGCCGGAGAATACCCATGTAATCGAGGTCAAACGCTATCATATCTCCCACCTTCAGGTTGCGCGGGTTATCCCCCAGGTCTATCACAATCATATCAGAACTGGCGCCTGCTATCTGCATATCCGCTTCAACAGGCCTTATATGCCCTTCTTCAACATCCAGCAGCCCCACATCTACAATAGCCCTGTACGATGATGTGCCGGAAAGGCTTTCATC
The DNA here is from genome assembly GCA_964621795.1 of uncultured Flavipsychrobacter sp. Classification (GTDB taxonomy): domain Bacteria; phylum Bacteroidota; class Bacteroidia; order Chitinophagales; family Chitinophagaceae; genus Polluticoccus. The sequence continues at coordinate 29,968 of CAZUMM010000011.1, forward strand.
AAACGAGGCTACATGTCCCATCAGGTTCTGTCCCAGCTCGCCTGTAGGTATTACGGGCTTTTCATTCAGTTCTATGATTTCCGCATGCAGCTTGAAGACATCATTGTGCATGTGGTGGTAAGGTTCGCTGTTGTATACATCCGTACCCAGGAAGAGTGTTTCCCCTACCCTGAAATGATTAATGCCAGCAGGCAGAAGCCCTTTGTCTATAAGCGGAATGGTAACCGATGAGCCTCCTGATATATAAGGTATCTTTTTATTGAATTTAGCTTCCACCAGTTGCTTGTACAGGCAAAGCTGGATAAGCTTATCGTGATTGGGCAAAACACCATACATACAGGTAAGGTTGGTACCAATGCCTGCCACTTCAATATTAGGAAGCTCAAATACTTTGGAATAAAAATCTATGAACTGTTCCCTCATCACCCCTTCGCGCAATTCTCCCAGCTCAATCATGATAACGATTTTATGCAGCTTGTTTTGTTGCACTGCCGCCTGCGACAGTAGTTTAATCGTTTCATATTCAGTATTGAAACTGACGTCTGCGTATTCGACAATACGTGCCGCACTGCGTTTGGGTGGCGGTTTAATAAATACGGTTTCTATTTCCGGGGCAATGGATTTAATAGTTTTCAGGTTCGATATCCGGCTATCGCATACTTGCTTGATGCCCAGGCCTATAAGTTGTTCAAGGTATTTTTTGTTACCGCAGAGCATTTTTGCTACTACAGACCATTCAATGCTGTGCCCTTTGAACATCTTGTCCAGGTGTTCGTAGTTTTCTTTTAGTTTGGCGGTATTCAATGTTATATAAGCCATAGTTACCTCCCTTTTTTTAAGCGCATTTCCAGGTATTTATTCGTAAAGCCCAGGCTTTCGTACAGCTTTTTTGCCGGGTTATCGGGTTCCACATGTAAGGCAATATCCCCTTCTGTTTGTTCAATTGCCTTCTTCATCAGTTGTTTGCCTATGCCCTTGCCCCTGTGCTCGTTATGCGTGGCTATGTATACAAGAATATTCTCGGGGATATAACCTGTCATACCTGTTTTATTAATTACGACGGCACCTGTCAGGTTATCCTGCTCGTCCCTTGAGGCAAGCACTAACCCGCCAGGCGTATTATTTTCTTTCAGCGCATAGTTGATTGCTTTCTCTATATCCGTTTCAGGGTCGCCGTATTCATCCAGGTGTTTAAAAAGAAAAGACAGTATATCTTTTTTTTCAGACGCAGAAGGAGGGCTATGGTAATTGTAAGTTTTGATTGTAATCATAAAAAATAAGTTATTCCTCCTGTGAGGAAGGTTAAAAAAAGTATATGCGATACCCATTAAGCTGCTCTACGATAAACAGAGCCTAAAAACCAGTAGTGTTGGAATGCATCATTAGCTATACTGAGAGAACCTGTAAGTTCGATAGCCCAAGGCGATGATCCTGGTAAAAATTCATTGCAAAGGTACGAAAAATAATGGAAAGGATATTAAGACTTATCCTATACTCGTACACAGCCACAGAACACCGGGGTTGTAATTTGAAAAATAAAACTGCCGTAACAACTTTCCGGGGGCTTTCATTTGCTTACTACGTTATTGCATATATTTGATGACAGGTTGTAAGCTCGTAACCGCAGTCTATACCTATATTAACAAACAAAAAGAATATGTCCATAACAACAGAAGAGGAACTGGAAGGAATGAAAAAAGTAAGTGAGGCCGTTGCTTACACGCTGAAAGAAATGAGCAATTATGCCCAACCCGGCATGACAACAAAAGAGTTAGATGATTATGGAGCAAAAATTCTTTCGGGTTTCGGGGCAAAATCTGCACCCTACCAGACTTATGGTTTTCCCGGGTGGACCTGTATCAGCGTAAACAATGAATTCTGTCACGGCATCCCTTCAACTACCAGGGTGTTGAAAGAAGGTGAATTAATTAATATCGACGTATCGGCCGAACTTAACGGCTTTTGGTCAGACAATGGCAATTCGTTTGTACTTGGAGAAGATATAAACCAGCATCAAAAACTTGTAGATGCTTCAAAAGAGATTTTGCATAAAGCAATCCATAACATAAAAAGCGGTGTGCGTATATCAGAAATAGGGCACCTGATTGAAACAGAGGCTAAAAAACGCGGCTACAAAGTAATTAAAAACCTGACGGGGCATGGAACAGGCAGGAGCCTGCACGAAGAGCCGGGCGAAATAGCCAATTACAGGGACCGTTTTAACCTGGCAAGGTTTAGAAAAAATTCCGTTGTTGCCATCGAAACATTTATTGCAACAACATCCACTTATGCAGAAACACTAAATGATGGCTGGACAATGGTTGGCAATAAAGGCGGCTTTATGGCGCAGCACGAACATACTATTGTGGTTACGGAAGGAAAACCAATTATATTGACGGCTATGAATGGTATCTGGAATTAAAAACAAAGCCTGCACGACCTGCAGGCTTTGTTATGTACTGTCGGGATGACTGGATTCGAACCAGCGGCCTCTTCGTCCCGAACGAAGCGCGCTACCGGGCTGCGCTACATCCCGAAAAAGGAGAAGCAAATATAAATAAGAATGGTTTAGGGTTGCCAAAATATTTGTTACAACTCCCGGTAAAGTGACAAAAGTCATTTAAATTCTTTATATTATTTTATAACTTCGGTTGAGTCATGATACATAATGATAAACACCAATATCCTTCCCGCACAAAGTTCCTGCGGTTAGCGCTTATCTTTTGCGCTACAGGCATCCTGTATGCCTCCTGTAAAAAAGATACGATTACGCCTTCCGATGGCGGCGGGGGCGGGGATGATACCGCTATGGTTGAAATGACGCCTTTCCAGATACCCGTACCGGCCTTCTACCCTGAAATGCAGCCTGTACCCGCAGATAATAAAATGTACCTGGAAAGGGTGTTGCTGGGCCGCATGTTATTTTTTGATTCGCGGCTTTCCAATAACGGGGAATCGTGCAACACCTGCCATAAAAGCGAGTATGGCTTTTCTGTAAACGGCACATCTGCATTCGACAAGGGCCTGACGGCTTTGCCACTCATTAATCTTGCATGGTACAAAGTATTTATGTGGAATGGCAGGATAATAGGCACGCTGGAAGATGTTATGGAATCTGAAATCAACAACAGGTTTAAAACTGACATAGCTAAAATCAACACTATAGCCGAATACAGGGACCAGTTTAAAAAATATTACGGCGTCAGCGTTATAGACGATAAAGTAATGGCTAAGGCTTTGGCCCAATACATGCGCGCACTGGTTTCTAAAAACACCAAATATGAAAAAAGCGTTTTAGGGTTTGAAAAGTTAACGACTGAAGAAGAAGAAGGCCGTAAAATATTTTTTACCGAAAAAGGAGACTGTTTTCACTGCCATGTCGCAGTCATCACTACAGATAATACGTTTCATAACAACGGGCTCGACAGCCTGTATGCCAAGGAAATAGACAAAGGGTATTATAATGTGACCCACAATGAAAGCGATCTCGGCAAATTCCGTACCCCCAACCTGAGGAATGTAGCTTTAAGAACCAATTATATGCATGATGGCAGGTTTACATCGCTGCTCGAAGTAGTTAATTTTTACGATCACGGGGTACATAAGGTATCCAATGTAGACCCCATTATGCTAAAACCTGCCAAGATAAATGGCTTACACCTGACAGAACTTGAAAAGCAGCAACTGATTGCTTTCCTGAAAACACTGACAGATGCAACCATGATTGCGGACACATTATTTACCGATCCTTTTAATAAGTAGGCTGACCGCAAACTTGTTAGCTACAACAAACAGCGGGAAAAATATAAATCCCCGGGAAATTACTCCCGGGGATATTCATATATAGTCCTGTATCACTTCCCTGCCTTACTCAATGGCAGAGAAGGTAATATTATCATAGAAATCTTTAGCCATAGTTTTAGCCTCGGGGCCGGGGGCGTGTATGGTCGGGTTTACACTTACGCTGGGGGCCGTATGCCACAGCCTTGCAGGGTTTGCAATTAGTTTTACAGTATGTACGGTATTTGCATCTACAGTCAGTGTACTGCTGCCGAATTCAGCAGTTTTAACGGTAACTACATTATAATCTCCCGAGAAGCCACCCAGGTGAAATGCAAACCCGCCATTGACTGCCTGCGGAGAGTTGCCCTCGGCTTTCAGCATAATATAGCCGCTGTTCCAATCCCAAAACATACCGTTGGTTAAAGAAAGGGCGCCTGTATTTGCACCAGATACATTTCTTGCACTGTCCACCCCCATGGTATATTCCATAGCCGTATAACTGCCGGCGGGTATATTGTCAACATTTATTACAGAACCGCCACTTACACTTGCATCAACAAGAAAATAGCTTTCCGGTTGTGCCCACCAGGTTCCGTCTGCTTTCTTCAGCTTTATATTAGATACATAGTATTTAAACGTAGTAAATGTGAGCGTATCTCCCGTTTTGGAGTGCACCATCGTTTTCCCTATTTGCCATGGCAACATATTAGACCCGAACACATAATCAAACTGAACTTTCATACTGCCGGTCTGCACAGGTTCAGGGTTTTTATCCTTTTTACAGGAGGAAACCGCCAATACCCCTGTTAACAATAAGGCCACAGGCAACATTTTAAATAGAGTCTTCATAAAAACTGGTTTGTTATAAAGATACCCATATATCGCTATTCTAAAGATGACAAAAGTCACAAAAGCAGGAAACTTACCGTAACACGTGCAAACGTACCAGGTTAAAGACGGTTCAAAACGTATTTACATCCGTTCTATTTCCTTTTTATAAGCAAGTATGCCCTTGTATATAGCATGGGCCACCTCGTTTTGCCCGTGTTCCGAGTTAAGGTATGCTTCCTCTTCAGGATTGTTTATAAACCCGATTTCAATAAGTACACCGGGCATAGCGCTGCCTGCGAGCACTTCGAGACTCATTTGCTTAACCCCGATATTACGCCGGCCCTGCTTACCAAACTCGTCTTGTATTTTGGTGCCCAGGGAAACACTGCGGCCAAGGAATGCCTGTGAATACTGCGCGATGATAATAGCTGTTTGTGGATCATTTTCGTTAAGCAACCCCGGCTCGTCTACAATATTGTCCCCATATTCGCCAATGGAACGCTCCTTTTGCGAGTTACGGCTCAAACCCAGTACATAAGTTTCCGTGCCGTTCGCTTCTGTTTCGTGTATACGAATAACCTTATATACCCTTTGCTTTATCCTTTTCTTACCTTTTTTAACCGTACGGTAACCAGCCGGTACCCTCTGTATCTTATCTGCCGTAGAATTGACGTGTATGGAAACAAACAAATCGGCATCGGCGCGATTAGCAATTTCGTGGCGCTCCTGCAAGGAAGGATAAATATCTGAAGTTCGGGTATATAATACCTGTACACTTTTCATACTATCCTGTATCAGCTTGCCTACTCTTAAAGCTACTTTAAGAGTCAGGTCTTTTTCCTGGGAGAACTGGCCCCGCGCACCAATATCATGGCCGCCGTGCCCGGCATCCAATACAATTTTTGTAACTTTTTTACCGTTTGCCAATAAACAATATGGAGTAGTAAGTAATAGGAAAACCAATAAGATTAATCTCATATACATATCTGTGTCGGGGTTACTTAGCGGTCAAAAATACAAATTCACAAACGGATAGAAGCAATTAACTATTTTTGTGCCTGTTCATGAACCCAAGTGGTAAATTTATTTCAAAAATACTAAGAATACACTGCCTGCACCTGTTGCCTGCAGTAATTTTCACGTTCTTTTTAGCAAATATTACCTCCGCACAGCAACGCACCGTTCCGGCCGTAACCGATAGCCTCCGCATTGTAACGGAGGGGCCGGCTAAGGATACCTTAGCTGCTGATACGGTTGCATTGAAAGACACAACAGCCACAGACAGCCTTGCGACCCACACCCTGGAAGATTCATTAGGCATCCGCCTTTCTCCTGATGCGCTGGAATCTGTTGTTACCTCCGAGGCAAAAGATTCCGCTGTGCTGGATATGGCACATAACCAGTTTTACCTGTACGGGAATGCCAAGGTCAATTACCAGGAACTGCAACTCGATGCCGGGCAAATAAGGTACAACCAGGGCGAAAATATGGTAACGGCTGCCCCTCCGCTGGATAGCGCTGCCAAAGCTACCACGAAACCGACATTTACGCAGGGGCAGGAAAAATTCACTTACGATTCGCTTCAATACAACTTTAAAAGTAAAAAGGCAATCGTACGGAATGCCCGCTCCCAGTATGGAGAGGGGTATGTATTCAGCGACCAGGTAAAACGCAACCCCGACCAGTCTATATACGGACTGCACAGCATATATACCACCTGCTCGCTCGACACACCTCACTACGGTATACGTGCAAGGCGCATTAAGGTGATTCCTGGCCGCGTGGCAGCCACAGGCCCGGCCAATATCGAGATTGAAGGTGTGCCTACCCCGTTGTTCCTCCCCTTCGGCCTGTTCCCTATTTCGCAGGCACAGCACTCAGGGTTCAAACTGCCTACCTATACCATTGAAGAAAGAAGAGGGCTCGGCCTTACAAACGGGGGATATTACTTTGCTATTAATGATAACGTAGACCTGCTGCTACAGTCAAACATCTACTCAAAAGGTAGCTGGAGCGCCAGCGGTGTATCAACCTATACCAACCGCTACAGGTATGCAGGGGGGTTATCTTTTTCTTATGCATACAACAAAACAGGTGAAAATTACGAGCCGGACGCTACTATTCAGAAAGATTTCAATGTTCAATGGAACCACAGGTCTGACCCGAAATCGAAGCCGGGTGTCACTTTTACTTCCAATGTAAACTTTGGTACTTCTACGTTTAACCAGTTCAACACGTACAACGTTAACCAGATAGTACAAAACCAGTACACCTCAAACATTACCTATTCTAAACAATGGGCCAATAAACCCTACTCATTATCGGTAGCTGCCCGCCATAGCCAAAACCTGACAACAAGGGCAGTAGACGTAACCCTGCCGGAAGCTACTTTCTTTGTGTCGCAGTTCAATCCTTTTCAGCGTAAAAGCGGTACGGGTAATAAATGGTACGATAAGATTACCACGCAATATACTGTGCTGTTAAAAAACAATATCCGGTTCTATGATTCGGCCTTCAGCCCCGGCGACCTTTCGCTTAATGATATGCAGAATGGTATCATACACACCATTCCCATAACGGCTTCCTACAACGTACTGAGGTTTATCAATATGAATTTCGGTACTACCTACCATGAATACTGGCTGACGCAAAGAACGTACAGGTTTTACAATAGCGCTGAAGAACGTGAAGATACGACCGTATACAGAGGCCTGAATGCCATACGCGACTTCAATGCAAGCGTGGGTTTCAATACGCGCATCTATGGCCTGAAGATGTTTAAAAAAGGGAAACTGATGGGTATACGCCATGTTCTGTCTCCCAATGTTTCTATGACGTACACGCCCGATTTTGCCAAAGCGCCTTACAGGTACGGCTACCGCACTATACTGAACCCCATCAACGAACCGCAATACCTGTCGGCTTACGAAACCTCGCCGGTAGGCGGCCCTTCGCAGTTTGGCAACTTCAGCAGTTTGCTGGGTTTCGGTATCGATAACAACCTGCAGATTAAAGTACGGTCGAGTAACGATAGCTCAGGTTCAAAAAACATCAGGCTCATCGATAATTTTCATATAGGCTCAGGTTATGACCTTGCCCGCGACTCCTTCAACTGGTCGCCGATAAACATGAATTTTTCCACCAACCTGATTAATATTATTAATATCTCTGCCAATGCGATGTACGATGTATATGATTACGATACCGCTACAGGGCGCGATATAAAACGTACGCTTTGGGATAACGGCAAGGGGATAGCCCGGTTTAAAACAGCATCAGCAAGTGTAGGCGGTACCTTCCAGTCGAAGAATAAAAGCGGCGATGCCAATAAACCTCCGCAGGACGAGACCGTGCGGCGAATGATGGAATATGGCAGGTATAGCGATTATGTAGATTTTAATGTGCCGTGGAGCTTTACGTTTGCCTATACTTTGCAGGTGGCCAGCAACTATGATACAAAAACAAACTCGGATACCCTTGCTTTTACGCACAGTACCACATTTAGCGGCAGCCTGAATGTGACCCCCAACTGGAAACTGGAGATATACAGTGGTTACGACTTCACCCATAAAAGCCTGAACGTAACCCAAATCAATATTTACCGCGACCTGCACTGCTGGGAAATACGGCTTGGGGCAATACCATTCGGCCCGAACAAGAACTACAACTTTACCCTGAATGTAAAAGCCACGGTACTACAAGACCTGAAACTGATGCGCAGGAGAGACTTCCGCGATGTGGCCAATTAATGTTGCTCGTTTTGCCTTATCAGCATCTTATTCACCTTTGCCAGCCATATTTGTAAACCGTTATTATTCCAGTGGGTATCGCCGGGGCGGAATATTCTTTTATCTGCCTGCTTAAATTCGCTGTACACACTGATGATTTTTGCATGCAGGCCGGTGTCGTTTTCTATCAGCGGAATAAGCTGGTCGTAACCCTCGGGCTGTAAGATAGTTGCGGGGTTAGGTATCATGGATATATACACTTCATCAAACCCTTCGGCTTTATAATGGTCGTAAATAGCATTTATATTATGCACGAGGTTTTGCAGCTCTCCTTCCTGCAAAGGATAATAACTATTCTCTACCCGCTCCCCTTCTACTGTTTCTTTCAGGAATAACTGAGCGCCGCTGTTGCCGATTACCACATCTCCCGACGCCCTGTGGAACCAGTAATAGTTGAGCGAAGCTTTCATTTGCCGTACCGGGTTGATAAAATTATAGTTGAACAGGTTGTATTCAAGGTTCTGGTTGATATACGGGTTAAAAAGCTCCTGCACAGAAGGAACAGAGAACCCGGCATACACTTTTTTATAAGGCATATACTGAAATGCCGAGGCTCCATCTTTCTTTACATAGTTATAGATATCCGTACCGCTGAAATAGGGGCGCACATACCGTTCCGTCAGTTCTATGATAAGTATGTTCACCTGCGAGCTGTCCAACCGGTAAAACAGGTTATCCCTGTAGCGCCAGCCATATTTATAGTTTCTGATGCCTGCGTAACCCGTATCGGGTATTTTCCATGTATAGCTGTCGCCCCATACATACAGGTCTGCTTTGTGCAAGGGGTATTCCGGCTTTGTGAATGCATAATCGCGCGGTGTACAAAATGTATCCACCCTATGCAGGTAAGACATTCCCACAAGGTCGCCCTCAACGTTTTTATGTACGCCCCACCATGCCTCCTGTTCATTTCTTTTATCAGACACCCATTGCATGAACCGTGTTGAAGTAGAGGCTGCCAGTGCCGCAATACCCGCTGTTATTAATATATAACTTACAATTTTGTTCAGCATGGTCTTCTAAAATTGAAAGTAAATAAACTGGTTCTCTCCAAATACCCCAAAAACATAACAAATCGCTATCATGATGGCTACATAGGCTGCAAACTTCATATTGTTTCGGATAAAATGCCCTGGGAAAAAATATTCCCGCAGCAGCATTATCGCAATCACCAGCCAGGAAAAAAACAACTCAACGCTATTGATGCCGATAAAGTTATTGCCCGCCCTGAACTGCAAAATCTCCTTTATAATAGCCATTGCGTGGTCGTTGTTCTCAGCCCTGAAGAATATCCAGAAGAATGTAACGAGGATAAAATTGACCAGTATCCAGGATATTGTACGGGCGCTGACTACAGGACGGTTATGCTTAGGTAGTTTTTTACCCGGAAAGAATACCGCCGTAAGGCCGTGAAGCGCGCCCCATGTGATGAACGTCCAGTTGGCACCGTGCCAGAACCCGCTCAGCAGGAATACAATCATCACATTTTGCTTACGCTTAGGCTCGCCCTTACGGTTGCCGCCAAGCGGTATATACACATAATCGCGAAACCAGGTGGAAAGGGATATATGCCACCTGCTCCAGAATTCGCTGATATTACGCGAAAGATAAGGCTGGCTGAAATTTTCCATCAGCCGTATATTCATTACCCCTGCAGCGCCTATGCCTATATCCGAATAACCGGAAAAATCGCAATATATCTGGAAGGAATAAAGCACTGCACCCGTAAAAAGGGCAGCAGAGGAAAGATGCTGGTGATGGGCAAATACATGGTCAACTGCCAGCGCCAGCCGGTCGGCCACCACCACTTTTTTAAAAAATCCCCACAGCATCCGCGCAATCCCCTCTTTCACATTGTCTGCATTGTAGCCCCGGTATTCATGAAGCTGGGGCAGCACATTCTGCGGACGTTCGATAGGCCCTGCCACCAACTGGGGGTAAAACATTACGTACAAAGCATAGGTAGGGAAGTGATATTCTGCTTCCTGGTTGCCCCTGTACACCTCTATGGTATAGCTCATGGCCTGGAAAGTGTGAAAGGACAGCCCTATAGGCAATATTATTTCAAGAAAATGTATATCAGCAGAACTGTGAAGCAGGTGCAGCGTACTATTCAGGTTATCGAGAAAAAAATTAAAATATTTAAAATAGGCCAGTATGCCCACATTGGCTACGATACTGGCAATCAGCCATGCTTTTCGTGTACGCCCCTGTGATTTTTCTATTTGAATGCCCGCCAGGTAATCGATGATAATCGTAAATCCCAGTATCAATATATACTTAGGTACAAAGGACATATAGAAGTAGCAGCTCGCAAGCAGCAGCAGCCATACCCTGCCCTTCTGGCTTTTCAGCCTGAAAAACCAAAGGGTCACTACCATAAAAAATACAAGGAACTGGAGCGAGTTGAACAACATAATCTATGGCCTGTAACGAATTGCTTACAAATATTGCAGAAATAACAGGAAATATGAAATGAGCCTTTTGTAAATAACTTAATATGACGCTAATATGAAACCGCGGTTTGCTTTTGGCTTCATTTGATTATTTTTGCACCACGTCTGATAAATAAATTATAACAAAAAGCTATTTATGGCAATAGTAGACCTGGTAATGCCCAAGATGGGTGAAAGTATAATGGAAGCTACCGTACTGAAGTGGCATAAGCAACCCGGCGATAAAGTACGCATGGATGAAACAGTGCTGGAAATAGCTACGGACAAGGTAGATAGCGAAGTGCCATCCACTGCCGAAGGTACCGTTACCGAAATATTGTTTAAAGAAAACGATGTAGTGCCTGTAGGTACTGTTATCGCACGTATAGATACTGTTGGCGCCGGAGCAGCCGCTCCTGCACCTGCTGCACAACCCGCTGCCCCGGCTACCCAGCCTGCACCGCAGCCTGTAGCTGCCCCGGCACAGGCCCCGGCAACTGCCATGGTTCCGGAAGGTGGCCGCTTTTATTCTCCCCTAGTGTTGAACATAGCAGGCAAAGAAGGCATCAGTATGGCTGAGCTGGAAAAAATACCCGGCACAGGCAACGAAGGGCGCGTTACCAAAAAAGACATCCTGAGCTATGTGGCCAACCGTGGCAATGGTGCTGTACAGCAACCGGCGCCCGCACCACAGCCGCAGGCTGCCGCCGCACCTGCACAACCCGCTGCCCCGGCTCCGCAAGCTACCGCACCTGCCAGCTACGGCAGCAATGTGGAAATAGTAGAGATGGACCGTATGCGCAAGCTGATTGCCGACCACATGGTGCGCAGCAAAGCTACCTCGCCGCACGTTACCAGCTTTACCGAAGCCGATGTAACGAATATTGTAAAATGGAGAGACGGTGCTAAAAAAGAGTTTGAAAAGAAATACGGCGAGAAAATCACCTTTACACCCATCTTCATCGAGGCGATTGTGAACTGCATCCGTAAATACCCGATGATAAACAGCAGTGTGGATGGTGATAAAATCATCATCAAGAAAGATATCAACATCGGTATGGCTGCTGCCCTGCCAAGCGGCAACCTGATTGTTCCGGTTATAAAAAATGCAGATACCAAAAACCTGCTGGGCCTTACCAAAGATGTGAATGGCCTGGCCAATGCAGCGCGCAATAATAAACTGAAAGCCGACGATACACAGGGCGGTACATTTACCCTTACTAATGTTGGCACCTTCGGCAGCCTGATGGGCACGCCCATTATTAATCAGCCACAGGTGGCCATACTGGCCGTAGGCAGTATTAAAAAGCGCCCGATGGTACTGGAAACAGAACAGGGAGACGTAATTGCCATTCGCCACATGATGTATTTATCACTTAGCTACGACCACCGTATAGTAGATGGTGCGCTCGGGGCCAGCTTCCTTACTGCGGTAGCCAACGAACTGGAAGCTTTCGACCCTGAAAAAGCTATATAAAAATTAGTATTCCTAAAAAACGCCCCCTGTAGCAATACAAGGGGCATTTTTTTTAGAACTCTTCCTGTCCGGCCGCAAGCCGTCTCAGCCTGTCTTCTTTAATCTTTTTACGGTTCAGCAGCTTTAGATACATAAACCCACAAATACCCGCTACCAGCGAAGCGCCTATAATAGCCACCTTGGCAATAAGCTGGTTGCCCGGAAGCGTAAAAGCAAGCGTAGCCATAAAGATGGATATGGTAAAACCGATGCCTGCAATCATCCCTACCCCCCAAAGTTGCGGCCAGCTCATACCATCGGGCAGTTTTGCTATTCCCAACCGTACGGCAATAACACTGAATACGAATATCCCGATAGGCTTACCGAAAACAAGCCCCATAAATATACCGTGATGTATGATAGACGAGTATATAAAGCCAAAGTGCTGGGGCAATACTATTGCCGTATTGGCAAGGGCAAATAAGGGCAACACTATAAAGCTGATAGGATCATGCAAACTATGCTCAATACTGTTTACCTTATGCAAAGGAATAGTAAAGGCAAGCAGTACCCCTGCTATTGTGGCATGAACACCTGAATTGTAAATAACATACCATAAAAGAATACCGAGTATAAAAAAAATGTAGTATTTCTTTATCCTCATCAAATTCATCAGGATAAGTATTGCCAATATACCCGCAGCATACGCCAGGTAGCCCCACTCCATCTTTTCTGCATAAAATATGGCAATGGTAAGGATGCCGCCCAGATCGTCTATAATGGCAAGGGCTGTAAGAAATATCCGTAAAGAGAGCGGGGCCTTTTTGCCCAGCAGCGAAAGTACACCGAGCGAAAACGCAATATCCGTAGCCATAGGCACACCCCAGCCGTGGCTGTACTGGGTATTACCGCACCATAGCAGGTATATGACCGCGGGCACAACCATTCCCCCCAAAGCGGCAACAATGGGCATTAATGATTTTTTCACTGTATTCAGCTCTCCTACCATCAGTTCGCGCTTTATTTCCAAACCGGCCAGGAAAAAGTAAAGAGCCATTAAACCATCATTAATAATGTGTAACACTGAATGCGGAAAACTAACGATGGGGGGAAAATGAAAAATATCTTTATTCCAGAAATCGATATAATGTGCCGATACCGGGCTGTTGCTTAGTATAATAGATATAATGGTGCAGCAGATAAGCGTGATACCTACTGCACGACTGTCCTGAATAAATTCTCTTACCGGCGATATAACTTTTTCCTGAATGAAATCAATAGGTCCCTTTGGCTTAGACATGCTTCAAAAATAAGCATCAAAAAACAAATCGCCTTTGCAGTTATTCATAATAGGTTAATACATGTAAACCATGGGTTGTGCTAACTTTATCCACCTGATGTCACTCATAAAGAAATATACTTTCTTACTGCCTTTCGCTTTTATTGCGCTGCTGTCTTGCCACCGGCAACTGGCCGCAACAAGTGAAGCGAGCAAATACTACACGGTATCGGCCCAAAAAGGAGATACGGCACTGGCACACATGCTGCAGCCTTACAGGCAGCAAATGGAAACACAGATGAGCGAAGTGATTGGGAATACCGATACGGTTTTGTACAAAGCACAGCCGGAGTGTACGCTGGGGAATTTTATTGCAGATGCCATGTACGAACGTGGCCGGCGCGATAACCCCGGCGCAGATGCTTCTGTTATGAACTATGGCGGCATCAGGCTATCGTATATACAACCGTCTGTCATTTCAATAAGAACCATGTATGAGCTGATGCCTTTCGATAACATGCTGTGCATAGTGGAAATGAATGGCAAAGTGCTGAAACAGTTTTGCGACCACATGGCTGCCCTGAAAGGCTGGCCGGTACATGGTATTACCTATCGCATTTCGGGCGATGGGAAAGCGATACAGCTGGCGGTGAACGGGGTGTCTGTAGAAGATAACAGGACATACCACATCATAACCAATGATTACATAGCTACAGGCGGGGACAACTGCAGCTTCTTAAAGCCGTTAAAAAAGACATGGACAAATATCTTTATCCGCGATGTGCTGATTGATTATGTAAAATCTTTAAACGGCAAGCCGCTGCATCCCGCAACACAAAACAGGGTGAGTTATGAATAGAAGAAATTTTTTAACAAAAGCCGGTATAGGTGCCGGATTAATGGCGGCGGGCGCATTCCCGTTTGAAAGCTTTGCAGGTGAACGCATCCGCAAACTCACCATACTGCATACCAATGATGTACACAGCAGGCTCGACCCTTTTCCTATGGACGGGGGAAGGCTACAGGGCTTAGGCGGTGTGGAAGCCCGTGCTTCGTTAATAAAACAAATACGGGCCGAAGAAGAAAATGTATTACTGCTTGATGCAGGCGATATATTCCAGGGTACTCCTTATTTTAATATGTATAAAGGTGAACCTGAGATAAAGGCTATGAGTATGATGCGGTATGATGCCTGTACTATGGGCAACCATGACTTTGATGCCGGTGTTGAAGGGTTTGCACGGCAAATGCCGCATGCCGGTTTCCCGGTACTTGTAGCGAACTACGATTTTACAGACACCCCGCTGGAGCATAAAGTAAAACCGTATACCATTATTAAGAAAGGAGGACTAAAGATAGGTATATTAGGTGTCGGCGTTGAGCTGGACGGGTTGGTTTCGCAAGCTGCATACGGCAATACAAAATATACTGACCCTGTACCTGTAGCCAATCGCATATCAGAGTTCCTGAAGAAAAAAGAGCATTGTGATATGGTAATATGTTTGTCACATTTGGGATATGAGTACAGCAGCAACAAAGTATCGGATAAAGTATTGGCAAGAGAGACCAGTTATATCGACCTGGTAATAGGCGGCCATACACATACATTTCTTGACCAGCCAACAAAAGTTACCAACCGGCTTGGAAAGGAAACATGGATTAACCAGGTAGGTTGGGGCGGCGTGCGCCTGGGCAGGTTAGATTACATTTTTTCAAGCAAAAATGATTCCAAACTTTTTAATGCCCAATCTGTAATTGCAACTAAACAAACAAGAGCAGATTGATTTTTTTTTTCAACAAAATGTTAGCAATTTCGTCCTCCCGCAGGGGTAAAGCGGGAGGGAATCAAAACCTGTGCAGAAAGTTTCTGAAGAGCCGCAAATAAATAATTTTTTAAGTAGGTATTAGTAAAACAAACCCGTAAATTGAAAAAAGTTTCCGGGTGAGGGAATAGTCGCTTTACTCATACCAATAAAAAATTTGGTTTCATCTGTTGACGCAATATTTAAATGGATAACAATCTTTACAATACACCTAACAATAACATAACGAATGACGCATCTGCAGCATGGGAAAAGTGTTTGAGTATTATAAAGGATAATGTTAATTGGCGCACCTTTCAAACATGGTTTGAACCGATCAGGGCAGTAGCGTTAACAGGCAATATACTTACCTTACAGGTGCCAAGCCAATTCTTTTACGAATGGCTTGAAGAACACTATGTAGAGTTGCTGGGAAAAACAATAAAACGTGTGCTGGGTAAAGAGGGAAGGCTGGAGTACCGGATTATGATGGAGAACTCGGGGCACCGCAACCCTGCGTCTATACACATGCCAGGCAGCACGCACACCAAACCCCCGAAAGAAAATAACTATGTGGATATGCCCCTGAAATGGGACGATCCGCATAACATTAAAACGCCATATGCAATACCGGGCCTGAAGCGTATGCAGATAGACCCGCAACTGAATGCCAACTATACTTTTGAAAATTATGTAGAAGGCGATTGTAACCGCGTAGCCCGCTCTGCAGGCTTACACGTAGCGCAAAAACCGGGTGCAACGTCTTTCAACCCGTTGGTGGTTTTCGGGGGTGTTGGCTGGGGCAAGACCCACCTTGTGCAGGCCATAGGCAATGAAGTGCGCAGGCTGCACCCCAACAAATCGGTATTATATGTAAGCGCTGAAAAATTCATTAACCAGTTCATCGACCACTCGAAGAATAACGAGGTAAATGATTTTATACATTTCTATCAATTGATAGATGTACTTATACTGGACGATATACACTTGTTTGTACCCGCGCTGAAAACGCAGGATGTATTCTTTGCCATATTCAACCACCTGCACCAGAGCGGCAAGCAGATTATTCTTACCAGCGATACGCCCCCCAAAGATTTGGAAGGCATGCAGGAACGCCTGCTCAGCCGTTTCCGCTGGGGCCTGAATGCAGATATACAGCCGCCCGATTTTGAAACGCGCCAGCAGATACTGCAAATGAAGATGCGCCAGGAAGGGTTGGAGATACCTGAAGAAGTAGTAAAATATGTTGCCTATAATGTGCAGAGCAATGTGCGTGAACTGGAGGGTGCATTGATCGCCCTGTTTGCACAGGCAACGCTCAATAAAAAAGAAATTGACCTGGACCTGGCCAAACGCGTGATGAAGAACTTTGTGAAAACGGCTGCCCGCGAACTGACCATTGAAAACATCCAGAAAATGGTATGTGAATACTTCCACCTGCCGTATGACAGGCTGCTGGCCAAAACCCGCAAGCGCGAAGTGGTACAGGCACGCCAGATAACTATGTACCTCGCCAAAAAATTCACCAAGAGCTCTTTAAAAAATATCGGCGAGCACTTTGGAGGGTTTGACCATACTACGGTAATCCACTCCTGCCAAACGGTGGAAAACCTGATGGATACCGATTCGGAATACAAAGAGCATTTGCTTGAGCTGCAGCAGAAGGTGCAACTGGCAAGTATCTAAAACAATATTTATACAAATTAAAAAGCTTTAGGTTGCTCCTAAAGCTTTTTTTATGCCTGCCCCGGCAATGCTGCAGATAATAGAAAAGGTACTATTTTGTGGCACACCTTACATTCCGCATGAAAAGCAGGTTAAAGACATATATGCCCGGCATTGTACTGCTCATTGTTTCGATGGTCATTTCTCTTTCCATATACAAAGATTACGGTTTGTCGTGGGATGAAGACTTGCAGCGGGATATCGGTTTGGCAAACTATCACTATGTTTTCAGCGGAGACCCACTGGTAAACGAAAAAGACCATGGCCCGGGGTTCGAATTGCCGTTAATCATCATAGAAAAAGCGCTCGGGTTAAAGGACAGCAGGGACATCTATTTTATGCGGCACCTGGTACAAAATATGTTCTTCCTGTTGAGCATGTTTTGCGGGTACATATTAATGTATCATGTATTTAAAAAGCAATCGCTTGCCTGCCTGGGCTTTTTAATACTCGTATATACGCCCCGGATATTTGCCCATTCATTTTTTAACAGCAAGGATATTCCATTCTTATCTATGTTCCTGGTATCTATGGCTGTTTCATTCTGGGCTTTCGCAAAAAACAAACCGCTTGCCTACCTGCTTTTAGGTATGATTTTAGGCTATACAACCAGCATCAGGATTATGAGCATCATGCTGGCAGGTTTCCTGGGCTTGTTTTTTATCATTGATGTAGTAAACGGGGCCATCGCCAAAAAGAACGTGGCAAAGGTGCTTTGGTTTTTTTTACTCTTTATCGCAGGCTTCTGCATCACTCTATATATTTGCTGGCCCGCATTATGGGGCGCGCCTATATCCAATTTCATAGAATTTTATTCCAGCTTATCGCACTTCCGCTGGCCGGGCGAAGTGCTGCTAAACGGGGAAATAGTAAGTGCCCTCCATCTGCCGTGGACGTACCTGCCCACATGGTTTTGCATCACTACCCCGTTATTGTGGCTTTTATTAGGTTTCACAGGCATCATACTGTTTATTGCTGCATTCATAAATAAGCCGCTACGCTTTATCGGCCATACGACAGACCGTTTCTTTCTACTGGCGTTTTTATGCTTCAGCACACCGGTGTTGATGGTCATCTTGTTAGGATCGGTAGTATATGACGACTGGCGCCATGTCTATTTTATATACCCGTCTTTTGTCCTGTTTATCTTGTATGCTGTTGACAGGCTACAGCAATATAAGGCCGCAATTATCCTGAATATATTAATTGTGTTGCAATTCGCAATAGTTGCAGCCTTCATGGTTAGGTCCCACCCTTTCCAGAATGTGTATTTCAACGAGATTGTATCGCATAAAAAGGAGAGCCTGCGGAAAAATTATGAACTGGACTACTGGGGAACATCTGTAAGAAAATGCCTGGAATATATTTTGGCGCACGATAAATCGGACAACATAAAGGTGAATGACTGGTTTGTGGTACCGTCCAGCATCAATATGCTGCCTGAGGCAGACAGGAAGCGGGTAAGGCCCATAGCAGGCGATGAACAGCCCGATTATTATATTGCTTTGTTCAGAACACGTCCGGATAAATACCCCCCTGAGAAGCGCATATTCGAAATCAAGGCTTCGAACAGTACAATTGCACGTGTGTATAAATTAAAAGAATAAACGGCCCCTCACCCCGGGTGCAGAAATGATGTAAACCTCTTAAAAAATCTTTTGTTTTTTCGGTAATAAATCTATCTTTGCAGTCCCCGAAAAGGGGGTAATCATTAGCTCTTATACACTGTAAGCCTTGCTTACAGACTGATTTCAGGTGAGGTGGGTGAGTGGCCGAAACCAACAGTTTGCTAAACTGTCGTACGGGTCAAACCGTACCGCGGGTTCGAATCCCGCCCTCACCGCTGCGATTCTGCAAAAGAATTGACAGCCAGCTGTCAATAAGGTTCGGGGAGTAGCGCAGGCCGGTAGCGCATCTGGTTTGGGACCAGGGGGTCGCAGGTTCGAATCCTGTCTCCCCGACTTAGCAGAGTTCAGCACTCTGCAAAAGCCCGCAAAGTAAGCTTTGCGGGCTTTTTATTTTCTTAACCGCAGCACAGGGTTACCACACATTTCTATACTGAAGATTACATTTTCTGTTACAAATTCCCGGAACATTCAGTATTTACGGTATTTACTACCAACCTGAGCAGTATCAGCACATTTAATGATTTAGATCAGAGTAATAAGCGCCCGGTAGTATTAGTTTAGTAGTCTAAAAAAATCAATATGAAAAACACGAGGAAGATATTAATGGGACTTACAGGGTTATTTGCAACAGGTGTATTGATCGGCGCTTTATATGCCCCTGATAAAGGAGAACGGACAAGACGCAGGATTGCACGCAAGGGAAGATGGTTTCTTCATTCAGCCAACGATACGGTTGAAGAAGGAAAAGATATGCTCGAAGAAATAAAAGACCGGATGAAAGACAACCTGAAAAAAATAAATGACGAAATGGAACGCCTGGCATATTGCAGGCGTACGCAATAACAATATACATCAGACAACAAAAAGCGAACGGATTGACTCTCCGATTAACATCATGCCTGTTAATACCAATAACAGGCATGATGTATTTAGCGTTTATATTAATTGCTGCAGATATTATCTATATGAACCTGTGACTTCTTAATGTCCGTCATTCAAATTCCGTGACAGGAAAAAAGCAGCAACTGGTATTTCGAAACCAGCTCTTCTGAAAAACTGGGATGAACCCATTCCGAAACTGTTGTTCTGCCAAATGAACCTGTCACTATCAATACTGGTTTACCGTTTACTCCTTTGTCAAAATATTGCGTCATCTCATGCTCAACAGTAACCAGCGAATAGTTGGGAAAATGTCCCTTTAACCATTCTTCTACCCGGTCTCTGTGGGGAATGCCATCTTCCGTGTCGCCTATGTGTATTAAAATTGTTTCCAGTTTATTCAGCTCAGGAAACAGGTAAGCAAATTGTTTTATTGCAAAAACAGAAGCCTCGCTGCCATCGTAGGCCAGTAACAACCGCTCGGGAAACCTGAATTTATCCGGTATAATAAGTGTCGGGCATTCAGCTTGCCGCATTACCTGTCTGAGCATGTGATAGCCTGAATTATTCCCTTCCTTGTAAAAGGTAGCAGGTGAAGCAATCATAATATCTGCAAATCTTGTTTCTTTCACTATTTGCGGCACCCCTAACTCATTTGTACCATGGTGGATACGATATTCAATATGATAATTTTTGCATTTTTTTTCAAAATTCAGGGTGTTTACCTGTTCTGTTACATCTTTAAGGCTACCGGCACTTGTAGCAGAATATGCTGCCCAGTTTTCAATCCGTACCATTTCAGGCAATACCAGGCCCTTTAACAATATAGGCGATCTTTCATTCAAGGCACCAATGAAGCTGAAGGCATTTTCAGGAAAATCATTTCCGCGCATAATGAGCAGTACTGTTTTCATATTTTATTATTTAAAGCAATTTAATATCCGCCCATATAGCGCCCACTGATCAAGTATATGAGATCACCTGATAATAATCATTTGAATATTCATTGCACAGTAACCCTGATCACACGTCATGTTGATTAAAGTCATTTATTAGATTGCTTGCCTTACGTTGATTTGTAAAAAAAAATGGAATCAGGACTTTCTCTCTCAATCATACGCGCAACTGTATTGCTTGAAGCGCTGAACTGGAGATACGCGACAAAGATTTTTGATAAAACTCAAAAGCTGACAGAAGAAGAATTAAATACACTGCTGGAGGTACTGCGTTTAGCTCCGTCTTCCATTGGGTTGCAGCCATGGAAATTCGTTATCATAAGGAATGAACAGATACGTAACCGGGTAAAGGCATTTTCTCTTGACCAGTCTCAAATTACAGACGCCTCTCATTTGTTGTTACTATGTGCGTTTAATGATATGGACGCATCGCATATAGACAAGCTTATAGCTTATGAAAAAAGCCTCTCTAAAAACGGTCGTTCTATGTACGAAAGTTTTCGTTCGCATGCCATCGCCTATATAGAAACCATGCCCAAAGAACAGCTAAAGGAATGGATGGCCCAACAGGTATATATAGCGCTGGGATTTTTACTGAGCGCCTGTGCAGTACTGAATATAGACGCATGTCCTATTGAAGCTTTTGACAGGGATAAAGTAAACAACTTGCTGGGGCTGGATAAATATGGCATAAACTGCAGGACACTTGTTGCACTGGGCCACCGTTCGGCTAATGATCTCCACGCGCAGGATAAAAAAATAAGGTTTCAACCGGCTGATGTATTTATTACCATCTGACAGAAGTATGAAAAAGGTATTATTACTGCTTACAGGCTTAGGATGGTTCCTGATAAGCAGTTTCAGCAGAGCAGGCAACGCAGGTGATAAACCCGGCAATTTTTCTCAGCCTGGTACCTCTCGGGGTGCGTTCAATAAACCACCGGATACATTTGCAGGAAAACAAATACCGGTACTTTGTTACCACCAGGTGAGGGAATGGAATAGCAGCGATTCCAAATCAGCCCGCACATATATTGTACCGCCCGGCCGTTTTGCAGCACATCTTGCCATGTTGCAGGACAGCGGGTATCACAGCATTGGCCCTGATGAACTGTCCGGTTACCTGCTGGGCAAAAATACCCTGCCGTCCAGGCCTGTATTACTGACATTTGATGACGGCACAGCTTCGCAATACACCAATGCACTCCCCGAATTGAATAAACATGGCTTCAAAGCTTTATTTTTTATCATGACGGTAACACTGGGGCGACCCGGGTACCTTAGCCGTGAACAGGTAAAGGGGCTCAGCGAACAAGGGCAATTTATAGGATGCCACAGTTGGGACCATCATAATGTAAAACAATATACAACAACAGATTGGGCGCTACAGCTGGATAAACCGACCAAAGTACTGGAAAAGGTTACCGGCAGCCGCATCAAATACTTTGCATATCCATACGGCGCATGGAACGATGAAGCTATCCGGCACCTGAAGGGAAAGGGGTATGTATCTGCTTTCCAGCTCAGTGGCAAACAGCACCCGGGCGAACCGCTGTACACTATACGCAGAATTATTGCAGACGGGCACTGGAGCCCCGGCGCATTAAACAGCGCTATTAAGGGCAGTTTTAAATAATGCGCCACCAACATGACCTATATCAGGAAATAAGATGATGCCTGATACCTGTTTACAGGTAGCAAAGGTGCAATTTTACAGTAGTTCAATAGTTTTTAGCTCCTTATGATAAGTAAAGTACGTCTTTTCGATATACTGGCACTTATAGTAACTGCACTGGTATTTGCCTCTTGTCAGAAATCAGATGCCGGGCGTACGTATACCTACAACAAGAAGGCAGATACTGCAACACCGCAGCCGGCCCCGGTTGATGAAGAGAAAAAACAATTGACAATAGACACCATTTTATTTAACAAACTCCAGCTTCACCTCGTTCATAACCAGCCTAATGCAAAATGGCCCGTTAAATCAGCGTATCCTTTGCCGGGCGCCATTTTGCCGTATAAAAGGGTTGTTGCCTATTATGGCAATTTTTACTCAAAAGGCATGGGTATATTAGGTGAGCTTCCTCCTGCTGAAATGCTGGCCCATCTTCAGCAGGAAGTTCGTAACTGGGAGGCAGCCGATCCTGTTATACCGGTACAGCCGGCCCTGCATTATATTGCCGTAACAGCGCAAAGAAACCCCGGCGCGGGAAATAAATACCGCCTGCGAATGCCTGATGCACAGATAAACAAAGCGCTTGAACTTGCAAGGAGTATCAATGCAATTGTATTCCTCGACGTGCAGGTTGGCCACAGCACGCTACAGGAAGAATTACCGGCACTGGAATCGTTTTTAAGCCTGCCTGATGTACATCTTGGCATCGATCCTGAATATTCCATGAAAGGAGGTGAAGTTCCCTGCTCAAAAATAGGCACCTTCGATGCAGCCGATATTAACTATGCATCTTCATTCCTGGCAGCGCTCGTAAAAAAACACAGCATACCACCGAAAATACTGGTAGTACACCGGTTTACGCGCGATATGGTTACCAGCTATAAAAACATTACGCTTCGTCGCGAAGTTCAGGTAGTAATGAATATGGACGGGTTCGGGTTCCCGGCCAAAAAGATAGACAGCTATAAAACGGCCATTGCTAATGAACCTGTCCAGTTTACAGGGTTCAAAATATTCTACAAAAATGATAAACTCACACCGCCCTACCGGCTGATGACGCCGAAGGAAATACTGGCACTTCAGCCCAGCCCTATTTACATTCACTACCAGTAGCAGGAAATATTCAGATCATAGTTCATTTCTTCTGTTCTCTTTCTCAACTTTAGCAGCATACTTTTCTTTCCGTTCATTTTATATGCCATTGCATACAGTGACGTTGGTCAGGCATGATATTGACCTTCATCAATAACATAGCTGGTTGTTAACTATTAAAATCACATTATAACCGCGAATCATGACTATCAACAAATATTGCTGATAAGGATTGGAGGCTTATCTGACCGAAATCATTCGCCTCGTAAAGCATGTAAAATAGCTTGCATACTCATCAGCAAACCATGATACCTTCATATTTTGATAAAATACAGATTAACGATCCGGATAACGCATTTGAAAAGGAGTTTTTAATCACTTCGCAAAAAGGTTTATATGCAACATCTTCATTATGCGGCTCCAATCAACGTAAATACCACGGGCTGCTTATTGCACCACAACCGCAGATAAATGATGATGATTATGTCTTCTTATCTGCCATAAATGAATCTGTGATAGCCGGCGATCAGAAGTATGATCTGGATATGCATCAATACACAGGCATCACCCAACCGACAGGATATAAATACTTGCAGGAATTTTTCGGCAGCCCTATGCCTAAATGGCTGTTCTGTATGGGTGATGTTACCCTGAGTAAAGAACTATTGCTTTCGGAACACGAGGAAGGTATTATGATACGGTACCAGCTACAGGATGCAAGTGGCCCGGTTACCCTGTCACTTAACCCGCTCCTGCCCTTCCGGAGCGCACATAACCTGGGAAAATCCGGTGTGGCGCTATGCAAAAAAACTGTTGCCATAACTAACGGTGTTAAATTAATGCCGCAGGCAGGCTGTTCAGATCTTTTCCTGGTTATCTCCAATAAGGCCGTGTTTATTAATGCGCCGGACTGGTATTATAACATTGAATACCCCATAGAAAAAAAACGGGGGTATGAATGCCGCGAAGACCTGTTTACCCCGGGAGCGTTTAAGATAACCATCAGGAAAGGTGATAGCGTTATTCTTTATGCCGGTTTTAAGGAAATAAAATCAAAAAATATCAAAGCCCATTTCCGCTACCTGCAAAAAAACAACCATGAGCTGAATACCATGCAGCAATGTATGGCACATGCTGCCAGCCAGTTTATCCTGAAAAAAAACAAGACAATAAGAATCAAAGCCGGCTATCCCTGGTTTGGCTGCTGGGGCAGAGACAGCTTTATTTCCCTGGCAGGCTTAACACTGGTACCCGGCCATATAAAAACATTTGAAGCCATTGTAGCAGCTATGCTGCCGGATTTAAAAAAAGGGTTATTCCCCAATGTAGGCAGCGGGCGTAACGCTGGTTACAATGCTGCCGATGCCTCGCTATGGTTTATCCGGGCTATCCAGCAGTATGCAGCCTATACCCGCCGGCCGGGTGAGATATGGCTGAAATATGGCACCCCGATGAAATCAATACTGGACCATTATGCAAAAGGCACCCTTTTCAACATCGGGATGGACAAAGACGGATTGGTAAAAGCAGGTGCAGCCGGTACGGCATTAACATGGATGGATTGTATCATTGATGGAAAAGCCGTCACACCAAGAGCAGGAAAACCTGTGGAGATAAATGCCTTATGGTACAATGCAATTTGCTTCTGCCTGGAAGCTGCAACGGCTGCAGGTGATACTGCCTTTGTCAAAAAATGGAAAAACCTGCCGGGTAAAATCAGCAACTCATTCATGGCCAGCTTCATTGCCCCTGACCGGGAGTATATAGCCGATTGCGTAACGGATGAATATACAGACTGGTCTATACGGCCTAACCAGGTTATTGCCTTATCACTGCCTTATTCACCCGTAAGCGGCAGCATCCGGAAATCTGCCTTAAATATTGTAAAGGAAGAATTATTAACGCCCCGTGGCCTGAGAACACTCTCACCGAAAGACCCGAAGTACCGTGGCTCTTATTCAGGCGACCAGTCTTCACGCGACCGTGCCTACCACCAGGGCACCGTATGGCCCTGGCTAACAGGCTGTTTCGCAGAAGCATGGCTAAAAGAATATAGAGAGGAAGCCATTGATTTCCTGGAGCGATTGTACAGGGGATTTGAAACTGCTTTACAGGAATTGTGTCTCTACACCATTCCTGAAGTATATAACGGAGATGCCCCGCATGTTCCCGGGGGTGCAATATCGCAGGCATGGAGTGTAGCAGAACTGCTGCGTATGGATAACCTTATCAGGACCTATAAACATAATTATCTCCAAACGCCAAAAGCAGACGCAATATGAAAGTACTTATGTTTGGATGGGAATTTCCTCCGCATATTTCAGGAGGACTGGGAACGGCTTGTTACGGACTTACCCGCGGGTTATTGTACCATGGAATTGAAGTAACATTTGTGGTACCAAAGATATTTGACGATCATACAGGTGAGCGTTTCAGGTTGCTGAGTGCAGGCAATATCGGGATACAAACAAACATCCAGGCTGTAAATTTCCTGAAAGAGAAATTTACATTATTGGGGATCAGCAGCCCTATTTTACCCTACATGAGCCCGGAAGCGTTTTACAGCCATACGTATGCCGGGGCATATACACACGGCGAAAAGCAGGCAGCAATTGGTGCCGAACGGCCAGCATTCAGCGGAGTATATGGCAGCAACCTGATGGAAGAAATCAGCCGTTATGCTATGGTGGCAGCCACACTCGCATCAAATGAAACACACGACATTATTCATGCACATGAATGGCATTCGTTTCCTGCCGGCCTTATTGCAAAAGCTATCTCCGGCAAACCCCTGGTTGTTCATATACACGCCACTGAATACGATCGTTCGGGGGATAATATCAACCGGGAAGTATACAACATAGAAAAGAGGGGAATGGAGGAAGCAGATCATGTGATTGCCGTCAGCGAATACACGAAGCAAATCATCATCAGCAAATACTCCATAGCTCCTGAAAAAATCACAGTTGTTCATAACGGCATAGACGAAAAGGATGCCGGGCAGCTCAGCCGTACACACCCTTTCCGGGAAAAGATCATATCCTTCCTGGGAAGGGTTACGTACCAGAAAGGCCCTGAATACTTTATTGAGGCCGCCGCCAAAGTATTGAGAAAAGACAGGAATTACCGGTTTGTGATGGCCGGAGCGGGCGACAAGCTTTTCAAAATGATAGAAAAAGCGGCAGGGCACCGCCTGATGTCTCATTTTCATTTTACCGGCTTTCTGAAGGGGGGCGATGTAGCGCAAATGTTTGCGATGAGCGATGTTTATGTTATGCCCTCTGTATCAGAACCTTTTGGCATATCGTCGCTCGAAGCCATACAATTTGGCGTCCCGGTAATTATTTCAAAGCAGTCGGGTGTAAGGGAAGTACTAAAACATGCCATTGCACTGGACTTTTGGGATACAGATGCTATGGCCAATGCCATTCATGCACTAAGTAGTTATGAAGGCCTTTCCGGGCTTTTAAAACGGCAAAGCAGCAAAGAACTCGAAAACCTGCGCTGGGAAACGCAGGCTAAAAAAATCATCCATTTATATAAAAACAAAATTACAACATGAAACATATTTGCTTTTACTTCCAGGTTCACCAGCCGTTCCGTCTTAGAAACTATCATTTCTTTGACATAGGCAGCGGCAGGCATTATTTTGACGACGAAGCAAATGCTGCTATTCTGAAAAAGGTAGCTGCCAACTGCTATTTTCCTGCTAACGAACTATTGCTGAACCTGATCAGGCAGTATGGGAAAGAGTTTAAAATCAGCTTTTCCATATCGGGTACGGCGCTGGACCAGTTTGAAAAATACCTTCCTGAAGTATTGCATAGTTTCAAAGCACTTGCAGAGACAGGGTGTGTGGAGTTTTTGGCAGAAACATACGCACACTCTTTATCTGTATTGAAGAGCAAAGAAGAATTTAAACGGCAGGTGCAAATGCATGCCGAACGGGTTGAAAAGATATTCGGTATAAAGCCTGTCATGTTTAGAAATACAGAATTGATTTTTGCAGATTTTATTGCCGATGCCGTAGCCGACCTGGGTTTTGAGGGTATGCTGACAGAAGGGGCCGATAAAGTCCTCGGCTGGAGAAGCCCCGATTACCTGTACCAAAGCAGTAACCGTCCTGAACTGAAGTTATTGTTAAAAAATTATCGGTTGAGCGATGATATCGCCTTCCGTTTTTCTGATAGGGGCTGGAGCCAATGGCCGCTTACAGTTGAAAAATATATTGGCTGGCTGAATGAAATACCCGGCGACCACCAGGTCATCAACCTCTTTATGGATTATGAAACTTTTGGAGAACATCAATGGGCATCGACGGGCATTTTTGAATTTCTTAAAGCATTGCCGGGACAAATACTATCGGCACCCGGCTACCGGTTCCTTACTCCCCGGGAAGCCGTTGCACAACTGCAGCCCATAGCAGGTCTTTCCATACCCTACCCTATATCATGGGCAGATGAAGAACGGGACTTATCGGCCTGGCTGGGAAATGACCTGCAGGACAATGCATTTGACCTACTCTATGAACTTGAAGCAAAAGTAAAATCCTGCAATGATGCACGGTTAGCTAAAGAATGGCTGTACCTGCAAACCAGTGATCACTTTTATTATATGTGTACCAAATTCTTTGCAGATGGCGATGTACATAAGTACTTTAACCACTACCCTTCACCTTATGATGCTTTTATTAATTACATGAATGTGCTTACCGACTTCAGGATGAAAACAGACCGGGTATTATCTGAATGCCGGTTGAAATCGCCAGGCCCTTTGCAAAGCGGGTACATAACAGACAGGAGAGGATTGTCGCAACCTGCATAAAATAAAAAGATGAAATTATGGAACCGCAGCAATTAAGCCCAGACTATATTTTTGAGGTAAGCTGGGAAGTGTGCAATAAGATAGGCGGTATTTATACCGTACTGGCTACCAAGGCGAAAATTACGGAACAACACTGGCATGAAAGACTGGTGTTTATCGGGCCCGATGTATGGAAAGGCGATGACCCACATCCGGAATTCACAGAAGATCATACGTTATTCAGCCAATGGAGGCTCCATGCTGAGCAGGAAGGGCTGAAAGTTAAAATAGGAAGATGGCATATCCCTGGAAACCCGGTTGTGATACTGGTCGATTTTTCCCCGTTCCTACTGAAAAAAAATGAAATATTCAGCAACCTCTGGATCACTTATCAACTGGATTCACTTACCGGCAACTGGGACTATATAGAACCCGCCATCTTTGGCTATGCTGCCGGTAAAGTAATAGAATGTTTCTACCGCTACCACATCAACTACACAGATAAAGTTGTAGCACAATTTCATGAATGGATGACAGGGACAGGTATATTGTACCTGGAAACGTACGCCCCCCAGGTAGCTACCATACTAACGGCACATGCAACGGTGCTGGGGAGGGCACTTGCAGGAACAGGGCTCCCTTTTTACAGCAACCTTGACAGGTATATACCCGAAGAGGCAGCAAAGCAACACAACGTTATATCTAAACATTCACTGGAAAAAGTGTCGGCTGCCAATGCCGATTGTTTTACCACAGTTAGCCAGGTCACTGCTGTAGAGTGCCAGAAGTTCCTGAACAAAAAACCGGACATTATTACACCAAACGGTTTTGACAACTCTATTGTACCGGGCAAAGAGGTTTTCCAAGCTAAAAGGCAGGCTGCACGTAGTAAAATTTTAAGGGTGGCAGAAGCACTGCTGAACCAGGCCTTTCCGCACGATACCCTGCTGGTAATAAAAAGCGGCAGGTACGAGTTTCACAATAAAGGGATCGATGTCTTCATCAAAAGCCTTGCAGAGATCAACAAACACACACCTGCGGCCAAAACAATCCTCGCCGTCATATTTGTGCCGGGGCACCATACAGGAGCACGAAAAGAGTTGCTGGAGCGAATGGAACATACCGACTATACAAAACCGGTTGAAAGTGAGTGGCTGACCCATAACCTTCAACATGCGGATTCTGATATTATCCTGAAGTACATCAGGCAAAATGATCTCAATAACAGGCCCGCAGATAATGTAAAGATATTGTTCGTACCCACCTATGTAGATGGTAACGATGGTATTTTCAATCTTCACTATTACGACCTGCTTGTCGGTTTCGACCTTGCAGTATTCCCCTCTTACTATGAACCGTGGGGGTATACCCCATTAGAAAGTATTGCCTTTCATATACCTGCTGTGACGACAGATATTACCGGCTTTGGCAAAGCAGTTGTTGCCGTTGGCGGTGCAACAAACGGAGGCATCTATATTGTTGAGCGGAATGATTATAATGAATCGGAAGTCATAAAAAACGTTGCCGGTATCATCTGCGACTTTTCACGCAAAACTGAAACGGAAATAAATGCCTGCCGTGAAGCGGCCTCTAACCTAAGTACGCATTTCACCTGGGAAAGGCAAATCAGTTACTACCTGGACGCATACTCTATGGCTTTGGAAAAAAGCGTTCAGCGGGAAGGACTGTACCGTCAAAAGCCGCAGGCCGAGCCTGCCGCTTTGCCTGAAGCCGGGGAATCAAAGCCCCTGTGGCGACAGATTACAGTACAAATGGAACTGCCCGAGCGGTTAAAGGACCTTTATGCCATATCCATGAACCTGTGGTGGTGTTGGAATGAAGAGGCAATCTCGGTCTTTGAATACATAGACAACAAACTCTGGCAGGCTTGCCACAATAATCCTATTATTTTTCTCAGGTCTCTTAGCTACCCCGCAATAAGAAAGCTGGAGAAGGATAGCATTTTTGAAGAAAAACTGGCTAAGGTACACACAAGATTAAACGATTATTTAAACAAGCCGCTGCAGGGTCCTGCTGTTGCTTATTTCAGCATGGAGTATGGGCTGCATAATACCCTGAAATTATATTCAGGGGGACTGGGTGTGCTGGCCGGCGACTACCTGAAGGAAGCAAGCGACCGGGCAATAAACATTACGGGTATAGGGCTTTTGTACAAAAACGGGTATTTCAGGCAAAGGCTTTCGGTGGGAGGAGACCAGCTACAGGAAGCGGAGGAACTGAACTTTAGCCTTCTTCCCCTGCAACTCGTCTGCAATCACGACGGCAAACCGCTTAAAATAAGCATTCCCTTTCCCGGCCGGAGAGTAATAATACAAGTATGGAAACTATCTGTAGGCAGGGTGCCCCTCTATTTCCTGGACAGTTTACTTCCTGAAAATAGCAATGACGATCAGAAGATAACTGCACAACTATATGCAGCGGAAGAAGAGCTGCGCCTGCAGCAGGAAATAATCCTGGGTATTGGCGGCATCCTGGCATTGAATGCCATGAAGATACAGCCCGGTGTTTATCATTGTAATGAAGGGCATGCCGCATTTATAGGGCTGGCAAGGTTATATGACCTGATACAAACAGAAAACCTCTCTTTTGACGAAGCTATAGAGGTACTGCGTTCTTCTACCCTGTTTACAACCCACACTTCTGTCCCTGCGGCTATCGACAGGTTTAGCGAGGCATTGCTCAGGCCTTACTTTGCCCACCTGGCACAGCATTTCGATATAAGCTGGGAGCGCTTAATGACCCTGGGGAAAATAAAAGCACCAGACCGTGAAGAAAAATTTTCCATGGCTTATATGGCCTGCAGGCTATCGCAGGAAATCAATGCGGTTAGCAGGATGCACAAAGCCGTCAGTTGCGAATTATTTAATGTTCTATGGAAAAACTATCAGCCGGACGAGCTGCACATTGGCTACGTAACCAATGGGGTCCATTATGACACATGGGTTGCACGTGAATGGAAACAACTGTACCAAAGATTATTCGGGACAGGGTTTGCAGATGATATGTCTAACCCTGTTTATTGGGAAAAAATTAAACAGGCAAGCGATTCAGAAATATGGGAGATCAGGAAAAAACTAAAAAAAGACCTGCTTTCAGCTATCAGCACCAGGGTAGCCAGTGATATGGAAACCCGTCATGAAAATCCGAATAAAATAGAGGAAGCTTTATCCGGGCTTAACGAGCGTGCATTTATTATTGGTTTTGCCCGGCGTGTTACAGCATATAAGCGCCCCGACCTCTTGTTGTCAGATGCAACCCGGCTGGCAAAAATCTTATGTAACAACGACAGGCCTGCCCTGCTGCTTGTGTCCGGCAAAGCACACCCCAACGATATGGAAGGGTTAAATATTATTAAGAACCTGGCACAGGCTGCAAACCAGGAAGTTTTTAAACATAGGATTTTGTTCCTTGAAGATTATGACATTAATCTCGCAAAGCTACTGGTGCAGGGTGTGGACCTTTGGCTGAATACGCCCAACAGGCACACGGAAGCATCAGGCACCAGCGGGATGAAGGCCCTGATGAACGGCGTTCTGAACTTCAGTGTTATGGATGGGTGGTGGGATGAAGCATATATACCGGAAGCTGGCTGGGCCCTGTCATCAGAAGCCATGTATAAAAACCAGGGATTCCAGGACGAACTGGATGCCGCCCACATTTTCCAGTGCCTGGAAAATGAAATCATACCCTTATACTTTACACGAGGAAAAGATAACATACCTGAGGGATGGATTCATTATATGAAAAACAGTATTGCCATTAGTTCCCGCTATACAATGAGCCGGGTATTAGACGAATATAATACAAGGTATTACAACGTATTATATCAAAGAAACCGCCTTATTACAGCAGATGGCTTCTCCCTGGCAAAAACGATAGCTGCGTGGAAAAAAAAGATCAGGCAATCCTGGAATCAAATCGATGTTATCTCAATTAAAGAACCGGACAGAATAGAAGGGCAGACAAAAATGCCTTTTACAATCCGGGTGGTGCTTGATATCAGTGACTTTTCTGTTAATGAGGTAGGACTGGAAATTGTACTGCGCACCAAGGGTGGCCTGCCAACCAACATTCCGACTTTTACAAAGGAGCTAAATGTTATAGCTAAAGATGAAAGCAGGATAAGCTATGAGTGCCAGGTACCGGAGCTTCAATCCGGAACTTATGAGTACGGATTTCGCATATTTCCTAAAAATACAGATCTGCCCTACCGGCAGGATATAGATATTGTTACATGGGTATAGGATATATTGTTATGGCACGGCCTTAAATGCCGTGCCATATTATTTCCAGTTGAGCAGTTTACGCGCCAATCAGCAAATCATCTTCTATCTGCACTACGCCCGGAGAAGACCAGGCGGCCCTCTCTACTTCCCGCCTTTCAGCCCACGACCTTACTTTACCTTTCAGAATAATCTTATTGCCTTCAGCTTTTACAGCAATATTGTTGGCCTCGATAGCGGCAGCACGTTGCAAAGCACTTTTTATTTTATTTTCCACTTCAGTAACACTTGCTTTGGGAGTAATGGATATCAGGTTGCCTACGCCCCTCACGCCGGTAATATCTTTAACAGCATCTTCAGCTGCACTTTTTTCAAACTGCCAGTCCACAGTCCCCTCCATCGTTATCCATCCGTTTTCTACTTTTAGCTTTATCTGTCCATCAGGTACATTGGCATTCCATTTTAAAGCATCCAGCGCAGCTTTGGCTATTTCAGTATCATTTCTTTTAGCCCCGTCTCCCAGGCGCACTTCAATATCTTCTGCAACAGCCCGTACACCTTTCACACGTTTTGTAGCATTTTCCGCTGCCAGCTTTTTTGAGTAGCTGTTCACATAACCGCTTAATGTAACTATACCCTCCTTTACGGCTACACCAATTTCAGAAGCATTGAGAATCGGGTCCCATCTCAGCTCATCTATCACATCTTGTTGTAATTGTTGATCAGTTTTCATTGTTATACTTTTTTTGGATAAACTAATAAAGCAAACTTAAAGAAACGCCTATGCCGCATCTATGATCTTTATCAAACACAATCCTGATTTTTACAGATAAAATGCTGACAACAGACAGCCCCGGAATGAAAGCGAACGCAAAAACCTGTGCGCCCTATATGTCTTTGAAATAAATTTTCAATCGGGACAGTATCCTGTAAAATGCTTGCTCCTTTTTTATTTTTCGATACTCGTACATCAAAGAATCAAGGGCATTCCAAATGATGAACCACCCGGCAGGCTCAAGTATCACACGCAGCAAAACCGGTACATACCCCTGCTGATTTCTATAAACAATTACAGAACTTAGCATCATAATCAACAGCCCGCTGCACAGCATTATAAATCCACGAAAAAGTATGCGTCTTACCGATTCGTGTAAAACTGTCCACCTTTCGCCAAACTGCTGGTTAATACTTAGAATTATTTGCTGCTCCATATCCTGGTGTCTTTGTTCCGCAGGCATTAGCAACAAGAGTGCATCAGGACGGTCTTTCCTGTATTTGAGCGACATTCTCAATTCTTCGATAAAATCTTCCGAGACACGCCTTTTTAAATAATTGCGTGAATCAAAATCGGAAAAAACATCGTCATACGCATCCAGCCAAAGGCTTAACTCTGACATAAAACATATTTAGGGCTTCCTTTATCAATGGCAAATTTGCATGCCCTTATGCCGTCACTAAGTATTCAGATGAGCATACCTCCCCCCTGGATAAGAATCCGGTATAACTCCATTGCTACGTAAGCAATAATTTGCTTCAGGTAGCGGAAGCCAAATACGAGCACCATACCGGCAGCTATCCAGGCAGCCAGTTCATCAAACCATTGTTTGTCGATAAAAAATGACGCTGTCATATACCTATATTTTTAAGTTTATTCATCCGGTTCCTGAATTTCTTTTTCCGGCTTTTCCACAGGCTGCTCCGGAGGTATGGGCTCAGGAGTATCCGGGGGTAATTCCGGGGCCTCCGGAATGTGTTTTCCCGGAGCTTCAGCAGGATATTCAGGCTTAGGGAATTCCTGTGGTTTTTGTTGCGTGTGTTGTACTGTTGCGATCATGGCATACCATGTTTTTTTGTTTTCCGGGATAGCTATGATAGCAATTTCTTAATCCAGCACCTCCTTTTTGCCAAACGACAGCATATCATAACCGCCTGTTCAAAAGAACAAAGAAACGCTTATAAGGCTTCTGAGCTAAATCAGGATAAGTTCTGATATATATCATTCCTGCCCATACTGCGCTACAATATGTTTGCTCATTGTAAAAACCCAATAACATGAAAAATATCGTCCTGTTTGCTGCCGGTATATTATTTCCAGTATCTGTGTTGGCACAGCAGTTCCGGAGTGGCGACAATGTCGTCATTGAACAGCCGGTGAATGAAGATATTTATATCACAGGAGGCACTGTTACTGTCAGCGCACCTGTTCATGGTGATGTAATTGTTGCAGGCGGTACAATCATCCTGAACGACACAATAAGTGGAGATGTATTGGCTGCTGGCGGAAAAATAACCATCAATGGTTATACCGGAGATGATATCAGGGCCGCTGGTGGTGAAATTAACATTAACGGTACAGTACAAGGAGACCTGGTCGTTTCAGGCGGAACGTTAATCATGGACCGCAACTCATCCGTTCATGGGTCAGCCCTGCTTGGCGCAGGCAGTGCAATTATTAACAGCACTATCGATAAATCTTTGAAGTGCAGGGCAGGTTCTGTTCAGTTTGCAGGAGTAGCCGGAAAAGGTATGGACTGCAGGGGCAACTCATTGCTTATGAATGGAACCGTGAACGGGAAATCTGCATTATCGGCCAATCATATCGAAATAGGAGACCGCGCAGCTTTTTATGGCGATGTAACTTTCTGGCAAAATAAACCAGCGCTGGATTTAAAAACAGCCATGAAAAAAGGAGATGCGTTTTATGAACCCGGGCTTGCACCTGAACGTGGCAAATGGCAATTCCTGGGATTTGCTTCTGTATTTTTTATGCTCTGGTACCTGGCTACAGGTTTTACTTTTATCCTGCTGATACAGTTCCTTTTTGGAAAAACAATGAAAAGGGCTGCAGAGGAAGCATCTGTTCATACCGTCCGCTCTGCGGGATATGGTTTTCTATTCTTAATTTCTGTGCCTTTTGCAGCATTCATACTTATACTCACATTCATTGGTTTGCCGCTGGGCATTTTATTAATGATTGCTTATGGTGTCGTAATAATTTTGGCTACCGTAATCAGTTCGGTAATTCTTGCTAACTGGTTCAACAACCGGAATAATCGCTCATGGGGAGTATGGCTGATCTCCCTTATCGGGTTTTTGATATTTGTTATACTTAAATCTATAACGATTATCCCGGTTCTCGGGTGGCTTCTTATGCTTTTTATGGCCTGTATGGCTTTTGGCAGCATAATAGCAAGCCTTTGGAGCACACGAGGCAAAAAACTGTCCGGAAAAGTAATAGTAAAGTGACATGGCCCCTGCCAATGAACATTATTGATTGGGAACTCTGACAGTAAATGTTGTTCCTTTATCCTGTATACTGGCAAAAGAAATTGTCCCGCCAAGCAGCTCTATGAATCGCTGCACGATATTTAAACCGAGACCGGTGCCTTTAACCTTTCCTACATTCCCGGCCCTGAAATATTTTTTAAACAGCATCTGATGTTCATCGGGGGGGATACCAATACCTTCGTCAGTAACCGAAATATTGACAATAGCTTTTGCCACCCGTATTTCCAATATGATATCTTTATCAGAATATTTAATCGCGTTGCTCAAAAGGTTCATTAAAACATTATACATTACTTTTTTGTCTGTATGCACATTCTTTTCTCCTTTGTAACGGCAAATAATTTCCTGTTGAGGTTTCAGTATCGGGTGTAATTCTTCTACAGTTTCCCTTGCAAACTCTTCAAAATTTAAGTATTCATGTTCCAGTTTTATTTCACCTTGCTCCAACTTGTCTAAAGAAAGAAAATCATTGAGGATATTGATCATGTGCTTAATAGACCCTTTAATGCGTTCCATGTGTTTAAGCATCTGCTCAAAATCTCCCAGTGAATAGTATAATTCCATTAATCCAACCGAAGATAGTATCGTGCTCAGTGGTGTACGGAATTCATGTGAGGCGATGGAAACAAACTTTGACTTTTGACTATTTAATTCTTTTTCGCGTTCCAGGGCAGCGGTAAACTCTGATGTACGTTCAGCAACTTTCACTTCCATCTGGCGATAAATCATCACCTGCTCATCTATATCGACACAGGTTCCGCCAAAGCCCATGAAACTATGATCGGGTGCAAATAACGGTTTCCCGCTAAATGATACCCACCTGTAGCTTTCATCCCTGTATAGCAGGCGGCACTCTGTACGAAATTCAGTTCTTTCATCAAATGCTTCACTGAATATCTTTAGCACCCGCTGTTTATCTTCTTCATGTATACCATTTGTCCACCCCATGCCAAACTCCTGGCGCTCTGCCCTTCCCCTGAACCTGAGCCAGGTATTGTTAAAATAATTGCATTGCTTCTCCACATTAGCGCTCCATATCATCAATGGTGAATTATCAGCTACATTCCGGAACCACCGTTCACTGTCTTTAATTATTGCAAGCGCCTTTTTCTTTTCTGTAATATCCGAACAGAAAATAGAGACCCCCCCGTCATTGGGAAGAACATGTACTTCCAGCCAGGTGGAAGACTCTTCGCAGAATGCCTCAAAAGTAGCCTCCACCCGTTGCTCCATAACTTTCCGGTAGTGCAACTCAAAATCGGTACCAATGATACCGGGAAAAACATCCCAGATAGTATTACCAATGAGCTGTTCTTTTGTCTTTCCCATTAATGCAAGTGCCTTCTTATTCACATACCGGTAACGCCATAGCCTGTCTGTGCTCACGAATGCATCAGTCATGCCATGCAGCAATTCTTCGGGATTTATATCTCCTTGCGGCTGCGTATGCTCCATAACTTTGGTCGTTTGATGGATGGATGGCAGGCATTATATGCCCATGGTGATATTGGTTTCTTGGTTTTACAAAAAAGCTCTCTCAATTTACGAAACAACTAAATATCAATCAAATAAATATAACAGGTTCACCTAAGCAAGTGTTCCAGTCTCTGTACATCTGTAATGGTAATTGCCCCGTTATCCATTCCTATCAGTTTTTCGTGCCTGAACTCAGTAAGGGTACGGATAAGGGATTCGGTAGCCGTGCCTGCAATACTGGCCAGTTCGTCCCTGCTCATACTAATAGCATAATGCTCATCTTTGTACTTATATTTTTTACCTATTGATACCAGTGCCCCGGCAACCTTTTTTCTGAGCGTGTTGTATGCCACGCCCAAAAGCTGCTCTTCTTTTTCCATGAGGTTTTTTGCCAAAAGGACAATGAACTGTTTCATCACCTGGGGATGTACTTCAATCAGCTTTTCAAAATCTGTCTTAGGAATTAAAATAAGCTCTGTGTCTTCTGTAGCTTCTGCAGTTTCTATATGAAAAACGCTTTCAAGCAAGGGGGCATAGCCAATAAAATCATGCTCTCCAAAAAGGCCCATAACAAGGTCTTTCCCGTCTTCATGGCTTTTAAAGGTTTTTACCTTACCTTTTTTGATATAATAGAGAAACCTTGGTACAGCCCCCTCTTTATAAATCACCTGCTTTTTCAGGTATTCAGCAACGTCACACCTGTCAAGCAACTCGCTAAGCGGATCCCTGGCAGGGCCTGCTATATCTACCGTCACCGCTTCTTTGGCTAGTCTCCCGGGAACTGCCGGCTGTACCTGCCGTTGCTGTAAAAACTCATGGGCAATCTTGAGCCTGGTCTCAACCGTATTTAGCAATTCACTCCCTTCAAATGGTTTAATAATGTAATCGTTTGCCCCAAGGGTCATAGCTTGTCTGAGATTTTCAATTTCTATTTTTGAGGTTAAGAATATAAAAGGGATATTGTATGTCTCCCTGTCTTTTTTCAAAATATGAAGCACTCCAAAGCCATCGATATAAGGCATCATTATATCGCTGATGATCAGGTCAGGGTGTTCGCTTCGTGCAATTTCAACCCCCTCTTTGCCGTTTGCTGCAGTTAAAACATTATGTTTCGCCAAAGACAAAAGCTCTGATATATTGAGACGGATATCCTCCTCGTCTTCAATTACAAGAATGGTAGCCATAAAAATTATTTACTTGATGATAGAAACTTTCCCTCCGAAAGTAGCCTATACAAAGTATCGAACTTACCCAAAGAAATAATATGACCGAAGTCATAACTGCCGCTGACATCGGTCACTTCTATCGTAGCAATTTTATCAATACATTCCGGTAAGGCTAACATAGAATAGAATTTGCCGGCATAATCATACCGGTCATTCTGTATTGCCCCGGGTGCCGGGCAGTACTGACGAAAAACTCCATAGTGCCTATGTATAGCCCCGGAGTATAAGGATTATTGCTTAAAATCGTAACCATCACTGACTAAAATCAGTAAGGGCAAGCATGAAGTACTATACTTTAACAGCAAAGTAACGTGTATGAAAGTATTGATATGCCTGGACTTTGCGCCTCAGAACGAAAGAATACTACAGGCGGCCAGGCTGTTGCTTGCAACAAGATTACCGCTGGCAGAAACAGATGTATTGCATATAACAGATACCCGGCTGCTGGCGGCGGGAGGAACAGAGATGCTGACAGAAGCAATACTCAAAGAGCAAAGCGACAGTATATACACAATGGCCAAAGAATATCTTGGGGCGGGGGTACGTTACATTGAGGAATATGGCATTCCCCAGGCCGAAATAGACAGGTTCATATCCAATTCGCAATACGACCTGGTTATTATAGGGACAAGGGGAAGGTCTCTACTGGCCAGCGTAACATTAGGCAGCGTTGCGGAGCATCTATTACACCATATTCAAAAACCGCTGATGGTGGTACCCTGATTAAACTCAAACAGGTGCATGATTTCAATCATGCTGATATAGGTGCCGGGCCGATAGCTTTGCTATATCAAAATTATTATTAACAAAAAAACAAGGAGGTAGCTTATGTCTACTAAAGAATTATCAACTGAACGTCTTTTTCCAACACGTTTCAATGAACTTTTCAGGCCATGGGAAGATTTCTTTAACGACGGACGCCTGTTTACGAACGGCGGCTGGCCATCTGTATCAGTACCTGCAGCTAATATTACTGAAAACAAAGAAAGTTATCACCTGATGCTTGCAGTGCCCGGTATGAAAAAAGATGATTTCAATGTTGATATAGACGGGGATTTACTAACTATCAGCGCTGAAAAAAAGGAAACCAGTGAGCAGAAGGATGAGCAGTACAGCAGGAAAGAATACAATTACTCATCTTTTTCCCGCTGCTTCACACTGCCTGCAGAGATTATAAAAGATAAAATTGATGCACGTTATGAGGACGGTATCCTGGATATAGTGTTGCCCAAAACAGAAATTGCCCAAAAGTCTTCTGCCAAAAAAATCTCTGTAAAATAAACTCTTTCTCTCTTTCTCTTTCCCTTAACCGAAAGCTGCCATAAACGGCAGCTTTTCTTATTGATTTTGATTAAACTCAGGAGCAGGGTTGACACACATCATTTATTACAGGGGTTGCTGCATATATTTTTGCCTGGTATAACCACATTGAAATACTACATATAGAACACCCACCCCAGGGGGAGAGACGAGACTATAACTATTATAATAAAAACATTAAGGTACTATCCGTCACATTAATCACTCATAATGCCAATGCCCAAAACGGCATATGGAATCACCTAAATTTTTTGTTGTTCATGAAAAGAGCTATTTATAAAGACAGAACAGAGGCAGGACTGGCATTGGCCCATTTGCTGCTTAAATATAAAGGCATTGGAAACATAGTAATGGCAGTGCCAAGAGGGGGCGTACCCATTGCCTATATTATTGCCCGCGAACTGGAAGCACCAATGGAAATAATTTTTTCCAGGAAAATAGGCCACCCGCTCAATAAAGAATATGCCATAGGTGCAGTAAGCCTTCACGGTAGTATTATCAGTGATTATGAACAGGTGACGGAATCATATATAAAAGCAGAAACAGCCCGCATCAGGAAACAACTTACGGAAATGAGGCAGAAATTTATTGGAAATAAACACTGCGAAAACCTGGCAAACAAAACTGTAATTGTTATAGATGATGGGGCAGCTACAGGCAATACGCTGCTGGAAACGGTACACATTCTTAAAAAAAGCAAACCTGCAAAGATCAT
Source organism: uncultured Flavipsychrobacter sp. (assembly GCA_964621795.1). Classification (GTDB taxonomy): domain Bacteria; phylum Bacteroidota; class Bacteroidia; order Chitinophagales; family Chitinophagaceae; genus Polluticoccus. Next base: position 70,369 of record CAZUMM010000011.1, read on the forward strand.
ACTGGCAGTGCCGGTTGCATCGCAGGAGGCTATTCAAAAATTATCTGCCGAAGCCGATGAAGTTATCTGCCCGTTCGTTCCTGCTTTTTTCGATGGTGTAGGTGCCTTCTACCAGAAATTCAACCAGGTATCTGATGAAGAAGTTATCTATTATGCAGAAAAGCTGAGGCAGAAAACTGAAATAACAGGGCATCGCTGACGTTACTTTCATATAGCAATTCAAGGCAGGAGTAGATTTGTCATAGCGGTAAAAGTTTTTTCTTTTGCATCAACCGGGCTTTGTGTTTCTTAAAGGCTTCTACTTCCTGCCACGATGCAGCATTTAAAACATTATGCCTGGTACACCATCCGCGCCTTGCCACAGACACGCCCAGGCCCATGTATTCAAACTGTGAAAGCATGTGGGCATCTGTACTTATGGTAATTACTACTCCGTTTTTAACCGCTTCTTTTACCAGGTCGTCCTTCAGGTCAAGGCGTTCTGGTTGTGCATTGATTTCTATAGCGGTGCCTGTACGTGCAAGGATATTAAACAGCCTTTGCCAGTCGACCGGGTAAGACTCCCTTTTTCCCAGCAGCCTTCCGCCGGGATGGCCGATACAGTGTACCAGGGGATGATTGCCGGCTTTTATCAGCCGTTCTGTATTATCATGATTAAACCCTGAATGAACCGATGCAACAACCCAATCAAACTCAGCGAGCAAGTCGTCTGCTAAATCCAGGCTCCCGTCTGTAAGAATATCTACTTCCACCCCTTTTTTAATAAAACCACTCCCCAGCTTCTTATTTATTTTATCTATCTCTTTAAACTGTTTTCGAAAATCTTCTGGCTGAAGCCCTCCTGCAATCCTCTGGCTGGGTGAGTGGTCTGTTATAACTATATACTGGTACTGTGGCATTTCTACACGAACAAACTGCGCTATTGCTTCTATATTCTCCATTCCGTCGCTCCACGTGCTATGCATCTGCATATCGCCTTTTATATCTTTTACTTCTATGAGTTTAGGAAGCTCGCTTTTCATAGCAAGTTCTATTTCTCCTTTCTGCTCCCTTAGTTCGGGAGGTATGAACTCCATACCGAATAACTTGTAGATTTCTGCCTCTGTTGTACCTGCAAGCTTTTTGCCGGTTGCTATGTCAAATACACCATATTCATTTACTTTCCACCCTTTTGCTTTGGCTAATGTGCGGAGTTTTATATTGTGGTCTTTGGAGCCGGTAAAGTATAACAGGGCGGCTCCGTATGTTTCCTCCTGTACCAGCCTTATATCAATTTGTGCAAAAGTTTTTTTCAGTAAGAAGCTCAATTTTGTTTCACCGCTGGCAAGCACTTTTTCTATCTGCGGAATTTTCAGGAGTTCTTTGCCAATTCTTTTCCAGTTATTCTTATCCGCAGCAACTATAATATCTATATCTCCGATTGTTTCCTTTCTGCGGCGAAGACTGCCCGCCAGCGCAGCACTCTTAATACCGGGCACTACGCGGAGATAGGCCAGCAGTTCATTCCCAATATTGAGGGCTACAGGCAGCAACATCCGCTCCTGCCCTTGTTTAAACAATTTTAGTCCACGTTTAAGGTTCTCAATCTTTTGGGGGCCGAAACCTTTTATGCCAGCTATCCTGTTTTTCTCCAATGCTGCAACGAGGTCTTCCTTATTTTGGATGTTGAGCTGTTCATGTAATATTCTTACTGTAGCCGGGCCGAATCCTGTTATATCCATAAGCTCCAGAAGCCCTTCCGGCACTTTCTTTTTGAGGTCTTCAAAAACAGCTATATGACCGGTTGAAAGGTATTCGATGATTTTCTCCGCTATACTCTCCCCAATCCCGCTTATCTGGTCAAGGCTCCTGGTATCGGTTGCATACACCTGTATGTTTTCTTTCAAACCGTGCAGGACGCGTGCAGCTGTATCGTACGCTATGGCACGAAAACGCTCCCCGGGACCAAGATAGCGGTAACAGCCTGCCATACGGTGAAATATATCAGCCAACTCGTCATTAACATTGCTCATATCCTGGTGTTTCATACATGAATACGTTCTGTTTTGTTCTTAACGCTGCTATATAACCTGTTGCAAACCTATATAGCAGAACAGTATATAGCTATGACCTGCATCAAACATCCACCTGATTTATATTATCGCCAAGCCCCCCGGCACACTACATGATTTAAGTCAGCTAACTGTGTGACCCATGTCAGAAGCACACTGGTATTCATGGCATAGTTTTACCCTATACTAACGGTGAATATTAATTCTGTACGATTAAAAACTAACTATGTCTGGCTATATAATTTCATACAACGATATCTCCATCAAAGACCTGGCTGAAGTAGGGGGCAAAAATGCCTCGCTGGGGGAAATGACAGTAAAATTAAAAACAGCAGGCGTCCGCGTTCCCGGCGGGTTTGCTGTTACCGCCGGTGCTTATAAACAGCTCATCAGGGATAACGGCATAGAACCGGAATTGAAAGAAATTTTATCTAAACTGGATAAAAAAGGCCTTTCAAACCTGGCGGAAACCGGTCTTGCCTGCAGGCGGCTGATTGCAGAAGCAGCTTTCCCGGCAAATATCAAAGATGCTATTCTTGCTGCTTATCACCAGCTTGCGGGCGACTCTGCACCTGTAGCTATCAGGAGCAGTGCAACTGCTGAAGATCTTCCACAGGCAAGCTTTGCAGGCCAGCACGATTCATTTCTCAATGTGTACGGCGACCCGCAGGTAATTGAGGCAGTGCAAAAATGTTATGTTTCATTGTTTAACGACCGGGCAATCAAATACAGGGAAGACAATCATTTCAACCACCTGGATGTTTTTATCTCTGTAGGTGTGCAGCGTATGGTACGCTCTGATAAAGCGGCGGCAGGGGTAGCCTTTACCATAGACCCTGAATATGGCAATAATAACCTGGTTTACATAACAGGCGCATGGGGCCTGGGAGAGGCTGTAGTACAAGGGGCTGTAAACCCTGACGAGTATTTTGTATTTAAACCCTCGTTGAGGGAAAAGAAGCGTAGCCTTATATACCGCCGTGCAGGGGCCAAAGAACACATGATGGTTTATAACGGGCGGGGAATGTCTTCACCAATACATTTGGTACCTACACCACAGCACCTTAAAGGCAGTTATACACTTACTGAAGACGAAGCGGTACAACTGGCAGGCTGGTGCGATGCCATTGAACAACATTACGACAAGCCTATGGATATAGAATGGGCAAAAGATGGCATTACCAATGAAATATTCATACTCCAGGCAAGGCCCGAGACCGTTCAGAGCAAAGAACCGCAAGTAAGCCTGAAAAAATACACGATACATTCCCGGCCAAAGCCAGTATGTAGCGGCAAAGCGGTAGGCAAATCTATAGTAAGCGGAAAAGTCTGCATCGTACAATCGCTTGCCGATGCAGGCAAAGTACAACAGGGCGATATTATTGTGGCCGATATAACCAACCCCGACTGGAATGCCTTGCTAAAAAAGGCAGTAAGCATTGTTACCAATAAAGGCGGGCGCACCAGCCATGCCTCCATTGTTGCACGCGAGCTGGGCATACCAGCGGTTGTGGGCACTATGGATGCCACGAGTAAACTTTATGACGGACAGGTCATCACTGTTTCGTGTGCTGAAGGCGACAGCGGTTATGTTTATGAGGGTAAAATTGATTGGGAAGTTGATGAACTCGTCACCAAAGACCTTGAAAGAACAAAGACAAGGCACATGCTTATCCTTTCCGACCCGGATAAAGCCCTGAGCCTTGCCGGCTACCCCAGCGATGGTGTTGGCCTGCTGAGGCTGGAATTCATTATTTCCAATCACGTACAGGTGCACCCTATGGCCATTGCACAGTTTGAGACATTGCCCCATACACAAGACAAACAAACCATAGCGGCCCTGAGCCGCGGGTACGCTGACAAAAAATCTTATTTCGTTGAAAGGCTGTCCCAGGGCATTGCCATGGTGGCTGCGGCCTTTTACCCCAGGGAAGTAATTGTGCGCATGAGCGATTTTAAAACGAATGAGTACGCCCAATTGCTGGGAGGGAAATACTTTGAGCCGCACGAGGAAAACCCGATGCTCGGGTTCCGGGGTGCAAGCCGTTACTATCACCGCCAGTACAAGGAAGGGTTTGGACTGGAATGTGCTGCCATAAAACGGGCCAGGAATGAAATGGGATTGACCAATATCAAAATCATGATCCCTTTCTGCCGCACGGTAGAGGAAGGCAAACAGGTACTTGCCGTACTGGGTGAAAACGGGCTTGAACGTGGCAAAGATGGCCTTGAAGTTTATATTATGGCCGAAATACCAAGCAATGTAATCCTTGCAGAAGAGTTTGCCGAAATATTCGACGGCTTCTCCATCGGGTCTAACGACCTGACGCAGCTGACACTTGGACTGGACAGGGATTCAGCTATTATCAGCGATCTTTTTGATGAAAACAATGAAGCTGTGAAATCCCTGCTTGCGCAGGTGATACATACAGCCAGGCGAAAAGGGCGCAAAATAGGCCTATGCGGCCAGGCTCCGAGCGATTTCCCTGAATTTTCCCATTTCCTGGTAGAGCAGGGAATCGATTCTATTTCTTTCAACCCCGATGCATTAACAGGCGGCATCGAAAATATATTACAGGCAGAGCGTACAATCGGCAAGACGAAGGTACCATCTGCATTGTTTCCTGAATCAAAACCTGCTAAATAATAAAGTATGCAGGTTGTTGTATATAGCACCCATGACTTTGACAAGGCTTTCCTGGAAGGGGCAGCGGGATCGAGGCATAGAATGGTTTTCCGCACCGAGAAACTAGATTACAAAACGGCTGACCTGGCAAAAGGTGCCGGGGCGGTAGCATTGTTCACATCAGATAACGCTGATGCTGCCGTACTGGAAAAACTATATGCCTCCGGCGTACGTTATATTTGCCTGCGTAGCGTAGGCTACGATCATATTGATATAAAAAAAGCCCGCGGGTTAGGCATCCGGGTAGCTAATATTCCTGAGTATTCACCTTATGCAGTAGCCGAGCATGCAGTTACCCTGCTTTTAACGCTGAACAGGAAAATCATACTGGGGCAAAAACTGATGGATATCTGCGACTACCGCCTCGATATGCTGGTGGGCTTTGACTTGCATGGTAAAACAGTCGGGGTCATCGGCACCGGCAGAATAGGAACAGCTTTTGCACAGATTATGCTTGGTTTCGGGTGCAGTCTCCTGGCTTACGACCCCGTACCTAATGAACAATTAGAAAGAAACGGAGTTACTTATGTCCCCCTGGAAGAGCTTTATAAGCAATCCGATATTATCTCTGTTCACTGCCCGCTCAATGTGCATACAACGAACCTGCTCAATGCCGCTGCATTCAACCAGATGAAAAAAGGGGTCACCCTGCTAAATACATCAAGAGGGAAAATCCTGGACAGCCAGGCATTGCTGGAGGCGCTGGATAACGGTACGGTTGCACTGGCAGGCCTTGATGTTTATGAACATGAAAAGGAATTCTTCTTTGAAAATTTCTGTGGAAAGAAGAACAGGGACGATGTATTTATACGGCTGCGTTCTTACCCCAACGTGCTGATTACCGGGCACCAGGCCTTCCTTACCCATGAAGCCTTGCAGGCAATAGCAAAAATAACTGTTGAAAACCTGGATAACTGGGAAATGGGCGTTGTATGCCCCAATGAACTGTAGAAAGCTTACCTAAAACATATAAAATGAATATCCTGGTACCGACCGATTTTTCGGAGATAGCAAACAATGCGCTTAACTACGCTGCAATGCTTGCCACCAACCTGAAGGGGGAAATTATCCTTTTGCATGTAATTCCCCCTAACAGTATATGGTGGTCGTCTTCAAACGCTGAATTTATAGAAGATGCCCGGAAGAAACAGGCATCCATCAAAGAAAGACTTGTAAGCCAGGGGATGGACGCTGCTAACATAGAAACATATGTTATCAGCGAATTCCCGCTCCCCCGGTACATTAATGATTTCGCATCCGGGCACCACATAGATTTTGTAGTAATGGGCACAAAAGGGAGCAGTGGTTTAGCCAAAACAAAGTTGGGCAGTTTCACCCTCGGCATGATCGAAAACGTCCATATCCCTGTCATAGCTGTTCCGCCAGAAGCTAAGGCAACAACAATCAAACATATTCTTTATCCTACCGACCTGGGAAATGTACTGGAAGAAACCAGGAAAATCCTGCCCCTTGCAAAAGCTTTCAATGCTTCTATTCATATTGTACACATCCCACCTGAACCTGTAAGCGAAGAACTACTGGCTTACCATAGCCTAATGGACATCGGCAGGCTGACAGGTTATGAGCATATCACTACCGGGGTAGCTCACAGCCACAATGTCAGAGATGTAATAGACCAGCAGCTTATTGCAAAAAATGCAGACATGCTGGTGATGTTCGCACAAGAAAAAGGTTTTTTTGAGAAGTTGTTCAAAGGGAGTAAAACAGAGCAGATGAGCAGCCATACACAGGTACCGCTACTGGTATTCAGAAAAACAGGAACAAGCTCATAAATGCCCTGTTTTATGCCGCCTGCGCCTGAACCATTTTTCGAATTCCACAGCGTGAAATACAAAAACTGCCAGCAGAACAGCTATTGAAAGCTCACTAAAAGAAAGAGGGGTTGTTTTAAAAAACCTGTTAGCTACAGGCAGGTAGATAATCATAAGCTGTAGTAAACAAGTAAAAAGGATGGTAGTAAGCAGGAATGGATTCTTCCATATCCCTTTTTTATAAATAAACTCGTAATCGCTTCTAACAGCAAATACGTGTGCAAGCTGGGACAGGGACAATACTGTAAAAACCATAGTTTGCCAATGTGGATTACCCATGTAAATGAAATATCCCTGTGTAGCCAGTGTTACTCCTGCCATCAATAACCCTACCCATATAATGTGGATGCCGGTACCTTTGGCAAACAGGCTTTCGCCGGGTGGCCTGGGGGGCCTGTTCATGATATTATGTTCCGCTTTTTCAGAAGAAAGGGCTAACCCCGGAAGGCCGTCTGTAACCAGGTTAATCCATAATATATGCACCGGAAGCAGCGGTATGGGAAACCCCAGGAGAGGAGCGAGGAATATGGTCCATATTTCAGCACTGTTACAAGTCATAATATACTTAACAAACCTGCGGATGTTGTCATAAATCCTGCGCCCTTCCCGTACCGCTTTTACAATTGTGGCAAAATTATCATCGAGCAAAATCATGTGGGCAGCTTCCTTGCTGACGTCTGTGCCTGTAATGCCCATAGCTATACCTATATTGGCCGCCTTAAGCGACGGGGCATCATTTACCCCATCCCCGGTCATAGCCACAAAATGGTCTTTCTGCTGAAGGGCCCGGACTATGGTTAACTTTTGTTCGGGAGAGACCCTGGCATAAACACTTATTCTCTCTATCTTTTTTTCCAGTTCTTCTGCCGGTGTTGCAGCCAGTTCAACGCCCGACAACACAAGGTCCCCCTCTTTAAATATTCCAATCTGCCTGGCTATGGCTGTAGCTGTTTGCACATGGTCTCCTGTTATCATTACCGGGATAATACCTGCAGATTTGCAGTCCTTGATTGCTTCTTTTACTTCTTCCCTTGGAGGGTCAACCATGCCTACCAGGCCAGCGAAACCAAGCCCCTCTTCTATTTCTCTATGAGTAAACTGTTCAGGAACAGATTCCATAACCTTATAACCAAAAGCCAGTACCCGGACACCTTGCCGGCCCATTTCTGCTGCTTTATGAAGAATAGTGTCAACGGAATGCCGGTCTGAAAGCAGGCTGGTTATTGACTCGACTGCCCCTTTTGAAATAGCGATAAACCCATCCCTGAAACGATGGATAGTAGTCATGCATTTGCGGTCTGTGTCAAAAGGAAATTCTGCTATCCGTGGCAATAGAGTATCTATCTTTTCTAATACGTTGCCTGAATAGGTTGCGGATATATAATCAACCAGGGCAATTTCCGTCGGGTCGCCCGTCCATTTGTTATCTTTTGTCTGCCTGACATTGTGATTAATAGCCATAGCACATTCCAGCAAGGATAGTTCTTCGCAAATGTTTAATGCGGTATGGAAAGGGACTACGGCCGTAACTTTCATTTTATTTTGCGTCAATGTGCCGGTTTTGTCAGAGCAGATAAAAGAAACAGAACCCAGGGTTTCTACAGCAGGAAGTTTGCGGATCAGCACATTTTTCTTCACCAGCCTTTTCGCGCCCCTGGCCAGCGAAATGGTAATAAGTGCAGGCAACGCTTCCGGTATAGCAGCAACAGCTAATGAAATTGCCACCAGTAACATATTGACAGGTTCTTCCCCCCGCAGGAGGCCTGCAAAAAACAAAACGAGGCAAATGCCAAGAATAAGCCAGGAAAGCTTTTTACCAAAATCAGCCATGCGCTGCTGAAGCGGTGTACTGGCTTCTTTTTCCTGCAACATGCCTGCAATATGGCCCAGTTCCGTATCCATTCCCGTAGCCACAACCACTCCTAAACCTCTCCCATGTACTACCCGTGTACCTTTGAAGGCCATATTCACCTTATCGGCCAAAGCCAGCTCCTCTTTATCAAGATGTTCTATATACTTGTCTACCGCTGCGGGTTCACCCGTAAGAGAAGATTCTTCGATACGGAGCGCGTGTACTTCTATAAGCCGGATATCTGCAGGCACAACATTCCCCGACTCAAGGAGCACCATGTCTCCCGGTACCAGGTCTCCGGAAGATATGATCTGGACATGATTGCCACGCATCACATGTGCAAGAGGTGTAGCTAACTGTTTTAATGCAGCTACTGCTTTTTCTGCCCTGTATTCCTGAACAAATCCTATTACAGCATTCAGCACCACAATCACCAATATGATAATGGCATCCGCCATTGCCCCCACAATACCGGAGATCAGCGCGGCCGCAAGCAACACCAATATCATAAAATCACTGAACTGGTGCAGGAAAAGCCTCCACGGCGAATGCCTTTTTTGTTCGAGTAACAGATTAGGCCCGTACCGGGACATTTTATCTTGCACGGCAGCAGCAGATAAGCCTTCCTCCGAAGTTTCAAGCAATCTCATTATCTCATCCGCTCTAAGCTGGTGCCAGTTCCTCATCATATATCAGGTGGTAATGTGATAAAGTAATAAAATATTCAGAATGTACACTCCGAAAATGAGCAGCGCATCCCATGCCAGCCAGTACTTTTTTGCCTGAAGCCTGTAGCTGAGCCCGATAATTGCCACTGCCGCCATAATGATTGTAGCCATGCAGGAAACAAGGTGCAGGTCTGAAGCATCTTTCAGCAAATGGCCTTTTGTATAAAAAATATCATCTATGGCCAATATAAAAATGTTAAACATATTGCTGCCTAAAAGGTTACCAACAGCCATATCTATAGAGCCCCTGCGTACCGCAGCAATAGATACTGCAATCTCCGGCAAAGATGTTGAACCGGCAAGCAATAAAGTACCTGCAAAAGTTTTATTAAGCCCGGCAATAGCAGCTATATTATCTATGAAATAAGGCAATAAAAGCGCAGCACTGATGATGATTAAGGCATATACGGAAAAGTACCCGATTGTTTTGGGCAAGCTCAATATCTGTTGGCCGTTGTGCTCGCCTTCAGCAGTAGCCTGTTTATGTGTTGTATCAAACCTGTAAAGTAACCAGACAGAGAAAAAGTAGATGATGATAAAGAAAATACTGGTAATACCAATACCTCCTATTATTACAAATTCTTCAGGTAAAAACAAGCCTGTACCGGCAAGTGCAATCAAAGAAATGCCCATAGCCGCTGCTATTATATGGTTTTGCGATGCAAGGCCAAGCAGTGGTTTGTGTTTGGGAACAAATGCATCCATCAAAGCAAGAATGCCAAGGTTGAAGGCGCAGCTTCCCAATACATCGCCCACTGCCAGGTCTGCCGACTGAATGATGGCGGAAGAACTGATACCGACCATAAGCTCCGGTAAAGATGTAATGAATGCCATTAGCACAAGACCGATCCAGGCGTTTCCTATACCGGTGATAGCAGCAATCATATCTGCGTAAAAAATGAGTTTCCTTCCGGCAAAAAATATGACAAAAGCACAAAGAATAAAACCAGTTAAATAAACCATCAGTTGAGAGCATTTGTACCCGGTTAAAAAAATCATTCAGCTCCGGGCACAACAAGTAATGGTTTCCTTGTCAGGTACGCCATGTGCCTGGTACAACTTTCAGCAAAAAAACGCTCCAGGAATTTTTGTTTATGCCTAACCATTACCAGTATATCATAAGGCACCCGTTCATGCAGCGTTTCCAGTGCATCTGTTACTGAATAAACAGACAATATCGAAGCAGCCGGTTCTATATCCGGGAACTTCATTCTTAACCCGGCAATGTATTCATCGAATGCAGCTACTCCCTGTTCCTTATCTGCTAATACATCAGCAAAATGAACAATTTCAACAAGTGCGTTATAGAGTCCGGCCAGCTCACCTGAAGTTGCCATTGCCGTAAGATCATCATGATGATAATTGGTAACCAAAACAATTTTTTTAGGTGGCCTCCATTCAAATTGTTCCGGCACCAGCAATACAGGAACGGTTGATTTTTCAATAATGCGCGCTGCAATAGTCCCTACTATTGCTTTCTTCAGCCCGCTGGCGCCCTGGGTGCCCATAACAACCAGGTTTACCTGCTCATCCCGGATAAATTTCACTATTGAACCTACCAACGGTGAACGCCCGAGCACAGCAAGTACATGTACCCCCGTATGCTGATGCTGCCATTTTCTTCTCAATGCATGAAGGCGGCCCATTAGTTCCCGTTCATTTTCAAGATTATATTCTTTGCGCACTTCTATAGTTTCTATAAAGGGGCTCTCCACACGGTCATATACATGGTATAGAAAAACAGTTCCTGCACATCGGGATGCAATATCCAGCGCATACAAAAACGCCTTCTCGGAAGTAGGGGAAAAATCTGTCGGTACCAATATCGTAAAAGGCATAAGTTCAGGTATTTGTTCAAAAATATCCTGACATATCCGGCAACCGGATGACTTGAGTCAAAATACCAACTGACTTTTATCAGTTCTCTTATACAGATGAAATGCGCATTTCCCGGGGTGAAAGGGAAATGGATTCCTGACTGCCGTCAGGTATTTTACTGTCATGCGTCATTTTACGGAATAATGCACAATAGTAATTTGCATTATATTACCGGGGGTAAGTGAGTTGACAGCTCTTTGCCGGCGTTTCCGTATAGTTTATTCTATTTATAAAAATGGATTCATTAAGCCATATTGTACTGGGCGCCTGCATAGGTGAGGCTTTTATCGGGAAAAAAATAGGGAAGAAGGCGCTCATCTGGGGTGCTGTAGCGCAAAGTTTTCCTGATATTGACTTCCTCGCTGCCATCTGGTCGAGCCCGGCAGAAAACCTGCTGGCACACCGCGGTTTTACACATTCTTTTCTGTTTGCCTTTATAACCTTCCCGGTCTTTGCCATCATTGCAGACAGGTGGCACCGGCCCCACAATGTGCCGATGCGAAGATGGATGTGGTTTTTTGCTACCGAGATACTGGTACATATACTGCTTGACGGGTTTAATACATACGGCACCGGTTGGCTGGAGCCTTTCAGCCATTACAGGTTCTCTCTAAATGCCATGTTCGTTGCCGATCCTTTATTTACATTTCTCCCTGCACTAAGCTGTCTGGTGCTGCTGATACTTAAACGTAAGGACCACAGGAGGGTTTACTGGTACTGGTCAGGCATAGCGGGAAGTTTCCTGTATCTCTGTTTTTGCATGTTTAATAAATTCACTATAGAAAAAAGTGTCCGCCACGCATTGAAAGAGGGTAACATTTCTTATAGCCGGTACATGACCACGCCCACTCCTTTTAACAACCTGCTTTGGTATGTTGTAGCCGGAAATGATAGCGGGTATTATGTGGGTTTCCGTTCTATAACAGAAAAAAACAGGCCGCTGAATATGCATTACTTCCCGCGCAACGACAGCCTGCTCGCCGCCGTGTCTGACCATGAGGCACTGCAACATTTAATGAGGTTTTCAAAAGGGTTTTATACCGTGGAGCTGCATAACGGGACGATTGTATTCAACGATCTCCGTTTTGGCCAGATAGCCGGGTGGAAATACCCTGATGCAGGTTTTGTTTTTTATTATTACCTGCAACACCCTGAAGAAAATGAACTGGTGATGCAGCGTGGCCGTTTTAAAGGCTGGAACCGCGAAGTGTGGATTTCTTTATATAAAAGGATACGGGGCGATTAACTTTCCCGTTGAAAATAAAAGGTTGCTGTAAAAAGAATGATTTTGATAACCTGGTAGCAAAGCCATTGCCAGAACTGTTTAAATATATTCTGGCGGGCGGTAAAATTCCCGTGGGTAATCCGTTCGCAGCGGTCCTTTATTATTGATACAAGTTCCTGTTCCACTTTTGACACAAATGGCTTATTCCTTACATCCAGGTTAAGCTCTATACTTGCCAGCGCGCTGATGTTATTTACATTGTACGAACCTATAGTCATCCATTTATGGTCTCTTATGGCAATTTTTGCATGCAGGACACTGCCCTTATATTCGTAAACTTCCACGCCGTTGCGCAGCATCCACCGGTACAGGTAACGCTCCGCATGTTTTGCAAGCATCACATCTGACTGGCCGGCAAGAATTACCTGTACGCGAACACCTCTTGCAATCGCCTTTTTAATTCGCCTGAGAAATGTCCATCCCGGAAGAAAATAGCTACACATAACAACAATACTTTCCGTTGCATGGTTAAATATTTCAAAATAGCTTTTCCATATCTCGTTGTATCCTTTTACCCAATCGTTCCTGCGTATGCGAACGGAGCAATGCTCCAGGGTATCGCCTGCTTTTCTATGAGCGGGCAACAATCCTTCCGGCAATTTCGTATCTATGGTATCCCCTGTTTCATCTTTCCAGTACCTGGTGCTCACAGCCCTTACCTGGGCTGTCGCGGCTCCCTCCAGGTACAGCGCAAAATCGAGCCATGCAGGCGTGGTATCCGTGCCCATGTAACGGTCTGCAATGTTAATACCGCCTATCAAAGTCCTGTTACCATCAAACACAGCAATCTTATGATGCATTCTTCTTCCCACATAGAATTTCCTGCTGCGGAACAATGGCTCAAAACGTTCCAGGTGAATATTGGGCACATCCAGGAAACGGAGAAAATCACCCGATAATGACCCTGCCTTATAGCCGTCAATGAGTATATATACTGCAACACCCCTGTTAGCCGCTTCTACAAGCGCCCGGGCAATACGCCAGCCTGTAGTATCATCATTAAAAACATAAAACTGGAACTGTATCTCAGCTACTGCCTGGCCGATAAGCGATTCCAGCAGGTCAAAAAATTCAGGCCCGCTATGAACCAGGCGTATATTATTGCTACTGAAATGGCCAGATGCCCTGCGCCCTGTAGTATGATATACAGATTTTGTCAAAATACAAGTTTGCTGAACTATTGTTTTAACGGCATAGGATGATGATAAAAGCAACTGATATACCCGAAAGCCAGTATGTGGTCACTGATAGCCCGCTCCAGTTCAGATTTGGTAACGGCGGATGGAAGCTGCAACCTGTCATCGAGGGCATACACCTTGAAATCATAGGTATGCAATCCTCCGGCGGGGCAAGGGCCATCATAACCGTGTCTTGAAAAATAATTGATCCCCTCCATTTCCATCTGGCGGTTTTCTGCTATGTGTGTAACGGGTGGGATGTTCCATGCCAGCCAGTGCGCCCACTCCTGCCTGCCATCGTATGTACCGGTCATTATAATTGCCAGGGTTTGGGCCTCAGCAGGAATATGGTCTATGACCAAAGGCGGGTTAATATTTTCACCGTAACAGCTAAACCTGGCAGGCAACATATCGCTGTCAGAAAAAGCAGGGCTGGTGACTTTCATTTCTTTAAAAGTGACCGACTGCACCAGTTCAGGAAATGCTTTACGGTTCATGTGTTATCTTTTATTGCCTTTGGTTCGGCCTTTCGGGTTTTGATTGCGGGGCAGATGGTGCTGTGGCAGGCCTTGACGGCTGCACCCGTACCGGCGTTTGTCTTGCGGGCTCAGCAGGGCGTGCCGGTCTTGTCCTATTATCGGGCAATGTATTAGGGCTCCGTGGGGGTTCGGTTACGCGCGGGGTCCTTATGGGTTGGTTTTCCTGCCGGGGCGGTATGTTCCGGTCTATATTGCCGGGGGCTTGCCTGGTTGGCGCTTTCCTATATTCCGGCACATTCCCGGGTGTAAACTCTACCGGCTGGTTATCTCTGATGGGACGTGGCGCATTTTCAAACTTCTGGGGGCGGCCCTGCAGCGTTGCCCCTTTTTCATCAGGCAGGGGACGGTATAACCGGACAGCAGTGTTTGTTGGCCGGGCCTGGTCGGCAGAAGATACATCTTGCGATGGTCTAACAGTTACCTGCCGCCCGGTTGCAGTCCTGACTTCTTCTGCCGAAGGGCCTGACGGATAGAATGTATTTGTCCGCCCGTCGGTACCGGTGCGGTCTATAATCATACTGTTTTGAATCCGTTCCCTGCCTGTATTCCGATAGTAATGCCTGCTGTAGCGGGGGCCGTACACATATTTATGAGGCGTAAATACCCACCAGCTATCAGGACAGGTATAGCTCCCCAACCCTACACTGATGACAAACTGAGGCCCGAGCGGCGCCCATCCGTAAAAACCGTTACCATAGCGCCAACAGACCCAGGCAGGCGCCCATTGATAACCCGGTACCCATACCCATCCGTAAAAAGGATCATAAATCCACCGGCCGTAATGGAAAGCGGCCCAACCCCACGGGTAAAGGGAAACCCATGTATTGCCATATACGGTCATCTCCCAATAGCCATTCGTGTAGTAGGGATGAAAATCATCTTCTGCCAGGGGTACCTACACATACCCGTACCTGTTTTCATAAATCCAATTCCCATAGGGCGATAACGAGTTATAAAACACCTGCAACGTCAGCTCACCTTGCGGCTGGGCCAAAGCCTGCTGCTGCCTGCCCATGCATAACAATGCAACAGTAAAAAGTATAAATACAGGTTTAAAATACTTGGTCTTCATAAAAGCGGGATTATTCATCAAAGCTATTTCTGATAAGAAAAAACTTCCCTGATGCAAAGCATGCAATTCGATGATGTTTATCAGTTCACCCTCCAACAGGTACTTTTAGCTGATGCAGATCAACTGCAAATACTATAGCAAGGCATATTATTCTTTTCTTTTCTCCTGTTTTCTGAAGTAGCCCCTAAGCAGAAAATTATGTTTAAGGGCTTCCATGTCTTCATTGAAAGCTGCAGTGCCATTTTCAATATTTTCCAGGCTGTTATTTAGTCTGTTTACCAGGGTTGTATCTTTTAGCAGCAAGTGCAGCGCACCATTACCCCCAGCAGCATCCGCATGTATTTCGCTGACCAGGCTGTCAATGTCTGTTACAAGCTTGTTTGCCTGCCTGGAAGCATAATTGAGGTTTTCAATTGCTTCAGCAGTGTTGGCAGCGGCCTGCCGGTCAGACAAAAGAACGCCGGCAACACCTTCTCCTTTCTGTACATTCAACAACATGAGATTAACAGAGGCTGCTGCATTTTCTATATTCAGAGATGCTTTCCTGAAATGTGCCAGGCTCTGTTGCAGGTTCGTTACCATGGTTGTGTCAGTAAGCAACTGTTGCAGTAAAGGGCTGTTATTAATTTTCAATGCTGCTTCCCTGAGGCTGGCAGAAACTTCAAGCGTATTATTTCCAACAACAGACAGTGTACCCATCATATCTTCCAGCCCTGGCTGTCCGCCGGTAACCAGCATTCCTCCATTTTCCATCGGCGGCGCTCCTGCAGCATTGGGTAAAATATTAACGACCTTATTCCCCATCAACCCTTCCGTGCCGATGCTGGCACTGGCATTGGCCCGTATGTAAGGACTGGTTTTATTATTTATCAGCATCCTCACTTCGATAGTAGTATCGTTAATAATCTCAATATCCTTTACGGTACCGCATTGTATACCTGAAAAGCGCACATTGCTACCCGGCATAAGGCCATTCACATCCCTGAACCTTGCTTTGAGGGCGAAGCCTGACCCAAAAAAATTATGGTTTTGCCCTATCACATACAGGGATACTACTAAAACCAGTAACCCTGCAATGACGAACACCCCCAGCTTTGCGTTATTAACTGCTTGTTTTTTCATTGTCAATCAAAAAACTGTTGTACATAAGGGTCATCCGATGTTTCAAAAAATGAGTAATTACCATGCATATAATTCTTTCCATTCAGCAGAAGAATAATATTGTCTGCAGTAGCTTTTACACATTTCATATCATGAGAGATAATAATGGCTGCGGTATTGTATTTTCTCTTGATTTCCATCATTAACGTTGTTATTTCCCTGCCGGTAACCGGGTCGAGCCCGGCTGTAGGCTCATCATAAAGAATGACGTCTGGTTTCAGGATCATGGTCCGTGCAAGCGCGACCCGCTTCATCATACCACCCGAAAGTTCCGAAGGCATCATATCGATTGTATGCAGGAGGCCTACATTTTCCAAAGCTTCTTCTATCCTTTGCCTGATTTCTTCTTCGCTAAGGTCAATGGAATGGCGCCGCATCGGAAATTCAAGGTTTTCTCTTACGGTCATAGAGTCGTAAAGCGCATTGCTTTGAAAAAGAAAGCCTATTTTGATCCGCACCTGGTCCAATGCTTCATGATCCAGCGACAACACATCTTTTCCCAGTACTTCTATACTTCCTTCATCTGCTGTAAGCAACCCGATAATACATTTGATAAGTACGGACTTTCCGGAACCAGACCGGCCCAACACAACAATATTTTCATTCTTGCGCAACTGCAGGTCAAACCCATCCAGCACTTTGTTGGAGCCAAAACATTTCTTCAATCCTTTAACGGATATGACATTTTCCGGGTTATATGTCAGATTCCGGTCCATCAGTTAAATCCCAGCAAATCGGTTATTTGTACAACAACCAGATCTATAATGAAAATAATTACGGATGAAAGAACGACCGCAGAGTTGGCAGACCTGCCTACGCCTTCTGTTCCCTTTTTTGAATTATATCCTTTGTAACAACCTATCATACCTATGGCAAAACCAAAAAGAAAAGTCTTGATAAAAGCAGGCAATACATCGCTGAACCGGAGCGCATTATAAACCTGTGTGATATACAGGCTCCAACTGGTAACTGCTTTTATATTTACGCCCAGGTACCCGCCATACAGGGAAATCCCGTCTGAGAGAATTACCAGGACCGGTAACATCAGCGTGGTAGCGGCCACCCTTGTCACTACCAGGTATTTATAAGGATTAGTGCCCGATACCTCCATAGCATCTATCTGCTCAGTCACCTTCATTGACCCCAGCTCTGCCCCAATTCCTGATCCTACCTTTCCTGCAAATATCAGTGCTGTAATTACCGGCCCTATTTCGCGAACAACTGACAGGCTGACAATGTCTGGCAGCTTTGCCTCCACTCCATACTCTACCATTGTAGGGCGTAGCTGCATGGTAAGCACCAGCCCCATGATAAAACCAGTAAGCGCTATAAGCGGCAACGACCTGTAGCCAATCTCGTAGCATTGCCTGATGAACTCTTTCCATTCATACCGCGGGCGGAATGCCTCATGAAAGAACCATGCGGTAAATCTTGAAACGGCACCAGTTTCTGTAAAAAAATTCTTGGTAGATTTCGGCAATTGCATAGGAATAAAAGTAAATACAATGGTATGGCCGGCAGATGATGCCTGTCATGCGAAAATTTGATTAAAATCATACTTTCCACGCTTTTGCTGACCTGCAGTACATCGCAGCAGGGAGTGCCGGGTAAATGCATATAGCAGTCAGGTACATTTACTGCCGTAACAATATTCTCCGGAGAATATTTTTTTGACCAAAGACAACGTATTCTTTGATTGCCATCATAGTGCGCGCCTGCAGGCAATCCTACATTTGCTAAAAACCTAATCAATGAAAAGAAACACAGCTTGCGGGGAGCGTATCATTTACCTCATTACATTAATCATTAACAGAGCCTTCCACAGGCACCTTTACGAAACAACCATTCCGGTTGTTCATTATTGTCATTCATAATAGCATTTGTCTCCTGATTAGTCTCTGCTTTTTATGTTTCAGCCCAACCATCTTTCGAAGACAACGGCTTATATAGGCCTTGCTGCTAACCTTGTAGGTTTCGGACTATATGCTCCTTATATAGGCATATACTTCTCTTTTATTTCAGCTATAGGACTGGAGCTATGGTATATATTGCTCTCGGGCGATTTTTTCAAAACTGCCATAAAAGCACTTTATAACCGCAATAGCCGGTATATTGACAAAGGTCAGCAATAGGAATGATAATCGTCAGATTGAATCATTGTATATCATGATAGCTTTACTAAGGATGTTCCTAAAAAATTTCATTTCCGGAAATTGTAAGAAGCAATCAACCGGCTTTTTAAATAACACCTTAACGCAAAAGATATGGTTATTGAAATAAATGACTCAAAAACGGTGCAGGAAATACAGGAAGAATTTGCCAAAAAATTCCCTTTCCTGAAACTGGAGTTTTTTCTTGAACCACACCGGCTTGAAGAAGTTTCCAATGGGACTCCCTGCCAACCTGGCCAACTGCTGAAAGACATCAGGCAAAAACATATACACGGTATTATTACCATTAATCCCGGTAGCCGAACGGGGGCTATCGAAGCGGAATTTGAAAGGCGGTTCGGTCTCAATGTTCAAATATTCAGGTTCCAGATGGACAAATGGATACAAACTACAGGAACAGACATATTAACATTGAAAGAACAAAATGAAATAGGCCGTGATACTGCCATATTTTATAACCCCGACCACCAGTTCAGCAAAGAATAGTCGAATATCCGTCTATTCAGTCAATGCTTCAAAAAAACTTTTACAAAAAAATATACGCAATGGAAACAAAGATTGCTTACGATATAAAAGAGACAACATGGCCTGAAAAAACTTTTATTACCAAACAAGCCACAGTTGCATTTGATGAACTCCCCAATTTTTTCGGCAACACCTATGGTGCAATTTACGGATTGGTACAAAAGCTGGGCATACAGGCATGCGATCCCCCTTGTGCTGTTTACTATACTATTGATGAAGTAAAAAAAGAAACCCGGTTAGCTGCGGCTGTACCTGTCAAAGGGCCGCTCCCGGAAATTAACGATTTTGAAGTTTTAGTTTTACCAGCTTCAAAGGTGATTACTACAACTCACTACGGGTCTTATGAAAGTATGGGACCGGTTTACCAGGCAATGGAACAGTATTTAAACGAACATCACCTGGAGCGGGAATTGATTATTGAAGAATATTTTTCCGACCCCGCAATAGAGAAAGACCCGGGTAAATGGAAAACAAATATCCACTTTGTTTTGAAACAAGGTTGATATGTTGCAGTAACAGTGCAGCAGGCTGTCCGTAGTAGCCCGGTATCGCTGATTTACCACCTATTAAAACGGTTTCTTTTCCATAAGGATTTTTCTCCCAGGAACCCTGAAGCTTTAATCTTTCTTTTCTTCTTTAATCCAAACCCTTCGATTGCATACCTGTTGATATGCTCCACCGCAGCTTCTACAGAGTCTGTAAACAAAAAGAGGTCGAGATCGTGAGGGCTGATAGTTTTTTCGAAAACCAGTTTCTGAAGGTATTGGTATAACTCTTCATGATATGCTCTGCCCATCAATACAACAGGGAATTTCTGGAACTTTCCTGTCTGGATCAGTGTAAGCGATTCAAAAAATTCGTCCATAGTGCCATAGCCACCCGGCATTACTACGAAAGCGTATGAATATTTCGTGAGCAATATTTTCCTGATGAAAAAGTATCTCAGGTCTATCCATTTATCAAGGTATTTATTCGGGTGCTGCTCCATAGGTAAAATAATATTACACCCGATAGACAGCCCGCCTGCGTCTTTTGCGCCCCTGTTTGCAGCCTCCATAATACCGGGGCCGCCACCGGTCATAATCGTAAACCCCAGCC
Source organism: uncultured Flavipsychrobacter sp. (assembly GCA_964621795.1). Classification (GTDB taxonomy): domain Bacteria; phylum Bacteroidota; class Bacteroidia; order Chitinophagales; family Chitinophagaceae; genus Polluticoccus. The sequence goes on from CAZUMM010000011.1 coordinate 90,425, forward strand.
TGACCATTTCCCTGCCTACCTGGCGGGCAAGGTCGTAATACGGATGCTCTTCTTTAAACCTTGCCGACCCGAACACAGTAACGCATGGGCCTAAAAAATGAAGTTTCCTGAACCCAACGATAAACTCTTTAAACACATCTAATAAGAAAGTCAACTCTTTCCAGCGCGAATGCGGGCCTTCCAGAAATACCGCTTCCTGCTTCGAACCGACGGGGGTAAACTCTTTCTTGTTATTTTCCAGCATTGAATTCATACTGCAATTTATTGAAAACCTGTAGGTTTGACATGATACAGGTCATGTATTTACGTCAACTTTTATATCTCCCGTTCGTTTTTTGAAACATGGGTAACAGGACAGGGCAGGATAAAATCCTGCCCTGTCCTGTATTATTATAGCCTGAAACTCCTTACCGCGTTGGCATTTCTACCATCCTTGCGGTAAATACGTCATTATCGTACTTCTGTACCACTGCATGGTTTTCCTTCAGTAATATCAACGGATAGTGCTTTTCTGCATCATCCATTTCATCAAGGTTTACTTCCTGGGTAACTACGGGTATATTTTTTTCAGGGCTTTTTTTCGATTGTTTTCCGTTTTGGGGTACCTCAGCCTGTTCTTCTTCATTTAACGAGATGTTGAAAAGCCCTTTCTTATCAACTAATGAATCTGTAACAGGCAAAACGTTTACAAAATCTGCCTTGCCGTTATTATACCTGTACATGAGGTTTACCCGCTCACCATCCTGGAAGTAGGTACGGTATGTGAAAAAATCATGATCATACAGCTTCTCTGCCAGCAGGTATTTTCCGCCTGTCGCACCTGTTCCCCTTACGGTAGCCAGTTTCGGTGTCTTTTTTATTTTTTCAGCGCTTAACAGTTGTCCTTCGCCGTCAAACTTGAACATCATGAAATCTTTTACCGCAAAACTTGCAGTACCAGCCCCGCCATTTGTCTTTTCAAAAAGTTCACCCAGCAGTACTGTAGATTCACTGCCGGGCATTTTAAATATGTCTTCTATCAAAACATTTTGCCTGCCTTCAGAAATATCTTTGATGATTTTATTATCGTTACGATCCAGCATTTCCTGCCATGGTTTCTGTGTATATTTTACCAGTTCCCCTTTGTCATCAATTTTTGTCCACATAAAGCCATCGGGTATTTTATCCATATCGCCTTCGTTGAACATGAGGCCTGCAAGTGTTACGGTCATATCTTCATTCACACGCATCTGCACAGGCACACCAATCTGCGCATCTTCACCAAATAACCTGGTGTAGATTATTTTCCCGCTGGCAAGATTGGCCGCCAGTACTTTGTATTCCGTTTTCTCGTTATTCAGGCCAATGGTTTCTTTACACAGCAGGTAGCATATATCGTTCAGTGTCTCTACCTGTTTTATTATCATTTTCCCTTTCCCGCCTTTTACTGTTATTTTGTTGCCGGGGTCTAAAGCCATGTTGAACCGCTCTATTTCATATTCATTGTTCTTTGCGGCAGTTTTCATTACCATTACAAATTCCGAAGGCATTATCGCCTGTAAACTGATGTAATTTTCCGGCTGCAACAGGGCTGCGGGCACATTTTCTTCTTCTTTCTTTTGCATGATGTTCCCTTCCCTGTCTACAGTAATTGCAGTACGGGTTTTCTTTGCAGGGTCGCCCAGCAATATTACCGTCACCTCGCCACTAAAGCAGGATGTAAGCAAAACAGATGTGTTGGATATCTCAATCTCTGCTTTTCTCATCTCCATCAGCTGGTTATTGTAAGCAACCACATTCAGTACCTTATTTTCACCGCCGTTATTATCTGCATAAACGTTACAAAACATTTGTTCATCCTCCGAAGTTTTTATGCCAGATAATAACGAGGGCGATACATTTTCTATGCGTAACGATTGTGCTAACAGCGGGGCATTCAGCCCCATAATAACAGCAAAAGCCAGAATTGCTCTTTTCATAATATTATTAAATCAGAATTTACCTGTGTCAATATAACTATTTGTTACTAATTACGATCACTCATCCCGACGAAGATGGCTTTTTCTCTACCGGAAACGAATTTACCGATAGGTATCAGGCATTCGGGGGAAGTGTATTCTTTCAGCAGATTGGTAAGATGATCCGCTTCCGCTTCGCTTACCGCTATTAATAGCCCCCCGTTGGTTTGCGGATCCGGCAGTATACTGAACGCTTCCGCCATGTTTACCGCTTCGCTAAAAGATGCCTGTTTACCATAGCTGTTCCAGTTGCGGAATGTAGCGTCGGGAACAATGCCCTGTGCCAGGTATTGTTTTACACCGTTGCACAAAGGTATACGGTCGTAATAAATTTCTGCCGAGAGCGCGCTCCCTTCACACATCTCCAATAAATGCCCCAATAAACCGAAGCCTGTAACATCGGTAAGCGCATGCACACCTTCAATCGCTCCAAGCCTGCTGCCTGCCAGGTTCAACTGTATCATCTGGGCAATCAGCGGGCCTTTATGCACATCTTCCAGCACACCTCTTTTTAAAGCTGTTGACAGTATGCCGGTACCCAGGGGCTTTGTCATAAAAATCAGGTCATTTTCCCGGGCAGTATTATTACGTTTCAGGTTAGCAACAGGCACTGTGCCTGTAACTGCCAGGCCAAAAACAGGCTCTACCGCATCTATACTATGGCCACCGGCAAGGGGTATCCCTGCCTCTGTACATATTTTCCGGCTACCCTCAATTACTTTAGCCGCATACGCAGCGGGAATTTTATCTACCGGCCAGCCGAGTATGGCCAGGGCCATCAGGGGTTTCCCGCCCATGGCGTATATATCGCTAATCGCATTGGCCGAGGCTATGCGGCCAAAATCAAAAGCATCGTCTACAATGGGCATGAAAAAATCCGTTGTAGAAATTATAGCCGTACCGTTTTCCAGTTCGTACACCGCCGCATCATCTTTACTGCTATTACCCACCAACAGCTTTTGATCGGGTAAAACAACTTGCGTATGTAATATTTCGTCCAGTACAGCGGGTGCAATTTTACAGCCGCAGCCTGCCCCTCTTGAATATTGTGTCAGTTTTATATCAGTCATCGGTAGTAATTGTATTATGCAGAAAGGATTTCGCCTGCGTTCGTCTCTTTCAGTAATTTATCCAGGTTATTCCTTCCTTTCAGTGCTTTTAAATATTGTTTGTCGTAGTACCTGAGCAATATGGAAAAACAAGCGTGTATATCATTCTCCAACAAATAATTTATCGCGTTTTTCGTCTCGAGTCCTCCAAGGCGTTTACTTATCCTTATTATAGAATTAATCAATTCTTCTTTATTAATATTTCCATATTCTTTTATTACATGCTCCAGCCGCTGTTCAAAGGGCACATCCAAAAAAAACAAGGGTGCGCTACGCATGCTTTGCCAGAATGCATTGGGAATATTGACAAGGCCTATACGCTGGCTTTCATCTTCAATCCATATTTCCTGTGCAGATGAAGGGATTTTATCTAGCGCGTCAGCCAGCATATTTTCAAACATTTCCTGGCCCGGCTGAACCTTGCCCGGTATTTTGCCAAATGCAGAACCTTTATGGCTGGCAAGGCTTTCAAGGTCTATTATTATTTTATGCTGCCGTTCCAGTTTATGTAATAGTTCCGTTTTGCCAGAGCCTGTGTAACCGCTTAACACTTTTAAGTCCCATTGCTTTTCAAACTGCTTCAATACCCATTTCCTGTAAGCTTTGTACCCGCCGGCAAGTGTGTACACTTCAAAGCCATAGAGATTAAGCAGCCAGGCTACTGCCCCGCTGCGCATACCCCCGCGCCAGCAGTGTACCAAAACTGTTTTTCGTTCTTGCTGCGGAAATACCTGCTCCACGGTTTCAACCATAGCACGCATTTTCACCCCAAAATAATCCAACCCTTGTTTGATAGCCGTTTCCCTGCTTTGTTGTTTGTAGGCAGTTCCTACCACCTTCCGCTCTTCATCTGAAAACAACGGCAAATTGCGGGCTCCCGGTATATGTGCATGTGCATACTCGCCGGGGCTCCTTACATCAAACACAGGGAAACGATCTTTTAATTCTAAAAATTTTTCGATGTCCAGTTTGGTTACCGCCACGTGCAATAAATTGAGAAAATATGCTTAACTGACAAAGGGCATAGTGTATAACTATGCCCTTACAATTATAAGAAAAAGTTGAAAGTATTAGTCACGATCATAGCCGCCGCGGTTGCCACCACCACGATAACCGCCACGATTGCCGCCTCCGCCATATCCACCACTCCTGGATTCTGTTTTAGGACGAGCTTCATTCACAGTAATATTTCTTCCCTGGAAATCCTGTTCATTTAATGATGAGATAGCGGCTTCTCCCTCTTCTCTGTTAGGCATCTCTACAAAGCCAAAACCACGGCTCCTACCCGATTCCCTATCCATTACCACAGAGGCAGAAGACACTTCGCCAAAACGGCTGAATAGTTCTTTCAGATCTTCTCCACTAGTCCGGAAGGAGAGATTGCCTACAAAAAGTTTGATCATTTTTTTTATTTTTTGTTGTAATAATATGGCAATTAATTTATTGCACTATATAAAAGTAGGTAAAATAATGATGGAAACTGCGTTTGCTGAAAAAATTATTTATTATTTTACCTCTGTATAAAGGTTTTTCATTCATCCCCGCCTTTCAATAATTTTTTATGTTTATTATTGCTAAAAATAAGGCAGTTATGGCGTTTTACCGCAGATGGATGTGTGCTTTGGTGATGATTTTATTATCCATCTCTTACCAGTCTTATGCCATTGAACCGGTGAACCTGGACCAGTTGGTAAATAAAAAATGGTATATACTGGCTATGAAATGCCCCGGGGGGGTAGAGATTCCCAACCCCAAAAGCACCTTCATGCAGTATTACTTTTCCCTTGAGTTAAAACCGGCTATTTATAATAACCTTACTAATGGTACTTATATAAAAATAAGTACTGATGAAGACACGAACCCGCGGCAGGAAGGGAAGTATAAAATATACATGGACGACCTGGGCAGGACTATTCTTACATTATCTCCCAAAAGCGGGAAACCTATATTGTATTCTATTAAAGTGGTTGACGAGAATTACCTGACGCTTATCCGTATAAGCGAAAGCAACGAAGACCGTTGCAGGGTACACTATGCCATTGCCCCTTAAACGTTTCAGCGCACAAAGCTAATTGTCCAGTAGCCCGGCGCATAATCATCTGCTTCCAGCACAAACTGGTGCACATCATCATGGTATATTATTTCCATACCCGGCGTAGTGAGCGCGCTGAGCTGGCTGGCGTCAAAGTTTGTGTTGAACAGGTAATTATAAATTTTTACGATTAACCCTGCTTCACCATTTATTTTCTGGTAGGTTACTACAGGCTTTGCTGCACCGTCTTCACCGTCACCCTCATCAATTCCGTATTTATATTCCAGCCGCAATGTCTCATTGTTCTCCGTTTTAAATACCTCTCTTATTGTTTTAGGAATTGACCTGTCTGTAAACACATAGGTGTAACCCGCAGCAACTTTTGATATTTCTTTATTGAATTTGTTGGCTGCCGACAAGCTACTGTCGAGCGCCAGTATTCTTGGGGCCATATAAGGCTCTGCATCTTCATCAGTTTGCCCTAAAGAAATAAATGGCACCAAAAGAATAATAACGGTAATCAATTTGTGCATTTCTTCCGGTTTAGACATTTAAAATAAAAAAAATGTCATAAATAAAAAAGCGCCCTATAAAAGGGCGCTCTAACTATCTGGTTATTAACTATTTAATGAACAACTACAAAACTGCGTGCCAATGTATTATGCTGCCCGCTGACCTTGAGCATGTACTGCCCGGCAGGGAGGTTTGTTACCGGTACATCAAATGCGGGTGCGGATTGCTCTTCCCATTGGGCTACCACTATGCCTTGCATGTTGCACACTGAAAGTTGCAGCGGCTCGGGGCGGGCTGTTGTAAGTGCTACATGGAGCACGTTGTGCGCAGGAACCGGAAACAGGTTTATTTCAGCACCTGAAGCAAGGTTGTCTTTCACGCTCTCGGGGAAGTATGTTTCGTAGTAATAGTGATATTCAAAATCTTTACCGGTATATACCCAGGCAGAACCGCTCCAGGTAGTAGTTGTTATCTTTTCAGGCAGGTTCTGGCTGTTGTATACCCAATCTGTTTTGGTATCATTCTGAAAGTTGCCGTTACTATTTATCTGCCAAATGTCTGTGGTTTTATTGTGCGAGCCATCGTATGTGTATTGATGCTTGCCGTATACTACCCAGTCGCTGCCGTTCCAGTCAGATTCCACTTCTGTTTTCACATCGGGCCCTGTATATGTATACTCCCACTTTTTACTGTTCACCCATGTATTCGCTGCTGCATCCCATTTTTCCAGTGTATATTTTATGATGTCTTTATTCAAATATTCATAGCTTCTTTTTTCCTTGTTCTGCCATCCTCCCGGTGTCAGCTCTTTATCGCTAACCATGGTCAGGTTGTTGTTGGCATCGTAACTAAAGTTTACTTCGTACAGGTCAGAGTTCATTTTTGTAACAACATCGCCGTTATATTCCATTGATGAAGTAATACTGTTGGCCCATATATTTCCCAGCCATCTGTCCAAAGTCGAGCTAACCATTTTACCATTATTATATGCATACAGGTAGCGGATAGAATCCTTCCAGGTACTGGTGTTTTCTTTCCAGCGGGCATATACTAAAGATAAAACACTTTTATTCTGTCCGAAGGTTTGGGTGCGGTGCAGGGAAGGAACATAGTTGCCGTACTGTTTATCGAAATTGTAATAAAAACTTTCATTGAAAAGTATGTTATCATCCTTTGCGGGATAATCGATATCAGGTACACCACCCCTGCCATTAGCATAACTATAGGTTGTAGAATCGTGCGGAATAAAAATGCTCCCGTTGTGCGTGAGGTATGTTTTGGCTATCAGCCGCAGGTTTACTGTTTTATTCACGGCATCTCCGCCGCCGTTAGGCGTAAAATGCGGAAAACCCGTACCTGTGCCGGGGCCTGCTGTTGTCAGGGCCTCTGCTGTGCCTTTAGCAAAGGCCATCGGGGTTATAAGCAGCAATATGATAGTAGCGATGTATTTCATATAACAGCATTTCAAATGAACAATAAGTATAGATGCACAATAAATCTAATAATGTTTTTTTACAAATAAATGTCTGTTACATTAATGTGACTTAACCGTGACATCATTTTTACAATTCCGGTATATACCGTTATACTAAAGTTACGGAAATGTAAACTTCGCTACATCAAACTAATTGTCATTATTTCAATAATCCCTTACAAATATTGCGGGCAATAGCAGGGCCTTCATATATAAAACCTGTGTATACCTGCACCAGCGATGCGCCTGCTTCCAGCTTTTCCCTGGCATCGGCAGCACTGAATATGCCCCCAACGGCTATAATGGGTATTTGCCCGTTGCTATGGGTATGTAAGTAGCGTATTACTTCTGTAGCACGCCCGCGCAGGGGCTTACCGCTCAGGCCGCCCGCACCTATGTTTTTAACGGTATCGCCTGGGGTATTCAACCCACTTCTGTCTATAGTTGTATTGGTGGCAACAATGCCGTCTATGCTGGTTTCCTTTACTATAGCAATAATATCGTCCAGTTGTTCATTAGTAAGGTCGGGCGCAATTTTTAGCAGCAAGGGTTTGGGTTTACCAAGCTTTTTGTTCAGCGCTGCCAGGGTACGCAATATTTCAGTAAGCGGCCCCCTGTCCTGCAATGCCCGCAGGCCGGGGGTATTCGGGCTGCTCACATTTACCACAAAGTAGTCTACTACTTCGTACAGTGCCTGCATACAGGCCGTGTAGTCTGCTATGGCCTCCTCGTTGGGTGTATCTTTATTTTTACCAATGTTGCCCCCTATCACCAGTCGCTCTTTCCTTCTTTTCAACCTTTCGGCGGCAGCGGCAGCACCCTCATTGTTAAAGCCCATACGGTTAACAAGCGCATTGTCGGCAGGCAGCCTGAACAAACGCGGCGCAGGATTGCCCGGCTGGGGGCGTGGGGTCACCGTACCTATCTCTACAAAGCCAAAACCAAGACAGGCTAAAGCATCCGTATACTTTGCATCCTTATCAAACCCGGCCCCAAGGCCTACAGGATTGGGAAAGGTGATGCCCCATAGTGTCCTTTCAAGAGAAGGATTTTCTATAGTGTACATACGCCTGAGCAACGACCGGAAAAAAGAGATGTGGTATATATTGTTGAGGCGCTTCATAACCATGTGGTGTACCGCCTCAGGTTCAATCGCAAAAAGGAGCTTTCTGATTAAAGAATACATGTTGCGCAAAGATAAAGCAGCATTATATCTTTTTTAACAAAATTGAATAACATCTTAATATAGCTAACACTTATCTTTAGCGGAGATTATGCGCGGATATTTTACCCTTGTATGCACAGTATTGTATTGGCTGGCTATGCATGGTTATGCCTTTGGCCAAACCATACAAGGGCAAATTATTGATGTTGGCGACAATAAACCGCTGGCCGATGTGGCCGTGCAGAACATACATACGGAAACCGGCATAAAAACAGGAGACGACGGGAAATTCAGCCTGGAAGCGGGAAAAGGGCAACTGGTCGAATTCCGCAAACCCGGGTATAAAGTATTACGCGTCCGCCTCCCGAACGGTACTTTCCCTGCTTATTTTAAGGTAGCCATGGAGAAACAGAACGTACAACCCATGTACGACCCTAATGCCCCACCCAAAGATTATGCAGCGGACAGCGCCAAGTATTACGCCCTCTACAGGAAAGAAATCGAATATCCGCGGCTGACCACCATTGAATCTATCAGGCACCCCTTTAGCGCAATGAGCAAACACAACCAGGCTATATGGGATTTTCAGAAAGAGTTCGAGTTTTACCAGCAACAGAAGTATATAGACTTTACGTTTAACCCCAAACTGGTTAATACGATTACCGGCCTCAGCGGCGATAGCCTGCAGGTATATATGCAAATGTTCCGCCCTACTTACCAGCAATTGCGCGGCATGAACGAGTACACTTATTACAACTATATCAAAATTACCGCTACTTCATTCCGCGAGCGGGGCATACGCGCTAAAATGTCGCCCGGCAGGAGTACCCGCTAAGCCTTTATAGCCGCTTTCTTCTTTTTAGCTTTTTCTTCATCCTCTTTCACCCTGAACTTTACAATACTCTTTATGAGGGCTCGGGGAATAGGTTTATCCATAGGGAACTGAATGGCCCCTTTAGAGGTTTTATATTGCTCCAGCTCCTTTTTAAAGGCAACTATGGGGGAAGAAGTAGGATAAAAGCCAATATGCGCTTTAGCCGCGGCAAAATATACCAATACCCCATTTTGCCTGAAAGCGGGCATATTATAGCTGATTACTTCAGCGGCATGCGGTGCAGCACTTTTTATAATAGCCCGCACCTCCTGCAACAGGCGCCGGGTGGTTTCGGGGAAACAGGCTATATATTCATCTATCGTATTGAATTTTGTTTTTGCTTCCATTTTTGTTGTGCGTTGTATTTAAAATTACGGGAATATTTTAAACAGGCGGAATGCGGCAGGCCTGTCATTTTCATCTATACTATAAATGAAATAGTTTTGCAGCGGTTATGAAGATACTTATGGTTTGCCTGGGAAATATTTGCCGCTCGCCCATAGCTGAGGGGCTGATGCAGCAAAAAATACATGTGCATGATTTGAATTGGCAGGTCGACTCAGCCGGTACCAATTCCTATCATACGGGCGAACCGCCACACAAGCATTCGCAGAAGGTATGCCTGCAAAACGGGATAGACATATCGGCACAGCGTGCCCGGCGGTTTTCTGCGGCCGATTTTGATAAGTACGATATCATTTATGCTATGGCCGGTGATGTATATGATGAGATAAGAAGGATGGGCGGCCCAAAGGCAGATATGAGCAAAGTAACTTACTTCCTGAATGAGCTGGAACCGGGGAGCAATGGCAGCGTGCCCGACCCGTGGTACGGCAATGAAGATGGGTATACCCCTGTTTTTGATTTAATAAACCGCACCTGCGACGCTATAATTGAAAAATATAAACGTAATTAATGTCTAAGCCATCCATACCACAGGGTACCCGCGATTTTTCGCCCGCAGAAGTGCGTAAACGCCAATATATATTTAATACGCTCCGGGATATATTTGAAAACTATGCCTTTCAGCCGCTGGAAACACCGGCTATGGAAAACCTGGTAACACTCACCGGCAAATACGGCGAGGAAGGCGACCGGCTGATTTTCAAAATACTGAACAACGGGCTGCACGAAAAGAAAGATGCAGATAAGGAAAAGCTGCAAAGCGAATGGAATACGATGCTGGAAAAAGCATATAGCACACCTGTAGTTACCGAACGGGCCCTTCGCTACGACCTTACTATCCCTTTTGCACGCTACGTGGTCATGCATCAAAACGAACTGGCATTCCCTTTCCGCCGCTACCAGATGCAACCCGTATGGCGGGCAGACAGGCCGCAGAAGGGCCGTTACCGCGAGTTCTGGCAGTGCGATGCCGATGTAGTGGGCAGCACCTCGCTAATTAATGAAGCGGAACTGCTGTGCATTTATCAAAGTGCATTTTACCAGCTGGGCTTGCCCCAGGTGAGCATAAAAATAAACAGCCGGAAACTACTTGCCGGGCTGGCGGAAATATGCGGCATGCCGGAGCTGATGATGGAAATAACCATTGCCCTTGACAAACTGGATAAAATAGGCTGGGACGGGGTGACCAAAGAACTGCAGGCACGCGGCATCAGCGATGCAGGGGTGGCACAGATAGAAAAGGTGATAAGCGTAAGCGGAACGAACGAAGAAAAACTGGCTGCACTGGAAATCATTATGCAGGACAGCGAAACCGGTAAGCAGGGCATTGCAGAATTACAACAAACTTTACAATACCATGCAGCCCTTGCAAAGGCAGAGTGGGATTCGGTTATAGAAGTAGATATAAGCCTGGCGCGCGGTCTCAATTACTATACGGGCGTAATAGTGGAGGTGGCCTGCAAGGCTGTGAAGATGGGCAGTATAGGCGGAGGGGGACGTTACGACGACCTTACTGGATTATTTGGCTTGAAGGGTTTATCAGGTGTAGGTGTTTCATTCGGGATAGACAGGATATATGATGTGATGGAGGAACTGAGCCTCTTCCCGGACGAACTAGCTACAGGTGGACAGGTATTACTTGTAAACTTTGGCGGGGCTAATGAACTGTACGCCCTGAACATCATGCAGGACCTGAGAAATGCCGGTATAGCGGCAGAGATTTATCCTGATGTTGTCAAGTTTGATAAGCAGATGAAATATGCCAACAAACGCGGGTTTGCTTACGTAATACTGCCCGGTGATGAAGAACGCCTGAAACAAATGGTGAGCCTGAAAAACTTCACTACTGGCGAGCAGGAAATGATATCTGTAGCAGAATGCATTACCCATATCAAAAGAAATAGTTAACCTTCCGAAACATTATAAGTTAAAAAAAGCGGCTCTTATCAAGCCGCTTTTTCTCTTATCCCGGAATCTCTTAAAAGTTCATGGCGGGCTAAATATGATGTACTACCTGCGGAAGAATGCAGGGCAGTGTGTTTGCCAGTAAGAATTAAAGTTTCCGAATGCACGGAAGTAGATGCATACAGACAGGCCGCCAAACATGTACCAGTCGTTGGCCTTACTGTCTCCGCGCTGAAATTTATAGTTGGGATAGTTGCCGTCCCAGGTTTTTACTTCATCACCACGATAAGAAAGGTCTACCGATTGGCGGCCACGATAAGCCTGTAAAGTATCGAGGTTAACGTACGACCTGCTTACATCATCCAGGTAGTCGGTGTTGGTATAACGAAACCCTACCTCTGTTGTAATCATCAGTGTTTTTCCTACAAAGAATTTCATACCTCCGCCTATGGGGAATGAAACGTTCACCAGCCCGTATTGCTTACGGTCAGGGTATATGGGAATTTCCTGTCCCTCAGTACCTAACGGGCGCAGGTAAACCTTTTCGCCTGTTGGGCCGTCAGTATAAGGATTGAAGTGGAATATGGCAATGCCTGCAAATACATACGGGGTCACCTTCATCAGGTCAGCCTCAATAGGTAAAAGGTTCAGCTCTATGCCACCGTTCACTTCAAACAGTTTACTTTCGAAACGCAGGTTACGGTTTTGCCTTACAAATGAGCCGGAAAGGCTGTCTGCCGCTGTAAGCCAGGTATAGTTCACACCAAAGCGCAGGCCCAGGTGCGGGTTCATAAAATATTTATATTGTATCCCCCCCATTGGCCTGTTGGTATTGGCATCAAAAACCTTGTCCTGCAGGTCGCCATAATAGTTTGCTACACCAACCATAAGTCCGATCTCGTGGTGCGATTGTGCCTGCGTCAATAAAGGTAATAACAGTGCTAATGAGAGTATAAAACGTTTCAATGTCTTTAAGTTTTGTTAAAGATGATAACCGAAAGATAAAAACAATTTTTTAAAAACAAAACACACGCGGATTAATCGTAAAGCAATTCATATAAAATAAATTATAAAATAAACGCAATTTGCGGTTTTCTTTCTCTTTTGAAACTCACTGTAAAGCTTATTTTTGCCGCACTTATCAATCCCAACAAACAGGATAATAATTTTATATATGAATTTAATACAGGAATTGCAGGACAGGAATCTGGTACAGGATATAATGCCCGGAACGGAAGAACAGTTAGCTAAGGAAATGACCAGCGGCTATATTGGCTTTGACCCTACGGCTGACAGCCTCCATGTGGGCAGCCTGCTGCAAATCACCCTTCTGATGCGCCTGCAAAGGGCCGGCCATAAACCTTATGCACTGGTGGGCGGCGCTACAGGTATGATAGGCGACCCTTCCGGCAAAAGTGCGGAACGCAACCTGCTGGACAAAGAAACACTGGAGCAGAATTGCAAAGGTATTCAGCAACAACTGGAAAAATTTCTGGACTTTGAACCCGCCAAACCTAACGCAGCCGTATTGGTAAATAACTACGACTGGTTCAAAAACTATAATTTTCTTGATTTCATCCGCGACATTGGAAAACATATTACCGTTAACTACATGATGGCGAAAGATTCGGTACAAAAACGCCTGGAAACAGGTCTTTCTTTTACCGAATTTTCTTACCAGCTCATACAGGGCTACGACTTTTACTACCTGAATAAAGAGAAGAATGTAAAACTGCAAATGGGAGGCGCCGACCAGTGGGGCAATATCGTAACCGGCACTGAGCTGATAAGGCGCAAAGGCGGCAACGATGCATTTGCCATGACTACTCCGCTTATTACCAAAAGCGACGGCAGTAAATTCGGCAAATCGGAAAGCGGCAATGTATGGCTCGATGCAGAAAGGACTTCTCCATACCAGTTTTACCAGTTCTGGCTGAAACTGCCTGATGCCGATGCCGGACGTATGGCACTTACCTTTTCATTCCGCCCGGTAGAAGAAATCAAGGCGCTGATTACGGAACATGAGGCTGCACCCCACCTACGCAAACTGCAAAAAGCGCTTGCCGAAGAGCTTACCATAATGGTGCATAGTGCGGAAGACCTTGCTTTTGCACAAAAAGCTTCTGAAATATTATTTGGCCAGTCGACCGTTGAAGCACTCCGGTCTTTGAATGAAAAACAACTGCTGGAAGTAATGGACGGGGTGCCGCAGGTAACGGGAACTAAATCCTTGTTGAATGACAGCTTTGATTTATTGACATTCCTGGCCGAAAGCAAAGTATTCCCGTCAAAAGGAGAAGCACGTAAAATGATACAGAACGGCGGCTTCAGCATCAATAAAGAAAAGGTAACCGGTATTGATTTTGTTGTTACGCCTGAGCACCTGCTAAATGATAAATATTTGTTATTACAGCGGGGCAAATCAAATTATACACTGGCTATCTTCGGTTAATATAGACAGCAAGTGTTAATTTTGGAATAGCATGTCATCTCGCCAAATACGGTATATTTTATTGTGTATAGCCCTTGTTGCAGCTATTTTGCCTTCATTTTTTTGCAATAGCCCTGCCAATAATGATAAAGCCGTAGTTGAGCCCGGCTCGCCCTGGCGCAATGTGTATGACACCAGCATACATTATGTAGGTATGCAAACCTGCCGCACCTGCCATGCGGGTATTTATGAAACATTTATGCAAACCGGCATGGGCCAGTCGTTCGGGCACGCAACACGACAAAAGTCTGCGGCCGATTTTTCTGCGCATACTATTGTTTATGACAAATATCTTGACTTTTACTATAAACCTTACTGGCAGAATGATTCGCTGTACATCATGGAATTCCGCACAGAAGGGAAAGACACGGTACATAAACGGATACAAAAGGTGGACTATATAGTCGGCTCGGGGCAGCACACCAATTCGCATATATACAACATCAACGGCTACTTTTACCAGGCGCCTATTACCTTCTATACGCAAAAGAGGCAATGGGACCTCGCCCCGGGATTTGAAAACGGCGTAAACACCCGTTTCAGCAGGCTGATAGAACTGGAATGTATGAGCTGCCATAACGGCCTGCCCGATTTTGTAATGAACAGCCAAAACAAATACCTGTCGGTAAAGACCGGGATAGATTGTGAGCGCTGCCATGGCCCCGGCAGCCTGCATGTGCAGGAAAAGCAGGCGGGACATATTGTAGATACTTCCAAGGGGCCCGACTATACGATTGTAAACCCCAGAAGGCTGCCTACCGAATTGCAAAACAATGTATGCCAGCGCTGCCACTTGCAGGGCATAGCGGTACTAAACGACGGTAAAACGTTTTATGACTTTCATCCCGGCATGAAACTGTCGGAAGTAATGAATGTTTTTATGCCCGAATACGAAGGCGCCCGCGATAAAATGATTATGGCATCGCATGTGGAGCGGATGAAGAAAAGCGAGTGTTATATCAGCTCAGGAAAAATGAGCTGTATCACCTGCCACAATCCGCATATCAGCGTGAAGTTTACGCCGCGGTCACATTTTATCAATGCCTGCCAAAGCTGCCACGGGGGCACAGAACAGGTGCATTGCAGCGAAGCACCGGAAATAAGGGCTAAGAAAAATAATGATTGCGTGACCTGCCACATGCCGCACAATGGCAGTATCGATATTCCCCACGTTGCCGTTACAGACCACTACATCCGCAAACGACCTTTGAAAGACACGCTTGAAAAGAAAATCACTGCATTCCTCGGGCTGAAATGTTTTAATAACGACAATGTAGACCCTATTACAAAGGCAAGGGGATACATGGAGTTTTATGAACGGTATAACCCCAGCACGGGCTTGCTTGATTCAGCGCTTTACTACCTGGACAAACAAAAAGATGTAGAAACCACCGCCAAACAAAACCGCGATTATATACGCGTGTATTTCCTGTTGGGCAATTTTGAAAAGGTAATCCAGTATGCATCCGCTTTACAACCGGGAAACATGTCGGATGCATGGGCATGCTACCGCATAGGCGAATCTTATTTCCAGTTGCAACAGGTAAACAATGCCTTACCTTGGTATAAAAAAGCTGTAGACATCTGGCCTTACTCGCTTGACTTTGAAAATAAATATGGCTCCTGCCTGCTTGCATCCGGCAATGTTGCAGAAGCACAAAAGGTATTCACTTTTATTGTAAATGAAAACCCGAATTATTTAAGCGCCAATACTAACCTCGGTTTTATTTATATGCAGCAGGGGCAGAACACGATGGCTTATGATTACCTCATTCGCGCCCAAAAACTGAACCCGGACCATGAGCAAACCCTCATAAACCTTGCGGTCTGGTATCATAACAACAAACAAAACCCGATGGCCAAAAAATGCCTGCAACATCTCCTGAAAAAACATCCGGACAATGAACAGGCAAAAGCTATGCTGCTCGACCTACAGCAATAGCCTTTATGCCCCGAATGCAATGGTAGAAAGCAACGCGTTGGCTTCCTGCCTCGAATCTAAACGGGTATGCTGCACTACCACGGGCACGTCCGAAACAATCAGGCTTGAATAGTCTGTGTCTTTCGGTACGGGTGCAGGGTCTTCCAGGTTATTGAAACGCAAATGCTTTGTTCTGCGGGGGGGCACCGTTACTTTATATGGCCCAACGGGTTCCTTATCAGCAAAGAAGATGGTGATTTCTATATTGGCAGGTGTATTGCCTGCATTTAATATACATGCGGTTTCGTGGCTGGTAAACTGCGGCTCGGGGCCATTACTCCACGAGGGTATATACCCTTCCGCAATTACCCATGTCTTTTTTCCTATTTCCATATCAGTATGTTTTAATCAATTACAATGAGGGGCAATCCCGTTTCGCTGTCCATACGCCTTTGCAAATAGCCCGGTGTTTCCGTCAATGTTATTTCCAGTGTAGGGTGTGCCGTAGCTTTCAGTAAGTGGCCGCCCATAGCCATGCCGTCAGACCTGCCCAGGGTAACGTGTGCATGTACCAGCGATTTATCTCCGTACAGAGCCACATCGCCCAATAAAGACAAAACTTCGACCTGTTCGTTCACAGGTATTTTTTTATAGTCTTTTATCGAAAAATCGAAATAGCCCAGTTCTACATTGCTGAATGCACCTATGGCAGAAAAGTGCGCTGCTTTTATATTGTGCTCGTTTACAAATTCTTTCAATACACTCATCACTTCATCCCCAGAGTCCATTATAAGAGCATACGTATCTGTACGGTTATCGAGTTGTTTGTATTTCATGTGTCATTTTTTATTCTTTAACAATTTATAGCCTGCAAATACAATAGCAGACACAGCGAGGACTGCCAGTATCTTTTCAGGCTTTCCTGTACCTTTCAGCTTTTTACCATTCACGTATTTCTTTTCGGGAAAAGAAACGGTATTGCCCTTCTCCTGCAGTGCCATTTGCAGCACTTGCGCCAGGTGCATACCCTTTCTGTCGGTTTGCTGTTCTATCTGTTCGCGGCAGCTAAAACCGTCGGCTATAATAATAGTGTCGTTGGTAGCTTTTCTTACAGATGGCAATAACACACGTTCGCCGGCTGCAACGGAAACATTATAGTGCCTGCCTTTTTCGTAACCGAAATAACCCGCCATTCCGCAGCAACCGCTGTCAAGCACATGAAAGTCGATTCCGGTTTTTTGCAAAACGTTTTTTTCATGGTCTGTTTTCATGATGGCTTTGTGATGGCAATGGCCATGTAAAATAGCAGGCTGACTTAAATGGGGAACTTCAAAATCTGGCACATACTTATCGAGGAATTCTCCCAGGGTATATACCTGGCAGCTCAGGCGTTTTGCATCTTCGTCGCTATGAAACAGGTCAAGCAACTCGTCCCTGAAAACAGCCACACAGCTTGGCTCCAGCCCAACCACAGGAATACCTTCTTCAATCTCCCTTTTCAGCGAAACAAGAATATCCTTCAACATCCTTTTGGCAGTATCCAGCATACCGAAATCGTATAGCGGTCTGCCGCAGCATAATGACTGTGCCGGAATCAATACTTTACAGCCTGCGGCTTCCAATACTTCAGTGGCAGCAACAAGGGTCTCCGGCTTAAAAAAGTTGTTGAACGTGTCTACCCATAAAATGACTTTTTGTTTTGCAGCGGCATCTTTCCCCGAACGCCTTGATGTAAACCAACTACGAAAAGTGCGGTCGGCAAATTTGGGCAATTGCCTCTTTTGCGCTATTCCGCCTATGGCTTTTACTACACTGCTGATAACAGGCGTTTGTGTAAAAAAGTTAGCAAGCCGTGGAAATAACGATGCCGCCCTCGACCACCAGTATATCCAGCCGAACGCATAAGCCGAACGGGGGCGCAGGCGGCCTTCATAGTAATGCGATAAAAATTCTGATTTATAGGTGGCCATATCTACGTTTACCGGGCAATCGCCTTTGCAACCTTTACAGGCAAGGCAAAGGTCAAGCGCTTCTTTTACCTTTTCGTCTTTCCACCCGTTTTTTAACACATCCCCTTCCATCATTTCAAAAAGAAGCCTTGCACGTCCGCGGGTACTATGTTCTTCTTCACGGGTCACCATATAGCTGGGGCACATGGTGCCACCTTCTTCCCTCCGGCACTTCCCTACCCCTACACACCTGAGCGTGGCATGTGCAAAATCATACTTATCATCCCTGAAAGCAAAATGGGTGTTCACTTCCGGCGGGTCATAGTGGTTATCTATCCGCAGATTGGATAGCTGGCCATAAGTATCGACAATCTTCCCGGGGTTCATTTTCCCTGCAGGGTCCCATATACTTTTAAATTCGCGAAGTGCCTGTATCAACTCTTCACCGTACATGATGTCCAGCAAATCTCCTCTTGACTGGCCATCGCCATGCTCACCCGAAATCGAACCATTATACCGCACTACCAGGTGGGCCGCTTCTTCGGTAAACCGTTTATATTTTTCCAACCCTTCTTTGGTAAACAGGTCAAACTGTACGCGGCAGTGGATACAACCCTGCCCAAAGTGCCCGTACACCGACGGATTATAACCGTATTTTTCAAACAGTTCCTTCAAATCCTTTAAGTAGGGCCCTACATTTTCCGGGTGCACTGCCGAGTCTTCCCAGCCCGGCGCACTCATCGCCTCGCCCGGCACCCAGGCGGTTGCACCCAGGCCCGACTCCCGTATTTCCCATAGCTTCGTTTCCTGCTCAGGGTCGTCAAACAGGCTCATAGTGGGCGGATTTTCCTTCTCCTTCAGCTCTGCCATCAGCTTTTTTGCATGGTTGTCTGCATCTGCTTTACTGTTTCCGCCAAACTCAACCAGCAGCCAGCCGTTGCCTTCAGGCAATAAAGGAATGTCGGCAAGGTTCAAACCTTTCTTTTTCATATAGCCGATGAGCAGGTCATCTATGCCCTCCAACCCTATAGGTTTGTGTGTAAGCACTTCCGGCACATGGTTACCTGCTGCAAATACATCGGGATACCCCAATACAAGCAACGACCGCGCGGCCGGGTTTTGCAATAGCTTTAGTTTAGCTTCCAGTATGGTCACCAGTGTGCTTTCGGAACCAACAAGGGCGCGGGCAACATTAAACCCGTTCTCCGGGAGCAATTCAGGCAGGTTATAACCCGATACACGGCGCGGTATATCGGGGAACCTTTCCCTGATAAGGTCTGCATATTTATCCCTGAACTTTCTGAGCGCCGTATATATTTCCGCTTTTCTTCCGCCTTCTTTTATTATTTGTTCATACTGTTCATCCGTTGTCGGGCCTACGGTCATTTTCACCCCGTCATACGTAAGTATGGTCAATGATTCCACGTTATCGGAAGTGCGTGAACCATCCCCTTCAAACTGCGCCATTACAGAGTGTATACCGCATGAGTTATTGCCCAGCATGCCCCCTATGGTACAGTGGTTGTGCGTGGCAGGGTCGGGCCCGAAGGTCAGGCCCATTTCCTTTTCAGTGGCATGGCGCATATCATCCAGTACAATACCCGTCTGCACGGTTACGGTCTTTTCGTCCGTATTCATATCGATGATATGGTTGTAATAACGCGAAAAGTCCATAACGACAGCTACGTTGCAGCATTGCCCCGCAAGGCTGGTACCGCCGCCGCGTGTAAAAACCGGGGCGCCGTACTTATTGCATATAGCTATGGTATTAACAATGTCTTTTTCATTTGCAGGCAGGACAACGCCCATAGGTATTTGCCTGTAGTTGGAAGCATCGGTGGCATACAGGGCCCTGTTCCCATTGTCAAAACTCACTTCTCCGCCAACATTTTCCTTTAGCTCTTTTTCAAGCAGGCCTATAGGCACTCCCGCCGATTGCGGGGTGTGGAAGGTTGTATCAGATTCCATGCTGTCAAAAGATTCTTTCACAGCTTTTTTAGCGGACATCTTTTTACTTCCTGGTTCCTGTATCATAGCTTATACTTTATAACGTTCTGCATCTTTGTACTTAAATTCTATTCCTATACCGGGGCGCGAAAGGTCAGGCTTTAATCTTCCGTTTACAGGCACCGGTACTCCATCAAACAACATGTTTTCAATGCGGGTATGGTCGTGGAAATATTCGGCTATATAAAACCCCGGCAAAGACATTGCGGCATGCAAGTGCAATGCAGGTGCGCAATGCGAAGAGAAGGGAACGTTGAATGCCTGCGCAAGGCAGCCTGCTTTTAAAAAACCCGACACCCCTCCGCAACGGGTGGCATCGGCCTGCAATACGTCTATAGCCTTGGCAGAAAGCAACCGTCTGAAATCAACAGGTGTATAGCCATATTCCCCTGCTGCTATATTGATACCAGAAGGTATTTTTTGCCGTATGAAATATAAATCTTCCGGGTTATCGGCCTTTACCGGTTCTTCAAACCAACTGATGGCATACTCCTCAAAAAGAGTGGCCTGCTGCACGGCTTGCTGCACGGTATATGCCGCATTGGCATCTACAAAAACTTCCGCGTCACCTCCCGCCGCTGTACGCGCCCATTTTACCCTTTCCGCATCTTCACCCGGCATTCTTCCTATTTTTATTTTCACATGCGATATGCCATATTCTTTCCAGCCTGCAATTTGCTCCTGCAACTCTTGTTTGTTGTACGAAGTAAATCCGCCACTGCCGTATACCAGAATACTATCGCTTTCACACCCCAGCAGGCTGGCGAGCGGCAACTGAAGTAGTTTAGCCTTGAGGTCCCACAGCGCCGTATCTATTGCTGAAACCGCCATCATGCATATACCTGACGTTCCGTTATTTCTCACCTTGCCAATAAGCTGCTCTATAATGGCGGGAATATCCATCGCATTCCTGCCAATCACCAGCTTTTTCAAGTTATGATAAATCAAGTGGGCAACTGCACTATCGGCATAAGTGTACGCTATCCCGGTCTTCCCGCCCGCCTGTACCGTTACCAGTACAAGCGTAGTGCTATTCCATTCCAGTGTCCCGTCCGATTCCGGCTTATCTGTAGGGATAGTATATGCCGATACAGACAAATCTTCAATATACACTTTCTCTTCAACTACTATTTCATTCCTGCCCATCATGACCCGGGAAAGTATTCATCCACTACGTCTTTATACGTTTGCTTTATCATGCCCCATGCATCTACATCTTTTTTCAAAATGGATGACATAAACGCTTTGGCTTGTTTAATGCTGATATGCGGCGGTAATGGCGGCACGTTCGGGTCGGCAGCAGCTTCAAAAATCACGGGGCGGTCGGCACGCATGGCCCTGTCCAGGGCATCCGGTATCTGCTCCGGTGTTTCTACGCTGATACCTTCCAGCCCCAGCATTTTACCGTATTCGGCATATTGAAAATCCGGAACATCCTGAGAACCTTCAAACTTCGGGTCGCCGGCCATCACCCTTTGCTCCCATGATACCTGGTTGAGGTCTTTATTTTTAAGCACGATTATAATCATGCGCGGGTCTTTCCATTGCTTCCAGTATTTGGAAATCGTAATCACTTCATTCATCCCCAGCATCTGGAAAGCCCCGTCGCCTATAAGGCCGATTGCCGCCCTGTCGGGATGTGCGAATTTTGCCGCTATCGTGTAAGGTACTCCGGGACACATGGTGGCAAGATTGCCCGAGAGTGACGCCATCATACCTGTTCTTATTTTCAAATCTCTTGCAAACCAGGATGCCACAGAACCAGAGTCTGCAGAAATGATACAATTATCCGGCAGCCGCTTAGATAACTCCCAGAAAAGATACTGCGGGTTAATGGGGTCGGCAGTGTTATGCGCCCTCGCTTCCATTACCTTCCACCATTTTTCATTCTCTTTAATCAGCATTTCCTGCCAGCTCCTGTCTTTCTTCTTTTTCAAAAGCGGTATGAGCGCCCTTAAGGTATCTTTACTATCACCGGTAAGGTTCACATCTATAGGGTAGCGTATACCCAGCATTTTGCCTTCTATATCTATCTGTACGGCTTTTGCCTGTCCTTCTTCCGGTAAAAATTCAGAATAGGGGAAGCTGGAGCCTACCATAAGCAGCGTATCACATTCTGTCATCATATCCCAGCTTGGCTTCGTGCCCAGTAACCCTATAGCACCGGTTACGTATGGTATATCATCCGGAACAACGGCTTTCCCAAGCAATGCTTTAGCCACACCGGCGCCTAACAGTTCCGCTACTTCCAGCACTTCATCTCCTGCATGCAATGCTCCTGCTCCTGCCAGTATCGCCACCTTTTCCCCTTTATTCAGTATGGCTGCCGCACGTTCCAGGTCTGCATCGTGCGGAATGATGCGGGGCATGTTATACCCTACGCTCGAATGGACGGTACCATGCTGCCTTGCCGGAGGAGTGTACTCCAACTCCTGTACATCATTCGGCACTATAACACAGGTTACTGAATGAGTGGCTTTCGCAATACGAAAAGCCCTGTCTATTAAATGTCGTATCTGCGCAGGGTCGCTGCACATTTGCACATATTCATGCGCCACATCTTTATAAAGGGAAATCAGGTCTACTTCCTGCTGATAGTGGCCGCCAATAGCGGTGCGGGCCTGTTGCCCTACAATGGCTACTACAGGCTGATGGTCCATTTTCGCATCATACAGGCCATTAAGCAGGTGTATAGCACCGGGGCCGGATGTAGCCATACACACGCCTACTTCCCCGGTAAACTTTGCATGTCCGCAAGCCATGAACGCTGCAGATTCTTCATGCCTCGTCTGGATAAATTCTATTTTGTCAGTTGCCCGACCCATTGCGCCCATCAATCCGTTTATACCGTCTCCGGGAAAACCAAAAACGCGGCGGATGCCCCATTCATAGATGCGGTCGATTATAAAATCGCTTACATTCTGGCTCATACACTTTTCTATTTGAAGGTTGTTATTCCGGTAAGGAATAGAATATTAATACAGTCGCGTATGTGGCTGAAAATATTAAGCCATTAAAACAGTAGCTTACCTGACCTTCTACAGTATTCTTAATTGAATGTAAACTATAGCGTTGTGGATATTTTTACCAGCAAATATTTTCTGCACTGTAGAATTTCCTACCCATATACTTGTTGGCATTAGCAACTTTTAAGAATACAACTATTCTATTTTCTCGTTTTTAAAAATGCCACCAGCTTTTCCAGCTCTTCGCCCGTAAGCGAAGCCCCGTAAGCGGGCATCTTATCCGAGCCGTTAATAATCCTTATCCGTATTTCCGTTTCACTCAACCGGCGTGCAACTTCTGAAAGGTCGGGACCGGTAATACCGCCGTATCCTTCTATTTTATGACAATATTGACATGATTTGCTATAGAACAACCGCCCGCCTTCAAGTACACGTTTATCATCAGAATGAATAGCCGTTACCGGCAGCGGCTGTGTTTTAAACTTTGCAGACCAGGGAGCCTTAAACCCTACATACAAAAGCGAACCCACTATCACCACTACAAAGCTTGCACCAATGATAGCCCAGGGACGCCTGATGGGACTACGCTCCCCTGTGCCGGAAACAAACGGCAGCGCCAGCAGCAGTATCAGTACCAGCGGAGGGCCGAATACAATAGCATAAGATTCTATTTCAGGCGGCATTAATGCAAACAGGGCGTAAATCCAAAGTAAATACCAGTCGGGCCGGGGGCTTGTATATACCGCTGAAGGGTCGGGAGGGTTCTTTATTTCCGGTGCGCCGAAATAAACCGCCAATACAACGATAACGAGAATAGTACATACGCTTACTATCACATCGCGCCAGGCGGCATACGGGAAAAACGGGACGCCTTTTTTGGCAAGCATATCTTTATACCATTGCCTGTATGTTTTTTTATCGACGCGCCTGCCTTTTTCAGGCGGTTCGGATATCCCGTTGCGAATAACGAGGTATAAATGAAACCCGATGAACAGGAATAAAAATGCAGGGAAAAGAAAAACATGGTATGTAAAAAAACGGCTGAGGCTTTTACCCCCCAATGTATCGCCGCCTATTAATAAATGGGCGGCCGGCTTCCCGATAAGCGGGAATCTGCCCACCTGCTCTGCTGCCACTATGGCCGACCAGATGCCGTTATCATCCCACCGGAGCACTTGCCCTGTAAATCCCATTGCCACTACTAACACCAGGAGGAATATGCCGCTAATCCAGCTCATTTCGCGGGGGTATTTATATGCCGCGGTCACGTACACCCGTATCATGTGCGCGCCCATCATGATAATCATTCCCGAAGCACCGAAGTAGTGAATACCGCGCAGTATATTACCTAAAGGGGCTTTTTCCATGATATAATGGAGCGAAGCAAAAGCGTTATCGGACGAGGGCTGGTATAAGAGCGCCAGGCCTATACCCGTAACCACCTGCAGAATAAAACAAAACAGTGTAGTACTGCCAAACACATACATCCATTTACTGCCGGGCGGTACCGGGTGCTTCATTAATGGCCGCAACGCTTCGGAAATGCCGCTGCGGTCGTCTATCCAGAGCCATATTTTCTTCAGGCGTTTTTTCATATCAGTCGGTCATATCGGTAAGGGGTACAGGAGATGTTTTTATTTCCACGTTGCCATTGTTGACGCGTACCAGGTATTGAACAAGGCTTTTAGGTGGTGGCCCCCCGGCTACATTCCCATTCTTATAGTATACGCCTCCGTGACAAGGGCACATGAACAGTTCAGATTTAGCCTCCCACCTGACGGGACATCCCAAATGGGTGCAATGCACAGAAAAGGCAATAAAACTTTTCTCATCATCTCTTCTAAGCCATGCAGATGCTTTCTCTACAACACCGCCATAAGGCTCAGGGTCGGCATCAATGAACGTAACAAGGTTTGTTGTGCCGACGGCAAAATCGGACACTTTACCTACGGTACGCCAGCGCCGGGGTTTTTTCTCCAGTACAGGGTCCAGCAAAGCCCCCATGAAGGGAATGCTTACTACGGCCGCTGCAAGCGCACCCGACCATACACTCAGCCTCACAAGGAATTTCCTCCTGTTAATTAACGGCTCATTGCGTTCTTCATCAGTCATATAACATTTCTTTTACCCAGCCGGCCAGCGATATAGCCATACCGGCTACACCCGCAAGGGCTATAATCCATATAGTTAATATTCCCAATGCTACCAGCAATAAGGAAAAAGCAAAGCAAAACGGGTAATAGGTTTCCGGCGGTATTTTTTGCGGCTTTGCTATGTTTTTCTCATTGTCTGTTTTTTCATTATTCATGGCAAACTGTTTTGCGACATAATTTCCGGTTCATTCTTAAATTCTTTTTCATCAAACCATTTCTTCAAAAGGTATAAGGCCCCCGAGACATATACCATGCAGCAAGGCACCCACATAATCAACCCCGCAGCCTGCCTGTCTTCTACCCGGGATATACGCCACCGGGTTTGTATCACATTATTCAGGTGGTACGCATCTGTTACAGACAGGTAGTGATTATATATTCCTTCGGGGGCAAATGTTATCATCAACCCCAGCAACGAACAAAAGGTACAGGCTGTAAACAAGTATAAAACACCTATAAGCGGGTGAATCTTTTTACCGGCAGAAATGACGGGATAGCTAAACAGCATACCGGAAATAATGATACTGAGCGTCTCGGTAAAGTGCAGGATAAGCGCAGGCAGAGTATGCTGCGCCATAGCATTGAAGACAACAGGGATATGCCAAAACCACATAGTGGCTATCCCGGCAAACCATGAAAACCATAAGTTCTTTTCAAGAAAGCTGTATACACGCTCCACAGCAACCGGAACCTTATCCGGCAAACCCATTACTAAAAGCGGCGCTACTATAAGCAGTAAAACCACGTGCACTACCATATGGGCGCTGAAAAGATAATGTGCGGAAAGCGTTTGAAGCGGGGAAACCATGCAGAGCAGCAACAATAAGAACGCTATATATGCGGCTGGCTTTGAAGGCAGCCTGAACTTCCACAACCACATATAGGCAGCAGCTACCAGTACAATAACGGATATCGTAACAGGATTCAATTGCCAGTATGTAAGTATATCTTTCGTCATAACAGGTATGGTAACAGGTAAATAAGTATAAAAAGGGCAACCCACACTACATCTACAAAGTGCCAGTACAGCCCCGCTGCCGAAAGCACCTCTTTCTTATCTTCTTTAAAATAGCCTTTGACAGAAAGAAACAATATTATTGACAGCACTATAAGGCCCATCAACACGTGCAGCACATGGAAGCCCGTCAGCGTAAAAAAAACAGACGTAAATTCATTCTTATCAATGGTGATTTTTTTATCAATCAGTTTGTAATATTCTTTTGCCTGGCCGATAAGAAAAACAATCCCTAATGTTATCGTTGCGAGGAGCCAGAAGTTTAAACCCTTGAAATGATTTCGCCTGTATTTCCTTTCTGCGAAAAAGAACGTGCCGCTGCTTGCAAAAAGAAATATGGAAAACAGCGCAGTAGAATGTATATCCAAGTGTTGTTTCGCCTCCGTGTTGAAATGCGCCGATTGCCCGAAGTATAAATAAGCTACCATCAACGATAGAAAAAACAACGCTTCAGAGGCTATAAACAATATCATCATTAGCTTATGTTTCATTCCTTAGTTTTTCCAATCGGGGTTTTCAGGGTGTTTCAAATCGTATAACGGGCGTGCACTCAATACAGGTGGCAGCCGTTCAAAGTTTTTAGGTTTTGGCGGGGCATCTGCATACCATTCCAGTGTATAAGCGTCCCACGGGTCGGCAGAAGCTACCGCACCTTTTTTCAAAGAGCGGTAAATGTTGACCAGCAACAATATCACCGCCAGCCCCATAAGGTATGCCCCGGCGGTTGAAATGGCATTGTACAATGTATAGTATGGCTTGTCTGTATACGTGTACACCCTGCGCGGCATACCCAGCATACCCAATATGTGCTGAAAGAAAAATGTGAGGTTAAACCCGGTAACAAACAATGCGAAAAACCATTTGCCGAGTTTCTCATTCAGCATACGCCCGCTCATTTTGGGGAACCAGTAGAACAGGCCCGAAAAAACACCGAACAGCGAACCACCTACGAATACATAGTGCAGGTGTGCCACTACAAAATAAGTATCTGTCAGTTGCCAGTCGATAGGAACTATTGCAAAGGCAATACCGCTGAGGCCGCCGATGGTAAACTCTATCAGGAAGGCTACGGCAAACAACATAGATACCGTAAGCCTGATAGAGCCTTTGTACATAGTGCCCAGCCAGTTAAAGATTTTAACTCCGGTCGGTACACCTATCAGCAGGCTGCTTGCCGAGAAAAAAGCATTTACCGTATTACCCATTCCGGTAGCAAACATGTGGTGTATCCATACACCAAATGCCAGTAATGCTATGGCGATACCCGATGCTACCAAAAAGCCGTAACCGAAGATGGGTTTTCTTGAAAACACCGGGAACACTTCCGAATAAATGCCGAAGGCAGGCAGTATCAATATATATACTTCCGGGTGTCCGAACAGCCAGAAAAGGTGCTGCCACAGCATGGCAGAACCACCGCTGGCTGTAACATAAAAATGCGCCAATAACAAACGGTCGAGCAACAATACCGCAAGCGCTGCATTCAGCGAAGGAAGAGCGGCTATTATCAGGAAAGAATTAATCAAAATCATCCAGGCAAAAAGCGGCATTCTTTTAAGGGTCATATCGCCGATGCGGTACCTGAGGATAGTTACAATGAAATTTATCCCTGCCGAAACACTGCCGATGCCGGCCAGTAAAAGCCCCATACTATAGTAGTTGATGCCATCGTGGTAAGAATAATTCCTTTCGTTCAGCGGCGCGTAATTAAACCACCCCGCATCCGGGGCGCCACCGGCAAGAAAACTGAAATAGAGTAGCATACCACCGAAAAAGGTAACCCAGAGACTAAAGGCATTCAGCCGGGGATAAGCCATTTCATTGGCACCTATCATCAACGGCACCAGGTATACCCCCATACCTATCAGCACCGGCATCAGCACAAAAAATATCATCGTGGTGCCATGCATGGTAAAAAACTGGTTGTAGGTTTCCGGTGCAATAAAACTATTGTTGGCAAAGGCAAGTTGCGTACGCATGAGCAGCGCAAATACGCCCCCTACAATAAAAAAGAGCAACGCAACAAACAGGTACATAATACCTATCTGCTTATGGTCAACAGATGAAATCCATTGCAATAGCCCCCGTTCTGTACGGGGGTCGGGCAGAGATTGTTCCGGTGCAGGTATATCGTTTATTTCATTCATTATTTCAATTGCATCAAATAGGTAACCAGCGCCTCCCGTGATGATTTATCCAAAAAAAAATCGGGCATATATGCCCCGGGTTTTATTTTCTGCGGTTGGTGCAGCCACCTTTGAAGGTTTTCTTTATTGTTGTCCAATACCCCGGTCAAAAGGGTATGCCTGCTAGCCAGGTGTGTTAATTCGGGGCCGGTCGTCCCCACAGCAGCAGTGCCTTTTATCATATGGCAACTGCCACAGGTTTTCGTTTGAAAAATGGCTGCCCCTTTTTGGGCAATTTCATCTGTGGGATACAATGCGGGTTGCCTGTGCTCCCGTAGCCAGTTGCGGTACTTATCTTCTGTATCCGCATACAGGTGTATAAGCATCCGGGCATGCTGCTTTCCGCAAAACTCGCTGCATGCACCTTCATACCGGCCCGTATCATTTATAGTAAGCCAGATATGGTTGGTACGGCCGGGAACAATGTCCATTTTGTTGCCTAACTCCGGCACCCACCAGTCGTGTATCACATCGGCCGATACTAGGTGGAGTAAAATCTTTTTTCCTACCGGTAAGTGAATTTCGTTTGCAGTACTTACAGAGTCGCCGGGGTAATTTATTTCCCACCACCATTGATGGGCCGTGATAACGACATCAGGCTTTTGCCCTTCATCCGGGGGCAAAATAGTTTTCATGTCTTTGACGGTAAGAATAAAAAAGAAAATAACCATGCATAGAGGTACGGCTATTATAACTACCTCCGTTTTCCTGTTGCCACCCACCTGCTGCGGCTCTTTTTCATTTTTTTTCTCCCTGTATCTAAACAGAAAAACCACCGTAAGAATGCTTACTACCAGGAGAATAAAACCTCCGGCTATAAAAAAATATATAAGTAGGTCATACCCGGGGCGCGCTTGTTCCGAATGGGGTTCTAAAACCGACGATAGCAATAAATATGTCAACGAAAGCATAGCAGCATACTTCAGGGCATTAAACAGATATATGCCATGCCTGCAAAAAAATAATACCATCAGTTTCAGTTTATAATACTGTTAAGGGATAATCTTATGGCAGGCTTTTTTATTATACAACAGTGTTTTAAAAATATTTTCCGGCTAATGTTCTGCTTATTTAAAAAAGCCCCTCCTGATTCTGAAAACATAATCTTATGAAAATGAGAGGAGTAACACGCCCGATGTCAACCAAAGGGCATGAAATGGATAACGACCGAATGAAAATGCTGCATAAGCACCACATGCAAACGCTGTGGGTATACTGGAGTATTATCCTTTTGGGAGTGTGGGTATTATTGTCACCACTTACGTTCAACTACAATGTGGGGGTTGTACAACCAAGTGGCGGAAGAACGCTGTGGCTTTCAGATGCTGAGCGCATACTGTATATGAAATGGAGTGATATAATAAGCGGTATACTCCTGGTAATTTTCGGTTTCCGTTCCCTGGTTCCCAATCGCCCGGTGAGTGTATGGATATGCTGTTTTATCGGTATATGGCTGAACATAGCCCCCGTTGTTTTCTGGGCACCTAATGCCGTGGCTTATCTTAACGATACGATAGCGGGGATATTGATTATTGCTTTAACTGTGCTGATACCCGGCATGCCCAACATGATATTATACATGAAAATGGGTTCGGAAGTGCCCCCCGACTGGAGCTATAACCCGTCAAGCTGGGCGCAGCGGTGGATTATGATTGTTACGGGCTTTCTCGGTTTTATCGTATCACGCTACCTGGCTGCATACCAGCTGGGCTACCTGCAAACCGTTTGGGACCCTTTTTTCGGGCATAGCAGTATGCAGGTGCTCAATTCCGATATGTCCCAATCGCTCCCTGTTTCTGATGCAGGCATGGGCGCTTTGGCTTATACTTTCGAATTCCTGATGGGATTTATGGGCAGTCCTTCGCGATGGAGAACGATGCCCTGGATGGTAACCTTTTTCGGCATACTGGTGATACCGCTGGGGCTTGTACATATATTCCTGGTCATTTCACAACCGATAACAGTAGGGGCCTGGTGCTTTTTTTGCCTTATGGCCGCAGGCATTATGCTGCCCATGATACCGCTTGAAATAGATGAAGTGGTTGCCATGGTACAGCACATGGTGCAGGCCACACGCAAAGGTGAAAAGTTTTGGAAAGTTTTCTGGAAAGGCGGCACACCGCAGGAGCAAAATAAAGACACGAGGTCTCCTGAACTAATGATGTTCCATAAAAAGCCGGGGGAAATTATTGCTGCTTCGGTATGGGGTATGAGTGCGCCCTGGACGCTCCTGGCAGCCACTGTGGTGGGTATTGCCGTTATGGCGCTGCCCGGCAGTATGAATGTGTCTATCCGGTCTTCGTTTGCTGATATCAACCACCTGTGCGGCGCATTAATCGTAGTTATCGCTGTTATCAGTATGGGAGAAGTAATCAGGAGCCTGCGGCTTTTGAATATTCTTTCGGGGCTTGCGCTGGCCGTATTGCCATGGGTGATGACAGATGTACGCGGTACGCTGGCCGTTACAGATGTAATTGCCGGTATCGTGGTGATTTTGCTATCTGTACCCCGCAGGAAACTAAAAGAAGAATACGGTTTATGGACTAAATACATTTTCTGATGAACAAAATATTTAAAGACAAGGTTGTCGTCATTACAGGTGCCTCAGGTGGTGTGGGCAGGGTTACTGCATGGGAGTTTGCACAGCACGGCGCAAAGATAGCGCTGCTGGCCAGGAGCATTATACAACTGGAAAACACCAAAAAAGAAGTGGAACAAAAGGGCGGAGAAGCAATCATCATCCCGACCGACGTAGCTGATGCGAATGCTGTAGAAGCGGCAGCAGCAGAAATAGAAGAAAAGTTAGGGCCTATTGATGTATGGATAAACAATGCAATGAACAGCGTTTTTGCGCCTTTTAAAGAAATAAGCCCGGACGAATTCAAAAGGGTTACAGAAGTTACCTACCTGGGGCAGGTGTACGGCACGATGTCTGCACTAAAGCGTATGCTTCCGCGCAATAAAGGCTCTATCGTTTTTGTAGGCTCTGCCCTTGCCTACAGGGGCATCCCCTTGCAGTCGGCCTACTGCGGCGCCAAACATGGCATACAGGGCATGTACGATTCCCTGCGCACAGAATTAATGCATGATAAAAGCAATATTAAAATCTGCATGGTGCAGTTACCGGCTTTGAATACCACGCAATTCGGATGGGTGCTGAGCAAGCTGCCCAACAAGCCGAGACCGATGGGTAAGGTTTACCAGCCCGAAGTAGCTGCACGGGCTATTGTATATGCCGCCCAACACAACTACCGGGAGATATATGTCGGGTACCCCACCTTCAAGGCAATCATCGGGAACAAAATAGCCCCCTGGTATGCCGACTATGTATTGGCAAAAACAGGCTTTGCAGGGCAGCAAACAAAAGAACCTGCCGCTGCAAACAGGGAAAACAATGTTTGGGAACCGGTAAAAGAAGACAGGGGCGCTTACGGCAGCTTTGCCGATATAGCAACCGATAAAAGCTTTACCGTATGGGCCAGGATGCACAGCTCATTATTATGGACACTTTTCCTACTCCTCGTAATAATCATTGTTGTATTGATCATATTCTTATAAACACTTCAAGACCGATACATGAGAAATGAAAATAAAAATCAACGGTACTTACCTATAGAAGACTATGGCATTATAGGCAACCTGCAAACCGTAGGTTTAATATCGCTCTTTGCTTCTTTAGACTATATGTCATTTCCGCGTTTTGACTCTCCTACTGTGTTTTGCAAGCTGCTGGATTCGGAACGGGGAGGTTTTTTTTCTATTTCTCCGCAAATGCAAAACATGGTGAGCAAGCAAATGTTTCTGCCCGATACCAATGTGCTGGTCACACGCTTTTTTTCAGACGAGGGTATAGTGGAAGTTATCGATTACATGCCTATTGAGACCGATGAACTAAACTGTGCAGTAGTACGTAAGATAGCGGTAGTAAGGGGAAAAATAAATTTTAAAGTAACGTGCGCCCCCAGGTATGGATATGCAAACATAGGGCACAGAATTGAGCAAAGAGGCAGGGGGGTCATTTTCATACCTGAAAACAGCCAGCCTGCCCTGCTACTGGAAAGTGAACAACATTTATCCTGTGATGATACGGATGCTACTTCCACATTTTTGCTCAATGAAGGCGAAACAACCTGTTTTATATTAAAAGCGCTCAACCAGGAATATCCTGCAGAAATTTCTGTAACAGAGTTTGTAGATAAGACTTACCAGTCAACCATTAATTACTGGCAAAACTGGATAGCTCAATCGAAGTATGACGGCAACTGGAAAGAAGTGGTCCATCGCTCGGCGCTTACATTGAAGCTGCTCATTTCACAACGTTACGGCTCTATGATTGCCGCGCCCACCTTTTCTCTTCCGGAGTCTATCGGCAAGGAGCGGAATTGGGATTACCGTTATACATGGATAAGGGATGCAGCTTTCACTATGCATACGTTTCTCCAGTTAGGATTTTCGGCCGAGGCCGAGCACTTCCTGGAATGGATACAGGCACGTAGCTCACAAACCGACCTGCAACTGATGTTTGCCATAGACGGCAACACCAGGCTGGATGAGTATTTCCTGGATTACATGGAAGGGTACAAAGGCTCAAAACCCGTACGCATTGGCAACGATGCACATAAACAGACCCAGATGGATATTTACGGAGAACTTCTCGAAACCATTTACATTTTTGCAAAACACGGGGGCGACCTTACCTACGACTATTGGAAGATTATTATCGGCTATGTTGAATATGTAATTGGCAACTGGGAAAAACCCGACCATAGTATATGGGAGGTAAGAGGCGAGAAAAGAGAATTCCTTTTTTCAAGAATCATGTGCTGGGTAGCTATTGACCGGGCCATGAAAATAGGGGATATGTTCTCTTTCCCGTACGACCTCATCAAATGGCACAATACACGAAACGCGATTTATAAAGATGTATATGAAAACTTCTGGAACGAGGAGAAAAAGGCATTCGTGCAATTTAAAGGTTCAGACCTGCTGGATGCCAGCGTGCTGCTGATGCCCATCTTCAACATGATATCCCCTACATCGAAAAAATGGCAATGTACCATGAATGCCATAGACCAGGAACTGAGAACGGATGTACTCGTTTACCGCTATTTAGAACATGACGGTATAGAAATTGATGAGCTGAAGAGCCAGGAGGGGACATTTACTATTTGCTCCTTCTGGTATGTGGAATGCCTTGCACTCGCAGGGGAAAAAGAAAAGGCCCGGGAGTATTTTGAAAAGATGCTGGGATATGCCAACCACCTCGGCTTATATGCCGAACAGCTTGGTGTAAAGGGCGAGCACCTGGGCAATTTTCCGCAGGCTTTTACGCACCTGGGGTTAATAAGCGCTGCTATAGAGCTGAGCAAGAAAAACACGGCCGCACATTATATACACAGCGACAATACAATGAAATAGAAACGAGAAGATTTACAGATGTACATTTATCACCTGCTTACCATCCTGGTAATAATAACTACGGTTTTTGCTTACCTGAACTATAAACTGTTTAAATGGCCTGCTACTATAGGGGTTACTATTTTCTCGTTAAGCGTTTCTGTCCTTTTACTGCTTTTAAAAAATACCTTTCCCAGGTTAGACCAGGTTATTGAATCGAACATAGAAAGAATTCATTTCAATAATATTGTGATGAATGTCGTATTAGGGTTCCTCCTGTTCTCTGCCGCCTTTAAAACAGATGTAACACTTTTCAGGAAATACTTCAAGATTATTGTTTCCATGGCTTTACTGGGCACGCTGCTCTCTACTTTTATTGTAGGTACGCTGACTTATTATCTCTTTTCATTTTTCAATAACCCGATACCTTATGTGGAGTGCCTGGTATTCGGGGCGCTCATCTCCCCCACAGACCCGGTGGCAGCTATAGGTGTGCTGCGGAAAATAGGAATTTCAAAAAAAAGCGAATTAAAAGTGACCGGGGAGGCACTAATCAACGATGGTATCTCCATCGTCATTTTTACAGTATTGTTAAACATTGCCTCGTCAGGGAAAGAAAAGCATATCTTATCAGATGCCCTTTTACTTTTTCTAAGGGAGGCAGGGGGTGGTGTCTTGTTTGGCTCAGCCCTGGGCCTGCTGGCCCTGTTCCTGCTCAAATTCATAAACAACTATAAAGTCGAAATCCTGATAACGCTTTCTGTAGTAATGGGCGGTTATACCCTGGCGCAGTACCTGGGCATCTCTCCACCTATTTCGATGGTAGTTGCCGGTATGTTTTGCAGCACAAGGGGCGAGAAAAGCGCTTCGCATATCAGCAAGGATGATGTTATTACATTCTGGAACCTTGTTGAAGATTTCATCAATGTGGTACTGTTTATGATAATAGGCATTGAGCTCTTTATTATCCCTTTAAATAAGACAATCCTCATTATCAGCTTTATCTCCATCCTGTCTTTACTTGCGGGGCGCTACCTGTCGCTTTTACCCATTATCACGGTTTTTAAAAAGCAGTTTGATAAGTACGCACATTTACTTTTTACCTGGGCAGCATTGAGAGGCGCTGTTTCCATTGCACTGGCCCTGTCTTTACCGGCCGCTAATCACAGGGCCGAATTCCTGTCTGTCACCTATATTATTGCTGTATTTTCTATTATCGTACAGGGCCTCACCATAAAACCCTTCGCCCAAAAACTAGGTATCGGCTCATCCTGATATTTATCAGGCATCGGGGTAAGTGATATGCGCCGGTGTTTTTTGCAGTAAGGACTTCCAGCCCCCTCCATAGCTGCCTTTTATCTTTCTCTTCATTAGCGATGCGGGGATAATCAATACCGCAGATATGATATCAGAGTATAAGGCGGTTGACTGCTCACCTGTTACAACGGTCATTACAATTAAGACCAATGCTATAAAAATGTTTATCTTGATTATGCTATAATTGATTTCCCACATGGCAATAACGGCAAAGGTGATGATGAGCGGCCCTATGATATAGTTGGTGTATGCCCGGCTACCGGCCAACTGAAAAACAGCCGGGGTGAAGGTTAGCCAAAGTCCTATAAGCGTATTAATGATTGCAGCCCACATATTACTTGTTTTTTATTCCCCAAAATGCTTTCCAAACAGACTCTTTTCTATACCGTACCCTTTGCAGGTATTGCAAGCTGGCCAAAAATTCGTCCATGGCAGGACTAATCATGATGACCGATATTACTGCCGAGCACAGGCACAGGGTACACCATGCACCTACTATTACCGGCTGGGCAATGACCAGGAATATACTTACCAACCCTAAAGGGCCTACGGCAAGTCCAAAAATTACCACTACCCAGGGGGCTTCTTTCCAGCGTTTGGTGCCTCCTATCAACCCGGTCACCACGTCTATTAAATAACCAAAGGCCCCCAGCAAAGCATCGGGTACAGGCAAAACTTTTGAAACAGAGGAGGTCAGTACTTTTTCCGTACCGTTGTGAAAGAACGGGTCCCAGACACCGGAGATAACACCTAACTGGAATAAGCTGAGGTACATAGCAATACAGAAACCGAGACAACCAATTATGATTAACGGTATTCTCTGTCCCCATGCAGACGGGTTATACTCCCATAACGGCGGTATAGCTGTTTTTTCCGGCACATATATCACGCTATAATTAGCGTACCAACAAAAGGAATGATGTTTTGTGAGGGGTAGATAATCTTATTGCACTGTGCCTGAACCTTTATCTAACTACATGGTTGAGCAAATAATGGGTACGCCCTGCTTTCGGGCCATCCGATTGTTACCAGTTATACATCCTGAGCCGGTTATAACATTTATTCGGCTCCATATTTAGAAGATCAATATTAACCAACTAATTTTCGTCTCACGGGCTGGATAATGAACATATAGAAAAATTGAAACATGATCCTATAAGGGGAATGTTTGTTCATATACATACGTTGGTTTGCATATAGACAAACATTCAAGTCATTAATTTGATAGAATTATATATAAAATAAATACACAAAACACCTTTGTACATTTGCGCATACTTAGGTAGCAATAAATAACGAAATTACCCAGTAGCAGTAGCACCAACTGTACAATTGCGCATATTTTCTGCACAATTGACTACTTATTGAAAAAAGATGTAAATTTACAAAAAATCACATCTGTAATGAAAGGATACATTTATACGATGTACGGTGGTGCTGATCCAGGCATAGGATGGGAAATGACCGATCCTATCTTTAAAGGCATTCCAACCATGGGAGCATGCCGTCCTGATATACGAAGGAAAGTTGAGCAAGGTGATTATATTTTTGCTATTAGTGGAAAAGTATTGTCTGTTCGTCAGCATATTGTTGGTGCGTTTGCAGTGGATAAAAAGATTGATGCATTAACTGCTCATGCTCTTTATCCACAAAATCGCTTAACATTTGATCATGGCAAACAACGTGGCAATATTATTGTCGATGGTGAGGGTAAACACATAGAGGGTGATTACCATTCAAATTGGGAACGAAGGACTAAAAATTATATCGTTGGTAAGGACCCTATATATTTTGACAAAGATGCTGAAATGCAGCGAGCGAAAGAAGAGACCTTGCAAGTTCTTAATGATATATTTGGCAAAAATGAAGAACGGGTGTTCGATATACTTGGCCGCTTCGGAAAAAAAATCGATGAAGGCCAAGTTGGATATATATTAGAGTGGATGAAAAAAATTAAGCAGAAAAAATAAAATGCAAGAGCTCGTAAGGAAAATAAAATCATTTGGGTTTACCGCAAATGAAATATCAGACAGATCTGGGTTACCACTTGAAAAGGTAATAAACATCCTTCAACAACAAACTGACCCAAGCATGTCTGAATTGCGAAAAATTGCACGTGCATTACGAGTATCCCCAGATCTGCTGATAAGTGACAATGTAGAAATTCCTAGCTTGAGCGTATTATACCGCAAAGCACTCAATGAAAAACAAAAGGGAGTTTCAGAAAGGCTTTCTTATATTATTGGCAATGCGCTCAATATATTGGAAGCCTATCCGATACCCCTATTAAATAGCAACATCTCAGGAGACATCCCTCAAACTGCTGAAGGTGCAAGGATACTAGCAGAGCAGTTTAGACAACAATATTTTCAAGGGGATGTTGTTAGCGCTATTCCCGATCTTGCTGAAATTGTTTCCAAAGAACTTAACTGTGTAATTATTGTTCAAGAACTTGGCCCGAAAGCTGAAGGGGCATCAGCAATAATCAATGGAGTACCTTTTATAATTCTTTCCCCAAGGTTTGAACCGAGAATGTTTTTTACTTTGGCTCATGAACTTGGTCACATCCTTACTCATCACCAAGAACAATCTTTTTTAGCTGTAGATGAACAATCGTTTAATCCTAATACAAAACGACAGGGCTCAGAGGAAGCATTTGCACACGCTTTTGCTTCTGAGTTGCTGATGCCTGTTGGTGGCGTCGGTTCTACTTTAAGAGTGATTAGAGATGTCTTAAGCGTTCAAGTTGATTATATTGGAGATGTAGAACTGTTAGTTTTAAGTCATTTGTATGGAGTTAGCTTTGAAGTTGCAGCACTTAGGTGCGAAAATCTTGGTCTCCTTCCGATAGGTTCTGCCGCTTCATTATACGAAGCATTGGTGAAAGAGCATAAAAACCCTGAAGTTCGTGCTAGGCAATTAGAACTTCCACCTCGAATAAAAATCAATATTCCTAAAGTTTCCTCTAATCTATTAATTGCAGCTATTAAGCTAATAAAAAGGGGAGAAATTTCTTTGGAAAAAGCGTCAGAATTATTAGGCATCTCTGTGGTCGACATTGTTAACTATAATTCTGAAACCGAATGGATATAGTTCTCGATGCGTGCTCTATTATGAACCTAATAAATGGAAATTGTCTAGACAAAGTTCTACAGCTTCCTAATCATCGTTTTTTCATCGGAGATATGCTATTTGAACAAGAATTATTGAACGATTTTCAAAAGTTAATTGTACAGGCTTGTATCGACGAAGGCCTAATAACGATCTTAGAATCTAAAGCAAGTTATTCAGCGTTTAATTTATTAAAGCAAAAATATCAACTTGGTTTGGGGGAAACAGAGTGCATACTCCTCTGTAAAACGCAGGGATATATTATATGTACTGATGACCGTAAAGCTCGACTTTGTTCCACTGGAGAACTTGGCAAAGAATGTGTTGTTGGGTCGCTTTACATGTTAAAAGAATGTGTGGGCTACAATTTGATTTCATGTGATGATTCAATTCTTGCCTACTGTGCTATGATCAATAAAGGTGGCTTCTTGCCAAAGCAAATGACCAAAGCTTACTTTTGTTCCTGATTATTACTTCTAGAATAATAGCCGGGTCGATCATCCAACCCCTTCTTCAATAGGGCATATTCCAGCAAAATTAAAATGCAAGCACCTGCATGTGCAAGATGAGACTTGCCTGTCTCGTCGTCAAAATCTTTTCCGCGCCAGTATTCCCATAAATGCCTCAAACAGGCATTAAAATATCGACTCCATTGTATCCCCGTGCCTTCAGCCCAATTGTAGTCCCCATATTTTTTTGCTCCGAATGACATTACCTGGGCTACTTCTTCCATCGCTAGAGAAGGTATGTAATTCATATCAGTTTTGCCCATGTCATGTTTTTTTGGTTCACTCATATTGCTAATTTTTCATTCTCTGCTCTATCAATGCAAGTGTTTTAACGACAGGATTGCTGACGACACCTTTAAACCTAGTGCCATCATTGAAATGATGATTGCAATGTTCACAGACATGGTTCTTATGAGGGTTAATAGCATCATCGCCTTGATCAAAGTGCTCACCCCCACATTTTGGGCAATTAAGGGATATAACGTACTTTGCTAAGTATGGCATTGACCGTTGAACCATGTAATATCTAATCATCTGCGGGTTAAGCTCTACACCATCTATAATGACTTTCCCATAAGTATCATCAACAACTGGGGCATCTGTGTTTGTTTGAAAAAGATGCACATGAATTCCAGCTTCCTCTGATTTCGTAGCTGTCCAAATAATTGCCGGATTTGAACCCCATATTTGAATTCCACCACGGTAATCACATGATTTGATATCTAAAACGCGTGTTACGTCTACAATTTTTCGATGCTTAAGTTTTTCATGAAATAACTGTTGAACATAAAAAATCGGGTTTGAGATCCCATGTTCAGAATCAATAAAATCACGCCCACAATAAGTACACATATGCTTTTTATGAGCATGCACAGAAAACCATTCGGCATCGATATGTGGAGCATTGCAATGTTTACAATTAATAATTTTAAGCTTTTTTTCAAAGACAACAGAAGCTGTATAAGCGCAAGCAATTTCGTCGTTGATTTTTACCCAAGTATCTCCCTCATGCAGGCTTAGTGAAATATTTTTTATGTAGACCTCTTTGAAAGAATTATCGACAATTTTGGGTTCATTTTCGTTTTTGCGAAGATGTACATGAACACCCGCCTCTGGTATGTCGCGTTTTGTATCCAATACTGCTTCCAACGCTCCCCAAATCCCAACACCTCCAGGATAATCATCCAAATCAATATAAAGTCTTTCAGAATCTTCAATAGGCTTTTCATTTGCCTTCGCACATGTATCTAGTTTTTTCCCACCATCACCACGAGCAGGCGAATGATGTGTAAAACACCACCAATTGGGATACCCATTTCTTAGTTTTACTTCTGCTCTGATATCGCACTTATTCGTTTTCTTTTCCATAGTCACAATTTACAATTTAAGGTTAGATTTTGCGAGCACCAATAAGTCTTCAAAGTTTAGAAACTCTGACGCTTAAATATGCGCTATAATCTAGGTCAACGTAATACTTCATATAGTTCTTATACACCAACTTTTCAGAGTGCTTTCGCAAATACTAGTAGTATCCAGTTGCTAATTAAGTGTAAATAAAAAAAGGGTTTCAAACCTGATTGTCTGAAACCCTTGATTTTTCTGTGGAAGCACACGGATTCGAACCGCGGACCCTCTGCTTGTAAGGCAGATGCTCTGAACCAGCTGAGCTATGCTTCCATTGTTCCGAAATGGAGTGCAAAGATACGCGCCGTTTTCATTTTGCCAAATCCTTTTTCAAA
Organism: uncultured Flavipsychrobacter sp.; assembly: GCA_964621795.1. Classification (GTDB taxonomy): domain Bacteria; phylum Bacteroidota; class Bacteroidia; order Chitinophagales; family Chitinophagaceae; genus Polluticoccus. The sequence goes on from CAZUMM010000011.1 coordinate 130,660, forward strand.
AAATTTTCATTGCAATATGTTCTATTCTTTTCGCCCTTGGTGATAGCTTTCTTATTTTCGCGGCACGACTTAAAAAGTAATACTTATGCAAGCACAATGGCAACAGATGATTGAAGAGGCGTATCAAAACCGCGACCTGCTGAAACAGCAGGAATACCAGGACGCAATACGCTCTGTAATAGAAGAGGTGGACAAAGGCCGCCTGCGGGTATCATCGCCCACAGACAGCGGCTGGGTGGTCAACCAGTGGGTAAAACAAGCCATACTCCTGTACTTCGGCATCCAGCCTATGCAAACATGGTCTGTAGCGCCATTTGAATTTTATGATAAAATGCTGCTGAAAAAGGATTACGCAGGCCTGGGCGTACGTGCGGTGCCCCATGCCGTAGCCCGCTACGGGGCATATATAGCGCCTAACGTAGTGCTGATGCCCTCCTATGTAAACATCGGCGCTTTTGTTGACGAGGGCACAATGGTGGATACATGGGCTACCGTAGGCAGCTGCGCACAAATAGGCAAAGGCGTGCACCTGAGCGGCGGCGTAGGCGTAGGCGGCGTACTGGAACCCCTGCAGGCATCCCCGGTTATTATTGAAGACGGGTGCTTCATCGGTTCGCGCTGCATAGTGGTAGAAGGGGTGATTGTAGAAAAAGAAGCTGTATTGGGGGCCAATGTAGTGCTTACCCAGTCAACCAAAATAATAGACGTAAGCGGCAGCGAACCCGTAGAATATAAAGGCCGCGTACCGGCGCGCAGCGTAGTGATACCGGGCAGCTACACCAAAAAATTTCCTGCGGGCGAATACCAGGTAAGCTGCGCGCTTATTATAGGGCAGCGCAAAGCATCTACCGACCTGAAAACAAGCCTGAACGACGCATTGCGCGATTTTAACGTATCTGTATAACTGTTAGCGGTATGGTAGTGGCGGTATTACTGCAATTCGACTGGAGTAAAGCAGAGCTCCCGGTGGGCAACGAAAGGCTTGCCAACCTGCTTTGGTGTATCGGCATCATACTGGCCACATTACTGCTAAAAAAACCGCTGGCACTGTTATTGGCAAAACTATTTTCCATAGTTGCCAACAGGTTTACGGAGAAAAAGCACGGCACTTTGTTTTCATCGCTTTTGCGCAAGCCGCTGGAGCTGTTACTGCAAACGGTGCTGTTTTACATCGCCATCAGCCAGCTCAATATACTGCTGAGCAAATATGTACTGGAAAAGTACAAAGACCGTAACCATATCCTTTCCATACGTTTCGGCGATATAGCAGACCTTCTATTCCTGTTCTTCGCCATCATATTTATTACCCTGCTGCTTTCCCGCATTGCAGACTTCATATACCGCATACAGCAGGATAAAGCCATAGAAGAACAAAATAAAGAACGACAGCAACTGCTGCCACTGCTGAAAGATGTGGCCAAGCTGGTTTTATGGTCTATAGGGCTATTCTGGATGCTGGGGGCCGTTTTCCAGGTAAATGTTCCCGCCCTGATAACGGGCCTTGGCATAGGCGGTGTGGCGATTGCCCTGGCAGCAAAGGAAAGTGTTGAAAACCTGTTTGCCGCATTCACCATATTATCGGATAAACCTTTTCAGACCGGCGATCATATTAAAACCGGCGTAACGGAAGGGATTGTAGAGCGTATCGGCTTTCGCAGTACCCGGCTGCGCAGCCCGGAAGGGTCGGCCTATATGGTGCCTAATAAAAAACTGGTAATGGAGCCGCTCGAAAACCTCAGCTTACGCAGTGTACGCAGGGTAAAAACGACCGTAAACATTCCATACGGCATCAGCCCCGATGCTTTGCAGGCAATGGTACAGGATATGACTGCATCTGTATCTGCGGCAGCGCATGTATCGCAGCCGGTAGAAGTCTTCATAACAACTTTTCCGGAAAACGTTTTTCAACTCGATATCAGCTATTACCTGCCGGTACCGCTTGCAACCGGGAGCAACCTGAACCTTATCAATCAAAACATCCGTATGCTTATTTACGAAACCTTGCACCGGTACGCTTATCCCGGTACAGATAATGACAAAAACCGTGTAAAAGAACAAACCACTCCAAACGGTTAATAATACACATGCTAATATGTAAATAGCTTGAAAAGCCTGCAAATACTGTATTTGCAGGCTTTTTTCCTGCATTGGCAAATCTTAATCAGTCGTTAACCGCTTGCAAAACTGCGGTTAAACCCCTCTGAAAATTTTGCAGCGCGTGTTCCCCGT